>NZ_JAGESB010000018.1:0-636 GCF_017572865.1 Salmonella sp. 32082101201600294FB01SM01 | reverse complement strand
CAAAGTTGCCGTAGCGCGCCACCATGTAATCGATGATTTCCTGGCGGCTCTTCCCCTCCTGCATCAGGTCATACACCCTGCGGCGCATGTCGGTGGCTATCATCGCGTTCGAGTCCGCAATGCTGTTGTTCTGGCATTTCGGGCAGCGCAGCTGCTCCGTGAGCTGGCGGAACTGCTGCTCCTGTGCTTCATCTTTAAACGGCATCACGTCGGTGGTCGCCCGCGCTGACCCGGCGATAACCAGCACCAGCATCAGCATCACCATGCCCGGTAACAGTCTCATTGCGCCGCCTCCCGGCTGTATCTGTCCCACAGCGGTTTCAGTTCACTTTCCCATACCCGGGCATTCAAATCGCCCGCATGGCGGTAGCGGATAATCCCCCTGCCGTCGATGAGGAAGGTTTCCGGCGCGCCGTACACGCCCAGGTCCAGCCCCAGCATCCCGTCGCTGTCCGATAAACTCAGCGCATACGGGTTACCCAGTTCCTTTAACCAGGCCACCGCCTTCGCCCGGTCGTCCTTATAGTTCAGCCCCACCACCCGGATACCCTGCGCGGCCAGCCGGTTCAGGTACTGATGCTCGGCGCGGCAGGTCGGGCACCAGGTGGCCCAGACGTTAAGCAGCACCGGTTTCCC
>NZ_JAGESB010000017.1:0-717 GCF_017572865.1 Salmonella sp. 32082101201600294FB01SM01 | reverse complement strand
CCGCCAAAACATCTTCGGCGTTGTAAGGTTAAGCCTCACGGTTCATTAGTACCGGTTAGCTCAACGCATCGCTGCGCTTACACACCCGGCCTATCAACGTCGTCGTCTTCAACGTTCCTTCAGGAGACCTAAAGTCTCAGGGAGAACTCATCTCGGGGCAAGTTTCGTGCTTAGATGCTTTCAGCACTTATCTCTTCCGCATTTAGCTACCGGGCAGTGCCATTGGCATGACAACCCGAACACCAGTGATGCGTCCACTCCGGTCCTCTCGTACTAGGAGCAGCCCCCCTCAGTTCTCCAGCGCCCACGGCAGATAGGGACCGAACTGTCTCACGACGTTCTAAACCCAGCTCGCGTACCACTTTAAATGGCGAACAGCCATACCCTTGGGACCTACTTCAGCCCCAGGATGTGATGAGCCGACATCGAGGTGCCAAACACCGCCGTCGATATGAACTCTTGGGCGGTATCAGCCTGTTATCCCCGGAGTACCTTTTATCCGTTGAGCGATGGCCCTTCCATTCAGAACCACCGGATCACTATGACCTGCTTTCGCACCTGCTCGCGCCGTCACGCTCGCAGTCAAGCTGGCTTATGCCATTGCACTAACCTCCTGATGTCCGACCAGGATTAGCCAACCTTCGTGCTCCTCCGTTACTCTTTAGGAGGAGACCGCCCCAGTCAAACTACCCACCAGACACTGTCCGCAACCCGGAT
>NZ_JAGESB010000015.1:0-894 GCF_017572865.1 Salmonella sp. 32082101201600294FB01SM01 | reverse complement strand
TCCTCCCCGTTCGCTCGCCGCTACTGGGGGAATCTCGGTTGATTTCTTTTCCTCGGGGTACTTAGATGTTTCAGTTCCCCCGGTTCGCCTCATTAACCTATGGATTCAGTTAATGATAGTGTGACGAGTCACACTGGGTTTCCCCATTCGGAAATCGCCGGTTATAACGGTTCATATCACCTTACCGGCGCTTATCGCAGATTAGCACGTCCTTCATCGCCTCTGACTGCCAGGGCATCCACCGTGTACGCTTAGTCGCTTAACCTCACAACCCGAAGATGTTTCACTTCGCGTTGCGAAAATTTGAGAGACTCACGAACAACTTTCGTTGTTCTGTGTTT
This sequence comes from Salmonella sp. 32082101201600294FB01SM01, assembly GCF_017572865.1. NCBI lineage: Bacteria > Pseudomonadati > Pseudomonadota > Gammaproteobacteria > Enterobacterales > Enterobacteriaceae > Salmonella > Salmonella sp. 32082101201600294FB01SM01. The sequence continues at coordinate 553 of NZ_JAGESB010000015.1, read as the reverse complement.
CAATTTTCAGCTTGATCCAGATTTTTAAAGAGCAAAACTTCGCAGTGAACCCTTTCAGGTACACTCTGAAGTATTTTTTCGTAAACACTCACGAGATGGTGGAGCTATGCGGGATCGAACCGCAGACCTCCTGCGTGCAAAGCAGGCGCTCTCCCAGCTGAGCTATAGCCCCATCGTGTAGTCAGAACCTCTTTACCGATAATTTTTCCTGAGACAAGGCGTGGAATAACGAAGCATACATCAGTATGTGAGTTATTTCACAACGCAGTATTCAGGGAAAATTTGGTAGGCCTGAGTGGACTTGAACCACCGACCTCACCCTTATCAGGGGTGCGCTCTAACCACCTGAGCTACAAGCCTGTAGAGGTTTTACTGCTCGTTTTTCATCAGACAATCTGTGTGAGCACTGCAAAGTACGCTTCTTTCAGGTAAGGAGGTGATCCAACCGCAGGTTCCCCTACGGTTACCTTGTTACGACTTCACCCCAGTCATGAATCACAAAGTGGTAAGCGCCCTCCCGAAGGTTAAGCTACCTACTTCTTTTGCAACCCAC
>NZ_JAGESB010000014.1:0-929 GCF_017572865.1 Salmonella sp. 32082101201600294FB01SM01 | reverse complement strand
CCCGGTCGTCCTTATAGTTCAGCCCCACCACCCGGATACCCTGCGCGGCCAGCCGGTTCAGGTACTGATGCTCGGCGCGGCAGGTCGGGCACCAGGTGGCCCAGACGTTAAGCAGCACCGGTTTCCCCTGCGTCAGCACCTCCGCCTGGTAGTACTGACCCGGCGTCTCCAGCGATTCCAGGCGGAACGCCGGCACCGGCTTTCCGGTCAGCGCCGATTCGAGATTCGTCGGGTCATCGCCCTGCGCGTTGCGCGCCAGCTGCCACAGCAGCGCCGCGGCAATCAGCAGAAAAATCAGCAGCGGTAATAACAGTACGTTGCGTTTCATCCGGCCTCCGGCAATGGTTTACGGCGGCGGTAGCGCGGGTCCGCCAGGCACAGCAGCCCGCCCAGCGCCATCAGCAGCCCCCCGGCCCATATCCAGCGGACAAACGGTTTGTAGTACAGGCGCACGGCCCACGCGCCGTTGTCCAGCTCCTCCCCGAGCGCGGCGTACAGGTCGCGGGTCAGCCCGCCGTCAATCGCCGCCTCGGTCATCACCATCCGGCTGGTGTTGTAGAGCCGTTTCTCCGCGTGCAGCACCGCCTCCGGCTCGCCGTGGCGCGTCACCCCGATGAGGGCCACCCCGCCGCGGTAGTTGGGGCCGGTGATGTCCCGCACCTCCCGGAAGGTGAAGCGGTAGTCGTGAATGGTCACGCTGTCGCCCGCCCGCATCCGCACGTCACGCTCCACGCTGTAATTCTGGCTGAAGGCGATGCCGGTAATCGTCACCGCCAGCCCGAGGTGCGCCGCCACCATTCCCCAGTAGCTGAGAGAGGTTTTCGTGCCGCGGGACACGCGCTGTACGGCTTCGGCCACCGCCAGCACCGCAATCCAGCAGGCCATCGCCATCCCCACCGCCGTCATGGCGATGATTTTATCTTCCAGCA
>NZ_JAGESB010000013.1:0-1434 GCF_017572865.1 Salmonella sp. 32082101201600294FB01SM01 | reverse complement strand
TTCCAAGAAAAAGCCAAACAGAAACTGACCTATATCCCAATCATTGAATCTAGTGACATTCCTACGACTGGAACTGACGAACTACCGCCGCCAGACCAAGGGGATCTTTCGTTGGAGTGAAAGCCGGTCAAGGGCGCGTTAGCGGCGCCAGCGAACCCTTGACGGGCTGTAACGACCCCCACACTTGGCAAAGGTGGTTGTGATCACGCAGTGAGCGCAACCACCTGTTAAGCCGCCGTTGACGTTGACCTTCCCGAACATCAAAACATCCTGATAGCTCCCTCGCTACGCTCAGGCGTAACAGCGTTCGGGTGTCGGGGCAATGCCCTGACCAAGATGTTTTGGAGTGTCCGCGGCGTGTCGGCGGTACTCCAAAAACACATCTTGTCCCGTGCGTTTTGTCACCGTCACAAAGTGGCGGTGCTACAAAACATATCCTGTCCCTTCCTTGGCATCTCCGAAGTTAAGCCAGTATACACTCCGCTATCGCTACGTGACTGGGTCAGGGCTGCGCCCCGACACCCGCAAAGGTCAAAACCAAAAGCGTCTGGCAGGTGGTTGCGCTCACTGCGTGATCACAACCACCCCCCTCAATTTTGGTAGGCCTTTTTGAGCGTCAAGGTCGAGCCGCTTCGCGGTCGCTAAAGCGAACCTTGACCCCCAAAAATGCCCGCCGAAAGGCGGGAGCTACCTTCGATTTTCGTATCTCAATCAGACCCTGATTGAGATATAGAAAGGGGGTAATTGTAAGTTGTTGTTTTTTTATTGGTTTTATGAGGGGGAGTCTCATCAGCTATGAGACTCGGGAGTCTCATCAGCTATGAGACTCTGTTTTACAACCCATATCACACAGTGATAGCATCGGTTTAATAATATGATTATGGTTGGGTCTCTATATGAAGCAAATAAAGTCACCCGGTGAGACTATCGAGTCTCATGGCGGAAACGAAAATTTTAACTTCGTGCAGCTCTCTCGGAGCTACTTACACCAAATGCGAAAATTAGCTCGCAAAAGCCCCATAGCGCATGAAATTTTGTATTACCTAGTCGAACACATGGGTAGAACCACAAATGCCGTTGTGTGCAGTTACACAACGCTCTGTGAAATAACCGGTGTAAGTAGGCCAACTGTAGGAAGGGCTATAAAGCTCCTGAAGGATGATCAGTGGATAGATACCGTAAAGATCGGCAATGCAAATGCCTATTGCGTAAATGAGAGGGTGTTCTGGCAAGCTGGAAGAAATCAAAGAAAATACGCGATCTTCTCAGCAACAGTTATCGCATCTGCCACCGATCAGGAGAGCGATTTCCAAGAAAAAGCCAAACAGAAACTGACCTATATCCCAATCATTGAATCTAGTGACATTCCTACGACTGGAACTGACGAACTACCGCCGCCAGACCAAGGGGATCTTTCGTTGGAGTGAAAGCCGG
>NZ_JAGESB010000012.1:0-3847 GCF_017572865.1 Salmonella sp. 32082101201600294FB01SM01 | reverse complement strand
AAAACCACCCTGCTGCGCCTGCTGACCGGGCTGGCGCGCCCGGACGGCGGGGAGGTGTACTGGCAGGGCGAGCCCCTGCGCCGCGTGCGCGACAGCTTCCATTCCGGCCTGCTGTGGATAGGGCACCAGCCGGGGATAAAAACCCGCCTGACGGCGCGGGAGAACCTGCACTTCTTCCACCCCGGCGACGGCGCGCGCCTCCCGGAGGCGCTGGCGCAGGCCGGTCTGGCGGGATTTGAGGACGTGCCGGTTGCCCGGCTCTCGGCCGGACAGCAGCGCCGGGTGGCGCTGGCCCGCCTGTGGCTGACCCGCGCCGCGCTGTGGGTGCTCGACGAGCCGTTCACCGCCATTGACGTTAACGGCGTGGCGCGCCTCACCCGGCGGATGGCGGCGCACACGGCGCAGGGCGGGATGGTCATTCTCACCACCCACCAGCCGCTGCCGGGGGCCGCGGACACCGTCCGCCGCCTGGCGCTGACCGGCGGGGGGGCAGGGCTGTGATGTGGCGTGTCTTCTGTCTCGAACTGCGCGTGGCGTTCCGCCACGGCGCGGACATCGCCGGCCCGCTGTGGTTCTTCCTGATGGTCATCACCCTGTTTCCGTTAAGCGTCGGGCCGCAGCCGCAGCTGCTGGCGCGTATCGCGCCGGGCATCATCCAGGTGGCGGCGCTGCTGGCCTCGCTGCTGGCGCTGGAGCGGCTGTTTCGCGACGACCTGCAGGACGGCAGCCTGGAGCAGCTGATGCTGCTGCCGGTGCCGCTGCCGGCGGTGGTGCTGGCGAAGGTGCTGGCCCACTGGGCGGTGACCGGCCTGCCGCTGATTATGCTCTCCCCGCTGGTGGCGCTGCTGCTGGGGATGGACGTGTACGGCTGGAAAATCATGGCGCTGACGCTGCTGCTCGGCACGCCGGCGCTGGGGTTTCTCGCCGCGCCGGGCGTTGCGCTGACGGCCGGCCTGCGGCGCGGCGGCGTCCTGCTGGGCATTCTGGTGCTGCCGCTGAGTGTCCCGGTGCTGATTTTCGCCGCCGCGGCGATGGACGCGGCATCGATGCATTTACCCGCTGACGGCTATCTGGCGGTGCTGGGGGCGCTGCTGGCGGGCAGCGCGACGTTAAGCCCGTTCGCCACCGCAGCGGCGCTGCGCCTCAGCGTGCAGTAGCGCCCCGGCGCGACGGACATTTTACTGGTTTCAGGAGGTCAGGTGACGACTATGTGGAAAACCCTTCATCAGCTGGCGGCGCCGCCCCGGCTGTATCAGATTTGCGGCAGGCTCGTGCCGTGGCTGGCGGCAGCCGGCATCATCGCGCTGGCCACCGGCTGGGTCCGGGGCTTTGGTTTCGCCCCGGCGGACTACCAGCAGGGGGAGGGCTACCGCATTATGTACCTGCATGTCCCGGCGGCCATCTGGTCAATGGGTATCTATGCGGCGATGGCGGTGGCGGCGTTTACCGGGCTGGTCTGGCAGATGAAAATGGCCAGCCTTGCCGTCGCGGCGATGGCGCCGGTGGGGGCGGTGTACACCTTCATCGCGCTGGTCACCGGCGCGGCATGGGGCAAACCGATGTGGGGAACCTGGTGGGTGTGGGACGCGCGCCTGACCTCGGAGCTGGTGCTGCTGTTTCTCTACGCCGGGGTCATCGCCCTGTGGCACGCCTTTGACGACCGTAAAATGGCCGGGCGCGCGGCGGGCATTCTGGTGCTGGTCGGCGTGGTGAACCTGCCGGTTATCCACTATTCCGTCGAGTGGTGGAACACCCTGCACCAGGGCTCGACGCGGATGCAGCAGAGTATCGACCCGGCGATGCGCTCGCCGCTGCGCTGGGCCATCGCCGGCTTCCTGCTGCTCTTTATGACGCTGTCGCTGATGCGGATGCGCAACCTGATTTTACTGATGGAAAAACGCCGCCCGTGGGTGAGCGAACTGATACTGAAAAGGGGGCACCGGTGAGTCCGGCATTTTCATCGTGGAGCGATTTTTTCGCCATGGGCGGGTACGCCTTTTTTGTCTGGCTGGCGGTGGCGATGACCGTGGCGCCGCTGGCGCTGCTGGCGCTGCACACGGTGCTGCAGCGCCGGGCCATTCTGCGCGGCGTGGCGCAGCAGCGGGCGCGCGAGGCGCGGATGCGTGCCGCACAGGCGCAACAGGAGGCCGCGTGAACCTGCGACGTAAAAACCGGTTACGGGTGGTCTGCGCGGTGCTGGCGGGCCTGGGGCTGACCACCGCCCTGGTCCTGTACGCGCTGCGCGCGAATATCGACCTGTTCTATACCCCCGGCGAAATTCTCTACGGCAAGCGCGAGACGCAGCAGCTGCCGGCGGCGGGCCAGCGCCTGCGCGTCGGCGGGATGGTGATGCCCGGCAGCGTCAGGCGCGACCCGGACTCGCTGAAGGTGAACTTCAGCCTCTACGACGCCGAGGGGTCGGTGACGGTGAGCTATGAAGGGATACTGCCGGACCTGTTCCGCGAGGGGCAGGGGGTGGTGGTGCAGGGCACCCTGGAGAAGGGCAACCACGTCCTGGCGCACGAGGTGCTGGCCAAGCATGACGAGAACTACACCCCGCCGGAAGTGGAAAAGGCGATGCAGGAAAACCACCGCCGCCCGCAACGCGCTGATAAGGACACCTCATCATGATGCCTGAATACGGCCACGCGCTGCTGTGCCTGGCGCTCGGCGTGGCGCTGCTGCTGTCCGTTTACCCGCTGTGGGGCGTGGCGCGCGGCGACGCGCGGATGATGGCGTCGGCCGGGGTGTTCGCCTGGCTGCTGTTTATCTGCGTGGCGGGCGCGTTTTTCGTGCTGGTGCACGCCTTTGTGGTTAACGACTTCACCGTGGCCTATGTCGCCGGCAACTCGAACACGCAGCTGCCGGTGTGGTACCGGGTGGCCGCCACCTGGGGAGCGCACGAGGGCTCGCTGCTGCTGTGGGTGCTGCTGATGAGCGGCTGGACCCTGGCGGTGGCGGTGTTCAGCCGGCGGGTGCCGGCGGATATCGTCGCCCGGGTGCTGGCGGTGATGGGGATGGTCTGCGCCGGTTTTCTGGCGTTCATCCTGTTCACCTCCGGCCCGTTCGCCCGCACGCTGCCGGCCTTTCCGGTGGAGGGGCGCGACCTGAACCCGCTGCTGCAGGACCCGGGGCTGATTTTCCACCCGCCGCTGCTGTACATGGGCTATGTCGGCTTCTCGGTGGCCTTCGCCTTCGCCATCGCCGCGCTGCTGAGCGGGCGTCTGGACAGCGCGTTCACCCGTTTTGCCCGCCCGTGGACGCTGGCGGCGTGGGTGTTCCTGACGCTGGGCATCGTGCTCGGCTCGGCGTGGGCCTACTACGAGCTGGGCTGGGGCGGCTGGTGGTTCTGGGACCCGGTGGAGAACGCCTCCTTTATGCCGTGGCTGGCGGGCACCGCCCTGCTGCACTCGCTGGCGGTCACCGAACAGCGCGCCGGCTTTAAGGCGTGGACGCTGCTGCTGTCCATCTGCGCCTTCTCGCTGTGCCTGCTGGGCACCTTCCTGGTGCGCTCCGGGGTGCTGGTGTCGGTGCACGCCTTCGCCTCCGACCCGGCGCGCGGAATGTTTATCCTCGCCTTTATGGTGCTGGTCACCGGCGGCTCGCTGCTGCTGTTCGCCGTGCGCGGGCACAGGGTGCGTTCGCGGGTGAACAACACGCTGTGGTCGCGCGAGTCGCTGCTGCTCGGCAACAACGTCCTGCTGATGGCCGCCATGCTGGTGGTGCTGCTGGGCACCCTGCTGCCGCTGGTGCACAAACAGCTGGGGCTGGGCAGCATTTCGGTGGGGGAGCCGTTCTTTAACACCATGTTCACCTGGCTGATGGTCCCCTTTGCCCTGCTGCTGGG
>NZ_JAGESB010000011.1:0-4452 GCF_017572865.1 Salmonella sp. 32082101201600294FB01SM01 | reverse complement strand
CACCGGTGATCATGTTTTTAACATAGTCGGCGTGCCCCGGGCAGTCTACGTGTGCGTAGTGGCGGGTCGGGGTATCGTATTCAACGTGAGAAGTGTTGATGGTGATACCACGCGCTTTTTCTTCCGGCGCGTTATCGATCTGGTCGAATGCGCGGGCGGCGCCGCCGTAGGTTTTAGCCAGTACGGTAGTAATGGCAGCGGTCAGCGTTGTTTTACCATGGTCAACGTGGCCGATAGTACCGACGTTAACGTGCGGTTTTGTACGTTCAAACTTTTCTTTAGACATCGATTGTCCCTCTAAGACACGGATAAATCGGTGATATCACCACATCAACCAGGCAACACGCCCGACTTGTTGAATGCTAATAAACAGAAGAGAAAAACAGGAAGGAGAAAAGAAGTGGTGCTGATAGGCAGATTCGAACTGCCGACCTCACCCTTACCAAGGGTGCGCTCTACCAACTGAGCTATATCAGCACATCTTGGAGCGGGCAGCGGGAATCGAACCCGCATCATCAGCTTGGAAGGCTGAGGTAATAGCCATTATACGATGCCCGCATCCTGGAACTCGGCTACCTGATTTTCATTCTGCACTGAATATCGAGAGAAACTCTCTTTATTCGAGCCGGTAAGCGAACTTATCGTCTCGGGCTGCGCCATCGCGCGGCCGAAAATGGTGGTGGGGGAAGGATTCGAACCTTCGAAGTCTGTGACGGCAGATTTACAGTCTGCTCCCTTTGGCCGCTCGGGAACCCCACCGGACTTGATGGTGCCGACTACCGGAATCGAACTGGTGACCTACTGATTACAAGTCAGTTGCTCTACCTACTGAGCTAAGTCGGCATCAAGTAGCGCGCATTCTATGGAGACCTGCGTGCTCATGCAACTAAAAAATTGCATAAAATGTTCTATCGCTCACATTTTGCGCTATAAGAGACAAAAATGCTCTAATTTCAAACAAGAGAGCATAAATTTTCGGCATTTTACCGACCGTCTGACCAGGATACGACGCGGCATTTCAACGCTCCGTCGATAGAAAGCAATCTTCTGTATCTGGTATATTCGTCACATTGCTTCTCAGGGATAGCTTTCATAGCGAGATTTTTTCTTATTATTCCTCCCCATCTGGTGTTACCCTCCTGCCCATTGTCCAAATTAACTTAAATGTGACGTGCCGTTGCATGTCAGGGATGGCCCTCGTTCATCGCTGAACTGATGTAGCAATAGCAGCCAGAAACATGCTTATGAGTATAAAAGAGCAATCGTTAATGACGCCTTACCTACAGTTTGATCGCAGCCAGTGGGCTGCGCTTCGCGATTCTGTGCCGATGACCCTGACCGAGGATGAGATCGCGCAGTTAAAAGGCATTAATGAAGATTTATCGCTGGAAGAAGTTGCAGAAATATATTTACCCCTCTCCCGTTTGCTAAATTTCTATATCAGTTCAAATCTGCGTCGTCAGGCTGTCCTGGAACAGTTTCTGGGCACTAACGGCCAGCGAATCCCTTACATCATCAGTATCGCGGGCAGCGTCGCAGTGGGTAAAAGCACGACAGCACGCGTTCTGCAAGCGTTGCTGAGTCGCTGGCCGGAACACCGCCGTGTTGAATTGATTACCACAGACGGCTTCCTCCACCCAAACCAGGTGTTGAAAGAACGCGGGTTAATGAAGAAAAAGGGGTTCCCCGAATCGTATGATATGCACCGACTGGTGAAATTCGTTTCTGACCTCAAGTCGGGCGTACCGAACGTGACGGCGCCAGTCTATTCTCATTTGATTTACGATGTTATTCCTGAAGGGGATAAAACCGTCGCTCAGCCTGATATATTGATTCTTGAAGGTTTGAATGTTTTACAAAGCGGTATGGATTATCCTCACGATCCGCACCATGTATTTGTCTCTGATTTCGTTGATTTCTCTATTTACGTTGATGCGCCAGAAGAACTTCTTCAGACATGGTATATCAATCGCTTCCTGAAGTTCCGCGAAGGGGCGTTTACCGATCCTGACTCTTATTTCCACAATTATGCGAAATTATCTAAAGAAGAAGCTGTTAATACAGCAGCTTCGCTTTGGAAAGAAATTAACTGGTTGAATTTAAAACAAAATATCTTACCTACGCGAGAACGTGCCAGCCTTATTATGACCAAGAGCGCTAACCATGCGGTGGAACAGGTAAGATTACGAAAATAACAGAAAAAAGGGGAGTACCGACTCCCCTTTTTACTATTCGGCGCTTCGCAGCGATATTTCTCCGCCCATCCAGGGTTTAATTACGCCATCCTGTTCAAGCAATAATGCGCCCTGAGTATCAATGCCGCGAGAAATACCAAATATTTCTTTGTCGCCAATAATCAGTTTTACCGGACGATCAATAAAATTATCCAGTTTTTTCCAGCGCGAAAGATAAGGAGAAAGACCTTCTTGCTCAAAAAGCTCAAGCGCAGCACGTAGCTTATAAATCAGCTTTGCGGCCAGCATATTGCGGTCGAGCGTAATTCCGGCCTCCTGCAACGTGATCCATCCCTGATTTATCACGTCCTCTTCTACACGACGCATTGCCATGTTAATACCAGCGCCAATCACTATTTGTGCGGCATCGCCCGTTTTACCGGTTAACTCGACCAGAATACCCGCCAGTTTGCGATCCAGCAGGTAGAGGTCGTTAGGCCACTTCACACGAACTTTATCAGCGCCCAGTTCACGCAGCACTTCCGCCATCACAATTCCAATGACCAGACTCAAGCCTATTGCCGCCGCAGGCCCCTGCTCCAGACGCCAGTACATTGAAAGATATAGATTCGCGCCAAACGGTGAGAACCATTTACGCCCGCGACGACCACGCCCTGCCTGTTGGTATTCTGCTACACAGGCATCGCCTGAGCGCAGCTCGCCAATTCGATCAAGTAAATACTGATTGGTTGAATCGATAACGGGCAATACCGCCACGTTTCCGCTATCCAGTTGGCTATGAATACGGTCAGCATCCAGTAACTGGATGGGTTCCGGCAAGCTATATCCTTTCCCCGGAACGGTAAATACATCTACTCCCCAGTCGCGTAATGTCTGGATATGTTTATTAATCGCCGCGCGGCTCATTCCCAGCCGTTCACCCAACTGCTCGCCTGAGTGAAACTCTCCGTCGGCAAGTAGTGAGATTAGCGTCAGGGGAACGGTAGTATCTTTCATGCAATGCTCTCCACAGCGTTCACCTCTCCGGACCGACCAATAAAGCGAACCTCAGGCTCCAGCCAGACATTAAATTTTTCACCCACTTTTTGCCGGACATGATGCGCCAGCGCCACCACATCTTTACTTGTCGCATCATTCGCATTAATCAATACCAGCGCCTGTTGGCGATGTACCGCAGCGCCGCCAATGGCGACGCCTTTCAACTGACATTGGTCTATCAGCCAGCCTGCCGCCAGCTTCACTGAGCCGTCTGCCTGAGGGTAATGCGGCGCGTTGGGAAATCGTTCTAACAGTTCCATAGCGATATCGGCTGCGACAACGGGATTTTTAAAAAAGCTGCCCGCATTGCCATTCACTTTAGGATCCGGCAATTTTGTGGTGCGCATATGGCATACAGCATCAAACACCTGTTGCGCGGTGACCGTTTTCGGGTCCAGACAAGTAAGATCGCCATAGGTCAACACCGGCTGCCATTGCTTTGATAAACGCAGACCCACCGCGACGATCGCAACGCGATCCTGATATTCATTTTTGAAGATGCTGTCACGATAGCCGAAACGGCATTCCGCCGCAGACAAACGCAGACGTTTTCCCGTTTCCAGTTCAACGCAGTCAACATAGTCGCAGACGCGCTGTAGTTCTACGCCATACGCGCCAATATTCTGTATAGGCGAGGAACCAACGCAGCCAGGGATGAGCGCCAGATTCTCCAGGCCGGGCATGTTGTTGTCCAGCGCGTAGCGAACCAGCTGATGCCAGTTTTCGCCTGCGCCGACGTGTAGGTGCCAGGCGTCCGCGGTTTCATTGACCTCAATGCCTTTCAGGCGGTTAAGGATCACGGTGCCGGCGTAATTTTCCAGAAACAGGACATTGCTTCCTTCACCCAGGATCATAACCGGCAGTCCCTCACGAGTTGCTTGCTGCCAGGCGCTCAGTAGTTGTTGTTCGTTTTCAGCGCATACGATGTGCTTTGCACAATGATCAATGCCGAAGGTATTCCAGGGTTTTAGGGAGTGGGTCATGGCTGCTTTCCTGATGCAAAATCAGGCTTAGTTTACCGCATCTATGTAGGGAAGGCTTGCGGTTATGTCGACGGAATAAGGCGGTATACACAGGCATTGTGTCGATGCCGTAGGCCGGATAAGGCGAAGCTGCCATCCGGCGGTGCAGGTTGCCTGATGGCGCTGCGCTTATCAGGCCTGCATTTTTACAGTTACCACACACGCAAAAAAGCCCATCCGTCAGGATGGGCTTCTTC
>NZ_JAGESB010000010.1:0-26252 GCF_017572865.1 Salmonella sp. 32082101201600294FB01SM01 | reverse complement strand
GGTGGCGTATATTACGCTTTCCTCTTTCAGAGTCAACCCTGAATTTCAGGATTTTTCTCTTCAACCGACCGGCTGTTTGTGTGAAGTGATTCACATCCGCCGTGTCGATGGAGGCGCATTATAGGGATCCCATTTTTTTGCACAAGCGTTTTTTGGATCTTTTTTTCTGTTTGTTGATTTTTCATCCCTTTCGCTCCATTCCTGCGCAAAGTGGCGATTTTTTGATGCTATCTCCCCTTGCACAACGCCGTTAAAGCAACCAAAGTCTTCATGACTATTCATTTATGATGAGGTAGACATGTCTGACACATTACGTCCTTATAAGGATCTTTTTCCTGAAATCGGTCAGCGCGTGATGATCGATACCAGCAGCGTGGTTATTGGCGATGTCCGTCTGGCAGATGATGTCGGGATCTGGCCGCTTGTGGTGATTCGCGGCGATGTGAATTACGTTGCGATAGGGGCTCGTACGAACATTCAGGATGGCAGCGTTCTTCACGTAACCCACAAGTCTCCATCCAATCCACACGGCAACCCATTAATCATTGGCGAAGATGTTACCGTTGGCCATAAAGTTATGCTGCACGGCTGTACCATCGGTAACCGCGTACTGGTCGGTATGGGCTCCATTGTGCTGGATGGCGCGATAATAGAAGATGACGTAATGATTGGCGCGGGAAGCCTGGTGCCGCAGCACAAACGGCTGGAAAGCGGCTATTTATATCTTGGCAGTCCGGTAAAACAGATCCGCCCCCTAAGCGATGCTGAGAGATCGGGCCTGCAGTACTCCGCCAATAACTATGTAAAATGGAAAGACGACTATCTTTCTCAGGATAACCATATCCAACCGTGATCGTCTTCCTGCTGGGCCAGGATTAATGCTTCAGCCTCTTCTTCCAGGTCCCAGCGATACTCACGAAAAATGGCCAGCCATTGCTCCGCTGTTTCTCCACCAAAGCGATACGCCAGTACATCTTTTTTTATTGCACACGTGAGTTGCATCCCATTGACCATGGCGGGAAAGATGACAGCGCTGGCGGCAGTATCCCATTCTTCGCGGTCAGGAAATTGTATGGCCTGGTTCACGCTAATAATTCCTGCTGTAGCAGCTCAATCACTGGCTCGACCTGCGGTAATACACCGTGCCAAAGCAAAACGGCGTGTGCAGCCTGCCCCACCAGCATTCCCAGCCCATCTGCGTAACGTTTTGCGCCCTGTTGTACACACCAGGAGAGAAATGGCGTATTCCCTTTTTGATAGAACATGTCATAGCAACAGAGGGAAGGGTGAATAAGTGACGCCGGAATCGCCGGGATTTCGCCCCGTATGCCGCTGGAGGTCGCATTAATAATCAGGTCAAACTCACAACTATCCAGCTTGTCCATATCCATGGCATGAACGCTGCCGGTATGAGCAAAGATTTTCGCCAACGCTTCGGCACGTGAAGCTGTACGGTTGGTGATAGTGACCGCGCAATCCAAAGAAAGCAGAGGTAACAGCACGCCCCGGGATGCGCCGCCCGCGCCAATCAGCAAAATACGCCATCCTGGGCGGATAAAATTTAAACGTTTGAGATCGCTTAATAAACCGATACCGTCAGTATTGTCGCCAAGCAAACGACCATCTTCCAGCCGTTTTAATGTATTGACTGCTCCCGCCAGCGATGCTCGTTCCGTTAACTCATCCGATCGCGCAAACGCCTCCTCTTTAAAAGGTACTGTGATGTTTGCGCCTTTTCCCCCTGCCGCGAAAAAGGCATCAAGCGTATTAATGAAATTATTAATAGGGGCCAGCACGCGACCATAGGGGTGAACAATATCTAGCTGCTGAGCAAACTGCTGATGAATAAATGGCGATTTGCTGTGAGCAATCGGATTTCCAAAAACAGCATAGGTTTCCATCATATTACCCCTGTCGAAACAGTTCGCCCGTCAGAGCATCGCGAATTTCTGAAGGATTTAAACGCCCACCCGTTGCGCCTTCAACCACCGGAAAATCATCGCCAAATTGCGCACGTACCTCTTCAACGGTACGACATGGCGGTAATCCGCTCAGATTGGCGCTGGTGGAAACCAGCGGTTTGCCATACGCATTGCATAGCGCGACCACCAGCGGGTGGTTGGTAACACGAACGGCCAGGGAATCAAAACGTCCCGTGAGCCAACGCGGCGTTGTCGCGGGCGCAGGAAAAACAAACGTTACCGGCCCGGGCCAGCAATCAAATACCGCTTTACGCTGTGCGGCGGTAAGTATGCTGTCATCAATATAAGGTTTTAACTGCTCAAAGCTGGCGGCAATCAAAATGAGTCCCTTATCGACGGGCCGTTGTTTTAACGCCAGCAGGCGCGTAACGGCTGTTTCACTATCGGGATCGCAGCCGACGCCGAAAACGGCTTCTGTTGGATAAGCGATGACATTTTCTTTATTCAGGAGATCTACCGCTGCGACGATAGATCCTGTTGGCAGGTTATTATTCACTTGTTTATTCCACCGGAACCGGCTTTCCACATTGTTTACTGGCGCAAAAGCGCTTCACGCCCTGCGCGGTTTTCTTTTCGATGAGTAGCGGATAATGGCACTCGGGGCATTCCCCCGCAACCGGTGTGAAGTTAATGACGAACTGACATTCCGGGTAGCGATCGCAGGAATGAAAGATTTTACCGTAACGAGAACGGCGCTGGACCAAATGTCCTTGCTGGCAGGCTGGACAGGCAATCGCCGTTTCATCCGGTTTATCAATAACCACTGTATGTTCACATTGCGGATACTGACTGCATCCGATGAACATGCCAAAGCGCCCCTGACGCAGCACCAGTACGGCGCCACACTCAGGACACAGTTGCCCCTCCAGAATTTTAACGATATGTCCGTCCGCCTGACTTTTCAGCGGACGAACGTAATCGCATTCCGGATAGCGAGAACAGCCGAGAAACGGACCATGTTTCCCGGAGCGAATTACCAGTTCGGCCCCGCACTGCGGGCAGGGCTCATTTTTACGCACCGAAAACAGTGCTGATTTAGCCATATTCACTCATGCAGCATTAACACCTATCAATGCAGCATACCTTCATTTACCTCAAAGAGTAATTCTTCCATTTGCTGATAGGCGTTTTCACAGCCCGGAATGTTGAATAACACCATCAAAATAACCCATTTCAAGTCTTCCAGGTCAAACTCTGCGGTATCCAGCGCCAGCACACGCTCAATCACCATTTCTCGTGTTTCGAGGTTTAGCACCTGAATCTGCTCAAGGAATAACAGGAACCCCCGGCAACTGGCATCAAGCCTTTCACACTCTTCAACCGTATAAATGCGCATTGAAAGAGGGTCGGAAGCAAGTTGCATGGGTTCCGCGAGGCCATCCTGATAGTCAGCGAGTTTTTCCAGCCACAGCAGCGCATTGTAGATGTCTTCGCGATCAAACCCAGCGTCGGTGAGATCACGCTCCAGTCTGTCCTGATCCACGCGCAGCTCGGCTTCGTTATGGATGTATGTTTCAAACAAATACATTAGTACGTCGAACATGGCTTGCCCTCCTTAATCGGACATAGCCGCCGGGTACAGCTGCGATCCATCCTGCTAACTCCAGTTCGAGTAGCTGAGCCACTACCGCTGGCACAGGTTGGCCGGCACGTTCAGCGACGACGTCAACAGGTGTTACCTCATCTCCTACGTTAGCCAGGAGCTCAGGAAATGGCAATGCCGCCTCATCCTGATTTAGTGAATAAAGTGAATTTTCCGCCGTAGTTGGCAACCAGTGTAAGCCGTATTGCAAATTTTCCAGAATATCCTCCGGCGTCGTCACAAGCGTGGCCCCTTGTTTAATTAACCAGTGCGTGCCTTCGCTTCCCGGACTACCGATAGGGCCTGGTAATGCAAAAACGTCCCGCCCCTGTTCAAGCGCGCAGCGCGCCGTCACCAACGAACCGCTGCGCAACGCCGCCTCAATCACCAGCACGCCTTTGCTCAGTCCGCTGATGATACGGTTTCTACGAGGAAAATTTTGCGGTAGCGGAGGCGTTGAAAGCGGAAATTCTGAGACCACTGCGCCGCCGGTGGCAATCAAGTTTTCAGCCAGCACGGCATGTCGGCGAGGATAAATCTTTGCCAAACCATTCCCTAACACCGCTACACTTTTTCCCCCCATACTCACCGCGGCGTTGTGTACTACGCCATCAATTCCCCGGGCAAGGCCGCTGGTGATCGTCAAACCGCTTTTCGCAAGGCTTTCGCAAAGCAGACGTCCCCAGCGTTCTCCATACCAGGAGTGGCTCCGGCTCCCTACGACGGCAAGTTGGCAGGTATGCAGACAGGCAGGATCGCCGTCAATAAAAATAGCGCCGGGATAATCGTCAATAGCACGCAGTTGGGGAGGATAAATCTCACTATCCGCACACAGAAAATGGTGCTGCGGTAGTTCAAGCCAGCGTAACGTCTCATCAAGCACACCTGCTGGAAGCTGTAAAAAACGTTCAGCCTGCCGCGCGGTAAGACCAGCCTCCTGAAGGTGCGTGCGATTTATCTGAGGCTGGCGAATAAGCGAGTTCGCCATGTTCAACATCGCCTCGCCATAAAGGTCGCCGACGTACATTAAACGTAACCAAATTTCGGTACGGGCCATCCTTTCCCTCCCCTGCCACAAGCAGTCTGAACAATCTTTGCGATTGGTCACTGATGCTGTCAATCAGGTGGGGATTTGTCTAGAATAGAGGTAATAATCTTTTCAACTCCTGAACACAACTCTGGATAATTATGTCAGTTTTGCAAGTGTTACATATTCCGGACGAGCGCCTTCGCAAAGTCGCAAAGCCGGTTGAAGAAGTGAATGCAGAAATTCAGCGTATCGTCGATGATATGTTCGAAACGATGTACGCCGAAGAAGGTATCGGTCTGGCTGCAACGCAGGTCGATATCCACCAGCGAATCATCGTGATTGACGTTTCGGAAAACCGCGACGAGCGCCTGGTACTCATTAACCCGGAATTGCTGGAGAAAAGTGGCGAAACGGGTATAGAAGAAGGCTGTCTGTCGATTCCGGAACAGCGCGCTTTAGTGCCGCGCGCCAAGAAAGTGAAAATCCGCGCGCTGGATCGCGACGGCAACCCGTTTGAGCTTGAAGCGGATGGTTTACTGGCAATCTGCATTCAGCATGAGATGGATCACCTGGTCGGTAAACTGTTTATCGATTATTTGTCGCCGCTGAAGCAACAACGTATTCGTCAGAAAGTAGAAAAACTCGACCGCCTGAACGCCCGGGCTTAAAGGACAAGAACCAACGTGTCAGATTCACTACGTATTATTTTTGCGGGTACACCTGACTTTGCAGCGCGTCATCTCGACGCGCTGTTAACTTCTGGACATAACGTTGTCGGCGTATTTACCCAACCCGATCGTCCAGCAGGTCGCGGCAAAAAGTTGATGCCCAGCCCGGTAAAAGTGCTGGCGGAAGAAAAAGGCCTGCCCGTTTTCCAGCCCGTGTCGCTTCGTCCTCAGGAAAACCAGCATCTGGTTGCTGACTTACATGCTGACGTCATGGTTGTCGTAGCATATGGTCTGATTCTCCCAAAGGCAGTGCTGGATATGCCCCGTCTCGGATGTATCAACGTTCACGGTTCGCTGCTTCCACGCTGGCGTGGCGCGGCGCCTATTCAGCGCTCACTCTGGGCAGGCGATGCGGAAACCGGCGTCACAATTATGCAGATGGATGTAGGGCTGGATACCGGCGACATGCTGTATAAACTTGCGTGCCCGATTACCGCAGAAGATACCAGTGGCTCACTGTATAATAAGTTGGCTGAACTTGGCCCGCAGGGGTTAATTACCACACTAAAACAACTGGCGGACGGCACAGCGACGCCTGAAGCGCAGAATGAAGCGCTGGTTACTCATGCGGAAAAGCTCAGTAAAGAAGAAGCGCGTATTGACTGGTCTCTCTCCGCAGCACAGCTGGAGCGTTGCATTCGCGCCTTTAATCCGTGGCCAATGAGCTGGCTGGAAATCGACGGCCAGCCGGTAAAAGTCTGGCAGGCGTCCGTCATTGAGGACGCCACGCAGTCGCTGCCGGGAACCATTCTGGCCGCGACGAAACAGGGCATTCAGGTTGCAACAGGCAAGGGGATATTAAATTTGCTTTCGCTTCAGCCTGCCGGCAAAAAAGCGATGAGCGCCCAGGATCTGTTAAATTCACGCCGGGAATGGTTTATTCCTGGTAACCGTCTTGCCTGACGGTCACGTCTTTATACGCCCGGTGTTACCGGGCATTTTTATTTTATACATATGAAAAAACAAAACAATTTACGTAGTCTGGCAGCACAGGCCGTTGAACAGGTCGTCGAGCAGGGACAATCATTAAGTAATGTGCTCCCGCCGCTGCAACAAAAAGTCGCCGATAAAGACAAAGCGCTACTTCAGGAGCTGTGCTTTGGCGTCCTGCGAACTCTTTCACAGCTGGAATGGCTGATCAATAAGCTGATGTCTCGTCCAATGACCGGCAAGCAGCGTACAGTGCATTACTTAATTATGGTCGGTTTTTATCAGTTGCTGTACACCCGCGTTCCTCCCCATGCGGCGCTGGCTGAAACCGTTGAAGGCGCGGTCTCCATTAAACGTCCGCAGTTGAAAGGGTTAATTAATGGCGTCCTGCGCCAGTTCCAGCGCCAGCAGGAAACGTTGCTTAATGAGTTTGCGACCAGCGATGCGCGCTTTTTACATCCCGGTTGGCTGGTAAAGCGTTTGCAAAATGCTTACCCCACACAGTGGCAACGCATTATTGATGCGAATAACCAGCGTCCGCCTATGTGGCTACGTGTAAATCGTACACACCACACCCGCGACGGTTGGCTTGGCTTACTTGAAGACGCAGGCATGAAGGGATATCCGCATCCCGATTATCCCGACGCTGTACGTCTGGAAACGCCAGCTCCGGTACATGCTTTACCCGGTTTTGCTGAGGGTTGGGTAACTGTCCAGGATGCCTCTGCGCAGGGATGTGCGGTTTTTCTCGCTCCTCAGAACGGTGAGCACATTTTAGACTTGTGCGCCGCGCCCGGCGGTAAAACCACGCATATTCTCGAAGTGGCCTCTGAAGCAGACGTGTTGGCGGTTGATATTGATGAACAACGGCTCTCCCGCGTTTACGACAACCTAAAGCGTCTTGGGATGAAAGCGACAGTTAAACAAGGGGATGGACGTTATCCCGCCCAATGGTGCGGCGAGCAGCAGTTTGACCGTATTCTGCTGGATGCGCCCTGCTCCGCAACCGGCGTCATTCGCCGTCATCCAGATATCAAATGGCTGCGTCGCGATCGCGATATCGCGGAACTGGCGCAATTACAGGCGGAAATCCTTGATGCCGTCTGGCCGCGCCTGAAGCCCGGCGGGACGCTGGTTTACGCCACCTGCTCCGTACTACCGGAAGAAAACCGCGATCAGATCAAAGCCTTTTTGCAACGCACTCCCGATGCCACACTCAGCGAAACGGGAACACCTGATCAGCCAGGACAGCAAAATCTGCCGGGCGGCGAAGAAGGTGATGGGTTCTTTTACGCTAAGCTAATCAAGAAGTGATGAGATAACGGGCCACGACTGATGAAAATTATCATACTGGGCGCAGGGCAAGTTGGCGGAACACTGGCGGAAAACCTGGTCGGCGAAAACAACGACATCACGGTGGTTGATACCAACGGCGAACGGTTACGCAGTTTGCAAGATAAGTTCGATCTACGCGTAGTTCAGGGGCATGGTTCGCATCCCCGCGTGTTGCGCGAAGCGGGCGCTGACGATGCGGATATGCTGGTCGCTGTCACCAGTTCAGATGAAACTAATATGGTTGCCTGTCAGGTAGCCTATTCACTCTTCAACACTCCAAACCGTATCGCCCGCATTCGCTCCCCGGACTATGTTCGCGATGCGGATAAACTCTTTCATTCTGAAGCGGTTCCGATTGATCATCTGATAGCGCCGGAGCAGTTGGTTATCGATAATATTTATCGTCTGATCGAGTATCCAGGAGCATTACAGGTTGTAAACTTTGCCGAAGGGAAAGTCAGTCTGGCAGTAGTAAAAGCCTACTATGGCGGTCCACTAATAGGTAACGCGCTCTCGACAATGCGAGAGCATATGCCGCATATCGATACCCGCGTTGCCGCAATTTTCCGCCATGACAGACCAATCCGTCCTCAGGGCTCGACTATCGTGGAAGCAGGGGATGAAGTCTTCTTTATTGCGGCTTCACAGCACATTCGTGCAGTAATGAGCGAATTACAGCGTCTGGAAAAACCCTACAAGCGCATCATGCTGGTGGGCGGCGGCAATATCGGCGCCGGGCTGGCAAGGCGTCTGGAAAAAGACTATAGCGTTAAATTGATCGAACGCGATCAACAACGCGCCGCAGAACTGGCTGAGAAGCTGCAAAACACGATCGTCTTTTTTGGCGACGCTTCCGATCAGGAATTGCTGGCGGAGGAGCATATTGATCAGGTCGATCTCTTTATCGCGGTCACTAACGATGATGAAGCCAATATCATGTCCGCGATGTTGGCTAAGCGGATGGGTGCCAAAAAAGTGATGGTGTTGATCCAACGCCGCGCTTATGTCGATCTTGTGCAGGGTAGCGTTATAGATATTGCGATTTCTCCGCAGCAGGCCACCATCTCTGCATTACTGAGCCATGTGCGTAAAGCAGATATCGTCGGCGTTTCCTCACTACGTCGCGGGGTTGCCGAAGCCATCGAAGCCGTCGCGCACGGCGATGAAAGCACTTCCCGCGTGGTTGGCCGCGTCATTGACGAAATTAAACTGCCGCCAGGCACCATTATTGGCGCGGTCGTTCGCGGTAATGATGTCATGATTGCTAATGACAATTTGCGCATTGAACAAGGCGATCACGTCATTATGTTTTTGACCGATAAAAAGTTTATTACCGACGTCGAACGTCTGTTCCAGCCAAGTCCTTTCTTCCTCTAATTTAAGGGGCGCTCATTCAGCGCCCTTTTTAATTCCCTTTATTTATCAAGGTTTAATTTATTTCGCTAAACAGAAGCCGTAAATGGAAAATGCCTTAGCATTTGTTAAACTTATAACGTCAGCTGCATAGGGAGAATAAAAATGAGTTTTATTAAAGAATTTCGCGAATTCGCGATGCGCGGGAATGTTGTGGATTTGGCAGTGGGTGTCATTATTGGCGCGGCATTCGGTAAGATTGTTTCTTCACTGGTTGCCGATATCATTATGCCGCCGTTGGGATTGTTAATCGGCGGGATCGACTTTAAACAATTTGCTTTTACGTTACGCGAAGCGCAGGGAGATATTCCGGCGGTCGTCATGCATTACGGCGTGTTTATCCAGAACGTATTTGATTTTGTGATTGTGGCCTTTGCTATCTTTGTTGCCATTAAGCTTATCAACAGACTCAACCGTAAAAAAGCAGAAGAGCCGGCAGCTCCGCCAGCGCCTTCTAAAGAAGAAGTGTTATTGGGCGAAATCCGCGATCTGCTGAAAGAACAAAATAACCGTTCTTAATAAGCAGAAGGCCAGTGGTAAAAAAGTCACTTACTTTCTTGCCACTGGCCTCCCAGTTCCCTCGATTACCGTGTTTACCTTTACGCAGATAACTTCCTTTGCCTTTCTTATTTTTTTCAACGCGTTGCCTGAACAGTGGATCATGCAGTAATGCCTCAATGGCATTGTCCTTTATCTGCCCTTTCTTATGTTGATAACGACTCATAATGTCTCCCGATTGTATAAATTAACGGCGCGAGTGTAGCCCCGCCGGTTCAATAAATCAACATCCTGATTTCGCTCCACTGGCCCCCTGCTCCAGGGCTTCCAGAATGGAACAATAGACGCTACTGTGGGCCGTTCCGCAACAAGCATCATTAAGCCTTTGTAACGAACGCTGCATCGTTTGCAGTTCCGCAATCCTGGCTTCAACCTCCTGCAATCGCTCTTGCACAATACTTTTTGACTCCTGACAGGTATGGTGCTCAGGATCAATTCGGATCGATAAAAGTTCGCGGATCGAGTCGAGCGTGAAACCCAACTGTCGCGCATAACGAATAAATTTGAGACGCTGCAGATCGTTTTCGGTATACAGACGAAACCCGCCTTCAGTACGTACCTCATGATCCATCATCTGCTGTTTTTCATAGTAGCGAATGGTATCAGGCGTTACGTCTGCCAGCTTTGCCAGCTCACCAATGCGATACATACAAGCTCCGTTAATTATCGTTGATTTTATGCAGCAGTTTTTCTGCATACTCACCGTGTAAAAAGTCGGTACTCAACCCAGCCTGCCGAAGTTTTAGTTCAAGCAGCGAGAGCTGGCGACTAACCTGATGGTATCGAGGGTCATCTTCCCGGATACTGTTGAGGATATCAAGTAACTGAATAGCGTCTCTGCGCTGCTCCAGTTCAGGGGGAAGACAGCCCGCATTCTTGAGTAAGCGATAACCCGCACGAAGTTCCGCCGGCACATGAGAATCATCATCCAGAATAAGCGGCTCGCCGCGGCCAGGCAGATTATCCAACTCGCCTTTACGCTGTGCCTCGATAATATGACGCTCTGCCCACTGGTCAAGTAACCACATACGTCGCTCCAGGGATTGAACGAAAAGAATACAATTATTGTAGATATATGGGGTTCAGGAGGGTATAAAAAAACCCGCCGAAGCGGGTTTTTTTACGTTACTACAGATTACTCTGCAGCAGCTTCTGTTTTCTCTGAACGATCAACCAGCTCGATGTATGCCATCGGCGCGTTGTCGCCTGCACGGAAGCCACACTTCAGAATGCGAGTGTAACCACCGGCGCGGCTCGCGAAACGCGGGCCCAGCTCGTTAAACAGTTTTGCCACGATCTCGTTATCACGAGTACGGGCGAATGCCAGACGACGATTAGCAACGCTATCAGTCTTGGCAAGAGTAATCAGCGGCTCAACTACGCGACGCAGCTCTTTCGCTTTAGGCAGGGTCGTCTTGATGATTTCATGACGAACCAGTGAACCTGCCATGTTGCGGAACATAGCCTGGCGATGGCTGCTGTTGCGGTTCAGTTGACGACCACTCTTACGATGGCGCATGACCTTATCCTTCTCAGTAAAACCTTAACCTGTGATCCGGTTACTCGTCAGCGATGCTTGCCGGTGGCCAGTTTTCCAGGCGCATACCCAGAGACAGTCCACGGGAAGCCAGCACGTCTTTAATCTCGGTAAGAGATTTTTTACCCAGGTTAGGCGTCTTAAGAAGCTCAACCTCGGTACGCTGTACCAGATCACCGATATAGTGGATAGCTTCTGCCTTGAGGCAGTTAGCAGAGCGGACAGTCAATTCCAGATCGTCAACAGGGCGCAGCAGGATCGGATCGAATTCTGGTTTCTCTTCTTTCACTTCCGGTTGACGTACATCACGTAAATCAACGAAAGCTTCCAGTTGTTCAGCCAGGATGGTTGCCGCACGACGAATCGCCTCTTCAGGATCGATTGTGCCGTTGGTTTCCATTTCGATGACCAGCTTGTCCAGGTCGGTACGCTGTTCTACACGCGCTGCTTCAACATTGTAGGCAATACGCTCTACAGGGCTGTAGCAGGCGTCGACCAGCAGACGGCCGATTGGGCGCTCATCTTCTTCCGAATGAATTCGGGTAGAAGCCGGCACATAACCACGACCGCGCTGAACTTTGATACGCATACTAATAGACGCGTTTTCATCGGTCAGGTGGCAGATCACGTGCTGCGGCTTGACGATTTCGACATCCCCATCATGGGTGATATCGGCTGCAGTCACAGGGCCAATGCCAGATTTATTCAAGGTAAGAATAACTTCATCTTTACCCTGAACTCTCACCGCCAGCCCTTTCAGGTTGAGCAGGATTTCCAGGATGTCTTCCTGAACGCCTTCTTTGGTGCTGTACTCATGTAGTACACCATCAATCTCAACCTCGGTCACCGCGCAACCCGGCATCGATGAGAGCAGAATACGGCGCAGTGCGTTACCCAGAGTATGGCCGAAGCCACGCTCTAAAGGCTCAAGGGTCACCTTGGCGTGCGTCGAACTCACTTGCTCGATATCTACCAGGCGCGGTTTTAGAAACTCTGTCACAGAACCCTGCATTGTGTCCTCTCTTTGGTACTAAGCTTTACTTGGAGTAAAGCTCGACGATCAGGTGTTCGTTAATGTCCGCAGACAGATCAGAACGCTCAGGCTTACGCTTGTACGTACCTTCCATCTTGCCAGCATCAACTTCCAGCCAGGTTGGCTTTTCACGCTGCTCAGCCAGCTCCAGAGCGGCTTTCACGCGAGACTGCTTCTTCGCTTTCTCACGAATGCTAACAACGTCATTCGGACTAACCTGATAAGAAGCGATGTTAACAACACGACCGTTTACCATAATTGCTTTATGGCTAACCAGCTGACGTGCTTCTGCACGAGTGGCGCCGAAGCCCATACGGTATACAACGTTGTCCAGACGACCTTCCAGCAGAGCCAACAGGTTTTCACCGGTGTTGCCTTTCAGACGTGCTGCTTCTTTGTAGTAGTTACGGAACTGACGCTCCAGCACACCGTAAATGCGGCGAACTTTTTGCTTTTCACGCAACTGCACACCATAGTCAGACAGACGCGGCTTGCGCGCACCGTGCTGGCCAGGAGCTTGTTCAATTTTACACTTGGTATCGATCGCGCGAACGCCAGACTTAAGGAATAAGTCGGTGCCCTCACGACGGCTCAGCTTGAGCTTAGGACCCAAATATCTTGCCATTTTCTTTCTCCAACTAACCTGGAAAACGAAGCGTTATACGCGACGTTTTTTCGGCGGACGACAACCGTTATGAGGGATCGGAGTCACATCAGTAATATTAGTGATGCGGAAACCAGCGGCGTTCAGAGCACGAATAGTAGATTCGCGGCCTGGACCCGGACCTTTAACCATAACTTCCAGATTCTTGATACCGTATTCTTTCACGGCGTCAGCGCAACGCTCTGCTGCAACCTGAGCTGCAAACGGAGTGGATTTGCGAGAACCACGGAAACCGGAACCACCGGCTGTTGCCCAACCCAGCGCATTACCCTGACGATCGGTAATAGTCACGATGGTGTTGTTGAAAGAAGCATGGATATGAGCCACGCCGTCAGAGACTTGTTTTCTTACACGTTTACGTGCGCGAACTGGTGCCTTTGCCATTATTCAATCACCCCGATTATTTCTTGATCGGTTTGCGCGGACCCTTACGGGTACGAGCGTTGGTCTTGGTACGCTGACCGCGAACCGGGAGACCACGACGATGACGCAAACCGCGATAGCAACCAAGATCCATCAGGCGCTTGATGCTCATGCTGATTTCACGGCGCAGATCACCTTCAACGACAAATTTGGCAACTTCGTCACGCAGCGTGTCGATTTGTTCTTCAGACAGCTCACTGATCTTAACATTTTCAGCGATACCCGCTGCAGCCAGGATGGCTTTAGAACGGGTCTTGCCGACACCGTAGATCGAAGTTAACGCGATCACGGCGTGTTTCTGATCAGGAATGTTAATGCCTGCTATACGGGCCACTATGCACTCCTACTATTTAATATGTACGTACCATGCTGAAAAGCCCGTTTTCAGGATACTCAAATGGAAACGTACAGACATACAAAAGATTGGCTGGCTAATCTAGCCAGCTCAACCCAACTTTGCAAGAAAAATATGCGAAAAAATCAGCCTTGGCGCTGTTTATGCTTCGGCTCGGCACTGCAAATCACACGGATGACACCATCACGCTTAACGATTTTGCAGTTACGGCATAATTTCTTGACGGAAGCACGAACTTTCATTTTTACTCTCCGTAACTTCTCAGGCGACCAATTAACGGCCGTAGCCTTTCAGGTTCGCCTTCTTCAATGCAGACTCATACTGACTGGACATCATCAGAGTTTGCACTTGAGCCATAAAGTCCATAATCACGACAACAACGATAAGCAGTGAGGTCCCACCGAAGTAGAACGGCACTTTCATTGCATCACGCATGAACTCCGGGATCAGGCAGATAAAGGTAATATACAGCGCACCAACCAGGGTCAGGCGGGTCATTACTTTATCGATATACTTCGCCGTTTGCTCTCCCGGACGAATTCCTGGTACAAATGCACCGGACTTCTTCAGGTTATCTGCTGTTTCACGCGGGTTGAAAACCAACGCCGTGTAGAAGAAACAGAAGAAGATGATTGCAGACGCATAGAGTAACACATAAAGCGGTTGCCCAGGCTGCAAATACAGCGAAATTGTTGTCAGCCAGTTCCAACCAGTACCGCCCCCGAACCATGACGCGATGGTCGCCGGGAACAGAATAATACTGGAAGCGAAGATTGCCGGGATTACCCCCGCCATATTCACTTTCAGCGGTAAATGTGTGCTCTGTGCAGCATAGACACGACGACCTTGCTGACGTTTGGCGTAGTTTACCACAATACGGCGTTGACCACGTTCAACGAATACTACAAAGAACGTCACTGCAAATACTAATACTGCAACCAACAGCAACACGAGGAAGTGCAGGTCGCCTTGACGCGCTTGCTCGATAGTATGGGCAATGGCTGGCGGGAGTCCCGCAACGATACCAGCGAAGATGATGATTGAGATACCGTTACCGATACCGCGCTCAGTAATCTGTTCGCCGAGCCACATCAGGAACATGGTTCCTGTAACCAGACTTACAACAGCGGTGAAATAGAATGCAAAGCCTGGATTCATCACCAGGCCCTGCATACCAGGCATATTCGGCAAACCGGTAGCAATACCGATCGACTGGAATATCGCCAGCACCAGAGTACCGTAACGGGTGTACTGGCTGATCTTACGACGACCAGACTCCCCTTCTTTCTTAATTTCTGCCAGCGTTGGATGAACCACCGTCAACAGCTGGATAATGATCGACGCCGAAATATACGGCATGATCCCCAGGGCAAAGATAGAAGCACGGCTGAGAGCACCACCAGAGAACATGTTAAACATTTCAATGATGGTGCCTCGCTGTTGCTCAAGCAGTTTGGCAAGTACAGCGGCATCAATACCAGGGATCGGAATAAAAGAGCCAATACGGAACACAATCAGCGCGCCGATAACAAACAGCAGTCTGCGTTTCAGCTCACCTAAGCCACCTTTGGCACTTTGAAAATCTAATCCCGGTTGTTTAGCCATCTGCTACTTATTCCTCGATTTTACCGCCAGCAGCTTCGATAGCAGCACGAGCGCCTTTAGTAACACGCAGGCCACGAACAGTTACCGGAGTAGTGACTTCGCCAGCCAGGATCACTTTCGCGAACTCGATCTGGATACCGATAATGTTTGCCGCTTTCAGCGTGTTCAGGTCTACAACGCCGCCTTCTACTTTCGCCAGGTCAGACAGACGAACTTCGGCTGTAATCGCTGCTTTGCGAGAAGTGAAGCCGAATTTCGGCAGACGACGGTACAGAGGCATCTGACCACCCTCGAAACCGCGACGTACGCCACCGCCAGAACGAGACTTCTGACCTTTGTGACCACGACCACCGGTTTTACCGAGGCCAGAACCGATACCACGACCCAGGCGTTTACCCGCCTTTTTGGAGCCTTCGGCCGGAGACAGAGTATTTAAACGCATCTCTTACTCCTCAACTTTAACCATGAAGGAAACCGCGTTGACCATACCACGAACAGCAGGAGTATCCTCGCGCTCTACGGTGTGGCCAATACGACGCAGACCCAGGCCAAGCAGCGTTGCCTTGTGTTTCGGCAGACGACCGATTGCACTGCGGGTTTGAGTAATTTTAATAGTCTTTGCCATGGTTTATTTCCCCAGAATTTCTTCAACGGATTTACCACGCTTGGCAGCGACCATTTCTGGAGAATTCATATTTTCCAGGCCATCAATAGTTGCACGAACCACGTTGATCGGGTTGGTGGAACCGTATGCTTTAGCCAGAACGTTATGAACCCCAGCAACTTCCAGAACGGCGCGCATTGCACCACCGGCGATGATACCGGTACCTTCGGAAGCTGGCTGCATGAATACACGAGACCCCGTGTGAACACCTTTAACCGGGTGCTGCAGGGTGCCGTTGTTCAGCGCGACGTTAATCATATTGCGACGGGCTTTTTCCATCGCTTTCTGGATCGCTGCTGGAACTTCACGCGCTTTACCGTAACCAAAACCTACGCGACCGTTACCATCGCCTACTACAGTCAGAGCTGTGAAGGAGAAAATACGACCACCTTTAACGGTTTTAGATACGCGGTTTACCGCGATCAGCTTTTCCTGCAGTTCGCCAGCTTGTTTTTCGATGTGAGCCATCTTACACCTCTACCTTAGAACTGAAGGCCAGCTTCACGGGCAGCATCTGCCAGTGCCTGGACACGACCATGATATTGGAACCCGGAACGGTCAAAGGACACATCTTTGATGCCTTTTTCCAGAGCGCGTTCAGCGACAGCTTTACCCACAGCTGCAGCCGCGTCTTTGTTACCGGTGTACTTCAGTTGTTCAGCGATAGCTTTTTCTACAGTAGAAGCAGCTACCAGAACTTCAGAACCGTTCGGTGCAATTACCTGTGCGTAAATATGACGCGGGGTACGATGTACCACCAGGCGAGTTGCGCCCAGCTCTTTGAGCTTGCGGCGTGCGCGGGTCGCACGACGGATACGAGCAGATTTCTTATCCATAGTGTTACCTTACTTCTTCTTAGCCTCTTTGGTACGCACGACTTCGTCGGCGTAACGAACACCCTTGCCTTTGTAAGGCTCAGGACGACGGTAGGCGCGCAGATCTGCTGCAACCTGGCCGATCACCTGCTTATCAGCGCCTTTCAGCACGATTTCAGTTTGAGTCGGACATTCAGCAGTGATACCTGCCGGCAGCTGATGGTCAACCGGGTGAGAGAAACCTAAAGACAGGTTTACTACATTCCCTTTAACCGCTGCACGATAACCTACACCAACCAGCTGCAGCTTCTTAGTGAAGCCTTCGGTAACACCGATAACCATTGAGTTCAGCAGGGCACGCGCGGTACCAGCCTGTGCCCAACCGTCTGCGTAACCATCACGCGGACCGAAGGTCAGTGCATTATCTGCATGTTTAACTTCAACAGCATCGTTGAGAGTACGAGTCAGCTCGCCGTTTTTACCTTTGATCGTAATAACCTGACCGTTGATTTTGACATCAACGCCGGCAGGAACAACGACCGGTGCTTTAGCAACACGAGACATTTTTTCCTCCGATTAGGCTACGTAGCAGATAATTTCGCCACCAAGACCAGCCTGGCGCGCTGCACGATCAGTCATAACACCTTTAGAGGTAGAAACAACTGCGATACCCAGACCGGCCATAACTTTCGGCAGCTCATCTTTACGTTTGTAGATGCGCAGACCTGGGCGGCTGACACGCTGAATGCTTTCTACAACAGCTTTACCCTGGAAATACTTAAGAGTCAGTTCCAGTTCAGGCTTGGTGTCGCCTTCAACTTTAAAATCTTCAATAAAACCTTCTTCCTTCAGCACGTTGGCAATTGCCACTTTCAGCTTGGAGGAAGGCATGGTGACCGCAGCTTTGTTCGCGGCCTGACCGTTACGGATACGGGTCAGCATATCCGCGATCGGATCTTGCATGCTCATCTGTCTTTACTCCCGTGATTCAATTGGTGACAATTACCAGCTAGCCTTTTTCAGACCCGGAATTTCACCGCGCATAGCGGCTTCACGGACCTTAATACGGCTCAACCCGAACTTCCGCAGGAAAGCGTGCGGACGACCAGTTTGACGGCAGCGGTTACGCTGACGTGACGGGCTGGAATCACGCGGCAGAGTCTGCAGCTTAAGAACCGCATTCCAACGATCTTCGTCGGTTGCGTTCACATCAGAGATGATCGCTTTCAGTTCAGCGCGTTTCGCGAAGTATTTATCAGCTAAAGCTACGCGTTTTACTTCGCGTGCTTTCATTGATTGCTTAGCCATTTAGTAACCCTACCTTACTTGCGGAACGGGAAGTCAAAGGCAGCCAGCAGAGCACGGCCTTCTTCGTCAGATTTCGCAGTAGTGGTAATGGTAATATCCAAACCACGAACGCGGTCGACTTTATCGTAGTCGATTTCTGGGAAGATGATCTGCTCACGGACACCCATGCTGTAGTTACCACGACCGTCGAATGACTTAGCGGACAAGCCACGGAAGTCACGGATACGAGGAACAGCAATAGTGATCAGGCGCTCAAAGAACTCCCACATGCGTTCGCCACGCAGAGTTACTTTACAGCCGATCGGATAGCCCTGACGGATTTTGAAGCCTGCAACAGATTTGCGTGCTTTGGTGATCAACGGTTTTTGACCGGAGATTGCTGTCAGGTCTGCTGCTGCGTTATCCAGCAGTTTCTTGTCAGCGATCGCTTCACCAACACCCATGTTCAGGGTGATCTTCTCGACCCGAGGGACTTGCATGACAGAATTGTAGTTAAACTCAGTCATGAGTTTGTTAACTACTTCGTCTTTGTAGTAATCATGCAGTTTCGCCATCGTACTACTCCAAATTACTTGATAGTTTCGCTGTTAGACTTGAAGAAACGGACTTTTTTGCCGTCTTCGAATCTAAAGCCTACACGGTCAGCCTTGCCGGTTGCCGCATTGAAGATTGCAACGTTAGAAACCTGAATTGCAGCTTCTTTTTCAACGATGCCGCCCGGTTGGTTCAGAGCCGGAACCGGCTTCTGGTGTTTCTTAACCAGGTTGATACCTTCAACAATGACCTTGCCGGAAGACAGGACATTCTTAACTTTACCGCGTTTACCTTTATCTTTACCGGTTAACACGATAACTTCGTCATCACGACGGATTTTCGCTGCCATGATTCGCTCCTTAGAGTACTTCTGGTGCCAGAGAGATAATTTTCATGAACTTCTCGTTACGAAGTTCACGAGTTACCGGCCCAAAAATACGCGTACCGATAGGCTGCTCGCTGTTATTGTTTAAAATAACGCATGCATTACCATCGAAGCGAATGACAGAACCGTCCGGGCGACGAACACCCTTCTTGGTGCGCACCACTACCGCCTTCAGCACATCACCTTTTTTGACCTTACCACGCGGAATCGCTTCTTTGATGGTGATCTTAATGATGTCGCCTACGCCTGCGTAGCGACGGTGCGAGCCACCCAGAACCTTGATACACATTACGCGACGTGCACCGGAGTTGTCGGCGACGTTCAGCATAGTCTGTTCTTGGATCATTTTAGTGCTCCGCTAATGTCAACTACTACTGAGACCCGAAAATCAGGTCGTTAAAAAAACCCCATATCGAGGGCGCGGCATTATAACACCGCAAATCAGATATGGGTAGAAAAAATAAACGGCCCATCGCTGAGCCGTTTATTCGTTGAGAATGCGTACTGTATTACAGAACCGCTTTCTCTACAACGCGAACCAGAGTCCAGGATTTGGTCTTGGACAGCGGACGGCATTCGCGGATTTCAACCACGTCGCCGATACCGCATTCGTTGTTCTCGTCATGTACGTGCATTTTGGTCGTACGCTTGATGAATTTACCGTAGATCGGGTGTTTCACAAAACGTTCGATAGCAACAACAATGGATTTCTCCATTTTGTCGCTAACCACGCGACCTTGCAGAGTACGGATTTTATCGGTCATTACGCACCCGCCTTCTCAGTCAGTAAAGTCTTAACGCGTGCGACATCACGACGCACTTGCTTCAACAGGTGAGACTGTTGCAGCTGGCCACTTGCAGCCTGCATACGCAGGTTGAACTGCTCACGCAGCAGGTTCAGTAGCTCGGTGTTCAGCTCTTCAACGCTCTTCTCACGCAGCTCTTTTGCTTTCATTACATCACCGTCTTAGTTACAAAGGTGGTTTTAATCGGCAGTTTCGCTGCTGCCAGCTTGAATGCTTCACGGGCCAGCTCTTCCGGTACGCCGTCCATTTCATACAGGACTTTACCCGGCTGAATCAAGGCAACCCAATACTCCACGTTACCTTTACCTTTACCCATACGCACTGCCAGCGGCTTTTCAGTGATCGGTTTGTCCGGGAATACACGGATCCAGATCTTACCTTGACGCTTAACTGCACGGGTCATAGCACGACGTGCTGCTTCGATCTGACGGGCAGTCAGACGACCACGGCCAACAGCTTTCAGGCCGAAGCTGCCGAAGCTAACATCCGCGCCTGCAGCCAGACCACGGTTGCGGCCTTTGTGCATTTTACGGAATTTTGTACGCTTTGGTTGTAACATCAGCGACGCTCCTTATTTACGGCCTTTACGCTGCTGCTTTTTCGGTTGAGCAGCCGGTTTTTCCGGTTGTTCAACAGCAGCCATACCACCCAGGATCTCGCCTTTGAAGATCCACACTTTAACGCCGATTACACCATAAGTGGTGTGCGCTTCAGAGGTGTTGTAGTCGATGTCAGCACGCAGAGTGTGCAGCGGTACGCGACCTTCGCGGTACCATTCGGTACGTGCGATTTCCGCGCCGCCCAGACGGCCGCTAACTTCAACTTTGATACCTTTAGCGCCCAGACGCATGGCGTTCTGTACAGCACGCTTCATCGCACGACGGAACATAACGCGACGTTCCAGCTGAGAAGTGATGCTGTCAGCAACCAGTTTAGCGTCCAGTTCAGGTTTACGAACTTCGGCGATGTTGATCTGTGCAGGAACGCCAGCGATATCCGCTACGACCTTACGCAGTTTTTCTACGTCTTCACCTTTTTTACCGATAACGATACCCGGGCGAGCGGTGTGAATAGTCACACGGATGCTCTTAGCCGGACGCTCGATAACGATACGAGATACAGACGCTTTAGCCAGTTCCTTCGTCAGGTACTGACGTACTTTAAAATCGCTGTCCAGGTTGTCAGCGAATTCTTTGGTGTTCGCAAACCAGGTAGAGTTCCATGGTTTTACAATACCCAGGCGAATACCATTAGGATGTACTTTCTGACCCATTGCTAGTCTCCAGAGTCTCAGCGATCGGACACAACCACAGTGATGTGGCTGGTGCGCTTCAGGATGCGATCTGCACGACCTTTTGCACGCGGCATAATGCGCTTCATGCTCGGGCCTTCGTCTACGAAAATTTTCGTAACTTTCAGATCGTCAATGTCAGCGCCATCGTTGTGTTCAGCGTTAGCAATGGCAGATTCCAGAACTTTCTTGACCAGTACAGCCGCTTTCTTGTTGGTGTAGGTCAGAATATCCAGAGCCTGCGACACTTTCTTACCGCGAATCAGGTCAGCAACAAGGCGAACCTTCTGAGCAGAAGAACGAGCATGGCGATGTTTAGCGATAGTTTCCATCTCTTCCTCCTACCTTATTTCTTCTTCGCTTTTTTATCAGCAGCGTGGCCGCGATAAGTACGAGTCGGTGCGAATTCACCCAGTTTGTGACCGACCATTTCGTCGGAAACAAATACCGGAACGTGCTGACGACCATTATGGACAGCGATGGTCAAACCGATCATGTTAGGAAAGATCGTTGAACGACGGGACCAAGTGCGCAGGGGCTTCTTGTCTCCGCTTTCCACCGCTTTCTCTACCTTCTTCAGCAAGTGCAGGTCAATAAAAGGACCTTTCTTGAGAGAACGTGGCATGGCTTATCCTCTAAAATTATTTGCTACGGCGACGTACGATGAATTTATCAGTACGCTTGTTGCTGCGGGTCTTCTTACCTTTGGTCTGAACGCCCCACGGAGTTACCGGGTGCTTACCAAAGTTACGACCTTCACCACCACCATGTGGGTGGTCTACTGGGTTCATCGCAGTACCGCGAACGGTAGGACGAACGCCACGCCAGCGTGCAGCACCTGCTTTACCCAGAACGCGCAGCATATGCTCAGCATTGCCAACTTCGCCCAGGGTTGCACGGCAGTCTGCTTCGACTTTACGCATTTCACCAGAACGCAGACGCAGGGTGACATAAGCGCCATCGCGAGCAACGATCTGAACGTAAGTACCAGCGGAACGCGCCAGCTGACCGCCTTTACCTGGTTTCATTTCTACGTTATGAACGGTAGAACCAACCGGGATATTGCGCATCGGCAGGGTGTTGCCTGCTTTGATTGCAGCATCAACGCCAGACTGAATCTGGTCGCCAGCTTTCAGGCCTTTCGGGGCCAGGATGTAACGGCGTTCGCCGTCTTTGTACAGAACCAGCGCGATGTTCGCGGAACGGTTCGGATCGTACTCAAGACGTTCAACAACTGCCGGGATACCGTCTTTGTTGCGTTTGAAGTCAACAATACGATAAGCCTGTTTGTGACCACCACCGATATGACGAGTGGTGATACGGCCATTGTTGTTACGACCACCGGATTTGCTGTTTTTTTCAACCAGCGGAGCAAAAGGTTTGCCCTTGTGCAGCTCTGGGTT
The DNA here is from genome assembly GCF_017572865.1 of Salmonella sp. 32082101201600294FB01SM01. NCBI lineage: Bacteria > Pseudomonadati > Pseudomonadota > Gammaproteobacteria > Enterobacterales > Enterobacteriaceae > Salmonella > Salmonella sp. 32082101201600294FB01SM01. The sequence continues at coordinate 3,871 of NZ_JAGESB010000010.1, read as the reverse complement.
GACCACTTTAACGACGTGGCGACGACCCGGAGATGTCGGTTTACATTTAACAACTGCCATTGTATTACTCCTCCGACTTACTCAGCGCCGCCGACGAAGTCCAGATTCTGGCCTTCTTTCAGGGTGACGTAAGCTTTTTTCCAGTCGCTACGACGACCGATACGCTGTCCGTGACGTTTAACTTTCCCTTTAACAACCAGGGTGTTAACGACTTCGACTTCGACTTCAAACAGTTTCTGCACAGCAGCTTTGATTTCTGCTTTGGTCGCGTCTTTAGCAACTTTGAGAACGATGGTGTTAGTTTTTTCCATCGCAGTAGACGCTTTTTCAGAAACGTGCGGTGCGCGCAGCACCTTCAGCAGACGTTCTTCACGAATCATGCCAGCATCTCCTCAACTTGCTTAACAGCATCAGCAGTCATTACGACTTTGTCGAAGGCGATCAGGCTAACCGGGTCGATACCAGTCGCATCGCGTACGTCAACCTTGTGCAGGTTACGTGCGGCCAGGAACAGGTTTTCGTCCAGCTCACCGGTGATGATCAGCACATCTTCCAGAGCCATGTCTTTCAGTTTCTGTGCCAGCAGCTTAGTTTTCGGCGCTTCTACAGAGAACTTCTCGACAACGATCAGACGATCCTGACGTACCAGTTCGGACAGGATGCTTTTCAGCGCGCCGCGGTACATCTTCTTGTTAACTTTTTGACTGTGGTCCTGCGGACGAGCAGCGAAGGTCACGCCACCGGAACGCCAGATCGGGCTCTTGATAGAACCTGAACGCGCACGGCCAGTGCCTTTCTGGCGCCACGGTTTTTTACCGGAACCAGTTACTTCAGCACGAGTCTTCTGAGCACGAGTACCCTGACGAGCACCAGCTGCATAAGCAACAACAACCTGGTGAACCAGCGCTTCGTTGAAATCACGACCGAAGGTAGTTTCGGAAACAGTCAGCGCGCTCTGCGCGTCTTTCAATACTAATTCCATTGCTATCCCCTTACGCCTTCACAGCTGGTTTAACGATCAGGTCGCAACCGGTTGCACCCGGAACACCACCCTTAACCAGCAGCAGGTTGCGCTCAGCGTCAACGCGTACTACGTCAAGGCTCTGAACGGTTACGCGCTCATTACCCATCTGACCTGCCATTTTCTTGCCTTTGAACACTTTGCCCGGAGTCTGGTTCTGACCGATAGAACCCGGAACGCGGTGAGACAAGGAGTTACCGTGAGTAGCGTCCTGGGTACGGAAGTTCCAGCGCTTAACGGTACCAGCGAAACCTTTACCTTTAGAGGTACCGGTTACGTCAACTTTTTTAACGTCAGCAAACAGTTCAACGCTGATGCTCTGACCTACGGTGTATTCTTCGCCTTCAGCCAGGCGGAATTCCCACAGACCACGGCCAGCTTCTACGCCAGCTTTAGCAAAGTGACCCGCTTCCGGCTTGGTGACACGGTTAGCTTTTTTAGCACCCGTAGTAACCTGAACAGCGCGGTAGCCATCGTTAGCCAGGTCTTTAACCTGAGTAACACGGTTTGCTTCAACTTCGATTACGGTTACTGGGATAGAGACGCCATCTTCAGTGAAGATGCGGGTCATACCCACTTTTTTACCGACTAAACCAATCATTGTATCAACCTCTCAATCGCTCGATGACCTGATTAACCCAGGCTGATCTGCACGTCTACACCGGCAGCCAGGTCCAGACGCATCAGAGCATCAACGGTTTTCTCGGTTGGCTCAACGATGTCAACCAGACGCTTGTGAGTGCGAATTTCGTACTGATCGCGCGCATCTTTGTTAACGTGCGGAGAGATCAGAACGGTAAAGCGCTCTTTGCGGGTCGGCAGCGGGATCGGACCGCGAACCTGCGCACCAGTGCGCTTGGCAGTCTCGACGATTTCCGCGGTTGATTGATCGATCAGACGATGATCAAACGCTTTCAGGCGGATACGGATTCTTTGGTTCTGCATGAGACCAGAGCTCCAATTATTTTATAAACGAAAATGATTACTCCTCACACCCATTACGATTGATGGGAGAGTGTAACCGTTCTTACGTAGCTCCCCGATTGGGAGCATTGTTAAATAGCCAAATCGGCTATTCGAGGTTCAAATCGAACCTGCCGTCAATTACGACAAGCCCGCGCATTATACGTAAATCTCAGCCTGACGCAAGTGTCGGATAGAAATTAAGCGCTTTATTCTTATGCGAGCATGATTCCAGGTGGTACGCATGGGATGGCAACGCGCATCTTTTCTTTGGAAGGCATCAGGCAAATCTGGCGATACGTCGTTGTCGCTGTCGCATAAATCTATAAAGGTGAGCACAAGCCTTGACGAGGATTTGCTTATGTTTGTTGCCCTCCCCTTTCTCATTTTTTATGCGTCGTTCTCTTTATTACTTGGCATATACGACGCGCGTACCGGTCTGTTGCCTGACCGGTTTACCTGTCCATTACTGTGGGGTGGTCTGCTTTATCACCAGATTTGCCTGCCGGAGCGTTTACCGGATGCGCTTTGGGGTGCTATTGCCGGCTATGGCGGATTCGCGTTAATTTACTGGGGCTATCGCCTGCGTTATCAGAAAGAGGGGCTTGGATATGGCGACGTCAAGTACCTTGCAGCCTTAGGAGCGTGGCATTGTTGGGAAACACTGCCGTTACTGGTTTTCCTTGCCGCCATGTTGGCCTGTGGCGGGTTTGGCGTCGCGCTACTGGTGAGAGGTAAATCGGCATTAATAAACCCGCTACCTTTTGGGCCATGGCTGGCGGTGGCGGGTTTCATAACAGGTTGGAAAGCTTTCTTTCCAGACGGTTAATCGGTAACCTTGATTTGTGATTGCAGATAATTTTGCATACCAAGTTTGGCAATCAAATCCAGCTCAGTTTCCAGCCAGTCGATGTGACCTTCCTCGTCGGCAAGAATTTCAATCATCATATCCCGGCTGACATAATCATGAACGCTATCGGCATAGGCTATTGCCTCACGTAGATCTTTTGCGCCTTCCAGTTCGAGCCGGAGATCCGATCGTAGCATCTCTTCGACATCTTCACCGATGCCCAGCTTGCCCAGATCCTGTAGGTTCGGTATGCCTTCCAGAAATAAAATACGCTCAATATACTTATCGGCGTGTTTCATCTCATCAATGGATTCATGGTACTCAACATCATTAAGCCGGGTCAGCCCCCAGTTTTTGAACATACGGGCATGAAGAAAATACTGATTAATTGCGACAAGCTCATTTCCCAATAGTTTATTGAGATAATTTATGATTTTAACATCACCTTTCATTTTATAGTCCCTCCGCTTCCACTCTCTAGAGCGTAGATGGGGCTACAGGGATGTCAAAAAAAAGAGTGTGACTCAGGCGATCTCTTTAAATTCCGGCATTTGCGTTAACTCATCCTGCATCACTTCTCGCGCGGCGCGAATACACTTACCACATTGATTTCCCACAGGAATAAATTTACGCAACTGTTGAAATGACTGTGGATGAAATTGTCGTACAGCCTGGCGGATTTTTTTATCGCTTATACCATTACACAAACAAACGTACATGATCGCTCCCGTTCAATTTCCGCACAAAGTGTAAATGAGAATGGTTATGATTACAATAGCACAAAGCGATTTACGCCATGGGAGAAGCGTTAAAAAGGGTGAATAAATATAACAGCGGCTAAATAGCAGGCAACAAAAAGGGCGCCGAAGCGCCCTCTTCAATTCAAAACTAATTAACGAGTAATTAGCCCAGAACTTTAGCAACAACGCCCGCGCCAACGGTACGGCCGCCTTCACGGATTGCGAAACGCAGACCGTCGTCCATTGCGATCGGGTGGATCAGGGTAACAACCATTTTGATGTTGTCGCCCGGCATTA
>NZ_JAGESB010000001.1:673881-1971738 GCF_017572865.1 Salmonella sp. 32082101201600294FB01SM01 | reverse complement strand
TGGATAATCGTTGCCCGCACGCGCCGGCGGGTGCGCCTGCGCCGGGAGCCGCTGCCGGCGGACACCCCGGTTTGCGGCGCGCGCGCCGGGTGGGGCGTTTACGTGCCGGGGGCCGTCATTGCGCTGGTCGTGGCCGCCATCAGTTACTCACAGACCGGCAGCTATCAGCAGGTCAGGGCCTGGCAGCAGGCAACGGCGCAGACGCCCGGGCTGCTGGCGCGGGCGCTGGACCCGCAGGCGCAGCCGCTGAATGAGGAGGAGATGGCGCGGCTGGCGCTGGGGCTGCGCACCCGCCTGCAGAATGATGCCGGCAATGTTGAGGGCTGGCTCATGCTGGGACGCATCGGTATGGTACTGGGTAATGCCGGTACCGCCACCGGGGCGTATGCGAACGCCTGTCGCCTGGACCCGAAAAACAGCGATGCGGCGCTGGGCTACGCGGAGGCGCTGACGCGCTCGTCCGACCCGGAGGATAACCGCCGCGGCGGGGAGCTGCTGCGCCGGCTGGTGAGCCGTGACCACACGGATATCCGGGTGTTAAGCCTGTATGCGTTCAGCGCCTTTGAGCAGCAGCGCTTTGATGAGGCGGTGGCGGCCTGGGAGATGATGCTGAAGTTACTGCCGGCGGGTGACGCCCGGCGGGCGGTGATAGAGCGCAGTATCCGGCTGGCGCAGGATAAATAATGCCCTGACGGCCCGGTGGCGTGGCGCCACCGGGCCTGGCTTGTTACTGCATTCCGCGTGTTTGTAAAAATAGAATGGTCGCCGCGACGCGCGAGCGCACGTTTAGCTTGCGAAGCAGATTACGAATGTGCACCTTAACCGTCTGCTCAGAAATATTCAGTACTGACGCAATCTGTTTGTTAGAAAGCCCCTGCGCCAGCTCATGCAAGACATCTAACTCTCGTTCGGTCAGGATACTAAAGGGATCTTCCTGCGCGCCAAACCGTTCGCGCTCACGCAGATATTCATTGACCCGATCGCTAAAGACTTTACCGCCGTTAGCGCCTTTGCGAATGGCCTCCAGCAGCACTTCTGGATCGCTATCTTTGAGCAGATAACCGTCGGCACCGGCGTCGATCAGCGCGTAGATGTCGCTGGCGGAATCCGAGACGGTAAGAATAATAATTTGCGCCGTCACACCATCCCGGCGTAGCGCGTTCAGGGTATCTAACCCGCTCAGACCTTTCATATTCAGATCCAGCAGGATCAGATCGGGCTCAATGCGATTCGCCAGATCGATCGCACTCGCCCCGTCACCCGCTTCGGCAACGACATAAAAAGCCGGGTCCAGTTCCAGTAATTGACGAATACCTCGCCGCATAAGTGGATGGTCGTCCACAATAAGCACCTGAAAAGGTGTTACTTCAGGCATGCTATATCTCCTGAGTTTTATTAGAATGATTATTGTTTTCAGCGCGGAAATCGTCCAGATTTGCCACATTGTCAAGCGCGTAAATTTTACCTTAATTAGTGCATGGGTAAGTAGTAAAACCTGTGACAGGCGAGTAATTAGCTGAACGATAGAAAGGATAAAACAACCCGTTGTGAGAGAAAACAGAATACTCCCTGAGGTTGAATACTGGTCTGGACGCTTTTTTCGGACAATGTGACATAACAGAAGTGTGGCATATGTAGCTGCGCCCTTGCACCCGTAAGCCCAGACTATCTTTACTGGCAGGAAATTCCTTATTAAAAGTCATAGTGTCTAAAGTTTGTCATTATTAACAAATTATTTTAATTGAATTTATTTATTGTTTTATTAATGTCAATGAAATACATCTGAGCAGAACGAATAAACCGCGACATCTGTTAAATTAAATATTAAGTCAATAGCAGAGGTATTTTTATGCGATAAAGAGATTCTGACGATATTCTTATCATAAATGAAAATGTGGTCAGGAATGAGCGTCATTCACTTATAACTTATCCTGGATGTGCCTGAACAACACTCGCGGCGTTTTGAGCACCCGTTGGGGCGACTCAAGGGGAAAGCGTAGTGAGTATGTTTTGATGTCTGCACACAGTCCATGTCCAGCCTGTTTGCATCAAAAATGCTGGTTGGAGTAATTATGAAAATAATATTAATACTGGATGCTATATCAGCCGTTTCTGTGAGCGTAAGTGTGGCGTAGAAAATTTTAAATATATTAGTCGGTTAAAAATAGCTATTGACATTGAAATGGTGGTGGAGTGTATATGAAAAGAATATTTATATATCTATTATTACCTTGTGCATTCGCATGTTCTGCTAATGATAATGTTTTTTTTGGTAAGGGAAACAAACATCAGATCTCTTTTGCTGGGGGAGAAAGTATAAGGAGAGGAGGGGTTGAGCACTTATATACGGCTTTTCTGACATACAGTGAACCCAGCGATTTTTTCTTTTTACAGGCAAGAAATAATCTGGAGTTAGGAGGATTTAAGGCTAAGGGGAACGATGATTGCAGTAAACATTCTGGCAGCGTTCCCTGCAATAAATATAACCAGGGCGTATTGGGTATCTCGAAGGATGTGGCGCTGGTTCATTTCGCTGGTATCTATACCGGTATTGGTCTGGGGGCTTATATAAAATCTAAGTCGCGAGATGATATGCGTGTCAATTCTGCATTTACCTTTGGGGAAAAAGCGTTTCTTGGTTGGAACTTTGGGGCTTTTTCTACAGAAGCTTATATTCGGCATTTCTCGAATGGATCACTCACGGATAAAAATTCAGGGCATAATTTTGTAGGTGCTTCAATTAGTTATAATTTCTAAAGTTGAATAACAATTAGCGAGTTGCTGGCTGAAGGAGTAATTAATCACAGTACGTTGTCTACAAAAACGTGTTGTGACTAGCCGATCGTTATCGGCCCTATGGCGACAGGGAGGCTAATTGTTAGTGACAAAGAAGTGGTAAGCCATTTACCTTACCAGAACGTTTTATTATTGCTGCAACAGATTGCTTACTCATTTACCTGCCACTGCGAACATTTCTTCCAGCATAGGGTGTAGATGCGCTTTTTCTGTTTTAGTACAAACATGGTTTACGTTATTTGCCTGCATTGACTTTACTGTGACCACTGCACAGGAAAGATGTCCGATCAGTTCATGCAAAATCAGTTCATGCAAAATAACGTCTCTGGCATCAGCTAACTTTTTAATTGCAGGCATAAAAAAACCAGCCCTGAGAGGCTGGTTTTTAAGGGGAATTTTGGTCGGCACGAGAGGATTTGAACCTCCGACCCCCGACACCCCATGACGGTGCGCTACCAGGCTGCGCTACGTGCCGACTTGTGGGTGCTAATACTACCTCTTTCCAACGCGAATGCAAGGGGAAACGGTGCTAACTGATTTATAATTAATCAGTTAGCGATAAAACGTTTCTCTTCTGTTAGCACTTGCAGCAGCAGACTGAGCTGCGGCTTCTGATCTTTGATCTTCTCGCCGTATAAGTCATAGGTCTGATAATGACCGTTATTATTGAGCACCAGGGTCATTTGCGGCGTCGTGATTGCCAACGTACTGCCGTCTGCCGCCGTTACCCAGTTATGGCGACGTGGAACGGTAAAGATGTCCTGGCCCTGTGAATATTCGTTCGCTGGCGTGCTGACATGTAACAGGCGTTGCATCAACGTGGTCATTACATCGGTATGATCGGTAAGCGCATTAATACGCTGCGCAGGCGTCCCCGGCCAGTGGATCACCAGCGGTACTTGCAGATGACCTTGCGACCAGTCGAAGCGATTTTCTTCCGGCGTCAACGGTATGCCGCGTCCTGCGGTAATGATCACGACGGTATTGTCGAATTTACCGGCCTCTCGCAGCGCGTTCAGAACCCGATTGATTTGCGCATCCACGTCGCTGGCGGCGCTGGCGTAACGCTTAACAAAATTCTTCTGATTACTGTCATCAATGTTAGTACCGTTAAACGATACCCATGAGAACCAGCGGTTATCTTCCTGTGCGTAGCGCCCAAGCCAGTCTATCCACTGGCTGGCCGTTTGCGCATCAGACTGCGTCTGCGCTGTCGGCATCGAGAAATCGGACAGTAATGCCTGACGGTAAAGCGGGCTGGCGAAACCATCCGAAGAAAACAGTCCTAGTTGGTAGCCTTGCTGATTCAACGCGGTAATGAGCGCCGCAGGCGTTCTGGTGGATAACACGCCATCCATATAGCCTGGCGATATGCCATAGAACAGGCCGAAAATACCGTTATCAGTGGTATTCCCTGAACTCATATGACGGGTGAAGTCGATGTTTTGTTCGGCAAATGTAGCCAGTTCCGGCATCTGCTTCTCAAAGCGAGAATAGTTCAGGCCGTCTACGGTAATGAGCAGCACATTCTGACCGGTGCCCATATCGCGATAGTGCAAATTGCTGAGCGGGTACTGTACGGAGACCGCTTCCGGATTGCCTTGCTCTACCAGACGGCGCTGATATTCCTGCGCATCCAGCAGACCGTGTTTTTCAAGAAAACGTCGCGCCGTCATCGGATAAGAGAGCGGCAGGTTTGCCCGCTGCATGGTAATCGGCCGGTAAAAATTAGCGTCTGCCCAGATGTAGATAAGATGCGATGCAATAAAGGAGACGAAAAAGAATGCCGCAAGCGGCCTTGCGAAATGGCGGCGGCGCGTGAGACTGCGCAGCTTTTGCCAACTCCATGTCGCAAATAGCATCTCAATCAATAAGATAACCGGCACGCTAATAAACATAAGCTGCCAGTCGCGCGCCGTTTCGTTCTGGTCAGGGTTGATGACCAGCTCCCAGACAATGGGATTAAGATGCAGGTGAAAACGGGTAAAGACTTCGCTGTCGATAAGCAACAACGTCATGCCCGCGGTCGCCAGAATGGCTGATAAAAACCGCATCAGCCGCTGGGACATCACGATAAACGTGAGCGGAAAAAGAATAAGCAAATAGGTGGCGAACACCAGAAAGCTAAAGTGCCCGACAATGCTCAGGTAGGAGTATATGCGACCCGCAAGCGTTGTCGGCCAGTCGGCGACAAACAGGTAACGGCTGCCGAGCAACGTAGCCAACAGTATATTGAACAGAGCGAACCAGTGCCCCCAGCTAACCATCTGGGAGACTTTTTCACGGTAGCGCTGACGATGAGTTACCATACCTGTCGCTTGTTTCTCCGGAGTCGGCTTTTTAGTGCGCGTTGTCTTCGCTAATCGAAGACTGCAAGGCGCGGGCAAAAGAGTTCGCAATCGCCTGGCGTTGAGCCGGCGCAACGCTGGTGTTGATAAGGTTGGTGACCATATTTCCCAGCACCATCAGGGAAAGATCGGTCGGCGCCTTATGTTTTTCCAGTACACTGAGCAGTTCGCTCAGCAATTGTTCAACATGTTCATCACTATAGCGGGAGAGTTGTGGCATAAATCAAAATCTGTTTGTTCATGAAAGGGCAACATATTACCGTAGCAACAGTTTTTTTTCTGCATTTTTATCCCCTAAATCATTCGCGTTACGGATAACGCCTGAAATGGCAGGGCGATTGCTTGCGTCTTCCGGCAGGCGGTGGTTGAATACCGCCCAGTCTTAAAGGAGAGTTTATCATGAGTCTGGATATCAACCAGATTGCCCTGCACCAGCTTATCAAGCGCGATGAGCAAAATCTTGAGCTGGTCTTGCGCGATTCATTGCTGGAGCCGACAACCACCGTTGTCGAGATGGTGGCTGAACTGCATCGGGTCTATAGCGCCAAGAATAAGGCGTATGGCCTGTTTAGCGAAGAGAGTGAACTGGCGCAAGCGCTGCGGTTGCAACGTCAGGGGGAAGAAGATTTTCTTGCCTTTAGCCGGGCGGCGACCGGACGCCTGCGTGACGAACTGGCGAAATATCCCTTTGCGGACGGCGGCATTGTATTGTTCTGCCATTATCGCTACCTGGCGGTGGAGTATCTGCTGGTTACGGTACTGAACAACCTGAGTAGTATGCGGGTCAATGAAAATCTGGACATTAACCCGACGCATTATCTTGATATCAACCATGCGGATATCGTGGCACGTATCGATCTTACCGAGTGGGAAACTAATCCGCAATCGACCCGCTATCTGACGTTCCTGAAAGGTCGGGTAGGGCGCAAGGTCGCTGACTTCTTTATGGATTTCCTCGGCGCCAGCGAAGGGTTGAACGCCAAAGCGCAGAATCGCGGCCTGTTGCAGGCAGTGGATGATTTCACCGCAGAAGCGCAGTTGGATAAAGCAGAACGTCAGAACGTGCGCCAGCAGGTGTACAGCTACTGCAACGAGCAGTTACAAGCCGGGGAAGAGATTGAGCTGGAATCGCTGTCTAAAGAGCTTTCCGGCGTCAGTGAAGTCAGCTTCAGCGAATTTACCGCCGAAAAAGGCTATGAGCTGGAAGAGAGCTTCCCGGCGGATCGCAGTACGCTACGCCAGTTAACCAAATATGCCGGCAGCGGCGGCGGGTTAACGATTAACTTTGATGCGATGCTGCTGGGCGAGCGGATTTTCTGGGACCCGGCGACCGATACCCTGACTATCAAAGGGACGCCGCCGAATTTGCGCGATCAGTTGCAGCGACGCACGTCGGGCGGGAAATAAAGTCGCTTGCCGGATGGGGGAGGAAACGCCTTATCCGGCAAGTGTGATTCATCTTTACCGCGAACTAAATTCCATAAAAAAACCCCGCCGGGGCGGGGTTTTTCTTCAACTTCCAGGCGATTACGCGCGAACGAAGTCGATGTGAGTCAGCTTCGGTTTGTAAGCGTGACGCTGTACAGCCTGAGCTTTAACTTTTACTTCTTTACCGTCAACAACGAGGGTCAGAACTTCGCTGTAGAATTCAGCTTTAGCTTGCATGTTCATCACCTGGTCGTGGTCCAGTTCGATAGCAATCGGGGCTTCAGAACCGCCGTAGATGATTGCCGGGAACTTGTTAGCGGCGCGCAGGCGGCGGCTCGCACCCTTACCCTGCTCTTTACGTACTTCTGCGTTGATAGTAAACATTTAAATCTCTCTTTAATAATTCCTGCTACAGGCGACCCAGCAACAGGTAAGTGATCTGCTTTGCGTATGCAAAGGCGGGCGGGATTCTATACTCAAATCGCCGTTACATCAATGAAAAGTACAATTAACCACGTAATTCGTGCGCCCGGCGGAAGCGGCCTTCATAGTCGAACACTTTTTCACGCACCTGCCAGTACTGGCCTTTCATCCGCGCGACCACAAAGTCGGGATGCCGCAACAGCGCCTGCTGCGCGACAATATCCGCCGCCGTGATCCAGCGTAAAGGAACGCCGGGCGTGCGGGTATGCGGGCGAATAAATAGCTGTTCGAAAGCGGTACGCTGGGCGGGCGTGTGCAAGCGGAAGCGCTCACTGACATCCGCGCCGTCCTCGTCATAGTAAGTGATTTTCAGCCATTCGCCTTTCTCATCCTGCCCATGCTGCATCGTCATTCCGCTACAGCGCAGGACTAACGCATCCTTGAGCCTGAGCGCCGCTTTTAACATATCGTCCGGGTCGACCAGAATGGCGTCACATTCCCGGCAGCGTCGGGCGGCAATATCGTTTTCGGCATTACACTGCGGGCAGTTTTTGAAGCGAAAGCGAAAATCGCACTGCTCGCGATGGCCGTCGTCATCGTCAAACCAGCCCTGGCAGCGACGGCCAAAGTGTTCAATCAGCGTGCCGTCGGCAGTGGTTTTCCCCCAGAAGGTGTTGGCAAAGCCGCAGGCCGGACAAAATACCTGGACAGGGACGTTATCGCTTTTTCCCTTCGGGCTACCGACCTCCGGGGCATACAGGTCGTGCGGGTTGCCAGCGTAATCAAGAATCAGGCAATCGGTCTTTCCCGACGCAAGGCGCAGACCACGCCCGACAATTTGTTGGTAAAGACTAACTGACTCGGTGGGACGTAGAATCGCGATGAGATCAACGTGTGGGGCGTCAAAGCCGGTGGTCAGCACCGAGACGTTAACCAGATAGCGAAAACGCTGCGCCTTGAAATTATCAATCAGCGCATCGCGCTCGGGCCCTGGCGTATCGCCGGTAATCAGCGCCGCGTCGTCCGCCGGAAGCAGACCGACAATCTCTTTCGCATGTTCGACCGTGGCGGCGAAAATCATCACGCCTTTGCGCGTTTGCGCAAATTCCATAATCTGGCTGATGATGTGCGGCGTAATCCGCTGCTGCTTTTTCAGCTCGCGGTTCAGGTCGGCTTCGCTGAACAGCCCATTGCTTTGGGCCTGCAGGCGGCTGAAATCGTATTGGACCACTGGCATATCAAGCCGCTCAGGCGGCGTCAGATAGCCGTGTTTAATCATATAGCGCAGCGGCAGTTCATAAATACAGTCGCGAAACAGAGCGTTGTCGTTGCCGCGCACCATACCGTGATAATGAAATTGATAAATCCAGCCTTTTCCGAGGCGAAAAGGCGTGGCGGTTAGCCCAAGCAGACGTAAGTGAGGATTAACTTTACTCAGGTGAGTGAGGATTTGCTGATACTGACTGTCTTCATCGTCACCGATGCGGTGGCATTCATCGACAATCAACAGCGAAAACTCCTCCTGGAAGGCGTCAAGATTACGCGCCACCGACTGTACGCTGCCGAACACGACTTTGCCCTGACTCTCTTTACGTTTGAGTCCGGCGGCGAAAATATCCGCTTCCAGCCCCAGCGCGCAATATTTGGCGTGGTTCTGCGCGACCAGCTCTTTCACATGCGCCAGCACCAGTACCCGTCCGCGGGCGACGCGCGCCAGTTCGGCGATCACCAGGCTTTTACCTGCGCCGGTCGGCAGAACAATCACGGCGGGCGTACGGTGGCGGCGAAAGTGGTTGAGCGTGGCGTCTACGGCTTCTTGCTGGTAGGGGCGGAGTGTAAAAATCATGGTCTCACTACGTTAAACGGTTCCGGGAATAGTATGCCATGAATCATTTCCCTTGAGGGATATAGTTAGCCCGCTATACTGAGCGGATAGCAATTCCCTTTTTTCGGGTAGAATGCCCGATTTCCGTATTATTACAGGCTAAATCACACACATGCGACTTGATAAATTTATCGCTCAGCAGCTTGGCGTCAGCCGCGCTATTGCCGGGCGTGAAATTCGTGGTAACCGCGTTACCGTCGATGGCGACATCATTAAAAATGCGGCCTTCAAACTGCTCCCGGAACATGCGGTTGCGTATGACGGCAATCCCTTAGCGCAGCAACACGGGCCACGCTATTTTATGCTTAACAAGCCGCAGGGATACGTTTGTTCAACCGATGATCCCGATCATCCAACGGTACTGTATTTCCTGGATGAGCCGGTGGCGTATAAGCTGCATGCCGCAGGACGTCTGGATATCGATACTACCGGTCTGGTGTTAATGACAGATGACGGTCAGTGGTCGCACCGCATTACGTCGCCGCGCCATCACTGTGAAAAAACCTATCTGGTGACCCTGGAGTCGCCGGTGGCCGACGATACGGCAGCGCAATTTGCGAAAGGCGTGCAGTTGCATAATGAAAAAGATCTCACTAAACCCGCTACGCTGGAGGTGATAACGCCTGTGCAGGTCCGTCTGACCATCAGCGAAGGCCGTTATCATCAGGTGAAGCGGATGTTTGCCGCAGTAGGCAATCGCGTTGTGGAACTGCACCGCGAACGGATTGGCGCCATTACGCTGGATGAGAATCTGGCTCCCGGCGAGTACCGCCCGTTGACTGAAGAAGAAATCGCCAGCGTCGGCTAACTATCTCGTTAAATTCAGGAGTTCGATGTGACCACCCGGCAGCACTCTTCCTTTGCCATTGTCTTTATTCTTGGCCTGTTGGCCATGTTAATGCCGCTGTCGATTGATATGTATCTTCCAGCGCTGCCGGTGATTTCTGCGCAATTCGGCGTGCCTGCCGGTAGCGCGCAGATGACGCTCAGTACCTATATTCTGGGGTTTGCGCTGGGTCAGCTTATCTATGGACCGATGGCAGATAGCCTCGGGCGTAGGCCGGTCATCCTGGGCGGGACGCTGGTATTTGCCGCTGCGGCGGTCGCCTGTGCGTTGGCGCAGACTATCGATCAACTGATCGTGATGCGTTTCTTTCACGGTTTGGCGGCCGCAGCGGCAAGCGTCGTCATCAATGCGCTGATGCGGGATATTTATCCAAAGGAAGAGTTTTCGCGCATGATGTCATTTGTCATGCTGGTCACTACGATAGCGCCGTTAATGGCGCCCATTGTCGGCGGCTGGGTGTTGGTATGGTTAAGCTGGCACTATATCTTCTGGATACTGGCCATTGCGGCGATTCTGGCGTCAGTCATGATCTTTGCTTTGATTAAAGAGACGCTGCCCATTGAGCGGCGTCAGCCTTTTCATATTCGTACCACAATAGGTAACTTTGCCGCGTTGTTTCGCCACAAACGCGTACTGAGCTATATGCTGGCGAGCGGGTTTAGTTTTGCCGGTATGTTCTCTTTTTTGAGCGCGGGGCCGTTTGTTTATATCGAAATTAATCATGTTCCGCCGCAGGATTTCGGCTACTACTTCGCGTTGAACATCGTATTTCTGTTTGTGATGACGATTATCAACAGCCGTTTTGTCAGACGGGTAGGGGCGCTAAACATGTTTCGGGCCGGGCTATGGATTCAGTTTGCGATGGCGGTGTGGATGGTTTTCAGCGCGCTGATGGGCATTGGATTCTGGGCGCTGGTGGTCGGCGTTGCGGCGTTTGTCGGCTGTGTGTCGATGGTTTCGTCCAATGCGATGGCGGTCATTTTGGATGAGTTTCCGCATATGGCCGGAACGGCGTCTTCGTTGGCGGGCACTTTCCGCTTTGGTATTGGCGCTATCGTCGGCGCGTTGCTGTCGCTGGCTACCTTTACCAGTGCGTGGCCGATGATCTGGTCGATTGCGCTTTGCGCCGCCTGTTCCATTCTGTTTTATCTCTACGCCAGCCGTCCCAAAAAACGGTGACGGGCGCGCTGTCCCTCAATGGCGACTGAGAATGCGCAGGCGGCGTTGGGGGACGCTATCCGCTACACGATGGCAAAGCCAAACGGCTTTCATAGTTGATGCATATCAATTACCAATTCATCATTTTCCTCATTTATGTTTATTTTATGTAAAATCCATTTATGTAAAAAGTCACATCATTGTAGTTAAAAAGGTTGAGTTAGATCGCAGAAACGGGTACATATAGCCCGCCGCTATCTCCGCGTCGGTAAAACTATTTTAACTCCCGCTTGCTGTAGAGCCACTGACGGAGAGAAGGGCGTTAGCAATCTGTTTAAGGACGGGTTGTCAATGATGTGTTAATATAAATGTAATTAAATTGTGAAGTAATTGTGCTTCCGGGGAAAGAAAGTGAATACATTACAGCTCTCAATTGTTCACCGTCTGCCGCAAAACTATCGCTGGTCGGCGGGTTTTGCGGGGTCAAAGGTTGAACCGATTCCGCAAAACGGGCAGAGCACCGAGAATAGTCTGGTGGCGCTTAAACTGTTGAGTCCGGCAGGCGATAGCGCGTGGTCAGTGATGCATAAGCTCAGCCAGGCGCTAAGCGATATTGAAGTTCCTTGCTCCGTGCTGGAGTGCGAAGGGGAACCGTGCCTGTTCGTTAATCGTCAGGATGAGTTTGCCGCCACCTGTCGGCTGAAAAATTTCGGCGTAGCGATAGCGGAACCTTTTTCTAACAATAATCCTTTTTAGGCGTCAGCTTAACGCGAGTAGCTGACGTGTATAGGCCTGTTGCGGTGCGGTAAACACGCGCTCGCATTGCCCCTGTTCAACCACCTCCCCCTGTCGCAGCACGATAACCTGATGGCACAGCGCGCGTACTACATGCAGATCGTGGCTAATGAAGATATAGGCCAGACGGTGCTTTTGCTGGAGCGATTTCAGGAGGGCAAGAATCTGCGCCTGAACGGTTTTATCCAGCGATGAGGTCGGTTCATCCAGAATAATAAGCGAAGGTTTTAAAATCAGTGCCCTGGCGACGGCGATACGTTGACGCTGGCCGCCGGAAAACTCAGCGGGGTAACGATGCCGCGTTTCCGGGTCCAGGCCGACTTCCATCATGACCGCTTTCACCTGCTGTTCGCGCTGCGCGCCTGAAAGCGTAGGCTGGTGGACGCGCAGGCCTTCTTCGATAATTTGCAAGACGTTTAAACGCGGGTTTAGCGATGAGTTCGGGTCCTGGAATACGACCTGGATACGGTGGCGAACAGGTAAAAGCTGGCGGCGGTTTAACGTATCCAGCGATTGACCGTCAAACACGATGCGGCCTTCGGAGCGGATAAGCCGTAACAGCGCCAGACCGGTGGTACTTTTTCCCGATCCTGACTCGCCGACCAGACCCAGCGTTTCGCCTGGATGCAGGGTGAAACTGATATTGTTAACCACCACATTATGATCCACGACGCGCTTCAGAATGCCTTTGCGGATCGGGAAGGCGACGCGCAGCCTGTCCACCTCCAGCAACGGCGTCTGCCCGGCGGGGAGCGGAACCGGATCGCCTGTGGGTTCGCTGTTGAGTAGTTTTTGCGTGTACGGATGGGTCGGCGCGGAGAGCAGCGTGTCGGCGCGTTGGTTCTCTACGCACTTGCCGTGTTGCATTACCGCCACCGAATCCGCCAGTTTTTTTACAATGCTGAGGTTATGGGTGATAAACAGCAATCCCATATTGAGCTCGCGCTGGAGTTCCCGCAGTAGAGATAAAATCTGCGCCTGTACGGAGACGTCGAGGGCGGTGGTCGGCTCATCGGCGATCAGTAATTCCGGCCGTGTTAACAGCGCCATGGCTATCATGACGCGCTGGCGTTCGCCGCCGGAAAGCTGATGCGGATAATCGCGCAGACGCTGGCTCGCCTGGCGGATACCGACCCGATCCAGACAACCGATCATCTCCGCCCTTGCCGCCTCCCGACGCATTCCCCGATGGAGCGACAGCACTTCATAGAGCTGTTTTTCCAGCGTATGCAGCGGGTTAAGTGAAACCATCGGTTCCTGAAAAATCATGGCGATTTTATTGCCGCGTACGCCGCGTAGCGTCTGCTCGCTGGCATGAAGCAATGATTCGCCGTGAAAGCGAATATCGCCGGAGAGGTAGACGGCGGGAGGGGTAGGCAAAAGACGCAGAATGGAAAGCGCCGTCACGCTTTTTCCTGACCCGGACTCGCCGACCAGCGCCAGCGTTTCCCCGGCGTTCACCTGTAACGAAATGGCGTTAACGACAGGGCGCACGTGCTGTTGCTGACGGAAACCTACCGATAAATTTTCAATCGCAAGCAATGGAGATGTCATCTTATACCGCCTTAGCAGGATCAAAGGCGTCGCGTACCGCTTCGCCGATAAAAATCAGCAGCGATAGCAGAATGGCGACAGACAGAAAGGCGGCGATCCCCAGCCAGGGAGCCTGTAAGTTGTTTTTCCCCTGTAAAAGAAGTTCGCCGAGAGAAGGGGAGCCAAGCGGTAGACCAAATCCCAGAAAATCCAGCGACGTCAGGGTGGTGATGGAGCTACATAAAATGAACGGTAAAAATGTCAGGGTAGCGACCATCGCATTAGGCAACATATGGCGCAGGATAATGTCACGATCGCTGACGCCAAGCGCCTGCGCGGCGCGGATATAGTCAAAATTGCGGGTCCGTAAAAACTCGGCGCGCACCACGCCCACCAGACTCATCCAGCCAAACAGTACGGTTATGGCCAGCAGCCACCAGAAGTTAGGCTGCACTACGCTGGAAAGTAAAATAATCAGAAACAGGGTCGGCATCCCCGACCAGACTTCGATGAGACGTTGCCCCCATAAATCGACTTTGCCGCCATAATAGCCCTGTAGCGCGCCCGCCAGTACGCCCATGACGCTGGAGCAAATCGTTAACATCAGACCGAATAAAATAGAAATGCGGGTGCCGTACAGGATGCGGGCGAAAACGTCGCCGCCATTCGCATCGGTGCCCAGCCAGTTTTTCGCCGAAGGCGGGGAGGGGAAAGGCTGCGTGGTGGCAAAATTAATGGTATTGGCGCCAAAGCGTACGGGGGCCCACAACACCCAGCCCCGATTCTCAAGCTGCCGTTGTAGCCAGGGGTCCTGATAATCTGCCGTTGTCGCCAGCGGGCCGCCGAAATCGCGCTCGCTGTAATTTTTTACCAGCGGAAAATACCACTGGCCTTCATAGCGCACCAGCAATGGCTTATCGTTAGCAATCAGTTCCGCGCATAAGCTCAGGCTGAACACGATCAGGAAAATCCATAGTGACCAGTAGCCCCGGCGATTATGGCGGAAACGCGCCCAGCGGGCCTGATTGACCGGGCTTAATCGCGGCATTATCGTCCCTCAAAATCAATGCGTGGATCGACCAGCGTATAGCTGATATCGCTCAGGATATTCAGTAATAAGCCAATCAGGGTAAAGATATAAAGCGTGCCGAACATCACCGGATAGTCGCGCGAAACGGTTGCTTCATAACCCAGCAGCCCCAGGCCGTTGAGCGAGAACATGACTTCAATTAGCAGCGAGCCGGTGAAAAACATACTGATAAAAGTGGCGGGAAACCCGGCGATCACCAGCAGCATGGCGTTACGAAAAACATGTTTCCAGAGAATGTTTTTTTCACTCACGCCTTTAGCGCGAGCGGTAACGACATACTGTTTACGCACCTCGTCGAGAAACGAATTTTTCGTCAGCATCGTCAGGGCGGCAAAACCGCCGATGACGGTCGCCAACACCGGTAGCGTAATATGCCACAAATAATCGGTGATTTTCTGGTACCACGGTAATGTGCCAAAGTTGGCGGAGACCAGGCCACGTAGCGGAAAGATATCGTAGTAGCTGCCGCCGGCAAAAAAGACGATTAATAAAATAGCGAACAGAAAGGCGGGGATCGCATAACCAATAATGATAAACGCGCTGCTCCACACATCAAAGCGACTGCCGTTATGGACGGCTTTGCGAATCCCCAGCGGGATAGACACCAGATAAATAATCAGCGTGCTCCATAATCCCAGGGTAATGGAGACGGGAAGACTATCTTTGATCAGCGTCAGTACGGATGCGCTGCGAAACAGACTGTCGCCGAAGTCAAAAGAGAGATAGTCCAGTAGCATCTTGAAATAACGCTCATGCAGCGGTTTGTCGAAGCCGTAGCGATGGGTGATCTCCGCGATCACCTCCGGATCGAGTCCCCGGCCGCCGCGATAATGGCTGTCGCTGATATTGCCGACGCCGGTTTGCGCATGACTGGCGCGAACGCCTTCGCCGCTGGCGCCGGGCAACGCGCCGCCCTGGCCAAATTCAATCGCGGCAATCGCCTGATCGACAGGGCCGCCGGGAGCGATCTGCACGATAAAAAAGTTAATGGTAATAATGGCCCATAGCGTGGGGATCACCAGTAACAGACGGCGGATAAGATAGGCGCCCATTGATTCTTACTACCTCCTGGCTGCCGGTAGTTTGGCGGCTTTGTTGACATCATACCACCAGGTATCTAACCCGATGGTATATACCGGGCGAATCGCCGGATGGGAGAATTTATCCCACCAGGCGAGCCTGTCTTGCGCCATATACCACATCGGCAGCATGTAATAGTTCCAGGTCAGCACGCGATCCAGCGCCCGTCCCAGCGGCACCAGTTTCGCTTTATCACCCTGCGCTGCGATAATTTGCGCGATCAGTTTATCCACCACCGGGCTTTGTACGCCGGGAGCGTTATAACTGGAGTCAATGTATTCCGACGCCCATGAGATTTGTAGATCGGAGCTGGGCCAGGGCATCGCCCGCCATAGCCTCGGCATCATGTCATAGTCGCGGCTACGCATCCGGTTGGTGAGTTGAGAATTATCAACCTGACGGATAGTCATCGTAATGCCCAGACGCTGAAGATTATGCTGGAAGGGCAGAACCCACTGGCTATTACTGCTGGCAGGAAGGAGAAGTTCAAACGTCAGAGGCTTACCGGTGACGCTATTGACCCGTTGCTGTCCGTTGATCACCCATCCGGCCTGCGTCAACAAGGCGTCAGCTTTAAGAAGATTTTCGCGATCGTAGCCGTCGCCGTTAGAGACCGGCGGCTGATAGATCTGAGTGAAGACTTCAGGAGGAAGATCTTTTTTCATCGGCGCGAGTAATACCAGCTCATCGGCGTCAGGATAATTTCTGGCGGCGTACTCGGTATTCTGGAAGTAACTGTTGGTTCGGCTCCAGGCATTATAGAACAGCGCTTTATTCATCCACTCAAAATCGAAAGCCAGGGTGACAGCTTCACGTACCCGCCGGTCTTTAAATACCGGGCGCTGAATATTAAAGGCCAGCCAGCGTGTGTCCTGCGCCGACTCGTTTTTCTGCTCTTCTTTAATGATGTAATGATTATCGAAATTTTTACCGATGTAGCGCGTTGCCCAGTTTTTAGCGTCGTTTTCCAGCCGTAGATCAAATGCGCCCGCTTTAAACGCCTCGAAAGCGACATTGTCATCAAGGTAGTAATCGTAGCGGATAGTGTCGAGGTTAAAACGTCCACGATTGACCGGCAGATTAGCCGCCCAGTAGTTTTTGACGCGTGAATAGACAATGTACTGGCCCATTTTCCACTGAGTAATCCGGTATGGCCCGCTGGCTAAGGGCGGCGTTGAAAGCGGATCGCTGAGTTTGTGATTTTTCCAGAATTTTTCGGGCATGATCGGTAGTGAAAACAGACTAAGCATGTCTTCTTTACCAGGCTTCGCCAGCTCAATTCGCACGGTTAAAGGCGCAATCGCCTTCACGGTAGTACCTTTATAGACCAGACGGAACTGCGGTACGCCTTCGGTCATAAACTTATGAAAGGTAAAGGCCACATCGCGGGCGGTAATGGGCGTGCCATCGTGAAAACGAGCACGGGGATTAATCGAGATTTCCACCCAGGAATAGTCGGCGGCATAGCGGGCATGGTCGGCAATCAGCGGATAATAGCTTCCGGGTTCATCATCCGAGGTGGTAAAAAGCGTATCGTAAAGGGCTTCGGTACGTACGCCGGGATTGCCGCGCAGCGAATAGCGATTGAAATTATCGAACGTACCAATGGCGGAAAGCGTCATCTGACCGCCTTTCGGCGCAGCAGGATTCACATAATCAAAGTGATCAAAGTTAAAAGCATACTTAGGTTCGCCGAGTACGGCGAAAGCGTAGCTTTCTTTGATTTCCTGGGCCTGGGCGCCAGCGCTAACCAGTGCGACAAGCAGAAGCATTACGCGCGCAATCATCTGAAGGCGGTTTCCTTATCGTATTGCCCGCTGCAAACCGGCAGGCGTTTCGCTGAATAATAAGTGACGTTGCGTCTGATGTGAATCCGTTAAAACCGTAAGGGGACTACCATTCAGGCACGGAAGGCGCCGACATCCACAGCACGAAATCTTTAAGGGGTAAAGGACGGCTAATCCAGTACCCCTGCAAGTAATTAACACCGTGATCGCGTAGCCAACGGGCCTGCTCCGGCGTTTCAACGCCCTCGGCCACCGTCAGCATATTCAAGCGTCTGGAGAGCGTCAGCACGGTATCCAGAACCGGCGACGTGACGGTTTCCGTGCCGATCGCCTGGATAAAGCCGCGATCGATTTTCAGATAATCTAAAGTAAATCGCTCCAGATAAATCAGGGCGCTATGGCCTGTACCGAAATCATCTATAGCGATTTCAAACCCGGCGGAATGCAGCCATTCGAACAGTTTGGCCGCTTCATACTGCTGAAGCATATCGCGTTCAGTGATTTCCAGCACGATATGAAAATGGTGCGCGGGCAGGGCGTCCCTGAGCCGGTGCATATCCTCTTTAAAACTGTCGCTGTGCAGATGTTCCGGCGCGATGTTAATGCCAAATTTGGCACCGACGGGCATCACCTTCTGTAGCGTGGGCGCGTCGCGGGCGATCAGCTCGAACAGATGCTGCGTTAACGGTACGATAAGTTGCTGCGCTTCGGCATAGTGGATAAAGGCATCCGGCGGAATCTCGCCTGCCGTAGGGTGACGCCAGCGCAGTAAGACTTCAAGCCCGGTGACGCTCAGCGTACGAGTATCGACGACGGGCTGATAAACCACATAAAACTGCTCGTGTTTGATCGCCGTTAAAATCTCTTTGCCCGGTCGCGTCCTGAGGGCATAGATAAAGTAACAGATAAACCCCGCTACGATGCCGCTAATGCAGCCCAGCATCAACGCATACCATAAATCATTGTAGGTCCAGCTATCGGCATAAAGCTGTATTTTAAGCGGCAGGCCGTTGATAGTTGTCTGTCGTGATGGCGTACCCGGCAGCTCCGCGACGGTCAGCAGACGCGAAGAAAAAGTCGACAGCGCGGTATTGCCGACAATCAGCGCGATGCCGTTAAAATCGTCCTGGCGCGTGGTATAGAGTAAGTAGGGCGTCAGGTTAATATTCAGCGATGTGAATACGCCGCTGTCATTTAATAATGGGTTCCGATACCAAATCACCATTGTCGGTTTGTTGGGCATCATTGGCGTGCCGGGCAGAATCGCCATAGCAACGTCTTTGCGGATATCTATATCCGGTACCAGTTGCTGAAGCGGCATATTCATGGCGCCAGTGGCGGAAGAGCAAAACACTTTTTTATCTTTAATCAATAAGAAGGCGCGGACATTAAGGCTAAAAGCGGCTCTTGAGGTAAGTTCTGCGCCAACCTGCTGACAGGTGTTGATCGTCAACGGCTGAAGAATATCGGTGGTGGCTTTCAGGTCGGCGAAATAGCTGGCCAGGTAATGTTGTACATCAGAAAGGAGCGTATTGTATTTAACATCCCGTTTATGCCACGACAGGAAAAATTGCAGGCTACCAATAAGTAATGCTGCTGCCATCCCCGTAATGATACAGGTAAGCAGGATTTTCCGACCGGAAGAGGAGTCGCGTGTAAGCATAATTCCTGGTGTGACCTGAAAAGGCGGATGCCGGTTAATCTGGTTGATTTATAAGACTATAGCCTGGATTACCCCGGATAGTCATGCTTTTCTGTGATGCGCAGGAAAGCGTATTGTCGCAGTAGGCGTTGGGGGAAACGACCTGAATGCCTGATGGCACTATGTTTATCAGGCCTACGTTCGTGTGTGGTAGGCTGGATAAGAGGCCACACGTCGCTATTCGGCAAAACGGGTTCAGAAGGGATAATAAGCAAAAGCACTGCCGAAGCAGTGCTTTTTATGTCGTCTCATCAGGTAAGCCAAGGGAGGTGCTGCCTGATGAAGATTAACTGCGGCTCAGAACTCGACGTGCTTCATTGTAGCGTTTTTTCCAGTACGGTTCGTTCATACTGGAGATAATGACGCCGCTACTGGTAGACGCATGGACAAACTGGTTATTGCCGATATAAATACCGACATGACGACCAGTGGAACCGGCGCGGAACAGAACCAGATCGCCCGTACGCAGGTTATTGCGTGAAACCGCTTTGCCCATTTCCTGCTGTTCATAGGTTGAACGCGGAAGCTCTAAACCAAACTGTTCACGGAAGGTGCGCTGTACAAAGCTGGAACAGTCGACGCCTTTCTTGGTGCTGCCGCCCAGGCGGTAACGCACGCCTTTCCAGTCAGCATACTGATCCATAATCCGCGACTTAACGTCGAGGTTACGCACCATATTTTCAAATTCATCCTGAGAGGCTTGCAGTGAAGAGCTATCGCTATTGCCCACAGCATGCGTCTCAGAATGCATATTCTTTGCGGTATTGGTGGTTGTGCTACAAGCAGAAAGCAGAACCGCAACTGCAATCGCAGGAATCCCGCGCAAAATATATCTCAAAATCGGTTGAGATTTGACCATGTTGTTTGTTTTCCCTTGAAGTCCTTAACGATAAATATCGTTATAAAAATGCCAAACGTGATGAGACTAATTACCTGCACAGCTTGAGACAATTCTTTGTGCACAAATCTGTGGCGGAACGCACAAATTTATTCGCAATGAGAATAATTATCTGGCGAGGCAAAACGAGTTTGAGATTACCCGATTGTTGCTGTCATTGCGAGCGATTTCGCGTGATTTTTTATAAGAATTTATGATACGAAAAGTGAACTATCAGCACGGGTCAAATTAAGCGCAAATCGTTTAAAAATCGTGCAACCTGTTCATTTTGCAGAGGAATAATATGACCGAAAAATGATGGGCTGGGGGAATATCATCATAAATTACCTTCAACGATGTAAAACTATCGCTGAAGGTAATGTTAATTACATGGGTTATTTGTTTAAAATTTGTTTATTTCCGCCCGGGAGATAATTCTCAAAAAGCGCTATCGCCCGGTCGCTGAGCGGGGTCATCAGCCACCAGGGGAGGCCAATCAAAATAACCGTGAGCGACCCGACCACAATATCGGTGAACCAGTGAGCGCCAATCATAACGCGCGGAAACGCGAAAACCACAAATATAATAAGGGCGATAATCCCCGCCGTTTTGCCGAAATAACGCAGCATAAAGGCGGAAAATATCAGCAGCATCATACCGTGATCGCCTGGGAAACTGTCTTTTGACGCGTCTTTTGTCGGGATGTGCAGCAACTCGCTGACGCGATAAATATGCTCAAAAGAGAGCGTTGGGCTGGCGCGCTTGACGGGGATCAGCGCCTGACCGAGTTGGTTAAGCACCACCGCTGTTAGCAGCATGACCAATCCGATTATCACAATGCGCCGCCGACCCGACGCGTCTTCTTTTAGCCAGAAACTGAGCATCAGTCCGCCCATCGCCAGCAGCGAACAGCCGTCAAACGCCCGATTATTGGTAATAGCGACCCACCAGAGGAACGCGTGGCTTTCCACCAGTTTCTGGTTAAAGAAGTGGAATATGCCGGAATCAATGGTGAACCAGAAACCGTGATTGACGGGGAGATACCATGACAAAAACAGCGCCAGACCGGCGGCATTAAGCAGAATTATCAAGGAATAGCGGGTTTTCATCGTCATTTCGCCATAGTTTTTAAACGGTGGCAACCTTACGCGTGCGTCGCTAAACGAAGCTTCAACAAGGCCGTCTGTAACGTATTCCAGTCGGTTTCTGTGCTTGAGATAAGTTCAACCCGGCTATCCGGCGGCGCGACACTCTGTGTTTCGATGTGCAGGTCATCGCCCTGGCGATTGATGCGTACCAGCCCCTCTTGTATGCGCATAACGCCTTTCACCCGGCCCACCGGCGCCAGACGAGCCCATTCGAGGAGGCCAATGGTGTCAAACACGGTATCGGCATCGAAAATCCAGCCGCAGGCCTGATGACCTTGTCCGCTATTGAGGCTGCGTCGCCAGCGCTGCTGGGCGGGCAGATTTAGCGCGGCGAGTCCTTTTTTACTGGCATGAGTGTGAGAATGCGCGGCGCTGGCTGGCAGTTCCGCCAGATTTTGTCGCGGTAAATCCAGAAGCTTACCGTCTATCTGTCCATGTTCGGCATGAATCAGTTGGCGATCGCCGCCGTACTGTCGCCACCACTGTTGCAGGGCGGCATCGCTCTGCGCCGTGGCGCGATCGGTTTTATTGGCGATGATAATATCGGCTGAGGCGAGCTGATCGCGGAAATTTTCATTGGCGACGCTCTGTTGGTCCAGTAGCAGGCGAGGGTCAAGGATGCAGAGCGTAGCGCGTAAATCAATCCACGGCTCATAAACCGGCGCAGTTAATAAATCCAGAATCTGTTTTGGGTGCCCCAGTCCGGTTGGTTCAATCAGCAACCGGTCAGGTTTGCCCTGGCGTAGCAGCGTGTTGAGCCCCACCTGCATAGGCAATCCGTTGACGCAGCACATGCAGCCGCCGGGGATCTCTTTTAGCAGTGCGCCGCTGTCGGCAAGCAGCGCGCCGTCAATACCCACTTCGCCAAATTCATTAACCAGGACGGCCCAATTTTCAGCCGGATCTTTATGGGCTAATAAATGAAGGATAGAGGTGGTTTTTCCGCTACCGAGAAATCCAGTAATAAGATTGGTTTTGGTCACGTCAGCTCCAGAATATTGATACAACATAACAACTTTTAATAATCCTGGCGAATAAACGTGAAAAAGAGAAGCGCTGAGTTGACGAAGTCGTGCTTCTGCCATCTTAAGAGCAGAAAATGTTAAATTTTTAACGTTTCTCTTTCCTGGTGCAGAACAGTCAATAAATAAAAGGTCAGACTGCGCCCTGGGGCGCAGCCGAAAAATGCGAAACTTAATCCGCGCGCCCCATATAACGGCGCTCTTCGATATGAATGCGGATTTTCTCACCTGCGCTCAGGTATTCGGGAACCTGAATCACCAGACCGGTGCTTAATGTCGCGGGTTTGTTACGTGCGCTGGCGGACGCTCCTTTAATACCCGGCGCGGTTTCGACGATTTCCAGATCCACGGTCTGCGGAAGCTCTAGCGCCAGCAGTTGGCCGTCCCAGGTCAGAACCTGCATATCCGGCATTCCGCCTTCAGGCATAAACAGCAACTCTTCTTCAATCTGATCTTTGGTGAAGGTATACGGCGTATAGTCTTCTTTATCCATGAACACATATTCGTTGCCATCGACATAAGAAAAGTCAACGCCGCGACGGCTCAGGGTGACGGTATCAACGATATCGTCGCCTTTGAAACGTTCTTCCACTTTCAGACCGGTGCGGACATCAGAAAAACGCATTTTATACAGTGTGGCGGCGCCACGGGCGGTAGGCGACTGAATGTCGATATCTTTCACAATCAGCAATTTGCCGTTGTAGTTCAGTACCATACCTTTTTTGATTTCGTTCGCTCTTGGCATCGAGGAGATCCTGTTGTAGAGATTATCTAAAATATCGCGTAAAACTACTCGCGCCGGGCCGTCCAGGCAAGTGGAATTGTCACTTTTGCTGGTGCAAAAAAGGTGATACTGTTCGCCCGCTTTCCGCTCCGCGTTCAACGAGAATACGCGATGGCATGTCGCCCGGAGGGGGGAGGTGTGCTGTGTTGTCCCTTCTGTTTCCAGCCTTGTCTTCGGAATGTCTGAGGGCAGGCCTGATCATGATGACGTCCACATTTTAAATCTGGATTTTTCTTTGGACAAATTCTGTTATCTTTCATTCGGTTATAAATAGAGGGGCTGAGCATGGACTGTCGTAGCGGTTGTGGCGCTTGCTGTATTGCGCCTTCAATTTCGTCGCCGATACCCGGAATGCCGAATGGCAAGCCGATGAATACCAGATGCGTGCAGCTTTCGGAAGATAACTTGTGCCTTATCTTTGGCTCGCCTTTACGCCCAAAAGTGTGCTCTGGTTTGCAACCGACAGGGGACATGTGTTTAACGACCCGGGAAGAGGCCATTATTTATTTGCTGGAACTCGAACAGAAAACTTTACCATGAGCTAAGCCGCTTTTGATAAATGCGTAGGGGCTTATGTTATATCCCGAAATAGTCTGAAAAAGCTGCGCATCAAATTACCTCCTTTTACCATTAAATAGCGTAATACATGCTTCCCTTATTTCGTGGCTTCTGAAGCGGTAGATGTCGCCGCTCAACCCCGTTGGTGACTGAGCGTGTACCGAATAAACCGTCACACAAAACAAAAACGATCAATTTTATTTATATGATAGTTTCTATCTATTAAAAAGAGGGGTTTTGATCGATTTTAATTATTTATAACGATCGATATCGTGAATTTGATAGTTTATATCTATCATTGATGTATTTACCGATCGATATAACCAGTGTGAATGTGTTGTTATTTTCCTTTAAAATACTCGAATTCTTATGTGTGGGTTTTATCTTATGAAGAAATATACGTTCGCAGCCAGGGCGTTTATTTTTACGCTGGTGTTGCTTTTTGTTATTTCAGTATTCGGGTTGACTATTAGCGTTTTAAAAGGGATGTGAAATGCGGGGAGAAAATAGTGAAATTGATTTAGTCGACGTTTCCTTATTCCTTATAAGAAAATGGCTAAGTATCATGATCGCTACCTTTATTTTTGTTGCCATTGGCTATGTTTTTGTGAGCGTGCAGCATGATACAAAGGTTGTGAGTATGACAATCAAACCTAATCTGGATACGCCTGCTACCTATGCGTTATGTGGCTATGCTAATGATATTCAATGTAAAACAACGGTTATCCTTAACCAGTTTAGCCGTTTCTTGCCTGCGGACTATAAAAATAAAATAAGTTTTGACGCGAAAAATCAGCTTGTCCTTTTTAAGGGGCAGGGGAGGGAAGAAAGCGTCAATAATATTATTTCCACCCTGAAAAATAGTGTCGATAAAATGGCAGAATGGTATATCGATGATGGTGACATTAAACGCTATAGCGTGCATAAAAATATGTTACAAACGGAAACATACGCAAAGCTATCATTGTTGTCGGAGGCGGTTAAAAATAATGCTAACATTGAAGTGATAGATGTTGCTGTAACACCAAAATATAAGATGCGGCTGGTGCTGGTCCTTTGCGGGCTGATGGGCGTAATTTTCTCAATAACCGGTCTTTTATGTAAGAGGGCGCTTACAGAATATCGTATTGAGAAAAAGACAATGAATGACCGCGCATGAACATTGCGCAGAGATAAACTCTGCGCTGAAATGTGTCGAAGAGTAAAAGTATCAGGCTTGCAAGTTAAACATCTTTAATACGCGCCAGGCAGAACATGGTGGCGACAATCATAACTAACGCAAACCAGAAGACCGCATGATAATTCCAGATTTCTGCAGCGATTCCCGCCAGCGAACCGGCAATGATCCAGCCGACGCGAATGGTATTGGTATACAGCGTGGTGGCTGAACCCGCCTGGCCTGGCATGAGATCCTGAAAATAGAGCATGCCAATCCCGCCAAGAATGCCGATGTAAATCGCGTTCAGCAACTGCAAGCCGAGCAACGTCGCCGGTGCGTGCGCCAGCAACATACCCGCATAAAAGCACAGTCCGGCGACAACGGCGATGCACATTAACAGGCGTTTTCCCAACCGTTTGGCGAAGTAACCTGCAATCAGCATTGTGGGAATCTCCAGCCCGGCGGCGGTGCCCATCATCACGCCTGCAAGTTTTTCCGGAAGATGCAGCTCATTGATGATAAACAGCGGCATATTAATGATATACAGGCTGTTAGTTCCCCACATTAACGTACAGATGACAAACAACAACAGCGTATCGCGGCGATTACGACGCGGTGCTTCCAGCGTACCGGTTGCCAGCGGCGCATCTTTGCGCATTGACGGTAAAAAGAACCACACCATGACGCCGCAGACGATAAAAGCTACCGCCGCGCTCAAATACATCACCGTAAAGCTAAAACCCATCGCCAGAGCATAGGCCAGCGGCGGCCCAATGACCCAGGCCAATGAGACCTGGGCGCGGAGGATTGAGCTGAACATCACCGCTTCACGACCTGTACGATCGGCATGTTCACGGGCCAGCGCAAACATCTGCGGGTTGGCGGTAGAGCCGAAGCTACTGAGAAAGACGCCGATGAACAGCAAAATAAAGTAGTTGCGGTTCCAGGCAAACAACACGCAGGCCAACATGCCCAGCACGCAACAGAAAACGATCAGTTTTTTGCGATCGCCTTTTTTATCTGAGCGACCCGCCAGAAACTGGCTCACGATAATGCCGATAACCGCGCTGCCGGTAAAAAAGAATCCCACCATGCCGGGACGGGCGTGAACCTCATCCGTCAGAAAAATACTGAGCGTCGGCGTCTGTAACGCACCGGCAATACCGGTGAGAAAAGCGACGATCAAAAAGGCGGTAGACGTCAGGTCAAATGATTTAGGCGCAGCGGCGGCGGGACTGTTGTGCATGTTTCTATATCAGTGGTGTGAAGAGAGGCGGAGTTTACGCTGCCCGTCAGAAAATAAACAGGCGTCTGAATCAAAATCGACACGAAAAATCAAAATAGCATTCCAATTTGTTACCAGGGTGTGCTGACGCAAGCTGAAAGAAAAAAGCTGAAGCCTTTTATGCGTCAGCTATTGAGGGGCTGTTGGAGAAAAAATGTGCTTCACCTCAAAAAATTGCTACAAAACCGGTAACTTTTCTTGCGTGCTGAAGCAGAAAGATCCAGACTTCTTGAAACGTTTCAGCGCGATCTGGTTTTTTTGATAACTCAGATTGGCGCTTTTTTTCTCATAGTGGCTGAATCGTTTCAATTCAGCAGGAGAGGAGACACATGTTCCAGTTATCGGTTCAGGACATTCATCCGGGCGAGCAGGCCGGAAATAAAGAAGAGGCCATTCGGCAAATCGCCGCCGCGTTAGCGCAGGCGGGGAATGTGGCGGGCGGCTATGTTGACGGTATGCTGGCGCGCGAACAGCAAACCTCGACCTTTCTTGGCAATGGTATTGCGATTCCCCATGGCACAACAGACACGCGCGATCAGGTGCTGAAAACCGGCGTCCAGGTCTTTCAATTCCCGCAGGGCGTTACCTGGGGAGAAGGCCAGGTCGCCTATGTGGCGATTGGTATTGCCGCCAGTTCGGACGAACACCTCGGCCTGCTGCGTCAGTTGACGCATGTGCTGAGCGATGACTCCGTGGCTGAACAGCTGAAATCCGCGACAACGGCGGAAGAGCTGCGCGCATTGCTGATGGGCGAGAAGCAAAGTGAACAATTAAAACTTGATAACGAGACGATGACGCTGGATGTCATCGCCAGCTCGCTGGTCACATTGCAGGCGCTAAATGCGGCGCGTCTGAAAGAGGCGGGAGCGGTTGATGCAGCGTTCGTCGCAAAAACGATTAACGATAGTCCGATGAATCTGGGACAAGGCATCTGGCTGAACGACAGCGCGGAAGGCAATTTGCGCAGCGCTGTTGCGGTAAGCCGTGCGACCCAGGCGTTTGACGTAGAGGGTGAAAAAGCAGCCTTATTAGTCACTGTCGCGATGAACGACGAGCAGCCGATTGCCGTGTTAAAACGCCTCGGCGACCTGTTGCTGAACAATAAAGCCGATCGTCTGCTGAGCGCCGACGCCGCGACGCTGCTGGCGTTGCTGACCAGTGATGATGCGCTGACGGATGACGTACTGAGCGCGGAATTTGTAGTGCGTAATGAGCATGGTCTCCATGCCCGTCCGGGCACCATGCTGGTGAATACGATTAAACAATTTAACAGTGAAATTACCGTGACAAACCTTGATGGAACCGGCAAACCGGCAAACGGACGTAGTCTGATGAAAGTGGTGGCATTAGGCGTGAAGAAAGGCCATCGTCTGCGCTTTACCGCGCAGGGTGAAGATGCTGAACAGGCGCTGAAAGCGATTGGCGATGCGATCGCCGCCGGTCTCGGGGAGGGCGCATAATGAGCAGGCGTGTTGCCACCATTACCCTTAATCCGGCTTACGATCTGGTTGGGTTTTGCCCTGAAATCGAACGCGGCGAAGTGAACCTGGTGAAAACCACGGGTCTGCACGCGGCGGGCAAAGGCATTAACGTTGCCAAGGTGCTGAAAGACTTAGGCATCGACGTCACCGTCGGCGGTTTTCTCGGTAAAGATAACCAGGACGGTTTTCAGCAATTGTTCAGCGAACTGGGCATCGCTAACCGCTTTCAGGTGGTTCAGGGCCGGACCCGCATCAACGTGAAGCTGACGGAAAAAGATGGCGAAGTGACCGACTTCAACTTTTCCGGCTTTGACGTGACCCCCGCAGACTGGGAACGCTTTGTTAACGACTCCCTGAGCTGGCTGGGTCAGTTCGATATGGTCTGCGTCAGCGGTAGCTTACCGGCTGGCGTGAGTCCGGAAGCGTTCACCGACTGGATGACGCGTCTGCGCAGCCAGTGTCCATGCATTATCTTTGATAGTAGCCGTGAAGCGTTAGTCGCCGGTCTTAAAGCTGCGCCGTGGCTGGTGAAACCGAATCGCCGCGAACTGGAAATTTGGGCGGGTCGTAAGCTCCCGGAAATGAAAGATGTGATTGATGCGGCGCACGCGTTACGCGAACAGGGTATCGCCCATGTGGTGATTTCGCTGGGGGCGGAAGGCGCGCTGTGGGTTAACGCCTCAGGAGAATGGATCGCTAAACCACCGGCAGTTGACGTGGTAAGTACCGTCGGCGCAGGCGATTCCATGGTTGGCGGATTGATTTACGGCCTGCTGATGCGCGAGTCCAGCGAACATACGCTGCGTCTGGCGACGGCGGTTGCCGCGCTGGCGGTCAGCCAGAGCAATGTGGGTATTACCGATCGTCCTCAGTTGGCCGCAATGATGGCGCGTGTCGACTTACAACCGTTTAACTGACAGCAGGAGAGGCATAATGAAAACGCTGCTGATAATTGACGCTAATCTCGGCCAGGCTCGCGCTTACATGGCGAAAACCCTGCTTGGAGCGGCGGCGCATAAAGCAAATCTGGAAATTATCGACAATCCGAATGATGCTGAGCTGGCGATCGTGCTGGGCGAATCTCTGCCGAACGACAATGCTCTGAACGGCAAAAAGGTTTGGCTGGGGGATATTGGTCGCGCCGTCGCGCATCCGGAACTGTTTCTGAGTGAAGCCAAAAGCCATGCGACCCCTTACAGCGCTCCTGCTGCGGTTGCTCCTGCGGCGAGCGGCGGTCCGAAACGCGTGGTCGCGGTAACGGCCTGCCCGACCGGCGTCGCCCATACTTTTATGGCGGCTGAAGCCATTGAAACCGAAGCGAAAAAACGCGGCTGGTGGGTAAAAGTCGAAACGCGCGGCTCCGTGGGGGCCGGCAATGCCATCACCCCGGAAGAGGTGGCGGAAGCGGATTTAGTGATTGTGGCGGCGGATATCGAAGTGGATCTGGCGAAGTTTGCCGGTCTCCCGATGTACCGCACGTCGACCGGCCTGGCGCTGAAAAAGACGGCGCAGGAGCTGGATAAAGCCGTAGTGGAAGCGACGCCGTATCAACCGGCGGGTAAGGCATCGCAAGCGGCGACCGAAGGGAAGAAAGAGAGCGCTGGCGCATACCGGCATCTGTTGACGGGTGTTTCTTACATGCTGCCTATGGTGGTTGCCGGGGGACTGTGTATTGCGCTTTCCTTCGCTTTTGGTATTGAAGCCTTTAAGGTGCCGGACACGCTAGCGGCGGCGCTGATGCAGATTGGCGGCGGTTCGGCGTTTGCGCTGATGGTGCCGGTACTGGCGGGTTATATCGCTTTCTCCATCGCGGATCGCCCAGGCCTTACGCCAGGTCTGATTGGCGGTATGCTGGCGGTTAGTACCGGTTCCGGTTTTATCGGCGGGATCATTGCCGGCTTCCTTGCCGGGTATATGGCGAAGCTTATCAGTACCAAACTGAAACTTCCGCAAAGTATGGAAGCGCTGAAGCCAATCCTGATCATCCCGTTAATTTCCAGTCTGGTGGTGGGGCTGGCGATGATTTACCTGATCGGTAAACCGGTTGCCGGGATTCTGGAAGGGCTCACCCACTGGCTGCAAACGATGGGGACGGCAAATGCGGTGCTGCTGGGCGCGATTCTCGGCGGGATGATGTGTACCGACATGGGCGGCCCGGTGAACAAAGCGGCGTATGCGTTTGGCGTTGGTCTGCTGAGTACGCAAACTTACGCGCCGATGGCGGCGATCATGGCCGCAGGTATGGTACCGCCGTTAGCGCTGGGTCTGGCGACGATGGTGGCGCGTCGTAAATTCGACAAAGCGCAGCAGGAAGGCGGTAAAGCGGCGTTGGTGCTGGGGCTGTGCTTTATCACTGAAGGCGCTATTCCGTTTGCGGCGCGCGACCCGATGCGTGTACTGCCGTGCTGTATCGTTGGCGGCGCGTTGACCGGGGCCATTTCTATGGCGGTAGGCGCAAAATTGATGGCGCCGCATGGCGGTCTGTTTGTTCTGCTTATCCCAGGCGCAATTACGCCGGTATTGGGATATCTGCTGGCAATTGTGGCCGGTACGCTGGTGGCAGGGCTGGCTTATGCCGTCCTGAAACGTCCGGAGACGGAAGTCGCGGCAAAAGCGGCGTAAGAGAAACACGCTAAAAAAGGCAGAGCGCGCTCTGCCTTTTTTATTGCCTGAAGAACATTGAGCGTCAGGCCACCGCTTCGGCAATTTGCTGGGCTTTTAACCACGCAATCTCTTCCGCCCAGATATCAGGATTGATGGTCTCCAGTATCAGCGGAATACCGTCAAAACGCGCATCCTGCATAATCCAACGAAACGCATCGTGGCCGATATTGCCTTCACCCAGACTGTGATGGCGGTCAACGCGGCTACCGAAGGCGCTTTTGGCGTCGTTCAGGTGCATTCCGCGCAAATACTGAAATCCGACAATTTTCCCGAATCCGGCGAACGTTTTTTCGCACGCCTCTGGCGTACGCAGATCATATCCGGCGGCAAAGGCATGGCAGGTATCGATACAGACGCCAACGCGCGACTTATCTTCCACGCCGTCGATGATGGCGGCTAACTGTTCAAACTCAAACCCCAGATTACTGCCCTGACCGGCTGTATTTTCGATAACCGCCGTAACGCCCTCGGTCTGCGCGAGGGCAATATTGATGGATTCCGCGATCCGCGCCAGGCAATCCTCCTGTGCAATCTGCATCAAATGGCTACCGGGATGAAAATTAAGCAAGGTTAAGCCGAGTTGTTCACAGCGTTGCATTTCATCGAGAAAGGCATCACGTGATTTTTCCAGTGCTTCACTGACCGGATGGCCCAGATTAATCAGGTAACTATCGTGGGGAAGAATTTGCGCCGCCGAGAAATGATACTTTTCACAGGCGATTTTAAAGTCATCAATGACCTGGGGAGTAAGGGGGGCGGCACGCCACTGACGCTGGTTTTTTGTGAAAAGCGCAAAGGCCGTTGCGCCAATTTCAGCCGCGCGGGCAGGGGCGTTAGCCAGACCGCCAGCAGCGCTGACGTGCGCTCCGATGTATTTCATAAAAGACTCCTGTTAAACCCGCTAACGGTTCATTACGAACGCTATGATAACGGGTTAACAGGCGTGAAACGTAATAATTTATGCGATAAGGCTATGGATTAGGACGTTAATGGCGCCACCGCCAATAATCAGCCAGGCGAATAATGCCAGCGCCATCAGCAGCGGTTTCGCCCCCGCTTTTTTCAATGCGCTAACGTGAGTGGTCAGACCCAACGCCGCCATCGCCATCGCCAGCAGTACCGTGTCCAGCGTCACCAGCATATCCACCACGGCTTTCGGCAGCAGGTGGAAAGAGTTGAAGATCGCCACTACGATGAAGAAAATAGCAAACCACGGAATGGTAATTTTGCTTTTTTCCGCGCCGGTCGCCGGGGAAAGCTGTTTAACGCGTGCTGCCAGAATGATCAGGAACGGCGCCAGCATCATGACACGCAGCATCTTAGCGATAACTGCCGCATTTTCCGCATCCGGGCTAACGGCATGACCCGCTGCGACCACTTGCGCGACTTCATGCATGGTTGAGCCGATATAGATGCCGTAAGTTTCCGGGCTGAACCAGTGCGCCAGCAGCGGATACATTGCCGGGTAAAGGAAAATAGCGATGGTGCCGAAAATAACGACAGTCGCGACGGCTACAGTAACCTTACTGGCTTCCGCTTTTACCACCGGTTCTGTCGCCAGTACCGCTGCCGCGCCGCAGATACTGCTACCGGCGCCAATCAGCCAGCTGGTATGCCTGTCCAGACCAAAGACTTTTTGGCCTAAGAAGCAGGCCAGCATGAACGTGCTGGAAAGCGTTAATACGTCAATCACAATACCGCTAATGCCCACATCGGCGATTTGTGAAAAGGTAAGGCGGAAGCCGTAAAGGATAATCCCTAAACGCAGCAGATGTTGTTTTGCAAACAGCACGCCGCCGTCGCATTGTTTCCATATTTGTGGATAGACGGTATTCCCGATAACCATACCCAGCAGGATAGCCAGGGTCAGGGCGCTGAACCCCGCGCCTGCAACGGCAGGGATAGCGCCGCCCCACAGGGCGACTCCTGTAATGACGGCGCTCAGAGCGAGCCCCGGTATAAAATGCCACATTGTACGACGATGATTCTGCAAGGTGAGTTCTGTCATAACCTTCTCCTGTATATGGACAATAAGGTTACGGTGATCTGGTTTAAAAATAAAATTGATTATATATTTATAATTAATCTTTATAAGTGGTAAGTGAAACGCTATCGGTGGGATACGACTATGCATATTACGCTACGACAACTTGAAGTGTTTGCTGAAGTACTGAAAAGCGGTTCAACAACCCAGGCGTCGGTCATGCTGTCATTATCGCAGTCCGCCGTTAGCGCCGCGCTCACCGATCTGGAAGGTCAGCTCGGCGTACAGTTGTTTGATCGGGTGGGGAAACGGTTGGTGGTCAACGAACATGGGCGCTTATTATATCCGCGCGCGCTGGCATTGCTGGAGCAAGCGGTAGAAATTGAGCAGCTATTTCGTGAAGATAACGGCGCGATACGGGTTTATGCCAGTAGCACCATCGGCAATTACATTTTACCCGCCATGATTGCCCGCTATCGCCAGCATTATCCGGCCTTGCCGCTGGAACTCAGCGTGGGAAACAGCCAGGACGTGATTAACGCGGTGCTGGATTTTCGGGTTGATATCGGCCTGATTGAAGGACCATGTCACAGTACAGAGATTATCTCTGAGCCGTGGCTGGAAGATGAGCTGGTGGTCTTTGCCGCGCCGTCCTCGCCGCTGACGCAGGGGCCGGTGACGCTGGAACAGCTTGCGGCATCCCCATGGATTTTACGCGAGCGCGGTTCCGGTACGCGGGAAATTGTCGATTATTTGCTGTTGTCGCATTTGCCGCGCTTTCATATGGCGATGGAGTTGGGGAATTCAGAAGCGATCAAACATGCGGTGCGTCACGGACTGGGGATAAGCTGTTTATCGCGCCGGGTGATTGCTGAACAACTCCAGGCGGGAACCCTGGGCGAAGTCGCGGTGCCGTTACCGCGCCTGGTGCGCACGTTGTGGCGTGTTCATCATCGGCAGAAACATCTTTCTAACGCGTTGCAGCGTTTTTTGAGTTACTGTGAATAAAGGTGAAGAGGAGGGCTGCCCGGGCGGCATCGCCATTTTTAGTATCCGCTTACGTATACGTTATTCTCTGCTTTACTTATAATCCGTGGCCGGTCATGAAGGTCTCTTATAACCGCGCATTTGTGTCGGAAGGATAGTATTTCGTCTGTTACAATCGCGCCTCATTTTTTGGATGGATAGCATTTTCACATGGGTTCCAAAACTAAAACCACAGAAGCGCCCGCGCTACGTCGCGAATTAAAGGCGCGTCACCTGACGATGATTGCCATTGGCGGCTCCATCGGGACAGGTCTTTTCGTTGCATCTGGTGCGACAATTTCTCAGGCGGGGCCAGGCGGCGCGCTGTTTTCTTATATTCTGATTGGTTTGATGGTCTACTTCCTGATGACCAGTCTTGGCGAGCTGGCGGCCTATATGCCGGTATCTGGCTCGTTTGCGACATATGGTCAGAACTATGTGGAAGAAGGCTTTGGTTTCGCGCTGGGCTGGAACTACTGGTACAACTGGGCGGTGACTATCGCTGTTGACCTGGTTGCCGCACAATTGGTGATGGGCTGGTGGTTCCCGGATACGCCGGGCTGGATCTGGAGCGCGCTATTCCTCTGCGTCATTTTCTTGCTGAACTACATTTCCGTACGCGGTTTTGGCGAGGCGGAGTACTGGTTCTCGTTAATTAAAGTCGCGACCGTTATTATCTTCATCATCGTTGGCGTAGCGATGATTATCGGCATCTTTAAAGGTGTCGAGCCGGTCGGCTGGAGCAACTGGACGACGGGCGATGCGCCTTTTGCTGGCGGTTTTGCGGCAATGATTGGCGTCGCGATGATCGTGGGCTTCTCTTTCCAGGGAACTGAGCTGATTGGTATTGCCGCCGGGGAATCTGAAAACCCGGAGAAGAATATTCCGCGCGCGGTGCGTCAGGTGTTCTGGCGTATTCTGCTGTTTTATGTTTTCGCGATTTTGATTATCAGCCTGATCATTCCTTATACCGATCCAAACCTGCTGCGTAACGACGTCAAAGACATTAGCGTCAGTCCGTTTACCTTAGTGTTCCAGCATGCGGGCTTGTTGTCTGCGGCGGCGATAATGAATGCGGTTATCCTGACGGCGGTACTGTCTGCGGGCAACTCCGGAATGTATGCCTCGACCCGTATGCTCTACACCCTGGCCTGTGACGGTAAGGCCCCGCGTATTTTTGCGAAATTGTCCCGCGGCGGCGTACCGCGCAATGCGCTTTATGCCACCACCGTGATTGCCGGTCTTTGCTTTTTGACCTCAATGTTCGGCAACCAGACGGTCTATCTGTGGCTGTTGAACACCTCCGGTATGACGGGCTTCATCGCCTGGCTGGGGATTGCCATTAGCCATTATCGTTTCCGTCGCGGTTACGTGATACAAGGGTATGATGTGAATGATTTGCCGTACCGTTCCGGGTTCTTCCCGCTGGGGCCGATTTTCGCCTTTGTACTGTGCCTGATTATTACGTTGGGGCAGAACTATGAAGCGTTCCTGAAAGATACCATCGACTGGGGCGGCGTCGCGGCGACCTATATCGGTATTCCGCTGTTCCTGCTTATCTGGTTCGGCTACAAGCTGATAAAAGGCACGCATTTCGTGCGCTATAGCGAAATGCACTTCCCGGAACGCGTTAAAAAGTAACGCGGTATTCTCGTCATGGCCGGATAAGGCTTTATACCGCTATCCGGCACTGACTGCCTGAACCTGACTCTTCTAACCCTCTCATTCGAGAGGGTTTTTTGTTTTTTCTTCATGATTGGTTCAAATGACATAATTATTAACAATTAAATTGATAATTATTATCGTTTGCTTTATCGTTACGCTCGAAATCAGAAAGGATGAAGATTCGGGCGCGACCGTCACTCATGAGCCCGACTCGCCTGCATAAAAAGAGTTCGCCGTGATAACTGTTATCGCAGGCGAAACGTAATGCGTTGTGAGCGATAACCGATTTTTTTGTCGTATTTACCTCATGGAGAAATGGAATGTTTAGGTTTAACCCTTTCGTTCGGGTAGGGCTTTGTATGTCCGCAGTTACGTTGGCCTGGCCGGTTGCCGCGGCAACGGATGATGGTGAAACCATGGTCGTTACCGCGTCCGCTATCGAACAAAATCTGAAAGATGCGCCAGCAAGTATCAGCGTCATTACCCAGCAAGATTTACAGCGCAGGCCCGTGCAAAACCTGAAAGATGTCCTGAAAGAGGTGCCGGGCGTACAGCTCACTAACGAAGGGGATAACCGTAAAGGCGTGAGTATTCGTGGTCTGGACAGCAGTTATACGCTGATCCTGATCGACGGTAAGCGCGTTAACTCCCGTAACGCGGTCTTCCGCCATAATGATTTTGATCTGAACTGGATACCGGTTGACGCTATCGAACGCATTGAAGTGGTGCGTGGCCCCATGTCCTCGCTGTATGGCTCCGATGCGCTGGGCGGCGTGGTCAACATTATTACCAAAAAAATTGGTCAGAAATGGCACGGTAGCGTCACGGTTGACTCCACTATTCAGGAACATCGCGACCGTGGCGATACCTATAACGGCCAGTTCTTTACCAGCGGTCCGCTGATCGACGGCGTGCTGGGAATGAAAGCCTACGGTAGCCTGGCGAAACGCGGAAAAGACGAGCAGCAGAGTTCCGCCACCACCGCTACGGGTGAAACGCCGCGCATTGAAGGATTTACCAGCCGGGATGGAAACGTCGAGTTTGCCTGGACACCAAACGAAAATCATGACGTTACCGCAGGCTACGGTTTTGATCGCCAGGACCGGGACTCCGACTCGCTGGATAAAAACCGTCTGGAACGGCAAAACTACGCGTTGAGCCATAACGGACGTTGGGATCTCGGTAACAGCGAGCTCAAGTTCTACGGCGAAAAAGTGGAAAACAAAAACCCCGGCAACAGTAGCCCTATCACGTCAGAAAGCAATTCGATTGACGGGAAATACGTTCTGCCGTTAGCGTCTGTCAACCAGTTCCTCACCTTCGGCGGCGAATGGCGTCACGATAAACTGAGCGATGCGGTCAACCTGACCGGCGGTTCCAGTACTAAAACCTCCGCCAGCCAGTATGCTCTGTTCCTTGAAGATGAGTGGCGCATCTTCGAACCGCTGGCGCTGACCACCGGTATTCGTATGGATGACCATGAAACCTATGGCGATCACTGGAGCCCGCGTGCTTATCTGGTCTATAACGCAACGGATACCCTGACGGTGAAAGGTGGGTGGGCCACGGCCTTTAAAGCGCCGTCGCTATTGCAATTAAGTCCGGACTGGGCGACCAACTCCTGCCGTGGAGGATGCCGCATTATCGGTAGCCCGGATCTGAAACCTGAAACCAGTGAAAGCTGGGAGCTCGGCCTTTATTACCGTGGCGAAGAAGGCATACTGGAGGGCGTGGAAGCGAGCGTTACCACGTTCCGTAACGATGTGGACAATCGCATCAGCATTAGCCGTACCGCTGACGTTAACGCCGCGCCCGGCTATTCCAACTTTGTCGGTTTCGAAACCAATAGTCGGGGACAGCGCGTTCCGGTCTTCCGTTATTACAACGTGAATAAAGCGCGTATTCAGGGTGTGGAAACCGAGTTGAAAGTTCCGTTTAACGAGGCGTGGAAACTGTCGTTGAATTACACCTATAACGACGGACGCGACGTCAGTAATGGCGGGAACAAGCCGCTTTCCGATCTGCCGTTCCACACCGCGAACGGTACGCTGGACTGGAAACCGGCGCAGCTCGAAGACTGGTCATTCTACGTATCAGGGAATTATACCGGGCGTAAGCGGGCCGACAGCGCAACGGCGAAAACGCCGGGTGGGTACGTGGTCTGGGATACCGGCGCGGCATGGCAGGCGACGAAAAATGTTAAACTGCGTGCGGGCGTTCTGAACGTGGGCGATAAAGATCTCAAACGCGACGACTACGGTTACACCGAAGACGGACGTCGTTACTTTATGGCGGTGGATTACCGTTTCTGACAGAGACTGGCGACAGCCGCGTTTTGCCGCTGTCGCCAGAATGTTATAACCGATGCAGCCTGGAGAGCAGCGCCAGCGACAAAGTCGTTAGCAGAATGGCGATTAACGCATAGATATAAACGCCCGACCACGCCCAGCTATTTTTCACCATAATTACCGGCACACCGGCCATTGCCGCGCCGACATAGCTGAACAATCCCCGAAAGCCGGTAATCGATCCCGCCGCATCCTTATGGGTCACAGCCAGACAGCCGACGGCAAAAAGCATATGCGGTCCGTATAAGGCGAAGCCCATGATGGTGAACAGAATCGCGGTGAGGGTGTAAGAGGTATCCTGAACCAGCGGCACCAGCACGATGCATATGCACAGCGCTAACGCGAAGATTAACCCGGTCATCCAGCGGTTACTTTTGAACATAAAGTCAGACAAGTAGCCTGCCAGCAACCCACCTGCCAGTCCGCCCGCCTCAAACCAGGAAATAATCGAGTTCGCTTTTATCAGGCTCCAGCCGTGAACCTGCGAATAGTAAATCTGCGGCCAGTCGTTAAGGATGGTGCGCGCAATATAAACCGACATATCGCCGATAATAATGATCCATACCAGTGGATTGGTCAGGATATATTTCACAAAAATCTGCCAGAAGCTCAGGTTGACCGGGCTGGCCTTGACCTGGGCCAGTTCCGTCGGGTCGTTACGCCACTGCCCCACGTTGGGCAAACCTAACGTACCGGGACGATCTTTAATGGTAAATAGCGCCACTATCCCCATCAGCAGCGAAATGGCGCCGGGAACATAAAACCCCATTTTCCAGCTACCGCTAAAGGCGATAGCAAAACTGGTCAGCAGCGGCGCGAGGCTGCCGCCGATATTGTGCGCCGCTTCAACGATAGCCCACCAGCGTCCCCGTTCGTTTTTCGAAAACCACGAGGCCATAATTTTCGCCATCGGCGGAAAGCTGGTGCCCTGTAATATCGCGTTGAGGCTGTACAGTACGTAGAATGCCGCCACGCTATCGGAAAAGCCGAACAGAATATTTACAATCCCCACGCCAATCAGCACCGGGCCGGTCATGGCTTTCGGGTTAATTTTATCGACCAGCATCCCGCCGACAAACTTCATCGCGCCATAAAGAATGTAAAAAATAGAAGACATAATGGCGAAGTCTTCTGCGGTCAGCGACGTTTGCGTCAGCATGGCCGGCATCGCGGCGGAGAAGTTTTTACGGGTAAGATAAAAGACGGCATAAGAGATAAAGACCGAGGCGATAATCTCAAAACGAAATTTTTTATAGGTCTGGTCTATCTCTTTTTTCTCTTTTACAATCGGCTTATCGGGCTGGCTGAAAATAAATGTTTTTATACTCATTTTAAAATTCCCTTCCGGCGAGGTGAGTCGCGTTATAATTCATCTTCAATAAGAAAAAGAAGCAATTCGAAACCGTGATAATTAATCTGATGGTGGATTTTTTCCCGTACAACCGGCTTCGCTTTCCAGGCAATACCGGTGCCAGCATGTTCTAACATCGGCAGATCGTTGGCGCCATCGCCGCAGGCAATAATATTCTCCGTGGCAATATTTAACCGGGCAGCCAGGTCAACCAGCGTCTGTTTTTTGTTTGCGGCGTTCATAATCGGCAAGGTAATGTTATCCGTCAGAACGTTATCGCGTATTTCAACCGTATTCGAAAAGGCATAATCCAGTTGATACCGTTCTTTTAGACGCTGGGTGAATATATCCAGTCCCCCGGAGATAATCGCGGTTTTAAATCCTTTGGCCTTGATGACTGGCAGAATAGTTAACAGGCCTGGCGAAAGGGTCATGCGATCGCATACGGCGTTCAGCACTGCTTTCGGTGTGCCTTTCAACATTCCGATACGTCGGGTAAAACTGGCGTTAAAATCAAGCTTGCCCTCCATCGCCTGTTGGGTAATGGCGGTGATTTGCGTCGACATGCCAAGCTCGCGGGCAATTTCATCCACGCCTTCTTCCGCAATAAATGTCGAGTCCATATCAAAAGCGATAATACCGTTAGCAGGCAGTGGCTGCGGCTTAATAAAAAATTCAAACTGCCATTGTAATGAGAGTTCGCGTAAATAGCGATAAAATTCAGGCGTCAGACATTCCGTTGGCAGCGTAAGCTTTAAATAAGCGGTATTGATAAGCGCGGCATAACGTTTATCAAATAATAGCGGAAATGGCATGGTGACGGCATCAAATAACGTTTCCTGTAATTTTTTCTGAAACGTATCGATATCCTGTGTAGTAATAAAATAAATAATGCTCATATGATAACTCCCTTAATTTAAGGGTATTATAATGGCTCTTTTGCGGCGTGGAATCTCGTGCTATCACAGATATCACAGCCAGAAAAGGGCTAAAAAAGCGTTGTTTTTGATACCAGGTAAAGTTCAGACACAAAAGGTATCACTTTTGATATGCCAACTATGCGAGGATGTTATTTATTACTGAACGCGAATGACACTGAAAGGATTGATATAACGATGGAGAGTTGCCTTGATATATTCAAAATAGTAATAGGTCCATCCAGCTCACGTACCGTAGGGCCGATGCGCGCCGCCTGTCACTTTATTTCATTGCTCAGAGAACAAGAGACGTTGCCGCTAATTCGGGAAATAGAAATCGAGCTGTATGGCGCGTTATCGTTAAGCCGCAAGTGCCACAATGTGGATACCGCCCTTTATCTTGGGCTGCTGGGCTACCAGCCGGAGAATGTCGATCTCCGTTCGCATATGGCGGTGATTAAGCGTGCGGAAAATGAAAACAAAATCGAGCTCCCGCTCTCTGACGCGGGCGGAATCACGATAAAAGTCAAGATTATCGCCAATCACCAGGCGCATCCAGGTCATCCTTATGCCATGACGTTTCGCGCCAGAGATGATTATTTCACGGTGTATGAAGAGACCTGGTTTTCGACCGGCGCCGGGCAGGTCCGCAAACATGGCGAGCCGCTGACGCCATCGCTTCCTTTGCGTACAGTGTCGCCCTTTGAATTTAGTCATGCCGCGCAGTTGCTGGCGCTGTGTCGGCGTAACGGCCTGTCCGTGGCGGCGCTGATGATGAAAAATGAGCTGTGCCGCCACTCGCCACAAACGTTGCAGAATTATCTGGCGCAAATATGGAACGTGATGCAGCAGGCGGTTTATCGCGGCCTGCATACTGAGGGGGTATTACCCGGTCCCTATCAGGTACCGCGGCGCGCCTGTGCGTTACATAAGACGTTACAGGCTAACCGTTCCGCCAGCGATTTTTTAACCGCGCTGAACTGGGTCAATGCCTTCGCGATTGCGGTAAGCGAAGAAAATGCCAGCGGCGGACAGA
Source organism: Salmonella sp. 32082101201600294FB01SM01 (assembly GCF_017572865.1). Taxonomy (NCBI): domain Bacteria; kingdom Pseudomonadati; phylum Pseudomonadota; class Gammaproteobacteria; order Enterobacterales; family Enterobacteriaceae; genus Salmonella; species Salmonella sp. 32082101201600294FB01SM01. The sequence continues at coordinate 1,931,561 of NZ_JAGESB010000001.1, read as the reverse complement.
TTGTTACCGCGCCAACCAATGGCGCGTGCGGCATCATTCCGGCAGCGCTCTGCTGGTATGATAAATTTGTCACGCCGCTGGAGCCCGGTGCTCTGACCCGTTTCTTCCTGACCGCCGCCGCTATCGCGATGTTGTTTAAACAAAACGCCTCTATTCTGGGATCTGAAGTTGGCTGTCAGGGGGAAATCGGCGTGGCATGCTCAATGGCGGCGGCGGGCCTGGCTGAACTGATGGGCGCATCCGTGGAGCAAACGCTGAGCGCCGCTGAAATTGCCATGGAACATCATCTGGGATTGACCTGCGATCCGCTGGGCGGACAGGTACAAATTCCCTGCATAGAGAGAAATGCCATCTCTGCCGTGAAAGCGATAAACGCGGCGACGATGGCGATGAGTCGCGTAAGCGAACCCTGTATTTCGCTCGATGAGATCATTGCTGCGATGTACGAGACCGGTAAAGATATGAGCGCTAAATACCGTGAAACGTATCATGGTTCGCTGGGGAAAATTCAGCCGCGCAAGAGAGGGTAACAGCGTGAAATACAATACGATGAATAACGACGAGATTATCCTGTCGTTGTGCGCTCGCTTAAAGGAGACGCGTCTGTCTCTTTCGATGACCCAGCAGCAGCTTGCCGATCGCGCGCACGTTGGCATCGCCACCATCAAGCGTATCGAGAAGGGGGGAGGGCTCAATCTTGATACGTTAATTTCTCTCCTGCGGGCGCTGGATAAGTTGCATAATCTTGATGCGGTGCTGTTTGAATCCGAGCTGCGTAATTTTCACGAAAGTTATGAAGGCGGAGAGGGGAGCGGCCGCCTTCAGGTACGCCAGCAGGCCGCGGATTTAAATAATAAATCTTCCGCGCCGCAGTCGGAGGAGGTGAATTACAGCGCGGCGCTGGAAAATTCATTATGTTGGTGACGTCTCACGCTCGCCCCGTAAATACCGGGCATGAAAGCGCAGATGGTCCTCGATGAAGGACGCAATAAAATAATAGCTATGATCGTAACCGGGCTGGATTCGTAGCGTCATCGGCCAGGCGGTTTGCCGCGCGGCTTCCGCCAGTACGGCTGGCTGAAGTTGATCGGCGAGGAATTGATCGCTGTCGCCCTGATCGATGAGCACAGGAATGGCGTCCTGCGGCTGGCTGGCCAGCATTAATTCGCAGCTATCCCACTCACTCCAGGCTGATTCATCTTCGCCGAGATAAGCGGTAAGCGCTTTGATTCCCCACGGCACGCGGCTGGGGTTGACGATAGGCGCAAAAGCAGAGACGCTGGTGTATTTACCCGGATTTTTCAGCGCCATGATTAACGCGCCGTGGCCGCCCATCGAGTGCCCGCTGATGGCGCAACGGTCGCTGACGTTAAACTGTGTCTGGATGAGCGCCGGAAGCTCATCGCGCAGGTAATCGTACATGCGATAATGGCTGGCCCAGGGCGGCTGTGTGGCATTGAGATAAAACCCGGCGCCGTGGCCTAAATCGTATCCGCTATCGTTGGCGACCTGTTCACCGCGTGGACTGGTATCCGGCATCACCAATACAATGCCCAGTTCTGCTGCGATACGCTGCGCGCCTGCTTTGGTGGTAAAGTTCTCATCATTGCAGGTCAACCCGGACAACCAGTACAGTACCGGAGGCGGTTCATTATCCTGAGTCGGCGGAAGAAAAATGCTGAATGTCATGGCGCAGTTTAGCGTGGCGGCATGATGACGCCAGCGCTGCTGCCAGCCGCCAAAACATCGGTGCTCTTCGAGCATTTCCATGCGGGGGCTCCTTTTATAGTGAACCTGATAAGGTATGCAGATTCTTCATAATACAGATTATTCACCGCGTTGTGAGTAACTTTCACTTCCGTAATACATAAACATGCTTCATCATTTAAATAACGTTGCGTTAACAAATATGACCTTTGTCCTGCCAGCATTCTCGCACCGGAAAAGATGTCATGAAAGGCAGCGACAATTTCAACAATTATGGGCGTGAATACTGGATTATGTGCGCTACCTCACGCACAATAATCACACTGTCACAATATTGACAAACTTTGCCCCATGCAGGGCAGAGGCGCCACACCTGCAGGAGAACACGATTAATGCCATCACTCAGTAAAGAAGCGGCCCTGGTTCATGACGCGCTGGTTGCCCGGGGGCTGGAAACGCCGCTGCGCCCGCCTATGGATGAACTGGATAATGAAACGCGAAAAAGCCTTATCGCAGGGCATATGACTGAGATTATGCAGTTGCTGAATCTAGATTTGAGCGATGACAGTCTGATGGAAACGCCGCATCGTATCGCTAAGATGTACGTTGACGAGATTTTCGCCGGCCTCGACTACGCCAATTTCCCGAAAATTACCCTCATTGAAAATAAAATGAAGGTGGATGAAATGGTCACCGTCCGCGATATCACGCTGACCAGCACCTGTGAACATCACTTCGTGACCATTGATGGCAAAGCGACTGTCGCGTATATCCCCAAAGATTCCGTGATCGGCCTGTCGAAAATTAACCGTATCGTGCAATTCTTCGCCCAGCGTCCGCAGGTTCAGGAACGTTTGACCCAACAAATTCTGACGGCGCTGCAAACCTTGCTCGGCACCAATAATGTAGCGGTATCGATTGATGCGGTGCATTACTGCGTGAAAGCGCGCGGTATTCGTGACGCAACCAGCGCCACGACGACGACATCGCTGGGCGGATTGTTTAAGTCCAGCCAGAATACGCGCCAGGAGTTTCTGCGTGCCGTTCGCCATCATCCATGATTAAGGCGGAGACGATGGAGCGTAATGTCACGCTGGATTTTGTACGTGGCGTCGCCATCCTCGGTATCCTGCTTCTTAACATTAGCGCCTTTGGATTGCCTAAGGCGGCTTATCTCAATCCCGCCTGGTACGGCGCGATCGTTCCCGAAGACGCCTGGTCCTGGGCGATTCTCGATATTGTGGCGCAGGCTAAGTTTCTTACGCTGTTCGCGTTGTTGTTTGGCGCGGGGCTACAAATGCTGCTTCCGCGTGGTAAACAGTGGATTCAGTCGCGCTTAACGCTATTGGTACTGTTAGGTTTTATCCATGCGTTATTCTTTTGGGACGGCGACATTCTGCTGGCCTACGGTCTGGTCGGGTTAATTTGCTGGCGACTGGTACGCGACGCGCCTTCGGTAAAAAGCCTGTTCAATACCGGCATACTCCTTTATCTGGTCGGGATTGGCGTGCTACTGCTGCTGGGCGTAGCATCGAGTAGCGAAACCAGCCGCGCCTGGACGCCGGATGCGTCGGCAATATTGTATGAAAAATACTGGAAGCTGAACGGCGGCATGGAGGCTATCAGCAACCGGGCAGAGATGCTGTCGAATAGTTTACTGGCGCTCGGCGCGCAGTATGGCTGGCAACTGGCGGGTATGATGCTGCTGGGCGCCGCGCTAATGCGTAGCGGCTGGCTGAAAGGTCAGTACAGTCTGCGGCACTATCGCCGTACCGGGATTCTGCTGGTGGCGTTAGGGCTAATGATCAACCTGCCTGCGGTCATCTTACAATGGCGGCTGGACTGGGCGTACCGCTGGTGCGCCTTCTTATTGCAGGCGCCGCGCGAACTGAGCGCGCCGTTGCAAACGCTGGGCTATGCCGCGCTGATGTTTGGCTTCTGGCCGCAGCTTAGCCGATGCAGACTGACGCTTGCCATTGCCTGCGTAGGGCGAATGGCGCTGACCAATTATCTGCTGCAGACGATCATCTGTACCACACTGTTTTATCAGTTTGGCTTATTTATGAAATTCAATCGACTGGAACTCTTGTTCTTTGTCGTTCCGGTATGGGCAATAAACCTTCTCTTTTCCGTCATCTGGCTACGTTTCTGGCGACAGGGACCGGTCGAGTGGTTATGGCGTCAACTCACGTTGCGCGCGTCAGGATCGTTCAGATAACGATCTGGATCACATTCATTAACAAAATGGCTGTAACCGTTTCCATCCCTGTGATGTTTCTCACGCAGCCCTGGGCAGGGTGCTGACAAAATAGCCGCCTGCTAACGGGGCATTTGTGAGCATTTTTGAACTCAAACAGGGCAGTGAATATGATCACCATTCGTGATGTAGCGCGCCAGGCTGGCGTGTCTGTAGCGACCGTTTCCCGCGTACTGAATAACAGCGCGTTGGTCAGTCCCGACACCCGTGACGCCGTTATGCAGGCCGTCACCCTGCTGGGATATCGGCCAAATGCGAATGCGCAAGCGCTGGCCACCCAGGTGAGCGATACCATCGGCGTCGTGGTCATGGATGTTTCCGATGCCTTTTTCGGCGCTCTGGTGAAAGCCGTAGATCTGGTCGCGCAGCAGCACCAGAAATATGTTCTCATTGGCAACAGTTATCATGAGGCGGAAAAAGAACGTCATGCGATTGAGGTCTTGATCCGTCAGCGTTGTAACGCATTGATTGTTCACTCAAAAGCCTTAACCGATCGCGAGCTGAGCGACTTTATGGATCAGATCCCTGGTATGGTGCTGATTAACCGTATCGTGCCGGGTTATGCGCACCGTTGTGTCTGTCTCGACAATGTGAGCGGCGCCAGAATGGCGACCCGAATGTTGCTGAATAATGGACATCAACGCATCGGCTACCTGGCCTCCAGCCACCGTATTGAAGATGACGCGATGCGCAGAGAAGGGTGGTTACACGCGCTGCAAGAGCAGGGGGTTGCTGCGTCGGAGAGCTGGATTGGCACCGGCACGCCGGATATGCAGGGCGGCGAGTCGGCAATGGTTGAGTTGCTGGGACGCAATCTGCAACTGACGGCGGTATTTGCCTATAACGATAATATGGCGGCGGGCGCGCTGACGGCGTTAAAAGATAACGGCATCGCCATTCCCTTGCATCTGTCTGTCATCGGTTTCGATGATATCCCTATTGCTCGTTATACCGATCCTCAGTTGACTACCGTGCGCTATCCTATTGCTTCTATGGCGAAAATCGCGACCGAGCTGGCGTTACAGGGGGCCGCAGGCACCCTGGATATCACGGCGACGCACTGCTTCATGCCGACGTTGGTACGGCGCCATTCGGTGGCGTGGCGACAGAATGCGGTACTGATCACTAACTGATTACGCACCGCATGTAACCGTTTTCAATCTGTGAGTAAATTCACAGTTTATTAACATTGTGATAGCTATGATGACAACGTTTGTCGCACTGTAACTAATGTGTAACAGTTAGTTGTCAGTTTTGCTGGGGTATTTCGCTTATAAAAACCGTTATCACAATATCCCGCGACTACCGGACAAAAATAAAGAGTTGAATAAGAGCCTATCCCATTAGGGCTATTTTACTTGCCATTTTGGACCTGGGCAGTGCTCGCCAAAACGCGTTAGCGTTTTGAACGCCGCTAGCGGCGGCCCGAAGGGCGAGCGTAGCGAGTCAAACCTCACGTACTACGTGTACGCTCCGGTTTTTGCGCGCTGTCCGTGTCCAAACTGGCTGCGCCAATAACGCCTGGTGGGATAGGCTCTAAATACGCTTCGGCGTTCAGTAACACGCGTTAACGTGCTGAACAGCCGGGCATTTTTTTACGCTATACCCTACATAATAAAACCGGAGCTACCATGAATAAGAAGGTACTGACCCTTTCTGCCGTGATGGCAAGTCTGTTATTCGGCGCGCACGCGCACGCGGCTGATACTCGTATTGGCGTGACGATTTATAAATATGACGATAACTTTATGTCCGTGGTGCGTAAGGCTATTGAAAAAGATGGCAAATCCGCGCCGGATGTTCAGCTACTGATGAATGACTCGCAAAACGATCAGTCCAAACAGAATGATCAAATTGACGTTTTATTGGCGAAAGGGGTTAAAGCTCTGGCGATTAACCTGGTCGACCCGGCAGCCGCCGGTACGGTGATTGAGAAAGCTCGCGGGCAAAATGTGCCGGTGGTGTTCTTTAACAAAGAGCCTTCCCGCAAAGCGCTGGACAGCTATGACAAGGCGTATTATGTCGGGACTGACTCTAAAGAATCCGGTGTGATTCAGGGCGACTTGATTGCCAAACACTGGCAGGCGAATCAGGGTTGGGATCTGAATAAAGACGGTAAAATTCAGTATGTTCTGCTGAAAGGCGAGCCGGGGCACCCGGATGCGGAAGCCCGTACGACGTATGTGGTGAAAGAGTTAAATGCTAAAGGTATTCAGACCGAGCAACTGGCGTTAGACACCGCCATGTGGGATACCGCGCAGGCAAAAGATAAGATGGATGCCTGGCTGTCTGGCCCGAACGCTAACAAGATTGAAGTGGTTATCGCGAATAACGATGCGATGGCGATGGGCGCGGTAGAGGCGCTGAAAGCGCATAATAAATCGTCGATTCCGGTCTTTGGCGTCGATGCGTTACCGGAAGCTTTGGCGCTGGTGAAATCGGGCGCGATGGCCGGTACGGTACTGAATGACGCCAACAATCAGGCGAAAGCGACATTCGATCTGGCGAAAAACCTCGCCGAAGGCAAGGGCGCGGCTGACGGCACCAACTGGAAGATTGAGAACAAAATCGTGCGCGTGCCTTATGTCGGCGTGGACAAAGACAATCTGAGCGAATTTACCCAAAAATAACTTTTCCGTCTGTGGGCGCAATTTTGTTGCGCCCTGAAACCGTGGAAGGGTGACGCGTCGCAGACCGGATAACGTATTTCTTTTGCCATCCGGCGCGGATAGTCATAATTAAAAAGGCCGACAGGGTATCATTATGGGCAGCACGATTTCTCCGTCGTCGGGTGAATATTTGTTGGAAATGCGTGGCATTAACAAATCATTTCCCGGCGTGAAAGCGCTTGATAATGTCAACTTAAACGTTCGTCCGCACTCTATTCATGCATTAATGGGCGAAAACGGCGCAGGCAAATCAACGTTATTAAAATGTCTTTTCGGTATTTATCAAAAAGACTCCGGCAGCATTATATTTCAGGGAAAGGAAGTGGACTTCCATTCGGCGAAAGAAGCGCTGGAGAATGGGATTTCGATGGTACACCAGGAGTTAAATCTGGTATTGCAACGTTCGGTCATGGATAACATGTGGCTGGGGCGTTATCCCACCAAAGGTATGTTTGTCGACCAGGATAAAATGTACCAGGATACCAAAGCGATATTTGATGAGCTGGATATCGATATTGACCCGCGCGCGCGCGTGGGAACGTTATCCGTTTCGCAAATGCAGATGATCGAAATTGCGAAGGCGTTTTCCTATAATGCTAAGATCGTTATTATGGATGAACCGACCTCATCGTTAACTGAGAAAGAGGTTAATCATCTGTTCACCATTATTCGCAAGCTGAAAGAACGCGGCTGCGGAATTGTTTATATCTCGCATAAAATGGAAGAAATTTTTCAATTGTGCGATGAAATTACTATCTTGCGCGACGGTCAGTGGATTGCCACCCAGCCGCTGGAAGGGCTGGATATGGATAAGATCATTGCGATGATGGTCGGGCGTTCCCTGAACCAGCGCTTCCCGGATAAAGAAAATAAGCCGGGCGACGTGATTCTGGAGGTCCGTCACCTGACCTCGCTGCGCCAGCCTTCCATTCGTGATGTCTCCTTTGATTTGCACAAGGGCGAAATTCTGGGCATTGCCGGTCTGGTTGGGGCAAAGCGTACCGATATCGTCGAAACGCTGTTTGGCATTCGTGAGAAGTCGTCCGGGACAATCACTTTACATGGCAAGAAAATTAATAATCACACTGCGAACGAAGCGATTAACCACGGTTTTGCGCTGGTGACGGAAGAGCGTCGTTCCACCGGAATTTATGCCTATCTGGATATCGGGTTTAACTCATTAATTTCGAATATCCGTAATTATAAAAATAAAGTGGGGTTACTGGATAATTCCCGGATGAAAAGCGACACCCAATGGGTCATTGATTCCATGCGGGTAAAAACGCCGGGGCATCGCACGCAAATTGGTTCACTTTCCGGCGGCAATCAGCAAAAGGTGATCATTGGTCGCTGGCTATTAACGCAGCCGGAAATATTAATGCTGGACGAACCGACCCGCGGCATTGATGTCGGCGCAAAGTTTGAAATTTATCAGCTTATTGCGGAACTGGCGAAAAAAGGCAAGGGGATCATCATTATCTCTTCTGAAATGCCGGAGCTGTTAGGGATTACCGATCGTATCCTGGTGATGAGTAACGGTCTCGTTTCCGGCATTGTCGATACTAAAACAACAACGCAAAATGAAATTTTGCGTCTTGCTTCTTTGCACCTTTAAGATCAGGGGCTCCTTATGAGTGCGTTAAACAAGAAAAGCTTTTTGACCTGGCTGAAAGAAGGCGGAATTTACGTCGTTCTTTTAGTGTTGCTGGCGATTATTATTTTCCAGGACCCGACTTTTTTAAGTTTGCTGAATTTAAGTAATATTCTGACGCAATCTTCGGTACGTATTATTATCGCGCTGGGCGTGGCGGGACTCATCGTCACCCAGGGGACAGACCTGTCGGCGGGGCGTCAGGTAGGGCTGGCGGCGGTTGTGGCGGCAACATTACTGCAATCAATGGAAAACGCCAACAAAGTGTTTCCGGAAATGGCGACCATGCCGATTGCGCTGGTCATCCTGATTGTCTGCGCGATTGGCGCGGTGATTGGCCTGGTGAACGGTATCATCATTGCTTACCTGAACGTGACGCCGTTTATTACCACGCTTGGCACGATGATTATCGTTTATGGAATCAACTCCCTTTACTATGATTTTGTCGGCGCTTCGCCCATTTCCGGCTTTGACAGCGGCTTTTCCACCTTTGCACAGGGCTTTGTGGCGATGGGCAGTTTCCGGCTCTCATACATCACCTTTTACGCCCTGATTGCGGTAGCGTTTGTCTGGGTGCTGTGGAATAAGACCCGCTTTGGTAAAAACATTTTTGCTATTGGCGGCAACCCGGAAGCGGCGAAAGTTTCTGGCGTAAACGTGGCGCTGAACCTGCTGATGATTTATGCGCTCTCCGGCGTGTTTTATGCCTTCGGCGGCTTACTGGAAGCAGGGCGTATTGGTTCTGCCACCAACAACCTCGGCTTTATGTATGAACTGGATGCGATTGCCGCGTGCGTGGTCGGGGGCGTATCGTTTAGCGGCGGAGTGGGGACGGTCTTCGGCGTGGTGACCGGCGTCATTATCTTTACCGTCATCAACTACGGCCTGACCTATATCGGGGTAAACCCGTACTGGCAGTACATTATCAAAGGCGGCATTATCATTTTCGCCGTGGCGCTGGACTCGCTGAAATACGCGCGTAAGAAGTAGTTCTCCAGACCTATTGCCTTGCTTATCAGATAACCCGGCGCAGCGAAACTGCGCGCCGGGCTTCATACCGCGAGCTACAGCGTTAACGCGTGCTCTTTTTCGCCTTTTTTAAATTTGACCTCGCCTAAATCAATACAGGCGACCGGGCAGACATGACCGCACAGCAGACAACCGACGCATTTTTCCGTATTGCAATGCGGCGTGCGGCTGTGTTCATCCCACTCCATCGCCTGATGACCGCCGTCATAGCAGGAGATATAGCAACGTCCGCAGCCGACGCATTTCTCCTGATTAATCCGCGGATAGACGATATAGCTGCGATCCAGGTCTTCCGCCGGGATAATATTGCCATTCGCCAGCCCGATCATCTCCTGTAATGAGGCAAATCCCTGATCGGCCAGATAGTGGCTGAGGCCGCTCGCCATATCTTCTACAATGCGGTAACCGTATTGCATAATGCCTGTCGTCACCTGTAGGGTCGCCGCGCCCAGCAGCAGAAATTCGGCAGCGTCTTCCCAGGTTTCAATGCCGCCGATACCGCTAATCGGGAAATCGCGCAGTTCAGGGTGCATTCGCAACTGCTGGATAAAACGCAGCGCAATGGGTTTCACCGCTTTTCCTGAATAACCGGAGATGCTGGATTTACCGTTAACCACCGGCATCCCGATTTTGCGGTTCAGGTCGATGTTAGTAATGGATTTCACGGTGTTGATGGTGGCGATACCGTCGGCTCCGCCGCGTTTGGCGGCCAGCGCGACTTCGCACATATCGCCAATATTCGGCGTCATTTTCGCCAGCATTGGCAAAGATGAACCGCGTTTTACGGCGCGGCAGTATTTTTCAACCAGCTCCGGGCTTTGCCCTACATCGCTTCCCATGGCGTGCGAGGTCATCTGCGGGCAAGAGAAGTTACACTCAATCATATCCGCGCCGGCTTCTTCAACCAGACGCGCCAGTTCCTGCCACTGCTGCTCATTTTCCCCCATGATGGAAGCAATCAGCACCTTATCCGGATAATCCTGTTTTAGCCGTCGAATGGCGGCCAGGTTCTCTTCCAGCGGATGCTCAGCAATTTGCTCCATGTTTTTGAAACCAATAAAACCGGTATCTTCTTTCGTCAGGTGGTCAAAACGTGGAGAGACTTCGTTGGCAATAAAAAAACCAATGGTTTTAAAAACGATCCCGCCCCAGCCGGTATCATAGGCTTTGGCGCACATCTCATAACAATTGCCTACCGGAGAAGAAGAAAGACAAAACGGATTGGGAAACTTAACGCCGCAAAAGGTAACAGACAAATCTTTTGTTAACATGAGCAGGCCTCCTCTAAATAATGATGAATAGCCTGAGCGGCTTCTTTTCCGGTTTTTACCGCATAAACGACGGTCTTATCGCCTTTAACAATATCGCCAGCGGCAAAGATCGCCGGGTCGTCGGTTTGATAATTGTGCGTGTCGATAATATTATGCTGCGCTTTTATCTCCGCAAAGGTATCCAGTCGCGCGTGCTGACCCACGGCCAAAATAATATTTTCCGCTTCCAGCGTCAGTTCTCCTGAGTGGCGTACATGGTGGAAGGTCACTTTATTTCCGCTGACGGCGACAGGCGTAAAACCATCAATAATCGATACGCCTAATGCCTGCGTGCTGGTAAATTCTTTTTCGCTGGCGGGGAATTCGGCTAATTCTTCCCGCGCCACGCAGGTGACGGAAGGACAGCCGAGAATTTTTAACGTACTGGCGACATCCATCGCTACGTCGCCGCCGCCAATAATTAATGCGCTACGCGGAACGCTAATATCGCCGTCGGCCTGACGGGCGCGCTGTAAAAAATCAACGGCAATCTCTACGTGACTGGCTTGCTCAAATAACGGTAAATCAGATCCATAGGACATCCCGATGGTCATCAGCACGGCGCGATATTCGGCTTTGAGTTGCGCAAGCGATAGCGACCCGCCCACGTCACAATTACATTTAATATTGACGCCCATTTCTACAATGCGGGCAATTTCCTGATCGAGTACGCTTTGCGGCAGACGAAATGCCGGGATGCCGTGACGCAGCCATCCGCCGGGCTGCGGCTGTTTTTCGTAAATGGTGACGTCATAGCCTAAATGCGTTAGCGTCACGCTTGCCTGCAAACCTGCCGGACCCGCGCCAATAATCGCGACTTTCCCGCGTGTTTTACTCCCGGGCTGATAAATCTGCATGGCAGTCTGCTGTTCAAAATCGGTAATAAAACGTTGCAGGCGTGCAATATCAATAGGTTTATCTATTCCGGAACGTGTACATCCGCGCTGGCACAATTTTTCCGTCGGACAGACTCTGGCGCAGACGGCGCCAAGCGCGTTATTTTCCCGGATAGTTTCCGCTGCGCCTTTAAAATTGCGAAAGTAAATAGAACGAATAAATTTCCCCGGATCGGTTTGCGCCGGGCAAGCCTGACTACAGGGCGCATCGTGACATAATAAACAACGGGAAGCCTCTTTTATTGCCAGTAATGGCGTAAAACCAGGCGTGAGTTCATCCAGATAATTTTGTTGCGGCATATAATCTTCCTTAATGCTTGAATAAATTAAGGCGAAACGCAAATAACGCGTTTTAATGATCCAAAATCTACCGCCAGCCTAAGCATTGAAAGAAGGGTATTCTGTGAAAGAATTCACAAAAAAATGAAACCAGAATGCAAAACAGCATTTGTTCCTTATATCATAATAATAACTATTCTCAATTTTAAAGGAGTAATAAATAGATTAACGATAAAAAAGAAGATAAATAATCATTCCAGTAAATAAAAAACCGCAACCGGTATAAAGAAAAAGATAAGACCAATATTGTACGGGATCGGCATGGCGATAAACATAAACCGGTTTTCGCGCATTTTTGACAACTTTATCTACCGCGCCGGTTCGCCAGCCTTTCCAGGCCTCACGGAAGCAAAAAAGCGGGAGTAGCAGAAAGGCTAATATGACAAATATCGTCTGTACATCCATGATCATTTCCCTTTTTTCTTTTCCAGTTCAAGCAATTGTTCCGGCGTAACGGCCGGATACCCCTGGGCGTCATTCGGCACCTGATGCTGCGTGGGAATAGGTACCAGCGGGCCTAAAAAACGCGGTTCGCGTTTAAAAATATAGAGATCCGCCAGCGCGCTAAAGCGGGCGCCAAATTCGCGCAGGCGCACTGTCAGCATATTTTTGGGCGAAGGTACCGCGTAACACTGCGCCTGAATGCCCATATGCAACGCAATAAACAAGGCGCGTTCGCAGTGGAAGCGCTGAGTGATGATAATAAAGTCGTTGGTATCAAACACTTTGCGGGTACGCACAATGGAGTCAAGCGTACGGAAGCCAGCGTAATCAAGCACAATGTCCGCAGGATCGACGCCCGCCGCGATAAGGTCTTTGCGCATGGTCATCGGTTCGTTATAGCTTTGCAGGGCATTGTCGCCGCTGAGCAGCAGGTAATTGACTTTACCGCTATTGTAAGCGTTTAACGCGCCCTGAATACGGTAACGATAGTACTGATTAATGACACCCTTGCGATAGTATTTGGCCGTCCCTAACACGACGCCAACCTGGCGGTAGGGGAGATCCTGTAGCTCGTCATAGATATAGGGCGCTGTTTTCCAGCTCATCCACCGATCGAGGCCAAGCACCGTCAACAGCAGCAAGCCTACCAGGACCAACAGGCTGTAAAACACGCGCTTTAACATGCAGGAAACTCGATACCAGGATGAAAGTACGATCAGGCTACTGTACCCGAAGACGTAGCGCAAGAAACCGCCGTCTGATTGCGGAGATTTTCAGCATGATTTCCCTTGTATCGGGTCGCGGGAGAGGAGAGTCAGGCCGGATAAGACGCCAGGGCGTCGCTATCCGGCACATTTGCTTAGCCGAGAAGCACGCGGTCAATATTATGGCAACCTAACGCTTTCAGCGTTGCGGCGGTGGCATCCCATTGAATTAATGCCGCATCGCCTTTTTCCGCCAGAATCGCGCGCTGAATATCCGCATAGTCATAGCCATTGAGACTCAGCAGGTTTAGCGCGCCTTGCAGTGGGGGAAGCGTAGGGTTAAAGGCGGCGTTTTCCGCATAGCTGCCGGTGAAAATACGGCCATCTTTACATTCCAGCGCCACGCCGCTCGGTGAGTGGCTATAAGGCATATGGCTCTTATTGGCTGCCGTAATCGCCGCTTGCGTTAGCGTATCGCCCGTTAACGTAAAGCCATGATCCTGCTCGTCCATCAGCAGCGTTTTGATCTCCAGATCTTTTGGCCCGAAAGCGTCAGGCAGATAATCGCGTAACGTATGCGGCGCGCGGCCCGGCAGATGAATGCGCAGATCCAGACCGCTGTTCAGCTCGTTCATAAACTGGCGACAGTGGCCGCAAGGCGTGTAGTTAACGGTGACGGCGGCGAGCCCTTTTTCGCCGCGTAGCCAGGCGTGGCTAATCGCGCTTTGTTCAGCATGCACAGTTTGTTGCATGGTGGCGCCCAGGAACTCCATATTCGCGCCGAAATACCAGTTGCCGCTAACGCCGCGCGCAATCGCGCCGACGTTAAAATGGGACAAATCGGTACGGGCGCAGGCCGCCGCCAGAGGTAACAGTGCGAAAGCCAGCGCGTCTTCGTCCAGTCCCGCCGTATTTTTAAGCGTCGAGACCTGCTCTGCGGTTAGCATGGCGGGAAAATGGTGGTCCGCCAGGATAGGGGCCAGCGCTGATTGCAAATTATCCGCAAGCTGGGCAAAAGCAGTTTGAAAACGTGGATGCATGGCGTTGCCTCATAACAATGTAATGGAACCGTAGTTTACGGGCCTGCTATGTCTTAATATGTGATCTAAATCTCATTGCTTATGCAACTTGTGAAACTTCAATGAAAAATGCGCGACGTATCGCAAATTTTAACCCGGTCTTTTGTCCCGTCGTTAGCGCATTACCGCCAGAATGAGCGGAAACAAAAAGGGCGCTACCAGCGAGGTAATAATGCCGCAGATCACCAGCGCCAGGGAGCTAAACGCGCCTTCCTGGTAATCCAGCTCGGCGCAGCGCGCAGTACCGAGCGCATGTGAGGCGGTCCCCATTGCCAGCCCGCGTGCGGCTTTAGTACGGATGTGCATCGCGTTTAACAGCGTGTGGCCAAACACCGCGCCCAGAATACCGACAAAAATTACGCATACCGCACTGATCGCAGGGATGCCGCCGATGCTGCCGCCCACCGCCATCGCGATAGGCGTAGTCACGGATTTAGGCAGTACCGATGCCGCGATTTCAGGCGTTGCGCCCATCAGCAAGGCAACGGATGTTCCGGTAATCATCGCTACCAGACTGCCGACAAAACAGATGCTAATAATGGATTTCCAACGCGCGCGAATCTGGTGCAACTGTTCATAAAGGGGATAGGCCAGCGCCACCACCGCCGGTTGCAGCAGATCGTTAAGTACTTCGCTGCCTTTGAAGTAGTGCTCGTAGGGAATACCGGTCAGCAACAGAAAAGGAATAATGACTACCATTGCCACCAGCAGCGGATTCAGCAACGGCATTTTAAAATGCGCCGCCAGTCTGCGGGCGGCGAAAAATACCGCCAGCGTCAGCGGTAACGACCACCAGATATATGTCATCATTTTTTCGTTCCCTTCTGCCCAACCACTTTACGCTCACCGTGTATCAGATGTGAACTCCAGCTTACGACCACAAAAACGACCAGCGTACTGATAGCGCAAGAGACCACCACCGGGCCGAATTGCGCGCGCAGTAAGTCAAAATATTGCATGACCCCAACGCCAATCGGCACAAACAGCAACGCCATATAACGAATCAGCACATAACAGCCGGGGTTAACCCACTTTGCCGGCAGAATTTGCAGCGCCAGCAACACAAACAGAATTAACATCCCGATAATGCTGCCGGGAATAGTGATAGGAAGCAGTGATGCAAGAAAAATGCCTGCGTACAAACAGGCATAAATCAATACAAAAGCGCGTATATATTGCCAGATAATATTCAGTGACTTACTCATGTTTAAAGCCCTTGATGAGATGGATTCATCATACAATTAAACGTTAAAACGTGCTACCGATCACATCATGAATTCTTAGCATAGTGGGTATAGACAGCAGGAACATCGGGCAATGCCCCTGGTCGGCGGCGTTAAACCTGGGCTAAAAAATACAAAAAGCGACTCAGGGCCAAAGACGGCGTCTCATTCTTACGCCAGAACATCCCTACGCTGCCTTTTTGCTCAATTTTTGGCAAGTTTAAAATCGCCAGTTGCCCCTGGCTGGCATAGCGTTGCGCCAGCCGTAAAGAAAGAATAGAGATCATATCGCTGCTTTGCAGCAAATTGGTGCTGACGTTCATTGACGCCGATTCAATGGTGTTTTCCGGGAGCATGACGCCGTTATCGACGAGGGCGTTATCAATACTGATGCGAATAGGGGTGCCGGTTGGCCAGACTATCCACCGCCAGTGCGCCAGATCGCTCCAGGCGATCTGCGCTCGCGCGGCCAGCGGATGGTGCGGACGCGCCACAAAGCAGACCGGTTCGGTATAAAGTACCTGATAATTAAGCGGCAGTTGCAGGGCGCGGCCGCCGACACGCCCTACCACCACATCCACCTGACCGGCAAGCAAATCGTGCAGCAGCGGCGTCATTACCTTCTCTTCAATATTCAGATGCAGCGTCGGCATTTCGTTAAGCAGGCTCAGAATCGCCTGTGATACGCAGTCAGTCGCCACGGGCGAACAGCCGATCTTCAGGCTGCCAACCAGGCCGCCCTGCTTGAAACGGGCGATTTCATACTGTGAACGCTCCAGATCGTTAATTAGGCGCTGGGCGTGCTGGAGCAGTAATTTACCGCCTTCCGAGGGCCGTAGCCCTTTACTGTGGCGCTCAAAAAGCGTGATGCCTATCTCATCTTCGAGTTGAGATAACCACTTCGATAGCGCCGGCTGGGAGATATTCATCATCCGGGCGACGTGCGTCAGGTTGCCCTGTTCGCCCAGCGCAACCAGCGTTTGCAGGTGATGTAATTTCAATTTCTGCGCCCAGTTCGCCATTCGCTATAACCTCCAGGTTATGTCTCTGCCTGAAAAGCCATTGTACATTTTATCGCTCACTCTACAAACTCGTAACATAGCAAACATAAAAACAACATCTATCTCCCTGCACTGAGGCATTAGCTATGACTCAACGACGTGATCTACAAGCCCTTATTGATGCCGCGCCCGTCGGCAAAATGCAGTGGCGCGTTATCATCTGCTGTTTTCTGGTGGTTATGCTCGATGGTTTCGACACCGCCGCGATTGGCTTCATCGCCCCGGATATTCGTACTCACTGGCAGCTAAGCGCCAGCGAACTTGCGCCGCTGTTTGGCGCAGGGCTGCTGGGGCTTACGGCCGGCGCGCTGCTATGCGGGCCGCTGGCGGATCGCTTTGGCCGCAAGCGGGTCATTGAGCTTTGCGTGGCGCTATTCGGCGCATTGAGCCTGCTTTCCGCTTTCTCGCCGGATATAGAAACCCTGGTGTTGCTGCGCTTCTTAACCGGTCTGGGACTGGGTGGAGCGATGCCGAATACCATCACCATGACGTCGGAATACCTTCCCGCTCGTCGACGCGGAGCGCTGGTCACGCTGATGTTCTGCGGTTTTACCCTGGGGTCGGCGATGGGTGGGATTGTGAGCGCGCAACTGGTGCCGCTGATTGGCTGGCACGGAATTCTGGCGCTAGGCGGCATCTTGCCTTTGATGCTGTTTTTCGGCCTGTTGTTCGCGCTGCCGGAATCTCCCCGCTGGCAGGTACGTCGCCAACTACCGCAAGCCGTTGTCGCCCGGACGGTCAGCGCCATTACCGGCGAGCGCTATCACGATACGCACTTCTTTCTGCATGAGACGGCAGCCGTCGCCAAAGGCAGTATTCGCCAGCTTTTTGCCGGGCGACAGCTTGTCATTACCCTGATGTTATGGGTGGTGTTCTTTATGAGCCTGCTCATTATCTATCTGCTTTCCAGCTGGATGCCGACGTTACTTAACCATCGCGGTATTGATCTGCAACAGGCGTCGTGGGTGACTGCCGCATTCCAGGTTGGCGGCACGCTTGGCGCGCTGTTACTCGGCGTGTTGATGGACCGGCTTAACCCGTTCCGGGTACTGGCGGTGAGCTATGCGCTGGGCGCGGTTTGCATTGTCATGATAGGCCTGAGCGAAAACGGCCTTTGGCTGATGGCGCTGGCGATTTTTGGTACCGGCATCGGTATTAGCGGTTCCCAGGTAGGGCTGAATGCTCTGACGGCGACGCTGTACCCCACCCAAAGCCGGGCGACGGGCGTGAGCTGGTCGAACGCCATTGGACGCTGCGGGGCGATTGTCGGTTCGCTCTCCGGCGGCATGATGATGGCCCTCAATTTCTCTTTCGATACGTTGTTTTTTGTCATTGCTATTCCGGCGGCTATCAGCGCGGTAATGCTTACCCTGCTGACGGTGGTTGTCCGCCTTTCGATTTCTGTACCTGACGACCTGCCGCGTGCCAGCGTCGTAAACGAATAAGGAGAATCTCCATGTCTGAAATAAATCAGAACGTAAAAGATAGCCGTCAGCAGTATTACCAGCATATTTCCGGGCAGAATCTGACGCCGCTGTGGGAATCGTTACATCACCTGGTACCGCAGACGCCAAACGCCAACTGCGCGCCGGCCTACTGGAATTATCAGGAAATTCGTCCGCTACTGATGGAAAGCGGCAATGTCATTGGCGCGAAAGAGGCGATCCGCCGGGTGCTGGTGCTGGAAAATCCGGCATTGCGCGGTCAGTCGTCGATCACGGCGACCTTATATGCTGGTTTACAGCTGATCCTGCCCGGCGAAGTCGCGCCGAGTCATCGCCATAACCAGTCGGCGCTGCGTTTTATCGTCGAAGGTAAAGGCGCATTTACCGCGGTGGACGGCGAGCGCACGCCAATGCATACCGGCGATTTTATCCTGACGCCGCAGTGGCGCTGGCACGATCATGGTAATCCGGGGTCAGAGCCGGTGGTATGGCTGGATGGTCTGGATCTGCCGTTAGTCAACCTCCTGGGCTGTGGGTTTGCGGAAGACTATCCCGAAGATCAGCAGCCGGTAACGCGAAAAGAGGGCGATTATCTGCCGCGCTATGCAGCGAATATGCTGCCGCTGCGCCACCAGCGCGGGAATTCGTCGCCGATTTTCAACTACCGTTACGACCGCAGTCGCGAGGCGCTGCACGATCTGACCCGTATGGGCGATCCGGATGAGTGGGAAGGTTACAAGCTGCGTTACGTTAATCCCGTCACCGGCGGTTATCCGATGCCGTCAATGGGCGCGTTCCTGCAACTGCTGCCAAAAGGCTTTGCCTCGCGTGTGGCGCGGAGCACCGACAGCACTATCTACCACGTCGTTGAAGGGGCAGGGCAGGTCACTATCGGCAACGAAACTTTTCATTTTTCCGCAAAAGACATTTTTGTGGCGCCGACCTGGCATGAGGTGTCGTTTCGCAGCAGTGAAGACACGGTGTTATTCAGCTTTTCGGACAAGCCGGTTCAGGAAGCCCTGGGGCTGTTCCGCGAAGCACGTTATTAATTAGGGAGAGAGAACATGACCAAATATGTATTCCAGCCGCAGGCCCCGGTGACAGTACCAGTGGCGGGTAGTGATGAGCAGTTTCCGGTACGTCGCGTTTACTGCGTGGGTCGCAACTATGCCGCCCATGCCCGTGAAATGGGCTTTGATCCCGATCGCGAACCGCCGTTCTTCTTTTGTAAACCAGCGGACGCTGTCGTCCCGGTAGCGGCGGGGGATACCCTGGAACTGCCGTATCCGGCGCAGACCGATAACTACCATTATGAAATTGAGCTGGTGGTGGCGATTGGTAAAAAGGGGAGCGATATCCCGCTGGAAAAAGCCCATGAATATGTCTGGGGATACGCCACCGGTCTGGACATGACGCGTCGCGATCGTCAGATGGAAATGCGTCAGATGGGACGCCCGTGGGAAATTGGCAAAGCGTTCGATCTCTCCGCGCCCATTGCGCCATTACACAAAGCCGCTGAAACGCATAATGTGGATAACGCCCCTATTTGGCTACAGGTTAACGGCGAAGACCATCAGCGCAGCGATATTCGTCATCTGATTTGGTCGGTGAATGAAACCATCAGCTATTTGTCCGGCTTCTTTGAATTGCAGCCAGGCGATTTGATTTTCACCGGTACGCCAGAGGGGGTGGGCGCAGTGGTGAAAGGGGATGTCATCACCGGGAACGTAGAAGGTCTGACGCCGATTGCTGTGAAAATTGTCTGAGGTGAACGATGAAGCTGTACAGTTTCTTTAATAGTTCGGCGTCTTATCGTGTACGTATTGCGCTGGCGTTAAAGGGGATTGATTACCAGACGGTGGGCGTCAATATTCGTATCGGCCAGCAGAATGCGCTGGCCTACCGACGGATGAATCCGGTAGGCCTGGTGCCGACGCTGGTCACTGATGATGGCGAATCGTTGGGGCAATCACTGGCCATCGTCGACTGGCTGGACCGACATTTTCCGCAAACGCCGCTGCTGCCGACGAGCGACCCGGCGCGCAGCCAGGCGCTGGAAATTGTCTACGCTATCGCCTGCGATATACACCCAATCAATAACATGCGCGTGTTGCGCTACCTGACCGATGAGCTGAAGGTTAGCGAAGAGGATAAAAAACGCTGGTACGCCCACTGGATACAGCAAGGGTTAAGCGCGGTAGAGCAGCTATTGCGTAAAAGTCAGTCCGGACGATTCTGCGTGGGCGACGCGCCAGGCCTTGCGGACTGCTGCCTGATTCCGCAGTGGGCGAATGCGCTCAGGATGGGCTGCGATTTATCAGGCTATCCGCGCTGTAAAGCCGTTTATGACGCCTGCGTACAGCTACCGGCGTTTATTGCCGCCGCGCCGGAAAATCAACAAGATAAAATCCCGGCCTGAAAAGGAGAATGACCATGACTCACGTGACAAGCGCAATTATTGTAGGTGGCGGAATCGGCGGCGCGGCGACCGCGCTGTCGCTGGCGCGCCAGGGAATAAAAGTCATGCTGTTGGAAAAAGCGCACGAAATTGGCGAGATTGGCGCGGGTATTCAGCTTGGGCCGAACGCTTTTTCGGCGCTGGATAGTCTCGGTGTGGGCGATGTTGCCCGCCAGCGTGCGGTGTTTACCGATCACATTACCATGATGGATGCCGTGAATGCCGAAGAAGTGGTATGCATTGAAACCGGACAGGCGTTCCGCGACCATTTTGGCGGGCCGTATGCGGTAATTCACCGGGTAGATATTCATGCAACGGTATGGGAAGCGGTGCTGACGCACCCTGGCGTGGAGTATCGTACCTCGACCCATATTGTCGATATCCGCCAGACGCCGGATGACGTTACGGTGTTTGATGAGCAGGGAAATAGCTGGACGGCGGATATTCTCGTGGGCTGCGACGGCGTTAAATCGGTCGTGCGGCAAAGTTTACTCGGCGATGCGCCGCGCGTAACGGGGCATGTAGTTTATCGGGCGGTGATTGATTGCGACGATATGCCGGACGATTTACGTATTAACGCACCGGTGCTGTGGGCAGGCCCGCATTGTCACCTGGTCCATTATCCGCTGCGCGGAGGCCAACAGTACAATCTGGTGGTGACATTCCACAGCCGCCAGCAAGAAGAGTGGGGCGTGAAAGACGGCAGTAAAGAAGAGGTGCTCTCTTATTTTGCCGGTATTCATCCCCGCCCGCGCCAGATGCTGGATAAGCCGACCTCCTGGCGCCGCTGGTCGACCGCCGATCGCGAGCCGGTCGCGAAATGGGGAACCGAGCGTATCACTCTGGTGGGCGACGCCGCGCATCCGGTGGCGCAATATATGGCCCAGGGGGCCTGTATGGCGCTGGAAGACGCCGTCACGCTGGGCAAAGCGCTGGAACGCTGCGACGGCGACGCGCAGCAGGCATTTGCGCTGTATGAGTCGGTGCGTATTCCCCGCACGGCGCGTATCGTCTGGTCTACCCGCGAGATGGGGCGTCTCTATCACGCCGCCGGGGTGGAGCGTCAGGTACGTAATCTGTTGTGGAAAGGAAAATCGCAGGAGGCGTTTTATCGCGGTATCGAATGGCTGTACGGCTGGAAAGAAGATAACTGTCTTGAGCCGCGTTGAGCGCTTTACGTGACGTAGCGTGGCGTTTGCGCCGCCACCCGGCAAAAAGTTTTGCTCATCGCAGAGAGGCGTTATGATAGCGCCTCTTTTTTTGCTGTGGATACCGATATGCGTGTTTTACTGGCGCCGATGGAAGGCGTGCTCGACGCGTTAGTGCGCGAGCTGCTGACCGAAGTGAATGATTACGATCTCTGCATCACCGAATTTGTGCGCGTGGTGGATCAGCTGCTGCCGGTAAAAGTGTTTCATCGCATCTGCCCGGAGTTGCATCATGCCAGCCGCACGCCGTCCGGCACGCCGGTGCGTATTCAGCTTCTGGGCCAGCATCCGCAGTGGCTGGCGGAAAACGCCGCGCGGGCGACGGCGTTGGGATCGTATGGCGTGGACCTGAACTGCGGCTGTCCGTCAAAAGTGGTGAACGGCAGCGGCGGCGGCGCGACATTGCTCAAAGATCCCGAACTCATCTATCAGGGCGCGAAAGCGATGCGGGCCGCGGTACCGTCGCATCTGCCGGTGACGGTAAAAGTGCGTCTCGGCTGGGATAGCGGCGATAGAAAATTTGAAATCGCTGATGCGGTGCAGCAGGCCGGCGCCAGTGAACTGGTGGTGCATGGCCGTACCAAAGCGCAGGGCTACCGCGCCGAGCATATCGACTGGCAGGCGATCGGCGAAATACGCCAGCGTCTGACTATTCCGGTTATCGCGAATGGCGAAATCTGGGACTGGCAGAGCGCGCAGGCATGTATGGCGGCCAGCGGCTGCGATGCGGTGATGATTGGCCGTGGGGCGTTAAATATTCCTAACCTGAGCCGGGTGGTGAAGTATAACGAGCCGCGTATGCCGTGGCCGGAAGTGGTTGCATTATTACAAAAATATACCCGACTGGAAAAGCAGGGCGATACCGGTTTATACCATGTCGCGCGTATTAAACAGTGGTTGGGATATTTACGTAAGGAATATATTGAGGCGACGGAACTCTTTCAGTCGATTCGGGCGTTAAACCGTTCGTCCGAGATTGCGCGGGCGATTCAGGCTATTAAAATCTAATCTCTACAGCGTCCAGAACGTGTGCCGGACAGATACTATCGCTGCCCGGCGCAGGAATCAGAAAATCATCTTAAACACGCCCGTTACCACCAACAGCCCAATCAGAAAAATAATTAAGATTGCCCATAGAAGAATTTTCATTGTTTGTCCCTTTATTGGTAAATACAAACAAAGTATAGGAAAGTATTAAGCCATCTGCTGCTTTGTTGGGCGCGGCGACGTTTAACTCATGAAGGCTGCTGGCGCGTATTGCAGCAAAATCGTTCATTTATTAACGGGTTAATGGGACTTTACATTGAATCATTACATCAAAAAATGTATCAGATGAAATTATTTGCTAATCATATAAATTTCAAAATATGTCTTTTGTTGTCTGATGATGTATTGCCACGCGTAACTAAAAAATAGATCGTCGTAAGACGTACTCTCTGCGCACCTTTTTTTATCAGAACACCTCCATGAATCGTAATTCTTTCCTTGCCGCGACAGCGAGCTTACCGCTTTTTATTTTGCTGGCGGGCTGCGCCCCTATGCACGATACCCGCCAGTCGCTGACCCAGCAGACGCCCTCTTCTCATGTTGATTCCAGCCTGCCGGCGGCATTGAAAAACGGTTGGCCGGATAGCCAGTGGTGGAAGGCGTATCACGATGCGCAGCTTGACGCGCTGATTGATAATGCCATACAGCATTCGCCGGATATGCAGGTGGCTGAACAGCGTATTCAACTGGCGGAAGCGCAGGCGAAAGCGGTTGAGGCGCAGGACGGCCCGCAGCTCGACTTTTCTGCCGACATTGAGCGCCAGCGAATGTCCGCGGAAGGGCTGATGGGGCCATTCGCGATTACCGACCCCGCGGCGGGAACGACCGGGCCGTGGTATACCAACGGTACATTCGGCCTGACGGCGGGCTGGGATCTGGATTTATGGGGGAAAAACCGCGCTGAAGTTACCGCGCGGATCGGGGCGGTCAAAGCGCGCGAAGCGGAGCAGGAGCAGACCCGACAATTGCTGGCAAGCGGCGTGGCGCGACTCTACTGGGAGTGGCAGACGCAGGCGGCGCTGAAAAATGTGCTGATGCAAATCGAGCATGAGCAGCAAAACGTGGTGACGGTAAACCGGGAGCTGTATCAACACGGCATTACTTCTTCTGTTGAAGGGGTCGAGACCGATATCGACGCCAGCAAAACCCAGCAGCAGCTGAATGACGTTAACGGTAAAATGAAGGTTATTGAAGCGCGGCTCAGCGCGTTAACCAATACGCAATCGGCGGCGCTCAAGCTGCGTCAGGTGAGTCTCCCCGCCGTTGAAAGCCAGTTACCGTCGCAACTGGGGTATTCGTTGCTGGCGCGCCGGGCGGATCTACAGGCCGCGCACTGGTACATTGAATCCTCGTTGAGCAGCATTGACGCCGCGAAGGCCGCGTTTTATCCCGATATCAATCTGATGGCTTTTTTACAGCAGGATGCGTTACATCTGAGCGATCTGTTCCGCCATTCCGCACAGCAATATGGCATTACCGGCGGGCTGACGCTGCCGATTTTCGACAGCGGCAGGCTGAATGCCAACCTCGATATCGCCAAAGCGCAAAGCAACCTTTCTATCGCCAACTACAACAAAGCGGTGGTAGATGCGGTTAATGATGTGGCGCGCGCCGCCAGTCAGGTAGAGACGCTGGCGCAGAAAAACCAGCATCAGCAGCAGATTGAGCATGACGCGCAGCGTGTGGTCGGTCTGGCGCAAGCGCGCTTTAATGCCGGCATTATTGCGGGTTCCCGCGTGAGCGAGGCCAAAATCCCGGCACTGCGCGAGCAGTGTAACGGCTTGCTGTTGCAGGGCCAGTGGCTGGATGCCTCCATTCAGCTTACCAGCGCGCTGGGCGGCGGTTATCATTCCTGATTTTTCCGGATGATTCAGACAGGGTTCCTATACTTAGGCTGTGTATGAATCATCCGGAGAGGAATATGACCAAAGTCGCAATTGTAACGGCATCAGATTCGGGAATTGGCAAAGCGTGTGCGTTGTTATTAGCACAAAACGGTTTTGATATTGGTATCACCTGGCATTCCGATGAACGCGGCGCGCAGGAGACGGCGAAAAAAGCGGCGCAGTTTGGTGTGCGGGCAGAGACCATTCATCTTGACCTGAGCCAGTTACCCGAGGGCGCGCAGGCCATTGAACATCTTATTCAGCGCCTGGGGCGCGTTGACGTGCTGGTCAATAATGCCGGGGCGATGACCAAATCCGCGTTTATTGATATGCCGTTTACGCAGTGGCGGCAAATTTTTACCGTGGATGTCGATGGCGCATTTCTCTGCGCGCAGATCGCCGCCCGGCATATGATTAAACAAGGAGAGGGAGGGCGTATTATCAACATCACCTCCGTCCATGAGCATACGCCGCTTCCGCAAGCCAGCGCCTATACCGCGGCGAAACATGCGCTGGGGGGATTGACTAAATCCATGGCGCTGGAACTGATTGAACATCATATTTTGGTCAACGCCGTCGCGCCAGGCGCTATCGCCACGCCGATGAATGATATGGATGACAGCGACATTGAGCCGGGATCGGAACCCTCGATCCCTATCGCCCGACCGGGTTCTACGCATGAAATAGCCAGCCTCGTCGCCTGGCTGTGTTCGGAAGGCGCAAGCTATACCACCGGTCAGTCGCTGATTGTCGACGGCGGGTTTATGCTGGCGAATCCGCAATTCAACGCAAAATAAACGCCGGGTGCCGGATGGCGGCGTTATGCCATCCGGATACCATCGGGTTTAACGGGCCTCCGCTTTGCCGCGGCTTTTCAGCCACCAGCGCACGCCCACCACCAGGACGATGGCCAGAATCAGCCAGACCCCGTGCCTGAGATGCTGATCGAGGTCGTGCAGCCATGGCGCGATCACCTCGCCGCCAAGATATCCCAGCGTGGTAAACAGCAGCGCCCAGATCAGCGCGCCTACAATATTCAGCGGCAGAAAAATTTTAGGCGGCAGGCGGCTGGCGCCAATCAGCAACGGGCCAACCACCCGGAAGCCGTACATAAAACGCGTGCCGATCACAAACAGATACGGATGGCGTTGGATCATTTTCTGCGCGCGACGAATCTTCGTATGATAACGCGGGAAACGACGCAGGATCTTCCCGCCATAGCATCGTCCTAACAGGTAAAGTAGCTGATCGCCCATCATCCCTCCCAGCGCGACGGCCGCCGCCACCAGCGGAAACTTGAGTAATCCCTGATGCGCCGCGACGCCCCCCAACAGGGTAACGGTTTCACCTTCGGCCATACTGCCGATAACCAGCGCCGCATAGCCATAATGCGTAATAAGCGTGTTGATATCCATGCGTAAACCACCTCCGGCATTAAGCATACACCCTGGCAAGAGGCGTGCGCGGCAAAGCCGACGTTTTGCCGAAGACTATTTTGCCATTGCTCATAAAATAACCAGAAACTGAATTATACTTGAACATACTGGCATCTGAGGCAGCAGAAGGGGGTAGTATGAACCATGTATGGGGGCTTTTTTCCCATCCCGATCGGGAAATGCAGGTGATCAAAAGCGAAAACGAAACCGTTTCGCATCACTATACGCACCATGTTTTGCTGATGGCGGCGATTCCCGTCGTCTGCGCCTTTATCGGCACGACGCAAATCGGCTGGAATTTTGGCGACGGCAACGTGTTACAACTCTCGCTGTTTACCGCTTTTGCGCTGGCGGTCTTGTTCTACGGCGTGATGCTGGCGGGCGTCGCGGTGATGGGACGCGTCATCTGGTGGATGGCGCGAAACTATCCGCAACGGCCATCGCTTGCGCGCTGTATGGTTTTTGCCGGCTATGTCGCGACGCCGCTGTTTTTAAGTGGTCTGGTGGCGCTCTATCCCCTGGTATGGCTATGCGCTTTGGTCGGCGCTGTCGCGCTCTTTTACACCGGCTATTTGCTGTATTTGGGTATTCCGACTTTCCTTAACATTAATAGAGAGGAAGGATTAAGCTTCTCCAGTTCGACGCTCGCTATCGGCGTGCTGGTCCTGGAGGTGCTACTGGCGATCACCGTGATCCTGTGGGGATACGGCTACCGCCTGTTCTGATGCGAAAAAGGGCTGGCGCAAAAGCCAGCAATGCAGCATTTGCTGACGATTCTTCTGTAGCGGCAACGCTGGCGTGCCGCTATGATGCCACTGCTAGCTTGAGTATAATCTTAGCTCAGGCGGTGTGCGTTACGACGCGCGTGAATCATTATCAGAAATCTCATCATGCTGAAATTCCGAGCTTCATTCCTGAGCCTTGCTCTGATGTTGGCCGTACCTTTTGCCTCGCAGGCCGTGGCGAAAACGGCAGCGACAACCGCGGCGTCTCAACCTGAGATTGCCTCCGGTAGCGCAATGATTGTTGATCTCAACACCAATAAAGTGATCTATTCGAACCACCCGGATCTGGTGCGTCCGATTGCCTCAATAACCAAATTAATGACGGCGATGGTCGTGCTCGACGCGCGATTGCCGCTGGATGAAATACTGAAGGTCGATATCAGCCAGACGCCGGAAATGAAAGGGGTTTACTCCCGCGTGCGCCTGAACAGCGAAATTAGTCGCAAAAATATGTTGCTGCTGGCGTTGATGTCATCCGAAAACCGTGCGGCGGCAAGCCTGGCACACTATTATCCTGGCGGTTATAACGCGTTTATTAAAGCGATGAATGCGAAGGCGAAAGCGCTGGGCATGACGCATACCCGCTTCGTTGAGCCGACGGGGCTGTCGATTCATAACGTCTCGACCGCGCGGGATTTAACAAAACTGCTGATTGCCACGAAGCAATACCCGCTGATTGGCCAGCTAAGCACCACGCGCGAAGACATGGCGACATTCTCGCATCCGGCGTATACGCTGCCGTTTCGCAATACCAACCATTTGGTCTACCGTGATAACTGGAATATCCAGTTAACGAAAACCGGCTTTACCAATGCGGCGGGGCATTGCCTGGTGATGCGTACCGTGATCAATAACAAACCGGTCGCGCTGGTGGTCATGGACGCGTTCGGCAAATATACCCACTTTGCGGACGCCAGTCGCCTGCGTACATGGATTGAAACCGGTAAAGTCATGCCCGTTCCGGCTGCCGCGCTGAGCTATAAAAAGCAAAAAGCCGCGCAAATGGCGGCAGCCAGCGCCAGTGCCGGGGCGCAAACCGCACAGAACGATTAAATCGCCGTAGGCCCGGCAGGCATCGCGCCGCCGGGCATTCACGGTAAACCGCACGGTGTTAATGCGCTTCGTCGGGCGTATTTTCCTGCCAGAATTTCCGCTTACTCGTTTTGCCGATACCGGGGTTCATACTGTTGGTCGGGTCATTTTGCCGATAAAAACGCGTCAGCGTTTCCGGCGCTTTATACAGATGTCCCACGTTGTGCTCCGCCGGGTATTGTGCCCCGCGCGCCTGCAACAGCTCCAGCATTTGCGCTTTCAGCGCATGGACGTCGACGCCTTTCTTCACGATATAGTCCTGATGAAAAACGTGGCACATAAAGTGACCGTAATAGAGTTTATGTACCAGTTGGCTGTCGATTTCCGGCGGCAGATGCTCGAACCAGTCGGTATCGTTGCGGCGCAGAGCGATATCCAGCGCCAGGATATCTTCCACTTCATCAGCGTGTACGGCCTGATAACGAATCGCCGCGCCAGCAGCGGCGAAGCGGTGCAGGAAGGCTTTGCTGCCTTCTTCCGGCGTACAGGTGAAGAAACCGCCCTCAGCGGATTTAAAAAATTCATTCAGCCAGCGTTGCGCTTCTGCGACGCCGTCTCCCGCCATTTTTAACAGCAGATGATGCTCATATTTATCGCGCCAGTTTTTCATTCGCGGCGGCAGATGGCTGGGAAACAGATGGCCGAATTTCTGCATCGCGCGGTCGGTGAAATGCGGTCGGAAAAATTTTACTTTTTCCAGCATCGCATCGGTTCGGCCTTTTAGCGTGAAAAAGAATGGCATCTTGTCGGTGCCGAGTTTATCGATCATCAGAAAGGTATCTTTACCGTACTGCTCCGCAATATCGTAGATATCGCGATGCATATATTCTCCCGCCACTGGCAGATTGTCGAAGTTCGCCAGAATATGCCGACGGATTTCAGTCAGTACCGCGGGCTGATTGGTGCCGATATAAAAAACCTGCTGATTTTTTTCCGCTGCAAAGGTATCAAGGCGAACGGCAAAAACCGCCAGTTTTCCGGCGCAGCCGGAAGATTCAAACAAACGGTCCGGGTCGGCGTTATAGCGGGCGGGCGTATCGGCGTTGATATCTCGTACCCGCGTCACGTAGTCGTGATCGTGCGCATGACGACCATCGTGACGCACATCCTCATCTTTAATCCGTTCGTCATCCAGCTTGCTCAGGATCTGCTCCGGCGTATGCCCAAGATCGATACCCAGATGATTGACCAGTTGCAGTTTGCCTTGCTCGTCAATACGGGCAAAGAGCGACATCTCGGTATAGGCCGGGCCGCGCTGCACCAGCGAGCCGCCGGAGTTATTACAGATGCCGCCGATGACCGACGCGCCGATACACGACGAACCAATCACCGAGTGCGGTTCACGGCCCAGCGGTTTAAGCGCTTTTTCCAGCGCATAGAGCGTCGTACCGGGCCAGGCCAGAACCTGTTGGCCGTTATCCAGTAAGTGCAGCTTATCCAGCCGCTGGGTGCTGATAATCACAATATCGCGATCGTAGTCGTTGCCGTTCGGCGTGGAGCCTTCCGTCAGACCGGTGTTGGCGGCCTGCATCAGAATAATTTTGTCAGCGTTAACGCAGGCGTTGAGCACACGCCACAGTTCCAGTAACGAACCCGGGAAAACAACGGCCAGCGCGTCGCCCTGACCGGAACGGAAACCCTTGCGATAGCGGGCGGTTTTGGCGGGGTCTGTCAGCAGGTGAGAATGGCCTACCAGGCGGGCCAGCTCATTCAGGAACGTTTTATTATCAGTCATTGTTATGGAAGACATTCTCCACTCCTTGTGGTGGGACAAAATATCAGCGTTAAGCATAGCGCTTTGTATGACAATACGCTTTCTCATTCAAATTGTCTCTGTGTTGGTAGTATTCATTTGCCGCCTTGATACCATTTGCTGGCGGTTGCGTATTCGACTGTGCGGAAAATTAGGAGAATAACCTTCGCTTTCTTCTCCTCTCGCGTTTAGGCTTATGGCAAACTGCGGTTTTTATTCTGTTTTTACCGCCTCGTCGGGATAAAGATAAAGAGAGACTCAACATGAAATGGTTATGTTCAGTAGGTGTTGCTGTGAGTCTGGCGATGCAGCCAGCATTGGCGGAAAACCTGTTTGGCAATCACCCGCTGACGCCCGAAGCGCGCGACGCGTTCGTCACGGATTTACTCAAGAAAATGACTGTCGATGAAAAAATTGGTCAGTTACGTCTGATTAGCGTCGGCCCTGATAACCCGAAAGAAGCGATTCGCGAGATGATCAAAGACGGGCAGGTAGGGGCGATTTTCAATACCGTCACCCGCCAGGATATTCGTCAAATGCAGGATCAGGTGATGGCGTTGAGCCGCCTGAAAATTCCTCTCTTTTTTGCCTATGACGTGGTACACGGCCAGCGAACCGTCTTCCCGATAAGCCTCGGTCTGGCTTCTTCTTTTAATCTGGATGCGGTAAGAACCGTAGGACGCGTATCGGCGTATGAAGCGGCGGACGACGGTCTGAATATGACCTGGGCACCGATGGTGGATGTCTCCCGCGATCCGCGTTGGGGGCGCGCCTCCGAAGGCTTTGGCGAAGATACATATTTAACCTCCATCATGGGCGAAACCATGGTGAAAGCGATGCAGGGCAAAAGTCCGGCGGATCGCTACTCGGTGATGACCAGCGTGAAACATTTTGCCGCCTATGGCGCCGTTGAAGGCGGTAAAGAATACAACACCGTGGATATGAGTTCCCAGCGTCTGTTTAATGACTACATGCCGCCGTACAAAGCGGGGCTGGATGCGGGGAGCGGCGCGGTGATGGTGGCGCTGAACTCGCTGAACGGCACGCCTGCGACGTCAGATTCCTGGCTATTGAAAGATGTCCTGCGCGATGAGTGGGGCTTTAAGGGAATTACCGTTTCCGACCACGGCGCTATTAAAGAACTGATTAAACACGGCACGGCGGCCGACCCGGAAGATGCGGTGCGCGTGGCGCTAAAGGCAGGGGTGGATATGAGCATGGCGGATGAGTATTACAGCAAATATCTGCCGGGCCTGATTAAGTCGGGCAAAGTGACGATGGCGGAACTGGACGACGCGACGCGCCATGTGCTCAACGTAAAATATGACATGGGATTGTTTAACGACCCCTATAGCCATCTGGGGCCGAAAGAGAGCGACCCGACGGACACCAATGCCGAAAGCCGCCTGCATCGTAAAGAGGCGCGGGAAGTGGCGCGGGAAAGTGTGGTACTGCTGAAAAACCGACTGGAAACGCTGCCGCTGAAAAAATCGGGCACCATTGCCGTTGTTGGGCCGCTGGCCGACAGTCAACGTGATGTAATGGGAAGCTGGTCTGCTGCTGGGGTCGCGAATCAGTCGGTGACGGTGCTGGCGGGTATTCAAAATGCCGTCGGCGACGGGGCGAAGATCCTCTATGCCAAAGGGGCGAATATCACTAACGATAAAGGCATCGTCGATTTCTTAAACCTGTATGAAGAGGCGGTGAAAATCGATCCGCGCTCACCGCAGGCGATGATTGATGAGGCGGTGCAGGCGGCGAAACAGGCCGATGTGGTGGTCGCAGTGGTAGGCGAGTCGCAGGGGATGGCGCATGAAGCCTCCAGCCGTACCAATATCACCATTCCGCAGAGTCAGCGCGACTTAATCACCGCACTGAAAGCCACCGGTAAGCCGCTCGTACTGGTATTAATGAACGGCAGACCGCTGGCGCTGGTAAAAGAAGATCAACAGGCCGATGCGATTCTGGAGACCTGGTTTGCCGGGACGGAAGGCGGCAACGCCATTGCCGATGTGCTGTTTGGCGATTACAACCCGTCAGGCAAACTTCCGATATCTTTCCCGCGTTCGGTGGGACAAATTCCGGTCTATTACAGCCATCTCAATACGGGACGCCCGTATAATCCTGAAAAGCCAAACAAATACACCTCACGCTATTTTGACGAAGCGAATGGCCCGCTCTATCCGTTTGGTTACGGTCTGAGCTACACCACATTTACGGTGTCTGACGTCACGCTCTCCTCACCGACAATGCAACGCGACGGCAAAGTCACGGCCAGCGTAGAGGTCACGAACACCGGTAAACGCGAAGGGGCAACGGTCATCCAGATGTACTTACAGGATGTCACGGCATCAATGAGCCGCCCGGTGAAGCAATTAAAAGGTTTTGAAAAAATCACCCTCAAGCCCGGCGAACGTAAAACCGTGAGTTTCCCGATTGATATCGAGGCGTTGAAGTTCTGGAATCAGCAGATGAAATATGACGCGGAACCCGGCAAGTTCAACGTCTTTATCGGCGTGGATTCCGCTCGCGTTAAACAAGGATCGTTCGAGCTACTGTAAGCCTGCCGTCAACAGGGCGCGATAGATGCGCCCTGTCTGGCAATGACTTTTCCTGTCCCCCCTTTTATTGCCTGTCACGTCACTTACACTGGCGGAAAATCCCAGGTTAAACGCAGACTTTTCAACTATGCTTTTTTCTCAAGTCTCTGAAAAAGGCCGTAAAAGGATGAGGAAAGCATCATGACGATCTCAAAGCTATGGGTAAGTTCGCTGGCGTTGCTGGCGACGGTGAGTTTACCTCTACAGGCGGCATCGCCCGTGACGGTCGGGTCAAAGATTGATACCGAAGGCGCGCTGCTCGGCAACATGATTTTGCAGGTACTGGAAAGCCACGGCGTTAAAACGGTCAATAAAATTCAGCTCGGGACCACGCCAGTCGTTCGTGGCGCGATTACCGCCGGAGAGCTGGATATCTATCCGGAATACACCGGTAACGGGGCGTTCTTTTTTAAAGATGAAAACGATCCGGCATGGAAGAATGCAAAGCAAGGCTTTGAGAAAGTCAAAAAACTGGATGCGGAGCAGAATAAGCTGGTCTGGTTGACGCCTGCGCCGGCAAATAACACCTGGACCATCGCGGTACGCCAGGACATCGCGGAAAAAAATAAACTCTCCTCGCTTGCCGATCTCAGCCGTTATCTGAAAGAGGGCGGCACTTTTAAACTGGCGGCGTCTGCGGAATTTATCGAACGGGCGGATGCGCTGCCGGCATTTGAAAAAGCCTATGATTTTACCTTGAATCAGAACCAGCTCTTGTCGCTGGCGGGCGGCGATACGGCGGTCACGATCAAAGCCGCCGCGCAACAAACATCCGGCGTTAACGCCGCGATGGCGTATGGCACCGACGGCCCGGTCGCCGCGCTGGGTCTGCAAACCCTGAGCGATCCGAAAGGCGTCCAGCCTATCTATGCCCCCGCGCCGGTAGTACGTGAATCGGTGTTACAGGCCTATCCGCAGATAGCCGACTGGCTGCAGCCCGTTTTCGCCAGCCTTGATGAGAAAACGCTGCAACAGTTGAATGCCAGAATCGCCGTAGAAGGGCTGGATGCGAAAAAAGTCGCCGCAGATTACCTCCGACAAAAAGGGTGGGTGAAGTAATCTGTGAGTGATGCTGCCAAAAAAATTACGGTTAATCGTGTGCTGTTGCTGTTGGTTGTTCTGACCCTGCTTGCTGTCGCGCTACCTTTCATTAATTACGCCCCGAATCGTCTGGTGAGCGGCGAGGGGCGCCAGTTATGGGAGATCTGGCCGGCGGCCATCTGGATGCTGACTGGCGCGGGATGCGCGCTGTTTACGCTGTGCTTTGTACCCGGTAAACGCGGTAGCGTACTGACGCTGATGATGGCGCAGACGCTTTTTATTGTCATGCTGTGGGGAGTCGGCAGGGCGGCGACCCAGTTGGCGCAGGAGGGCAGCCCGCTGGCGCGTACCAGTCTGGGAAGTGGATTGTGGCTGGGCCTCGGTCTGATGTTGCTGGCCTGTAGCGATGCGATCCGCCGTATTACCACTGGGCCGCTGTGGCGCTGGTTGCTGCACGCGCAAATTGTCATTGTCCCGCTGGTGCTGCTGTTTTCAGGCACGTTCGACAACCTCTCGCTTCTGAAAGAGTATACCAACCGCCAGGATGTTTTCGATGCCGCGCTGGTGCAACATTTGATGTTACTGGCGGGCACGGTGCTGCCGGCGCTGGCGATCGGACTACCGTTGGGCGTCTGGTGTTATTTTTCCGCCTCACGCCAGGGGCCGGTGTTTACCGTGCTGAATGTGATCCAGACTATCCCTTCCGTCGCGCTGTTTGGCCTGCTGATTGCGCCGTTGGCCGGGCTGGTGAAACAGTTTCCGTGGCTTGCCGAATTCGGCGTCGCGGGAACCGGCATGACGCCTGCACTGATA
This sequence comes from Salmonella sp. 32082101201600294FB01SM01, assembly GCF_017572865.1. Lineage (NCBI taxonomy): Bacteria > Pseudomonadati > Pseudomonadota > Gammaproteobacteria > Enterobacterales > Enterobacteriaceae > Salmonella > Salmonella sp. 32082101201600294FB01SM01. The sequence goes on along the minus strand of NZ_JAGESB010000001.1, from coordinate 1,897,628 downwards.
GCGCTGGTGCTCTATGCGTTATTGCCGCTGGTGCGCGGCGTGGTCGCCGGGCTCAATCAGGTGCCGCGCGATGTGCTGGAGAGCGCAAGAGCAATGGGAATGAGTAGCGGCCAGCGCTTCAGGCATGTGCAACTGCCGCTGGCGCTGCCGGTCTTTTTACGTAGCCTGCGGGTAGTAATGCTCCAGACAGTGGGAATGGCCGTCGTCGCCGCGCTGATTGGCGCGGGAGGTTTCGGCGCGCTGGTGTTTCAGGGGCTATTGAGCAGCGCCATTGATTTAGTCCTGTTGGGCGTCATTCCGGTGATTGCGCTGGCGGTAGTGATCGACGCGCTGTTTGATTTATGGATCGCGTTTTTGAAGGGAGCAACCGATGATTGAATTTAACCATGTCAGTAAAACCTTCGGCGATCAACAGGCTGTTAGCGACCTCAATTTGCACTTTAGCGAAGGCAGCTTTTCGGTGTTAATTGGCACCTCCGGTTCGGGAAAATCGACCACTCTGAAGATGATTAACCGGCTGGTAGAGCATGATAGCGGAACGATCCGTTTTGCCGGGGAAGAGATCCGCAGCCTGCCGGTGCTTGAACTGCGTCGTCGCATGGGCTATGCCATTCAGTCTATCGGCCTTTTTCCCCACTGGACGGTGGCGCAAAATATCGCCACCGTACCGCAACTACAAAAGTGGTCGCGTGCGCGGATTAACGATCGTATTGATGAACTGATGGCATTATTGGGTCTGGAAAGCGCGCTGCGCGATCGTTATCCGCATCAGCTTTCCGGCGGGCAACAGCAGCGGGTCGGCGTTGCGCGGGCGCTGGCTGCCGATCCGCAGGTATTGCTGATGGACGAGCCTTTCGGCGCGCTTGATCCGGTAACGCGCGGCGCATTGCAGCAGGAGATGACCCGCATTCATCAGCTACTGGGGCGCACCATCGTACTGGTGACGCACGACATCGATGAGGCGCTACGCCTCGCCGACCATCTGGTGCTGATGGACGGGGGCCACGTTATCCAACAGGGATCGCCGCTTTCTATGCTGACCTCGCCGGAAAATGATTTCGTGCAGGCGTTTTTTGGCCGCAGCGAGCTGGGCGTAAGGCTGCTTTCGTTACGTAGCGTAGGCGATTATGTACGTCGGCATGAACAGCTCAGCGGCGACGCGCTGGTGGAAGAGATGACGTTACGCGATGCGCTATCGATGTTTGTCGCCCGCCGGTGCGACGTCCTGCCGGTGGCGAATCAGCAGGGCGAGCCCTGCGGTACGCTCCATTTCCGCGATCTGCTTTCGGAGACGTCCCCCCGTGAAACGACTGTGTGATCCGCTTCTCTGGCTTATTGTTCTGTTCTTGCTTCTGCTGTTTGGATTGCCTTATAGCCAGCCGTTCTTCGCCGCGCTGTTTCCCGATTTACCGCGCCCGGTCTACCAACAGGAGAGTTTTGCCGCCCTCGCGCTCGCCCATTTCTGGTTGGTGGGCATCTCAAGTTTGTTTGCCGTCGTGGTGGGCGTCGGCGCAGGGATTGCGGTCACGCGAGAAAGTGGGAAGGAGTTTCGTCCCCTGGTGGAGACTATCGCCGCCGTCGGGCAGACCTTTCCGCCGGTCGCGGTACTGGCGATCGCGGTACCCGTCATGGGTTTTGGTCAGCAACCGGCCATTATCGCCTTGATCCTGTATGGGGTGTTGCCCATCCTGCAGGCGACCCTGGCCGGGCTGGGCGCGGTGCCTGCCAGCGTGATGAGCGTTGCCAGCGGTATGGGAATGAGCCGTCGCCAACAGTTGTATCAGGTTGAGCTGCCGCTGGCCGCGCCGGTGATTCTGGCGGGCATCCGAACCTCGGTGATTATTAATATTGGTACGGCGACCATCGCTTCAACGGTGGGGGCCAGTACGTTAGGCACGCCGATCATTATCGGGCTTAGCGGCTTTAATACGGCCTATGTTATCCAGGGGGCGCTGCTGGTGGCGCTGGCGGCGATCATTATCGATCGCCTGTTTGAAAGGCTGACGCGCGCGCTTACCCGGCACGCAAAATAAAACTGTAACCTGCCAGCATCACGCCGCCGATACCGCCAATAGCCATCAGCAGGAAAAGGGCGATCACCCCGATTTTCGCTACGCGCATTATGTACTCCTTATGTTAATAAAAGGAGTATACATTAAAGCGAATTTGTTAGCTGCTGTTTAAATGCCAAGGGGATGAATGTCGCGTCCCTGGGCGCGCCATGCCAGGAGTTGCTGCTGCTGCGCCAGCGTCTGGTTTTCTCCGCACCATACCAGTAACGTCTTGCCGTCAAACAGTTCCGGGCGGAACTGGCTAAGCGAGTGCGCCAGCACGTCGATTCGCCATCCCTGTTGGCTGGCGACCCAACCTTCCAGCCACAGGCGGGTGGTATCATGGATATTCCAGCCGATCACCAACGCATCTTTTCCCTGTTTCTTACGCGCAGACGCCAGGCAGAGCGCAATATAGTTGATCAGGATACCGTCAAGAATGCCGAGCAGCGCCTGAAGGGCGGGTTGTTGGCACTGTAACCGTCGCCGCAGGGGGACGAACAGGTTAGTGGTCAATGTTTGGGCTGGATAATCCTGACCGCGTTCTTTGACCCATAGCCGTAAACTGTGCAGATTACTGCTTTGCAGGTAGTGCAGCAGGATCTCCTGCTGTTCGCGCCAGCCGTTAGGTTGTTCGCTACTGTCGCTACTGAGCAGCACTTTGACTTTGCTGACCTGGACGCCGTTATCTATCCAGCGCTTGATTTCGCGGATTCTGTCGATATCGGCATCGTTAAACAGACGATGACCGCCATCCGTTCGCTGTGGTTTTAAAAGTCCATAACGTCTCTGCCACGCGCGCAACGTGACAGGATTGATATCACAAAGCAAAGCCACTTCACCAATTGTGTAAAGCGCCATCGTTTCACCCTTGCTCGCGAGGTCCCAGTTTAACTTTAGACGCTCTTTTACTAACCAGGAAGTTTTGCCTGTTTTTTATGCATTAAAACGCGAAGTAGCGGGTTGCGGCGCGGCGTTTTAAAAGTGATCGTATTCACGAATTCATATTTTTATGCAACAGTTCAAAGAAAGTTAATCGTACTCAATGTATGTTACGCGCTTTTAATTGAAGTGTGGTTTGCGGGTATGTACGAGTTTAATCTGGTGTTGCTGCTGCTTCAGCAGATGTGCGTGTTTCTGGTCATTGCGTGGCTAATGAGTAAAACGCGCCTGTTCATCCCGCTTATGCAGGTCACAGTTCGTCTGCCGCACAAGCTTCTGTGTTACGTCACGTTTTCTATCTTCTGCATTATGGGCACTTATTTTGGGCTGCATATCGAAGATTCGATTGCCAATACCCGCGCGATTGGCGCGGTGATGGGCGGCCTACTCGGCGGACCGGTCGTCGGCGGGCTGGTCGGTCTGACCGGTGGGTTACATCGGTATTCTATGGGCGGCATGACGGCGCTGAGCTGTATGATTTCCACCATCGTCGAAGGGCTGCTGGGCGGGTTGGTACACAGCGTTCTCATACGTCGCGGACGCCCGGACAAAGTGTTTAGCCCGCTGACGGCGGGAGCAATTACGTGTGTTGCCGAACTGGTGCAGATGCTGATCATTTTACTGATAGCCAGGCCGTTTGACGATGCCCTGCATCTGGTCAGTAATATTGCCGCGCCGATGATGGTGACGAATACCGTTGGCGCCGCGCTGTTCATGCGTATTTTGCTCGATAAGCGCGCCATGTTTGAAAAATATACCTCGGCATTTTCTGCTACCGCGCTGAAGGTCGCCGCGTCAACGGAGGGGATTCTGCGTCAGGGATTTAACGAAGTGAACAGTATGAAGGTGGCGCAGGTGTTATATCAGGAGCTGGATATCGGCGCCGTCGCCATCACCGATCGCGAAAAACTGTTGGCTTTTACCGGTATTGGCGACGATCACCATCTACCGGGCAAACCCATTTCATCAGGTTATACGCTGAAAGCGATTGAAACCGGAGAGGTGGTTTATGCCGATGGCAACGAAGTGCCGTATCGCTGTTCGCTACACCCGCAGTGTAAACTCGGCTCGACGCTGGTGATCCCGCTGCGTGGCGAAAATCAGCGAGTCATGGGCACCATTAAATTGTACGAAGCGAAAAACCGACTGTTCAGCTCAATTAACCGTACTCTGGGGGAGGGTATTGCGCAGCTTTTATCCGCGCAGATCCTGGCCGGGCAGTATGAACGGCAGAAGGCGTTGCTGACGCAGTCAGAGATCAAGCTGTTGCACGCGCAGGTGAATCCGCATTTTCTGTTTAACGCGCTCAATACCATTAAAGCGGTGATTCGCCGCGACAGCGAACAGGCCAGCCAACTGGTGCAGTACTTGTCGACCTTTTTTCGCAAAAATTTAAAACGCCCGTCGGAAATCGTCACGCTGGCGGATGAAATTGAACACGTGAACGCTTATCTGCAAATTGAAAAAGCGCGCTTTCAGTCGCGTCTGCAGGTACAGCTTGATGTTCCATCGACGCTTTCACGTCAGAAATTGCCCGCGTTTACGTTACAGCCGATTGTTGAGAACGCCATTAAACATGGCACGTCGCAACTGCTTGATATCGGCAACGTCGCTATTCGCGCCCGGCGCGAAGGGCAGCATTTGATGTTAGATATTGAAGATAATGCGGGACTGTATCAGCCTTCCGCCGGCAGTAGCGGGCTGGGGATGAGTCTGGTGGATAAACGTCTGCGCGAACACTTTGGCGATGATTATGGTATTAGCGTGGCCTGCGAGCCGGACTGTTTTACCCGAATTACATTACGACTTCCACTGGAGGAGGACGCATGATTAAAGTGCTGATTGTGGATGATGAGCCGTTAGCGCGGGAAAATCTGCGGATTTTGCTCCAGGGGCAGGATGACATTGAGATTGTGGGGGAATGCGCGAACGCGGTAGAAGCGATTGGCGCGGTACATAAGCTGCGACCTGATGTGCTGTTTCTGGATATTCAGATGCCGCGTATCAGTGGGCTGGAGATGGTAGGAATGCTTGACCCGGAACACCGCCCGTATATCGTTTTTTTGACCGCGTTTGACGAATACGCCATCAAAGCCTTTGAAGAACACGCTTTTGATTATCTGCTCAAGCCGATAGAGGAGAAACGGCTGGAAAAAACGTTACATCGTCTGCGTCAGGAGCGCAGTAAACAGGATGTTTCGTTGCTGCCGGAAAACCAGCAGGCGCTTAAATTCATTCCCTGTACCGGACACAGCCGGATCTATTTGTTGCAAATGGATGATGTCGCCTTTGTCAGTAGCCGTATGAGCGGCGTTTATGTGACCAGCAGTGAAGGTAAAGAGGGGTTTACCGAGCTGACGCTGCGCACGCTGGAAAGCCGGACGCCGCTACTGCGTTGTCATCGTCAGTTTCTGGTGAATATGGCCCATTTGCAAGAAATTCGGCTGGAGGATAATGGGCAGGCAGAGCTGATTTTACGCAACGGCCTGACGGTGCCGGTAAGCCGTCGCTATCTGAAAAGTTTAAAAGAGGCGATTGGCCTGTAAAAGACTGTTAGAATATCGTTTTGCCATAGAAACGACCGAAGGCCTCATGCTGAGTAACGATATTCTGCGTAGCGTGCGCTACATTTTAAAAGCTAATAATACCGATCTGGCGCGCATCCTGGCGCTGGGTAACGTTGATGCTACGCCGGAGCAGATTGCAATCTGGTTGCGCAAAGAAGAGGAAGAGGGGTTTCAGCGTTGCCCGGATATCGTGTTGTCCTCATTTCTCAATGGCCTCATTTATGAAAAACGCGGCAAAGATGAGGCGGCGCCTGCATTGACGGCGGAACGTCGTATCAACAACAATATTGTGCTGAAAAAGCTGCGTATTGCCTTTTCGCTAAAAACAGATGATATCCTGGCGATACTTACCGGTCAGTTGTTTCGTGTCTCAATGCCAGAGATCACCGCGATGATGCGCGCGCCGGATCATAAGAACTTCCGCGAATGCGGCGATCAGTTTATGCGTTATTTTCTGCGCGGTCTGGCGGCCCGTGAACACGCGGCGAAGTAATTCTGCGGTATTGTTCCCGGCAGCGTCCTGTCTGACCGGGAAAACGCATTATTATACTAATTGATTCTATGATACCCGCTCTCTTCCAACAGCTTCTGCGAGCGAATCATTGACAGATAGTGCGCGGAACAGTTGTCAATTGATGATCCTGGCAATTTACAGAGGTCGCTCATTTTTGCCTGGGTAAAATCAATATTCACATATTCCGTAGCATAGCTATCATAATAGTCGATTCGCTCAGTCAAACCCGGTATACCCTGATAAGAGTCGCTGACTTGATTAGCATTTTTTGTGCTTCTTCTTTATTATTGGCTTTCAGGATCTTATAAAGTATTTTATTTTCAGATGCTTGACGTAAAACGATATCCCCTTTGTAGTAATAGGTTAACTTGATTTCAATACCGTTGAGATTACCTACATAGCGTTGTGTTTCCTCTGACTCTTTGTTAGCGGCTATCTTTTTGATAAACGCTGTCATGTTATTTTGCTTTCCCTGGAGAGTATCGTTTTTCTGATCGCAGCCAGTTATGCTAACCGATAGAGAGAGCGCGAATAGTGGCAGCGCCATAAGGCGTAGAATCCGCATAACAATTCCTTGTCGTTAAGTATTGGTGTAGCCAGGAATTCAGGGATTATAGGCTTTGGCGAGGGGACTTACAGCGAGGCTGTCTTTTTTCGGAATTCATAAAGAAAAGACGCTGCCGAAGCAGCGCCCTGAGCGACTTTATCAGTCGATGCAATACATTATGCCTGCCAGTTATTTCGCTTCTTTAAAACCAGCAGCTTCCAGCAGCGTCTGGGTTTGTTTCATGCTGATACCTTTGCTGGTATCGCCGGACACCATTGTCCCAGAGATTCCCTGTAACGCTTTAAAGTCCACTTTTTCCATATCCACAGAGACGTTTTCCTGGGCATAGGTATCTTCATAGGTTAATTTTTCTTCTACTCCGGCGATATTTTTATATTTCGCGCTCAGCGGATCGAGAATTTTGGCGGCATCTTCTTTCGTTTTAGCGCCTACAGTGGCATAGCTGATTTTACTTTCAGACGTCTGCTTAATGATTTTGTCACCTTTATAGGTGTAGGTAATTGAAATTTCTGTCCCCGCCAGGTTTGCGTTAAAGGTCTTTGATTCTTCTTTATCGCCACAGCCAGCAAGAGAGAACACCAGTACGGAAGCCAAAGCCGCGGACAATAACTTGCCAGAAATTTTCATCTAAAACTCCATTTTATATAATGATTGGGTTTTTAAAATAATTTCAATGAATTAATTTAACCCAGTAATAGCAATGTATCAGGGAGGGATAGAATATGACTTTTAGCCGTTATTTAGCAGTCCGGATATGGAGTCTTGGCCCTATTGCTTATTAAGGAAAAAGTTAAAACGTGCGGAGGGGGCGATATGCCAGTCAGGATTAAGCGGTTAAAAAAGCCGGAGCATGCTCCGGCTTGTTGCTTATTTCACCTGCTGGCCAGGCTTCGCGCCCTCATCAGGGCTTAACAGGAAGATATCTTTCCCGCCAGGTCCTGCGGCCATCACCATTCCCTCGGAGACGCCAAAGCGCATTTTGCGCGGCGCGAGGTTGGCGACCATTACCGTCTGGCGGCCAATCAGCGCCTGCGGGTCCGGGTAGGCGGAACGAATGCCGGAGAAGACGTTACGCTTCTCGCCGCCCAGATCCAGCGTCAGACGCAGCAATTTGTCAGAGCCTTCCACAAACTCGGCATTTTCAATCAGCGCCACGCGCAGATCGACTTTCGCAAAATCGTCAAAGGTGATGGTTTCCTGAATCGGGAAGTCGGCTAACGGGCCGGTAACCGGCGTGGCTGCGGCTTTCACCTCTTCTTTAGACGCTTCAACCAGCGCTTCAACTTGCTTCATGTCGATGCGATTGTAGAGCGCCTTAAAGGTGTTGACCTTGTGACCGAGCAACGGCTGTTCAATAGCATCCCAGTTCAGTTCGCTGTTCAGGAAGGCTTCAACGCGTTCAGAAAGCGTCGGCAGTACCGGTTTCAGATACGTCATCAGCACGCGGAACAGGTTGATGCCCATCGAGCAAATGGCCTGCAGGTCAGCGTCGCGGCCTTCCTGTTTAGCCACCACCCACGGCGCTTGCTCGTCAACATAACGGTTAGCGACGTCGGCCAGCGCCATAATCTCACGGATAGCTTTGCCGAATTCACGGCTTTCCCATGCTTCGCCAATCACCGCAGCGGCGTCAGTAAAGGTTTTATACAATTGCGGATCGGCCAGTTCAGCCGCCAGCACGCCGTCGAAACGCTTATTGATAAAGCCTGCGTTACGGGATGCCAGGTTGACTACTTTATTGACGATATCGGCATTGACGCGCTGGACAAAGTCTTCCAGGTTCAGGTCGATGTCATCAATGCGTGAAGAAAGCTTCGCGGTGTAGTAGTAGCGCAGGCTGTCGGCGTCAAAGTGTTTCAGCCAGGTGCTGGCCTTAATAAAGGTGCCGCGAGACTTAGACATCTTCGCGCCGTTCACCGTCACGTAACCGTGAACGAACAGGTTGGTCGGCTTACGGAAGTGGCTGCCTTCCAGCATGGCAGGCCAGAACAGGCTGTGGAAATAGACGATGTCTTTGCCGATAAAGTGGTACAGCTCGGCGTCGGAGTCTTTCTTCCAGTATTCTTCAAAGCTGGTTGTGTCGCCGCGCTTATCGCACAGATTTTTGAAGGAACCCATATAGCCAATCGGCGCGTCCAGCCAGACGTAGAAATATTTGCCCGGCGCGTTCGGGATTTCGAAACCAAAATACGGCGCGTCGCGGGAAATGTCCCACTGCTGCAGGCCGGATTCAAACCACTCCTGCATTTTGTTCGCCACCTGCTCCTGCAGCGCGCCGCTGCGGGTCCACGCCTGCAGCATTTCGCTGAATGACGGTAGGTCAAAGAAAAAGTGCTCGGAGTCACGCATTACCGGCGTCGCGCCGGACACCACGGATTTCGGCTCGATAAGTTCGGTCGGGCTGTAAGTTGCGCCGCAGACTTCACAGTTATCGCCGTACTGGTCCGCGGATTTACATTTCGGGCAGGTGCCTTTCACAAATCGGTCCGGCAGGAACATGCCTTTTTCCGGATCGTAGAGTTGAGAGATAGTGCGGTTCTTAATAAAACCGTTCTCTTTCAGGCGCGTATAAATCAGCTCGGACAGCTCGCGATTCTCGTCGCTGTGCGTTGAGTGGTAGTTGTCGTAGCTAATATTAAAACCGGCGAAATCGGTCTGGTGCTCCTGGCTCATTTCACCGATCATTTGCTCCGGCGTAATACCAAGCTGCTGCGCTTTCAGCATGATCGGCGTGCCATGAGCGTCATCGGCACAGATGAAGTTAACCTCATGGCCGCGCATTCGCTGGTAACGGACCCAGACATCAGCCTGGATGTGCTCCAGCATATGGCCGAGGTGGATAGAGCCGTTGGCGTACGGCAGCGCGCACGTTACCAGAATTTTCTTCGCGACTTGAGTCATAGTGGGTATTACTTCTTCTGTTGTAAAAAAGGGCTTTGATAGTACCAAAATGGTAATTACTGCGCCAAGCGATAAGGGCATTTATCCGTAAATGAATAATTGTTACCGCTGGAGTAAACTACAAAGTTACAATCGTACTTTTCAGAACTACAAAAGGAGTCGGGATGAACGAACAATCCCAGGCCAAATCACCAGATACACTGCGAGCGATGGTCGCCGGGACGCTGGCGAATTTTCAGCACCCAACCCTGAAGCATAACCTCACCACGCTTAAGGCGTTGCACCACGTCGCCTGGATGGATGATACGCTGCACGTTGAGCTGGTCATGCCGTTCGTCTGGAACAGCGCGTTTGAGGTCTTAAAAGAGCAATGCAGCGCCGATCTGTTACGTATTACAGGCGCAAAAGCGATCGACTGGAAACTGTCGTACAACATTGCGACGCTGAAACGCGTCAAAAATCAGCCTGGCATTAATGGCGTGAAAAACATCATTGCCGTGAGCTCCGGTAAAGGCGGGGTGGGTAAATCGTCCACGGCGGTAAACCTGGCGCTGGCGTTAGCGGCTGAAGGCGCAAAGGTCGGGGTTCTCGATGCCGATATTTACGGCCCGTCGATCCCAACCATGCTTGGCGCAGAAGATCAGCGCCCGACATCGCCAGACGGTACGCATATGGCGCCGATTATGTCTCACGGCCTGGCGACCAACTCGATCGGTTATCTGGTGACTGACGATAACGCGATGGTATGGCGCGGCCCAATGGCCAGTAAGGCGCTGATGCAGATGTTGCAGGAGACGCTGTGGCCGGATCTGGATTATCTGGTACTGGATATGCCGCCGGGAACCGGGGATATTCAGCTAACGCTGGCGCAGAACATTCCTGTTACCGGCGCGGTGGTGGTGACTACGCCGCAGGATATCGCGCTAATCGACGCCAAAAAAGGTATCGTGATGTTCGAGAAGGTGGAAGTGCCGGTGCTCGGCATTGTGGAAAATATGAGTATGCATATTTGTAGCAACTGCGGCCATCACGAACCGATCTTCGGCACGGGCGGCGCGCAGAAGCTGGCGGAAAAATACCATACTCAGCTTCTGGGTCAGATGCCGTTGCATATTAGTCTGCGCGAAGATCTCGATCGCGGTACGCCGACGGTGGTTAGCCGTCCGGAGAGCGAATTTACCGCGATCTATCGCGAACTGGCCGATCGCGTTGCGGCACAGCTTTACTGGCAGGGTGAAGTGATTCCGGGAGAAATCGCCTTCCGCGCGGTGTAATCCTCCTGACGTATTCTAAAGAGAATATGGCATTCACTGCATTAATATATATTGATGCAGTGAATGTATTAATAAAATAATAGCCCCCGCATTGTTAATTCCTGCTTAAACAGACAGGTGTTTATCTGAAATAATCGGCAAAAACATTATTTGAATTGATCATACCTATCCTACTGATTTATTTTTTCAATTGGTTTTAAGGTATCGATACGTTCATCCTGCTCATCAGGACGGCCTGCATACTGTTTGACGTTCACCAGAGGAACAATTGCTCACTATGAAAAAATATTTGCTGATGGGAATTATAGTTTCGGCTTATGGGATAAGCGTACCTGTTTTTGCCTCCGACACCGCAACATTAACCATCAGTGGAAAAGTGACCGCGCCAACGTGCAGTACAGAAGTGGTAAACGCACAGTTGCAGCAGCGTTGCGGCAACACTATCCACGTTTCAACGCTGCAAACACCCGCCGCTACGCCGATGAGAGGTGTGACAACGCAGCTATACACGGTGCCTGGTGATAGCACCCGACAGATTGTTGTTAATCATTACGACTAATTCTTATTAATTCCGCAGGCCCATATCATTGACATCAATGATATGGGCTTTTTTATTCGTTGTGTTTATATGTAAGGGCAGTAAATTTCGGAAATTAATAAGTTTACAAAATAATGATAAGCAATGATTATTTGTTGCAATTATATTGCAATCTGTAAATTGTTTTAAATCAACAAAACATCGTGTTTACATTGCGATAACTTCCTGTCTGTGAGAATTTTCTTTGCAAGGGTTAATAACTCTTAACAAATAGAAATTACTTCATTAAGGAAGAGATTATGAAACGTTCACTTATTGCTGCTTCTGTATTGTCTGCTGTATTTATGAGCGCTGGGGCTTTTGCTGCTGATGAAGATATGGGTGAATTAAAAATCAACGGAGAAGTGGTAGGAACATCCTGTACGTTCGAAGGCGCAAATAGCGCGACTATTGAATTATCCCAGGTAGGTGTTGATAGATTGACTGACTTAAACCCTGGCGATATATATACAGGATACACTAGTCCAGAAGCGATTTTAAAAGTAAAATGTTCGAATACAGCTAATCCACGAATTAGTTTTAACCGTTCTCAATTTGTGGATAATATGCAAATCACCAAAAATAATGCTACTAATAATGGCGCGGGCTTCGCTGTTTATCTTGATGGTATTCAGGTGAAACCTGATGAGTCGGGGAATTACACTCTGAATTCAAGTAAGTTTGAAAATGGTGTATATACCCTGAACTTTTCTGCCCGCTATGCCGCCGTTGAAAATACTGTAACACCAGGTTCTGTTGAATCTGTACTGACAATGACGGTATTAACTGATTAACAATCTTTTTTTGGCGGCTAAGCTTTTAGCCGCTTGTATCTCTTTTATAAGGTTATCGGCCATGAAACGGATGATTGCATTATGCCTGGCTTGTGCCGCTATGCCTGCGTGGAGCGGCATTTATATATATGGTACACGTATTATTTATCCGGCGCAGAAAAAAGATATTACCGTACAATTAATGAATGACGGTAAACGAAGCTCACTCATCCAGGCGTGGATTGATAACGGTGATACCAGCCTGCCGCCAGAAAAATTACAGGTTCCATTTATTATGACCCCACCTGTAATTAGAGTCGCGGCAAATTCAGGTCAGCAATTAAAAATAAAAAAACTCGCTAATAACTTGCCTGGCGATCGTGAAAGTCTTTTCTACCTCAATGTACTGGATATTCCACCAAATTCAGACGAGAACAAAGATAAAAACATTATTAAATTTGCGCTACAAAACCGGATAAAGTTGATCTATCGCCCACCCGGGGTACAGAAAGTCGATAAAGCAACATTTTCCCGCTTGCAGTTGCTTCGTGCGCCAGGGAGTATTAGCGTGAAAAATAATTCCGCAAACTGGATCACTATTCCAGAAGTTAAAGCAAAAAGTAAAGTAAATAAAGAAACCTTATTACTGGCTCCATGGTCATCGCAGAGTATCACCACAACGGCAGTTGTAAATAGTTATACCGTGACGCTAATTGATGATTCTGGGAATTATTTAAACGAGACTATCAAAATAGAAAATTAAAAGCGGGGAATTAACCTAAGGATAGATAATGGAAAAGTTAAACGCCATCACGCTGTCACTTTTTGCAGCGTTGCTTACTTCACCCGCCTGGGCTGAAGAAGAAACATTCGATACTAACTTTATGTTCGGTGGGTTGAAAGGTGAAAAGGTGTCCCGTTATCAGATTGATAGCACCAAACCCATGGCTGGCGTTTATGAGATGGACGTTTATGTCAATAAAGAATGGCGTGGAACTTATGAGGTTAATATTCAGGATGACCCCGATAGTACCTGTATTTCTCCGGATCTGATCGCCAGCCTGGGAATTAAATTTACCCCGCAGAGTACAACAGTAGAAAATGAATGTATTGCGCTGAAAACGGTGGTTCATGGAGGTAGTGTTTCTTATGACACTGCCGCTTTTAACCTTTATCTGAGCGTCCCTCAGGCTTATGTGTTGGAATATGAAGCGGGCTATGCGTCTCCAGAGACATGGGACCGTGGAATTAACGCTTTTTATACATCGTATTATGCCAGCGAATATTACAGCCATTATAAAAGCGGCGGTAGTGAGAAAAATACTTACGCAAATTTTGTCAGCGGATTGAATCTGCTTGGATGGCAATTACATTCTAACGCTAATTTTTCCAAAAGTGACAATTCAGCTGGCAAATGGCAGAGCAATACTCTGTATCTGGAACGTGATTTCCCGGCGGTACTGGGGACAATGCGTCTGGGGGAACAGTACACTAGCGGGGATATGTTTGATACGGTGCGCTTTCGCGGGGTGCGCTTCTGGCGTGATATGCAAATGCTGCCGCACTCTAAGCAAAATTTCGCTCCGGTTGTGCGTGGCGTGGCGCAAAGTAACGCCCTGGTGACGGTTGAACAGAATGGCTTCATTGTTTATCAAAAAGAAGTTCCGCCTGGCCCCTTTGTATTTGAAGATCTTCAGCTGGCAGGGGGGGGAGCCGATCTGGACGTGAGCGTTAAAGAGGCTGACGGTACTGTTTCACGGTTTATTGTTCCGTATTCTTCCGTTCCCAATATGGTGCAGCCCGGCGTAGCAAAATATGATTTCGCCGCCGGACGAAGCAGAATTGAAGGAGCCTCTCAGCAAACTGATTTTCTCCAGGGAACCTATCAGTACGGGGTCAATAACCTGCTAACGTTGTATGGCGGAACGATGTTAGCCAGCAATTATCGCTCATTTACCCTTGGCACCGGGTGGAACACGCTGATTGGCGCGGTATCTGTCGACGGTACGTTGTCTCATAGCAAGCAGGATAATGGCGATGTTTTTGATGGGGAAAGCTACCAGATTGCCTGGAATAAATATCTCCCGCAATCAGCCACCCATTTTTCTCTGGCAGCATATCGCTACTCATCACGTGATTATCGCACTTTTAACGATCATGTCTGGGCTAATAACCGGGACAACTATCGTCGCGATGATGACGATATTTATGATATTGCAGATTATTATGAGAATGACTTTGGGCGTAAAAATACTTTCACTCTCAATATTAATCAGACGCTACCCGATGGGTGGGGATATTTTACTGCCAGCGCCCTGTGGCGCGACTATTGGGGGCGTAGCGGTACAGGCAAGGATTATCAGTTAAGCTACAGTAATACCTGGCAGCGGCTCAGTTTTACGCTATCGGCAACCCAGACTTATGACAGCGATAACCGTGAAGATAAGCGCTTTAATATCTATTTATCGATTCCCTTAACATGGGGAGTAAAGGAGAATGGGGGAAATCGTGATATCCATTTATCGAATTCTACCACCTTTGACGATCAAGGTTATGAGGCGAATAACACCAGCCTTAGCGGCACGTTCGGTAATCGCGATCAGTTTAATTATACGACTAACCTCAGCCAGCAGCGACAGGAACACCAAACGACATTCGGGGGATCAGTAACCTGGAACGCCCCGCTGGCGACGGTCGGCGGCAGTTACAGCCAATCCAATCAATATCATCAGGTGGGCGGAAATATTCAGGGAGGGCTGGTTGCATGGGCCGATGGCGTGCATTTAGCCTCTCGCCTTAATGATACTATCGCGATTATTAACGCGCCGTACCTGGAAGGCGCGGCGGTGCAGGGGCGTCCCTATTTACGTACCAATGCAAAAGGTTATGCCGTATTTGAAGCATTGACGCCATACCGGCAAAATTTTATCTCTCTTGATGTCTCCGAGAGTGAAAGTGATGTCGCTCTGCTGGGAAACCGTAAAGTTACAGTGCCTTATCGCGGAGCCGTAGTGGTGGTTGATTTTGAAACAGAGACCAGTAAACCTTTTTATTTCCTGGCGCAGCGCGCAGATGGCGAGCCTTTAACGTTTGGTTATGAAGTGGAAGATGACGAGGGAAATAATGTAGGACTGGTAGGTCAGGGGAGCCGGGTATTTATTCGTACTGAAAAGGTTCCCGTTTCGGTAAAAGTCGCAACAGATAAACAACAGGGTCTTTTCTGTAAGATCACTTTTGATAAACAGATTGATGAAAATAACGTTTATATTTGTCGGTAATCTTTAGGTGACGCCATGAAAAGACTACTATTTTTATTAATAATGATGCAGTTTACGCAGTTGGGTTACGCGGCGTGTAATGCGACCTTAACCAACACGAAGGATTATACGATTCAATCCGATAGCTTAATGCTGGGGGGGGAGGAGTCAGCCATTATTACAAATGGTTTCACTGATGCCAATTGTTCTAATAGTGATGTTGTGACTAAATTAGAGACATCCGATCATATTATTGGTATGGGGCCGAATGATAGTGTTAAGTTAAAATTAAAAGTTGAATGGCAAAGCAGTAGTGCGATAAATATGCGCAACCAAAACGGTGTAATTGAAGCCCCCTATAAGATAACGATTTCAGAAATAAACTCACTGGAGGCGGTGACTGTGTCTGCCAGGGGGGGATACTCGGTTACGATAGATAATATAACGGTGATGTCGGGTGCAAAGAATCAATGGAGCGGTAGCGATTGGGTGGTATTTATTTTAAAATATATTGGCTGTTGGGGGAATAGAGAGTGTGTTGCGAACGTTATCACTGATCTGAATGGGAAAGGCGTTTATAAAGCCAATTTAACGATAAATTACAACCGTAAAGAAACTACCTGCGCCCCCCAGAATCTCACCATCACGCTGGACCCGGTGCCTATGACTAAACTCCGCACTAAAGGAGAGGTTAGTGAATTTTCTAAGCAGGGTGATATTATTCTGGATTGCAAAAATCAGGTACGGAATGCGATGCTGACATCACGGCAAATAGCGGTGAATCTACGTAGTGATTTAGTCTGGGATGAGAATGAAGCAGTCCTGAAACCGGATAACGATAATGGCGTTGGGTTTATCTTAAGAGATTCAAATCGGAGCCTGCTTAAAATAAACAAAGGAGCAGCGATAAACAGTATTTTCAAAACCTATGCCAAAGGCAGTGCAGTGAATTCGGTGGAAGCTATTCCTGTCTTTGCCACATATTATGTTCTTGATCCTGCAAAAGTTAAAGCGGGGCCATTACAATCGAAAGCATTAATCGTGGTATCTTATAATTAATTTTATGCTGTACGCACTCTTTATACAAAGAGTGCGTATATCATTATCGATGATAAAAAATCTCGCCATCATAGGCTTTGATGATTTTTCCATCGGTATCGTTAATCAGTACATACGCGCCGCCCATATAGGTCCAGTGAGTACCGGCATCTGGCGCGGGCAGATTACGTAATTTCCACTGTTTAATATTATACTCATCGGTGCGGTACATTTGCGGAACGGTATCGCCGGGCTTGAAGTGGGTGAAGTCGGCGATAAAACTTTTTAACTCATATTGATCAATGCCCGTTGTCGCGGGGGCGGCCCATGCAAAACTGGTTGCAAGCAACAGCGCGCAAGGCAGCAACTTACTTTTCATACTTTTACCCTCCACATATGCGGGTCAGTTAACATCGTGTGTATCATTTCTGCTGGTGGCGTATCTGACAAGCGCTATTTTGTTATCTCACGCCCCTTTTCGTAAAAAGTGTAAACGAAAGCGTCGTGCAGCAACATATCCGCCAGCAAGTTTGCCAGAACCGAATAGGTTTTGAGAACTATCTGATAACGCTGAAATTATCGTCCGCCGTTGGCTGTAAATTTACATTGTCTGGCGCAGACAGTATGCTTAATAGCGAAACCCCGCTTAACACGGTGGGGCTTGACGACTCGGGGTGCCCTTCGTTGTGAAGGCTGAGAAATACCCGTACCACCTGATCTGGATAATGCCAGCGTAGGGAAGTCTGACACTGCTCGTGTCCCTTCTTCACGCGGGCAGGAGCTGAACCATGCAGCCTGACCTGCACTGCCGCACGCTTGCGGCGCATACGTTAAAACACTTTCGCGCGCACTCCCCGCTTACGCACTGTATGACGAATGACGTCGTACAAACATTTACCGCCAATACGCTGCTGGCGCTGGGCGCTTCACCCGCCATGGTGATTGATCCTGTCGAGGCCAGACCGTTTGCCGCCATCGCCAACGCCTTGCTGGTTAATGTCGGAACCTTAACCGCCTCACGCGCTGACGCGATGCGTGCGGCGGTAGAAAGCGCTTATGATGCCAAAACGCCGTGGACGCTTGATCCTGTCGCGGTGGGCGCGCTGGAATTTCGTCGGCGATTTTGCCTAGATCTCTTGCCCCTGCGCCCGGCGGCAATACGCGGCAACGCCTCGGAAATCCTGGCGTTATCCGGCATGGCGCTGGGCGGACGCGGCGTAGATACCACCGAGGCGGCGTTGGCCGCACTGCCTGCGGCGCAGGCGCTGGCGCGTCAGATAGACTGCATCGTTGTGGTTACCGGAGAGGTAGATTACGTCACTAACGGTCAGCGCACGCTGAGCATTCCCGGCGGCGATCCGTTAATGACTCGCATTGTAGGCACCGGCTGCGCGTTGTCGGCGGTCGTCGCCGCCAGTTGCGCGTTACCGGGCGCCGCGCTGGACAATGTCGCTTCGGCCTGCTGCTGGATGAAACTGGCTGGACAGGCCGCGGCAGAGCGTAGCGAAGGACCGGGCAGCTTCATCCCGGCTTTTCTTGATGCGCTCTATCATCTGGATGTGGAGGCGGCCAATGAAGAGAATTAACGCGCTGACGATTGCCGGTACCGATCCCAGCGGCGGGGCCGGTATCCAGGCGGATCTCAAGACCTTTTCCGCGCTGGGCGCATATGGCTGTTCGGTCATCACCGCGCTGGTGGCGCAAAATACCTGTGGCGTACAGTCGGTGTACCGGATAGAGCCGGACTTTGTCGCCGCTCAACTTGATTCCGTGCTCAGCGATGTGCGCATTGATACCACGAAAATCGGGATGCTGGCGGAAACCGATATTGTCGAGGCCGTGGCGGAACGACTACAGCGCCATCATGTACGTAATGTGGTGCTGGATACGGTGATGCTGGCGAAAAGCGGCGATCCGTTGCTCTCGCCCTCTGCGATAGAAACATTACGCGTCCGGCTGTTGCCGCAGGTATCGCTGATTACGCCTAATTTGCCGGAAGCCGCAGCGTTGCTGGATGCGCCCCATGCGCGTACGGAACAGGAGATGCTGGCGCAGGGGCGGGCGTTACTGGCGATGGGGTGTGAAGCGATATTAATGAAAGGCGGGCATTTAGAGGATGCGCAAAGCCCGGACTGGCTCTTTACCCGTGAGGGCGAGCAACGTTTTAGCGCGCCGCGTGTGAACACCAAAAATACGCATGGGACGGGCTGTACGCTGTCGGCGGCGCTAGCGGCGTTACGGCCCCGGCATCGCAGTTGGGGAGAGACGGTAAACGAGGCGAAGGCATGGCTTTCGGCGGCGTTGGCGCAGGCGGACACGCTGGAAGTGGGGAAGGGCATTGGTCCGGTACATCATTTCCACGCGTGGTGGTAGTATACTGCCTACAGACCCGTCGTCAGGAAATGATAAATGGAACAAGCGCATACCCGGCTCATCGCGCAACTGAATGAACGAATTTCAGCGGCGGATAATACGCCGCTATACATGAAATTCGCCCAGACGGTAAAGGATGCCGTGCGCAGCGGTATTCTTGAGCACGGTAATATTTTGCCTGGCGAACGCGATCTCAGCCAGCTTACCGGCGTCTCGCGCATCACGGTACGGAAAGCGATGCAGGCGCTGGAAGAAGAGGGTGTCGTCACGCGCGCCCGTGGCTACGGTACGCAAATCAATAATATCTTTGAATATTCTCTGAAAGAGGCGCGGGGATTTTCTCAGCAGGTTGTCTTGCGCGGCAAAAAACCGGATACGCTATGGGTTAACAAACGCGTGGTAAGTTGTCCGGATGAGATCGCGCAGCACCTGGCGATCCCCGCAGGCAGTGACGTCTTTTTACTCAAACGCATTCGTTATGTTGATGAGGACGCGGTATCGATTGAAGAGTCCTGGGTGCCCGCGCATCTGATTCATGATGTCGACGCGATTGGCATTTCGCTGTATGACTATTTTCGTCGCCAGCACATTTACCCTCAGCGTACCCGATCTCGCGTCAGCGCCCGGATGCCGGATGATGAGTTTCAGTCGCATATTCAAATGGATGGTAAAGTGCCGGTGCTGGTGATTAAGCAGGTGGCGCTCGATCAGCAGCAGCGGCCTATTGAATACAGCATCAGTTATTGTCGTAGCGACCTATACGTTTTTGTGTGCGAGGAGTAGCGCCTCGCGTGTGGGCGCGCAGTCGCCGCCGCGATGCCCGACCACCCAGCTCGCCACCGCATTTCCCAGCAGTACGGCATCCGCGAGCGACCAGCCTGACGCCAGTCCTGCCAGCACGCCGCCAGCATGGCTGTCGCCTGCGCCGATGGTATCCACCACGGTTGTCGGAAACGCTGGCACAACGCCGGAAGATTGCGCGCTAAAATACCACGCTCCGTCTTTATCGTGGCGCACCACCAGCGGCGCGGAAAAGCGTTTTACCCATGCTTCGCCGAAAGTGCGCGTATCGGTCGCAAGCCCGGTGCGTTCCGCAGCGATGATGGCTTCCTGGCGGTTGAGGGAGACGATGGGCCGGCAGGCCATAATGCGCGCCATTGTATCGTCTGTAATATCACCGATTCGTGGGCCAAAATCGATAAAAGGCGTTACATCGTCGACGGTTTCCAGCCACTGGATCAGTGGTTCGCCACAGGACGAGGCCAGTTGATAGCCGGACAGGTAGACAAGACTGCCCCGCGGTGTCCTGAGCTGCGACAGCCAGTCCGCATTCCACTGGTTTTCCACGCCGCTAAAAGACATAAACGTGCGTTCGCCATCCGGTTCGACTAACGCCAGACACCAGCCGTTATCCCCTTCAACCGCGTCAATCACGCTGGATAATCCCTCTTTTGCCAGACGGCGGCGAATCCTCTCCGCCCACACGCCCTGGCCCAGCGGCAGCGCATTGCTGGCGTCAATCCCCAGTCGTTTCAACGCCACGGCAATATTCAGCGCACAGCCGCCGACATTGACGCTCTGTTGTTGCAGTTCAATATCGCCTCCGCGACGCGGCAACGTCCAGGCGTCGGCAATGATATCGATCACTGCCGCGCCGATAACGGTGAGCGGACGCCGGGTATGCAGGGTCGGTAATAATGTCAGCAACCGTGCGCCGTTCATAGTGCCTCCCGCCGTTGACGATAACTCGCCAGCGCAACGGCATAGCGCGCAAAATCCAGCTGATTAACCTCGTCCAGCGTTTGCTTTAACTGGGGGGTAATGGCGCTTACCCCGTGCAACGCGCCGCAAATGGCGGTAGCCATCGCGCCGATAGTGTCGGTATCGCCGCCGAGGTTAGCGCACAGCACGGCACAGCGGTTAGGATCGGTATTCGCCAGTTCCACCATGGCGATAGCGCAGGGAACCGATTCAATGGTGCTGGTTCCCGCGCCGATGATCTGATAGAGCTGTTCGCTGGCAGATTCGACGCCGTCGGCGCGGCGGACAATGTTTAGCGCCAGTTCCAGACGTGCCGATAGCGAGGCGCTAAACGTGGTAATACGCGCTGTCTGCGCCTGATGGGCGACGGCGGGGAGCGAGTCGGCAATACTTTGCCACGTGTCGCCGTTAACCGCTCGCGAGACGGCCCAGGCGACAACCACGGCGCCAGCCACCGCCAGATCGGATTTATGCGTCGGGCTGGAGGCTAACGCTACTTCTGCTATAAAGGCTGTCAGGTTAGTTGGCGGCAACAGGCAGCCCAACGGCGAAACGCGCATGGCCGCGCCGTTAGTCACGCCGTTATTTTCCAGCGCCGCGATGGGTTTGCCGTCGCGAATCGCATTCAGCGCAATTTTTGACGTCGGGCCGAGTACATTTTTATTGAACGCATCAAAGCGTTCTGCCCAGGCGAGGATGTTACGTCCAATAATCTCAGGATCAATGCTGCCTTCGCATTCGAGTAGCGCGTCGGCCAGGCAGAGCGCCATTGCGGTATCGTCCGTAAACTCCGCGCGGTTAAAATAGCAGGCGGCATTATTCTCTTTTGGCCCGGGCAGAAAGCGGTCAATCCAGCCGAAATGCGCTTTGACGCGCGTTCTCGGCCACAGCTCAGAGGGCATTCCCATCGCATCCCCTAACGCTTGCCCGTAAAGAGCACCGAGAATACGTTCTGCTTTCATTTTACTTCCCCTTGTGTCAACGCAATATCGCGATCGTCAATAGCAGTGATCTCTTTGTCCGATTCGCGAAAGAAAATCATAAACAGTAGCGCGATGACGGCAATCATCACCGCGCCAAACGTCCACATGCCCGCCCAGTTGAATGTCAGACCGTTAACCGGTTGCGGATAAGCAAACATTTTTTCCATCATCACACCGCCGAGGCGATAGCCCAGCAGGCTGCCGAATCCCTGACAGCAGAGGGTGATAAGCCCTTGCGCAGCGGTACGCATATGAACCGGCGCTTTTTTATCGACATAAATGTAGGCGGTGACGTAGTAGAAATCGTAACTTACGCCGTGCAGCAAAATACCGAGGAACAGCAGGGCGTAAGTGAAGTACGTCTCCGCGCCGCCATAGACAAAAAAGCCGTAGCGGATCGCGGCGGTAATAAGACCAAGTAATAATACCTTTTTAATACCAAAGCGCTTAGTGAAAAAGGGCAAAGCCAGCATAAAGAAGATTTCAGAGAACTGGCCGAGCGTCATCCAGCCGGTGGCGTTTTTCATTCCCACTTCTGTCAGATAGCCGTTAGCGAAGATGTAGTAGAAGGCCAGCGGCATCGCAAACAGGAAGGAGCAGATGAAGAAAACGAGAAAGTTTTTATCGCGCAGCAGGATCAGCGCATCCAGCCCCAGCATCACTTTAATATCCATCTTGCCGGTGCTTTTTGGCGGCGTGTCTGGCAGACAGAACGCAAATACGCCCAGCAACGCTGAACTTGCGGCGGTTATGAGCAGTGGAATGTTGGTGGGGGAAATATCGTTATAGCCTAACATTTGCGGCAGGAATCCACAGGCGAGGCCGGAGGCAATCCACCCAATGGTTCCCATAACGCGAATGCGTGGAAAATCGCGTTCAACGTCCGGTACGTTAGCGAAGGCAATGCTGTTTGTCAGCGCGATGGTCGGCATATAGGTCAATGAATAGGCCAGAAGCAGCGGAAAGAATCCGGCAAAGGTGGTTTGCTGCGCCGCGAAATACATCAGTACGGCCCCCGCAAACATCAGTACCGCCAGGACTTTTTGCGCCGAGAAAAAACGGTCGGTAACGGAGCCGACCAGAATCGGCGACAGGATCGCCGCAATGGCGGTACAGGCATAAGACCAGCCTATTTCACCGGCGGAAAACCCGCTTTTATTTAGCCATAGCCACAGGGGGACGAACCAGGCGCCCCAGATAAACCACTCCACGAACATCATGAACGACAGTTTAAAGGTCGTTTTCATTTTTGAATCCTTCATGACAGGTAAGGTACGCCACGACAATACCATTTAATAATACCTTTTAAATACCATTGAGCATTAATTTTGACCGATCTAACACTTTTTCGGACGTGAATCGAGTCAGCAGATAGCGCCGAAAAAATGCGCTAAAGTTGGCAAAAATGGTCGGTCAGTACCAGGCTTATTGCGACCCGCAATCTGCGGGGCAGGACTATTCACCTTCCGATACCCTATCGGAACTTACGGGAGCATAGCTATGACTGATATTGCGCAGTTGCTTGGCAAAGATGCCGACAGCCTTTTACAGCATCGTTGTATGACCATTCCGTCCGATCAGCTTTATCTACCCGGCAAGGATTACGTTGACCGGGTGATGATTGACAATAATCGTCCACCAGCCGTTCTGCGTAATATGCAGACGCTCTATAATACTGGTCGCCTGGCGGGAACAGGATACCTTTCGATACTGCCCGTCGATCAGGGAGTGGAGCACTCCGCCGGCGCTTCTTTTGCGGCCAACCCGCGCTACTTTGATCCAAAAAACATTGTTGAATTGGCGATTGAGGCCGGCTGTAACTGCGTGGCCTCTACCTACGGCGTACTGGCCTCGGTTTCACGGCGTTATGCGCACCGTATTCCGTTTTTGGTCAAACTGAATCACAACGAAACATTGAGCTATCCGACAGAGTACGATCAGACCCTGTACGCCAGCGTTGAGCAGGCGTTTAATATGGGCGCCGTGGCGGTAGGCGCGACGATCTATTTCGGTTCGGAACAGTCTCGTCGCCAGATTGAAGAGATCTCCGCCGCTTTTGAGCGTGCGCATGAGCTGGGTATGGTGACCGTATTCTGGGCTTACCTGCGTAATTCTTCCTTTAAAAAAGACGGCGTCGATTACCATGTATCCGCTGACCTGACGGGGCAAGCCAACCATCTGGCCGCTACGATTGGCGCGGATATTGTGAAACAGAAAATGGCCGAGAATAATGGCGGTTATAAAGCGGTCAACTTCGGCTATACCGACGACCGCGTGTACAGCAAACTGACCAGCGATAACCCGATTGATTTGGTACGTTACCAGTTGGCGAACTGCTATATGGGACGCGCCGGGCTTATCAACTCCGGCGGCGCGGACGGCGGCGACACTGATCTCGGCGACGCGGTTCGTACCGCGGTGATCAACAAACGAGCCGGTGGAATGGGGCTAATTCTGGGACGTAAAGCCTTTAAGAAATCGATGGCTGATGGCGTGAAGTTGATTAACGCCGTACAGGATGTCTATCTGGATAGCAAAGTCACCATCGCCTGAGTTCAACGAAGAAAAGCCGGATGTGAGCGCATCCGGCCAGCGACAGGTGTTATTAACGTAGCAACGGGCAGTCTGGCGGCAGCCGACAGCGTAATGCGCCAGGTAGCACCTCAATATGAAATTCTTGTCCGCTGAGTGGTTCGCCATCCAGATTAAACGTGATTTCATGCGGCGCATGAATATTAAACCACGCCGAGGCGCCGTCAATAATATTCGGATTGTCATCTGACTGCGTGAGTGTGGAAAACAGCGCCGGCAGCAGCTCTTCGCCGGTAAAAATCCGTAGCTGTAACAGCCCGTCGTTAATCAGCGCGGTGGGACATAATTGCTGCCCGCCGCCGGCCTGACGACCGTTGCCGATGCCGATTACCAGCGCATCTCCCTGCCAGTGAAAGTTTTCGCCACGTATTTCGCAGCGGTCAGGGGTCAGCGTATCCATTCTCATCAGACCGTGAATAAGATAGGAGACGCCGCCCAACGCGGCTTTAAGTTTTTCCGGCGTTTCGGTGGTAATGCGGGTGCCAAAACCGCCCGTCGCCATATTGATAAAACAGGTTTTATCATTGACCCTGGCCATATCAATTTCCATCGCGTTTCCGGCAATCGCCAGTTTCAGCGCTTTGTCCAGCGCTTCAGGAATACCGGCGCTGGTGGCAAAATCGTTGGCAGTGCCGAGCGGCAAAAGGCCCAGTGCAGGGGCTACGCCGTCGCGGATCTGGATGAGCGCGGTCGACACTTCATTAATGGTACCGTCTCCGCCGCCGGCAATCACCGTTTCAACGCCCAGTCTACGGGCTTCATCAACGTAACGCTGCGCGTCGCCTTTTTCCCAGGTTACCCGAACGTGAATCTGTATACCTTCGTCGCGAAGTAGAGTAATGGCCTCACGTAGCGGCTGGTTATCAGCGCTTTTGCCATTGAGGATCAGTAAGCTGGCGGGAAAGTTAGCCATCCGTTATGCCTTAATAAGTTGAACAACAATCTCCAGAAAGTGTATAGCAGAAATGAAAAAGCGAGGTCAGAACAGGATGAAAATTGAAATGTTGCGCACTTATTGCTTTACCGTTTTTCTTCCTGCTGTACGCAGCGGTAAGCGAAGCATGGTTTAAGACAAATGGCGACAAGAGAGATGCCGGTATGCGCATTGAGTAGCGCTTGTGAGAGTGCAGGGAAACCACAAGGGGGAGTCAGACGCTTTCCGATATAGCGCCTTTAATAACGAAACGGAGGATTAACAAGACGAACATACGTCAGTTATCAGTATTAATTTCAAACACCATAATATCAGATAAAAACCTGATATTTATTACCAAACATACTTTTTAATAGCATAAAATCGAAATGTTCTTTAGACTGCTTTGGCAGGAACAAGACGCACTATTAGCAGTACACTATTCTTGTTATCAAATAAAACCTATTTAGATGATGACTTAGCGCGGTGTCTTATAGTCGTGCCTGAGGTACCGCTTTTCTCATAAACATAAACAGGCATGTGCATGAAGAGGTTTATATGAATGTCACTTCAGGCGTGAATGCGCAAACGCCATTGCTCCCTCCTTCTGAACGGGGTAATGACGAAAAACCAGTAGCTGAAATCGTTGAGTTTAACGCTTACGGCAATAAACCCAGATGTTTAATGTGTCTGGGAACCTCGGCATTGTTTACAAGTGTTTTCAGTGGGGTATGCTCAGGGGCTGTCGCCAGTGTCAGTAGTGGTGCTGCATATACTACCGCTCTGACGGTTTTAGGCGCATCGCTTGGCATGGGGGGAATTGGTATGATGGGAATATGCGCCGGACTATATCTTAGCGCAAATGGCATCAGAACCCGGCCAGCCTGGCCATAAATGAGCAAACACAGCAAGTCATAGGGAAAAGATGAATTCCGACGATGACACGGGGTGTTAAGCGTCCAGACAAGAGGCTTATGACTTATATAGAAACTCTTTAAATAGAGTATGGGGTGTTATGTATTCAAGAGCCGATCGCTTATTAAGACAGTTTTCACTAAAATTAAATTCCGATTCAATTGCCTTTGACGAAAACAGATTATGCTCATTTATTATAGATAACCGTTACCGTATCTTACTAACAAGCACTAATAGCGAGTATATAATGATATACGGTTTTTGCGGAAGACCTCCGGATAATAATAATCTTGCTTTTGAATTTCTCAATGCTAATTTATGGTTTGCAGAGAATAATGGACCACATTTGTGTTATGATAATAACTCACAATCATTATTACTGGCTCTCAACTTCTCACTCAATGAAAGTTCTGTAGAGAAACTTGAATGTGAAATTGAGGTAGTTATTAGATCAATGGAGAATCTGTATCACATTTTACAGGATAAAGGAATAACTCTGGATACCGATTATACGTGACGGTGGGAAGGGTGTTTGGTGATCTGGTGGTAATAGAGGATAATCAACCCCGGCAAAACTTACATGGCCTGATGAAGGTGGACTGAGCGTAGGTGCGATGGTTTGAGTATTACTTTGACATGAAATCAAACCTCTAATCCGGGAAAACATTATTTTAATCCTTGTAAAAGCGGCATTAAAACGTGCCATAACTTTAGACGCTTAAATTATCGGTTTTTAACCTTAATTTAATAACCTGGAAACTTTTTGTATAAGTTCGCACAAAGCAGTTCTTGATTTAATTCACTGATTTTAAACGTAAATATCAGAATGCTAAGTCCTGAGTCTGACCGGATGCGGGAGGATTGTGACTTGCTGGCTGGCCATGAATAGTGGAGGTCTGTAAACCTAAGCGCCCATTTGCGCTTTGGTTAGTGTGGTCAATTTTTGGATGTGGCGGAAAGTACCACTTTTTTATTGATTATACGCAAAAAATAAGCCTGCGTAAGGGAGATTACGCAGGCCAAGGAGGTGGTTCCTGGTACAGCTAGCATTTATGGGTTATGTTTTTCAGCGCGTTGAATAATACCCGCATTGAGCGAAGCGGTATGTGATCAATTTCTAAGAATCTTCCCGCCATGAAAAAATAACCGCAATTAACTACTTAGCATGGGGGTTACGCGTTGATTCGCCTGAGAAATTACGCATCAATAGTGCGTAATCCAGCGTAACGTCCTGCGGGACGGGCATCCAGACGGTATAGCCATCGCCAGGCGCCACCGGCATAGCGTCGCCTTTGGCGTTCTCCATCTGTTCCAGGGTGAAATTGATATTTCCCTGCGGTGTCATCAGCTCCAGACTATCGCCAACGGAGAATTTATTTTTCACCGCCACGGCCGCCAGTTGGCCTTTACGCTCGCCGGTGAACTCGCCGACAAATTGCTGGCGTTCGGAAACGGAGTACCCGTACTCGTAATTCTGGTAATCGTCGTGCGTATGGCGACGCAGGAAACCTTCGGTATAGCCGCGATGAGCCAGACCTTCCAACGTTTCCAGCAGCGTAGGGTCGAAGGGTTTACCCGCGGCGGCGTCGTCGATGGCCTTACGGTAGACCTGCGCGGTACGGGCGCAGTAATAAAAGGATTTGGTGCGGCCTTCGATTTTCAGCGAGTGGACGCCCATTTTCGTCAGGCGCTCCACGTGGGCGATAGCGCGCAAATCTTTTGAGTTCATGATATAGGTGCCATGCTCGTCTTCGAACGCGGTCATGTATTCGCCCGGTCTTTGGGCCTCTTCTATCATAAACACTTTATCCGTCGGCGCGCCGATACCGAGCGTCGGCTCAACGTTCTGTACCGGAATCGGTTCGTGCTTATGCACGATGTTGCCGACAACGTCTTCTTTTCCTTCCTGCACGTTATATTCCCAACGGCAGGCATTGGTGCAGGTGCCCTGGTTCGGATCGCGTTTATTGATGTAGCCGGAAAGCAGGCAGCGGCCGGAATAGGCCATGCATAGCGCGCCGTGGACGAAAATTTCTATTTCCATATCCGGCACCTGCTGGCGAATTTCCTCAATCTCTTCCAGCGACAGCTCGCGGGAGAGAATCACACGGGTCAGCCCCATCTGCTGCCAGAATTTTACCGTCGCCCAGTTTACGGCATTAGCCTGTACCGACAGGTGAATCGGCATTGCCGGGAAGTGCTCGCGTACCAGCATAATCAACCCTGGATCGGACATGATCAGCGCATCCGGGCCCATCTCGACGACGGGTTTCAGGTCACGGATAAAGGTTTTGAGCTTGGCGTTATGCGGGGCGATGTTCACCACCACGTAGAATTTTTTTCCGAGCGCGTGGGCTTCGTTGATGCCAAGCTGCAAATTTTCGTGATTGAATTCGTTATTACGCACGCGTAAAGAGTAGCGCGGTTGGCCCGCATAGACGGCATCGGCACCGTAAGCGAAAGCGTAACGCATATTTTTCAGCGTTCCCGCCGGCGAAAGGAGTTCTGGTTTAAACATCATTTTCTCGTTCTGATGACAGGTCAGATCCGCCTCACCTGATGAGGCGGCTGGAGGAGAGTCCTCACTTTAAGGGCGGGCATTGTAGCGCCGTGGGAGAGGGGAGTAAACCACCTTACACCATTGAGTTGACCTGTCCCGGCAGCTCTGAGTTCGGGATGCGGACGGTATACCAGGCGAAACGAAAGCGTTTCCAGAAAGAATCGAAATGCAGGTGGTCCAGGCAGTCCATAACGATTTCATTATCCGGGTAAAGCGTGAAGGCAAAATGTGCCCAGCGTGCGCTTAGCTTCATATTAAACAGCGTTCGATCGTGTTTATTACCGTGCAGGCGCGATAGGGTCACCATAGCATGTAGCGTGCCTTTGTTGGCCTCTTGTTGCACCAGTTCCAGATGCTTATGCGCCAGCGTAATATCCTTCACTTCAAAAATATTCAGCAGGAACAAGCCCCAGGCTTCTTTATGCCCGAACTGATGCGCCAGCCAGAGATTATCGAGCAGTTCTTTTTCATAAGCGGAACGTTTTTCGGTATCAAGTTCTTGTTTACTCAGACGCTGGTTGCAGATGCCAATGCTGAAATGAATATTTTTCAGGTCATTTTCATAGTCGGTATAGCCTCCGTTATCTATTAATTTGTACGGGGTGCTCTCGCGCAGCGCTAACTGCCGGTGCAAAATCTCCGCCGCGCGCTGAAAATACCCTAACGCGATGGCAGGATCGTAAGGTAGTAGGCCTTTGTTCTCTTTATTATTGTGTTCAAGGCCCAGCAGGTTTAGCGCGGCGGGTATATTTCTTTGTGCGCCCAGCTCTGCCAGCGGCACGAAATGTTCCGGGAGCCCGAACCAGTTGAAATTTTTAATCGCCGCCCGCCAGTTATGGTTATATTGAATGTCGGCGACGCTATCGAGCCAGGCGAGGCCTTGCGCCTCATCCTTTTCGAAACCCAATAGCCCGGCGTACTGAAAGTAGCCACGACGGATTTTCGGCACTGCGAATTCCGTTTGCTGCGCATTCTGACAGAGAAAATTATACATCCACCAGGTGTCAGGAAAATCGCGCAGGGCGAACTTTATCGTGTCATCAGAGAAGTAATTGTTGAGCTTAACTTTTTCCACGATCGAACGCTGAAGGGTTCGCCAGAGCGCGTCATTATCGTCCAGATCGCTATAGCAGACCCGCAGCCACTCCAGCGCGTTGTGGCGAGATTCCTGGATATGCGCTCGCAGGCTAATCTCTTCGGCTTTGGCGATAATACGTTCCTGTTCTGCCGGGGAGTCAACCTCTTTGATGCGCAGATCGCGGTGATCGTCCCACCAGATTAATAGCTCCAGATGTTCACGTTCTGCGGCAGAAAGGTGATCGCATACGCTTGATTCCAGAAATTCGCGGATCTCCTCGTGAGACCCTCTCCAGCGTGGCATACGAAACGGGATATATTCATCCAGCACGTAAAATGCCGTCGGGAAAATAGCCAGGCAGACGGCGAGCCAGTATTTTTGCCCGGCATCGTCATCGCACTCCGGCAATACGGACGGGCGCGGCAAATTTGGGCAAACCGCGTCGGCAAACGACAGCCCGGAATGGGCCATCAGCGCGTCCACCTCCTGCGGTGAATGGCGATGATATTCAGCCAGATCCTCCATTAATGGCTGCCCGGCAACATCCGCGCCCACGAGGAACTCAACCAGCCAGTCGGGCTGGCCGAAGACTTTTGAGTTGGTGCTGGTCAGGGCCGCCGCCATCCACTGGCGCGGTTCACAGTCGATAGCATTGAGCGCGGCGATGACCATCCGTTCGTTGCAGGCGGCGGCGCAGATCCACATCGCTCGGGTGGTTTCTCTCGCCCAGCCATAGCTGCGGTAAAGCCACGCACGGTGATTCCAGTATTGCGCCTCGGCAAGCCAGGCGTGAGTGGAGCGGGGACGAGCGCGCTGCCACTTTTTGATCAGCGCTAATCCTTGCGGCCCAGCCTCAACCAGCGTGTCCATATCGTAAAAAGGGTTGTCCATTTGATTCCAGGCGAAGAAATAGCGCTTTTCCGCTTCGCGGCTGGTAAAGCTCTCCGTCAGCGCCTGGTTGTAGCGTTCGTCCAGTTCGTCATAGCGTTCTTCACGCAGCAGGCCGGAAATATCGGCGATATGCCACTCGCGATGCCCGTCATTGAGGGGATTTTTGTGGTTGCACATCTCAAACATAGCGTTGAGCAGGCGGTCATCCTGTTCCATAAATAGTCCTTTAAATCGGCTCGAAAATTTTGAATTCATTCCACGGCAGTTGTCGCCAGCGGCTGACAGGGTCTTGCAGATAATGGGTGGCTTCCTGTAAATCCCGTCCGGCAAGCGCTGTTGGCGTGTCACGTAGCGTGAGCCATACCCGGCGTGCGCGAACGTAGGCGGTGGCGTAATCCTCCCAGGAATCAAAACAGTCCTGAGCGCGCTGGGCGTTAAGTAACAACACCAGCCAGGCCTGATTTTCATCACACCAGCCGAGCCCGGCGATACAGCGGGTCAGGAAGGCGGTGCGCATGCAGTCGAATGCCAGCGCGTCGCGGACCTGTCCCTGGGCCGCCAGATAATGGTAAAACGTGCGCGGCGAGCTGCCGATGCCCGCAGGCCAGCGGCGTAAGATATCCTCAACCTTGTGGCGTAACGCTGCATCGTCGAGATTTTCGCTCAAGCCCAGCTCTTTTTTTACCTGCTGTGCCAGATAGCGGCGTTTGTCATCGTCAAGTTTGAAGACCAGCTCAACGCCTTTGATCGGTAGCCCGTTGCGCCGGGCGAGGATATCAGCTAGCGCCAGCGCCCATTGCCGCCGCCGGGTATCGCGACGCAGATCCTTCAGGCGATCTTTTTCTTTCTCCTCGGCGATACGGGCCGCAATCAGCGGTTTGTTTTTTTTGTAGTTGCGCCAGCTAAAAAATAGGGCGGCAATAATAAGAACAATCCAGAACATTAGCGCTCCTCCCTGGTTGCAGAAAGATAGCGCGTGGTTTGTAGCGTCAGGCTTTCAATTTCGAAAGGTTCACTACTGGTGTTTTTTCCGGCAAGCGTAGGGTGCCATTCATGCCGTGGAAACAGCATTTCCGCAGCCGTCGCCACGTTAGGATCAACAACCTGAAGATAGCGCAGCGCCTCCGGGGCGCTGTGCAGCAGCAGCCACTGTAAAGCCACCGGAGGCGTAGGGAAGTGCTCCATTAAATGAAAATTGTCATGCAGCACATTGAGCAGAAAATTGAGGTCATGAATATGAGTAATAAATTTCCAACCTGAATATTCCGGCGTTGCTTCATAAACTATTCCCATCTCTTCGCAATCGGCGTGGCGCTCAGGAAGTGGTTGCAGATGGCGTAACAGAGATAAAACATCGTTAGCATATTTCTTAATAGGATGGCGATTTTGCTTACCTTTAATCTGATCAATGCTCAGGCCGTTATTACCAACCACCAGGCTTATTGTGACGTGGGGAATATTATTGCCGTCGCGCAGGCTAAACAGGCGAAGTTTTTGTTGTTCAATTTGCCGGGCGTAGTAATCGCCGTAGCCGCCGGAAAGCGCGCCTTTATTATCAAAATCTCCGACGCAGTGTTGCATATGCCAGGATTCATACGCCATCTCACTGCGCAGGCCGGGGTTTGTTGCATCAAGCTCAACCAGTACACCGTTATTCACCGCCATCACCGGTTTTAGCGCTTCGCTGTTGGAGGGATACCAACCTTGTTCACGCAGGCGCTGCATTTTTTGATGCTCCGCTTCGCGCATTGCCAGCACGGTAAAGCAGTTGATGCGCTGCAGTTTAGTTTCCAGCCGCGTTCCTTCCTGACGCGAAAGAAATTCCACTAAATCTCTTTCCATTGCCACGAGTTGCGGGTGCTGAACGTTAAGGTAGTAAAAGCGCTCATCGCCACCCAGCTTTGGCACCAGCCAGGCGGGGATTTCTGCATCAGCGCTAAAATAAACGGCATAATCGGCGACGGAGCGCACAGGATAAACGTGAGGAAAGTCACCAATGATCCAACGATAAAAATGGTTGCTTAACCAGCGCTGGATATTTTCGCTGTCGCCGCGTTGTTGGCTCCGGGAAAAAATAGACGATTTTACATTTGGCGCATTTATTATATTGCGTGGTTTATAGCGGTGAGATGACGTTTCTGTCATAAAAATCCATGTATAATTAAGCTGGTATTATGTTTATGTATTTTTAGATTCACTTAATGAATTAATGCGCAATAAGTTTAAAAAACTACTCACAGTATATCGGTAAACTAAAAAGAGCGGCCAAATAATTTATTGTCTCCGATCGCGTTCGTCGTGGTTTTCGGGATACCGCTCGGCCAAAGGAAAGAGGACAGTGTGTTAATTCCGCCAGAATAGCGTTGGCGGAAAATATCGTCTTACGACCTTGTTATTGTTATGCCAATAATCATTATACCAGGCGACACGCATCCGCTTCCCAGCGATATCCCACCCCGTAGACCGCGCGTATAAATGACTGTTCGGCATCCAGCGATTCCAGTTTACGGCGCAGGTTTTTAATGTGGCTGTCGATAGTACGATCGGTCACCACACGGTAGTCGTCGTAGAGGTGGTTTAACAACTGCTCGCGGGAAAAAACTTTACCCGGTTCAAGCGATAAGGTTTTTAGCAGACGGAATTCAGCGGGGGTTAAATCCAGCGCTTTACCACACCAGGAGGCCTGAAAGCGGCTTTCATCAATCATTAACGGGCTTTCGGCATCCTGCTGCTGGAGTTCGCGCTGCGGTTTACAGCGGCGCAAAATGGTTTTCACGCGGGCCACGACTTCGCGCGGGCTGTAAGGCTTACAGATATAATCATCGGCGCCGATTTCCAGCCCAAGCAGCCGGTCGATCTCTTCGATTTTGGCCGTGACCATCACAATGGGGATGTCGGAAAAACGGCGAATCTCCCGGCATAGCGTCAGACCATCGGTACCCGGCAGCATCAGATCCAGCAGGATCAGATCCGGCGGCGTTTGACGCACATACGGCAGTACCTTGTCGCCATGATTGATGAGCGTGGGGGCGTAACTTGCCGCGCGTAAGTAGTCAATAAGCAGCTGTCCCAGCTTGGGTTCATCTTCAACAATCAAAATGCGCGGCGTGTTTTCATCAATGGGTAATTCAGTCATACTTCTCTCTGTAAATCGCGATCCAGCGGTAACTCTACTGTAATGCTAACCCCGCCAAAAGGCGAATGAGCGGCGTGAAGATGACCGTTATGCGCGTGTACAATATTGACGCATATCGCCAGCCCCAGTCCAGAACCGCCGCTGGCGCGGTTACGGGACACTTCCGTGCGGTAAAAACGGTCAAAAAGCTTTTGTAACTGTTCATCGCTGACGCCCGGTGCAGAATCGGCAAAGGTCAGGAATAATGATTTATCGCGTTGTTCGGCGGAAATATGCAGGCCGCCGCCGCTGTCGGTGTAGCGCAGACTGTTTTCCAGCAGATTATTAAACAGTTGCATCAGGCGATCCGGGTCGCCGAAGACGGTCATGCTATCCGGCAACGCGTAATGTAGCGTTAGCCCCCGGCTGGTAAAGCGTTCTCTGAACGCGCCGCCAGCGACTTCCAACAGGGGAACAAGATCGACGGTCGTTTTTTGGTAAGCCAGCGCGCCCTCGTCAGACAACGAAAGCTGATGCAGGTCGTCAACCAGTTTGGTAAGCGTACCGACTTCCGCCTGTAGGGAGGTAACCGATTCTGGCGTGAACTGGCGAACGCCATCCTGAATGGCTTCCAGTTCGCCGCGCAATACCGCCAGCGGCGTGCGCAGTTCGTGGGAAATATCCGCCATAAAGTCGCGGCGCATCTGCTGATTTTTTTCCAGCGTGCTGGCAAGCTGGTTAAAGTCCTGCGCCAGTTTTCCCAGCTCATCGGCGCTGGTTGGGGTCACGCGCGTGGTAAAATCCCCCGCCGCCAGTCTGTGCGTACCCTCGACCAACCGTTTGACCGGGGCGAGCAGGCCACGCGCCAGCAAAAATGTCGCCAGCGCGGCCAGCAACGTTGATAATGCCACGATCATCCAACTGGCGCGCCGCTGCTGCATATCAAAATTAATATCCGTATTGCGCGTCAGCCGCTCGACAGGAGAGGCGATAATCGCGCCGACTTCGACGCCATTGACCAGAATGGGGCGGCGAGTACCGTCATGCGGCACCGGACCGCGTGGGCCGACCAGCACCCGGCCATTTTGATCGACGACCCAGAACTGGGTGCGCCAACCGTGCGGCGGCATACCGGGGCCGGGTTTATCCCGGTCGTTGTCATGCTCAAATGAACGCAGAATCTGGAAAACGAAGCGATCGTTGTTGCGTAAAAAACGCCAGTTGCCGTGTTGCTGGTACTGGTCGCCCAGCGCATCGCCCAGCATTTGTAGCCGCTGCTCGTTGCCGTGTTTGATATAGTCAATAAATCCGCGTTCAAAACTGACGCGCACGGCCCAATGCATACTGATCAGCAGCACGATGCAGGTGGCGAAAATCGCCAGAAACAGCTTGCCGGTGATTCCGGGCCGCCAGACTTTCATTACAGGCTCCTTTTACGCCGTGAAATGACCATGTTTTGCTGTGTATCGTTCGGCACGCGGGCAAAAATTATCGCCGGTAGCGCGATAATAACCGCCATACATAACCAGGTGTACATAAAGACGTGATGTGTGGCGCTACTGTCTATCCCGATATGCTGTTGGCCAAACATACCCAGCAGCATTCCGGCAATAGTGACGCCAATACTCATCGAGAGCTGCATAATCATCGATAATAAGCTATTGCCGCTGCTGGCCAGCGTATCGGGAAGGTCTTTTAGCGTTAAGGTGTTCATGGAAGAAAAGCGCGCCGAGTTCACCATTCCCTGCAAAAGCAGTACCAGCGGCAGGAGATAATACCAGCCGAGCAGCGCGACCGACATAAACAACAGGCTAACCAATGCCAGTCCGAGCGTGGTCGCCACCAGAACCCGACGATAGCCAAAACGGTTAACTATCTGCACCACAATCCGCTTCATTCCCATGCTGCCCAGCACCATGGGGATCATCATCAAACCGGCATGAAACGGTGAAAAACCAAGACCAATTTGCAAAAAGACCGGCGTCATAAACGGCAGCATACCGCTGCCGATACGCCCGGCAAAACTGCCCAGCAACCCCAGTGAAAACGTGGGCGTGCGGAACAATCGCAGGCTGAATAACGCGCCTGAGTTTTTTTTGGCATGGAGGAGATAGAGCAGAATGGCTGCCGCGCCGCCCGCAGCAAGTCCGGCTAATGTCCAGGGCGAAATCCCCATGCTTTTACTACCATCCAGCGCCAGCGTGAGTACCGCCATGCCGATAGCTAACAGCAGGAACCCCGGCAGATCAAAGCGCCGGGTCTCTATGGTGTAGTTTGGCATCAGCATAAAGGTTGCAATAGCGCCGACAATTCCCACCGGGATATTGATCAGAAAGATCCAGTGCCATGAAGCATATTCCACCAGCACCCCGCCCAGCGCGGGGCCGAGTAACGGCCCGATCTGTCCCGGTAGGGTGACGAAGGTCATCGCCGCCATATATTGCGCGCGCGGCACGATTTTCATGACCGTCAGGCGTCCGACCGGTACCATCATCGCGCCGCCTACGCCTTGTAAAACCCGCGCTAATACCAGTTGATTAAGCGTGCCGGAGAGGGCGCAAAACAGCGAACCCAGCGTGAACAGCACAATGGCGGCAAAGAAGATATTACGCACGCCGATTTTATCTGCCAGCCAGCCGCTGGCGGGGAGCATTACGGCGACGGTAAGAACATATGACACCACTACCATGTGCATATGCAGCGGGCTTTCCCCCAGGCTTTTCGCCATGGAGGGCAGCGCAGTGTTGACGATGGTGGTATCCAGCGACTGCATAAAAAAGCCGAATGCCACAATCCAGAGTTGCCAGCGGGTGTTGTCAGGAAGTTCTGTCATATTTCTACTACCGGTTTGCTATTTTTACGCGAAAAACGCCGCCGCAGACGATCGAAAAAGAGGTACACCACCGGCGTGGTATAGAGCGTCAGGAGCTGGCTCATGACCAAACCGCCGACAATGGTTATCCCCAGCGGCTGCCGTAATTCCGAACCGTCTCCGCCAGATAACACCAATGGCAGTGCGCCGAACAGCGCCGCCAGCGTGGTCATCATTATTGGACGGAAGCGTAACAAGCAGGCCTGGAAAATGGCTTGTTCCGGCGTCAGGCCGCCGCTTCGTTGCGCTTCAAGCGCAAAATCGACCATCATAATGGCGTTTTTCTTCACAATGCCAATTAATAGCATGATCCCTATCAGGGCGATTAGGCTGAAAGGGGCATTGAAGAGTTCCAGCGCCAGAAGCGCCCCAACGCCCGCCGATGGCAGAGTAGAGAGAATGGTCAGTGGATGGACGTAGCTTTCGTACAGTATCCCCAGCACAATGTAGACGGTAGCGATCGCCGCCACTATCAAAATAAGCTGTGAATTCATGGTCTGCTGGAAGACTTGCGCCGTTCCGGAAAAACTGCCGCGTACCGTCGGGGGGACGCCAAGCTGCGTCATTGTGCGATTAATGGCCTCCGTCGCCTGCGATAACGATGTGCCGGTCGGCAGGTTAAAGGCAATCGTGGACGCCGCGGACAATCCCTGATGGTTCACCGACAGCGGCGCATTGGCGGGCCGCCATTGGGCGAAATAAGAGAGGGGAATCGCTTTTCCGTCACGGTTGATAACGAACATTTTCTCCAGCGCGCTGATATCCTGGCTATAGCGCGGATCGACTTCCATCACCACTTTATACTGGTTCATCGGCTGATAAATGGTGGAAATTTGCCGCTGGCCGAAAGCATTATTTAACAGACTGTTTGCGGCCTGAACATCAATACCCAGCCGTGACATGGTGTCGCGGTCGTAGATAAGGTTCATCTCCGCGCCATTATCCTGCTGGTCGGAGTTTACGTCCGCCAGTTGCGGCAGGGCCGAGAGCGCTTTGCGTATTTTCGGCTCCCACTCGCGCAGCGCCGCCAGGGAGTCAGACAGCAACGTATATTGGTAACTGGCGTTAGCCTGCCGCCCGCCGACGCGAATATCCTGTACCGCCATCAGAAACAGCCTGGCGCCGGGTTCTTTTGCCAGTTTGACCCGCAGTCGGTCAATGATTTGCTGCGCCGTCTCTTTGCGTTCGCCGCGCGGCTTCAGCGTAATAAACATCATGCCGCTATTCACCCGCGAGCCGCCGGTAAAACCAGTGACATTATTCACCGCCGGATCGTCGCGAATAATTTTCATAAAATCCTGCAGCTTGCCGCGCATGGCCTGGAAAGAGATGCTCTGGTCAGCCTGAATACCGCCCATCAACACGCCGGTGTCCTGCTCCGGAAAGAATGTTTTAGGGATGGCGATATAAAGCCAGATGTTCAGCGCAACGGTGCCAAGAAAAACCACACCGACAAGACGCGTATGGTTAAGCACCCATTTTAACGACGTGCCGTAACCCTGTTGCAAGGCGACCAGCAAACGG
This sequence comes from Salmonella sp. 32082101201600294FB01SM01, assembly GCF_017572865.1. NCBI lineage: Bacteria > Pseudomonadati > Pseudomonadota > Gammaproteobacteria > Enterobacterales > Enterobacteriaceae > Salmonella > Salmonella sp. 32082101201600294FB01SM01. The sequence goes on along the minus strand of NZ_JAGESB010000001.1, from coordinate 1,859,589 downwards.
CCAACGCCCCGTTTACGCGGTTGGGTGCGCGGTTTGCTTGATTTAAGCATCCAGCCGCACATCATCGGCGTCAGCGTGAGCGAGACCACCAGCGAAATGCCAATCGCCACCGAGAGGGTAACGGCGAATTCCCGTAATAATCGCCCTGGCAGGCCGCCCATTAACAGCAGCGGCAGAAATACCGCCACCAGCGACAGACTCATGGAGATGACCGTAAACCCGACTTCCCGCGTACCCTGTAATGCCGCCTGCAAAGGTTTCATTCCCGCCTCCAGATGGCGGGCGATATTTTCCAGCACCACAATGGCATCATCAACGACAAATCCGGTCGCGATAGTCAGCGCCATCAGCGACAGATTGTTGAGGCTGAAGCCGCACAGATACATGGCGGCGAAGGTGCCGATGAGCGAAACGGGAACGGCGACGGCGGGGATTAGCGTGGCGCGCCCGGAACGCAGGAATAAAAACACCACCAGGATCACCAGCGCGACAGAGATAACCAGCGTCTCTTCTACCTCTTGCAGCGATGCGCGAATCGTCGGCGAACGATCCTGGGCGATTTGTAAATCGATAGCGGCGGGGATCATTGCCCGCAGTTCCGGCAGTTTTGCCCGGATGCCGTCGACCGTCTGAATAATGTTGGCCTCCGGCAGCTTGCGGATCATCAACAAAATAGCGGGTTTAGCGTTCGTCATCCCGGCGTTACGGACATCCTGCACCGAGTCGGTGACGCTGGCGACGTCGCCCAGGCGTACCGCCGCGCCGTTGTTATAGTGAATAATCAGCGGCTGGTATTCGGCGGCGGTTTTCAGTTCGTCGTTGGTCTGGATTTGCCAGCGGTGGACGCTATCTTCAATTGCGCCTTGCGGTCGGCGTACGTTGGCGCTGTCGATCGCTTCGCGGACCTCATCCAGCGAGACGCCCTGGTTAAAGAGCGCCTGCGGGTTTAAGCCTACACGTACTGCGGGCAGGGAGCTGCCGCCGACGTCAACATCGCCGACGCCGTCAATTTGCGCGATGGTTTGCGCCAGTTGGGTAGAGGCGAAATCATACAGTTTGCCCTGTGACCAGCTCTCCGAGGTGAGCGTTAAAATCATAATCGGCGCGTCGGATGGGTTGGCCTTGCGATAAGTCGGGCGGCTGGGCATTCCGCCTGGCAACAAGCTTTGCGCGGCGTTAATGGCGGCCTGCACGTCGCGCGCCGCGCCGTTAATATCACGATCGAAATTAAATTCGAGAATAATGCGCGTACTGCCGAGCGAGCTGCTGGAAGTCATTTCATTGACGCCTGCAATGCGTCCCAAAGAGCGTTCCAACGGCGTCGCCACCGACGAAGCCATGGTTTCCGGCGAGGCGCCCGGCAGCGAGGCGCTAACCATAATCACCGGGAAATCGACCTGCGGCAGCGGGGCGACCGGCAGCAGACGGAAGCCCAGAATGCCGCACAGCGTAATGGCGGCGGCAATCAAAATGGTGGCGACCGGGCGGTAGATGAAAAGGGCGAAAAAGCGCATCTACGCCTCCTCTTTATGGCGCGGAAAGCGACTTTTCACGTACAGCGACAGGCGGTCAAACAGGAGATAAATCACCGGTGTGGTAAACAGAGTTAATACCTGGCTGACCAGTAGGCCGCCCACCATTGCGATCCCCAACGGGCGACGTAATTCCGCGCCAACGCCGGTACTCAACATTAATGGCAATGCCCCGAGCAACGCCGCCAGCGTGGTCATCAGAATCGGTCGAAAACGCAGCAGACAGGCCTGGAAGATAGCGTCGCGCGGACTCATCCCCTGTTCGCGTTCGGCGGCGAGGGCGAAGTCAATCATCATGATGGCGTTTTTCTTCACGATGCCGATCAGCAAAATAATGCCGATAATGGCGATAATATCGAGCTCGCTACCGGCGATGATCAGCGCCAGCAGCGCGCCGACGCCCGCCGTAGGCAGCGTTGAGAGAATCGTGATCGGATGGATAAAACTCTCATACAGCACGCCGAGCACGATATACATCGCCACCACGGCGGCGACAATAAGCCAGACGGTGCTGCCCAGCGCCGCCTGGAAGGCGAGCGTACTGCCCTGAAACTGCGTTGTAATATCCGCTGGCAGGGCGAGCGTTTTTTCCGTATCGAGAATCGCCTGCACCGCATCGCCGAGCGAATAGCCCTCCGGCACGTTAAACGAAAATGTCGTAACCGGGAACTGATCTAAATGATTGATAGAGAGCGGAGCGAAGCGCTGCTCAATGCGGGCAATCGCGCTGAGCGGTACGGTGCCGCCGTCGCGGCTCGTCAGGCGAATCGTCTCCAGCGCCGCCAGTCCCGGCGTGCTGGCGGTATTATGTTCCAGTACGACGCGGTACTGGTTCGCCCGGGTATAAATCGTTGAAATCAGGCGTTGCCCGAACGCGTTGTAGAGCGCGTTATCCACATCCGCCATGCTGATACCCAGACGGCTGGCGCTGTCGCGGTCGACATTCACCCAGGCCGCTAATCCCCGATCTTGCCAGTCGCTGCTTACCTCAGAGAGCTGTGGTAACGACTGTAGCGCGTTCTGCAGTTTTGGCACCCAGTGACTGAGCGCATCGAGCGTCGTGGCCTGCAGGGTAAACTGATACTGCGTGCGGCTGACCTGCGTGTCGATGGTTAAATCCTGCGTCGGCTGGAGATACAGCGCCACGCCGGGAATCGTCGCCACGGCGGTTTGCAGCCGGGAGATCACCTGCTGCACGCGGTCATCACGCGCATCCAGCGGCTTGAGGTTAATTTGCAGGCGCGCGCTATTGAGCGTGGGGTTAGCGCCGTCTACGCCAACAAAAGTCGTCAGGCTTTGCACCGCCGGGTCCTGTAATATCCGCTCCGCCACCTGGCGCTGACGTTGCGCCATACTGGCATACGATGACGATTGCGGCGCCTGCAGCGTTCCCTGGATAATGCCGTTATCCTGTACCGGAAAGAACCCTTTCGGAATGACTATCCACAGCATAACGCTGAGCAGGAGCGTGGCGAATGCCACGCTCAATGTAAGCCACGGATGGTTGAGCACTTTCGCTAATCCGCGTCCGTAGCTGGCGATCACGCGGTCAAACATCCGCTCGCAGGCGCGGGAAAAGCGGTTTTGTTTACGCAGAGACTGCTGGCTGAGCATACGCGCGCACATCATGGGCGTGAGCGTCAAAGAGACGACGGCGGAGATTAAAATCGCTACCGCCAACGTCACCGCAAATTCGCGGAACAGTCGACCAACAATATCGCCCATAAAGAGCAACGGGATCAGCACCGCAATCAGGGAAAAGGTGAGGGAAATAATGGTAAAGCCGATTTCGCCCGCGCCTTTGAGCGCCGCCGCCAGCGGTTTTTCTCCTTTTTCGATGTAGCGCGAGATGTTCTCGATCACCACAATCGCATCGTCCACCACGAAACCCGTGGCGATAGTGAGCGCCATCAGCGTCAGGTTATTAATGGAAAAATCCAAAAACACCATCACCGCAAAGGTGCCGATAAGCGACAGCGGTACGGCGACGCCGGGAATAATTGTGGCGGGAATGTTACGTAAAAACAGATAGATAATCATGACGACCAGCGCGATCGCCAGCATCAGTTCAAACTGGGTATCGCGCACGGAAGCGCGAATATTGGTGGTGCGATCGGACAGGACCGTGACCTTCACCGATTTCGGCAGGCTTTCGGTAAGCTGGGGCAGCATCTGGCGAATGCTGTCCGCTGTCGCAATGATATTGGCGCCGGGCTGGCGTTGAACGTTCATCACGATAGCCGGCGCTTGATTCGCCCATGCGCCGAGCCAGCTATTTTCCGCCCCCTGTTCGACGGTGGCGACATCGCCCAACCGTACCGGCGCGCCGTTTTGATACGCGATGATAAGCCTGCGGTAGTCGTCGGCAGACTGCATCTGATCGTTAGCAGAAAGCGTCACCGCCCGTTCGGGGCCATCCAGACTGCCTTTCGCCGAGTTGACGTTGGCGCCGGTAATTGCGGTACGGACCGTTTCGCTGGTCAGACCGAGCGCGGCGACAGCCTGAGCATTCAGTTTTACGCGTACCGCAGGGCGCTGCCCGCCGGCAAGCGTCACCAGTCCGACGCCGGAGACCTGCGAGATCTTCTGCGCCACGCGGGTTTCTACCATGTCCTCTACTTGGGTCATCGGCATCGCGTTTGAGGTGACGGCAAGCGTCATAATCGGCGGGTCCGCCGGGTTGACTTTGCTATAAATCGGCGGATTCGGCAGGTCGGAAGGCAATAAATTGGTGGCTGCGTTAATCGCCGCCTGTACTTCCTGCTCGGCAACGTCCAGCGGCAGCGTCAACTGAAACTGTAGCGTTACCACTGATGCGCCGCCGGAGCTTTGCGACGACATCTGCTTAAGTCCTGACATCTGGCCGAACTGGCGCTCAAGCGGCGCGGTGACGGCGGAGGTCATGACATCCGGGCTGGCGCCAGGGTAGAGCGTAACAACCTGAATAGTGGGGTAGTCGACCTCCGGCAAAGCGGCGACGGGCAGGAAGCGATAGCCGATAATCCCGGCGAGTAAAATCGCCGCCATCAGCAGAGTGGTGGCCACGGGGCGCAGAATAAACAGGCGCGAAGGGCCGCCCGTGCTGCCCGGAGGTAATACCTGCATCAGGCGCGCGCTCCTTTTTGACCTTCATGGCGGGAAGGGGATTTTTCATCCGCCACGGTGGTTTGCGGCTCAACGACCTCGACTTTTGCGCCTTCCGTCAGCCGATCAATACCATCGGTAACGACGCGATCGCCTGCCGACAAGCCTGCGCTGATCACCACGTTTCGGTTATCCTGAATACCGATTTTTACCCGCTTCTTGCTGACGTTATTTTCGTCGTTCAGCACCCACACAAAGTGGCCCTCATTGCCCATTTGCACCGCCGCGGCAGGCACCACAACGGCATTTTGTTCGGTATCGACCAGCATCCGGGCGTTCACAAATTGATTGGGGAACAGCGTATCGTCCTGATTGGTAAAGCGCGCTTTAATTTTGATCGTTCCCGTCGTGGGATCAATCTGGTTGTCCAGACTGAGCAACACACCTTCGCTCAATTTGTGCGAGTTAGTCCGATCCCAGGCTTCTACGACCAGCGCTTTCCCCGCTTTCTGTGCCTGAACTACGGTCGCGATATCGCTTTCCGGCAGAGTAAAAATGAGATCAATCGGGTGCGTTTGCGTAATGACGACAATACCGGCGGTATCGCTGCTGGAAATCTGGTTGCCGACATCCACCTGTTTCAGACCCACGCGTCCCGAGACCGGGGCCGTGATACGACTCCAGTCGAGCTGTAACTGCGCGCTGGCGACATTGGCTTCATCCGCTTTAATGGTTCCCTGGGTTTCGTTGACCAGCGCCTGTTGCGCATCCAGTTCCTGACGGGAAACCAGATTGGTTTTTGCCAGTTGCTGATAGCGCGCCAGATCACGACGCGCATTCGCCAGCGTAGCGTTATCTTTCGCCAACTGTCCCTGAGCCTGCGCCAGGGCGACCTTAAACTGGCTGGGATCGATTTGCGCCAGCAGATCGCCTGCGTTGACCTGCTGACCTTCCTGAAAGTGCAGGGCGATGAGTTGACCATCCACGCGGCTACGTACCGTAACGGTATTCGCTGCGGTCACGGTACCCAGCCCGCTCAGATAGCGCGGTACGGCCTGCGTGGTCGCGGTCGCGGCCTGTACCGGCGCCAGAGGGCCGTCGCGCATACCGCGGCGACCTGCGGCGGCGGTATGCGGCGCTTGCGCGGCGACGCCCGGCGCGGCGGTCGGGCTTTCGCTACGGTTATGCCAGAACCAGAATGCGGCGGCGGCTACTACAACCCCAATCGCTATTGCCCAGCGGAAAGTATTACTGCCTTTCATCGGTATAAGTTTCTCATCCTGAAACGTTTTGCGGAATGTTGCTCCCTCTATTGTAGTCAGCAGGGAAGGGAGAAAAATGGAGGAATTATGGAACACGGTCGGGATTATTCTGAATGGCGACCCGCTTTGCGAGGCGCTACGCAACTCTCATCGCTGAAAATCGTTAGCGCGCCGGAGTGCGGTAAAGTGGCGGCACGGCAATGAAGGTAAGCCACCGATTTCAGCAGGACGCTGAAACGGGAAAGCCCCTCCCGAGGAAGGGGCCAAAATAAGGAAAGGGTTATGATGAAGGTAGTCATCATACTGGTGATACTCTTAGTGATTAGCCTACCAGCTTACTAAGACACCAGGGGGAGGAGGAATCCTCCCTTACCCTCACTCCTGACGTTAAGCCACATCAAGAATAATGTCAATCCATCAGCTCTGGGCTTGCGAGGCGCTTAGCGGAAAACGACCTCCGCCCAGCGCGCCAGTCCTGCGGTGACGGAGCCGAAATCATCGCCGCCAGCGATGGGTATGCCCGGTAGCTGTTCGGAAAGCGCTTTTTTAATCAATGGCGAACGGGCGCTGCCGCCGGTCAGATAGATGACATCCGGTTTTTCCTGCGCGCTGTCCAGCGCCAGTTGCACCTGTTCCAGAATACGCGCCAGCGGTTGATCCAGCGCCGCTTCCAGTCCTTGCTGGCTGATAGCGACCGCCAGGTCGTCGCTGATAAATGGCAGCCTCGCCGTAACATCCGCCTGGCCGGAAAGGGCGATTTTGCTCTCTTCCGCGCAGCGTACCAGGCGGTAGCTAAGCCGCTGACGCCAGACCTTGAGCAGCAACGCGACCTTGTCTGCTTCACGCGCGTTGCGAACCAAATCGTTCAACAGACGACCATTCGCGCTACTGTAAAAATCGCTTTGCGCCGGGACGTCGTTAATCGCAACGGCGTTCCACCACGGCAGCACCGGCAGGGCGATGCCTTTTTCGGTTTCGCCGCCCATGCCCAGCAAAGGCATCAGATTTTTAAAGGCCAGCGCGATATCCAGATCGTTTCCGCCCACGCGGCAACCGCTGTGCCCCAACAGGCTGTTTTCACGATCGGCGCGCTGACGCCACTGTGGCCCCATTAGCAGCATGGAGCAGTCGGTGGTGCCGCCGCCAATATCCACGACCAGCACACGCTTCTCTTCCCGCAGTGTAGCCTCGTAGTCCAGGCCCGCCGCGACCGGTTCGTACTGGAATACCACCTCCTGAAAACCGGCGCGTTTTGCCGCCCGCTCCAGAATACCCTGCGCCTGGCGGTTCGCGTCATCGCCGCCGAGTCCCTGAAAGTTGATCGGGCGACCGATCACCGCTTGGGTAATGGCCTCCGGCAATTGGCTGTGCGCCGTATGACGAATATGTACCATCATGGCGCAGACCAAATCTTCAAACAGCGCGACCTGCTGCGGTTTCAGGCCGCTGGCGCCTAAAAAGGATTTCGGCGATTTGACAAACTAGACCTCCTGGGGATCGTCAATATAGTGCGCCAGCGACGCCAGACCAAACTGTACGCTTTGCGCGCCAACCTCAATATCTTCCTCGCGGTTGTAGCGTATCGCGCGGCGTAGCAGCGCCTGGGTTTCTTCGTCCGTTGCCGGCACATCATGATGGCGATACAGCCACTCGCTCACCGCTTCGCGCGTCGGCGCGCACAGCATAGACGGCAGTAATGCGCTGTTATTCTCCATTGTCAGCAACTGTGGATGCCCGTCGCGCATAATGGCGACCGAGCAGTTTGCCGTACCGTAATCAAATCCTATAAACACCTTAAAATCCCCATGCCAGTGAAGAAGGGGCGTGACTTTAGCGAAATGTCGTCGCGGCGACAACTGGAATATGAAAGCAAGGCGTTACGTGCGATTAGCGTTTATGCTGAAAGGTCAAATAAAGGAGAAAAGTATGTTTACCCTGAGCTGGCAGCCGCCTTACGACTGGTCGTGGATGTTGGGCTTTCTTGCCGCGCGTGCGGTGGACGGCGTGGAAACGGTAGGCGAGGGCTTTTATGCGCGCAGCCTGGTGGTGGGCGAGCATCGCGGACTGGTCAGCGTGAGGCCCCATCTGCCCACCCACACTGTGCAGGTTAGCGTGAGCGCCGGATTACTTCCCGTCGCGCCGGCGTGTCTGGCGAAGGTTTCGCGTCTGTTTGATCTTGACTGCCAGCCCGCGCAGGTTGCCGCCGTGCTGGGGCCACTGGGCGAGGACAGACCGGGGCTGCGTTTACCGGGATCGGTTGATACGTTTGAACAAGGCGTGCGGGCGATACTGGGGCAACTGGTGAGTGTCGCGATGGCGGCAAAGTTGACGGCGAAAGTGGCGCACCGCTATGGTGAGGCGTTGCCGGATGCGCCCGATTATGTCTGTTTTCCCGGTCCGGAAACGCTGGCGTTGGCCGATCCGCTGGCGCTTAAAGCTCTGGGGATGCCGCTGCGGCGCGCCGAAGCGCTGATTCATCTGGCGCAGGCGACGCTGGCGGGAAAACTGGCGCTCGCCGCGCCGCCGGATATTGAGCAGAGCGTTAAAAATTTACAAACGTTTCCGGGAATTGGTCGCTGGACGGCGAACTATTTCGCCCTGCGCGGTTGGCAGGCAAAAGATATCTTTTTGCCCGACGATTACTTAATTAAGCAGCGCTTCGCCGGGATGACGGCCGCGCAGATCCGTCGCTACGCGGAGCGCTGGAAACCGTGGCGTTCCTACGCGCTACTGCATATCTGGTATACCCACGGCTGGCAACCGTCAATGGATAGCGAAATAGCTGGTATTCAGTAACAAATCCAACGGTTGCGCTTCGGCGATAGTGTCGCCATAAATCAGATCCACGCCAATACGGGAGAGCGTATCCAGCACCTGTGGGTTTTGTACCGGCCCGGCGAGCGTTTTGATGTCCAGATGCTGGGCGTGTCCCTGGATGATCGAGGTCAGCATTTCATCCATTAAACTCTCATGAACGTTGGCGATAAGGTCGCTATCCAGCAGTAAATAATCAGCGATATGCGGGGTCAGTAAATTAAACAGCTGTAAATCGCGCCCGACATGGCTGAGAATCACCTGGCAGCCGCGTTGTCGCAGTTTTCGCAGAGTCGCAGCGGCGGTCTGCGCCTGCTTAACGATAACGTCAGCCGGGATAATCAGATGTAATAACCGTGGCGGCAGTGGGCTATGCTCCAGTTGTTCCAGCAGCTCATCAATAAGGGTCGCGCTGTATAATCCTGCGGCGGACAGCGGCAGCGCAACGCTTAATCCCTTGCTGGCGACGGCGGTCGCCGCATGGTGGAAAAACTCATGGAATACCCGTCGGTCAAGCGCGTGATGCAGCGCGGAGTCGGCTAATCCTGCCCGGAACGCGCGCTCTTCCATCACTTCCCCTTCGCTGGTCCACAGCCTGAGTGAGACCAGCCAAAAGCTGGTGGCCTCCGGCGTACGCGGCGGCGCGACGTTTCTGGCAAGCATTAGCAGGTGGTTATTTTTAATCATATGCCACTGTTCTTCCAGCGGCATCATTCCCTTTGAGGAGGTTAATGCGTGCTGCGGTTCGTACACGGTCAGACGGCCGCGACCGCTATTTTTCGCGGCGTAGCAGGCTATATCGGCCTGAGACACGACCTCTGTGAGCTGGCAGTTATGTTCATTTATCATTGTGATCCCGGCGCTGGCGCCGATCCGATGCAGGCGTCCTTCCCACATAAAGTGATATTCATTAACGGCGTTGATAAGCCGCGTCACGATAAAGCGCGCGCTGTCACTATTACAATCCGGCAGCAACAGGCCAAACTCATCGCCACCCAGACGGGCCAGGAGATCGCCAGATCGAAGCATACTGAGCATCAGTGACGCGAGTTCGCGCAATAAGGCATCGCCGGCGGCATGTCCCGCGCTGTCGTTAACCGCTTTAAAACGGTCCAGATCGATAAACACCAGCGCATGATGTTGAGGCGATTCCTGTATTGTTTGCAGGCGCTGTTGAAGCTGCTTTTCAAAACTGGCGCGGTTGGCAAGATGGGTGAGGGCGTCATGCGTTGCGCTGTAGCTGAGCTGGCGTAACATTTTTCGTGATTCGGTAACGTCCTGGATAACCAGAACCGAACCAATCTTATCGCCGTCAAGCGTACTGAGCGGCGTGATACTGTAATGAATATCGTAGCTGCCGCCGTTATGACAATGGAGCACTATCTCCTGTTCCATGTCCGATCGCGACCTGTCGGCGCGATAAATATCCTCCAGCAGCGGCCCCTTATTACCTGACGTAATGCGCAGAACCGTTAATAATGGCGCGCCTAAAGCATCCTCCTGCCGCCAGCCGCTCATCTTCTCGGCGATCGGGTTCATAAAGGTGATATTCATCGCGACATCAATACACACCACCGCTTCTCCGATAGAGTCAAGCGTGATGTGCAACCGTTCTTTTTCCTGAAACAGCGCGTCGTTCGCCTGTGTAATACGCTCCATCAACCGCTGGTTTTCCTGCTCGCTTTGCTTGAGATCGTTAATATCTTCAATCTGAGCAATAAAATAGAGAGGTTTATTGTCTTTATGACGAACCAGCGAGACGGCCAGTAGCGCCCAGACGACATCGCCGTTGCGGGTGTAGTAGCGTTTTTCCATGGAATAGCTATTGATGTCGCCGCGCACCAGCATGTTTAGCTGTTCAAGGTCATTATTCAGGTCTTCCGGCCAGGTCAATTGCTGAAATGTCATCGTGCGTAATTCATCCTGGCTATAGCCAAGAAAATGGCTCAGAGATTTATTGACCTGTAGCCACTGACCCTCCGTACCGACCAGCGCCATACCAATGGCGGAATACTCCATCGCGTTGCGAAAGCGGGATTCGCTCTCGGTGATATGTTTGCGTTCCGTGCGAAACGCGTACATCACCATCGTCATCATATTGGCAGGCAGCAGGATCATTAAAAAAGGTAGCCACGGCATATTGACCATCACGTCGGTTTTCGGCGTGGCGAGCAGCGTGGGGTCATTGGCCAGCATGAGCGAGACCACGATAACGGTAGCTAAAAAAATTAAAAACGCCTCCATTCGCGGCAGGCGCACCGCACTCCACATCAACAGGACGATAACGCACGTAAACGGCCACGGAATATAGCGCATAGCGAGCCAGCTTAGCGCCAGCGTAATGACCAGCGTCAATAGCGTTTCCAGCAACAGATGCGGGTCGCGATGACGCAACAGATAGTGTGGTTTAAACAGTAAACCTAACGGTACCAGCGTCAGCGCGCCGATGGCTTCCGATAATACCCAAATCAGAAACGCTTTCGAGGCGACCGCTTCCGGCGCTATCAGCCAAAATAACATGCCGCCGAGTAGCGGCGGAATCACGGCGCTGCCGATAGCCAGACGAAACCAGTCATTCAAATTTTGTAAGGGGTTGTAGCTGGGGAGCAGTTTTCGCAGCAGTATCGCGCCAGTGGCCGCCTCGATAATATTTATTGCCGTCCAGCTAAAGTTAAGCGAGGCGGCAGGAAATAAAGTCAGTGAGGCGCCGATGCTGCCGAGCGAGCAGGCGACCGCGATCCCTGGCCACAGACGGCCCGCATGGCGGTAAAACGCGACCATCATAATGGAGGTGGGGAACCACAGCGGCGCGAGTTGGGTGCCGACACGCGATAATACGAGCGAAAAGAGCGTAAAGACAAACGCGACCAGGCCTAAACTGACCAGACGCAATAGCGGGTGGGGGACGGTAACGAAAACATGTTGGGATGGTTTACTCATTACCACTCTATCCGAATCGCCGGTAACGTCGCGGAATACCGGACGCGTCAGTTTACTCTGTGATTATGCTAGTATAAACGCGTAATGATTTATACGCTGGCTGAATATAAATTGTGGCTCCCGGCGTATTCCTCCTCCAGACGGGTCGATAAATCCGCTGTCCGCGTTAAAACTGAACGCTTTTACGTCGCGACGTCGAATGCGCCGCCAACAAATTCACCGTGGCATAGCGCCGGACTGGTATCGCGCTGCTGAAATCCCTATAATTGCCGCGTTTGGCGTTTCGGCGCCCCCCTTCCTTACATCCAGGTTAATCAGGTCGCTAAATTTATGACTGATCAGTCTCATCAGTGCGTCATTATCGGTATCGCTGGCGCATCGGCTTCCGGCAAGAGTCTTATTGCCAGTACCCTTTACCGCGAATTGCGTGAACAAGTGGGTGACGAACATATTGGCGTTATTCCCGAAGACAGTTATTACAAAGATCAAAGCCATCTGTCGATGGAAGAACGCGTAAAAACCAACTATGACCATCCGAATGCGATGGATCACAGCCTGCTATTTCAGCATCTTCAGGCGCTCAAGCGCGGTTCGGCGATTGAATTACCGGTATACAGTTATGTTGAGCATACCCGTATGCAGGAAACGGTTCGCGTAGAACCGAAGAAAGTGATTATTCTTGAAGGTATTCTGTTACTGACTGACGCGCGTTTGCGTGAAGAGATGAACTTCTCTATTTTTGTCGATACGCCGCTGGATATCTGTTTGATGCGCCGTATCAAACGCGATGTGAACGAGCGTGGTCGCTCAATGGATTCGGTGATGGCGCAATATCAGAAAACGGTGCGTCCGATGTTCCTGCAATTTATTGAGCCTTCCAAACAATATGCGGATATTATCGTGCCGCGCGGCGGTAAAAACCGCATCGCTATTGATATTCTGAAAGCGAAAATCAGCCAGTTCTTTGAATAAATCTGGCGAATTGTGTACCGTTCAGTGATAACCTGGTTAGCCCTTGATGTGCTTGATTTAAGGGCTTGATGCGCGAAAGGAGAAAGTGCCATGCGTTTATGCGACCGAGATATTGAAGCCTGGCTGGATGAAGGCCGTTTGTCTATCACCCCGCGACCTCCCGTAGAGCGCATTAACGGCGCGACGGTCGATGTACGTCTTGGCAATAAATTTCGAACCTTCCGTGGCCATACGGCGGCGTTTATCGATCTGAGCGGGCCGAAAGATGAGGTCAGCGCGGCGCTGGATCGCGTGATGAGCGATGAAATCGTTTTGCCGGACGGCGAGGCATTTTATCTGCATCCGGGCGAGTTGGCGCTGGCCGTCACCTTTGAATCCGTTACCCTGCCGCCGGATTTAGTGGGCTGGCTGGATGGCCGTTCCTCGCTGGCGCGTCTGGGACTGATGGTGCATGTGACGGCGCACCGTATCGATCCCGGCTGGTCGGGCTGCATTGTGCTTGAGTTTTACAACTCCGGGAAGCTGCCGCTGGCGTTGCGTCCGGGTATGCTCATCGGCGCGCTGAGCTTTGAGCCGCTGTCCGGCCCGGCGGCGCGGCCTTATAACCGCCGTCAGGATGCCAAATATCGCGATCAGCAGGGCGCTGTTGCCAGCCGGATTGATAAAGACTGAGCCATTCGGCGCAATACTGCCGGTCCATTGAGGGTAGCATGAGACGATTTCTGACGACGCTGATGATTCTCCTGGTCGTGCTGGTGGCCGGATTCTCTGCGTTGGTATTGTTGGTCAATCCGAATGATTTCCGCGCCTATATGGTGCAGCAGGTTGCCGCGCGTAGTGAATATCAGTTGCAACTGGACGGGCCGCTGCGCTGGCACGTATGGCCGCAACTCAGCATCCTTTCCGGGCGAATGACGCTAACGGCGCGAGGCGCCAGCGAACCGCTGGTGCGGGCTGACAATATGCGCCTGGATGTCGCTTTATGGCCGCTGTTGAGTCATCAGCTTCATGTTAAGCAGGTAATGCTGAAAGGCGGGGTGATTCAACTGACGCCGCAAACGGAAGCGGTACGCAGCGATGATGCGCCGGTCGCGCCGAAAGATAATACCTTGCCGGACGTAGCGGAAGATCGCGGCTGGTCGTTTGATATTCGTAGCCTGCGCGTTGCCGACAGCGTGCTGGTTTTCCAGCATGAAAATGATGATCAGGTCACGGTGCGCGATATTCGTCTGAATATGGAACAAGATGCCGAGCATCGCGGCACGTTTGATTTTTCGGGACGCGTGAACCGCGATCAGCGGGATCTTGCTTTATCGTTCAGCGGAACGGTGGATGCTTCCGATTATCCGCATAATTTAACCGCGGGTATTGAGCAACTGCGCTGGCAATTGCAGGGCGCGGATCTACCGGCGCAGGGGATTGAGGGGCAGGGACAACTGCAGGCGCAGTGGCAGGAGGCGCAAAAACGTCTTTCATTTAACCACTTAAATTTAACGGCGAATGACAGTTCTCTGACCGGGCATGTTCAGGTAACGCTGGCGGAGCAGCCGGAATGGCAAATTGACCTCCAGTCCAGCAAGCTTAATCTGGACAACCTGTTGCCGCATCATAGCACCGTGGCACAGACGGGCGGCGCGGTGTCGCAGGGGCAAAATACGCTCCCCCTGACCAGGCCAGTTATCGCGTCGCGTGTTGGTGCGCCGCCTTATCAGGGGCTGCAAAGCTTTACGGCGGAGATTGCTTTACAGGCGGATTCAGTTCGCTGGCGGGGAATGGACTTTACCCAGGTTTCGACGAAGATGTCTAATCAGGCCGGATTGCTGGATATCACCGAGTTGCAGGGGAAACTGGCCGACGGAGAGATGTCGCTGCCCGGCACGCTTGACGCCCGCACCGCCAGTCCGCGCATCGAATTCCACCCTCGCCTCAACCATGTTGAGATTGGGACTATCCTGAAAGCCTTCAATTATCCGATTAGCCTGACCGGTAAGATGTCGCTGGTTGGCGATTTCTCCGGGGCGGATATTGACGCGGAGGCGTTTCGCCATAGCTGGAAAGGAAAAGCGCATGTTGACATGAGCAATACGCGCCTCGAAGGAATGAATTTCCAACAACTGGTGCAGCAGGCCGTAGAGCGAAGCGGCGGCGACGCGCAGCAGTCGCAGGAAAATATGGACAACGCGACCCGACTGGATCGCTTCACGACCGATCTGGCGCTAAATAAGGGCACGCTGACGCTCGACGACATGGTCGGGCAATCTTCTATGCTGGCGTTAACCGGCAGCGGAACGCTGGATCTGGTTAAGCAGAGCTGTGATACGCAATTTAATCTGCGTGTGCTGGGCGGATGGAACGGCAATAGCAACCTGATCACCTTCCTGAAAGAGACGCCGGTGCCGCTGCGCGTCTATGGCAAGTGGCAGGAGCTGAACTATACCCTGCAAGTGGATCAGTTATTGCGCAAGCATTTACAGGATGAGGCGAAGCGTCGGCTCAACGACTGGGCGGATCGCAATAAAGATACCCGTAACGGTAAAGATGTGAAGAAACTGCTGGATAAGCTGTAGTTTTTGGCCAAAGGGCAGAGCCGGATGGCGAGGCTAACGCGCCTCCGGCCTGCCTGGTAAGCAGGCCGGGGCAGGCGAACAGACGTTACATCTCCGGGTCTGGCTCGCCGTTATGCAGCGGAATTAACTGCACTTTCTGCACTCGATGGCTTTCTACCTGCAATGTTTTCAGCAAATAATCACCCACCTGAACCTCTTCACCGGTTTGCGGTATGCGCTGCAAATATTCCATCAATAATCCGGCAATCGTATGGTATTCCCGTTTTTCATCCAGTGGTAGCGGCACGTACTGCACCAAATCCTCCAGCGGCATATGGCCGTTTGCTGTCCAGGAACCGTCCGGGTTCTTCTGAATATCGTGGCGGGCGTCAATTTCCTCGACTTCATTCGGCAGATTACCGGCGATAGTCTCCATGACATCGCTTAATGTCACAATGCCTTCAACCGAGCCAAACTCATCTACGACAAAGGCAAAATGGGTTCTGGCGTTACGGAACTGCTCCAGCGCAGGCAGCAGCGGCAATGTTTCCGGGAAAACCAGCGGTTGGCGAATCAGCGCGCGCAGGTTGAGCGGTTCGCCGCGCAGCGATTGTTGCAACAGATCGATGACGTGGACGACGCCGAGTAAATCTTCCTGTTCATTTTCACCCGTCACGACCAGACGCGTATGCTGGTTCTTTTCCAGCAGAGCGCGGATTTCCGCTTCCGGCGCGTTGAGATCGATATGCTCGATATCGTGACGCGACGTCATGATGCTACTTACGGTGCGCTGGTTGAGATTCAGCACCCGTTCAATCATCCTGCGCTCCTGCGGATTAAAAATCTGGCTGTCGTCATGGTCTGCCAGCATCGCGGCGGTTTCCGCATCCAGTTCGGCATCCTCTTTTTTACCGCTAATCAGCCGCATCACGGCCTCCGTTGTGCGCTGGCGCAGCGTATGGTTAGCGGAAAGAAAACGGCGGCGGTTAAAAATAGCCAGTTGGTTGAGCGCCTCGATCATCACCGAGAAGCCGATAGCCGCGTACAGATACCCTTTCGGAATGTGGAAACCAAACCCTTCCGCCACCAGGCTAAAGCCGATCATTAGCAGGAAGCTAAGGCACAAAATGACAATGGTGGGATGGTTGTTCACAAATCGGGTCAGTGACTTGCTGGCGAGCAGCATCAGGCTAATGGCGATTATCACTGCCGCCATCATGACCGCCAGGTGATCGACCATCCCCACGGCGGTAATCACGGAGTCGAGAGAAAAGATAGCGTCCAGCACCACGATTTGCGCGACCACCGCCCAGAATTTCGCCCCCTTACGCTGGGTAGGGTTGGCGCTATCTTTCCCTTCCAGCCGTTCGTTGAGCTCCATGGTGGCTTTAAAGAGCAGGAAGAAGCCGCCGAACAGCATAATCAGATCGCGGGCGCTAAAGCTTAACGCCTGTACGCTAAAGAGCGGCTTAGTCAAGGTGACCAGCCACGAGATTGACGCCAGCAGCAGCAGGCGCATGATCATCGCCAGTATCAGGCCGGTAATGCGCGCGCGGTCGCGCTGCCCCGGCGGTAGTTTTTCAGCGAGGATGGCAATAAAGACCAGGTTATCAATGCCGAGAACAAGTTCGATAACGATTAACGTTACCAGTCCGGCCCAGATTGACGGATCGGCAATCCATTCCATAGTAAGAGCAATACCTTCTGTAATATGACAATTGTCACAATTCGATCATGGATAATACGGCGGAAAAATGCAATGCCGCAGAGCAATTTATCTTTGTTACGCGGCTATAAAATAACTTTAAAATAGCCGTAATGTTTCTGTCGGAAACTAAATAATGTCAAGAATATATTTAGGAAATATCGCAGGTGGAGTGGAGTAAATAAATATTGTCAACATCAATAAAATCCTAAAATCATCTGTTAATTCATTTAATATTAATCTTAAAAATATAGAATGGCGGGTTTGTTACCTTGCCTGTCATTAGGTTAGCTGCAACAATTCTTGCAGGATTAAGATAGCGCGCTTAAATATCCTGTCACGACATCGAGAAAACTATTAATACGTAACCTTTATTTCGCTGAAGATTTTTATCTGAACGAGGATGAAATCGGAGGGGAATGCGAAAATTTAGAATAATCAGTGTATTGGTAGCTAAGAAGCCAGGGGCGGTAGCGTGCCTGAAAGCCTGAATATAAGCCTTTATTATTCTGTCAATAGCCTGCGGATGAATTGATTTTTTTTCAGAATGATGCCAGTTAATTTTCTCTGCCATTAACTGCAAGGTAAATGTGCACGGACGAAGCCGCTATTTAAATTGCACAGGATAATGACTCTGCCAAAGTGATAAATAATCAATGATGAAATCCAAAATGAAATTGATGCCATTATTGGCGTCGCTCAGCTTGATAAGTGGTTGCACAGTACTTCCGGGCAGCAATATGTCTACGATGGGGAAAGATGTGATCAAACAGCAAGACGCTGACTTTGATCTCGACCGGATGGTCAATGTGTATCCGCTGACGCCACGGTTGGTTGAGCAATTACGCCCGCGGCCCAATGTCGCGCAACCGAATATGTCGCTGGACCAGGAGATCGCCAGCTATCAGTATCGCGTCGGGCCTGGCGATGTGCTGAATGTCACCGTCTGGGATCACCCGGAATTGACCACGCCAGCAGGCCAGTACCGTAGCTCAAGCGATACCGGCAACTGGGTACAGCCGGACGGCACCATGTTTTATCCCTACATTGGCAAGGTTAGCGTCGTCGGTAAAACTTTGTCAGAGATTCGCAGCGATATTACCGGGCGTTTAGCGAAGTACATCGCGGACCCACAGGTGGATGTCAATATCGCCGCTTTCCGCTCGCAAAAAGCGTATATCTCCGGCCAGGTGAATAAATCCGGTCAGCAGGCCATTACTAACGTACCGCTAACCGTCCTGGATGCGATTAACGCTGCGGGCGGCCTGACCGATATGGCGGACTGGCGCAACGTCGTGCTGACGCACAACGGCAAAGAACAGCGCATTTCGCTACAGGCGCTGATGCAAAATGGCGATCTTAGCCAGAACCGCTTGCTCTACCCTGGCGACATTCTGTATGTGCCGCGCAATGACGATCTGAAAGTCTTTGTCATGGGCGAAGTGAAAAAACAGAGCACCCTCAAAATGGATTTCAGCGGTATGACGCTCACCGAAGCATTGGGCAATGCGGAAGGCATCGATCTGACCACCTCCAACGCCAGCGGCATTTTTGTGATTCGTCCGTTGAAAGGCGAGGGGGGACGCGGCGGCAAGATCGCCAATATCTACCAGCTTGATATGTCTGACGCCACGTCATTGGTGATGGCGACGGAATTCCGACTTCAGCCTTACGATGTGGTGTACGTCACGACTGCGCCGGTTGCTCGCTGGAACCGTCTGATCAATCAGTTGCTGCCAACCATTAGCGGTGTCCGTTATATGACGGATACGGCCAGCGACATTCATTCCTGGTAATCGTTATGTTTAACAAAATATTAGTGGTCTGTGTGGGGAATGTTTGCCGTTCCCCGACGGCGGAACGTTTGCTAAAGCGCTTTCATCCCTCGCTGACGGTAGCGTCCGCCGGGTTAGGCGCGCTGGTCGGCAAAGGCGCCGATCCTGCGGCGGCGAGCGTGGCGAGCGCCCACGATCTGTCTTTGGAAAATCACTGCGCAAGGCAAATTTCCGCGCGTCTGTGCCGGGAATATGACCTGATTCTGACGATGGAGAAACGTCACATCGCCGCCCTGTGCGACATTGCGCCGGAAATGCGCGGCAAGGTAATGCTGTTTGGTCACTGGGACAGCGAGCGTGAAATACCGGACCCGTATCGCAAAAGCCGCGATGCGTTTGAGGCGGTGTACACATTACTGGAAAGGTCTGCCCGCCAGTGGGCGCAGGCACTGAATGCAGAGCAGGGAAAACCATGACAGAAAAAGTAAAACAATCTGCGGCGGTTACGGGTAGCGATGAAATCGATATCGGGCGTCTGGTCGGAACGGTGATTGAAGCGCGTTGGTGGGTGTTGGGGACGACGGCCATCTTTGCGCTGTGCGCGGTAATTTATACGTTCTTCGCCACGCCCATCTATAGCGCCGATGCGCTGGTACAGATTGAACAAAACGCCGGTAATTCGCTGGTACAGGATATCAACAGCGCATTAGCGAATAAGCCGCCGGCTTCCGATGCGGAAATTCAGCTCATTCGATCGCGTCTGGTGCTGGGGAAGACCGTTGACGATCTGGATCTGGATATTGCCGTCACCAAAAACACCTTTCCGCTGTTCGGCGCCGGGTGGGAGCGGCTGATGGGGCGTCACAATGAAATGGTGAAAGTCACGACATTCACCCGACCAGAGACGATGAGCGGACAGATCTTCACCCTCAAAGTGCTGGGCGACAAACGTTATCAGTTGGTCAGCGACGGCGGATTTAGCGCGCAGGGCGTTGTGGGCCAGCCACTCAATAAAGACGGCGTGACGATGTGGGTAGAGGCAATTGACGCCCGTCCTGATACGGAATTTACGGTGAGTAAATTCTCAACGCTTGGCATGATTAATAACCTGCAAAATAACCTCACCGTAACGGAAACCGGCAAAGATACAGGCGTTCTGAGCCTGACGTTCACGGGAGAGGATCGCGACCAGATCCGCGAAATTCTCAACAGTATTACCCGTAACTATCTGCAACAGGATATTGCGCGGAAATCTGAAGAGGCGGGGAAGAGCCTGGCGTTTCTGGCAAAACAACTGCCGGAAGTCCGCAGCCGTCTGGATGTGGCGGAAAACAAGCTAAACGCTTTCCGCCAGGATAAAGACTCGGTGGATTTACCGCTGGAGGCGAAGGCGGTGCTCGATTCGATGGTTAATATCGACGCCCAGTTGAATGAGTTGACGTTTAAAGAGGCGGAAATTTCCAAGCTCTTTACCAAAGCGCATCCGGCTTACCGCACCCTGCTGGAAAAACGTAAAGCGCTGGAAGATGAAAAAGCCAAACTGAACGGGCGGGTGACGGCAATGCCGAAAACCCAGCAGGAGATTGTGCGTTTGACCCGCGATGTGGAGTCCGGCCAGCAGGTCTATATGCAACTGCTTAATAAACAGCAGGAGCTGAAAATCACCGAAGCCAGCACCGTTGGCGACGTACGCATCGTTGACCCGGCGATTACCCAGCCGGGCGTGCTGAAGCCGAAAAAGGCGTTGATTATTCTCGGCAGCATTATTCTGGGATTAATGTTATCGATTGTCGGCGTGCTGCTGCGCTCGCTGTTTAATCGTGGTATCGAAAGCCCACAGGTGCTGGAGGAGCACGGGATCAGCGTCTATGCCAGTATTCCGCTGTCGGAATGGCAAAAAGCGCGCGATAGCGTCAAAACCATTAAAGGGATTAAGCGTTACAAGCAGAGCCAACTGCTGGCGGTGGGCAATCCGACCGATCTGGCGATTGAGGCGATTCGCAGCCTGCGCACCAGCCTGCATTTCGCCATGATGCAGGCGCAAAATAATGTACTCATGCTCACAGGCGTCAGCCCCTCTATCGGCAAAACCTTTGTTTGCGCCAACCTGGCGGCCGTCATCAGCCAGACGCATAAACGGGTATTACTGATCGACTGCGATATGCGCAAGGGCTACACCCATGAACTGCTCGGCACCAATAACGTGGACGGCTTATCTGACATTCTGGCGGGCAAAGGCGAGATAGCCTCCTGCGCGAAACCTACGGCGATCGCTAATTTTGATCTTATTCCGCGCGGTCAGGTACCTCCTAATCCATCGGAACTGCTGATGAGCGAGCGCTTCGGCGAGCTGATCACCTGGGCAAGCAGCCGCTACGACCTGGTATTAATCGACACGCCGCCGATTCTGGCCGTGACGGACGCCGCGATTGTGGGTCGCCACGTCGGGACGACGCTGATGGTGGCGCGTTATGCCGTCAACACTTTAAAAGAGGTGGAAACCAGTCTGAGCCGTTTTGACCAGAATGGCATTCAGGTCAAAGGCGTCATTCTCAACTCCATTTTCCGCCGGGCGACGGGCTACCAGGATTATGGCTATTACGAGTATGAATACCAGTCAGATTCCAAATAAAAAATAAGGCGTGCCGGAT
This sequence comes from Salmonella sp. 32082101201600294FB01SM01, assembly GCF_017572865.1. Taxonomy (NCBI): domain Bacteria; kingdom Pseudomonadati; phylum Pseudomonadota; class Gammaproteobacteria; order Enterobacterales; family Enterobacteriaceae; genus Salmonella; species Salmonella sp. 32082101201600294FB01SM01. Next base: position 1,838,308 of record NZ_JAGESB010000001.1, on the reverse strand, counting down.
GGCGCGGCCTGTGACTGTAGGCCGGACAAGCGTAGCGCCATGCGGCAAAACTATCTGGGGAATAAGCATGACAACAGACAATCCGCTGATCTCAATTTATATGCCAACCTGGAACAGGCAGCAGTTGGCTATCCGGGCGATTAAATCAGTACTACGTCAGGACTACCGTCACTGGGAGATGATCATCGTGGATGATTGCTCCTCGTCTTATCAGCAGCTACAACAATTTGTTGAGGAGCTGAACGACCCGCGCGTCCGTTATACCCATAATGCCAGGAATACTGGCGCCTGCGCGGTTCGCAACCAGGCCATTATGCAGGCGCAAGGGCATTACATTACCGGTATTGATGATGACGATGAATGGACGCCAAACCGTCTGAGCGTGTTTCTGGCCCATAAACACCAGTTGACTACGCACGCCTTTTTGTATGCCAACGACTATGTGTGCGAGGGCGAGGTCTACTCTCAGCCTGCCAGCCTGCCGCTGTATCCGAAATCCCCTTATTCGCGCCGCTTGTTCTACAAGCGCAATATTATTGGCAATCAGGTTTTTACCTGGGCCTGGCGTTTTAAAGCGTGTTTGTTCGATACCGAACTCAAGGCGGCGCAGGACTACGACATTTTTCTGCGCATGGTGGTGGAGTATGGCGAACCGTGGAAAGTCGAAGAGGCGACGCAAATTTTACATATCAACCACGGCGAGATGCAGATTACCTCTTCGCCGAAAAAGTTCTCCGGCTATTTCCATTTTTATCGTAAGCACAAAGATAAATTTGATCGCGCCAGTAAAAAATACCAGCTTTTTACCCTGTACCAAATTCGCAATAAGCGAATGACCTGGCGCACGTTGCTGACGTTGCTCTCCGTGCGTAATAGCAAACGCCTGGCGGCCGGGCTGCGGGGGCGATAACGATGCTGGAAGACTTACGCGCGAATAGCTGGAGCTTACGCCCTTGTTGCATGGTGCTGGCCTACCGTATCGCTCATTTTTGTTCCGTCTGGCGCAAAAAGAATGTGCTGAATAATCTGTGGGCCGCGCCGGTGCTGGTGCTGTATCGCGTGATCACGGAATGCCTGTTCGGGTATGAAATCCAGGCCGCCGCGACCATTGGTCGGCGGTTCACTATCCATCATGGTTACGCGGTAGTGATCAACAAACATGTCGTCGCCGGTGACGATTTTACCATTCGCCACGGCGTCACCATTGGCAATCGCGGCGCGGACAGCCTGGCTTGTCCGGTGATTGGTCACGGCGTTGAGCTGGGGGCGAATGTCATCCTGCTTGGCGATATTACTATCGGTAATCACGTCACGATTGGCGCGGGTAGCGTGGTGCTTGACAGTATTCCGGACCATGCGCTGGTGGTGGGAGAAAAAGCACGGGTGAAGGTCAGCACATGAATATTCTGCAATTTAATGTACGGCTGGCGGAAGGCGGCGCGGCGGGAGTGGCGTTGGATCTCCATCTGCGGGCGCTGCAAAAAGGGCTGACGTCACGTTTTGTCTATGGTTATGGCAAAGGCGGAAAAAAAAGCGTCAGTCACCACCGCTATCCGCAGGTGATAAAACAGACGCCGCGCGGCACGGCAATCGCCAATATCGCGCTATTTCGTTTCCTGAATCGCGATCTGTTTGGCAATCTCGACAATCTTTACCGCACGGTTATCCAGACATCCGGCCCGCTGGTGCTGCATTTTCATGTTCTCCACAGTTACTGGCTAAACCTGGCGGATATCGTGACGTTTTGCGAAAAAGTCAAAGCGCAAAAACCGGACGTCACGCTGGTCTGGACGCTGCACGATCACTGGAGCGTCACCGGGCGTTGCGCCTTCACCGACGGTTGTGAGGGCTGGAAAAGCGGCTGCCAAAAATGTCCGACCCTAAGCAATTATCCGCCGGTCAGGGTGGATCGGGCGCACCAGCTTATTGACGGCAAACGTCAGCGCTTTCGTGACATGCTGCGGCTGGGCTGCCGGTTTATTTCGCCGAGCCAGCACGTGGCCGAGGCCTTTAACAGCGTTTATGGCGCGGGGCGCTGCCAGATTATTAACAACGGTATCGATCTGGCGACTGAGGCGATTCTCGCGCAGCTATCACCTGTGCCGCTGAATCCGGGAAAACCGCGAATTGCCATTGTGGCGCATGACTTGCGTTACGACGGCAAAACTGACCAGCGTCTGGTACACGACATGATGGCGCTGGGCGAAAAAATTGAACTGCATACCTTTGGTAAATTTTCGCCTTTTACCGGCCAAAACGTCGTTAATCACGGTTTTGAAACCGATAAGCGCAAATTAATGAGCGCGCTCAATGAGATGGATGCGCTGGTCTTTAGCTCGCGGGTCGATAACTATCCGCTGATCTTGTGTGAAGCGCTCTCGATCGGCGTACCGGTGCTCGCTACCCACAGCGAGGCGGCGCAGGAGGTGCTGGCGAAATCCGGCGGCCAGACCTTTGCCGCTACAGATGTACTGCGCCTGGCGCAGCGGCGTAAGCCAGAGATTGCTCAGGCGGTATTTGGCGCAACGCTGGACGCCTTTCGTATGCGTAGCCGCGTCGCGTACAGCGGTCAACAGATGCTGGAGGAGTATGTCTCGTTCTATCAGAATCTGTAGCTACCTGCTGCTGCCGCTGATCTACCTACTGGTCAATGTCAAGATTGCCCAACTGGGGGAAAGCTTTCCCATTACCATCGTCACTTTTTTACCGCTGTTGCTGCTGTTATTTGTGGAACGCATTAGCGTAAAAAAATTGATGATCGCCTTAGGCATCGGCGCGGGGCTTACGGCATTTAACTTCCTGTTCGGCCAGTCGCTGAATGCTGGTAAATATGTCACGTCCACGATGCTGTTTGTCTATATTGTGGTCATTATCGGGATGGTCTGGAGTATCCGATTCAAAACCATTTCCGCGCATAACCACCGAAAGATTTTGCGTTTTTTTTATCTGGTGGTGGGTATAGTGGTCGCGCTCGCCGCGGTTGAGATGGCGCAAATTATCCTTACCGGCGGCAGCAGTATTATGGAAGGAATTTCGAAATATCTCATTTACAGTAATAGCTACGTACTGAACTTCATAAAATTTGGCGGTAAGCGTACCACTGCGCTTTATTTTGAACCGGCATTTTTCGCTTTGGCACTAATCTCAATTTGGCTGAGCATCAAACAGTTTGGTATCAAAACACCGAAAAGCGATGCTATGATTCTGGCAGGGATAATATTATCAGGATCATTTTCAGGGGTAATGACCTTTATCCTGTTTTATCTTCTGGAGTGGGCGTTCCAATATTTGAATAAGGATGCGATAAAGAAAAAACTTCCACTGGCGCTGGTCTCATTAACCCTGTTTTTGGTTGGGGTAATTATTGCATTTCCTTATATCGCGACACGACTTGGCGATTTAGGGACGGAAGGCTCATCTTCTTATTATCGTATTGTGGGACCCTTAGTCATGGTCGGATATTCCTTGACCCATATTGATGGTGTAGTCAGATTTGGCTCACTTTATGAATATGTCGCATCATTCGGAATCTTTAACGGTGCGGATGTCGGGAAAACCATAGACAATGGATTGTATCTGCTGATTATTTATTTTTCCTGGTTCGCAGTGCTAATGACGCTGTGGTATATGGGGAAAGTTTTAAAAATGGCGCTAAATGCGTTTGGCGATAATCGCAATTTTCGGGTGCAGCTCTATCTTTTTACGCCGGTGTCGCTGTTTTTTACCGGTTCAATATTTAGCCCGGAATATGCTTTTTTAATCGTCTGTCCGTTCATTTTGCGCAAGGCGTTAAAAATTTCATAACGGGGTGGTGGCATGTTTTTAAGCGTCGTTACCGTCGCCTTTCGCAATTACGAAGGGGTGGTAAAAACCTGGCGCTCGCTGCGCAATCTGGCGCGCGATCCGGGTCTGTCATTTGAATGGATCGTAGTGGATGGCGGTTCGGAGGACGGCACGCGCGAATTTCTGCAAAAACGTCACGGTGAGTTTAACCTGCGTTTTATCAGTGAAAAGGATCGCGGTATTTATGATGCCATGAACAAAGGCATTGCGCTGGCGCAGGGGCGCTATACCCTGTTTCTTAATTCCGGTGATGCGTTCCATGATGATGCCGCGCTGTTTGTCCGCCAACTGGCGCGACAAAAGGGCGAGGCGATGTATATTGGCGACGCGCTGCTGGATTTCGGCGGCGGGCATAAAATACGCCGGAAGGCTAAACCCGGGTATTATATCTACCATAGTTTGCCAGCCAGCCATCAGGCGATATTTTTCCCGACGGCAGCGTTAAAAAAGTATCCTTATGATCTGCAATATCATGTCTCTTCAGATTATGCGCTGGCGGCCCGTCTCTATAAAGCAGGCTATCCTTTTCGGCGAATTAACGGACTGGTATCTGAATTTTCGATGGGCGGCGTGTCAACCTCGAATAATCTGGAATTATGTCAGGATGCAAAAAACGTACAGCGAAAAATATTACGTGTGCCAGGGTTTTGGGCGCAATTATCCTATTTATTACGTCTGAAAACGACGGGTAAAACAAAAGCGCGATATAACAAAGTCTAATCACCGGGAGTTATTATGCAGGATCTTAGCGGCTTTACGGTGCCGAAGGGGTTCCGCGGCGCTAATGCGCTAAAAGTACAATTATGGTGGGCGGTACAGGCGACATTATTCGCCGGGTCGCCGCAAATATTGTATCGCTGGCGAGCCTTTTTGCTGCGTCTGTTTGGCGCCAAAATTGGAAAGAATGTGGTTATTCGACCGTCAGTAAAAATTACCTATCCGTGGAAATTAACCGTCGGCGATTATGCCTGGGTAGGCGACGACGCGGTGTTATATACGTTGGGTGAAATTAATATTGGCGCACATGCGGTCATTTCACAAAAAGGGTATTTGTGTACCGGTAGCCATGATTATACCAGCGCCCATTTCGATATTAACGCCGCGCCGATTGTTATTGGCGAAAAATGTTGGCTGGCAACCGATGTTTTTGTCGCGCCCGGCGTGATGATAGGTCATGGCACCGTCGTCGGCGCGCGCAGCAGCGTATTTAAATCATTACCGGCAAACGCGATTTGTCGGGGCAATCCCGCAGTGGTAACGCGCCAGCGCGTTCAGAAAGTTACTCCCTAACGGGACTATTTGAGGAAATGAAAATGTCAAAAGTCGCTCTCATTACTGGCGTAACCGGACAGGATGGTTCTTACCTGGCAGAATTTCTGCTGGAAAAAGGGTATGAGGTGCATGGTATCAAGCGCCGCGCGTCATCGTTTAATACCGAGCGCGTGGACCATATTTATCAGGACCCGCACAGCTGCAACCCGAAATTTCATCTGCATTATGGTGACCTGACCGACGCCTCCAACCTGACCCGTATTTTACAGGAAGTGCAGCCGGATGAGGTTTACAACCTGGGCGCGATGAGCCACGTGGCGGTGTCGTTTGAGTCGCCGGAATATACCGCCGATGTGGATGCGATGGGCACTCTGCGCCTGCTGGAGGCGATCCGCTTCCTCGGTCTTGAAAAGAAAACGCGGTTCTACCAGGCCTCCACCTCTGAACTGTACGGTCTGGTGCAGGAAATTCCGCAGAAAGAGACCACGCCGTTCTACCCGCGTTCCCCCTATGCGGTAGCGAAACTGTACGCCTACTGGATCACCGTCAACTACCGTGAATCCTACGGTATTTACGCCTGTAACGGCATTCTGTTTAACCACGAGTCCCCGCGTCGCGGCGAAACCTTCGTCACCCGTAAGATCACCCGCGCCATCGCCAATATCGCCCAGGGACTGGAGTCCTGCCTGTATCTCGGCAACATGGACTCGCTGCGCGACTGGGGTCATGCGAAAGATTACGTGCGAATGCAGTGGATGATGTTACAGCAGGAGCAGCCGGAAGATTTCGTGATTGCCACCGGCGTGCAGTATTCCGTACGCCAGTTTGTGGAGCTGGCGGCGGCGCAACTGGGGATAAAACTGCGCTTTGAAGGCGAAGGCATTAATGAGAAAGGGATCGTGGTATCCGTTACCGGACACGATGCGCCGGGCGTGAAACCGGGCGATGTGATTGTGGCCGTTGATCCGCGTTATTTCCGTCCGGCGGAAGTGGAAACCCTGCTGGGCGACCCGTCCAAAGCGCATGAGAAACTGGGCTGGAAACCGGAAATCACCCTGTCGGAGATGGTCTCCGAGATGGTGGCGAACGATCTGGAGGCCGCGAAAAAACACTCACTGCTGAAATCTCACGGTTACGAGGTGGCCATCGCGCTGGAGTCCTGAGAATGAATAAGCAACGAATTTTTGTGGCGGGCCATCGTGGGATGGTGGGATCCGCCATTGTACGGCAGCTTGCGCAGCGCGGCGACGTGGAACTGGTACTGCGCACCCGCGATGAGCTGGATCTGCTCGACGGGCGTGCGGTACAGGCGTTCTTTGCCGGGGCGGGTATCGACCAGGTTTATCTGGCGGCGGCGAAAGTGGGCGGCATTGTCGCCAACAACACGTATCCGGCGGATTTTATTTATGAAAACATGATGATAGAGAGCAACATTATTCACGCCGCGCACCTGCACAACGTGAACAAACTGCTGTTTCTCGGTTCGTCCTGTATCTATCCGAAACTGGCAAGGCAGCCGATGGCGGAAAGCGAGCTGCTGCAGGGGACGCTGGAGCCGACCAACGAGCCGTACGCCATCGCCAAGATCGCCGGGATTAAACTGTGCGAGTCCTACAACCGGCAGTACGGTCGCGACTACCGTTCGGTGATGCCAACCAACCTGTACGGCCCGCATGACAATTTCCACCCGGACAATTCACATGTGATCCCGGCGCTGCTGCGTCGCTTTCATGAGGCTGCGCAGAGCCACGCGCCGGAGGTGGTGGTGTGGGGCAGCGGCACGCCGATGCGTGAATTTCTGCACGTTGACGATATGGCGGCGGCCAGTATTCACGTGATGGAGCTGGCGCGTGAAGTGTGGCAGGAGAACACTGCCCCGATGCTGTCGCACATTAACGTCGGCACTGGCGTGGACTGCACCATCCGCGAGCTGGCGCAGACCATCGCAAAGGTGGTGGGTTACCAGGGCCGGGTGGTGTTCGACGCCGCGAAGCCGGACGGCACGCCGCGTAAATTGCTCGACGTCACGCGCCTGCATCAGCTTGGCTGGTATCACGAAATTTCACTGGAGGCAGGGCTTGCCGGTACTTACCAGTGGTTCCTTGAGAATCAGCAACGGTTCCGGGGGTGACAATGTTTTTACGTCAGGAAGATTTCGCCGCCGTGGTGCGGGCGACGCCCCTCATCTCCCTCGATTTCATTGTGGAAAACGGCCAGGGGGAAATTTTACTGGGCCAGCGTCTCAACCGTCCGGCGCAGGGCTACTGGTTTGTGCCGGGGGGGCGGGTGTGCAAAGACGAAACGCTGGAGGCCGCCTTTGCACGCCTGACGCAGGCGGAACTGGGCGTGCGTCTGCCGCTGGCGGCAGGGACGTTTTATGGCGTCTGGCAGCACTTCTATGACGACAACTTTTCCGGTGAGGATTTTTCAACTCACTACATCGTGCTCGGCTTTCGTCTGCGCGTGGCGGAGAGCGATTTACGCCTGCCTGAGACCCAGCATGGCAGTTACCGCTGGCTGACGCCGGAACAGCTTCTGGCAAGCGATAATGTTCATGAGAACAGTCGGGCCTACTTCCTTCCTGACGCGCCGGCGGTGGGCCTATGAAGATCCTGGTCTATGGCATTAACTATTCGCCGGAACTGACCGGTATCGGCAAATATACCGGCGAAATGGTGGCGTGGATGGCGCGGGAAGGCCATGAGGTGCGGGTCATTACTGCGCCGCCGTACTACCCGCAGTGGAAGGTCGGCGAGCGCTATTCCGCCTGGCGCTATCGCCGGGAAGAGGGCGAGGCTACCGTCTGGCGCTGCCCGCTGTATGTGCCGAAACAGCCCTCCACCTTAAAACGGTTGCTTCATCTGGGGAGCTTTGCATTGAGCAGTTTTTTCCCACTGATGGCGCAGCGTCGCTGGAAGCCGGATCGGATTATCGGCGTTGTACCGACGCTCTTTTGTACGCCGGGAATGCGTCTGCTGGCGACACTCTCCGGCGCGCGTACCGTACTGCATATTCAGGATTACGAAGCGGACGCCATGCTCGGCTTAGGAATGGCGGGAAAAGGCAAGCGCGGCAGCGTAGCGCGGTTAGCGACGGCCTTTGAACGCAGCGCGCTGCGTAACGTTGATAATGTTTCGACCATCTCTCGCTCCATGATGAATAAAGCGCGGGAAAAGGGCGTCGCGGCGGAAAAAATCCTCTTTTTTCCGAACTGGTCGGAAGTGGCGCGCTTTCAGGACGTTAATGACGCTGACGTGACGGCTTTGCGTCAGCAGCTTGGCTTGCCAGAGGGTAAAAAAATCGTGCTCTATTCCGGCAATATCGGCGAAAAGCAAGGGCTGGAAAAGGTGATAGACGCCGCGGAACGATTACGCGATCGACCGCTGATTTTCGCGATTGTCGGCCAGGGGGGCGGCAAGGCGCGGCTGGAGAACATGGCCCGCGAACGCGGCCTGCCAAATATTAAATTCCTCCCGCTGCAGCCTTACGACGCCTTACCCGCGCTGCTGAAAATGGGCGACTGCCATCTGGTGGTGCAAAAGCGCGGCGCGGCGGATGCGGTACTGCCCTCCAAGCTGACTAACATTCTGGCGGTCGGCGGCAATGCGGTAATTACCGCTGAGCCGCACACCGAATTAGGACAACTTTGCGCGCGTTATCCGGGCATCGCCGTTTGCGTGGAGCCGGAGTCAACCGACGCGCTGGTCGACGGGATTAGCCAGGCGCTCGCCATGCCGAAAAACAACACGACGGCACGTGAATACGCCGAACGCACGCTCAATAAAGAGAACGTGCTACGCCAATTTATTGCAGATATTCGGGGATGATAATGCGTCAGACAAAACTTTACCCGGTTGTGATGGCCGGTGGCTCCGGTAGCCGATTGTGGCCGCTTTCTCGCGTGCTTTATCCAAAACAGTTTTTGTGCCTGAAAGGCGATCTCACCATGCTGCAAACCACCATTTGCCGTCTGAACGGCGTGGAGTGCGAAAGCCCGGTGGTTATCTGCAACGAACAGCACCGTTTTATCGTTGCCGAACAGCTCCGCCAGCTCAATAAGCTGACGGAGAACATTATTCTTGAGCCCGCCGGGCGCAATACCGCGCCGGCGATTGCGCTGGCGGCGCTGGCAGCGACGCGCCAGCATACGGACTGCGATCCGCTGATGCTGGTACTGGCGGCGGATCATGCGATCGCCAATGAAGAGGCCTTCCGCGACGCGGTGCGCGGCGCCATGCCCTATGCTTACGCGGGCAAACTGGTGACCTTCGGTATTGTGCCGGATCTGCCGGAAACCGGCTATGGCTATATCCGGCGCGGTGATGTCGTGCCGGGCGCGACGGATGCGGTGGCTTTTGAGGTGGCGCAGTTCGTTGAGAAGCCGGGGCTGGAAACCGCCCAGGCCTACGTCGCCAGCGGCGATTACTACTGGAACAGCGGCATGTTTCTGTTCCGCGCCGGACGCTATCTGGAAGAGCTGAAAAAGTTCCGCCCCGATATTCTGGCCGCTTGTGAACAGGCGATGCGCGGCGTCGATCCGGATCTTGACTTCATTCGTGTGGATGAAGAGGCCTTCCTCGCCTGTCCGGAAGAGTCCATTGACTACGCGGTGATGGAGCGGACGGCGGACGCGGTGGTGATGCCAATGGACGCGGGCTGGAGCGATGTCGGCTCGTGGTCCTCGCTGTGGGAAATCAGCGCCCACACCCCGGAGGGAAATGTCCACCACGGCGACGTCATCAGCCATAAAACGGAAAACAGCTACGTTTACGCCGAATCCGGCCTGGTGACCACCGTCGGTGTGAAGGATCTGGTGGTGGTGCAGACCAAAGACGCCGTGCTGATTGCCGATCGCCACGCGGTGCAGGACGTGAAAAAGGTGGTGGAGAAGATCAAGGCCGACGGACGCCATGAGCACCACATGCACCGCGAGGTTTACCGCCCGTGGGGCAAATACGACTCCATCGACGCGGGCGAGCGCTATCAGGTGAAGCGCATTACCGTCAAGCCGGGGGAAGGACTGTCGGTACAGATGCACCATCACCGCGCCGAGCACTGGGTGGTGGTGGCAGGGACCGCCAGAGTCACCATCAACGGCGAGGTTAAGCTGCTCGGTGAAAACGAGTCCATCTATATTCCGCTGGGGGCGACCCACTGCCTGGAAAATCCGGGAAAAATACCGCTCGATTTAATTGAAGTGCGTTCCGGCTCGTATCTCGAAGAGGACGACGTGGTGCGGTTCGAGGACCGTTACGGGCGGGTCTGACGCCTGCAATGGTGCCCGGTAAGCGCAACGCGCCATCCGGCAATGAACAACAATAACGATGCTGGCCATTTACGGTCAGGGCTAACTGTTGCCTGAAGAAGGGTAAGAACATGACAAAATTAACCTGTTTCAAGGCCTACGACATTCGCGGCAGGCTGGGCGAAGAGCTCAATGAAGATATCGCGTGGCGGATTGGCCGCGCTTACGGCGAATATTTAAAACCGAAAACCATCGTGCTGGGCGGCGACGTGCGCCTGACCAGCGAGGCGCTGAAGCTGGCGCTGGCGAAAGGGTTACAGGACGCGGGCGTCGACGTGCTGGATATCGGTATGTCCGGCACCGAAGAGATTTACTTCGCCACCTTCCACCTCGGCGTGGACGGCGGTATTGAAGTGACCGCCAGCCATAACCCGATGGACTACAACGGTATGAAGCTGGTGCGCGAGGGCGCCCGCCCGATAAGCGGCGACACCGGTCTGCGCGACGTTCAGCGTCTGGCGGAAGCGGGCGATTTCCCGCCGGTGAACGACGCCGCGCGCGGCAGCTACAGACAAATCAGCCTGCGCGACGCCTACATCGACCACCTGCTCGCCTACATCAGTGTTAACAATCTCACCCCGCTGAAGCTGGTGGTGAATTCCGGCAACGGGGCGGCGGGGCCGGTCATTGACGCCATCGAAGCGCGTCTGAAGGCGCTGGGCGCGCCGGTGGAGTTCATCAAAATCCACAACACCCCGGACGGCACCTTCCCGAACGGCATTCCCAACCCGTTGCTGCCGGAGTGTCGCGACGACACCCGCAAGGCCGTTATTGAACACGTGGCGGACATGGGCATCGCCTTTGACGGCGACTTCGACCGCTGCTTCCTGTTCGATGAGAAAGGGCAGTTTATCGAGGGGTACTACATCGTCGGGCTGCTGGCGGAAGCGTTTCTGGAAAAACACCCGGGGGCGAAGATTATCCACGACCCGCGCCTGACCTGGAACACGGAGGCAGTGGTGACGGCGGCGGGCGGGACGCCGGTGATGTCAAAAACCGGGCACGCCTTTATCAAGGAGCGGATGCGTACGGAGGATGCCATTTATGGCGGGGAAATGAGCGCGCATCACTATTTTCGTGATTTTGCCTACTGTGACAGCGGAATGATCCCGTGGCTGCTGGTGGCGGAGCTGGTGTGCCTGAAGGGACAGTCGCTGGGTGAACTGGTCCGCGACCGGATGGCGGCGTTCCCGGCGAGCGGGGAAATCAACAGCAGGCTGGCGGAGCCGGCAGCGGCCATCGCGCGGGTGGAAGCGCACTTCGCGGAAGAGGCGCAGGCGGTGGACCGCACGGACGGACTCAGCATGTCGTTCGCCGACTGGCGTTTCAACCTGCGCTCGTCGAACACCGAACCGGTGGTGCGCCTGAATGTGGAGTCACGCGGCGATATTCCGCTGATGGAAGCGCGAACACGCACTCTGCTGGCGCTGCTGAATCAGTAACGTCAGATCTCCCCTTACCGCCTGCGGGTAAGGGGCCAATCACAGGAACAACGATGACAAATCTAAAAAAGCGCGAACGAGCCAAAACCAATGCATCGTTAATCTCTATGGTGCAACGCTTTTCAGATATCACCATCATGTTTGGCGGGCTGTGGTTCATCTGTGAAGTCAGTGGACTGCCATTCCTGTACATGCACCTGTTGGTGGCGCTGATTACGCTGGTTGTTTTTCAAATGCTGGGCGGGATGACCGATTTTTATCGCTCCTGGCGCGGCGTCAAAATGTCGACAGAGTTAACGCTGTTACTGCAAAACTGGACGCTGAGCCTGATCTTCAGCGCCGGTCTGGTGGCGTTTAATGATGACTTTGACAACCGCCTCGCCACCTGGCTGGCCTGGTATGCGCTGTCCAGCCTGGGCTTAGTGTTATGCCGTTCATTTATTCGTTTTGGCGCGGGCTGGCTACGCAATCGTGGTTATAACACTCGCCGGGTCGCCGTCGCCGGAGATTTGCCTGCGGGCCAGGCGTTGCTGGATAGTTTCCGTAATGAGCCGTGGCTGGGTTTTGAGGTGGTGGGCGTCTATCACGATCCCAAACCGGGCGGCGTCTCTGCTGACTGGGCCGGGAACTTCGAGCAGTTAATTGACGATGCGAAAGCCTCGCGAATTCACAATGTTTATATCGCCATGTCAATGAGCGACGGCGCCATGGTGAAAAAACTGGTGCGCGAGCTGGCCGACACCACCTGCTCGGTGATCCTTATTCCCGATGTGTTCACCTTTAATATTCTCCACTCGCGCGTGGAGGAGATGAGCGGCGTTCCGGTCGTTCCGCTGTATGACACGCCGCTGTCAGGGATTAACCGTCTGCTTAAACGGGCAGAGGATATCGTGCTGGCGTCGCTGATTCTGCTGCTCATCTCACCGGTACTGTGCTGCATTGCGCTGGCGGTCAAATTGAGCTCGCCCGGGCCGGTGATTTTCCGTCAGACGCGCTACGGGATGGACGGCAAGCCGATCAAGGTCTGGAAGTTCCGCTCAATGAAGGTAATGGAGAACGATAAGGTCGTTACCCAGGCGACGCAAAACGATCCGCGCGTCACCCGGGTAGGTAACTTTTTGCGTCGTACCTCGCTGGATGAATTACCGCAGTTTATCAACGTGTTAACCGGCGGGATGTCCATCGTCGGTCCTCGCCCGCACGCGGTGGCGCATAACGAACAGTATCGTCAGTTGATTGAAGGTTACATGCTACGCCACAAGATGAAGCCGGGCATCACCGGCTGGGCGCAAATTAATGGCTGGCGCGGTGAAACCGATACGCTGGAGAAAATGGAAAAACGCGTGGAATTCGACCTGGAATACATCCGCGAATGGAGTATTTGGTTCGATATCAAAATCGTTTTTCTGACGATTTTTAAAGGGTTTGTTAATAAAGCGGCGTATTAAGAACCTGACCCACAAGGCTATTTTACTTGCCATATTGAACCAGGGCAGCGTGTACGCTCCGGTTTTCCCGCGCTGTCCGTGTTCAATCTGGCTGCGCCAATGACGCCTTGTGAACAGGTTCTGGAGAAAAGAATGAGTTTACGACAAAAAACGATCAGCGGCGCTAAATGGTCGGCTATCGCCACGATAGTGATTATCGGTCTGGGGTTAATTCAAATGACGGTGCTGGCGCGGATCATCGACAACCACCAGTTTGGCCTGTTGACCGTCTCGCTGGTGATTATCGCGCTGGCCGACACGATCTCGGACTTTGGCATCGCGAACTCGATTATCCAGCGTAAAACGATTGGGCATCTGGAGCTGACCACGCTTTACTGGCTAAACGTTGGGCTTGGGATTGTGGTATTTGCGGTGGTCTTTTGGCTGAGCGATGCGATTGCCCATGTTTTGCATAACCCGGATCTCGCGCCGTTAATCAAAACGTTGTCGCTGGCGTTTATCGTGATCCCTCACGGGCAGCAGTTCCGCGCGCTGATGCAAAAAGAGCTGGAGTTCAATAAGATCGGCATGATCGAAACGACCTCCGTGCTGGCGGGGTTCACCTTTACGGTGATTAGCGCCCATTACTGGCCGCTGGCGTTAACCGCGATTCTCGGCTATCTGGTGAACAGCGCGGTGCGAACGCTGCTGTTTGGTTACTTTGGCCGCAAGATTTACCGTCCGGGGCTGCATTTTTCGCTGGCATCGGTGTCCACGAACCTGCGTTTTGGCGCGTGGCTGACGGCGGACAGTATCGTCAATTACATCAACACGAATTTATCGACGCTGGTACTGGCGAGAATTCTCGGCGCAAGCGTCGCCGGCGGATATAACCTCGCGTACAACGTGGCGGTTGTGCCGCCGGCGAAGCTTAACCCCATCATTACTCGCGTGCTATTTCCGGCATTCGCCAAAATCCAGGACGATACCGAGAAGCTGCGCGTCAACTTCTATAAGTTGCTTTCCGTGGTGGGAATTATCAATTTTCCCGCGCTGTTGGGCCTGATGGTAGTGGCGAACAATTTTGTGCCGTTAGTGTTTGGTGAGAAGTGGAACAGCATTATCCCGATCCTGCAATTGCTGTGCGTGGTGGGGCTGTTGCGCTCGGTCGGCAACCCGATTGGTTCGCTGCTGATGGCGAAAGCGCGCGTGGATATCAGCTTTAAATTCAACGTCTTTAAAACGTTTCTGTTTATCCCGGCAATTCTCATTGGCGGCCATCTGGCGGGGGCGATTGGCGTGACGCTGGGGTTCCTGGTGGTGCAAATCATCAACACTATTCTGAGCTATTTCGTGATGATTAAGCCGGTACTCGGCTCCAGCTATCGTCAGTATATTCTCAGCCTGTGGCTACCGTTTTATCTCTCATTGCCAACATTTATTACCAGCTACGGCGCAGGAAAGCTGGTCGACGGCTATTTACCGTTGTCAGGGGTATTTGCGCTACAGGTCATGGTCGGTATTTTGAGTTTTATTTTAATGATTATTTTTTCACGCAATGCGCTGGTGATGGAAATTAAAAATCAGCTTGTTGGCAGTGCAAAAATGAAAAAGTTATTACGTGTCGGATGACGGGGATATAAGAGGCTATTTATGAAATTATTAATTTTAGGCAACCACACATGCGGCAACCGTGGTGATAGCGCCATTATGCGCGGTTTGCTTGATGCCATCCGTCAACAGGCGCCAGAGGCGGAGATGGATGTGATGAGCCGTTTCCCGGTGAGTTCCGCCTGGTTGCAGGGGCGCCCGATTATTGCCGACCCGCTGTATCAGTTAAGTCAGAAACAGCAGGCGGCGGCAGGGCTTAACGGTCGGGTGAAAAAAGTATTACGTCGTCGTTTTCAGCATAAAATTTTATTGTCTAAAGTCGCCCAGGAAGGATCGCTGCGTAATTTTGCTATCGCGCCGGAATTTGCCGAATTCGCGCAATTTATTGCGCAGTATGACGCCGTCATTCAGGTGGGCGGTTCAAACTATGTCGACTTATACGGTTTGACTCACTTTGAATATCCGCTGTGCGCGTTTATGGCGAACAAACCAATTTATATGGTGGGACATAGCGTCGGCCCTTTCCAGAATCCTGACTTTAACCAGCTCGCCAATTATGTTTTTGGGCGCACCAGTGCGCTGATCCTGCGTGAAACCGTCAGCCGCGATCTAATGACCGCCGCGCAGATCGATACCCGGAAAGTGGAACAGGGGGTGGATACCGCCTGGTTAGTCGAACGCCGTCACGACGAGTTTGTCGCCAGTTATGCTGTGCAGCACTGGCTGGACGTCACCGCGCGCCGCAAAACCGTCGCGATTACGTTGCGCGATCTGGAGCCGTTTGATAAACGCCTGGGCACCAC
The DNA here is from genome assembly GCF_017572865.1 of Salmonella sp. 32082101201600294FB01SM01. Taxonomy (NCBI): domain Bacteria; kingdom Pseudomonadati; phylum Pseudomonadota; class Gammaproteobacteria; order Enterobacterales; family Enterobacteriaceae; genus Salmonella; species Salmonella sp. 32082101201600294FB01SM01. The sequence continues at coordinate 1,822,605 of NZ_JAGESB010000001.1, read as the reverse complement.
TCAGCAGGCCTATGAGCAGGCTTTTGCCCAGGTTGTGAATCGCCTGATTGCGGACGGTTATCAGGTACTGGCGCTGTCGACCTGCACCAGTATCGATCGCTATAACCGCGATGACCGGATGGTTGCGTTACGGATGGCGAAGTATGTAAACGACTCAGAGCATTTCCATATCGCGATGGACGAACTCAATGACGTGGAAATCGGAAAGATCCTCGCATCCTGCGTACTGACTATCGGGACGCGCCTGCATTCCGCCATTATCTCCATGAATTTTGGCACGCCCGCTATCGCCATTAATTATGAACATAAATCCGCCGGGATTATGCAGCAGCTAGGCCTGGCGGAATTGGCTATCGATATCCGTCACTTGCTGAACGGTTCATTACAAAGCGTGGTGGCCGATACGCTCAATCAATTGCCTGCGCTAAAGGCAAAAGTGGCTAATGCCGTCACCGAGGAGCGGGGGAAAGGGTTCACGATGATCAAATCCGTTCTCGACAGAATTCGGGAGGCGCAATGAAAGTCAGCTTTTTTCTGCTGAAATTTCCACTCTCATCGGAAACCTTTGTGCTGAATCAGATTACTGCGTTTGTTGATATGGGCCATGAGGTGGAGATTGTCGCGTTACAAAAAGGCGATACCCAACATACTCACGCCGCCTGGGAGAAGTATGGCCTGGCGGCGAAAACCCGCTGGTTACAGGATGAGCCCCAGGGACGGCTGGCGAAACTGCGCTACCGGGCATGTAAAACGCTGCCGGGGCTGCATCGGGCGGCGACCTGGAAAGCGCTCAATTTTACCCGCTATGGCGATGAATCACGCAATTTGATCCTTTCCGCGATTTGCGCGCAGGTGAGCCACCCTTTTGTGGCGGATGTGTTTATCGCGCACTTTGGTCCGGCGGGCGTGACGGCGGCCAAACTACGCGAACTGGGCGTGCTTCGCGGCAAAATCGCGACTATTTTCCACGGGATTGATATTTCCAGCCGCGAAGTGCTCAGTCATTACACGCCGGAGTATCAGCAGTTGTTTCGTCGTGGCGATCTGATGCTGCCCATCAGCGATCTGTGGGCCGGTCGCCTGAAAAGTATGGGCTGCCCGCCGGAAAAGATTGCCGTTTCGCGCATGGGCGTCGACATGACGCGTTTTTCCCATCGTCCGGTGAAAGCGCCAGGGATGCCGCTGGAGATGATTTCCGTCGCGCGCCTGACCGAGAAAAAAGGACTGCATGTGGCGATTGAAGCCTGTCGGCAACTGAAAGCGCAGGGCGTGGCGTTTCGCTACCGCATTCTGGGGATTGGCCCGTGGGAACGTCGGCTGCGCACGCTCATCGAGCAGTATCAGTTAGAGGATGTCATTGAGATGCCGGGGTTTAAACCGAGCCATGAAGTGAAGGCGATGCTGGATGACGCCGACGTTTTTTTGCTGCCGTCGATTACCGGTACGGATGGCGATATGGAAGGTATTCCGGTAGCGCTGATGGAGGCGATGGCGGTAGGGATTCCCGTGGTATCTACCGTGCATAGCGGTATTCCGGAACTGGTGGAGGCCGGCAAATCCGGCTGGCTGGTGCCGGAACACGATGCGCAGGCGCTGGCGGCCCGACTCGCTGAGTTCAGCCGGATTGACCACGACACGCTGGAGTCGGTGATCACGCGCGCCCGTGAAAAAGTGGCGCAAGATTTTAATCAGCAGGCGATTAATCGCCAGTTAGCCAGCCTGCTACAAACAATATAAACGAGGTGGTATGCCCGTGAATAAGTTCTCCCGACGTACCCTCCTGACGGCAGGTTCCGCGCTTGCTGTTCTTCCTTTTTTGCGCGCCTTGCCGGTACAGGCGCGTGAACCTCGCCAGACCGTCGATATTAAGGATTATCCGGCGGATGACGGTATCGCCTCATTCAAACAGGCCTTCGGCGACGGGCAGACCGTGGTCGTACCGCCAGGATGGGTGTGTGAAAATATCAATGCGGCGATAACGATTCCGGCGGGAAAAACGCTGCGGGTACAGGGCGCGGTGCGTGGGAATGGCCGGGGACGGTTTATTTTGCTAGACGGGTGTCAGGTGGTGGGGGAGCAGGGCGGCAGTCTGCACAATGTGACGCTGGATGTTCGCGGGTCGGACTGTGTGATTAAAGGCGTGACGATGAGCGGCTTTGGCCCCGTCGCGCAAATTTTCATTGGCGGTAAGGAACCGCAGGTGATGCGTAATCTCATTATCGATGACATCACCGTTACCCACGCCAACTACGCCATTCTCCGCCAGGGATTTCATAACCAAATGGACGGCGCGCGGATTACGCATAGCCGCTTTAGCGATTTGCAGGGGGACGCCATTGAGTGGAATGTCGCGATTCACGACCGCGATATCCTGATTTCCGATCATGTCATCGAACGCATTGATTGTACCAATGGCAAAATCAACTGGGGGATCGGCATCGGGCTGGCGGGTAGCACCTATGACAATAGTTATCCTGAAGACCAGGCAGTAAAAAACTTTGTGGTGGCCAATATTACCGGATCTGATTGCCGGCAGCTGGTGCACGTAGAAAATGGCAAACATTTCGTCATTCGCAATGTGAAAGCCAAAAACATCACGCCCGATTTCAGTAAAAATGCGGGTATTGATAACGCAACGATCGCAATTTATGGCTGTGATAATTTCGTCATTGATAATATTGATATGACGAATAGTGCCGGGATGCTCATCGGCTATGGCGTCGTTAAAGGAAAATACCTGTCAATTCCGCAAAACTTTAAATTAAACGCTATTCGGTTGGATAATCGCCAGGTTGCTTATAAATTACGCGGCATTCAAATTTCCTCCGGTAACGCCCCCTCTTTTGTCGCCATCACCAATGTACAGATGACGCGTGCTACGCTGGAACTGCATAATCAACCGCAGCACCTCTTTCTGCGTAATATCAACGTGATGCAAACTTCAGCGATTGGCCCGGCGTTAAAAATGCATTTCGATTTGCGTAAAGATGTCCGTGGTCAATTTATGGCCCGCCAGGACACGCTGCTTTCTCTCGCTAATGTTCATGCCATCAATGAAGACGGGCAGAGTTCCGTGGATATCGACAGGATTAATCACCAAACCGTGAATGTCGAAGCAGTGAATTTTCCGCTGCCGAAGCGGGGAGGATAAGTACCACTATTTTTACGAAAATTCCTGGGAAAAAGTTGTTCATACTTAATGTTATGGTGCCGACTAAGACGTAATGTAGAGCGTGCCATCATTATCCCTGGCAGCAGAGTAATTCATGCTGGCGAAAACAAGCTAAAGAGCTATAATTCAGCAACCATTTTACAGGTGGAAGAAACAATGATGAATTTGAAAGCAGTTATACCGGTAGCGGGTTTGGGTATGCATATGTTGCCTGCCACCAAGGCAATCCCAAAAGAGATGCTACCGATCGTCGACAAGCCAATGATTCAGTACATTGTCGATGAGATTGTGGCTGCAGGGATCAAAGAAATCGTACTGGTGACTCACGCGTCTAAAAACGCCGTTGAGAACCACTTCGACACCTCTTATGAACTTGAATCACTTCTTGAGCAGCGCGTTAAGCGTCAGCTTTTGGCGGAAGTGCAATCTATCTGCCCACCGGGCGTAACGATTATGAACGTGCGCCAGGCGCAGCCGTTAGGGCTGGGGCACTCTATTCTGTGCGCGCGTCCGGTTGTGGGCGATAACCCTTTCATTGTGGTACTCCCGGATATTATTATTGATGATGCTACCGCCGATCCGCTGCGCTATAACCTTGCGGCGATGGTGGCGCGTTTCAATGAAACGGGTCGCAGCCAGGTGCTGGCGAAACGCATGAAAGGTGATTTATCGGAGTATTCCGTTATCCAGACGAAAGAACCTCTTGATAATGAAGGCAAAGTCAGCCGGATTGTGGAGTTTATCGAAAAACCGGATCAGCCGCAGACGCTGGATTCCGATCTGATGGCGGTGGGCCGTTATGTGCTTTCAGCCGACATCTGGGCGGAACTGGAAAGAACCGAACCGGGCGCCTGGGGCCGCATCCAGCTCACCGATGCCATTGCTGAACTGGCGAAAAAACAGTCGGTTGACGCGATGCTAATGACGGGTGACAGCTATGACTGCGGTAAAAAAATGGGCTACATGCAGGCATTTGTGAAGTACGGGCTGCGCAACCTGAAAGAAGGAGCGAAGTTCCGTAAGAGCATAGAGCAGCTTCTGCATGAATAAGTATTAACAACCATGATAAATGGTTGGTGATAAACATAATAACGGCAGTGAACATTCGAAGCGGCAAATTGGCTGAAACGAGTGTTGACTGCCGTTTTAGTTTTGTATAAAGGGCTTAAGTAACAAGGGGTTATCTGGAGCATTTTAATGCTGATTTTATAAGATTAATCCTTGTTTCCGGATGCAATTAATAAGACAATTAGCGTTTAAGTTTTAGTGAGCTTTGCCCTGCTGGGCGAGGTTTGTAACAAGTCGATATGTACGCAGTGCACTGGTAGCTGATGAGCCAGGGGCGGTAGCGTGTCCTGAATAATTATAATATCGTATTTATAAAGATTATTTTTAGAAAACAATAAGAATAATTTTTTATTTGAGAGACTTAGCATGATATATTACATTTTTATTGTAATTTTTCCGTTCTTTTCATTTGTTAAGAATAAAAATATAAAAATTTACGCCTTGATGCTAAGTTTTTTATTTCTTGTCTCGTTTTGTTCTTTACGTTGGCAGACTGGTACTGATTGGCTCCCCTATTACGATGATTTCATGAGTCCAGGGAATCGACATGACTTTGAAATCGGGTATGTATTATACGTCAAATTAATAAGATATTTGACAGATAATTATACATTGTTTCTATTCACTACATCAATTATTCCTATCGCGTTAATATTCTGGGGATGCCTGAAAACACAAAAAAATATATCATTAACTATTCTGTCTGTTTGTGTTTTTTATAGTTATTATTATCTGGGGTCTTTTTTTGGGGCCGAAAGAAGAATTATTGCAATTGGGTTATCTTTTTTCGCTTTAATCCAATATAAAAGTAATAAAAAGGTGCAATCGCTTATTCTTATTCTATGTGCGTCGACATTTCATATCTCGTCTTTAGTTACCTTATCTGTTTTTTTAATCAATAAGTTATCTTTAAACTTATATAAAATATTACTTGTGCTTGGTGCCATTCTATCATTGCCTTTGTCACATTATTTATCAGATATAATTTCTTCCGTTATTAGTCTAATTCCTGTCGAAATTGTTCGCTATAAACTCACTGTTTATACTCAAAATGCACAAGAATATGGTTCCATAAGTATATCTGGAATTTTAAAAAGGGTGGTAATTTCTGCTATTTTTATTTACACATTATCTTTTGATATAAAAAATAATAAGGCAAATTTATTTTTGGTGAAAACATATTTATTTGGAACTATCATATATTTATTTTTATCTCCGATCTCAGCCATGTTCTCAGTAATTAGTATATATTTTACTATAGTCGAAATATTGTTGATTCCTGCAGTATTAGTGCGTGTAGGAATTTTTACACGGATTCCTGCTCTGATTTTTATAGTGATTTTTTATTTTGGCTATCAAGTTTACTCTATACTAGGGTCTTATCCTGAACTTTTCTATCCTTACATATCGGTATTTTCAGAAATTCAGCGTCAAGGTATTTACTAATGTTATTAATATATACGGGTTCGTATCCAGATGATAAATGTGGAGTAGGTGATTATGTTTATAATCTAAACCAAGAAATTAAAAAGAATTATACAGTTAACGTTGTCAAACTATCCTTATTCGAATTAATCTATAAAATAGTTTCTAATAGAAAAATTATTAAACTTATTAATATTCAATATCCATCGATTGGATTTTCGACAAACAAAATTGCGGCTTTTAAACCTCATGTTGCATTTATCTTAGCTAAGTTAGTTGGCTTAAAAACATCGATAACGCTACACGAATTTAGTAGTTTATCAAAGAGAGCTCAATATTTCCTAAAAATTTTTAAGCTTGCTGATTATATAATCTTTACAACTCAGTATGAGAAGAATATAGGTGAAAAAACATTATTTAATTCTGCAAAAACAAGACTAATTCCTATCGCATCTAACATACCTTCTTGCCAAAAGAAAGAAAAAAAATTTGATCTTGTTCATTTTGGTATAATTTCCAAAGGAAAGGGAATAGAAGAATTTATCTGGATTATTAAAGAACTTAATAAGAAAAATATTAAATTCCGCTCTGCCTTGATTGGTTATGTTCCTAGTGCTGACAATAGTTATGCCAATTTAATTATAGAACAGTGTACAGAACAAAAGTGCGAGTTACTTTTAAATAAATCAGCAGCCGAAATATCAAATCTGCTAGCTGAAACTGACATGGCTATATTACCATATCCCGATGGCATCTCAGAACGGAGAGGTACTGCCCTTGCTGCGATGATTAATCGAGTATTAGTATTTTCCCTAAGGGGGCAGTTTTCGTCTGAATTTGAAAATATTGCCGTATTAGGGAACGATAAAAATGATCTTTTGAGTAAGGTTTTATATTATATAAATAATACAGATAGCTTTGCCAAAATTAATGATAGTGCCTATGAGTACTCTGAAAAAAGAAATTGGCAGTCGATCGCTCAACTGTATATAGGACTAATAAACAATGATAGTAATAAATAATTATTTTAGTGGTGTTTTAAAAAGAGGAATACCGATTTATACTGAAGAGTTAGTTCTTCAAATGAAAAAGGACTCTATGCAAGTCTGTGAATTAACTTGTCCAAAAGTCCTATACCCTTTACCTGCTTTTATACATAATTTTTTATTCATATTCTATGAACAAATACTTACTCCGCTTATTGGACTTATATTAAAGTCAAAATTTAATATCTATCCATATAATAGTACATCAATTATAGACGCGTACTTGGGTAAATCAGTGGTTATTATTCATGATCTAATAAGCTTAAGAAAAAAGAACCATTCTTTATCCGCGAAATATGTGTCATATTGTATGCTCAAAGCATCACAATTAAAAGCCGATTATATATATATATCAAAAACAACTAAGCGTGTTATAGATAGCATTGAACTCTTTAAAAATTGTAAAGGCTATTATTTCCCAAACACATTTTTTCGTTTCGAGGAAATTGCGAAAAAAAATACGATTCTTGATCTTGGATATATATTATTGGTAACAGGGGTGGGTGATAATAAAGATCTCGATGGTGCTTTGAAATTATATTCATCTATTAGCAAGGATGAACGATTGCCGCTTAAAATATTAGGCTGTGGAAATGCCATAGAGAGGGTAAAAAAAATAATTGATGACCATAGAGTCCAAAGTGAAATTGAAGTTATTCCTTTCTTGGATCTTGATGATGTTGTAAGTCTTTATTGTAACTCTACCTTTATTTGGGCACATTCGAAATATGAGGGTTATGGAAGAGCTGTAGCAGAGGCTAAGTTGTCCCATAAAAAGATTTTATGTACACAAATATCAGCCTTTATGGAACAAAAAGATGAAAATGTATATCTTTATACTAATCAAAATGACTTTCACATCCAATATAAAGCTGTGTTAGCTAGCAAGTATAAAGATATCCATGGGCAATTGATAGAACATGAAATTTTTAAATCCCAACTCGAGTTTTTATATGGAAAAAAGTAAAATACTCATCCTCACCCCACGATTTCCGTATCCAGTGGTAGGAGGGGATAGGTTAAGGATATATCGCATTTGTAAGGAATTGTCTAAATACTACACATTAGATTTGCTAAGTCTATGCGATAGTATCGAAGACTTAAATTTTATAGTAAAAAATGATCACGTCTTTGATAAAATTTTCCGGATCTATCATCCTAAAATAAAAAGTTATTTTAATGTATTAAAAGCATTACCTGGTAGAAAACCACTTCAGATAGCTTATTATAAAAATACTGAATTTGAAAATAAACTTAATGAGATAATTGGGAATTATGATTTGACTCTTTCTCATCTCATTCGTGTTGGTGATTACACTTTAAATAAGCCTGGCTTGCATATTCTTGAAATGACTGATGCAATTTCCTTAAATTATTCGCGTATAAAAAAAGAAGCTCCGAAAAATTCTTTAAAAAGCATCATTTACTCTATCGAACAAGAGCGATTATTAAAATATGAAAAAGAAGTTTATGGCCGCTATTCACTCATATCGTTAATATCAGAGGTTGACAAAAAATTCCTTTTTGGGAATAGGAATGATAACATTTTGGTTTGTAATAATGGAGTTGATCTTGAGGATTATCCTTTTACAAAGAGAGTCATTGAAAATACCAATATAATTAATCTTATTTTTATTGGGAACTTGTGTTCATTCCAAAATTTTGACGGAGTGAAATGGTTCGTAAAAAATATTCTACCATCAATAAATAAAAATAATAACGGTAAGCAATATATTTTCCACATTTTAGGTAAAATAAACAAAAGTGATAAACTATATTTACAAGGTTTTGAAAATGTTGTGGTGAGTGGCAGCGTTACAAATATGGCTGATGCGGCTAAAATAGGACATATCGGAATTTGCCCAGTTCGGTTTGGTGCAGGTGTACAAAATAAAATATTAGAATATATGGCTCTTGGACTTCCAACTATCACATCCCGAATGGGTTATGAGGGTATAGAAGCAAATATTGGTGAAGAGATATTAATTGCTGATAATAGTGATGAGTACTTGAAGTCGTTAGAAACTTTGAGTGAAAATTCTGTATATCAAATGATTGCTAAGAATGCGCGAAATTTTGTTGCGGAGAAATTTAATTGGTCAACGCGTTTATCAGTTTTGGTGAAAAATATTGAGAGGTTAACAGGAAAATGATTACACCAATAATTATGGCTGGGGGAAATGGAAGTCGGTTATGGCCACTTTCTCGAACGTTATATCCTAAACAGTTTTTATGTTTAGATGGCTCTCAAAGTATGCTTCAGACCACAATTACGCGAATTAATAATTTGAATGCTTCAGATCCTATTGTTATTTGTAATGAGCAGCACAGGTTTATTGTTGCAGAACAGCTTAAAGAATTATCTAAATCATCTGGCGATATAATTTTAGAACCTGTTGGACGTAACACGGCCCCTGCAGTAGCCTTGGCAGCTTTAAAATGCCTTAAGAAAAACGCTTTACTGTTAGTATTGGCTGCTGACCATATAATTAAGGACGAAGAAACGTTTTGTAAGACTATACAAGACGCTAGAAAATATGCCGAAGCAGGAAAATTAGTTACGTTTGGTATTGTACCTACCATGCCAGAGACAGGTTATGGTTATATACGGCGTGGGCAAGCTCTTTTCTCTGCAGAAAATGATTGTTCTTTGGCGTTTAGGGTGGCTGAATTTGTCGAAAAACCCAATCTAGAAACGGCTCAGAGTTATCTTGATTCTGGTGAGTATTACTGGAACAGCGGTATGTTTTTATTTAGGGCAGATCGATATATTGAAGAGTTAAAAAAATTTCGCCCTGATATTTATAAAGCTTGCTCATTAGCGATGGAATCTGCTGTTACGGATCTCGATTTCATTCGAGTGGATGAAGATTCATTTTGCGCTTGCCCGGATGAATCAATTGATTATGCAGTGATGGAAAAGACGAATGACGCGGTTGTCGTACCTTTAAATGCGGGTTGGAGTGATGTCGGTTCGTGGTCTTCTCTTTGGGAGATAAGTGATAAAGATAGTAATGGTAATGTGACTAAAGGCGATGTATTAAGCCACAATGCAGATAATTGCTATCTCCATGCAGAAACGGGTTTGGTAACCGCTGTTGGTGTCAAAGATCTTATAGTCGTGCAAACGAAAGATGCCGTTTTAGTTGCAAACACAAACTGTGTTCAAGATGTTAAGAAAATTGTTGAGAAAATTAAATTAGAAAATCGTCATGAGCATATAACTCATCGGGAAGTTTATAGACCATGGGGTAAATACGATTCAATCGATTTCGGTGAGCGTTATCAGGTAAAGAGAATCACTGTAAAACCCGGAGAAGGAATTTCAGAGCAGCAACATTATCATCGCGCGGAACACTGGATTATCGTTGCAGGTACCGCAAAAATAACCATAAAAGGTGAAGTGAAAATTTTAACTGAAAATGAATCCGTATATATTCCTGTCGGTGTTAAGCACTGCCTTGAAAACCCAGGGAAAATTGCACTTGAACTTATTGAAGTAAGATCCGGCGCATATTTAGGGGAGGATGATATTGTTCGTTTTTCAGATAAGTATGGTCGTAATTAAGGAATAACGTAATAATGAATAATTTAACTTGTTTTAAGGCCTACGACATTCGCGGCAGGCTGGGCGAAGAGCTCAATGAAGATATCGCGTGGCGGATTGGCCGCGCCTACGGCGAATATTTAAAACCGAAAACCATCGTGCTGGGCGGCGACGTGCGCCTGACCAGCGAGGCGCTGAAGCTGGCGCTGGCAAAAGGGTTACAGGACGCGGGCGTCGACGTGCTGGATATCGGTATGTCCGGCACCGAAGAGATTTACTTCGCCACCTTCCACCTCGGCGTGGACGGCGGTATTGAGGTGACCGCCAGCCATAACCCGATGGACTACAACGGTATGAAGCTGGTGCGCGAGGGCGCCCGCCCGATAAGCGGCGACACCGGTCTGCGCGACGTTCAGCGTCTGGCAGAAGCGGGCAATTTCCCGCCGGTGAACGAGGCCGCGCGCGGCAGCTACAGACAAATCAGCCTGCGCGACGCCTACATCGACCACCTGCTCGGCTATATCAGTGTTAACAATCTCACCCCGCTGAAGCTGGTGGTGAATTCCGGCAATGGGGCGGCGGGGCCGGTCATTGACGCCATCGAAGCGCGTCTGAAGGCGCTGGGCGCGCCGGTGGAGTTCATCAAAATCCACAACACCCCGGACGGCACCTTCCCGAACGGCATTCCCAACCCGTTGCTGCCGGAGTGTCGCGACGACACCCGCAAGGCCGTTATTGAACACGGGGCGGACATGGGCATCGCCTTTGACGGCGACTTCGACCGCTGCTTCCTGTTCGATGAGAAAGGGCAGTTTATCGAGGGGTACTACATCGTCGGGCTGCTGGCGGAAGCGTTTCTGGAAAAACACCCGGGGGCGAAGATTATCCACGACCCGCGCCTGACCTGGAACACGGAGGCAGTGGTGGCGGCGGCGGGCGGGACGCCGGTGATGTCAAAAACCGGGCACGCCTTTATCAAGGAGCGGATGCGTACGGAGGATGCCATTTATGGCGGGGAAATGAGCGCGCATCACTATTTTCGTGATTTTGCCTACTGCGACAGCGGGATGATCCCGTGGCTGCTGGTAGCGGAGCTGGTGTGCCTGAAGAGACAGTCGCTGGGTGAACTGGTCCGCGACCGGATGGCGGCGTTCCCGGCGAGCGGGGAAATCAACAGCAGGCTGGCGGAGCCGGCGGCGGCCATTGCGCGGGTGGAAGCGCACTTTGCGGAAGAGGCGCAGGCGGTGGATCGCACGGACGGTCTCAGCATGTCATTCCCGGACTGGCGTTTCAACCTGCGCTCGTCGAACACCGAACCGGTGGTGCGCCTGAATGTGGAATCACGCGGCGATATTCCGCTGATGGAAGCGCGAACGAAAGAAATTCTTCAGCTACTCAATTCATAAAAAGCAGCCCTTCTTTATGGAGGGCTAACTTTTCGGATATTCTCTAACCAATTCGTAGTATAAAGCCAATAAATATTAAGTGTGTTTGATTGTTGTTGGTTTCCATTTCTAATAGATATAAGGCTTTCGCTATGTTCTTTTCGGACAGTATAAATAATCATTGATATGATTATTTATTTTACCTTCCTGGTAATATTAATTATTATGGGGCTAATAATAATTGATGTAATCCTGTAACTTCCCACGAATATTTATTTACTTTAAGTTTACATCCGGAAAGTAAAAATGCGAACTATAAAAGCGATTAACAACTTTAAAGTTGATTTATTTATTACTTTTTTTCTTATTGCGCTAGGATTTTATCTTCGAACTATATTTGTCTCTAAGATGGGCGCTGATTTAACAGGTGTGATGTTGTTATTTACACAACTGACTGCTTATTTAAATCTCGCCGAGCTTGGCATAGGGGTAGCTGCGGCAAGCCTTTTATACAAGCCGCTGAGTGAGGGGGATTATGCAAAAATAAAATACTTAACTTTATTGCTGTCTACAATCTATAGATATATCTCGTTTTTAGTTTTATTGATAGGTATAGTAATTGGCTTTGGTATTTACTTTTTCATCGATTCTGTTAATGCAGTAAGTCACGTTTTTATTTATTGGGCATTTTTTGTAATAAATACATCTTTAACTTATTCTTATGCAAAGCATTCAACTCTATTAACTGCAAATCAGCAATATTCAGTAGTCCGTAAAATACAGGGTGGCGGGAAAATATTAATTATTGCGCTGCAAATATTGCTATTAGTCACCACACATAATTTCTTACTCTATTTGCTCGTTGAAACTATTGGCGTGATAGTACAGTATTTTATATTTAAAAATATTATTAATAACGACATCCATTTTAAGGTAGTTCCACAATCTATTAGCGATGATGAAAAAACAACATTAAAAAATGAATTAAAAATAAAAATAAAAAACATGTTTTTTCATAAGATTGGTGGTGTGTTAGTTTTAAATACTGATTATTTGCTAGTTTCAAAATTTCTTAATTTAAGCTACGTCACGATTTATGGAAGTTATATGATGGTCTTCCAGGTTGTGACTGTGCTTATGTCCAGTTTTGTTAATGCTATTACAGCTAGTGTGGGTAATTTTTTAATCAATCAAAATGATGATGAAGTTACCAGTATTGCAAAGCAATTTAACACAGTATTTATAGCATTGGCTACCTTCATTTCTTTGAATATGTATTTTTTGGTTAATGACTTTATTACCAGCTGGATAGGCGAAAAATTCATACTAGGTAATGGTATTGTTATATTAATGCTTGTTAATGTATTTATAAGTGTCATTAGAATTCCTTGTGATATTTTTAAAAACGCAACTGGTTTTTTTGGTGATGTATATTATCCTTTGCTTGAGGGAGTGGTTAATTTATTTTTTTCCGCGCTCCTGGCTTTTTATATTGGTCTTCCCGGTATTATTATTGGCACGATTATATCTAATGTATTAATTACATTAATTGCAAAGCCATTATATCTATATGGTAAAATGTTTGGTAGATTTAATGCATTAAAAAAGTACTTGTCATTTGTACTGAAACCTTTAATATTCTCATTTGTTATTTTTGCTGTTTTTTATTTTACAAGAGAACAAATAATTTTCTTTAAAGTTTCCAACTGGTTTGACTTTATAAGTAAGCTTACTATTGTATCGCTGGTAAGTATGATTATAGTTTTTGCGGTTTTTTATGCAGATGCTAACTTTAGGTCTTTTGTTAAAAGAATTTTACGCGTGGTATTTTAAGTTAACCAAGCGGGAAAATATCCGCCGAACCACAATGTGCTATTAATGGACAAGTATTTAATATGCTTTACGCTGTAAAATTTGTAGCACATAATGGTGAAATATATGTAACTTCCACACCTGACAGGAGTATGTAATGTCCAAGCAACAGATCGGCGTCGTCGGTATGGCAGTGATGGGGCGCAACCTCGCGCTCAACATCGAAAGCCGTGGTTATACCGTCTCCGTTTTCAACCGCTCCCGTGAAAAGACCGAAGAAGTGATTGCCGAGAATCCCGGCAAAAAGCTGGTGCCTTATTACACGGTGAAAGAGTTTGTTGAATCCCTCGAAACGCCTCGTCGTATCCTGTTAATGGTGAAAGCGGGCGCAGGTACTGATGCAGCTATCGATTCGCTGAAACCGTATCTGGAAAAAGGCGATATCATTATTGATGGCGGTAACACCTTCTTCCAGGACACAATCCGTCGCAATCGTGAGCTGTCTGCGGAAGGTTTTAACTTTATCGGTACCGGTGTTTCCGGTGGTGAAGAGGGCGCGCTGAAAGGGCCATCTATCATGCCTGGCGGTCAGAAAGATGCCTATGAACTGGTGGCGCCGATCCTGACGAAGATTGCTGCTGTGGCGGAAGATGGCGAACCGTGCGTGACCTATATCGGCGCCGATGGTGCGGGTCACTACGTCAAGATGGTCCACAATGGTATTGAATATGGCGATATGCAGCTTATCGCTGAAGCTTACTCCCTGCTGAAAGGCGGCCTGAACCTCAGCAATGAAGAGTTGGCGAACACTTTTACTGAGTGGAATAACGGCGAGCTGAGCAGTTATCTGATCGACATCACTAAAGACATCTTCACTAAAAAAGATGAAGACGGTAATTACCTGGTGGATGTCATTCTTGATGAAGCCGCCAACAAAGGGACCGGTAAATGGACCAGCCAGAGCGCGCTGGATCTGGGCGAACCGCTGTCGCTGATTACCGAATCTGTCTTTGCGCGTTACATCTCTTCGTTGAAAGCGCAACGTGTTGCCGCATCTAAAGTGCTCTCCGGGCCGAAAGCGCAACCGGCAGGCGACAAAGCGGAATTTATCGAGAAAGTGCGTCGCGCGCTGTATCTTGGCAAGATCGTCTCCTATGCGCAGGGCTTCTCACAGCTACGCGCCGCGTCTGATGAATATCACTGGGATCTCAACTACGGCGAGATTGCTAAGATTTTCCGTGCGGGTTGTATCATTCGCGCTCAGTTCCTGCAGAAAATCACCGATGCTTACGCAGAAAACGCTGGTATTGCCAATTTGCTGTTAGCGCCTTACTTCAAGAAAATTGCTGATGAGTACCAGCAGGCGCTGCGTGATGTTGTGGCTTACGCGGTGCAGAACGGCATTCCGGTGCCGACATTCTCTGCGGCAGTGGCCTACTATGACAGCTATCGCGCCGCAGTACTGCCAGCTAACTTAATTCAGGCGCAGCGTGACTACTTTGGTGCGCACACCTATAAACGTACTGATAAAGAAGGCATTTTCCATACCGAATGGTTGGAGTAATTTCTGCAAAAATGTTTAAGCCCGGTTTAATACCGGGCTTTTTTTTATCTCTATTCTTATTGATTTATCGCTTTTGCTTAATATTAACTTAATAATCTGTGTTTATCGTAATGAAGATAATCTGAATTGTTTTCGTCTGCGTTGCACTTTATATACTCAGGCGTTAAAACTTTAATATCTTATCAGGATGCGAAATACATCATGATTCATAATTAAGTTAATTCTGAGAGCGAATAATGAAAATCACGATATCCGGGACGGGTTATGTTGGCTTGTCTAATGGTTTGCTTATTGCACAACATCATGATGTGGTGGCATTAGACATTGTTCCTTCCCGTGTTGAACTGTTAAATGATCGGATATCTCCGATTGTTGATAAAGAAATTCAGCAATTTTTAAAGGAAGATAACATCAGATTCAGGGCAACGCTGGATAAGTTTGATGCGTACCAGAATGCAGATTACGTCATCATTGCTACGCCTACAGATTACGATCCAAAAACCAACTATTTTGATACGTCCAGTGTGGAATCGGTCATTCAGGATGTGATCAGCTTCAACCCCGCAGCCGTGATGATTATTAAGTCTACGGTGCCGGTTGGCTTCACGGCAGCAATGCGGCAGAAGTTTGCGACAGAAAATATCATTTTCTCTCCGGAGTTTTTACGTGAAGGTAAGGCCCTTTACGATAACCTTTATCCTTCCCGTATCGTGATTGGGGAACAGTCTGAGCGCGCCAGAGAATTTGCCACATTACTCCAGGAAGGCGCTATTAAACAGGAGATTCCGACGCTGTTTACGGACTCCACTGAAGCGGAAGCCATTAAACTTTTCGCCAATACTTATCTCGCTATGCGAGTCGCTTATTTTAATGAATTAGACAGCTATGCTGAAACGTTAGGGTTAAATACCCGACAAATTATTGAAGGGGTATGCCTCGACCCGCGTATTGGCAATCATTATAATAATCCCTCTTTTGGTTATGGCGGATATTGTTTGCCAAAAGATACCAAACAGTTGCTGGCTAATTATCAGTCGGTGCCTAATAATATTATCTCCGCTATCGTTGAAGCAAACCGTACGCGTAAAGATTTTATTGCCGACGCTATCCTCGCCAGAAAGCCTAAAGTGGTGGGCATTTATCGCCTGATTATGAAGAGTGGCTCCGATAACTTCCGCGCCTCATCGATTCAGGGGATTATGAAACGTATTAAAGCGAAAGGCGTAGAGGTCATTATCTATGAGCCGGTAATGGAAGAAGATACTTTCTTCAACTCTCGCCTTGAGCGTGATTTGCACTGCTTTAAACAGCAGGCGGATGTCATTATTTCCAACAGGATGGCGGCAGATCTTTTGGATGTCGCTGAAAAAGTGTATACCCGCGATCTTTTCGGTAGTGATTAATAAGGCAATCGGGGCTGATGAGTCCCGATGATTTATTGACCAAATGGAAATAATGTCTGATTTTTATCATTAATCCTATGGCATATATTTGCTTTATGACTACACTGTCTCCAGCTTCATCCTTTTTTTAGTTAGGGTATCTATGACAGTGGATAGTAATACGTCTTCCGGGCGTGGGAACGATCCGGAACAGATTGATTTGATTGAGTTATTGCTACAGTTATGGCGTGGGAAGATGACCATTATTGTAGCCGTTGTTATCGCCATTTTGCTGGCCGTAGGCTACCTGATGATAGCCAAAGAAAAATGGACATCCACGGCGATTATTACCCAACCTGATGCCGCGCAGGTTGCCACCTATACCAACGCGCTCAACGTCTTGTATGGCGGGAATGCTCCCAAAATCTCTGAAGTGCAGGCGAATTTTATAAGCCGCTTTAGCTCTGCGTTTTCCGCATTATCGGAAGCGCTGGATAATCAGAAAGAGCGGGAAAAGCTCACCATTGAACAGTCGGTAAAGGGGCAGGCGCTGCCACTCTCGGTTTCTTATGTGAGTACTACCGCTGAAGGGGCGCAGCGTCGGCTGGCGGAATATATCCAACAGGTGGATGAAGAGGTCGCTAAGGAACTGGAAGTTGACCTGAAAGATAACATCACGCTGCAAACCAAAACGTTGCAGGAGTCTCTTGAGACGCAGGAAGTTGTGGCGCAGGAACAAAAAGATCTGCGTATTAAGCAAATCGAAGAAGCGTTGCGCTATGCGGATGAGGCCAAAATCACGCAGCCGCAGATTCAGCAAACCCAGGATGTTACCCAGGACACGATGTTCCTGCTGGGCAGCGATGCGCTGAAATCGATGATACAGAACGAAGCGACGCGTCCACTGGTCTTTTCTCCGGCCTATTACCAGACGAAGCAGACACTGCTGGACATTAAAAATCTGAAAGTGACTGCCGATACGGTGCACGTCTATCGTTATGTGATGAAGCCGACGCTGCCGGTCCGTCGCGATAGCCCGAAAAAAGCCATTACTCTTGTGCTGGCTGTATTGCTGGGTGGGATGATCGGTGCCGGGATTGTGCTGGGGCGTAATGCGCTACGTAGCTATAAGCCAAAAGCCTTGTAAGCTTCTTTGCCGGATGGTGGTCGGCTTCGAAAGGTAAAATTTCTCATTAAAAAAACCGGGCATTGCCCGGTTTTTTTTACGCTTATTGATGACGCTTACGAAGATTGTCGATCACGGTGGTGAGGTTGAGATCCTGATCCTGCAACAGCACCAGCAGGTGGTACATCAAATCAGACGCTTCATTGGTTAATTCAAAACGATCATTGACGGTGGCCGCCAGCGCGGTTTCTACACCTTCTTCGCCAACTTTTTGCGCAATACGTTTAGTACCGCTGGCGTACAGTTTCGCCGTGTAAGAGCTGGCCGGATCGGCGGTTTTGCGCTCTGCCAGTAGCTGCTCCAGTTGATACAGGAATAACCATTGATGGCTGGCGTCGCCAAAGCAGCTGCTGGTACCTTTGTGACAGGTCGGCCCGACAGGGTTTGCCAGCACCAGCAGTGTATCGTTGTCGCAATCTGGCGCAATGCTGACGACATTCAGCACATGGCCTGAGGTTTCGCCTTTGGTCCATAAACGCTGTTTCGTGCGTGAGAAGAACGTGACATGGCCGGATTCAATGGTTTTGTCCAGCGCTTGTGGGTTCATATAGCCCAGCATCAATACTTCGCCGGATACCGCATGTTGCACGATGGCTGGCATCAGGCCATCGGTTTTTTCCCAGTCCAGCTCGCGGCGTTGTTGCTCTGTTAACATATCCTGATCTCCACGCCCTGGCCTGCCAGGTACGCTTTTAATTCGCCAATATTGATGATTTGCTTGTGAAAAACGGAGGCGGCAAGCGCGCCGTCGACATCGGCATCACGGAATGCCTCAAGAAAGTGTTCCATCGTGCCCGCGCCGCCGGAGGCGATCAGCGGCACGCGGCAAACGTCACGGACTTTTTTCAACTGCGTCAGATCGTAACCGTTACGCACGCCGTCCTGGTTCATCATATTCAGGACGATTTCCCCCGCGCCGCGCTGTTGTACCTCTTGCACCCAATCCAGCGTCTCCCACTGCGTCACACGGGTACGGTTTTCATCGCCGGTATACTGGTTAACATGATATTTCCCCGTGGCGTCGTCAAACCAGGTATCAATCCCGACGACAATGCACTGTACGCCAAAACGGTCAGCCAGACGGGTAATCAGCGTTGGGTCAGCCAGTGCCGGGGAATTGATAGAGATCTTATCCGCCCCGAAAGAAAGAATTTTGGCGGCGTCGTCAATTGACCGGATACCGCCCGCTACACAAAACGGAATGTCGATCACCTCGGCAACGCGCGCCACCCAGCTTTTATCGACTACGCGACCATCGCTGGAGGCGGTAATGTCATAGAACACCAGTTCGTCCGCGCCTTCGTCGGCATAGCGTTTGGCCAGCGGAACGATATCGCCAATGATCTCATGGTTGCGAAACTGTACGCCTTTCACCACCTGACCATCACGAACGTCCAGACACGGAATTATACGTTTTGCCAGCATTGGATGGCCTCCTTAACGGTAAATTTCCCTTCTAACAGCGCGCGCCCGACAATCACGCCGCGCACGCCGGTGCCGCGCAGGGCGGCAATATCATCGATATCGCCAATACCGCCGGAGGACTGAAAGGCGATTTGCGGATATCTGGTGCATACCTCTTCGTACAGAGAAACGTTAGAGCCCGCCAGCGTGCCGTCGCGGGAAATATCGGTACACAGTACATGTTTCAGGCCGACGGGGAGATAGGTCTCCACCAGTTGTTCCAGCGAGACGCCGGAATTTTCCTGCCAGCCGCTAACCGCCACCTGCTTATTGCCGTGTTCGTCTATGCGAACGTCCAGCGCCAGCACCAGCGCCTGCGCGCCAAAACGTTCAAACCAGCCTTTCACCACGTCAGGGGATTTCACCGCCGTTGAACCGATGACCACACGGGCAACGCCAGCTTTCAGTAATGCCGCAACGTCTTCTTCGGTACGCACGCCGCCGCCGACCTGAACAGGCACGTTCACGCCCGCGACCAGGGTTTTAATCAGCGGTATCTGTCGCTTCGCCGGATCTTTAGCGCCGGTCAGATCTACCAGATGCAGCACCCCGGCGCCCTGGGCGGCGTAATCCTGCAAACGGGGCAGGGGATCGTTACCGTAATCCCGCTGGCGGGCGTAGTCGCCCTGATGGAGACGCACCACGGTGCCGTCAATTAAATCTAATGCCGGAATAATCATTACATCTCCAGGAAGTTTTTCAGCAACTGTGCACCCGCCGCGCCCGAACGTTCCGGGTGGAACTGTACGCCGAAGAAATTATCTTTCTGTACCGCCGCGGTAAACGGCTCGCCGTAATTGCACTGGGCGATAGTCCACGGGTTGACCGGCATCGCGTAGCTGTGAACAAAGTAAAAATAGGCGCCATCTTCAATGCCCTGAAACAGCCGGTTGCCCGCCTGCGGATACACGCGATTCCAGCCCATGTGCGGCAGCGGCAGACCAAAGTCGGTCATTTTCGGCACGTCTTGTTCGATAATGTTCAGCAGATCCACGCCGCGCGTCTCTTCGCTGCGACGACCCAGCAGTTGCATCCCTAAGCAGATACCCAGTACCGGCTGAGTACACGCTTTAATTAAGTCGATCAGTTCACGTTCGCGCAGTTGATCCATAGCGGCCTGCGCCGTGCCGACGCCGGGCAGAAAGAGTTTGTCAGCGCGTAATACGATTTCCGCTTCGCGGCTGACCACCGGAGTGTAACCGTGGCGCGCCACGGCGGATTTTACCGAGCTTAAATTGGCGCAGCCGGTGTCAAGGATGACGACGTTCATCACAGCACTCCTTTCGAGGACGGTAATGTATCGCCCTCCACGCGAATAGCCTGGCGTAGCGTTCGACCAAAGGCTTTAAACAAACTTTCGACACGGTGGTGATCGTTCTTACCCTTAGTCTTGAGATGCAGAGTGACGCCCATCGTGTAAGAGAGTGAGCGGAAAAAGTGTTCAATCATCTCTGTGCTCAAATCGCCCACACGCTGGTAGGTAAATTCAGCTTTATATTCCAGATGCGGACGACCGGAAATATCCAGCGCGCAGCGCGCCAGACATTCATCCATCGGCAGTACAAAGCCAAAACGGCAGATACCGCGCTTGTCGCCGAGTGCCAGTTTTAATGCCTCACCGAGCGCCAGTCCGGTATCTTCTACCGTGTGGTGATCGTCGATATAGAGATCGCCCTTAACGGTAATCTCCATGCGAAAGCCGCCGTGGGTGGCGATTTGATCGAGCATATGGTCAAAGAAGCCGACGCCGGTATTAATCTTGCTGTTGCCTTCGCGATCCAGCCAGACACTGACATCAATCTGTGTTTCTTTGGTGTTACGGACCACATGCGCATAACGATCGCGTTTCGTTAGCTGTTCGCCAATCATCGTCCAGTTCAGCGTTTCACGATGATAGCGTAAACCAGTAATGCCCATGTTATCAGCGAGCTGGATATCGGTTGCACGATCGCCAATCACATAGCTGTTGGCGCTATCCATTGCTTGTTCCGCAAGATAACGCTCCACCAGCTTCACTTTGGGCTTGCGGCAGTCGCAATCGTCTGCGGGCAGATGAGGGCAGATCAGCACCTCATCAAAGCATACGCCCTGAGAAGTGAAAATCTGCATCATCAGGTTGTGCGGTCCGTCGAAGTCCGCCTGCGGGAAGCTTTGCGTGCCAAGTCCATCCTGGTTAGTGATCATCACCAGCTTAAAACCGGCTTTTTGCAGCTTCAGCAATACGGGAATCACCTCTGGCTCAAAGGCCAGTTTATCAAAGCGGTCTACCTGAAAATCGCTTGGCGGTTCGGAAATTAAGGTTCCGTCCCGGTCGATGAAAAGATACTTCTGACTCATACTGGCTCCGCACGTAAGGCGTCAATGACGCGCTGGTTTTCCTGGCGGGTGCCGACCGTAATCCGCAGGCAGCCGCTTAAAGAAGGTTGTTTATTCTGATCGCGTAAGATAATGCCCTGATCCCATAAGGATTTAAACACGCTGCTGGAGGCAGTAAACCGCGCCAGAATATAGTTGGTTTCAGAGTCAAAGACGTGTTCTACGCAGGCGGTCTGTTGCAGGGCATTCACCAGATACTGACGTTCCTGCACTGTCTGCGCCACGCGATCGCGCATTGCGTTTATTCCCTGCGGACTCAGCGCCTGGGCGGCGATATCCGCCACTGGCGTAGAAAGCGGATAAGGGGCGATCACTTTTAACAGCAGGTTGATCACCTCTTCATTAGCCAGCGTAAAGCCGCAGCGCAGACCCGCCAGCGCAAAAGCTTTCGACAATGTGCGCAGGATAACCAGATGAGGATATTCAACCAGCCAGCCTGTCAGCGTGGCCTGCGGGCAAAACTCAATATAAGCTTCGTCGGCGACGACTATCGCTTTACCGCGTGTCAACTCCAGCAGCGTGCGCAAATCCTGCGGGTTGATAAGTTGCCCGGTAGGATTATTGGGGCTACAAACGAACACCACTTTTGTGCCGTCAAGGTTGTCGGAAATCCCCTGTAGATCCAGCTGCCAGTTTTCAAGCGCGGGAACCGTCCGGCGCTCTACGCCAATGGTTTCGGCGCTGACGCTGTACATACCGTAAGTGGGCGGACAGTAGAGAATGGCGTCTTTTCCCGGTTCGCAGAAGGCGCGGATCACCAGCTCGATCCCTTCATCCGCGCCGCGGCTGACCAGCACCTGCTCTGGCTTTACGCCAGCATATTGCGCGTAGTTTTCAATCACGGCCTTTGGCTGGCATTCCGGGTAGCGGTTAAGCGTTTGTTGGGTGAGCTGAAACTCCACCGCTGTCGGGAATTCATTCGCGTTCAGCCAGACATCGCCGTTACCGCCCAGACGGCGGGCGGACTGATACGGTACCAGGTTGCGGACATTTTCACGGGCTAAGTCAGCGACGCTGAGAGTGTTTTCAGTGCTCATGCTTGCTCCTTGAGGGCGTTTACGCGCAGGGTCACGGCATTTTTATGGGCGGTCAGACGTTCTGCCGCCGCCAATGTTTCAATGGTTGATGCCAGAGCGGAAAAGCCCGCTTTCGACAGTTCCTGAACGGTCATCCGTTTCTGGAAATCCGCTAACCCAAGGCTGGAACAGGTAGCAGTATAGCCATAGGTCGGTAAGACATGGTTGGTTCCGGAAGCGTAATCACCGGCGGATTCCGGCGACCAGTCGCCGAGAAATACCGAGCCTGCGCTGGTAATCGCATCCACCAAATCGCGCGCATTGCGCGTCTGGATGATTAAGTGTTCCGGCCCATACTGATTAGAGATGGCGACGCACTGCGCTAAATCTTTGGTCACAATCAGACGACTGGCGCTCAGGGCCTGCCGGGCGGTGTCCGCGCGCGGCAGTTCTGCAAGTTGACGTTCTACCGCCTCCGCCACCTTGCGGGCAATGTCAGCATCAGGCGTCAGCAGGATCACCTGCGAATCCGGACCGTGCTCAGCCTGGGAGAGCAGGTCAGAAGCGACGAAATCCGGTGTTGCGCCGCTGTCGGCGATCACCAGTACTTCAGACGGCCCGGCTGGCATATCGATAGCCGCGCCGTCGAGGCGTTGGCTGACCTGACGCTTGGCTTCGGTTACAAAGGCGTTGCCGGGGCCAAAAATTTTATCCACTTTCGGTACGGACTCGCTGCCGAAGGCCAGAGCGGCAATCGCCTGCGCGCCGCCGACGTTAAAGATTTCCTGCACGCCACACAGTTGCGCCGCATAGAGGATTTCATCAGCGATGGGCGGCGGCGAGCACAGAACTACGTTCTGACATCCCGCAATGCGCGCCGGCGTCGCCAGCATCAGCACCGTTGAGAAGAGCGGAGCCGAGCCGCCGGGAATATACAGACCGACAGACGCGACGGGACGCGTAACCTGCTGGCAACGCACGCCTGGCTGGGTTTCCACATCTACAGGCGGTAGCGTCTGCGCGGAATGGAACGTTTCAATATTTTTGACGGCCGCGGCCATCGCCTGTTTTAATTCTTCGCTCAGACGCGCGCCGGCGGCGGCGATCTCTTCAGGGGTGACGCGTAGCGCTGTCACTTCTGTTTTATCAAATTTAGCGCTGTATTCACGCAGGGCATCGTCACCGCGCGTTTTTACATTATCCAGAATATCGCTGACCGTCCGGGTAATACTGTCAGAGGCGGAAATCGCCGGACGCGTCAGCAGCGCACGCTGCTGTTCAGGGCTACAGCTGTTCCAGTCAATCAGGGTATTGAAGCTCATGGTCTACTCCATCACAGGGTTCCGCCTTATCCGGCCTACTGAACCCAAAATATCAACGCATTACGTAGGCCTGATAAGCGCAGCGCTATCAGGCGTCAGATCACTCCATCATCTTCTCGATCGGCAGTACCAGAATCGAGCTGGCGCCAAGCGCTTTCAGTTTCTCCATGGTTTCCCAGAACAACGTTTCGCTGCTGACCATGTGCATCGCCACGCGCTGTTGCTCGCCCGCCAGCGGCAGAATTGTCGGCCTTTCAGCGCCTGGCAGTAGGGCGATAACCTCTTCCAGGCGTTCACTTGGCGCGTGCATCATGATGTATTTCGATTCGCGCGCCTGAATCACGCCCTGAATACGGGTCAGCAATTTATCGATCAGCTCTTGCTTGCTCTGTGCCATCTCACCGTCGCGCTGAATCAGACAGGCTTTAGAGCGGTAGATAACTTCGACTTCACGCAGGCCGTTAGCTTCAAGCGTCGCGCCAGTAGAGACCAAATCGCAGATAGCGTCGGCCAGCCCCGCGCGCGGCGCGACTTCGACAGAACCATTTAACAGACACGATTTAAAAGAGACGCCTTTCTGGTCGAGGTAGCGTTTGAGGAGGTGCGGATAAGAGGTAGCGATACGTTTACCGTCCAGCGCGGCCGGGCCGTCCCAGGCTTCGTCAACCGGCGTTGCCAGCGATAAACGGCAGCCGCCGAAGTCAAGACGGCGCAGGGTAAAATAGCGCGGATCTTCGCCCTGCGCGCGGCGGTTGAGTAGCTCTTCTTCCAGCACGTTCTCGCCGATAATGCCGAGATCGACCACGCCATCCATCACCAGACCCGGAATGTCATCATCACGCACGCGCAGGATATCAATCGGCATGTTTTCCGCCATCGCAATCAGGCGCTGAGTGTGTAAATTAATTTTTATGCCGCAGCGGGCCAGCAATTCTCGTGAATCATCGCTTAAACGGCCTGATTTCTGAATAGCTATGCGTAAGCGGGTGTTGTCTAACATTCTGCGTTCCTCTTTATCCTGTCTGAACCGGTCTGTATCGCGCGCCAAAAAAAAAGCCCCCGGAAGATGATCTTCCGGGGGCTTTCTCATGCGTTCATGCACCACTGGAAGATCTGAATGTCTTCCAGCACACATCGCCTGAAAGACTAGTCAGGATGATGGTGATGATGGTGGTGTTTAAATTGAACGCGTGTCATAAAAATTCCGATGAATGCTTATTCATTTGATACCTTTTAACCTAAACCACTTTTACGCCTTAAAGCAAGCGCTTTTTTCATTTCGCATTTATAGTATGAATTGTCAGTCACGGCGGGCTGGCGTAGCCTTATGTATAAGGCGTTAAAGTCAGGAGAAAATGGATGAAAAAGGTCGCAATTGTCGGTTTAGGTTGGTTAGGCATGCCGCTGGCAATGTCGCTGGCAGCGAGAGGCTGGCAGGTTACCGGCAGCAAAACCACCCTTGACGGGGTGGAAGCGGCCCGTATGAGTGGAATTGAAAGCTATCCGCTGCGTCTGGAGCCGGAGCTGGTCTGTGAGGCGGACGATCTTGACGCTCTGCTGGATGTCGATGCGCTGGTGATAACACTGCCCGCGCGCCGTAGCGGTCCGGGAGAGGATTTTTATCTGCAGGCGATGCAGGAACTGGTCGACAGCGCGCTGGCTTATCGTATCCCGCGTATTATTTTTACCAGTTCGACGTCTGTTTACGGCGATGCGCAAGGCGTGGTGAAAGAGAATACGCCGCGTAATCCGGTCACGGCCAGCGGGCGTACCCTGAAGGAACTGGAAGATTGGCTGCATAATCTGCCGGGCACGTCAGTGGATATTCTGCGGCTGGCGGGGTTGGTCGGGCCTGGACGCCACCCCGGACGTTTCTTTGCTGGAAAAACCGCGCCGGATGGTCAACACGGGGTCAATCTGGTGCATCTTGAAGACGTGGTTGGCGCAATTACCCTCTTGCTACAGGCGCCGAAAGGGGGGCACATCTATAATATATGTGCGCCGGCGCATCCAGCCCGCAACGTGTTTTATCCGCAAATGACGCGTTTGCTGGGAATGGCGCCGCCGCATTTTCGTGACGCACCGGACAACGGCAAAGGGAAGATTATCGACGGTAGCCGGATTTGTAATGAGCTGGGATTTGAATATCAATATCCCGATCCGCTGGTGATGCCGATGGAGTGAGTCGCTGTCCAGCAGGTGGTCGCCATATAGCGCAAGGGGACGAGTATGAAACCACTGCTGGACGTTCTGATTATTCTTGATGCGTTAGAAAAAGAAGGCAGCTTCGCGGCGGCGTCGGCAAAATTATTTAAAACGCCGTCCGCCCTCAGTTATACCGTTCATAAGCTGGAAAACGATCTTAATATCCAACTGCTCGACCGTAGCGGGCACCGCGCGCGATTTACGCGAACCGGTAAGATGCTACTGGAAAAAGGCCGTGAAGTGTTGCACACCGTTCGCGAGCTGGAAAAGCAGGCGATTAAACTGCATGAAGGCTGGGAGAACGAACTGGTCATCGGTGTGGATGATACCTTTCCCTTTTCTCTTCTGGCCCCGCTTATCGACGCTTTTTATCAACGCCACAGCGTGACGCGCCTTAAATTTGTCAATGGCGTTCTCGGCGGTTCATGGGAGACGCTGACGCAGGGAAGGGCGGATATCATCGTTGGCGCCATGCGCGCGCCGCCGCCTGACACCGGCTTTGGCTTTGCAAGACTGGGCGATCTTGAACTGGTGTTTGCTGTCGCTCCGCATCATCCGCTGGTTCATGAAGAGGAACCGCTTAGCCGCCAGACGATCAAACGTTTTCGCGCGATTGTGGTTGGCGATAGCGTCCATTCCTCGCGATCAATAGGGTCTGAACTGCTCGACGCTCAGGAAGCGATTACCGTGTTTGATTTTAAAACCAAGCTGGAGCTGCAAATTAGCGGCCTGGGATGCGGCTATTTACCGCGTTATCTGGCGCAGCGATTTTTGGAAAGCGGCGCGCTTATAGAGAAGAAAGTTGTAGCGCAAATCGTCTATGAACCGGTGTGGGTTGGCTGGAATGAACAGACCGCCGGGCTGGCCAGCGGCTGGTGGCGGGATGAAATTTTAGCAAATAATGCTATTGCTGGGGTGTATGCAAAATCGCCGGTTTAAAAATCAATCGCTTATGAAAAATAATTTTTTGAACGCGCTCGCATTCTCTTGTCATTTCACTTCAATTTAGGGCAGAATACGCCGCTTGCAAAAAATGACACTAACCGACGTTTTAATACGCGTCGGTTATTTTTTTGCTTCAAACACATCATTCAATACCAAGAGGCCGGGCTTCGTACCGGATAGATACTTACTTAAAAATCGACAGTTGTTGTCGCTGAGGAATCCAGAAAATGGGGCAATTTTTTGCTTACGCGACGGCATTCGCCGTAAAGGAGAATGACCATGTCGCATAACGTTACTCCAAACACCTCTCGCGTGGAATTACGTAAAACGCTTACGTTAGTTCCGGTTGTAATGATGGGTCTTGCCTATATGCAGCCGATGACGCTGTTCGATACATTTGGTATCGTTTCAGGCCTCACTGACGGTCACGTACCGACGGCGTATGCATTCGCGTTAATCGCGATTCTGTTTACGGCGTTGAGCTACGGGAAACTGGTGCGTCGCTACCCTTCCGCGGGTTCGGCGTACACCTACGCCCAGAAATCCATCAGCCCGACCGTTGGCTTTATGGTGGGTTGGTCTTCTCTGCTCGATTATCTGTTCGCGCCGATGATCAACATTCTGTTGGCGAAAATTTATTTTGAAGCGCTGGTGCCCTCCATTCCGTCATGGGTGTTTGTCGTGGCGCTGGTGGCCTTTATGACGGCCTTTAACCTGCGCAGCCTCAAATCGGTCGCTAACTTCAACACCGTGATTGTAGTGCTACAGGTGGTGCTGATTGCGGTCATTCTGGGCATGGTGGTTTATGGCGTATTTGAAGGCGAAGGCGCCGGTACGCTGGCGAGCACCCGTCCGTTCTGGTCCGGCGATGCGCACGTTATCCCGATGATTACGGGAGCGACGATCCTGTGCTTCTCCTTTACCGGCTTTGACGGCATCAGTAACCTGTCGGAAGAGACCAAAGATGCTGAGCGCGTGATCCCGCGTGCGATTTTCCTGACCGCGCTGATTGGCGGCCTGATCTTCATCTTTGCGACCTATTTCCTGCAATTGTACTTCCCGGATATCTCTCGCTTTAAAGATCCGGATGCGTCTCAGCCGGAAATCATGCTGTACGTGGCGGGTAAAACCTTCCAGGTGGGCGCGCTGATCTTCTCTACTATCACCGTGCTGGCTTCCGGTATGGCGGCGCATGCAGGCGTAGCGCGCCTGATGTACGTAATGGGGCGTGACGGCGTATTCCCGAAAAGCTTCTTCGGTTACGTTCATCCGAAATGGCGTACGCCAGCGATGAACATCATCCTGGTCGGGGCGATCGCGCTGCTGGCGATTAATTTTGACCTGGTGATGGCGACGGCGCTGATTAACTTTGGTGCGCTGGTCGCGTTTACCTTCGTTAACCTGTCGGTGATTTCGCAGTTCTGGATCCGTGAGAAGCGTAATAAAACGTTGAAAGATCACTTCCAGTATCTGTTCCTGCCTATGTGCGGTGCGCTCACGGTTGGTGCGTTGTGGGTTAACCTGGAAGAGAGCTCAATGGTACTGGGCCTGATCTGGGCGGGTATCGGGCTGATTTATCTGGCGTGCGTAACTAAAAGCTTCCGCAACCCGGTTCCACAGTACGAAGACGTCGCGTAATCGCGCGTATTATTGGTAATAGTAAAACCGGAGGCAGTGCCTCCGGTTTTTTGTTTGTCATCCAGCATGTTTACCGGATGGCGGCGTCACTATTTATCCGCTCTGGATTAACAATGCCCGTCAGGCATTGGTCAATTACACAATCTCAGTTGCGTACTGCCACAGTGATTTCAGCAGCCCCAGCTTCGTTTTATCTTCCGCATACTGCTGAGAAAGCATCTGCAATTCGTTGGCATACTGTTGTAAAAACTCCGGCGTCAGCACCTGACGGCGATGCTCCAGCCAGCGCTGCTGCTCTGCGTCATCCAGCGTACCGGGAAAATTGCGCGCGCGGTAATTAAACAGTAGCTTCTCAATGCGCTTATCGACAAAGGTAATATCCAGCGCGGGCAGGTTACGCGGCTCGGTTTCGAGTACGATTTTCATGGCTGCGCGATCGGCATCGCTGAAAAAACCATCATAGAGCTGGGCATCAACGTTATCCGAGGCGGCAAAAGGTTCGGTTTCGGCAAAAATCGCCACCACTTTGTCGCGGACCTGCGGGTTTTCACGCAACACTTTCAGGTTATCCAGGCAGTGCTGGCGGTTAATTCCCAGCCGGTCGGCATCCTCCGGGCGCAAGGTATTCGCCTGCGCCAGTACCGGACATTTATTGATATGCACCAGCTTTACCGGCACTGCGACGTGATCGCCAAGATCGGCTTTGGCCGTATAAAGCCGCTCGCGAAGGGTGTCGCTGTCCAGCTCAAGAAGAGGAGAAATATCGCCTGCTAAATCGACCATGATCACCGCGTTACGGTTTTCAGGATGCCACGCCAGCGGCGCGACCCAGCTTGTATTACCGCGCCACGCGCCAAACATGCCGGAGACATGCACCAGCGGCTTCATTTGCGGAACGTCAATCAGCGCCGCCAGTTTATGTTTACTGCGGTGGCTATAAAGATAATCAAACAGCCGCGGCTGGCGTGTTTTCACCAGTTGCGCCATCGCAATAGTGGCGTAGACATCCGCCATCGCATCATGCGCGTTGCTGTGTTCGATCCCGTTCGCCTGGGTTAAATGTTCCAGACGAAAGCTGGGCAGGCCGTCGTCGTTTTCCGGCCAGTTAATTCCCTCCGGGCGCAGCGCATAACAGGCGCGCATGACATCCAATAGATCCCAACGTGAATTATCATGCTGCCAGCTCCAGGCATAGGGATCGTAAAAGTTGCGATAAAAAATATTGCGCGTGACTTCATCATCAAAACGCACATTGTTGTAACCCACAACGCAGGTTTTAGGAACGGTAAACAGCGCATGAATGCGTCTGGCGAAAGCGGCTTCGTTTTCTCCTTTCTCACGCGCTTCCTGCGGCGTGATGCCGGTAATCAGCACTGCGCCGGGCTGCGGTAGATAATCATCGGCGGGTTTGCAATAAAACACCTCCGGCTCGCCAATAACGTTGAAGTCGTTATCCGTACGGAGCGCGGCGAATTGCGCAGGTCTGTCGAGGGCCGGATGCGTACCGAAGGTTTCGTAATCGTGGAAGAGGAATGTGCTCTGTATGCTGTCGTTTTTAACTGTCACTTGATGTACACGCCTGATGTTATATGTATATGAAATATTTTATTCTTTTATTTTGTCGTTGATTGATTGTATTTGTACACCAATTGATATTGTTGCTAATGTTCGTACATGCGATGGTGAGTACAAAATACTAAAATGACCATCAGCGACACTAAGCTACGCTCCCTCTATGGTAAACCATATTCCGGTTCATCTGAAATTACTGATTCCGATTTAGTACTGTATGGAATTTAGGCCAGGGTCAATCTGGCCGGGATCTCAAAAAATGCATGGACTAAAACGGGTCTATTTACAGAGGGACACAACGCTGTGTCCCTTAATTCCATACGGGTTAAGGCTGGACTACGCCCAGGCCAGTGGCAGGATGGATGACAGAACACTCGGGAAATATTTTCTGGCATGACGTTGCATACTATCCGCCACAACGCTGGTACAGGTAAAGGCGCCATGGAGGCCGTGAAAACGGTCGGACCAGTCGGTAAACTGTTCGCTGGACGGGAAGATCGCCGGAGACAGCTCCCAGGCTTTCTGCATCAGCGCCTCCGCATAGCCTCTCAGGGCCGGCGGAGAGTCATGCTCAGTGCCGAAAATGGCGCTGGAGGAATAGCGTGCGAATGCGGTACTGAGACAGAACAGGGTTTCCGCCTGCTTCTGTGGGGTGGCGTCAGTCAGGTGATAAGCACTGAGGATGTGCTGGTAGTGTGCCGGGCTGAGTTTGCCTTCAGGAAACAGGGGGTCAAAAATGGTGTTCAGACGCGACACTGAGGCATCATCAATCAACTTCACGGTGGAATGTTTCTGGTTCGTGGCGGCAATAAACTGCTGGTTCAGCTCCCCGTGCTCTTCAGTGCTGAGGATGATATCAATCAGTTCCCCAAAGCGTCGCTGCACGGCCTGCTGATTAAATGCGGCGAGAAACACCGGAAAGTCATGACGGAATAACTCTACCGGAGAGATTTGCGCGGTGGAAACGTTCTCTCCGGCTCGCAGCAGGTAAAAGTTGTCCCATGCAGTGTCAGGAGTAGGGTTTAGCATTGTTAACAGCGTGTCAGTGGAGAGCATCATCGCCGTGTCTGAATCCTGGGAGGAAAGCAGCAGGAAATTATCTGCCGCGCGGGTTGTCCAGTCCGGGCTGCCGTCATAATTGCCGAAGAGCCCATTATGGATGTGGGGAGACACCGCCGGGTGAGCAAGATACTGTTCATAAAGCGCTGCAGCTTTCTGGCGGATGCCATCAGTGCAGTCCACGCCTGTCATACAGTGTAAAATCACCTGATTAAAGAGTCCGCTGTGAGTGGTCATGGCGGCGCTGTTCCTGTCAAACGAATCCAGCAACACAGGCAGTATGCGCTGCTGATAATATGTGTCAGGAGCCGGCAGGGGAACGTCATTATAGGTCTGGCACTGGTGGGCAAAAAAACGTTCCTGAACAGGCCTGATCCACTCGCTGATAAGCGCACTTTGCGTATAGGGGGGGTGGGCCAGTACGCTCACCAGCGAGCTTTCAACTGGCCGGATACGTGCCTCTGTTAAGCGGCCACTCCGAAATGACTTTACCAGATCTTCCATTGCCCGGACTTTTTCCTGTCTGTATTTATCGGGCAGGTTGTTAATGGTCATCAGAATACTTTTACCATTATTATGTTCATGATTTAAAAATCCATCCACAGCGTTCTCAGTCCAAAGGAGTGGCATTTGCAGCCAGATATCACCTAGACGAATAAAATTTCCGCCCCCTGACATTGACGGAGGTAATAAATTATCCGGTTCATTTAAAATAACGTCGGAGAGGTTGGCTTTGTGAGGTATAAGCGTATTTTTTAATGTTGTATTAATAAAAGAGGGCTGTTGTTGTGTAGTAATTGAATACAGTAAAGACACTTCATTCATGTCTGAATTACTAAATTTCGTATTACTGCAGACTACATCATTCAGTGTCGAATAAGTGAATCGGCATTCGTCAAAATGTAAATGAGATATATCAGAATAAGTAAATTTTGAATTTGAAAAGTTGAACCCCTTGATAATATCGCCGTCTCGCTTCATGAAGTTGGGGGGCAATATTTTGCTGAATTTAATATTACGGAAATCTGCGTTTGAAAAATCGCGATCTGCGGTCGTAAGGGGTTCTCCGGCTTGCTGTCGTAAAACTGCATCCGTGAGTTTCTTAGCCCAGTCGGCAGGTGATGACGGGGAAGACGTAGCCTGAAGTGAGAGGGAGGGGGATACTGGTGGTGTTCTACCTTCAGAAACCGTTGGCCTGTTATTGGCTGATACAGAGACTCCACCGGGGAGCGGGGCCGCACCTGTCACTCTGTAATTATAATCACGTGATTGATTTGCAATATGCTTGCGCATTAATGCTGCAGTCATTTTTGAGGCATCTTCTTCTGAAATATTTTTCTTACCTGTATTATTTGTATCTTTAATATTTTTAACAGTAATCAATGTTTTGTTTAAGGTGTTTTTATCTTTCGGCTGAAAGAAGTCTTTTATTTTTTGTGGTAACGTGAACTCAATCGGTGAGTCCTTTCCTGTTTTAAATTTTTCATTTAAAGATGTATGCGTGTTTTTAACACTGGTTATTTTTGAGGCGAGCCCGTTTTTCGTATGTTCACGAATAGAGGTAATTAATTTTTTAACCTGGTTAGGAATAGTAGAAAAATTAATTGTGCCTGATGATATTTTCATTAGAATTCCTTATCAACATCATTATGGAAAAACGGTCTGGATTTTTAACGCCTTAGAAGTAAGTTTCATATGTCGGTATGGCGATGGAGATCACAATTCACCATGTTATCTGGCATGTTTCTTTCAGAAAGTGTCCATCCTGCCATCATGTCACCGTATTGTGGGATGCTGACGTATCTGCGGAAAAATCCATGCATAAGAGAGCGGGTCGGGTAATGAAGCCTATAAGTGCGCAAAAGTAAACCCGCTTTGATGCTCAATCAGCGTTTTTTCGCCGGCATTCGGGATATCGTCGGCGGACGGTCCGGCGCGTATGAGAAAGAACTGCGAAAAGCCGCGCGAAATCGCTTTTCAGGAACTAATCGTTTTTTTTAAAATATTATTACGTGTTATTGGAGTTGTATCATTTTTATAATTAACAGTGGGTTGTTTGATAATTCTGCTGATTATTCAATGACAGTCCATGTGCGTGTTCAGAAAATATAAAATTTTTATAAAACAAAAGGTTTTATCGTGTTGGCGTGTTCATTTTAACAACTATTTCAAATTGTGATTGAAGCCGACATTTCATAATACAAATTAAATATAATCTTCAGCTATATCTAATAACAGGAGGTTATATGAGCATTAGTCGTCGTTCTTTTTTGCAGGGGGTAGGCATCGGCTGCTCTGCCTGCGCGCTGGGCGCTTTTCCGCCCGGGGCGCTGGCGCGCAACCCGATTGCCGGCATTAACGGTAAAACCACGCTAACGCCAAGCTTGTGCGAAATGTGTTCCTTTCGTTGCCCTATTCAGGCGCAGGTAGTCAATAACAAGACCGTTTTTATCCAGGGCAATCCTTCTGCGCCGCAGCAGGGGACGCGCATATGCGCCAGGGGCGGGAGCGGCGTCAGCCTGGTCAATGACCCGCAACGGATTGTAAAACCTATGAAACGCACCGGGCCACGCGGCGACGGTGAATGGCAGGTGATTAGCTGGCAACAGGCTTACCAGGAAATCGCGGCGAAAATGAATGCCATCAAAGCGCAGCATGGCCCCGAGAGCGTGGCTTTCTCTTCCAAATCGGGTTCGCTCTCCAGCCATCTTTTCCATCTGGCTACGGCCTTTGGTTCGCCTAATACCTTTACTCACGCCTCAACATGCCCTGCCGGGAAAGCCATTGCGGCAAAAGTGATGATGGGCGGCGATCTGGCGATGGATATCGCTAACACGCGCTATCTGGTTTCGTTTGGCCACAATTTGTATGAAGGGATTGAAGTTGCCGATACCCATGAGTTAATGACCGCGCAGGAGAAGGGGGCCAAAATGGTGAGCTTCGATCCGCGTCTGTCGATATTTTCCAGCAAGGCGGATGAGTGGCACGCTATTCGTCCCGGGGGAGATTTAGCGGTTCTGCTGGCGATGTGCCACGTCATGATTGATGAACAGCTCTACGATGCGTCTTTTGTTGAGCGTTATACCAGCGGATTTGAACAGTTAGCACAGGCGGTAAAAGAGACGACGCCGGAATGGGCCGCCGCGCAGGCTGATGTCCCGGCCGACGTCATTGTCCGGGTGACACGCGAACTGGCCGCCTGCGCGCCTCACGCTATTGTCAGTCCTGGTCATCGCGCGACGTTCTCGCAGGAAGAGATCGATATGCGGCGTATGATTTTTACGCTTAATGTACTGCTCGGTAATATTGAGCGTGAAGGCGGGCTATATCAGAAAAAAAACGCGTCGGTTTACAACAAACTGGCCGGAGAAAAGGTCGCGCCAACGCTGGCGAAACTCAACATTAAAAATATGCCGAAACCGACGGCGCAACGAATCGATTTGGTCGCACCGCAGTTTAAATATATCGCCGCTGGCGGCGGCGTGGTGCAAAGCATTATTGACGCGGTGTTAACCCAGAAGCCTTACCCGGTAAAGGCGTGGATTATGTCGCGGCATAATCCTTTCCAGACCGTCACCTGTCGTTCGGACCTGGTAAAAACCGTTGAGCAACTGGATCTGGTGGTTAGCTGCGATGTCTATTTGAGCGAGAGCGCGGCGTATGCCGACTATCTGCTGCCGGAATGCACTTATCTCGAACGGGACGAAGAGGTATCGGATATGTCGGGACTGCACCCGGCTTACGCTCTGCGCCAACAGGTCGTAGAGCCGATTGGCGAGGCGCGTCCGAGTTGGCAAATCTGGAAAGAACTTGGCGAGCAGTTGGGATTAGGGCAGTACTATCCGTGGCAGGATATGCAGACGCGCCAACTCTATCAATTGAACGGCGACCATGCTTTAGCGAAGGAACTGCGACAGAAAGGGTATCTCGAATGGGGCGTTCCGCTGCTATTACGCGAACCAGAATCCGTTCGCCAGTTTACGGCGCGTTACCCCGGCGCTATCGCGACGGACAGCGACAACACCTATGGCGAACAGCTTCGCTTCAAATCGCCCTCCGGCAAAATCGAACTTTATTCCGCAACCCTGGAGGAATTGCTCCCAGGCTACGGCGTTCCGCGCGTTCGTGACTTTGCGCTTAAAAAAGAGAATGAGCTTTACTTCATTCAGGGCAAAGTGGCCGTGCATACCAATGGCGCGACGCAGTACGTACCTTTACTCAGCGAGCTAATGTGGGATAACGCGGTCTGGGTCCATCCGCAAACGGCGCAAGAAAAAGGCATTAAGACCGGCGATGCGATCTGGCTGGAAAATGCTACGGGTAAAGAGAAAGGTAAGGCGCTGGTGACGCCCGGAATCCGCCCGGACACGCTTTTTGTCTATATGGGATTTGGCGCTAAAGCTGGGGCCAAAACGGCGGCGACGACACACGGTATCCACTGTGGCAATTTACTGCCGCACGTGACGAGTCCGGTATCCGGTACGGTAGTGCATACCGCAGGCGTGACACTGAGCCGGGCATGAGGGAGGAGGGAACCATGAATCATTTAACGAATCAGTACGTCATGCTGCATGATGAAAAACGTTGTATCGGCTGCCAGGCGTGTACCGTTGCCTGCAAAGTGCTTAATGACGTACCGGAGGGATTTAGCCGCGTACAGGTACAAATTCGCGCCCCTGAACAGGCATCCAACGCACTAACCCATTTTCAATTTGTCCGCGTCTCCTGTCAGCACTGTGAAAATGCGCCATGTGTCAGCGTTTGTCCTACCGGAGCGTCATATCGTGATGAAAACGGGATCGTGCAGGTGGATAAATCGCGCTGTATTGGCTGCGATTATTGTGTTGCCGCGTGTCCTTTCCATGTGCGCTATTTGAATCCGCAAACCGGCGTCGCCGACAAGTGTAACTTCTGTGCCGACACGCGGTTGGCGGCTGGCCAGTCTCCGGCGTGCGTATCCGTTTGCCCAACGGACGCGCTGAAATTCGGCAGACTGGATGAGAGCGAGATCCAGCGCTGGGTCGGTCAGAAAGAGGTCTATCGCCAGCAGGAAGCGCGTAGCGGCGCGGTCAGTCTGTACCGTCGTAAAGAAGTCCATCAGGAGGGTAAAGCATGAATACTATCTGGGGAGCGGAACTACATTATGCGCCAGATTATTGGCCGCTGTGGTTAATTTACGCAGGCGTCGTGGTGCTGCTCATGCTTGTTGGGCTGGTTATCCATGCGTTATTGCGCCGGATGCTGGCGCCAAAAACGGCGGGCGGCGAAGAGCATCGTGACTATCTCTACTCGCTGGCGATTCGCCGTTGGCATTGGGGAAATGCGTTACTGTTTGTTTTATTACTGTTAAGCGGTTTATTTGGTCATTTTTCTCTCGGCCCTGTAGCGCTAATGGTACAAGTGCATACCTGGTGTGGTTTTGCCTTACTGGCTTTCTGGGGCGGGTTTGTGCTGATCAACCTCACCACAGGTAACGGGCGTCACTATCGGGTAAATTTTTCCGGACTGGTGACGCGCTGCATACGCCAGACGCGTTTTTACCTTTTTGGCATCATGAAAGGGGAAGCGCATCCGTTCGCGGCAACAGAGCAGAGTAAGTTCAATCCACTGCAACAACTGGCATATCTGGCGATTATGTACGCGCTGGTACCGCTGTTAATCATCACCGGTTTGCTGTGTCTCTATCCGCAGGTTGCGGGTCTGGGCCCTGTGATGCTGGTGCTGCATATGGCGCTTGCTATCATCGGCTTACTGTTTATTTGCGCGCATCTCTATCTGTGTACTCTTGGCGACACGCCGGGACAAATTTTCCGTAGCATGGTTGACGGCTATCATCGTCATCGTACCGCGCCGCGCGGGGATAAGTCCGCCGTCTGAGCGTATCCATAAAATAAAGTCAGCAAGAAAATGTGCCTTGTGTCACATTTTCTTGCAATTTATCCATGTTTGTTTAACTGAACTTCCGTAAAAAGAACGGCAAATAGAGACCATCCTGAGGACATGCTGTTGAAACGCCGTTTGTTTATTGCCGCTTCTTTATTCGCGATGCACCTTTCTCCTGCGCTTGCGGCCGATGCCGTAAGTTTTGCTCCCCAACCGCCAGCCATTGATGCAGGCGCCTGGGTGTTGATGGATTACACTACGGGACAGGTTCTTACCGCCGGTAATGAACACCAGCAACGTAATCCCGCCAGCCTTACCAAGCTAATGACGGGCTACGTCGTCGATCGCGCCATCGATAGTCATCGTATCAGCCCTGACGATATCGTCACCGTTGGGCGCGACGCCTGGGCGAAGGATAATCCGGTGTTTGTCGGCTCCTCGTTGATGTTTTTAAAAGAAGGGGATCGCGTGTCGGTGCGTGATTTAAGCCGTGGCTTAATCGTGGATTCCGGTAACGATGCCTGTGTGGCGCTGGCGGATTATATCGCGGGCGGGCAGCCGCAGTTTGTGGCGATGATGAACAGCTATGTGAAAAAACTCAATTTGCAGGATACCCATTTTGAAACCGTCCACGGTCTGGATGCGCCGGGACAACATAGCTCCGCGTATGATCTGGCCGTACTCTCCCGGGCGATTATTCACGGCGAACCTGAATTTTATCACATGTACAGCGAGAAAAGCCTGACCTGGAACGGCATCACGCAGCAGAACCGTAACGGCTTGTTATGGGATAAGACCATGCATATCGATGGGCTTAAAACCGGACACACATCGGGGGCGGGATTTAATCTTATCGCATCGGCGGTGGACGGGCAGCGTCGACTTATCGCTGTTGTGATGGGAGCGAAAAGTTCGAAAGGCCGTGAAGAACAGGCGCGAAAACTGTTGCAGTGGGGCCTGCAAAACTTTGCGACGGTGCAGATTTTGCACAGCGGTAAAAAAGTGGGCAGCGAGCGAATCTGGTATGGAGACAAAGAAAAGATTGCGCTGGGTACGGAACAGGATTTCTGGATGGCGCTGCCTAAAGCGGAAATTCCGCATATCAAAGCAAAATATGTGCTGGATAGAAAAGAGCTGGAGGCGCCAATCGCCGCTCATCAACAGGTAGGTGAAATAGAGCTCTACGATCGGGATAAACTGATCGCTCAGTGGCCGCTGGTCACTCTGGAATCGGTGGGTAAAGGCGGTATGTTCTCTCGTCTGAGCGACTATTTTCAGCATAAAGCGTAAGCCGTTGTCACACACCGTTCACCGTCATCTGAGGTGTCAAAAGGGCGGGATTGCGAGGTTGCTCACAAAATGATCACGCTGTCCTTGTGACCGTAAGATGCTGTAATTATACTGTACATTCATACAGTATAGTAAAGTGACGGAGGCAGCATGGATTACGAAATCAGGCAGGAGCAAAAACGTAAGATAGCCGGTTTCCACATGGTCGGTCCATGGGAACACACCGTGAAGCAGGGTTTTGAACAACTGATGACGTGGGTGGATCGACAGCGGATCGTGCCAGTTGAATGGATTGCCGTCTATTACGACAATCCAGATGTCGTACCTGCAGAAAAACTCCGCTGCGATACCGTGGTGTCCGTGGCAGAGCATTTCATCCTGCCGGACAATAGTGAAGGCGTAATCGTGACCGCCATTGAAGGCGGCGAATATGCCACTGCTGTCGCGCGAGTGGAAGACCGTGACTTTGCGAAGCCGTGGGAACGGTTTTTTGACGTCCTGGAGCAGGATAGCGCTTATCAGATAGCCTCTGCGCCCTGTTTTGAAACCTATCTGAATAACGGTATGGAAGATGGATACTGGGATATTGAAATGTATATTCCGGTACAGCGGAAGTGATCGACTGGTTTCCTGTCTGAAAAGAGCGGACGGATAATGTGTTCCGTCCGCCAGTGCGCTATTTTTGCTATAAAGCAGGTACAATGCATTTTTTGCCATTCCCGTAAGGAGCGCAAGCGTGCGTGCCGATAAGTCATTAAGCCCTTTTGAAATACGGTTGTACCGTCATTATCGCATCGTGCATGGCATACGTATCGCCCTGGCGTTCATTCTTACCTTTCTGCTGGTTCGTCTGTTTTCTATTCCCGAGGGCACATGGCCGCTAATCACGTTAGTGGTGATTATGGGGCCCATCTCATTCTGGGGAAATGTAGTGCCTCGTGCTTTTGAGCGCATAGGCGGTACGATCCTGGGCGCGGCGTTAGGGTTGGTGGCGCTACGCCTGGAGCTCTTTTCCTTACCACTGATGCTGGTGTGGTGTGCGATAGCGATGTTTTTGTGCGGCTGGCTGGCATTAGGGAAAAAACCGTATCAGGCGCTACTGATAGGCATAACGCTCGCCGTTGTTGTCGGCGCTCCCGCTGGTGATATGAATACGGCATTATGGCGTGGCGGGGATGTGATTTTGGGGTCGCTACTGGCGATGTTGTTTACCGGCATCTGGCCCCAGCGCGCCTTTTTGCACTGGCGCATCCAACTGGCGCATTGCGTCACGACGTATAATCGGGTGTATCAGGCAGCGCTGTCGCCGAATTTGCTGGAGCGCCCCCGGTTGGATAAACATTTGCAACGGTTGCTGAACGATGTCGTCAAAATGCGCGGGCTGATAACGCCCGCCAGTAAAGAAACCCGGATACAAAAATCTATTTTCGAGGCCATTCAGACCATCAACCGCAATCTGGTTTGTATGCTTGAATTACAAATCAACGCCCACTGGGCGACGCGCGCCAGCCATTTTGTGATGCTTAACGCGCACACATTGCGTGAAACCCAGCAGATGACGCAGCAAACCTTGTTAACGATCACCCACGTGTTGTTTGAAGGTAACCCGCAGCCGGTACTGGCAAACACCGGTAAACTGAATGATATTGCTGCCGAGTTGCGGCAGCTAATGAACGAGCAGCAGGGCGACGCGGTGGCTGAAACCCCCATCCACGGCTATGTTTGGCTAAGTATGGAAACGGCCCGACAGTTGGAACTGCTTTCGCATTTGATCTGCCGGGCTTTGCGCAAATAAAAAGCAGATGGGGTGAATGAATTTGTTGCTGCTTCGATTCAGCAAAGATTAAGAGTATGATACTAATATAAGGATAAAATGAGTGCTACTGGCAACGATTTTATCCCCGAACCTTCAGGTTTCCCCAGACGGCGACGTAACGGTGTTTCCTCTGGCGGCTTGAAGTATGACGGGGATAAACGTAATGTTTATCCACTAGCAGTTGCTTAACGAATCCGAATCTCACATTATCAGGGGTGTAAAAATGGAAACAACCAAGCCTTCTTTCCAGGACGTGCTGGAGTTTGTTCGTCTGTTCCGTCGCAAAAATAAACTGCAACGTGAAATTCAGGACATTGAGAAGAAGATCCGTGACAACCAGAAGCGTGTGCTGCTGCTGGACAACCTGAGCGACTACATCAAGCCAGGTATGAGCGTTGAGGCGATTCAGGGTATCATCGCCAGTATGAAAAGCGACTATGAAGATCGTGTTGATGACTACATCATTAAAAATGCCGAAATCTCCAAAGAGCGTCGCGACATTTCCAAAAAGCTGAAAGCGATGGGCGAAATGAAACACGCCGATGTAAAAGCCGAATAATGCGCTACGGCAGTGAGAGCGTATATCAGGCTCTCACTGCAGTTTGACCCCGCCTGTGACCATCTTGAGTAAATGTTGTTTTGGCCAGTGTCGGGTAAGTTTTTTCTCTGCCAGCTTACCTTTCAGACGCGCAATATCATGACGTTTCCGGTCCAGCATCAGACCCACCACGCTACCGCTATGCGCCACGTTCAATCCGTATAAATCACACTCTTCGACCAGCGACAGCAGGGCGGTAAAGCCCGGCTTAGGTAACAGCGTCTGGCTGGCGATAGCGCTAAGCGTTGCCGCCTCACCCAGTCGGAGCGGATTTTGCGTTATACAGGCTTCCTGCACCAGATTCCAGGCCTGCTGCAAGGTTGCTGAACTTGCTATTAATTTCTGCTGGCGAGGGAGACGGTGGTAATCTTGCGTGCGCAGTGTGACCGGGCTTTCCAGTACCAGCAAATCGATTGGCGGCGGTGGCTCGCAGGCGATTTGCGTGGCCGCATTATTATGATCAAACAGCGTTAACTGATGAAAAACGGTGCTATCAGTGGGTTCGATTGAGACGCAAAGCTGTGCAAGGGTGGTTTCATCCAGCGAATGGTCAAGATGATGCGCCGTTGCCACTGCCGTAGCGGCAATATCTGCGGTGCTGCTGGCCATGCCTTTGGCAACAGGAATTGACGAACGCACATCGACGCGAATCTCGTTACTCCAGTGCGCAGGATACTGCCAGTGCGCCAAAACGCGCTCCACCATCGCCCGCGACAATGGGCGCTCGTTTACCAGCGGCGGCGCAGCCGTGACTGCTACGGTGCTGTACCAGTCAACAGGGCAGGAGATCAGTTTCTCACTGCCCAGAATCCATCCCTGGATAAGTTCCCCGCATGAGGCGGGGCATTGCGCAACAGCCACGTTATCACCTTTCAGGTACAAATAGTGTGCGCGCATAGTGTCATGGTAAAAGCGTTATTACCATGACTTGCCGCAATGCGTCGTATAACCCTCTCAGGCTGGTACACAAAGCCCTTCCGTGGCAGGTAGCGCAACGCGCATAACGTCTTGTGCGATCATTAACTCTTCGTTGGTGTTGATGACGGCGACTTTCACCAGGGCGTTCTCCGTCTGGATAAATGTCGCATTACGCTGATTTTTCTCTTCATCAACGGCTAAGCCCAAAAATTGCAAATTATGGCACACCGCCGATCTGGCGCGCGCTGAGTTCTCGCCAATGCCCCCAGTGAATACCAGCGCATCCAGTCCTCCCATTTGCATAATATAGCTGCCGATGGTGGCGCGAATGCGTTCGGCAAACAGAGTGAGAGCGAGTTTAGCCTGCCGGTTACCGGTATTGGCTGCCTGTTCGACATCGCGGTAATCAGACGACACGCCAGAAACGCCCAGCAAGCCTGACTCATTATTTAATAACTGATTCAACTGTTGCGGCGTTTTGTTTTCGCGCTGGGCTATCCACGGCAGAATAGAGGGATCAATATCTCCGCTACGGGTGCCCATCATCACGCCTGACTGCGGCGTAAAGCCCATCGACGTATTGACCGAACGCCCGTTCTTGATAGCGCAAATGCTGCTACCGTTTCCAAGATGACAACAAATCACCCGTAATGCGCTGAGTGGTACGCCCAGCTTTTCAGCCAGAACGCCGCTGACATACTTATGGCTGGTGCCATGAAAGCCATAACGGCGAATCCCCAGTTCAGCGTAATAATGCCAGGGAAGCGGGTAAATATAGGCGGGTTCATCCAGCGTCTGGTGAAATGCCGTATCAAACACGGCTACGGAAGGGGCATCAGGCAACAGTTGACGAAAAACGTGAATACCCAACGCGTTTACCGGGTTGTGAAGCGGGGCCAGTTCAGCAAGACGTTCGATTTGCGCTAACGTTTCATCCGTGACCAGCGTCGAGTCTTTAAAAAACTCACCGCCGTGCGCCACACGATGGCCCACCCCGTCAATGTCCCGCAGACTGTTAATGATTTGATAACCCAGCAGCTTTTCCAGAAGCAGCGTTACCGCATCGCGATGATCGGCAACGGGGACGGTTTCCTGCCATTTTTGGCTGTGCGTCTTAATTGTCACCTGCGCATCCGCCATACCGATACGCTCAATCAGCCCCTGGCAGAGCATGTCGCCCTGCGGCATCTCCAGCAGCTGGAATTTTAACGATGAGC
This sequence comes from Salmonella sp. 32082101201600294FB01SM01, assembly GCF_017572865.1. NCBI lineage: Bacteria > Pseudomonadati > Pseudomonadota > Gammaproteobacteria > Enterobacterales > Enterobacteriaceae > Salmonella > Salmonella sp. 32082101201600294FB01SM01. The sequence goes on along the minus strand of NZ_JAGESB010000001.1, from coordinate 1,779,699 downwards.
TGCCGGCGTTAATGGCCATTATTTTGTAAGACATAAAGGTTCCTTCGAATTCAGAAAATCCAGCACGGCGTCGAGACCCGAGTTATTCAGCGCGCTGGTAATAAAAATCTGCCGGGCGCCAGCCTGCGTAAGCCATTGTGCGATAAGCGAAATACGCTGCGGGTCAGCGAGATCGGCTTTGGTGACAAGGCCAATCGTCGGGCGGTTCATCGGGGCGGTAAAACCCGGAGAAAAGGGCGACCACTGGGCGTCGGCATTCAGCACCAGCGCGATGACGTCGGCCTCGCAGGCGCTGGTTAGCAGGGCGCTATACAGGCAGCGGTTCTCCAGATATTCGCCCGGCGTATCGATAGCCATCGGAGACCATTCAATGGCCTGAGTTTTCTTATAATGGAGCGCTTCGCCGCGCAGGCTTTGGGTCAGCGAGGTTTTCCCGCATTGGCTGGGGCCGATAAACATCAAACGCTTCATGACGTTACGTCCGGGTGATCGAACAGGTGGTGAACTGCATCATTTCGCCCAGCGTGCGCGTTACCTGCTTGAGGGCATACTCGACGGCGGAAACGTCGCCGGTCAGCACTACGGCACCGGTAAAGCGATCGAGAAAACCAATTTCCACCGCGCCGGATTTAGTGGCGATATCGCAGGCGATAATCGATGCTTCGCTCGGCGTGATGGTAAGGATGCCAATCGCGGAAACCGCATCCGGCAGGCCCAGCTTCTTAAAGAGATCTTTCCCCGGATTGGCAATCAGGTGCGCGAGGGTGACCTGTTTCCCGGGAACGTACTCCTGAATCATGCGATCCGTTGTTGGCTGTCTTTCCATTATCCCTCCACCATCTGTCGCCACATGGCTTCATGCGGGCGCGGGATCACCGAGCGGTAAACCAGCAACCCTTTTTCGCCCGCGCTTTCGCTGGCAACCGTCACGGCGTTGTTGACATCAGAAACGTCGCCCGCCACCACCATGTAGCATTTACCGCCGATGCCGAAGGCCATATGCACCCGCACCAGGGTGACGTTTGAGCCTTTCACCGCCCGGTCTGCGGCGCTAATGCAGGCCGCTACGCTCCAGGTTTCGACGATACCTACCGCCTGGCGCTTATCGACGCTGTTCAGGCCGCTGATGGCCGGAAGTACGCTGGGATGAATATTTGCCAGCACCAGGCTGTCGACGAGCATTTCGCCGGCCTGGGACGTACCGGTTTCAATGGCCTGCTGGATAGCGCCGATATCGCCGCCGAGCATCAGCAAAAACTTCCCCGGACAGATGGTCTTACTGACCAGCAGATTAACGTTGGCGCTTTTCAGCATCGCATCGCCGAGTTCCATCCCTTTGGCGATGCTGGTGAGTTCTAAAATTCCTATAGCCTGAGACATGGTTAACCTCTTACAACCGTGATGGCCTGTTCGCTGATGGCCGAAACAATGCCGTCGATGCTGGCGTGAATGGGGGTGCCGAGCGCGCCAGGCGGGACATCGGCAACGCACTGTCCGCGCGTCACGCGCTCGCCGACGGCAACAGTCGGTACTGCGCTGGCACCAATATGCTGGCGCAGCTGCAAAGTGACTGTTTCTACTGACGGCTCTTCTTCCACCAGCGGTGCCTCCTGGTACCAGGGACTTAGTCCCAGTTTGGCGATCAGCCGCTTCACCGGCACCAGGCGATATTTCGCCATCTCGTCGGCCGGGTTCAGCGGCCCTACGTAGCGCTGGTTTTGCGCCCGCAGCTCGCGTTTTAACATGCGGTTGATGCGCATCGGCGAGATCCCCACCGGGCAGGCCACGCTTTCGCAAACGTTGCATTCCGAGCAGGTAAGGGCGCTCAGCAGCAACTGCGGCGTGGCGGCCTGGTGAAAGTTCAACGCCCGCACCAGCAGGTGCGGGGAGAGTTCGTGGCCGATCAGATGCCGTGGGCAGAGATCGGTACACAGTCGGCACTGCTCGCAGACGGTGCGCGCGACGGAAAGCACCGTGCGCTCGTCCTGCATTCTCCGCTGGATAAGCGGATGGCTTTTGGGGAGCACCAGCAGGCCGCCGGTAGTTTTCGTCACCGGGTTATCAAGAGAGGTAATCAGGCCACCCATCATCGGGCCGCCGTTAATAAAACCAGGGTCGTCGACCGTTGCGCCGCCCGCCAGCGCCAGCACTTCATGCAGTGACATGCCGACAGGAACGGTAACGGTCAACGGTCTGGCGACCGCGCCGTTTACGGTCAACGTGCGACGAGTGACCGGAAACTGCTGCTCGACCGCCCGGGCAATATTCAGCACCGTTTGCACGTTATTGACGACCACGCCGACGCTGGCCGGTAGCGCAGCCGGGGCGACCCGGCGGCCGGTTGCCATCCAGATAGTCAGCACCTCATCGCCCGCAGGATAAACATCCGGCAGGATATGCAGGCGGATACCGGCTGGCAGCTGCGGGGTGAGCGCGTCGATGGCCCGGCGGTATTTTTCTTTCAGGGCTATCACCCCTTCGCGCGCGCCGGTTGCCGTCATCGCGTACTGCACGCCGCGAACAAGACGCGCGGCCTGCTGCCACATCAGTTGCTGGTCAACTTTGAGCATCGGTTCACACTCGGCGGCGTTCACCAGAAAAATCTCTACCTGCGCCTGTAGTTTGACGTGAGCGGGAAAACCTGCGCCGCCCGCGCCGACAACGCCCGCTGCGCGGACGCGCTCGCGAATTTCATCAGCGCTATAAGACATTTCAACGACGTTGACGGCGGTACTCATAGCAGTTCCTCCAGCAGTTCCCGAATGGCTTCGGCATTGGCCGGGCGCGGGTTAGTGCGCAGCGTAACGTCAGCCAGCGCAGCCTGCACCATCGCCGGAATGCGTGCGGAAAAGTCGGATCTTCCTTCTTTAAGCGCAACGGCCAGTGAGGGAAGGGCGCAGCGTTGCTTAAGCAGTTCGATTTGCTGAATCAGCGCATTGATTGCCGCGATATCATTGGCTTCTGCCGGGCAAAAACCGCAGGCTTTGGCCATCCGCGCGTAGCGTTTGGCGGCGCGTGGAACTCCGGCGTTAAAACGGATCACCGCCGTGAGCAGCAGCGCATTGGCCAGCCCGTGCGGCAGATGAAACTGTCCGCCAAGCTGGTGGGCTATCGCGTGGTTAAGCCCCAGCCCCGCCTGGCTGAAGGCCATCCCGGCGAGCGTTGAGGCATTGTGCATTTTCCCGCGCGTCGCCACGCAGTCGCCTTTTTCCACCGCCGTGGGCAGATACTGGAACACCAGTTTGGCGGCTTTTTCCGCCAGCGCGTCGGTAAAGTCGCTGGCGTGCGGTGACACCCACGCTTCCAGGGCGTGGGTCAGCACGTCCATGCCGGTGTGGGCGGTAATCTGCGGCGGTACGCTGACCACCAGCTCCGGGTCGAGGATCGCCATATCCGGATACAGCGCATTATTGAACAGCGGATACTTGATGCCTTTATCCGGGTCGCTAATTACGCAGGCGCTGGTCACTTCCGAGCCGGTGCCGCTGGTGGTCGGGATCGCCACGCAAGTTTCGATATTGATGCCGCTTTGCTGGCTAAACCAGACAATCGCTTTTGCCGCGTCCATTGCCGAGCCGCCGCCAAAACCGATCACCACCTGCGGTTGCAGGGCCTGCATTTGCGCAATGCCCTGCACCACGGTATGGATGGTGGGGTCCGGCGTTATCTCGCTAAAGACGCTGATGCGGTTATCTGCGGGCAGCGCGTTACGCAGCGTATCCAGCAGCGGAGAGCGCGCCAGAAAACCATCGCAGATTATCCAGATGTGCTTATTGGTAAAGCGCTTGAGCACCGCCAGGCTGCCCTGACCGCTGTACAACCGCGTTTGTAGTGAGAAGGTATTCATCGCGACCTCGGTTAGCGAATAGAAAAGCCGTTGGTCAGTACGCAGCGCCGGGAGCGGGCAAAAGTACGCGCTGACGTGGTCCCTTCACCGGTTGGCGTGGCGATAGTGAAGGTGGTAAAGCCTTCGCCGCCGACGCCGATCCCGGCATAAGAGGGGCCGTTTTTGACGAATATCGAGGTTTGCAGCGTGCGGGCCGCGAGGTTCAGGCGCGACACGTTCTGCGAGTGCATAATGGCGGTATGATGTAGCCCCTCTTCAACCTTCAGGGCCAGCGCCAGCGCGCTATCGAAATCGCTGACTTTTACCACCGGCAGCATCGGCATCAACTGTTCGCTGGTGACCCACGTATCGTCGGCATTGACAACGGCAATCAGCAGACGCGGCGCTTTTGCAGGGACAGCGATCCCGGCGGCTTCCAGCATGGCCGATGGGCTCTTGCCGACCAGTTTTTTATTCGCCTGGCCTTCAGGCAGGCAGACGGCGCGGAGTTTGTCGGTATCGGCAGGGCTTAGCAGCAGCGCGCCGAAGGTTTGCATTTGCTGCACCAGACGCTCGGCGACGCTCTCCACTACGATCAGGCTCTTTTCGGCAATGCAGGGCAGGTTGTAATCGAATGACGCGCCGTTAATGATATCTTCCGCCGCTTTCACCAGGTCTGCCGTTTCATCGACGATGCAGGGCGGGTTACCCGCGCCAGCGCCAATCACCTTCTTACCGCTCTTCATGCCCATTGCCACAATGCCCGGGCCGCCGGTAATGGCCAGTACTGCGATTCGCGGGTGGGCCATCATCTGCTGGGTCGCTTCGAAAGTCGGTTCAGCCACGGTCACCACCAGATTGCGGATGCCGCAGCAACGGAAGGCAATCTCTTCAATCAGGCTAATCAGCTTCAGAGAGACCTTTTTCGCTCCCGGATGCGGGCTAAAGTAAATACTATTGCCCGCCGCCAACATGCTGATGCTGTTATTGATGATGGTTTCCGTCGGGTTGGTGCTTGGGGCGACCGAACCGATGACGCCAAACGGCGAGTATTCAAAGAGCACCATGCCGCCGTCACCGGTCAGCGCGGTGGTGGTGAGATCTTCTACGCCCGGCGTGTTGTCCAGCGCAGCCTTGTTCTTGAGGAATTTATCTTCTTTGTTGCCCATCCCCGTTTCATTGGCGCTCTCTTCCGCCAGGGTTGCCAGTAGCGGCGTCAGCTCCTGACGCATCGCGCTGATAATGGCGCTGCGGGTTTTTAGCGGGCACTGCTGATAACGTAAGAACGCCTGGTGCGCGGCGTCGATGGCCTCGCTCACGGACTGGAAAATCCCTTTGCCCTGAGGCTGGGCCGGCGTTTGCGCCGGCGTGGTTAATTGCTCGCTAAGAATGGTGCGAATCAGGGTTTCGAGTTCAGAAGTATTCATTGATGAGTTCCCACGTTAATAGCCGCGATGGCGGTCTGTGCTATGTCCATGTCCTGCTCAACGCTGCCGCCGCTGATGCCAAGACCCCCAATTAATATGCCGTCGCGCCACAGGGCGTAACCGCCGCCAAAGGTGACCACTTTTCCCTGTAAATGACTTTCCAGGCCATAAAGCGCCGCGCCCGGCTGAACAACATCGCTCAGCTCATGGGTCGCCGTTTTCATCGCCACTGCGGTCCAGGCCTTTTTCGGCGCCAGTTCGCTGCTGACCAGCAGGGCGTCCGGCATCCGCCAGGTCACAGTTTCCGTGCCGTGCGCGTCAACGATGCTGACGACTACCGGAACCTGCAGTTGCTGCGCGCGTTCAACGGCGGCGCGGGTGAGCTGGTGCAGATCGTGGAATGAGAGGGCCACGGGCGTTGTCTCCTTGCTGCGGGTCGGCTGGCTGGCAGCCAGATAGCGCTTGCTAACTTCACGGATGATGTTGGCCTGGTGCGCATCGCTATCTTCCGCGCGGGCCAGGGCGTACAGGCAGTCCGATAAGCGGTTGATGTAGCGCATCAGCACCTGGCGTACGTTGACTTCAGTTGCCAGTTCAACCAGACGGCGTTCGGCGCGGCGCGCCAGCGTGCGGGCAAAATGTAAGCGGCTCGCGGCTTCGCAGCGTCCGGGTAAAATAAAGCTGTGCAGCGGTTCGACGCGGGCCATTGCCCGATCGATAGCGGCTTCCAGGGCCGAAATCTCTTCGCTGCTGATGTAGCGCTGTTTGGGCGACGGCTGCTCGCTGTCGCTGGCCAGCTCTGCGCTAAACCAAAAAAGTTGCTGCTGGATGGCCTCGAGTAAGGTGCGGTGATTTTCATCCGCAGCGGCGCAGGCGCACAGGCTCAGCGCGGCGTTCAGCTCATCCAGCGTGCCGTAGGCTTCAACCCGCGGGTGGGTTTTGCTCACCCGCTGGCCGGTAAACAGTGATGTGGTGCCAGCGTCACCTGTTCGGGTATAAATCGCCATAACCGCCCCTTAACGCGAAAGCGTATCTACAATGCCGACAACGGCGAGGTCGATGGCCTCATTTGGCCCGGAAAAAACGTGCCTGGCGCTGGAGCCGCCGCTGAGCAAAACCAGCTCGCCAATGCCTGCGCCGACGGAGTCCACGGCCACTTCATCGCCGGAGGTAGGCGAGGCGGGGAGTTCGCCATCGGCGCTGACCCGACGCACCAGCAGCAGCTTTTTCCCAATCAAAGAAGGTGATTTTTGCGTGGAGACAACCGCGCCCGTGACTCGTGCCAGATGCATGATTTACTCCTGCTTAATTAATTGAATATTCCGCGCATTGGCCGCGTCACGCGCCATGGCGGTCACGATGCATTTGCGGTGGACAACCACACGCCCCCGGCTTAGCAGCGCGACATCGCGATAGCTCAGCACCGAACCCGCATGCAGAACCAGCGGCAGTCCGTGCTCGTCGGTGAATACCAGCGGCAGACGAGCCAGTTTTTTTACCGGGATAACCGGCAGCAGCTGGCTGTGCAGGCTGAGCTGTACGCGGATGCCAAACGCCAGCGCGTCGTGAATTTTCCGGGCGGCGGCATCGTCGGTTTCTGCATCCGCAAGCTGACTCAGCAGCGGCAGGTCGACGAGCAGGATGCGCAGCGACGCGTACTGACAGAACAGTGCTGGACAGTCGGCATCGCGAAGTTGCGTAACGCTCAGCGTCGCCGTGCTCTGGGCACGGCGATGCAGCCGGGAGACAATCTCCTCGACAATGCGCTGCAGGGTTTCGCCGTTCATCGCGGGCCTACCAGCCGGGCAAAGGCCTGCGGGTTATCGGCACCAGCGGCGTTGGCTTCATCGGTATCAATGTGCATTTCGAGGCGCATGTCCGGTGAAACGCGAATCGCCACGTTGTTGAAAATCAGCCCGCGCTCGTCGCCTTCAATCGCCACTGAAACCCTATCGCCGTGGGAAACCCGCAGGATCAGCGCATCAAGCGGCGACATATGGATATGCCGCTGCGCGACGATAACCCCGGAAGGTAGCTCCAGTTCGGCAAAGGGGCTGACCAGGCGGATGCCCGGCGTCCCCTTCAGGTTGCCGGACATTCTCAGCGGCGCGGCAATCCCCAGCGTTCTCGCATCGGTACGCGAAATTTCCACCTGGCTTACCGAGCGCAGCGGACCGAGCAGGCGCACATTTTTGAGCTGCCCTTTCGGTCCCACTAGGGTGACGGTTTGCTCCGCGGCGTATTGTCCCGGCTGCAGCAGCGCTTTTTTCTCGCTGATGGGATGGCCGGGAAACAGCCGCTCATAATCCTGTGCGGACAGGTGGATATGACGGTTTGAGACGCCCAGCGGGATAGGCCGCAGGCGCATCTCATCAAGAACTTTACTGACCGTTGATTGCAGAAGCTCTTTATCCATTACGCTTCACCTCGCTTACCGGGATGAATGCAAAGCGTACGAGGTTCGCCCTTCTGGCGAGGACATTTTGGATCCAGACACAGGTTGCAACTGACCAGTTCTGATTCCTGCGGGGCCTCTTCTGCTGTCGCTTCAGAAACGACATCAGCTATCTCTGACGCTTCAGGCTCAGGTTCAATGACGGAGGGTGGGGGGGGCTCTGCGAGCAGGATCCCTTCTCCGGGCCTGGCGATAACCTTGTGGGCCACCAGGCCATTCCGCTGTTCGGCGAAATGCGCACCGGTGGTGATAGCCGCCTGAACGGAGGCCACATCACCGGTAATTTTAATCACCATCCAGCCTGAACCATTGGTCTTTTCGAGGGCGAGCAGCGTGATAGAAGCGGATTTCGCCATGATATCGGCGCAGCTGATAGCCAGTGCCAGACCACAAACTTCAAGTAATCCCAGTGATTGCTTCACGCGGTGCTCCTTATTTGCCATCGATTAGGCTGATTTCGGTAAAATGGCCTCAACATCGCTGTGCGGACGCGGGATAACGTGGCAGGATTTCACTTCACCCACGACGCTTGCCGCCGCGCTGCCTGCATCTACGGCTGCTTTAACCGCGCCGACATCGCCGCGAACCATGACGGTAACCAGGCCAGAACCAATTTTTTCGTAGCCCACCAGCTGTACGTTGGCGGATTTAACCATTGCATCGGCGGCTTCAATGGCGCCGACCAGCCCTTTTGTTTCAACCAGTCCCAGTGCGTTATTCATACTGCAGTTCTCCTGTTGCTTAGCTATTCAGATCCCGGAAAGGGATCCCTTTGACCAGCCGTGCCGCGTTATTACCGGTGTTGCGTTGGGCCTGACTGTCCTGATGATGCATCAGCGTAAAAAGCGGCGCCGATGCGGGTAAATTCTTGTAATGCACGACCAGCGAGTGTCGATCGCAGGCAATGCCAACCAGCAGCGGCGAGCTGCGCGCCGCCTGCCAGGCGCTGTCAACGACATCTCCAGCCGGGTGACGCTGAAGCAGGAAAGGGATGCCTTCCTCTTCAATGCCCAGCAGCACTTCGTGCCAAAGGCTGGCGCAGTCGCTGATAACGGTAATGACGATGGCCGGGGCGCTGTGATTACTGTCCATGTGCAAACTCCTTATGCCAGGAGAGAATCAGGCCGGTGGCTACCGCGTTTCTTGGGCCTTCGCTGCCGCGAATATTTCCTCGCCCGGCGACCAGGCGGTAGTGCGCCAGCGCATCGGTGACCAGCTGCGGAACTTCGAAATCCAGCGACGAGCCGCCGACCAGCACCACGAACGGAATATCGCGAATGTTGCCGGTTGGACTGACCTGACGCAGCGCGCGCAGGGCGTTGGTGACAAAGACGCGCTCTTTGGCGCTGCGGCGAATGGCGCGCACTTTTTCCAGCACTAAGTCGCCGGGAAGCGGCACCAGTTCGTCCGGTTTCACCACGCAGACGCGGGCGAACACGGCGGGAGGCAGCGGCGTCGGGAAGAACTGGACGCTGCCGTCCTCGTGGCGTAAGTGGAACAGGCTTTCGACCTTAGCCAGCGGGTATTTTTTGATCTCTTCCGCCAGATAGCGGTCTTCCAGCCCCAGTTCGCGGGCAATAATCATCGTGACCATGTCGCCTGCCCCGGCGAGATGGGTGGCGATGATTTCGCCTTTAGGGTTGATGATGGAGGCATCGGTGGAGCCCGCGCCGAGGTCGAGGATCGCCAGCGGTCGGGTGGTACCCGGCGTGGTCAGCGCGCCCAGAATGGCGGCTTCAGCCTCAGCGCCGCCGATCTGCACGTCGATATTGAGCTTCTGTTCGATTTCGCGGGCAATCATCGCCATTTGCAGACGGTCTGATTTCACCATCGAGGCGATGCCGACGGCCTGCTCCAGCGAGAACTCCCCGGCCAGACCGCCGGTGACGCTCACCGGAACCGAGGTGTCAACGGCCAGAAGATCCTGAATGAAAATCTCGCTGCTGGGCTTATTGGTTAGCTCGGCCATGGTCTGGCGCACGTGCTCCAGCATGCCGCCGATATTGGTTCCGGCCTCGCCGGTGACGTTGTCGAGTTTGCCGCAGCCGTCGACCGCTTTCATGATAGCTTCGGCACCGGCGGCAACATCCACGCGCACGGTACGACCCTGAGCCTGCAGCTCCAGGTTACCGGCGGGTATTGCGCGCGCTTTGACGTCGCCGGATGGCGTTTTAACCACCACGGCGGAACGGTTGCCAATCAGCGCGCGCGCCATCGGAACGATGTTTTTCGTCTCATCGGCGTTGAGATTAAATACGGTGGCGATGCCGTAAGGGTTAGAGAGGGTTTCGATAACCTTTCCCGGCACGGCGACTTCAATCGCCGCCAGCATTCCCAGCGGAATGCGGTCGATGTACAGAACTTCGTCAACGATCGGCAGCGATTTTTCCAGCCGGTTGCTGACCAGTACGCCATCGTCGCGCTGCAAAATGACGCCGGTAATCTGGTATCCGGCGCGCATTGAGGCGTTGATAACATTGGCGATATCGGCAAAATCAAAGGCTGACGATACCACCAGAATATAGGACGAGTCCGCAGGGCGGGTTAACAGCTCCTCCGGCGTAATCGTGATACCCACACCAAGGCCTACTCCCCCCGGCGTTTTTGGGTTATGGCCGATCATTGTCGATTCGGTGATGATGGTTTCGGTAATGGTTTCCATCGCCACATCGCCAATCACCGGCGTGGCTTCGTTAATGCGGATGAGCGAAATATCGCTGACATTGATCCCCGCGCGCTTTGCGACGAGGGCGAGCGCTTCCTGAATGCCGAACACGTTACGCAACGTGCCTTTGATCCCGGTCGTTTCCGCCAGCGCGCTGTGGGTGATTGCCAGCGCGCCAGTCTCATCTTGCCGCGCCAGCGCGACTTCCGTTGATGAGTTACCGATGTCAATGCCAGCTATATATCGCATCGTATATCCTTTTTCTCGTCGTACTTCAAACTGCCTTTTTGTTGGCTGCGTTCTTTCACCCGAATCACTTACTACAGTAAGCTCATCGGGGTTATGAGGGACATCCCTGTCCCTCACTAAAGCCAGCCTATGGCTGTTCAAATTCGTTCCAGACGAATTTGTCACTCACTTGCCGCCTCAATGCATCTCGAATTACTTAGAGAAAGCTAATCGTCGCCTTTGAGTTTTTTACGCTCAACGTACAGCCCTGCCGCTTCACGAACGAAAGCTGCGCAAATCTTTGCCTGATAACGGTTTTCGAGATCGTCGGCGATAGCGAGCAGCTCTTCTTTCGTTGAACGATACGGACGAAGGGCGTTGTAGATTTCAAGAATGCGATCGTCCGGTACCGCGGTCAGTTCGGCGGCGCGTTCGAAGTTCATCGCCAGCCGGTCGCGGCCCGCATCTTTGGCGATAGACGCCTGTAAGCGCAGGGTTTCCGGGGTAATACGCATATCCTGAGCGGTGACTTTATTGCTCAGCACGTTTTCCAGCGTAAAGTCGTCCAGCGTTTTATTGGTGGCGGTTTTCACCCATTCCGGGTGCTTGTTCGCCAGCGGGTAGTCGCTGACCTTTGCGCTGCGGGACGTGCCGCCTGCCGCAGGAGCCGCTGCTGGCGCATCGCCCTGCAGGCTGTTCATGCGGCTCAATACGTCCCGGACCATCGATTCAATTGCGTCGGTATTCATGGAGTTATCCTTTATCAAAGCGCCACGCGCAGTTCCTGCGGGTTTTTGCCCGTCACGACGTACTTGGTCTCTTTAATGTGCAAAATGGCCGACTTTGCCTGGTACTTCGGGCGTGCCATCTGGTCATTAAGCGTAGGAACCGGCTGCGGTGATTCGCGTTTCGCATAACGGGCGGCGTTTTTACCAATCTGACGGTAGGTTTCCAGCGTCAGCAGCGGTGCCTGCGGGAACAGCTCCAGGTTGGAGAGCGGCGGTAGCCCCTGCTGGTGGATAACCGTAGTACCTTTCGACTGGATGCCGATGGAGATGCCGGAGCCGCTCAGGCGGTTACCTTCAACGGCGACGAACGCCACGTCGGAAGATTTAAAGCAGCGAATCACGCGCGCCTTGATGCCTTCTTCTTCAATACCGGCAATGACTTCGCGCAGAATGCTCTTATGCGGTAAGCCGACGATATTGACGGTTTGCGCCAGGCCAAATGCCGGGCCGACGGCGATAATGACTTCGTCCTGCTGAGTGCCCTGGCGCGCTTCGCCCACTTCGGTCAGAAAGCCGTCGCCCGCAGGCGCAGCGGTCTGTGGTGCTGTGGATGCCGCAGGCGCATTAAACGAGACGGGTTTATCGCTGCCCTTCATATCGCGGAGCACGTCTTCAATTATCTGGCGCAGCAATTTTTCATTAATTTCCATTTCTCACCCCTTAATCAATCTCGTTGGGATCAAGAGCGCCAGGGATGTTTTTAATCTCTTCCCAGCGTTCTCCCTGCAGGCGATAACCTGTTGCCGGACCGGCATAGTCATTGACGTCATTAACCGCAGAGAGCACTTGTCCGTCGCCGACGATAATGGCGGAGGTGTGCAAATAGTCGCCGGTTAGCTTGGCTTTCTGGATGTTGAGCATGTCCTGGGCCACGTCGGTAAACCCGCCCTGCGCCAGCGCTTTAACGACTTCCAGACCGTTGCGGTTTTTATTGATGATTTCCTGGGCGAACTTGATGTCTTCGACGATGTTACGCTCCGGCATATCTTTCGAACCGTGGGCATAGGTCGCGGCTTCAACTTCTTCATCGGTAATCGGCGGTAGTCCCATTCCGGCAAACACGGCCTGCAGCGCGCGGGCGGCTTTGTTACGGATGGCGATAACGTCCTCTTCGCGAACCGGGCGCAGACCGCCGTCCACTTTCAGGTCACGCTGGATAACGTTGTAGTCGTCAAAGTCTTCCGCATCTTCGTTGGAACCGGCGAACATGTTGTCGTAGTTCGGCACCGCGGAATAACCAGAGGAGATAAAGTCGGTACCCGGCAGGAACTGCATCAGCAGGCGCGCGGTACGACGCATATCGGAGTGGGTGAAGGTCTGGTCGTTACTGGAGGCGCATTCCAGATCCAGCGACGAGCAGATCAGGTTTTCCGCCAGCACGGCACGAATGCCTGACGGCACGGCAGACGGTACGCCGATGCAGCTTACGGAGCCGTTTTGCAGACCCTGAACGCCAGCCGCTTTGGTGATATAGATGCAGCGCGCTTCCAGATACAGCATGGATTTGCCTTCGGCGTAGCCCATCTGCACTTCTGAGCCGGAGCCGGAGGTGAAGCGCATTTTCAGGCCGCGAGAGGCGTAGGAAGAGGCTAAGAAGCCCTTCGACCATGGTGTATCGTCACCGTCGGTGAAGACCGGCTCGGTGCCGTAAACGGAGATGGTTTCGGCGTAGCAGGTGTGGCCCAGCATGCCGAGCTTAAGCTCGGTGGCTTCTTCCAGGGAGCACTGCGTCAGTACGCCCGGACGACCAACCTGAGAACCGACCAACAGCGCGATGGCGTTGAACGGCGCGTAGCGTGCTACCGCAACCGTGGTTTCTTGTTCGTCAAACCCGCGCCATGCGCCTTCGGCGGCATCGGCGGCAATTTGCACCGGGTTATCCTTGACGTTGGTGACGTGCGCTTGCTGAGATGGCGTGCGGCGGGCGCGCATTTTCTGCATCGCCATCATCATCTCAACCACGTTCATATGCGAAACCACTTCAACAATTTTCGCCGGGGTCATGGCGGTGGTCAGCGGAACGATTTCGCTGCGCTTGACGTTAGGATCGCACAGCATATTGGCAAGCTTGACCGAATCCATCGCCATCACTTCTTCGGCGCGGTTCAGGTTGATGCCGTAGCGGGCGATAAAGTGGTCGATCAGGTCGAATTCGCTAACCGGTTTTCCGTCCAGCTCGGTCACCGCGCCGTTAACGATTTTAATCGACGGTTTCGGGTCGTTCGGGCTTTCCATTGCGATAAAGCCTTCTTCGATCCACTCCTTAACAAAGCCGTCCTGATTCACAGGGCGTTTCGCCAGTGCTTCAAATCTTTTCGATCTCATGAATCAGCCTCGTGGGTATCAGATGTAGGACGGGCGATCGTTTTTCGGTTCAGAACCGAGGGTCGCAAGGACGGTTTTGCCGATTTCGCGGGCGGAGGTCACCGCCTGACGGACCGCGCCGGAGTCGCCGGAAATCACCAGAATGGCTTCGTTACTAAAGCTGGTGCCGTGCGCCGGAGAGCTGTACGCCACGACTTCAACGTTGGCTGACTTCAGGGCGGTATCGGCCATCAGTACGCCGACGGAAGCCGGAGCGCCGACGATGACGCCGCAGGCACGGCCAATCGGCGCGCCGAACGCTTTTTCCAGGGCGTAGCTGGCGCGAGCGGTGTACTGCAGCTCGATATGCCCGGCTTCGTTGCCGTAAACATCGCCGAAGGTGCGGTCCAGCTCTTTCAGCGCGACTTCGATACCGCGCTTGACGTCGGACACGTCGTTACCGCCTAAAATAATCAGCGAACCGTGGCCCGCGCCGCCTTTGGTATCGCGCGGCAGCTCAATGCTGACCACTTCGGTGTTGGTGGCTTTCACCGCTTCGTCCGCCGCCATAATGTGCGGGCCTGCGCCAGTGCGGGCGCCGAGAATACCGATGGAACGATAGCGCTTCTCAAGCTTCATCGCGTCCAGCAGGGCGGCATCGACGTTGGCGATAACCAGGCCCAGGGTATCGCCAATGGCGGTCCCGACAAATTCCGTTAAACTGCAGCTTTTTTCTGCCATAGCCGTCTCTCGTATAGGTTGGGGTTGACCAGGGATGGCCTGTTGTTCCGGCGTTGCCACACGGGCAATCACCTGTGCCATGATCTGTTCCACCAGCTCATTGCTGCTCATTGGCTAATTCCCTTCGGTAAGATTTTTTCTACATCGGTGTGAGGGCGTGGGATGACGTGTACGGCTTTCACTTCACCCACGTTGCGTGCGGCTGCGGCACCTGCATCGGTGGCCGCTTTGACCGCGCCAACATCGCCGCGCACGATGACGGTTACCAGCCCGGAGCCAATCTTTTCATAGCCCACTAACATCACATTGGCTGACTTAACCATTGCATCAGCGGCCTCTATGGCTGCGGTTAAGCCTTTGGTTTCTACCATTCCTAGTGCTTCTTGTTGCATAAAGACCTCGCATGGAGTGTTCCGATAGTGGGGACTATAAGAAGATGCGAGGAAAAAGAATGGCTGACTTGCTATTGAACATCAGAAAATAATGGGAAAGCAATATGATTAAATTGCCTTTTATTTTTATAACTTATTGATAAATTACATTTAATTTATTATTGTCTATATGATTATTTTGTTTTTATTATTTCATTTTTACATTTTTGTTAGTGACGAGAGTATTTTTATTTGATATGGCGAAAGACGCAAAATGTGATGCTTATTCGAAATTGATAAGTTGGCTTGTGCAATATTTTATTATTTCCACAGGCGTATTTTATAGCTCAAATTTCCCGTGTGATGGGCTGATAAAAATATCGGAAAAGCAAAATTTTGCTATCGCAACACGATTTTTCCGGGAGACAGGTCCGCAGGTTGCCAACAATTTACAGGCGGCACTTTTTATAGTGAGGTTAGCTGTACTCTACTGCCAGCCGAAACTTGCGCTGGCCAGGACACGAACTTTGCTCAGAAGGTGTCACATGAATGATTCTCTAAAGGCGCAATGTGGTGCGGAATTTTTAGGCACCGGACTCTTTTTGTTTTTTGGTATCGGTTGTTTGAGTGCGCTCAAAGTCGCAGGCGCCAGCCTCGGATTATGGGAGATTTGCATTATTTGGGGGCTTGGAATTTCACTGGCCGTTTACCTTACGGCCGGGATCTCCGGCGGACATCTTAACCCTGCGGTGACGATTGCGCTGTGGCTGTTTGCCTGCTTTCCCAAACAGAAAGTATTGCCTTATATTATTGCCCAGTTTGCCGGCGCTTTTGGCGGCGCTCTGCTGGCGTATGTGCTTTATAGTAGCCTTTTTACTGAATTTGAGACTGCGCATCATATGGTGCGCGGTAGCGTCGAAAGTTTGCAATTAGCCAGCATTTTCAGTACCTATCCGGCCGCAGCGCTAAATGTATGGCAGGCTGCGTTGGTGGAAGTGGTCATTACGTCGATTCTGATGGGCATGATCATGGCATTGACGGATGATGGCAATGGCATTCCTAAAGGGCCGCTTGCGCCTTTGCTTATTGGGATATTGGTTGCCGTTATCGGCGCGTCTACTGGACCCCTTACCGGTTTTGCAATGAACCCGGCGCGTGATTTCGGTCCCAAACTGTTCACATGGTTAGCGGGGTGGGGGAACATGGCGATGAGCGGTGGGCGAGAGATCCCTTATTTTATCGTGCCGATTGTCGCGCCTGTTATCGGCGCCTGTGCCGGAGCAGCCATATATCGCTATTTTATTGGTAAGAATTTACCTTGTAACCGCTGTGAACTGTAAGAAAATGCGAACCAGATTCACAGCAATGATGTATCGTAAAAACAGGTGAGATAATTTCGTGATCTGCTTTCACGAACTGATCAAAACGTCTCCCAGCAATGGGAGACTTTTGATATTGTCATTGTACTTTTTATCAGGGCCAGGATAATGCTAATAAAAAGTGAATGTAAATAATGTGTTTTGTTTATAACAATAAATTAACTGAGGGGTTTTATCATGATTTCTGCGAGCGCTCTGAACTCAGAACTCATTAATAAAATCGCACAGGATTTTGCACAAGCCACCGGTCTGGCGGTTGTGGTTGTCAATATTCATGGTGATGAAATATCTGAGCTATTCAATTTCACGCCGTTTTGTCAGTTGATGCGGCAGCATCCCCAGCATAGTACACGTTGTCGTATGAGCGATCGCTGCGGGGGACTGGAGGCATCGAAGTCCGATCAACCCTGTATTTATCGTTGTCATGCCGGTCTAACGGATTTTTCTATTCCGCTGGTAATCGCAGGGCATTTAGTTGGCTTTGTTTTATGCGGGCAGGTTCGTTTAAGTAATGACGTGGAGCTGGTAAACATTCTTAATGTCGACGATCGCTGGCAGGCTGACCCTGAGCTCTTGAATGAATTTCGGAATGTGCCAGAGATGGACTATTCACGCGTTATCGCTTCCGCCGATCTCCTTAAACTGATTGTTGAGAATTGCCTGAAAAAACAGCTCAATTTCGTGGTTATCAAAGACAATCCGCAGCAATCGGAGGCAAATAAAGCCGCTCGTGGTCCCACTCCGCATGACAGTAAAATGAAAAAAGCGCTTCGCTATATTGATGCGCATTTGTCCGACGATCTTCGTCTTGAGGATGTCGCCTCACATGTCTATCTCAGCCCCTATTACTTCAGTAAGCTATTCAAGAAATATCAGGGAATCGGATTTAATGCGTGGGTGAACCGCCAGAGAATGGTTAGCGCCAGAGAATTGCTTTGCCATAGTGACTGGAGTATTGCCAGTATTGCGCGTAATTTAGGCTTTTCGCAAACCAGCTATTTTTGTAAAGTCTTCCGCCAGACCTATCAGGTTACGCCGCAGGCTTATCGCCAGCAGATAAATGAGAATTCTCATCCTCCATCGTTATGAATAGCAATATTTTGCTATTGCCGATTTTTGATAGTGTTTTGTATCTTAATCATTTCAGAAAGAAAATTTATCTGGTGTAACAATAAATTGTCATAGCGCAACAAAATAATAAAATTTAGGGCATAAACTGCACCAGTTTTTATTTTTGTGATGAAGTACAGTGTCAGGAAAGATAACTTTTATTACGCTTTGTCGACACGTTTTATCGTCAATATACCGGTAAGGATGAGTAGATTAACGTCAGATGAGCAACCGCTCAGGCTATTGCTCACAGAAATGTAAAACGTAACACATTATTAATTACCGTTATGGGTGTGCCGTACAGCCATAACGTAAACCAACAGGTTTGCCACATTTGTGGTAGGGAAGGGGGTGAAAATCCCCCGCAGCCCCCGCTGCTGTGATGCTGACGACCCCGTAAAGACCACTGATCGCAAGATTGGGAAGGACGGGCGAGGAGGACGCTAAGCCAGAAGACCTGCCTGTCGGTGATAACCAACAACTTCGGTGGGAAGTGGGTTGCGAAGACGCGTACAGTCGAAAGACTGAACATGCGCGTACCTGTATACCCCTACCACCCTGAACAGGATCAGGGTAATGGCGGCAAGGCATCACGCATTTATTCTTGCAGGCACAGGAAGCGGTTGCGGCAAAACCACGGTGACGCTTGGTTTGTTGAGGCTGCTGCAAAAACGCGCGCTGCGCGTACAGCCGTTTAAAGTTGGGCCAGATTACCTTGATACCGGCTGGCATACCGCTATCTGTGGCGTGGCGTCCCGTAATCTTGACAGTTTCATGCTTCCTCCTCCTGTTCTCAACGCCTTATTTTGCGAACAAATGCGGCAGGCGGATATCGCTGTCATTGAAGGCGTCATGGGGCTGTATGACGGCTATGGCGTCGACCCCAATTACTGCAGCACAGTCGCGATGGCCAAACAGCTTGGTTGCCCGGTCATCCTACTGGTGGACGGCAAGGCTGTTTCAACGTCGCTTGCGGCTACCGTTATGGGATTTCAGCACTTCGACCCGACCCTCAACCTCGCGGGCGTGATTGTGAATCGCGTCACTAGCGACGCCCACTATCAGCTCCTCAAAAATGCCATTGAACATTATTGCTCACTGCCGGTACTGGGGTATGTCCCTCCTTGCGACGGCGTCGCATTACCTGAACGCCACCTGGGGTTGATTACTGCCAGAGAATCCCTCGTCCATCAGCAATCATGGCATGATTTTGCCGCCACGCTGGAACAAACAGTGGATGTGGATGCGTTACTCTCGCTGAGCGTGTTATCAGCGCTTCCGGCGGGAATGTGGCCTGAACGCCCTGGTAAAACAGCGGGGGCAGGGCTGACGCTTGCTCTGGCTGATGATGAGGCCTTTAACTTTTATTACCCCGATAACATCGATTTGCTGGAGCGTGCCGGCGTTAACATTGTGCGTTTTAGCCCACTGCATGACCGCGCATTGCCTGATTGTCAGATGATCTGGCTGGGCGGTGGATATCCTGAATTATACGCCGCAGAGCTGGCGGCAAATACGGCGATGTTAAAACATTTGCGGGTGGCGCATCAGCGCGGCGTGGCGATTTACGCGGAGTGTGGTGGTCTGATGTATTTGGGGAGCACTCTGGAGGATAGCGGCGGGGAAATTCATCAGATGGCGAATATTATCCCCGGTCACAGCAAAATGGGTAAGCGACTTACCCGCTTTGGTTATTGTGAGGCGCAGGCTATGCAGCCAACGCTATTGGCGGTGCCTGGCGAGATAGTGCGCGGCCATGAATTTCACTACTCAGATTTTATCCCCGAAACACCCGCCGTTATGGCCTGTCGTAAGGTTCGCGATGGTCGCGTGTTACAGGAATGGACCGGCGGCTGGCAGACAGGCAACACGTTTGCCAGCTATCTGCACGTCCATTTCGCCCAGCGTCCGGAAATGTTGCAGCACTGGCTGGCGGCGGCGAGGCGCATATTATGACGATCCTTGCCTGGTGTATCGCCTGGGTGCTGGATTTTATCATCGGCGACCCTCAACACTGGCCCCATCCGGTACGCTGGATAGGCCGTTTAATCACGTTTGTGCAGCGTATTGTGCGTCGCTATTGTCCCGGCGATAAAGCGCTGCGGATTGGCGGCGGCGTAATGTGGGTTGTGGTTGTCGGGGCGACCTGGGGCGTGGCATGGGGCGTACTGGCGCTGGCGCAGCGGATTCACCCCTGGTTTGGCTGGAGCGTCGAAGTCTGGATGATCTTTACCACGCTGGCCGGACGCTCTCTGGCCCGCGCCGCGCAAGAGGTTGAGCGACCGTTGCGGGAGAACGACCTTGCGGAAAGCCGAATAAAACTCTCCTGGATCGTCGGGCGCGATACGTCGCAACTTCAGCCAGCGCAGATCAATCGCGCCGTGGTGGAAACGGTTGCAGAAAACACCGTTGACGGCATTATCGCGCCGCTCTTTTTCCTCTTTCTCGGCGGCGCGCCGCTGGCGATGGCCTACAAAGCCGTCAATACCCTGGATTCAATGGTGGGCTACAAACATGAAAAATACTGGGCGATTGGTATGGTCAGCGCCCGTATGGACGACGTAGCGAACTATCTTCCCGCCCGCCTGAGCTGGCTGTTGCTGGGCATTGCGGCAGGACTGTGTCGCCTGAGTGGTTGGCGGGCGCTGCGTATTGGCTGGCGTGACCGTTATAACCACAGTAGCCCAAATTGCGCCTGGTCGGAAGCGTGTGTGGCCGGCGCCTTAGGTATCCAGCTCGGCGGCCCAAATAACTACTTTGGCGAGCGTGTGGACAAGCCCTGGATCGGCGACGCGCAGCGCGATATTTCCGTGGACGATATTTCCCGAACGATTCGATTGATGTGGGTCGCTTCAACCCTGGCGCTGGCGCTGTTTATTGTAGCGCGGTGCGGGTTATCTGGCGTGGCCTGAGGACGACAGTATGCATTATATCCAGCAGCCCCAAACCATTGAGGCCAACAGTTTCACCATTATTAGCGACATTATTCGCGAAACGCGTCCTGATTACCGTTTCGCCAGTCCGCTCCATGAGGCCATTATCAAGCGGGTTATTCATACCACCGCCGATTTCGACTGGCTGGACATTTTGTGGTTCTCTGCCGATGCGCTGGAGCAGCTTTGTGATGCGCTACGCCAACCGTGCATTATTTATACCGATACCACGATGGCGCTGTCCGGCATTAATAAAAGATTACTGGCGACGTTTGGCGGCGAGTGTCGCTGTTATATCAGCGATCCGCGCGTGGTGCGCGCCGCAAAAATGCAGGGGATTACCCGTTCAATGGCCGCCGTCGATATCGCTATCGCCGAGGAGGAGAAAAACAAGCTCTTTGTTTTCGGTAATGCGCCGACGGCCCTGTTCCGTTTGCTTGAACATAACGTGACGGTGAGCGGCGTGGTGGGCGTACCGGTAGGCTTTGTCGGCGCGGCGGAGTCCAAAGAGGCACTCACCCATAGCCATTTCCCCGCGGTTGCCGCGTTAGGGCGTAAAGGCGGCAGTAACGTGGCTGCCGCTATCGTCAATGCGCTGCTCTATCACCTCCGGGAGGCCTGATGAGCGAGCTTTCTTTTGACGCGCCGGTCTGGCACCACGGTAAAGCGTTACGTAAAGGATATACCACCGGTTCCTGCGCGACGGCGGCGGCAAAAGTCGCCGCGCTGATGGTATTGCGTCAACATCTGATTCATCAGGTCTCCATCGTCACGCCGTCGGGCGTCACGCTATGCCTGAACGTGGAGTCGCCGCACATTGAAGGCCAGCAGGCGATAGCCGCAATTCGTAAAGATGGCGGCGATGATGTGGATGCCACGCACGGAATGCTGATTTTTGCCCGCGTTACGCTCAACGACAGCGGTGAGATTACGCTCACTGGCGGCGAAGGTATTGGTACGGTAACGCGTAAAGGGGTTGGGCTGCCGCTCGGGAGTGCCGCCATCAATCGTACGCCGCGCCATACCATTGAGTCAGCGGTGCGCGAAGCGATAGGCCCGGCGCGTGGGGCCGATGTGGAGATTTTTGCCCCGGAAGGCGAAGCGCGGGCGCAAAAAACGTATAACTCGCGGCTTGGCATTCTTGGCGGCATTTCCATTATTGGCACTACCGGCATTGTGACGCCGATGTCGGAAGAAAGCTGGAAACGCTCGCTATCGCTGGAACTGGAGATCAAACGGGCGTCAGGATTAACGCGGGTGATACTCGTGCCGGGCAACCACGGCGAACGGTTTGTTCGCGAACAAATGGGCGTCGACACACAGACGGTCGTCACCATGAGCAATTTTGTCGGCTACATGATTGAAGAGGCGGTACGGCTGGGATTTTGCCAGATAGTGCTGGTGGGGCATCCTGGAAAATTGATCAAAATCGCCGCCGGGATCTTTCATACCCATAGCCATATTGCCGATGCGCGCATGGAAACGCTGGTCGCGCATTTAGCTTTACTGGGCGCGCCGCTGGAGTTACTCACCCTGGTCAGCGATTGCGATACCACCGAAGCGGCAATGGAGCACATTGAAGCATATGGCTTCGGGCATATCTATAACCATCTTTCCAGGCGTATTTGTTTGCGAGTCATGCAGATGCTGCGTTTTACCAAAACGCCGCCTGTCTGCGACGCCATCCTGTTTTCTTTTGATAACCATATTCTCGGCAGTAATCGTCCCGTCGACGAGATTGCTAAGGAGCTGCAATGCTAACGGTCGTGGGTATGGGGCCCGCTGGACGGCATTTGATGACGCCTGCGGCGCTGGAAGCGATAGACCACGCCGATGCGCTGGCAGGCGGTAAACGCCATTTGGCGCAGTTTCCGGCGTTTGGCGGCGAACGATTTACGCTGGGCGCGGATATTGGCGCGTTGTTGTCCTGGATTGCCGCCCGTTGGGATAAAGGGATCGTGGTGCTGGCCTCCGGCGATCCGCTGTTTTATGGCATCGGTACACGCCTGGTGGCGCATTTTGGTATCGAACAGGTTCGCATTATCCCTGGCATCAGCGCCGTACAGTATCTGTGCGCACAGGCTGGAATTGATATGAATGACATGTGGTTGACCAGTAGCCACGGTCGTTGCGTCAGCTTCGAGCAGTTAGCGAACCATCGCAAAGTGGCGATGGTCACGGATGCCCGCTGCGGGCCGCGAGAAATCGCGCGGGAACTGGTCGCGCGCGGTAAAGGGCATCGCTTGATGGTGATTGGTGAAAATCTGGCGATGGAAAATGAGCGGATCCACTGGCTACCCGTCAGTGCGGTCAACGCCGACTATGAAATGAATGCAGTGGTGATCCTGGATGAAAGATGAGCTTTTTCTGCGCGGCGAGAATGTGCCAATGACCAAAGAGGCGGTACGGGCGCTGGCGCTGTCGAAACTTGAGCTCCACCGCGCCAGTCACCTGATTGACGTCGGGGCGGGAACGGGAAGCGTCTCAATTGAAGCGGCGCTGCAATTTCCTTCGTTGCAGGTGACGGCTATCGAGCGTAATCCTGCCGCGCTACGGCTGCTTGATGAGAATCGTCAGCGCTTTGCCTGCGGCAATATCGATATTCTCCCCGGCGAAGCGCCAATGACCATAACCGGGAAAGCCGATGCGGTGTTTATGGGCGGCAGCGGCGGGCATCTGACGGCGCTGATTGACTGGGCGATGGGCCATCTGCATCCCGGTGGCCGTCTGGTGATGACCTTTATCTTGCAGGAAAACCTTCATAGCGCGCTGGCGCATCTTGCGCACATCGGCGCATGTCGAATGGACTGTGTACAGCTTCAGCTTTCATCGTTAACGCCGCTGGGGGCGGGACACTATTTCAAACCGAACAATCCTGTTTTTGTTATCGCCTGTCAGAAGGAAGAAAACCATGTCAGAGACATTTGATCCACGCTGTGTATGGTTCGTCGGCGCCGGGCCGGGCGATCGCGAGCTGATCACGCTTAAAGGCTACCGCCTGCTGCAACAGGCGCAGGTAGTTATCTATGCCGGTTCGCTGATCAATACCGAACTGCTGGATTACTGCCCCGCGCAGGCAGAACGCTACGACAGCGCCGAACTGCATCTTGAGCAGATTATCGAGCTGATGGCCGCGGGCGTGAAAGCGGGAAAAACGGTGGTGCGGTTGCAAACGGGCGATGTCTCGCTGTACGGCTCCGTGCGTGAGCAAGGCGAAGAGTTAACCCGCCGTGGTATCGACTGGCAGGTAGTGCCTGGCGTCAGCGCGTTTCTCGGCGCTGCGGCGGAGCTGGGTGTGGAATATACCGTACCGGAGGTATCGCAGAGTCTCATTATTACCCGTCTGGAAGGGCGTACGCCAGTACCGGCGCGCGAACAACTGGAGGCGTTCGCCAGTCACCAGACGTCGATGGCGATTTATCTTTCCGTTCAGCGTATTCACCGGGTGGCGGAACGTCTCATTGCCGGCGGTTATCCGGCAACTACGCCTGTCGTGGTCATCTATAAGGCTACCTGGCCGGAAAGCCAGACCGTTCGCGGCACGTTAGCGGATATTAGCGACAAAGTACGTGATGCTGGCATCCGTAAGACGGCGCTAATCCTGGTCGGGAATTTTCTGGGTAAGGAGTATCACTACTCAAGACTTTATGCAGCGGACTTTAGCCATGAATACCGTAAAGCCTGAATCCATTGCGTTGTTTTGCCTGACGCCCGGCGGCGTGGCGCTGGCAAAGAGACTCGCCGCGATGCTGCCGTTAACCTGCTTTACCAGTGAAAAACTGCGGGAAGAGGGATTTATTCCCTTCGATGGCGGATTCGCTAATACCGCCCGGCAGGCTTTTACCACTTATACCGCGCTTATTTTTATCGGCGCGACCGGCATTGCCGTTCGTGTCCTGGCGCCGTTAGTGAACGACAAGTTCAGCGATCCGGCGGTGGTCGTCATTGATGAACGTGGTCAGCATGTCATTAGCCTGCTTTCCGGTCATGCGGGCGGGGCCAATGCCTTGACGCGCTACCTGGCAGGAATGTTAGGCGCCGATCCGGTGATTACCACGGCAACGGATGTCAATGAGATGTCCGCGTTGGACACCTTAGCTTTCCAGCTTAACGCCCGCATGTCCGATCTTCGAACGGCGGTAAAAACCGTTAACCAGATGTTGGTCAGTCATCAACGTGTAGGGTTATGGTGGGATGCCGAACTAACGGAAGAGATCGGCCAGTGTGATATTCGCGGTTTTATCCCTGTTGATGATTTGCAGCGGTTGCCTGAGCTGGATGCGCTTATCTGCGTCTCTTTGCGTAATGACCTCCCTGAGCTTCCCGTACTGCACTGGAAACTGGTGCCCCAGCGTGTGGTGGCGGGAATTGGCTGTCGCCGCAATACGCCATTTCCCCTGTTAGCGACATTACTGGCGCGCCAGCTTGAAGCGCAGAAACTCGATCCGCTGGCGTTAAAAGCGATTGGCAGCGTCACGCTCAAAAAAGGGGAGCCGGGGCTTATTCAGCTCGCCTCCTGCTGCCGCGTGCCTTTTAAAACCTTTACCGCCGAAGCGTTGCGCGAATTCGAACACCATTTTCCCGGTTCTGGCTTCGTCAGAAAAACGGTGGGCGTTGGCAGCGTATCCGGCCCGGCTGCGTGGTTATTAAGCCAGGGACAATTGTTAGGCGAGACCCTGCGAGAACAGGGCGTCACTATTACTTTAGGAGTTGCACACTGATGTTGAGCGTAATTGGTATTGGCCCCGGTTCGCAGGCAATGATGACGATGGAGGCGATTGAGGCGCTTCAGGCGGCGGAAATCGTCGTGGGCTACAAAACCTATACCCATCTGGTTAAAGCATTTACCGGCGATAAACAGGTGATCAAGACCGGCATGTGTAAGGAAATTGAACGCTGCCAGGCGGCTATTGAACTGGCGCAGGCCGGGCATAACGTCGCGCTCATCAGCAGCGGGGATGCGGGAATTTACGGCATGGCGGGTCTGGTGCTGGAACTGGTCGGCAAGCAAAAACTGGACGTCGAGGTGCGGCTCATTCCTGGCATGACCGCCAGCATCGCCGCCGCCTCTTTACTGGGCGCGCCGCTGATGCATGACTTCTGCCATATCAGCCTCAGCGACCTGCTGACCCCGTGGCCGGTAATTGAAAAGCGCATCGTTGCCGCCGGAGAGGCAGACTTTGTTATCTGTTTTTACAACCCGCGCAGCCGCGGGCGCGAAGGGCATCTGGCGCGCGCGTTTGACCTGCTTGCCGCCAGTAAAAGCGCGCAAACGCCGGTTGGCGTGGTGAAATCCGCCGGACGTAAGAAAGAGGAAAAATGGCTGACTACGCTCGGCGATATGGATTTTGAACCGGTAGATATGACCAGTCTGGTCATTGTTGGTAATAAAACGACCTATGTTCAGGATGGGCTGATGATAACGCCGCGAGGTTACACGCTGTGAATGAGGGAGATGTGCTGGTGGTGGGCGGCACCAGCGATGCGCGCGCGTTATGCCGACAACTGGATGCGGCGAACGTCGCATACACCTTATCCGTGGCGACGCCAGCCGGAAAAGCGCTGGCTGGCGACATTAAAGGACAGGTGCGCTGTGGTCGTCTGGAGTACGGGCAGATGGTCGCCTGGCTAAAAGAAAACCGTACTCGCTGGGTAATAGATGCATCGCATCCTTATGCAGAAATGGTCAGCCATAACCTCCTTCGCGCCTGTGAAACGGCAGGCGTGTTGTTAAGTCGTTATCAGCGTCCGGAGCAGCTTAGCAATCTGACGCATCCGCTTCTCTATACGGCGCGCAGTATTGCCGATGCCTGCGAGATAGCGAGGCGTTTTGGTTCGCGCGTGTTACTGACGACCGGCAGTAAAGATCTGGCCGTCTGGCGTGCCGGGCTGGCGGAAAAAACGTTGCTGGCGCGCGTACTGCCCGTGGCGGAGGTGATTCAACGCTGCAGCGAACTGGGGTTCGGCGTTGGAGAAATTTTCGCATTGTGTGGGCCGTTCAGCGCTGATTTTAACGCCGCGTTTTACCACCAGTGCCGGGCCGACGTGGTCATTACCAAAGCGTCCGGCGCGGAGGGGGGATATCAGGAAAAAGTTCAGCCCTGTCTGGATGCGGGCATTCCCTGCATCGTTATTGCGCGCCCGACGCCACTTGTGACGGGTGATGAGTTACTGGAAAGCCAGGCCGCCTTTGCGCAGCGTTTATCGCGCTGGCTGGCCGCAGCTAAGGAGTAAAAATGAAAAAAGCGCTTCTGGTGGTCAGTTTTGGCACCAGCTATCACGACACCTGTGAAAAAAACATTGTGGCGTGCGAACGTGATCTGGCGGCGTCCTGTCCCGATCGCGACCTGTTTCGCGCCTTCACTTCCGGAATGATCATTCGCAAGCTTCGCCAGCGTGACGGTATCGACATCGATACGCCATTACAGGCTTTGCAAAAGCTTGCCGCACAGGGATATCAGGACGTGGCGATTCAGTCGTTGCACATTATTAACGGCGACGAATATGAAAAAATTGTCCGTGAAGTACAACTCTTGCGTCCGTTATTCACTCGCCTGACGCTGGGCGTGCCGCTGCTGAGCAGCCATAACGATTATGTGCAGCTAATGCAGGCGTTGCGACAACAGATGCCATCGCTCAGACAAACGGAGAAAGTCGTTTTTATGGGCCACGGCGCCAGCCATCACGCATTCGCAGCTTATGCCTGCCTCGATCATATGATGACCGTGCAGCGCTTTCCGGCGCGCGTCGGCGCCGTAGAAAGCTACCCGGAGGTCGACATCCTGATCGACAGCCTGCGTGACGAAGGCGTCACCGGCGTACATTTGATGCCATTAATGCTGGTGGCGGGCGATCACGCCATTAATGATATGGCTTCAGACGACGGCGACTCATGGAAAATGCGCTTTAACGCGGCGGGCATTCCGGCGACGCCGTGGCTGAGCGGGCTGGGAGAAAACCCGGCTATCCGGGCGATGTTTGTCGCGCATTTGCACCAGGCGCTGAACATGGCGGTAGAGGAGGCGGCATGAACGGTAAATTATACGCATTAAGTACCGGGCCAGGCGCGCCCGACCTGATAACCGTCCGCGCAGCGCGGATTCTTGGCTCGCTGGACATTCTGTATGCGCCCGCCGGTCGTAAGGGGGGCGATAGTCTGGCGCTGTCGATTGTGCGCGACTATCTCGGCGAGCAGACGGAAGTACGTTGTTGCCATTTCCCTATGAGCGCTGACGGCGCCGAGAAAGAAGCGGTCTGGAACGAGGTTGCCGCCGCGCTTACCGTAGAGGTGGAAGCGGGTAAACAGGTCGGTTTTATTACCCTGGGCGATGCGATGCTATTCAGTACCTGGATTTTTTTACTCCAGCGAATCGGCTGCCCGGAGTGGCTGGAGATTGTCCCCGGCGTCACGTCCTTCGCCGCGATAGCCGCCCGCGCGAAAATGCCGCTCGCCATAGAACGGCAATCGCTGGCGGTTATTTCTTGTACCGCGCCGGAAGCGGAAATAGCCCAGGCGCTACAACAGCATGATAGCCTGGTGTTGATGAAAGTGTATGGCCGATTCGCCCGTATTAAAGCGTTGCTGGCGCAGGCTGGCCTGCTGGAATGCGCCTTAATGATGTCCGAGGCCACGCTGCCCGGCGAGCAGTGCTGGCGCCATCTCCACGAGGTCAACGATGATCGACCGTTGCCCTATTTTTCGACCATTCTGGTCAATAAACAGTGGGAGTATGCAGAATGAAACTTGAACAGCAGCTTCGACAGTTGTCTTTCAGTGGACTGGCTGCAGCGCTATTGCTGATGGTTGTCCCGCAACAGGCGTTTGCGATGCATATCATGGAGGGCTTTTTACCGCCAGTGTGGGCGCTGGCCTGGTGGTTACTGTTTTTACCCTGCTTGTGGTATGGGCTGGTGCGCTTACGGCGTATTGTGCAGGAGGATAATCATCAGAAGGTACTGCTGGCGCTGTGCGGCGCGTTTATTTTTGTCCTGTCCGCGCTCAAAATTCCGTCGGTAACGGGGAGTTGTTCACATCCGACCGGCGTTGGTCTGGCGGTTATTTTGTTCGGGCCCGGGGTGGTGGCGATTCTCGGCGCGGTTGTGCTGTTGTTTCAGGCGCTATTGCTGGCGCACGGCGGCCTGACGACGCTTGGCGCAAATGGAATGTCGATGGCGGTGATTGGCCCGGTTGTCGGTTATCTGGTGTGGAAAATGGCCTGCCGTGCCGGACTGCGCCGCGATGTCGCCGTTTTTCTGTGCGCGATGCTGGCGGATTTGGCGACCTATTTTGTGACTTCAGTCCAGCTTGGCGTTGCGTTTCCCGATCCCCATGCCGGAGCGACAGGGTCTGTTGTGAAGTTTATGGGGATTTTCTGCCTCACACAGATTCCTGTCGCCATTGCCGAAGGTTTATTAACCGTCATGATTTATGATCAGTTAACCAAACGGCAAGTGATTACCGTACAAGGACATTAAAATGAAAAAAACGTTGATGTTGTTAGCGATGGTGGTGGCGCTGGTGATTCTGCCGTTTTTTATTAACCATGGCGGTGAATATGGCGGTTCAGACGGCGAAGCGGAAAGCCAGATTCAGGCTATTGCGCCGCAGTATAAACCCTGGTTTCAGCCGTTATATGAACCCGCCAGCGGTGAAATTGAAAGCCTGCTGTTTACCCTTCAGGGCTCTCTTGGCGCGGCGGTGATTTTTTATATCCTGGGGTATTGCAAAGGTAAACAACGCCGTGATGACCGGGCTTGATCGACTCAGCTATCAAAGCCGCTGGGCACACGTTGCGCCGCAGCGCAAGTTTTTGCTGTGGCTGGCGATGATGATACTGGCGTTTGCTCTGCCGCCTGTAGGGCAGGGCATTGAGCTGCTGATCATTGCCGGATTGAGCTGTTGGCTATTGCGCATATCCCTCTGGCGCTGGTGTCGATGGATGGCGATACCTTTTGGATTTTTGTTGGTCGGCGTGATAACGATTATCTTCAGCATCAGCCGCGAGCCGCAAATGCTGCTGGCTGGCATATCTGTCGGGCCATACTGGATCGGGATTACCCGTGCGGGCGTGGTTACGGCGAATGAAACGTTCTGGCGTAGCCTGACGGCGCTGTCCGCGACGTTGTGGCTGGTGATGAACCTACCGTTTCCGCAGTTAATTAGCTTGCTTAAGCGCGCGCATATTCCACGCCTGCTTACTGAGCAAATCCTGTTAACGTGGCGCTTTCTCTTTATTCTTCTGGATGAGGCGGCGGCAATTCGTCGCGCGCAAACGCTGCGTTTTGGTTATTGCAGCCTGCCGAACGGCTATCGATCTCTGGCAATGCTGACTGGACTCCTGTTTACGCGGGTGTTAATGCGTTATCAGCAAATGACCACCACGCTGGATATCAAACTGTATCAGGGTGATTTTCACCTGTAAGGACTATTATGCTTGCCACTTCAGACCTGTGGTTTCGTTATCAGGATGAGCCGGTACTTAAAGGGTTAAATCTGGATTTTTCGCTTTCGCCTGTTACCGGTTTGGTGGGTGCGAACGGCTGTGGGAAGTCTACGCTTTTTATGAACCTGAGCGGCCTGTTGCGTCCGCAAAAAGGGGCCGTGTTGTGGCAGGGAAAACCGCTGGATTACAGCAAGCGCGGACTACTGGCGCTGCGCCAGCAAGTTGCGACGGTTTTTCAGGACCCTGAACAGCAGATTTTTTATACTGATATCGATAGCGATATTGCGTTTAGTTTACGTAATTTGGGGGTGCCGGAAGCGGAAATCACGCGCCGCGTCGACGAGGCGCTAACGCTGGTTGACGCCCAACATTTTCGCCATCAGCCCATTCAGTGTTTGAGTCATGGGCAAAAAAAACGTGTGGCTATCGCCGGAGCGCTGGTGCTACAGGCGCGCTATCTATTGCTGGATGAACCCACTGCTGGTCTCGATCCCGCAGGGCGCACTCAGATGCTTGCTATCATCAGGCGGATTGTGGCGCAGGGCAATCATGTCATTATCTCCAGCCATGATATCGATCTTATTTATGAAATTAGCGATGCCGTATACGTGTTACGTCAGGGCCAGGTCCTGACGCATGGCGCGCCTGGCGAGGTTTTCGCGTGTACGGAAGCGATGGAACAAGCGGGGCTAACCCAGCCCTGGCTGGTCAAACTTCATACTCAACTGGGACTGCCGCTGTGTAAAACAGAAACGGAGTTTTTTCATCGAATGCAAAAGTGCGCATTCAGGGAGGCGTCATGACACAGGCAGTTATGTTGCAGGGGACGGCATCCGACGTCGGCAAAAGTGTGCTGGCGGCGGGTTTATGCCGCATTTTTTATCAGGATGGTCTGCGTACCGCGCCGTTTAAATCGCAAAATATGGCGCTTAATTCTGGTATTACGCCGGATGGCAAAGAGATGGGGCGGGCGCAGATTTTTCAGGCGGAAGCCGCGGGGATCACGCCAGATGTGCGTATGAATCCGGTGCTGCTCAAACCGACCAGCGATCGCCAGGCGCAGGTCGTGCTGATGGGGAAAGTGGCGACCAATATGGATGCGGTTAGTTACCATGACTATAAACCGCGTTTGCGTGAGCAAATCCTTGCGGTCTATAACAGCCTGGCGCAGGAATATGACGTTATTGTGCTGGAAGGCGCCGGAAGCCCGGCGGAAATCAATCTGCGCGATCGTGATATCGTCAATATGGGAATGGCGGAAATGGCCCAGTGTCCGGTTATTCTGGTGGCGGATATCGACCGGGGCGGCGTATTCGCCGCTATTTATGGCACGCTGGCGCTGTTGCATAAACAGGAGCGTGACAGAGTAAAGGGCGTCATTATCAACAAATTCCGCGGCGACGTGGCACTACTCTATTCCGGTATCGAACAAATCGAATCGCTTACCGGCGTCCCGGTCCTGGGCGTGATGCCGTGGCTGGATGTGGATCTGGAAGATGAGGATGGCGTCGCGCTGCAAAACGATAAATATCGCGGTAACGCCCCCCGTGATATCACTATTGCCATTGTGCAACTGCCACATATTTCTAACTTTACGGATTTTAACGCTCTGGCGGCGCAGCCGGATGTGCGCATACGCTATATTCGCCGCCCGGAAGCATTGACTGACGTTGATCTGGTGATCCTGCCGGGCAGTAAGAATACGCTGAGCGACCTCGCCTGGCTGCGCGAAAGCGGGATGGCGGATGCGGTATTGCAGACACATCGGCAGGGCGTGCCGGTGATGGGAATTTGCGGCGGCTACCAGATGCTGGGCGACACCATTGTGGATGAGGTGGAGTCGGGGCTGGGTACGCAGCCGGGCCTGGGGCTGCTTAATACGATCACTCGCTTTGCACAGGATAAAACCACGACGCAGGTTAACGCGACAATGTCAGACGAGCTGCCCGGCTGGCTGGCTGCCGCAGCGGGGCTACCGGTACGCGGTTATGAAATTCACATGGGGGAAACGGTGCTGCAGGAAGGATGCTGTACGGCCATGACGTTACAGAAAAATGGATGCTCTGTGGCGGATGGTGCGGTCACCGCCGACGGACTGGCGTTTGGCACTTACCTTCACGGCCTGTTTGACAGCGATGCGTTTACCCGTGCGGTGGTCAATGGGTTACGGGCACGAAAAGGGCTTGCGCCGTGGGAAACGACTTTTTGTTATGCGGAGCATAAAGCGCGGCAATTTGATCTGCTGGCGGAAGCGATGCGGCAACATATTGATATTGATAAAATTTATACCATCATGCAACAACATCAGGAGCCGGTATGATGATTCTGGTGACGGGCGGGGCGCGTAGTGGTAAAAGCCGTCATGCTGAAACCTTAATTGGCGATGCGCCGCAGGTACTGTATATCGCCACCTCGCACATTCTTGATGACGAGATGGCGGCGAGAATTCAGCATCATAAAGATGACAGGCCGGCACACTGGCGGACCGCAGAATGCTGGCGGCATCTTGATACGTTGATTACCGCGGATCTTGCCCCTGACGACGCGATTTTACTGGAATGTATTACCACCATGGTGACGAATCTGCTGTTTGCGCTGGGAGGAGAAAACGATCCCGAACAGTGGGATTACGCGGCGATGGAGCGCGCCATTGACGATGAAATTCAGATTTTAATTGCAGCCTGCCAGCGCTGCCCGGCGAAAGTGGTACTGGTGACAAATGAGGTGGGAATGGGGATCGTCCCGGAAAATCGTTTGGCGCGCCATTTTCGTGATATTGCCGGTCGGGTCAACCAACGACTGGCGGCAGCGGCGGATGAGGTCTGGCTGGTGGTCTCAGGTATTGGAGTCAAAATTAAATGAGTAAGCTGTTTTGGGCCATGCTCGCTTTTATTAGCCGCTTGCCCGTGCCATCACGCTGGTCGCAGGGACTGGATTTCGAGCAGTATTCGCGTGGGATCGTGATGTTTCCCTTTATCGGGTTGATTCTGGGGGGCGTAAGCGGCCTGATTTTCATCCTCCTGCAATCCTGGTGCGGTATTCCGCTAGCGGCGTTGTTCTGTATTCTGGCGCTGGCGCTGCTGACCGGTGGTTTTCACCTGGATGGGCTGGCCGATACCTGTGATGGCATTTTTTCCGCGCGCCGCCGTGAGCGAATGCTGGAGATTATGCGCGATAGTCGTCTGGGAACCCATGGCGGGCTGGCGCTTATTTTTGTGCTACTGGCAAAAATTCTGGTGGTCAGCGAACTGGCGTTACGTGGAACGCCAATGTTGGCGGCGCTGGCGGCGGCCTGTGCGGCTGGGCGTGGCAGCGCCGTTTTATTGATGTACCGTCATCGCTACGCCCGTGACGAGGGGCTCGGCAATGTATTTATCGGTAAAGTCAGCGGACGGCAAACCTGCATTACTCTGGGATTGGCGGTAATCGTCGCCACGGTATTACTGCCTGGTATGCAAGGACTGGCCGCAATGGTGGTCACACTCGCGGCGATTTTCATCCTTGGCCAGTTGCTTAAACGTACGCTTGGCGGTCAAACCGGCGATACGCTGGGCGCGGCGATCGAACTTGGCGAACTGATCTTTCTGCTGGCTCTGTTATGAGCCGATTATTACGGACGAGACATCTTATGCAGACACTACACGCTTTACTCCGTGACATTCCTGCGCCGGACGCCGAGGCGATGGCGCGTGCGCAGCAACATATTGACGGCCTGCTCAAACCGCCGGGCAGCCTAGGCAGACTGGAAGCCTTAGCCGTTCAGCTCGCGGGAATGCCGGGGCTTAACGGTACGCCGCAGGTAGGTGAAAAGGCGATGCTGGTGATGTGCGCCGACCATGGCGTCTGGGATGAAGGCGTAGCGGTTTCGCCCAAAATCGTGACGGCGATTCAGGCGGCGAATATGACGCGGGGAACAACCGGCGTATGCGTGCTTGCCGCTCAGGCCGGTGCGAAGGTGCATGTCATTGATGTTGGTATTGATGCTGAACCTATTCCTGGCGTAGTTGATATGCGCGTCGCGCGCGGCTGCGGAAATATTGCCGTTGGCCCGGCGATGAGTCGCTCGCAGGCTGAGGCGCTTTTGCTGGAGGTTTCCCGCTACACCTGCGACCTGGCGCAACGCGGCGTGACCTTATTTGGCGTAGGGGAGCTGGGAATGGCGAACACCACGCCAGCCGCCGCGATGGTCAGCGTTTTTACAGGAAGTGATGCAAAAGAGGTGGTGGGGATTGGCGCGAATCTTCCGCCTTCCCGCATCGATAATAAAGTGGACGTCGTGCGGCGGGCGATTGCGATTAATCAGCCCAATCCGCGCGATGGCATTGATGTGTTGTCGAAGGTGGGTGGTTTCGATCTGGTCGGGATGACCGGCGTGATGCTTGGTGCGGCAAGGTGTGGCTTACCCGTATTGCTGGATGGCTTTCTTTCCTACTCGGCAGCGCTGGCGGCCTGTCAGATTGCGCCTGCGGTGAGACCTTATCTGATCCCGTCGCACTTTTCGGCGGAAAAGGGTGCCCGCATCGCGCTCGCGCATTTGTCTATGGAACCCTATTTGCATATGGCGATGCGGTTAGGTGAAGGAAGCGGCGCGGCGCTGGCGATGCCGATCGTGGAAGCCGCGTGCGCCATGTTCCACAACATGGGGGAGTTGGCGGCCAGTAATATTGTCCTGCCGGAGGGGAACGCAAACGCAACATAACCCGGGCGCACAACACCAGCCATGTGAGAAAAAAGCTATACTTAACGCACACCTGCCGCGACAAAGGAAGGGATATAATGCGTCGTATCACACCTTTTTTTCCGTTTTTCGTCTTGTTGGTAAGCCATTTCTCGCTGGCTATAAGCTATCCGTTGCCGCCCGAAGGCAGTCGTCTGGTAGGACAGCCTGTCACAATCACCGTACCGCAGAACAATACTCAGCCCTTAGAGTCATTTGCCGCCCGCTACGGTCAGGGGCTGAGTAATATGCTTGAAGCGAATCCCGGCGTGGATGTGTTTTTACCTCAGTCTGGTTCCACACTGGTGGTGCCGCAGCAGTTGATTCTGCCTGACACCGTTCGTGAAGGTATTGTGGTAAACGTCGCCGAGATGCGCCTTTATTATTATCCCGCAGGCACGAATACGGTTGAGGTGCTACCTATTGGTATTGGTCAGGCTGGCCGTGAAACGCCGCGCAACTGGGTAACTGCGGTTGAACGCAAACAAGATGGACCGGTTTGGGTGCCAACGGCTAATACGCGTCGGGAATATGCTAAAGAGGGAAAAACGCTGCCCGCGATGGTGCCTGCGGGGCCGGATAACCCTATGGGGCTATACGCAATATATATCGGCAGGTTATATGCCATCCATGGCACTAACGCTAACTTTGGCATTGGCCTTCGCGTCAGTCAGGGCTGTATCCGTTTACGCAATGACGATATTAAATATTTATTCGACCATGTTCCTGTAGGAACCCGCGTTCAGATTATCGACAGGCCCGTTAAATTTTCGGTAGAGCCGGATGGCAGTCGTTGGCTGGAGGTACACGAACCGCTTTCTCGTAACCGTGCTGAATTTGAGTCAGACAAAAAAGTTCCATTGCCCGTTACGCCAGTGCTGCGCACGTTTATCAAAGGGGATGACGTTGATACTTCGCGGGTTAATGAGGTGCTGGAGCGCCGTTCCGGAATGCCGGTCAACATTAGCGCGGGCAGGTCTGGCCTTTAAATATCCTGCCACATTGCTGGTTTTCATGGGCTGGAGTATCTGTATTAGTAGTGAGTGTCATGGCAGGGGCTTCATTTTCTCAGCGAACCGCGAGCCCTCCGATTAAGCTCAAAGTCATAAATCTTTTCTCCGGCATCGCCGGAGATTTTTGTCTATGGAAAACCCCCAGCTAGGCTGGGGGTTCCGGAAAGCTTTCAGCTTTAAGCCAGTTATTAAAACCCCTTTTGATTTGTTAAAACATCTTGCGGTCTGGCAACTGCAAAAGTTCAACAAGAAATCAAAAGGGGGTCCCAA
Source organism: Salmonella sp. 32082101201600294FB01SM01 (assembly GCF_017572865.1). Classification (NCBI taxonomy): domain Bacteria; kingdom Pseudomonadati; phylum Pseudomonadota; class Gammaproteobacteria; order Enterobacterales; family Enterobacteriaceae; genus Salmonella; species Salmonella sp. 32082101201600294FB01SM01. Next base: position 1,744,029 of record NZ_JAGESB010000001.1, on the reverse strand, counting down.
TGGGGGACGAAAAGAGCTTAGCGCACACCCGATGGAACTGTAAATATCACATAGTTTTCGCGCCCAAATACCGAAGACAAGCGTTCTATGGAGAGAAGCGTAGGGCAGTAGGCAGCATATTAAGAAAATTGTGTGAATGGAAAAACGTACGAATTCTGGAAGCGGAATGTTGTGCAGATCATATTCACATGCTTCTGGAGATCCCGCTGAAGATGAGTGTGTCGAGCTTCATGGGATATCTGAAGGGTAAAAGTAGTCTGATGCTTTACGAGCAGTTTGGGGATCTAAAATTCAAATACAGGAACAGGGAGTTCTGGTGCAGAGGGTACTATGTCGATACGGTGGGTAAGAACACGGCGAAGATACAGGACTACATAAAGCACCAGCTTGAAGAGGATAAAATGGGTGAGCAATTATCGATCCCTTATCCGGGCAGCCCGTTTACGGGCCGTAAGTAACGAAGTTTGATGCAAATGTCAGATCGTATGCGCCTGTTAGGGCTCTCTTATCCACCGCGCCGAGTATTCTTTTCGGTCGAAATGATATTTGAGATACCAGAGGCGGGAACCGCCCGGACTGACAAGCAGATACAGACCGTGAGAAGCGGTCAGTTTAAAGGGAGTTGGTGAAGGTTTAGTAGCGCGGATTTTACTGTCAGTAAGGGGCATGTGGTGATCACTCCTTTATCTAACTGAAATGACCCCAAATCAGACCACCAATTTGTCCCGATGCGGAGAGATAAATCAATATGCACTGAGACAGTTTTCTACGCTAACTCTCTGAATCAAAATACTATTGAGACATGCTGAGATGCCTGAAAACAGGAATTTGGCTCCTCTGACTGGGTGCGTTTTTTATCTCATTGAATAATAAAATATTTATTTTCTAAATTCAAAATAAGGCCCTTATAAAAGCCCCGATCGTAATGATGCACTAAGAATGTGATTTTTATCACATTTTAAAAGTGGGATTATTTCCCCCCATCTTGCCATTTCCACTAGATATTATTAACGGATACTTGAATTAATTCGATTATTCAATAATGATTGAAATATTGAATCATAGAGGGCCGCCCCACATTATGAACAAACAAACTGCCACAACCATCTTTGAATCCCTCTCCTCCGGCGTGCGTCTGGATGTATATCGCCTCCTGATCAAAATGGGTACCGAGGGCATGGTTGCCGGGGAGATCGCTTCAACGCTGGATATCCCGCCGACTAACTTATCGTTTCATTTAAAGGCGTTGACGCAGGCCGGGATGCTGACGGTAGAACAGGAAGGTCGTTACCAGCGTTATCGTGCCAACATCCCACTGATGCTGGATTTAATCGGCTGGCTGACCGAGGAGTGTTGTTCAGGCCACCCGGAACAATGCGCAGGTTTTCGTTCGGCTTCTTCCTGCTCAGAAGCCGTTTTACCACCACTCAACACCACGAAAAAGAGTAAATCATGAACGTACTTTTTCTCTGTACCGGCAACTCCTGCCGTTCCGTGCTGGCCGAAGCCACGTTTAACCATCTGGCTCCAGCCGGATGGCGCGCCATGAGCGCAGGCAGTCACCCGGCGGGTTACGTACATCCCCGAGCACTGGCGTTGTTGGCGCGGGAAGGCATTTCAACAGAAGGCTATTTCAGCAAATCGTGGAACGATCTGCCGCAGACGCCGGATATTGTCGTGACAGTCTGTTCAAACGCTGCCGGAGAAACCTGTCCGGCCTGGCTCGGTAACGTGATGCGTACCCATTGGGGCGTTGACGATCCGGCTCATGCTACCGGTAGCGATGCCGAAATCGATGCGGCTTTTGTCACTGCTTACCAGACATTACGTGCGCGTATTGAAGCCTTTCTGGCGCTACCGCTGAATGAATTACTGCACGATCGCGCTCGTCTGAAAGTCGAACTGGATCGTATTGGCGAAATTTTTTAACGACCTATATTTCAATAGTTGATGGAGAGTCAAATGAAGACGATTCAGATTTTCGATCCCGCTTTATGTTGTTCTTCCGGCGTCTGTGGCCCGGAAACCGATCCGGCGCTGGTCGCATTCGCCGCTGATTTTGAGTGGGCCAGAACGCAGGGCGTCAATATTGAGCGTTTCAATCTGGCACAGCAACCATTGCTCTTCGCACAGAACGAAATCGTTAAAGGCTTTCTGGCCCGTTCCGGCAAAGAGGCGCTACCGCTGATTCTGGTGGATGGTGAAGTCGCACTGGCTGGTCGTTACCCTCGCAGAGAGGAACTGGCGCGCTGGATGGGGCTTACCGTCTATTCGAGTTTTACGCCAGCGACTTCCTCCTGTTGCGGTGGCGATAAGTGCTGCTGATGGACTGATTTCCCGCTTTATTTAATTTAAAGGAGTCTTTTTTATGCTGATGCTTCGGCAGGTGCCCCCCTTTTTGTTTTTTACCGGTAAAGGCGGTGTGGGTAAAACATCGCTGGCCTGCGCTACCGCGATTCATCTGACCGCTTCCGGCAAGCGCGTATTGCTGGTCAGCACCGATCCGGCGTCCAATGTCGCGCAGGTATTTGAACAGACCATCGGCCACCAGATAACCCCGATTGCAGCGGTTAACGGACTGTCCGCGCTGGAGGTCGATCCGTCCGCCGCCGCTGCGAAATACCGTGAGCGCATTGTCGGCCCGGTGCGTGGCATTCTGCCGGATGACATCGTGGCGGGTATCGAGGAGCAGCTTTCCGGTGCCTGCACCACCGAAATTGCCGCCTTTGATGAATTCACCACGCTGTTGACCAATCAGCAACTGCGCGATGAGTACGACCATATTGTGTTCGACACCGCGCCGACCGGGCATACGCTGCGAATGCTGCAACTGCCCGGCGCATGGAGCGGCTATCTTGACAACAGCCAACACGGCGCGTCCTGTCTCGGACCGCTGGCCGGGCTGGAAAAACAGCGCAGCCAGTATCGCGCCGCCGTGGACGCACTGGCGAATGCAGAACTGACGCGCATGGTGCTGGTCGCCAGAGCGCAGACCGCAACGCTGAAGGAAGTATCGCGTACGTATGACGAACTGGCCGCCATCGGCCTGACGCAGCAGTATCTGGTCATTAACAGCCTGTTGCCTGAGCAGGAAACTGCGCACGATAAGCTGGCGCAGGCACTGTATCAGCGTGAACAACAGGCGCTGCAACATTTACCTGATAATCTGCGCATATTGCCCTGCGATCGCCTGCCGCTAAAACCGTTCAATATGGTGGGTCTGTCGGCATTACGTGGCCTGCTGGACGACAGCGCAACAGGCGCTCCGATGGAAACCGGAGATATCTCCCCCGTAGATCTCCCTTCATTGTCATCACTAATAGACGGATTCGCATCTCAGGGATATGGCCTGATCATGCTGATGGGCAAAGGCGGCGTGGGGAAAACCACGCTGGCTGCGGGGATTGCCGTTGAACTGGCCCGTCGCGGTCATCCGGTACATCTGTCCACATCCGATCCGGCGGCACACCTGACTAACACGCTGGACGGCTCATTCGACGGTCTGACCGTCAGCCGTATCGATCCGCAGGCCGAAACCGAGCGTTACCGGCAGCAGGTGATGGCTGAGCAGGGTAAAAACCTCGACGAACAGGGGCGCGCCGTTCTGGAAGAAGATCTGCGTTCTCCCTGCACGGAAGAAATTGCCGTGTTTCAGGCATTTTCCCGCATCATTCAGGAGGCAGGTAAACAGTTCGTCGTCATGGATACCGCACCAACCGGCCATACGCTGCTGCTGCTTGACGCTACTGGCGCTTATCATCGCGAGATTGCCCGACTGGCCGGTGAGCACTGTCAGCCCGTACTGACGCCCATGATGCGTCTACAGGACAGCGAACAGACAAAAGTTCTCATCGCCACGCTGGCGGAAACCACGCCGGTGCTGGAAGCCGCCCATTTGCAGGACGATCTGCGCCGCGCAGGGATTGAACCTTGGGGTTGGGTGATTAACAACAGCCTGATCAATACGCCGACCACATCGCCGCTGCTGCGCCAGCGCGCCGAACGTGAACGACCGCAGATTGATGCCGTCTGTACCCACCATGCCCGCCGCTGCGCGCTGGTGCCGCTACAGGCCGAAGAGCCTGTTGGTGTCGAACGTTTGCTACAACTGAGCACAACGGGAAAATAAACCCAAAGGAGTCTGCTATGTCCGCACAAACCCAGGCCGCTCCGGCCATGAACCTGTTTGAACGTTACCTGAGCGTCTGGGTTGCGCTCTGCATCGCCATCGGCATTTTGCTCGGACAGGTGGTGCCGGGCGTCTTTCGCGTTATCGGCGGTCTGGAGATCGCCCGCGTCAATTTGCCGGTCGGTTTACTTATCTGGGTAATGATTATTCCTATGCTGCTGCGCATTGATTTCGGGGCGCTGGGTCAGGTCAAAGCGCACTGGCGCGGGATCGGCGTAACGTTGTTTATCAACTGGCTGGTTAAACCCTTCTCAATGGCACTGCTTGGCTGGCTGTTTATCCGTTATTTATTCGCACCGTGGCTACCCGCCGATCAGCTTGAAAGCTACATCGCTGGGCTTATTCTGCTGGCCGCCGCGCCCTGTACGGCGATGGTGTTTGTCTGGAGCCGACTCACTAACGGCGACCCTTATTTCACGCTGTCGCAGGTAGCGCTGAACGATGCCATCATGATTTTCGCCTTTGCGCCGATTGTTGGGCTGCTACTCGGCCTGTCCTCCATTACCGTACCGTGGGCTACGTTGTTGACCTCTGTGGTACTGTACATCGTTGTGCCGGTTATTCTGGCCCAGCTCTGGCGTAAGGCTCTGCTACGCAAGGGGCAAGCGGCATTCGATAATGCGCTGACGAAAATCGGCCCGTGGTCAATGGCGGCATTACTGGCAACGCTGGTGTTACTGTTTGCGTTTCAGGGCGAAGCCATTCTGCAACAGCCGCTGGTCATTGCCCTGCTGGCGGTGCCGATTCTGATTCAGGTGCTGTTTAACTCGGCACTGGCCTATGGGTTGAATCGACTGGTGGGCGAAAAGCACAATATTGCCTGTCCATCCAGCCTGATCGGCGCATCGAACTTCTTTGAACTGGCTGTCGCAGCGGCAATCAGCCTGTTTGGTTTTCATTCCGGTGCGGCGCTGGCGACCGTGGTTGGGGTGCTCATTGAGGTGCCGGTGATGCTGCTGGTTGTGCGAGTGGTGAATCGTTCGAAAGGGTGGTATGAGAGAGCTTAGCGGAGATATTATCCCTCTCTAATTATCCGTTCGCGGCAAACATTCAGGCAGTTTCTCAAGGGGCAGGGCCGGGTAATGCTGTGTTTCAGGCGGCGTGAACTCACCATCCAGATTTTTCGCAGAGTTCGACCTGATTAACTGTTTTTTCACCGCATAAGGGCCAAAAGCCAGCTTCTTTTCTTTCCCGTCAATGCGGTACTTCATGTACCAGAGCTTTGAGCCGTTGGGTTTGATCAGCAGGTAGAGTCCTGAACTGTCGGTAATCTTGAAGGATTTATCGGTGGGTTTGATCTTGCGGATAGCGGTATCGGTTAATGCCATCGGCGGGGGCTTCATTTTCTCAACGAACCGTGAGGCCCCCGATTAAGTCCCCAAAAACCATGGATGTCAAAAAACCCGGCAAACCTTATCAGGTCAACCGGGTAAAGATAAGTTCTTGTTTTTTAAACGTCTCCGGACTCACCAGGATGTCCCGAAACTAAAATCTGGCTCCTCTGACTGGACTCGAACCAGTGACATACGGATTAACAGTCCGCCGTTCTACCGACTGAACTACAGAGGAATCGTGTGGGGTCGTATATTAGCGGCGGAAAAATTTTTGTCAAACCCCATTTAACCCCTTACAGATTCGATTGCGGGTTATCTCATCACTTTGTTGCATTTGCAGACATTTTTTCTGCAAAAAGCTTTGCAGCCTTACGATTTCTCGCTCATTATTGAAATGTGGTTTCAACTCTCTTCTTTAAGGTCCATTTTGAACGTCTCCACTGCCTTACGCCAGGTTGTCGTCCGTACGCCCTGGTATGCCAAACGCAAGAGTTACAAGGTGTTGTTCTGGCGTGAAATCACCCCACTTGCTATCCCCATTTTTCTGGAAAATACCTGTGTTTTGCTAATGGGCGTGCTCAGTACTTTTCTCGTCAGTTGGCTGGGCAAGGAAGCAATGGCGGGCGTGGGGCTTGCCGACAGTTTTAATATGGTAATTATGGCTTTTTTTGCGGCTATCGATCTTGGTACTACGGTGGTGGTCGCCTTTAGCTTGGGCAAGCGCGACAGGCGACGGGCAAGGGCGGCGGCGCGCCAGTCGCTGGTGATTATGACGCTATTTGCCGTTGTGCTGGCAGTGGTCATTCATTATTTCGGCAGTGAAATTATTAATATTGTCGCAGGCGAGGCGACGCCAGAAGTAAAGGGGCTGGCGTTAACGTACCTTGAACTGACAGTGCTGAGTTATCCGGCTGCGGCAATTGCGCTAATCGGTAGCGGCGCGCTGCGTGGGGCAGGGAATACGAAAATCCCGTTGATGATTAACGGCGGGATGAACATTCTCAATATTATCATCAGCAGCATCCTGATTTACGGGGCTTTCTCCTGGCAAGGGCTGGGTTTTGCCGGCGCGGGGCTGGGATTAACCATTTCGCGCTACATCGGCGCGGTAGCGATTATTTGGGTGCTGATGATTGGTTTTAATCCGGCGCTGCGCATTCCGCTGAAAAGCTATCTGAAGCCGCTGAATTTCGGCATTATCTGGGAAGTGATGGGTATCGGTATTCCGGCGAGCATTGAATCAGTGCTGTTCAACGGTGGCAAGCTACTGACGCAAATGTTTGTCGCAGGAATGGGCACTAACGTTATTGCGGGTAACTTTATTGCCTTTTCCGTGGCGGCGCTTATCAACCTGCCGGGTAACGCCCTTGGTTCGGCGTCGACTATTATCACCGGTAAGCGTCTTGGTACCGGACAAATTGGTCAGGCAGAGCGTCAACTGCGCCATGTATTCTGGATGTCGACTATCGTACTTACGGCAATCGCCTGGGGGACAGCGCCGTTCGCGGGTCTGTTTGCCTCATTTTATACCCAGGAGCAGGACGTAAAAGAGGTAGTGAAAGTTCTGCTCTGGCTTAATGCTGCCTTTATGCCAATTTGGGCGGCCGCGTGGGTGTTGCCGTCGGGTTTTAAAGGCGCGCGCGATGTGCGATTTGCGATGTGGGTATCGATGCTGGGGATGTGGGGCTGTCGCGTTGTGGCAGGGTATACGCTTGGTATTGTGCTGGGTATGGGGGTTGTAGGGGTTTGGCTGGGGATGTTTCTTGACTGGGCCGTGCGCGGCGCATTGTTTTACTGGCGTCTGGTAAGCGGGCGCTGGCTGTGGAGGTACCCGCGCGTAAAGAGGGAGTAAGCGCTTTTTGCTGTGAAAATCATCAGGAAACGGTGAATTTTAACCGAAGTGTGGAATAAAACAGCAAACGAACTTTTTTTGTGAAAACAGGCTTTGACAAGCCAGGGGCACCTCGTTAATATTCGCCCCGTTCAAACGATTCCTCTGTAGTTCAGTCGGTAGAACGGCGGACTGTTAATCCGTATGTCACTGGTTCGAGTCCAGTCAGAGGAGCCAGATTTTAGTTTCGGGACATCCTGGTGAGTCCGGAGACGTTTAAAAAACAAAAAATTATCTTTACCCGGTTGACCTGAGAAGGTTTACCGGGTTTTTTGACATCCATAGTTTCTTGAGGGCTTAATCGGAGGCTTCACGGTTCGTTGGAAAAATGGAGCCCCCACGTATGGCATTAACCGATACCGCTATCCGCAAGATCAAGCCCGTATCAGTATGCTGACATATAGATGTGTTCGGTTCAAACGGAGCGATCACACAAGCTTGCCAGGTGATGCCCCTGGTGGGAATCGCGACTGTCTCTTTCATCTGATTTCAGATATTTTCCGTGATCTTGATCCGTTCTTTCCCAAAAGATTGATTTCTTTCATTCGAAACAAGGCTGTACAATAAGTAAACCAAAATAGCAGCTATAGAGTTTCTAATGGATACAGTAGAAGAACTAAATGGAACATACTTCTATGCAGGAAAATCCAATCTGAATGCTGCCGAACTTCTGTTTATGATTTTTGTGAGAATACCGCAAGCCAGTTTGGGATTGGTGTTGCAGATTTCGGGGCCGTTGTTGCTCTGGTATCAGGTCGCAATAATCTCTGGACAAGGGCGAAACCCGCTGGAGCGACTAAAGGCACATCATACGCGTCCAGGACTGCACGTGCAGTGTTTAAAAAGTCAAAATTTCCCTTTGGAATATCCCTTCCGACATGGTTAGGGCGGTTACACCCCGTGGACAGCCAGACGTGTTATGGTTCGTAACATTGCGCCGTTTGTTGGACGTTCCATTCCTTTGATCGGGGAAATTATCCTTGCCGCAGATGTGTCACAAATAACATATCGCACTATACGCGACTACAATACCATTGCTCGGGGCAATGATAAGTTATGGTAGACAATATTGAACAGCAAGTTTACGAGCTTGTACGGCCTTATGTTGGCACATATCTGTTCAACATTAAGCAAGTGGAATTAACACCAGAGATTGACCTTGATACTGATCTGAGCATTGATGAACTTGAAGCCGAAGATCTCATGAATAAATTCTTCGAGAAACTCAATGTCGAGCGAGGTAACTTCAGAATAGAAACCTATTTTCCTAATCACCCTTTTTCATGGCATCCGTTCAAGAAAACGGAGCCTGTACCCGTCCCAGATTTCACTATCAGCATGCTGATCGAGTCAGCAAAAGCCGGGAAATGGTTATATGACTAATTGTAATGAACTTAACAAATGGCTGTACCAGTACCCTTCTTTTTGAGCGATGATGGTGGCGCTAAGATAGTTCTCTTTTCTTTTTAAAGGGTTCATGTTTACTGCCGCCGCCCTTACGCTAACCCTTTTAGTTTCTTCCTTTGCTGTCATACTATCGAATGACGTGCCTCACCTGTGAACGCTAAGGAGAATAATATGGAAAATAAAGGCACAAACCTGACGCCCGAGCAGGCGCTGGATCGCCTGGAGGAGCTGTACGAGCAGTCGGTTAACGCGCTCCGTGAAGCCATCGCTGACTATGTTGATAACGGCACGCTGCCCGATCCCCATGCCAGGCTTAACGGACTGTTTGTTTATCCTTCGCTGTCTGTAAGCTGGGATGGCGCGACACCGAACCCGCCTAAAACACGCGCTTTTGGACGCTTTACTCATCCCGGCTGTTATACCACTACCGTTACGCGGCCTGCGCTATTTCGCGCTTATCTTCTGGAACAGCTTAACCTCGTTTATCATGATTATGGCGCGCATATTGCGGTGGAGGCCTCGCACCATGAGATCCCGTATCCTTACGTGATTGACGGCTCAGCTCTGACGCTGGATCGTTCTATGAGCGCCGGGCTAACGCGCCATTTTCCTACCACAGAACTGGCGCAGATTGGCGATGAGACGGCAGACGGTCTGTTCCACCCCGGCGAATTCTATCCGTTATCGCACTTCGACGCGCGTCGTGTTGACTTCTCGTTGGCCCGGTTACGGCACTATACCGGTACGCCGGTTGAACATTTTCAGCCCTTCGTTTTGTTTACCAACTACACCCGCTATGTCGATGAGTTTGTGCGCTGGGGATGCAGCCAAATTCTTGATCCTGACAGCCCCTATATCGCGCTTTCCTGTGCCGGCGGAATTTGGATCACGGCAGAAACGGAAGCGCCGGAAGAGGCTATTTCCGATCTGGCCTGGAAGAAACATCAGATGCCCGCCTGGCACCTGGTAACGGCAGATGGGCAGGGGATTACGCTGGTAAATATCGGCGTCGGCCCTTCAAATGCTAAAACGATTTGCGACCATTTGGCCGTGTTGCGGCCTGACGTCTGGCTTATGATTGGGCACTGTGGAGGGTTACGAGAAAGTCAGGCGATTGGTGATTATGTGCTGGCCCATGCCTACTTACGCGATGATCATGTGCTGGATGCTGTTCTGCCGCCTGATATTCCTATTCCAAGCATTGCGGAAGTACAGCGTGCGCTGTACGACGCTACCAAAGCGGTTAGCGGAATGCCCGGCGAAGAGGTGAAACAGCGACTGCGCACGGGAACAGTCGTCACCACGGATGATCGTAACTGGGAGCTTCGTTATTCCGCATCGGCGCTGCGATTCAACCTTAGCCGCGCGGTTGCGATTGATATGGAGAGCGCGACGATTGCAGCCCAGGGCTATCGCTTTCGTGTGCCTTACGGCACGTTGCTTTGTGTTTCTGACAAACCTTTACACGGTGAAATTAAACTGCCCGGGCAGGCAAACCGGTTTTATGAGGGGGCTATTTCAGAACATTTGCAAATTGGTATTCGTGCTATTGATTTGCTACGCGCAGAAGGTGATCGTTTGCACTCACGTAAATTACGCACGTTTAATGAGCCACCGTTTCGCTAACGAAATGAGCTGTCGCCTGCTGTTGGACAGGAGCGGAAGAGGCGTATTTATATGATATGGAAAGTGGCTGAATGAAGCCTTAGCGGGAGGCGATTCCGCATCCCGCTAAGGCCTTATTGTGCCGCGAGCTTCATCACCATCGCCGGAGACCTGTCACCGATAATCGCCTCTACGTCAGGAAACGCGCCGGAAGGCGAAAACATTGCGCCACACTTCACGCTCCTTGAGCGCCTGACCCACAAGCCCGGATTGACAAGCAGATACCGACCGTGAGAAGCGGTCAGCTTAAAGAGGTGTCAGAAGGCTTGATACTGAGGATTTTCGCGTTGGACAGGGATATAGGGTGGTCACGTCATTATCGAACTGAAATGACCCCAAATCAGACCACCAATTTCGCCGGATGCGCAGGGAAAACCAGACACACATCGGGAAAGATTTTCACGCTAACTTATTGAAACCTAACTGAATAGTGACTTATAAGTACGCCTGAAAACAGGAATTTGGCTCCTCTGACTGGACTCGAACTTCATCTGTAGCTCCTGTTGTTAGTGGCTTTCAAAAAATGGTGTCTGTTTTTACCATCATATTTACCAGCATTTTTAACGCTGTATTACAATAAAGTCAATTATTATCAATTAGTTATGACAACACGCTTCACTGAACCTCACTCAACGATCTTCCTGTGCTACTACAAATTTTATCTTGTTTATTCAACAGATTACCGCTATTGCCCGATATGCTTCCTCCCGGAAAGATAAGTAAGGGCAGAACAATACGTTATGACCAATGCTGAGAACGCCAGCCATCTTTATTCCCTTTCTCTATGCTGCTGAATGCGTTAACGTCAATGTAATGAACATCAACATTTTTAGGGAAAAGAATGACAAAAAGAATGGCTGTTGCGGATATAGTGGAAGCATTAAGCAAATGGTTTGATGTTAGCCGTTATGATGCGCTGAAAAACCTCACTCTGGAACAAATTTATGCGGAACTGGAAAGGCGCATGTTTGCCTACAAAGCCAGACAGCAATGGGAAACACTGGATGATAAGCATCGTAATGCCGTTATTCACCATGATGCTATGATCCACTCTGGTAGGGTCTTGATGGAGGATAAATGGATCTCTGATAGCCACATGCTGGCTCATAGCTATGCCGTCAGGCCAATGACAAGGGATTCACTGTTTAACTATGGACGGGCAATGTATCGACTGGAGAATACGCCTTCAGAAGAAAATGTTTCAATGAGTTCGGATTACATATCTGAATACCTGAAACAGGGAGGGCTGAACCCTGCTAACAAGATGCTGATTGAAATTGATTTGGAAGAAGCCAGTAGTGACGATCTGGCTGAACACCTGAAAGTGCTTATCAATCAATGGCAGAAGCACCTGAAAGTGCCTAAACCACCGGAAAAAGATTTTCGTTTTGGTCATAAAATATTCCAGAAGATACTCGATTACAAGATTATCCCTCTAATGGACCTCATAGCTTGGGAACAGCTCAACAATCAGAAAATCAAATACCCTGTATTGGCTGGTATCCTACACCCTGATATGCGTTATGCCAGAGGTAGCGAGCAAATCAAAGACACTGATTATCCGCTTGCCCACGGTTTTTTAAACAATGACAATTATTTCAAGTCATTGAATGATTTTTTCATAAAAAATAATCTGGTGAAAAACTCGCCTATTCTTGATGTCATCGCAATGAATGACAAACCAGAAACAAAAAAGAAAACAAGGGACATCCACTAACCCTGAACTTCCCCTGTATTCATATCATATAAACATCCCCTAAATTCACTGGTCCTGAACATCCCTCCGGTTCAGGGCTGGTGAACCAACCTAGTTTTTCACAAGCGATCTCCATACAATTATCTCCATCGAATAACACGGGAGATAAATATGGTTAAAAGAGAAATAAAAGCAAAGACAACGTTTATCCGTTTGCCAGAAGTAATAAAACGCACCGGATTTGGTAAAACGTGGATTTACGAGCTGATTAAGGCTGGGCGTTTTCCATCTCAGGTGAAAACAGGGATAAGAGCAGTGGCATTCATTGAAAGTGAGATTGATGAATGGATTGAAGCTACTATCCAGAGCTCACGCCAGAACGCTGCATAAAACAGAAACAAGATCTCGTGACGAATAGAGAACTATTCGCACAGGGGATCTTATTACCCTAAACAATAAACATCCCATTTGACACGGATAACATAGAGCTGTTCTTTAACGAGACATTTTTCTACGCTTTTAGCTTGATGGCTCGAACTCTGACGAGATGTGAGAGAGTTGCTCAAGACTTTGTTCTATGGAACGCTGGAACTCAATAGCGGCTTCTGTACGCTGTTTTATGATTAGGGATATTATTTCTTCATCACTCTTTTCTGAAATGGCCTTACGGTATAATACACGTTCGTTGAACAGATCAAGATTACCTGATGATCTTGCTGACGTATTAGCTTTTGAACTACTGATGGGATTTAACTCGTCAATAAAGTATTCAATAAGAGATTCTCTCTTTTTTTCAAGTCTGCGAAGTTCAGTGTGTGCAGATTTAAACTTTTGGGCTTTTATTAAAGGAATACCATCGGAGCGTAGTCTACGATATTCATTTCTGTATTCCTCAATCGTAATATGTTTTTTTAGTTCTTTGACTGTATTTACGTATTCGATTAAATCACTGTTGTCTGTTTTTACTTTTCTCATATGAGACCTTGTTAATAAAAATAGTGGATATATTATATATTACGAGGTATGGCATAAGTGTCAAATTCCGGTAGGGAATTAAATAAGGTGAAGTATTTTATATTGTTCAAAAATCAACTCACCCATTTCAGTATAGATTTCGACCTTACCAACTTTACCATCTGGTCTTTTGATTGAATAGCGGATTAATCTTTCATTATAATATTTTTCTAACAAGTCAGGTCGTTCAGTAAAGTATCTTGATTTTGTGGAACGATCTTTCAGATAGTCGCAGCTTGAACAAACCTGCTTTTTGAAATCCTTCTCAGATAAACCACTTTCTTTTATTTTTGAAGAAATAAAAGCCTTTAAAGGTCGTTCATACTCATCTCTTTCTTTCGCTTTGCGTATTTGTTCTTCTTTCTTGTGCTGTTGTTCAATACGGTAAAGTCTGCCTTGTTCTTCCTGCGCTCGTATTATATCCTCTTGGATTATTTTACTAATGATTGTGGCAGGAACAACACTGATACCTTCAGACCACCCCTGATAAGGATTATTGTTTTGTATATTTCGGACTGTAGCAGATATTCTGTCTATATCCAGTTCTTTATCAAAGGAAACAATACGTTGTCCGTTTTCTTTTGATATGAGCTTAGCCGTGTTTACAGGGGATTCAAGACCCTTTAATTTGAATGTGGCTACGGCACTGTTGCGACTTCTATAATATAATGCTTGTTTCTTATCTCCAATATAGCATTCAAGGTAAGAGAAAATCTTAAACTCCTGAATGCCAAATGTTTCCTCAAGCATAGTCATCTGCTCAGCCAATATATTTAGTATATCACTCTTGGATAGTTTTTCGTGGAGCTTAATCTCAAGCGAACCGGGTAGTTTTTTCATTGTTATTTCCTTGTTGTTGTTATTTTATCAGGATACTTTCTGCATATGAGAGTCTGCGTCAACAGCGTTTCTTCTTGCTTCCTCATTTTCCTTTGTTCTTTTATATACTTTTCGTGGTTTATCAATATGTATGCTATTGTTGGTATTAGGAACAGCGTTATTCTTTTTCTTCTTACTGAAAACAAATGCGTCAGTATAGATTTCTTTGGTTTCAGTTTCTAAGGAAAGGGTTCTTCTTTCACTTTTTGACATAGCTGAATAACTTTCTGGATACTGTTCTATTTCTGCGCAAAGATTGCGAGCGTTGCTCAGTTGTTCTTTACGTTTCTGATCCAGTTGATGGCTCATTCCTTTTGCGAAGATATTAGAGTTGATGTAGAGATGTCCATGATGCTCGACGAGTATTCCTTTCTGCCTGAGTTTTTTGAAAATGTTAGACATATTACCGGAAGCGATATTCAGTGCTTTGCACAGTGATGATTGTGAAAGATTAATCAGGTTCCCAAACTCCATATATTCCAAGATATATGTTAATACGCGGAATTCATTCTTAGAAATATCAAGGTCAGAAAAAATACGAAAGTTGGAAGTAAAAGCAAATACATAAGGTTGCGAAAACGAGATTGCTTTATCTTCCTCAGAAGAAATAACTGTCGTTGATTTTATTTCTTTGTTTTGTAGCAAGCGCTTTGCGATATCAATCTTTTGCTCGGTGGTTAATGATTCAAATAAGTGTAATAGATCAGCATCATTTGTATTCATATTATTCTCTCTTATTATTTTTGTTATATGTATTTTAATACTATGCAAAAAAATGAAAGTCAATAGTAGAACTATAAATAAAATAGAAAGTTTATTCTTATGACAATATTATATGTTAAAAAAACTATGTTCGAGCATAGAGCTTGCTATGTTCGAACATAGGACGGATCTATGTTTGAACATAGGAGTTTGCTATGTTCGAACATAGGAAAAAAAGTTGCGAAGCCGCTATATTACTGGTCCGGGACTATGCTTATAATTAAATAATTAGTAAGAAGTTAAGAGAGTCCAGTTTTACTTTTGTGTTATGTTTTAGTGGTTTTACAAGGGATGTGGTATTCCTTAATAACTGCTATCAGCGAAGTGATTGTGTTGAACAATCACAAACCGCTGCTTTTTATTGTGAGAGCTTAATTAATATTCCTTTTACTTTATATGCGTCTTCGACGCGATCTTTTTTGGATAAATCCATCATTAACAGGGACAAGCCCTGTCCAGCAAAGTGATTGTTGGCAACAATCACGAAGTGCTGCTACTAAGGATATAGTTTTTCTATGCGTTTAAGAGCAAATGCTATATGTCAGAGGGAAATACTATGTTCGAACACAGGATCTGAATTCTAACTTGATAATGAAAATAGTTCCAATAATGTTCGAATAGATTCCATCAATATCGAAGTTAATGAATAAATGCCAGTGTCAGGGCGTAGCCGTGTGCAAGCACAGAGATAAAGATTTTTTCAAAAAGAAGTTTAAAAATAAGAAACAAAATCATGAAGAAAATACAAATATATTTGATTTTTACGCTTACGATGGAGTATTAACCAGTAATAAATAAAAAAGGAAAATACAATGAACAATATCAAAATGATCACACTCTTCCATCCCCATGACAAAACACCATTTATGATCTCTATTGTAAGCAAAGTAGAAGATACAGACCACGGATTGAAATTAACTCTTGAAAACGGCAACAACATTTGTGTCAATAATTATAGTCATTATCTGTTATCAGAGTGTGCAAGTCGTTGCGATAAAGACAGGTTGAAAAATATTTATATCCGTTTGGTTTCAGAAATCACACAGATGAGTGAAGAAACTATAAAATCGCAAATGTTATAAAACTTTTATCAAAATACCATAAATATTTTTGATATTATGATTAGTTGCATGGTATTAAATAAAAACAATAACAGGAAAAATATCATGCTAAAAATAAAAACAAAGATCTACTTGCCTACAACTTTAACAGGAAACATGGATAAACACTATATCCCTGTTTTAGAGGATTTAAGAAAAGCGATATATAGCGACAGAATGTTATCAAGGCTTGCAGATAGTGGCAATATTGTAATCCATAGTTCACTTGGATATCCGGTTGCTAAATATAAAAACACGGGGATTAGCATAGGTATAGAACCATTAAATCCGATGATAAGACAGGATCTAACTCTTGGACATATCGTGGTAGTCAGAAACGGAAAAACATCTCAGGAAATTAATGGATTACTTAACAAGCCATTGCCAAAAGCGATAAGCATCTTTAAGGAACATATCAATGAATATGAACCAGTAAAAAGTAAAATGCGACAAGTGGCAGTGTTCTGGTAAAATGCGTTGTCTGATAACGTCAGGAGGCGATGAGCGATGGAAGGTAAGTTAATTTTCTGTTCCGATGCAATACTGCGGTTTCAGTCCGATTACGATGAAACCGCTGCCGTTCCATTGCTATCCATCCAGAACGCGATAGCCAATACCGATCCCTTCTTTCTTCTCCGTTTCTTCCACCACACCGTTCTGATTGAAGAAGGAACAACGCTGGCAAGTATCTTTCTGGCAATAGAACCGTGGAAGGCTTTGTTAGCGGCTTATCTGGACAGAAATGTTGGTGCTTATATAGATGAGGTTAAAAAACCGTCCGGGCCAACGACATTGGGATATTGAATGGATTGGGATTGATCGTCGTAGCATGGTTTACCGCGCTTATAAACGTCAGGACATGCAGGATGGTGAGGATTTTTCTGACTATTTAAACCGGGAACGCGTTCTGACCGATGAATTTGAGATTGAAAGTGGCTGTGAGGCTTCTGGCTTCATTAAAGGTGATAAAGAACGCTGGAGCATCAGTGGTGATGTTCACGAGATAAAGAATCTGCCTGTAATCCTCTATAGCAAACAGACATTGATGACTTCATCGAAAGACGGTTTGCTGAAGAAAAACGTATCGGGTGTGAAGAGTTCCAAGCACAGTTGCTTCGTTTATGGCGATACCTCGTTTTCTTTCAGTGAGGTTATGGAAGCCATCTTCATTAGCGGGCTGTTCTTCTATGCGCCAAGAGACGCCGCCAGTAGTCTTGATGAACTGAAAGCGAGTTTGGCCGGACTGGAAGAAGAACTGACCGAGGTATCAAAAACGGAGCTGGTAGCCAATGAAACAGATAAAGAACCTACTATAGTCGTAGCTGAAGGTGCTTTTGATTCGGCCACTGCTCACATGGAAACAGAAGCTGAGGAGTGGCAATCCATTAAGAAGCTGTGCCAGCGAGAAGGTGAGCTACCTATACGTATTGGTGGTATCAAAATAGCGGAGCCTCCAGAGCAATATTCATAACTAAATGGTTTTTAGTAGTCATTAAAAATCAACTAAAACTGTACTTTCGATACAGTTTATTTTTATGCAAATAATAAATGCATTAAGAGTTCTCATTACGATGGAATATTTATTTTACAATGCCATTTTTCAATACCCATTTTTTCTTCCCTGTTATGAAATCTTCTACAATGGCCTTGATTTGTTCAGAGAAATCGACTTGGAAAATGTTCGCTATTGGCCTGTAGTACATATATTTACAACTATAACCTTTAATTTTTATTTTAATGCTTGAGTCTGCGCTTTCAATATGACCATTTTCAATTTCTTCAGTATATGCGTTTTCTCCGTATTTCATGTTATTATCTTTTTTGTGAAGTAGTTTCGATAGATCATGAATACTGTAACGCTCGTTGTTGTTTACATTACAAATGAAAATGGAATCTGACTTTTCAGTTTTAAAAATATTTCCTATGCTTTGTGCTGTATAGGTATTTTGTGATTTCAACCATTCCTGATCAATATTTAACTCGAAACTGAATATTTTTGGAGGGATTTGGAAGGGTATATTAAAGTTGATTGTCTTTAAATATGGAGTTCCATCTTCATCCGTCCAGTCTTGTTCTTGCTGATCTCTGATAACAAGCAGTTGAATGTTATGTTGCTCTGCTTTTATCTTTGCGCCACTCTGATATCCTGTCCGTGTTGCATAAATTAAGTTTAAACCCGGTATATCATTTGTTTTGCTGATAAAAGCATCTATCTTTTCAATAGACACCCGGGAGGAATAGTCCTTACACTCAATAACTGAACGATAGGTATGGCCTCCGATTTCAAACTCCCAATATATGTCAAATTCTCTGTCAATACCTGAACGGTCTTTGATCTTTTTATTTTTCTCAATATTTATATTTTTAAGGCTAGGGACATTTCCTGCATTAATTAAAGAACGTTGGATATCTCTGACAAGTTCTTCATATCCTTTTCCTGAATTAGCCATGTGAGAATCCTTATATCTGTTATCTCTCAGATCAATTTAATACCAAATAATGGCAAATGCTATCATTGTCGTTAAACCCGATCAATCATTTTGCCGCTCCTCAGCGGAAGGTCATTCTCCAGAAATATCACAGATTATCTTCTCTATATTGCTACCTGCTGCTAAAGCAATATTGTAGCTTATCTTGATAATAAAAATCACCCGTAGTGCAGAACGATGCCACTCACTTCCTCTCCATATATCCCACTCGCACTCGTTCAGCAAGGTGAGTAGTTATAAAAATCGATCGGTATAACAGATCAATAAATTATTTATGATAGACAAAAACTATCAATTGATCATCATCGATCGATAGAAACAATATGACGAATAGAAAAAATAATTTAATTATATCAATTTGTTAGTTACTGATATCGATCGCGAAAGTCGGTTCTCTCCTTGCATGGCACTCATCCGCTGCTAGCAGGACGGCGCTGTTCGCTATCACAAAGGAGATAGGAAAATGAAGAAGATTTTACTCGTTGCTGGCACAACTCTGGCGCTGGCGGGATGTGGTGAAAAAGGCGATTTCGAGAAGGCGATCAACGCCAAAATTGGGCAGAACAAATACTGCTACTCACTGGATAACAATAATACCAGCTTCCCCATCCATCTTGCCAAGCCACGGCTTGATTCGACTGGCACAGGCACGAATTCAGTGATCCTCGATGGATTTGTTGAGCAGGGAATGATGGTCTTTGAGCAGGGCTATGATTCGAACGTCTTAGGGATAACAGACGAAGGAGTAAAAGCTAAAGTCTGGAGCACAACAGACGGTGCTTGTGTCGGTCGTCGTGCTGTTGACGAGATCAAGGAATGGACGGAACCGGGTAACGGCGGTCAGAAGGTTGTTCGCGTATCTTATACATGGAAGCTGGTTGACGTTCCGGACTGGATTGACAAAAAAGCGTTCGCCAACGTTAAAGGGATGAATGAACCTGCTGATGGCGCAATGAATCTCTTTAAAACCAGCAATGGCTGGAAAGCCAACTAAAGGGACCGTTCATGGAAAACAATACCATCAAATGCCCGTTCTGTTTTAAAGAGAGCCAGCGCGGGGTTCATGTTTGCACAGGTTGCTTAGCGACTGTGTCATATGGTGCCTACCCCAAGTGGTATGCTTTCGTGAGTATTCTGTTGTCTTTTGGTCTATCTATTCTTATTGGTATGTCAACAGGTATGGCTGGAGCTACTATCAGCCTTCCGATAATTGCTATTGTAGGGTTTGTTGCTGGCAAAGTTATTTTTGCTGATAATATAGTGTTTAGGCGAAGGATGTAAAAAGCGAAAAAATCATATAATGGGCGACGTTTCATGGTTCGCCCATATATAAATATGACTAAAGACCATTTCTCGCTGATTTTATATCCAATAAGTTTATTTTATCTATCTTATCTTTGTGAATAACGATAGTAAGCTTTGCCGGAAATTTAAACCTCATTTCACTTATTCTAAAAGTCCACAACATTATTTTAAGTAAATCCTCATCGCTAATATTTTTATGCTCCTTTATTCTAGTGATTCCAGATCCAAAGATAGGAACAGAGACACTTTTTTGTGCATATATACGATTAACTTTGTCCCAAAAATTTATTAAAAATGCTAGATAATCCGGCATTGTAAGAAAAGCTCTATTTTTATCGTCAAATTTTGAAAACGCAGTTAATAGATAATCACTATTAACGAAGATAGTTCCTAGCGAATATTTTTGTGTTTTACCCACTTTTCTTTTATGGTTAACCTCAAGCAGTTCATCTTCTTCAAAATGATGATTTGAAATACGATGGTCTAAATCAGATACGGATCCCGCTAAATAGTTATCAATATATAATCCATTAAGTGAATTATGAGAAATGACAACATCATCAACTTGCGTGTCAAAATATTCATTAAAAGCAATGACCTTGAATCCATCTTGTCTGAATAAATCACCTGCTTTTACAGTAACAATGCTGCCCTCAACATCTAAATTAACTTCCGAAAGATTATTTGATTTAAACCATATGCCGAAATACAGTAAGAATAAAATAATTAAAAATATAATGCCAAGTGTTAGTTTGTTTTCTGTTGGAATGTCTACGAAAATCAAAAAAAGTGAAAATATGGTACTTATAGTTGATGTGTAGTCTGAAAATTTTTTAAGTATACGCTTATCGAAAAAGTTAACTTTCGCCATTTTTGTACCAACCTTGTTAATTATATGTAATTCAAGTGTGTTGATAGTGGTTTCTTATAAATGATGTTTACACTATCTGATATATAAGGTATTTTCAACATGTTGTTACTAATGTTGACTGCTTCATGGGGACTATATGAGTTATCGTAATAAGACATATGTGGCTTTTGCAAGTGAAGATATAAAGTTTTATCGTTTAATGGAAGCATGGAAAGCAAATGAAAACATAGACTTTAACTTTTTTGATGCTCATGATCTCTTTATTTCAAGGGATACAAGTAAGCCTGAAACCATAAAGCGAAACCTCCGCGAAAGGATGAAAAATGCTAAACAAGTAGTACTGTTGGGAAGTGGTAATACTAAGAGAAAAGGTAGCGATGGAGTATCGTTTCTTGCCCATGAAATAGATCTTATCGTAGAATTTAATCTTCCTGTTGTAATAGCTAATTTAGACGGAGATAGAACAGTCGATAAGAACTTCATTCCTAAACCGCTTTTAGATTTAGAGCATTATACAGTATCTGTCTCCTTCCAACCTAAAATTATTAAATATGCATTAGATAATTACTGTGTTAACTATTACTCAAGTTCAAATAGTGGTAGTTATCTATACCCTACATCTGTTTATACTAAGTTAGGCCTGTAATATTTCAACGTATACTAAACAATATGTGGAATGAGCACGGAACACTCATTCCATAACAAACATACTATTTAGATGCGTTAATACAATTGATTTTATGCATCGAAGATATTAAATACTTATGGTTTATTGTTTTATCTTCTCCTGTATGCTATCTCAGCCAACTCTCTTGCTATTTCCTTAACGCTATATAAAGAAGTTTGCAGGGCCATTTTATCCGCCAAATAATGGCTGTATTTAGATACCTCTTGAGCATTGATATTATGCCAGATTGGCAATATAATCTTATTATCATCATACACTGCACGATTAATTAAACTATCTAATTCGTATTGTGTCCATTTTTTGTTTAGAAAGTTATGAGAAAGTATGACTATGCCATAATTTGCTTTTCTTAGGCCTAAATCAATATTTCTCCTTAAGCTATCGCCGACTTCAAGTGTCTGTTCATCATACCAAATAATTACACCAAGTCGATTTAACTCGTCTACCAGTGGTCTGACAAAAGTATCTTTATCCTCATTTGCATGCGATATGAAAAAATCATAGTGCGTATTATTGTTATCTTGCATGACGTCATTCTGTATTTCATATGGTTGATGAAAAATTGCTTGTAATTTTGCCCAGTCTATTTCTGCTAAAATTTTATTATTGCGATAAAATAGTTTTTGGGAAGGGAAATCAATATCCGAAATGTAAATGATAAATATATTGTTTATTTTCCTTGCGTCAACCTCCTTCCACTCCCATCTATAATCGTGGATATAAGAAATTGATGCTTGAAAATAATCATTGGAAGTTAAATTACCTGCACGAAATGTCGCATTACTAGTATTAAACGCGAGGTATGAGTTACCTTCTCCACTGAAAATAATATTATATCCCTCTTTCAATAGATATGAACGAATCTCTTTGGTTTTTAGGTGCTGTTTCCATGCGAGGAATAAAAGGAATGGAATTGCTATTGAAAGAAAGATGAAGAAAAGGATATTATATATATTGTTGTCCAAAACATTCACCAAGCATATAAAAAATTCTATATTTCCATATGTTATCACATTTTGAACCTATGTAACATGCATTTGATTAAAAATTAATAGTGGGGATAACATTACTATTTGATGTTAGATTTTCTGTTAGTTGGTTTTAACTTTGGCATAGAAGGTTTTCCACCAATAGATAGTATAAATTCCATGTGTTTGTTGACCTCCGTTTGTTCTTGCTCAGAACGATTTGGGAAACGAACAGTCTTATTAATATCTGATTCGTTAACGTGGACTTCTGCTTCTGGTGATGTTTGGTCATTGTTAAATTTGGCGCGTTTTTCAAACACTGAGCGTGGAACATTGACACCCAACACTTCATCATAGACATAGTTCTCTGCGACACGCTTATCATGATCAGCATCAGTGGTATCGGGTTTCCTTCTGGCCCATATAAATTTCTCTCTTATATATCCTACTATCAGTAGCGTGAAACGTTTAAACAAACCATTCTGGCGGGGCTTAGTCTGTTTTCTACTCCTCATAGGAGCACGGTTCATCGCTCTGGTGTTTTGAAGAGATGGGATTTTCAATTTAGTGGATGCATTTGGTTCAGGCGCAACCAGAACAGGAGTTCCTTCTCCTACCATACCAACTTTACTGGTTTTATTGGGATCACGGTAAGATTTTGCTGCTGGTTTTCTGTATGGTTCTGATGTCGTCATAACAGGCTGCAGTTCTTTTGTTGCCGGGAAGTCTGGTAGAACAATCTCTTCTGGTTCAGCAAGATGTGTAATCGTAAAACTTCTAACATCGACGACGATCTCCAGTGGCAGTTCACTGAATGTGGTGTAGACCTTCTTAGCTTCTTCAATTTGATGATTGCGTAGGGCTTGTTCAGCAGCTCGTTGTTCCTGTGACTCGGTGTCATTCCACTTGGCACGATGAACACGCTGCATTGCTGGACGATTGGTTTCCGTTGCCTTGGCAAGCCAGAATGCTTTTTCTTCAGCGCTGAATGCTTCTTCTGCCTGAGCAAGGGCATCAGCACATTGCGTCCTGAGAGAGCGGTGATCGATACGTTCTTCACTGCCTGAGGCCTCAAGGTAGCTGTTCGACATCGTTGCCCACGACTCACGCCATTGGAGCATCATCTTCTTATCATTCCAGCTTCTGTCTTTTTTACCGAAGCCAGCAGTGGTGATAGTTTTCAGGGTTAACATGATGTGAGCGTGTGGATTCTTACCATCTAAATCGTGGAATGCGATATCAGCAATCATTCCTTTATCAACAAAGTTCTTCTGGCAGTATTCGGCAACTAATTTTTTCTTGTCATCATTGCTGAGTTCTTCGGGGATAGCGACATCAAAATAACGGGCTGTTTGACCATTGTTCTGGCGTTCCACTCTTTCAACTTCATTCCATAACGCTGAGGAACTTTCAACAATATGAGCAGGAGCGGAAACAGGAGCCAATATAATATGACCATGAAGATCTGAGCGATGACTAAAATCGTATGTTTCACCAATGCGATCATCTGTAATACGTGTACGGGCATGGTAGGCAGCTTTCGCAACGGAAGTCATGCCTTCGCTTCGTTTTACTATTTTAAAATCCAGATGAAAAATCGCCATTAAAAATATAACCTCAAATAAAAATGCTGCTGTTAGTTTTTCGCCAGAAAAACTTCGGGGTTGACGTTGACCTTGGTTTTGCTTTTAGCCTGCGGCAGCAACCGTCGGTAGACCCCACACACTGCGTAGCAGTGTATAGGTGGGCATTGTCTTTAAAAAAATAAACCAATGTAAAAACTTCCCCTTAGTTAATTAATACGAAATATACTGATGGTTGTAAAACAATATGCCGGATTAAGAGGCGCAAACTGGATTAAAGGTGTAGGTTTCACGTCTAAAGGGAAAATAGAGTAAAGAAAAGGCCCGTAAGGGCAAAAGAAGTATTAATTGTTCCCGCCGTAAGGCGGGATAGCTAAATTTGATAAAAAATACCAATAAAACAAGGAGTGTTATGTGTTGCACAATTCACAGGTCAAGACCTGAAAACAGATTTAAAAAACAACAGGTAAAAATAAAATAACAAAAGTACAAAAATAAGTAACGCGGAGAGTGTCGAATGTTTTGTATTAGTGATTACTATCGCATGTGTTGCACTATTTTATTTATGGATGCTCCAGAACTATTCCTTCTGACAAAACGGTGTAAATTTGACGTTATTTATCTTTGTGATAATTAAAATAAGATATAACAATCGAAGGAGGTAGTATGGATAATGAAAGCAAAAGATCAAGAACAGAAAAAACATTAAAGCAGAAAGTAGCATTTGCTCAACTTGAGCTTAACCGACTTAAGTCAATGGAGAAATCAGAACAAAAGAAAGTTGAAACAAGGCTTAAGATTATTCTTGGGGCAGAAGTAGCCAAGGCTATGAATTGTGGTGTCGAACAGGTGGATAAGGAACTTGTTATGGGTATTTTGCTTTCAGCATCTGAGTTGAATGATATTGAAAGAATCAAATATATAAAAGCAGGGAGATGGTTTCTTGCTCAAATGGATGGCAGACAAAAATAAAAAATATTAAATAAATTTCATGACAGGGGTTGATATCTAATTAATATCTGTTATCTATATAAAAGAACAGAGCGCAGGATAATCCTTTATTAATACATATTTTTTCCTTTTCAATCAATCATGCGTTCTGTTCGACCAGTAATCTGTTAATTTTTATCTTTATGTAGTAAACGTCATTATTACTTTTTCATCGGATATGATTATATATCTCATGGGAAGGTGATAATGACAAACGCTGTGATAGTAAATGTTGTATTTAAATCTCCCCAAAGGCAAAGAGCGATCTTTGCCTTTTTCAATTCATCCGTCTATCAGATAGAGTTAAATATATATTACGCCATCTATTGCCAGATATGAGAGAAGCGTTATAACAGAAGGTATCATTAAAACAAAAAAGGAGATAATAATGGTTTTATTAAATAATAAAAGAAAAAGCAAGAAAGGTTTCTCACTACTCGAACTATTACTTGTGTTAGGTATCATTGCGGCATTAGTCGTTGCGGCTTTTATTGTGTATCCAAAGGTTCAGGCTTCACAAAGAGCGCAAGCGGAAAGTAATAACATAGCCACCATACAGGCAGGTGTTAAAGCACTCTATACGTCAGCATCCAGCTTTACCGGATTAACGAACACAGTAGCTGTTCAGGCAAAAATCTTCCCTGATAATATGTTAAGTGGAACAGGCAATGCAGCTAAACCAATTAACACATTCAAAGGGAACGTGACGCTGGCTGCGGCAGCTACAGGTCCGTCATCTGCGGCAGGTTCTTCTTTCACTATCACATATGACAATGTGCCAGCAGCAGAATGTGTGAAAATAACCACAGCGGCGGCAGGCAATTTTTACACTGCTAAAGTGGGTTCTAAAGTAGTAAAAGCTGCAGATGGCACCCTTGATGTAGCAGCTACCGCCGCAGCATGTAATAACGCCACAAGTAATACATTAGTATTCACGTCTATTTAATTAAAGGGGCACTTTATGCCCTTTTTGAATCATATTTTCAGATGGGAGATATAATTATGATAAGGAAAAAAGGATTTACTCTATTAGAGATCACCATCGTTTTAGGTATAGGTTCTCTTATTGGTTTTATGAAGTTTCAGGACATGAGGAAAGAACAGGAAGCAGTAATGGCACAGGCGGTAGGCTCTCAAATGAAACAGGTTGGCGAAGCAGTTAACCGTTATATTAGCATTCGCTATGATAAGCTTTCCACACTGTCATCTTCACGCAGTCAAAGTAGCGATCCGGGACCAAGAACCTGTACGGCTAATGGCTGTGAAATCACTTACCAGACGCTGGTGAATGAAAGTCTCTTGCCCTCTACATATGCGGGAGTTAATGCCCAAAAGTCTTCTTATAAGATCCTGTTAAAGCGATCAGGCGTATCACCAAACTATGTTATCAATGGTTTGATTGCTACGACGATACCTTGGGTCGAAGGTGGAAAAAACCGATACGACCTGTTAGGAAAATCGATGCAATCAGCAGGTATTGATAGCGGTATGACGAAATCGCCTGCTCAGGCATCAGGATATAATGGAGTGTGGACAGAAAAGTCTACTGATTACCCGGCAATTAATAAAGCAGGATTACTGGTTTACCGTGTGGGCTATGATAGTTCTATGTATTCTGTTTACTTGCGTCGCGATGGAACATTACCTATGACTGGAAATCTCAATATGGGCACTAACGATATTAATAATGCCAAGAACATTACCGCATCGGGAACAGGGAGTTTTGGTGGGGATGTCTCTTCCGAAGGGAAAATAACCGCAGCACAAGAAATAATAGCACATAATGGTTATGGTGATGCCATCCGTTTTGGCGGCGATGCTGCTAATAACGACTATGAAATAACCATGTCTAAGGATAAGACCTTATCTATTCATATGGCAAGCAATCGAACAGATCTCACTACGCTGAAAATTAGTGGAGGGCTGTCTACGATTGGTAATGGAACGATTAGTGGAACATTAGATACAGGTAAAAGTATCACATCCGGTGGACAATTTAATGGTCATAACGGTGGTGGTGATAGTTTCAGTATTGGTGGTGGAGATGCTAACGATTATGAGTTCAGATTGGATACTGTTAAGCCGCTAACCATCTGGCGAAATGGTGGCACCAGCACTGAAACAAGGCTTCAGGTTTTTGGGAAACAAACCAACCAAGGTGATTTTGCTATTACTCCGGGGACAGGAAGCACTGGTAGTATTGCAGCATCTGGAAATATTCAGGGACATACTCTACAACCTACATCGACGAATACAACTGGTGGGACATGTCCAAGTATTGGCCTGATATCTAAAGACAACATGGGGAATATATTATCCTGCGTTAATGGAAAATGGTCTGTTGTCAGCAACTTGCCTGTTGGTTCACCTGTTCCTTGGCCTTCAAATACAGCGCCTGTAGGTTGGTTAATATGCAGGGGACAATCTTTTAATACTGCCCTATACCCTCAGTTAGCAAAAGCCTATCCAAGAGGAAGACTTCCTGATTTAAGAGGAGTATTTATTCGAGGACTGGATTCGGGAAGAGGACTCGACTCAGGAAGAACTATTAATTCTTATCAAAATGACCAGATTCAAAATATTACAGGTCATATGGCGGCTGATGTATCACAGAGTGGAAACATCGGTAAATATGTGGGTGGCGCTTTCGCGGATAGTGGTGCGTTAGGTGAAGGTGATGAAGGTCATAAAAGCAATGAAGTAAGGAAATATACGTTTGATGCTTCGAGAGTCGTTCGGGCAGGTAATGAAACAAGACCTAAGAATGTTGCCATGAATTATATCGTGCAGGCACAATGACTATTTATGGGGATATTATATGTATTAGCTCAGACTTGATCTGACAGTTTTCACTGGCAGCACATAATCAAATCTGACAGTCTGTTTTGAGCTAATAGCGGAAGCTCAAAGGGGCATCAATAACATTGCTGTGTGTTCATCAACAAGGAGTATGTCACCTCCGTGTAGGGGGCCAAATACTGTGTGCAACAACACGATAGAATCACTGGCTACAGTGATTAAAATTATGCATGGCTATAAAATCCCTTAAGTGTTAACTTAATTTATTGATATCTCAATTAAATTATGATAAATAAAAATTTTAACATAAAGATGGAGTTAACATGGAATGGAGATTTTTAGGCTCTTTATCAGATGCTAGGAGGGCTGGCTGTAGCGGAGTTTATCTTATTGTTCATCAAGGGCTTTTTAATCGTGTTGTTTATGTTGGGGTGAGTTGTAATGTAGGGAGAAGGATTAATGAACATTATGAAGGCTACCTGAGAGGAAACCGAACAATTTATAATGCAGGCCACAATGATGACGTGTATCGTCTTATGTCAACTTACAAGATTCGAAACCATATAAAATACTATCAATCCTTAGCAAGGGATTATGAAATATGGGGTTCAACTACACTGCATTTTGATACACCTAAGAATATTTTAGCAAAGAACCAAACTTTTGATGCCACATGGGAGAGTATTGCATTTGAAAAGTATATCCCTCAACTGGTAGTGTGGGCCCTTCCAATGGCTAATTACTGTTATTCAAATGCAACTAAAATTGAAAGTGTAATCCAGTCAAAGCTCATTAAATCTTTTGATTTAAGTGGTTTTTTTAATGCTAAATACGTAAGCATTTTGGGTAAAATTGAAAAGCCTTATTTAAAAAAGGTTAAATGTCTTATTATTGACGTTCCTGATGTAGACTCGGCATCCAAAATTATTTTTAGCAATTTATATTCTAAAAAAATTGATGAAAACTTTTGCAGAGAGTTCCATTCACAGTTTGAAAGTGAAATTTCTCAGAGGGAAAAAGGAATTCAGAGAAGGCAAGAGATTAGGAACCATAAAATTTCTCTCCATGAAAATTATGGCAAGCCTTGGACTTTAAAGGAAATGGAGAAACTAAGAGTTATGTTGGTAGATTTTGATATGTCCCCAACAGAAATATCTGATTACCTTGGAAGGGGACCTCGCTCTATTTCAAAAAAAATAATCGAAAATGATAAAATTACTAACCACAAGTGGCGAGAGAGCGTCGGATGGTTGTGATGTTGCATAATAATGACTGACACAGCAATGGCACAGATCTGCCTGCCAGATTAGATTTAGATCTGTGCCATTACTGTGTCAGATAAAATCTGAGCTAATACATATTATATGTAATAATAATGGAAAACTTACAATTTGACTTTTGTCAGAAATTTACTATAGTTTGAACTATACAGTATTTTGTTTTAAAACTTGCTTTAACGGAATGTTTTTAATAATTAAGTCATATTTTATACTTATCATATTTTTCTCTAAAAATGGTTTTAATGCTTCTTGTATAATATGCTCTCTAAATATCAGGCATCTATGTGGTGCCTGTACAGTTTTGTATTCTGCTATACCCTCTAACTCGATAAACCTTTCATGTGGAGGAAATGTCTTCAATAGCCTATCAAATAAATAATACATGCTGATCCCCTTGCCTGTAGAAACCTGATCAACTATTTCAATGATTGTGCTCATGACAAGTATGCTCCATCTTTGAAACATCCATAAAAAAGGATATTCTATTCTTTCTTTTAAAATAGCCGGAATCTTAGGCCATTTTTGTGTGTCTGTTGGTCTAAATATGTTATTTTTGATTAACCATTGGCACCATTTACGATAGTCTTGATTGTAAAATTCTTTATTTGCGTCCAAGTAATTATAAGATAAATGCTTAAGTTGATTTGATATGAATATTGTTTGCGATTTTGTATGTATCTTTTCTTTGCAACTATTTATAAATATGCTATATAACCGAGACTTCTCTTTTTCCAGCGAGGGATGTCTTAGCCATTGCCATTCTGGTTTATTTTGATGATTAGGGTAGCTTCGAATGATAATGCTACCTTGAGGATAGTCAGATAAATTTAATTTATTATCGGAAAGTGAGTATATAATCCATATCACATATTTGTCATCATTTCGAATGATCTCACCTTTAAGCACAAATGATTCCAAATTTTGTTGTATCAGTTCTATTTTATCAAGAGGACGATTTTTCTTATTATATAATGATACGATTTCTGAGAAATGTTCATTGGATTCTGTATAGGTGAACTCATGTTTGATACTTGGTAAAAATATAGTTTTTTCTTTTAACAGTTTACGAATCGCGACTTCTGCGCTTTTGGTTCTTTTCGTTCGTCTTTCATTATTCTCTTTTATTAACTCTTGCTCATAGTGAGATATAACCTTTTCTTTTTCATTATAATAAAACCATTCATATGGGATTTTATTTTCTTTGATTCTCTCTAACCATTCGATAATGTCAATATCATCGGAGTATTCAAAGGTTAACTCAATGGAGTTAATTTTGCTGTTTTTGTAAAAATCTATTTTTTCTTGTTCGCATTTATGGGTGACACATATTTCTATATAAAAATCACCAATATTAGTATTGATATATACGTCAGAGATAAATTTTCCTATGCGCTGTTCTAACCTTGAGGATAATACACTTACTTTCACTGGAGGGGTTTTTAATACTACGCCATGATATTCAAACTCTTCTGGTGGAATCACAATCTCAGCTAAACTCAGAAAGTAATGCTGCATAGCTAAATGCAGTTGAGTCATTAAACATGGACGGCTTTCTACAAAATTTCTGTGAGCAAAATGATGCTGTCTTTGTGTTCCTCCATTTCGAGCAGTAAGTTCGTCATTACAAGCTTTGCAAATACAATTACATTTTGCTCCGTTCGGAACGCTATCGACATGCATAATCTTTTTTGTATCTTTATCTATAGCGTATTCAATAAGCAAAATATAATCCCCAACTTTCTATAATCGCTGATGACAGGATAATATTTTAGTTTAATCAATTCAATTGATTGAACATTTTTTGTCAAAGTAGGCACTGGAAGGTCAGTGCCCGATTCCACGTGAATAACATTGTCATTACTTTTGATTAGCAAACTCAAACGGCCTGACCATCCCATTCCGATTCGCATCAAGAAAATCAGCCCACCACTGAAGCATCAGGCGGCGTTGGTCAAGATGCTTGGCTTTGTGGGTATAGGCAGCGCGAACGCTGTTGCTTTCCTTATGGCTCATCTGAAGCTCTACAGCATCTTCTGACCATAAGCCAGACTCAATTAAGGCGCTACATGCCAGTGTGCGGAAACCATGACCGCAGATGTCCTGTGTGGTGTCATAGCCCATCTTACGCAGCGCCTTGTTGATGGTGTTTTCACTCATGGGTTTGAATGAGTCATAACAGCCGGTAAAAATTAATCCGGCTTCGTTACCTTCTTCATAGGTAAGCTGGCGGATCTCTTTCAGTATCTTAAGAGCCTGCCTGCAAAGGGGAACGAAGTGCTGACGTTTCATTTTAGCTCCACGAGTCGAGTGCTTGACGTTTTCAATCGCTTCCCGCTGTTCGGGGATCACCCATAACTTACTTTTGAAGTCGATTTCCGACCACCGGGCGAAACGAAGTTCGCTGGAACGAATGAAGATCAGCAGATTGAGTTTAATCGCTAGCGTAGTCAGTCCACGACCTTTGTAGGCATCAATACGTTCAAGCAGTAGCGGGATCTCTTCCAGCTCCAGTGCAGGGCGGTGTTCCGTCTCTGGTTTCTGGACAGCTCCTTCCATATCATAGGCCGGATTATGACGCATAAGCTTTTGCTGGACGGCATGACGTAGGATCGCGGTGATGTATTGCTTAATCCGCATGGCAATTTCAAGGTAGCCGAGTGTTTCCGCTTTTTTGACCGGGACAAGCAGATCACCCGTATCCAGTTCTGAAACGTTTCTGTCGCCTATATCCGGGAAGACATAGGTTTCAAGGCGCTTCCAGACAGTATCGGCGTAATCTTCTGACCATTTTGTTTTGGTGGCAAACCAGCTTTTGGCGACGACACGGAACGAGCGGGTTTTATCCCGCTTCTCCTGAAGGACTTTTTCATCAGCCTGTTTTTTAGCGTTCGGGTCAATCCCCTGAGCCAGCAGCCTTTTGGCCTCGTCCCGGCGTTGTCTGGCATCGGCAAGTGAAACCGCAGGGTAAACCCCAATGGAAAACACCTTCTGTTTGCCATCAAAGCGATAGCCTAACTGCCAGTATTTTGAACCGTTAGGATGCACCAGCAGATAGAGGCCAAACCCGTCAGTGAGCTTGACGGCCTTTTCCGATGGTCTGGTATTTTTTACTTTGGTATCAGTAAGTGACATGACGGTTCCCTCCGCGTGCTGGTAAAACACAAATCGAACCAGCTTTACCAGCATTTTTACCAGCAAAAGGGTATGGCTTCGAGTGGTTTTTAGTGAACGAGAGTGAACCTGAAGAAGGGAATAACCAGTTGATATAAATGCAGAAAGCAGACGTCAGTGAACGTCTGCTTTCCTTAATTTGGCTCCTCTGACTGGACTCGAACCAGTGACATACGGATTAACAGTCCGCCGTTCTACCGACTGAACTACAGAGGAATCGTGTGAACGGGGCGCATAGTAACGATGTGTGATCGGCTTGTCAAAGGGGGAAATAAGATTACGCGTTTGTTTGCTGACAAAAACAACAAAGCGTTGAAGTTTTGATCTAATCCCTGCTTTGCTCCGGCATGGCGCAACTTTGTCTGTAATTACACAAGTCAAATTTTCCTGAAGGATTTTTTCATCAGCCTGTTTTTTTGCGTTCGGGTCAATCCCCTGAGCCAGCTACCTTTTAGCCTCGTCACGGCATTATCTGGCATCGGCAAGCGATACAGCAGGGTAAACCCCAATGGAAAACACCTCCTGATTGCCATAATAGCGGTAGCCCAACTGCCAGTATTTCGAACCGATAGAGGCCAAACCCGTCAGTGAGCTTGACAGCCTTTTCCGCTGGTCTGGCATTTTTTACTTTAGTATCAGTAAGTGACATGACGGTTCCCTCGGCGTACCGGTAAAACGCAAATCGAACCAGCTTTACCAGCAAAAGGGTATGGCTTCGAATGATTTTTAGTGAACGAGGGTGAACCTGAAGAAGGGGATAATCAGTTGATATAAATGCAGAAAGCAGACGTCAGTGAACGTCTGCTTCCCTAAATTTGGCTCCTCTGACTGGACTCGAACCAGTGACATACGGATTAACAGTCCGCCGTTCTACCGACTGAACTACAGAGGAATTGTTTCAACGAGGCGCATAATACTGGGCCCGCTATAACGTGTCAACAGTAAAATTAACGCGCCAATTCAATTGGTTAATTAACCCACAAAGTGAGGAATTAATGTTCGGATTCCTCGCCGTAGTCGCCTTCGGCAGCGCTTACCCGTAAGCGCTGAGAAGGATCCTGGCGATAGAACTGGCAAAAACGCTGCCATAGCGCCGGGAAACGTGGAGCAAACAGTTCTGGCGCGCTGAAAAAATACTCTGACAACACGGCAAAACATTCTGCAGGGTCGGTGGCGGCATAGGCATCTATACTGGCAGCGCTTTCGCCAACAAGATCGATTTCATCCTGAATATTATTCATTGCCGCGTGGAGATCGTGTTCCCAGCCAGCCACATCGCGCAACGGGATGAAAGGGATGCCGCTGGCGCGATCGCCATTACGCATATCCAGTTTGTGCGCGACTTCATGAATAATGAGGTTGAAACCTGAAGCATCGAACGAGTCCTGGATATCCAGCCAGTTCAGAATGATGGGCCCTTGTTGCCAGCTTTGTCCCGACTGTACGACACGCTGGCTGTGCACCAGACCTATGTCATCTTCCCATTCATCATCTACCACAAAGGGCGCGGGATAAATGAGCACTTCATGAAAACCATCAAGCCACTCAATACCGAGCTCCAGGATCGGTAAGCAAAAAATTAACGCAATACGTGCACTTTTTAACGAGTCGAGCTCAAATCCCTGTAGCGCTACCAGTCTTTTCTGCTGCAAAAAACGTTCGGCTAGCGCAATAAGCCGAGCCTGTTCTTGCGCGGTGAGGTTTACCAGAAGAGGTATAGCCAGCGCATCATTCCACGGCCAGTCTTCGTTCTGGGTTATTTCTTGTGCTTTCCAGGGCCACTTAATCATCGTTTTGCTCGTAAACTCGTCACTTGAACAAAATTACCCGAATAGGGTCTGTTAAAATGCCAAATTACCTGGCATCATTGCAACATACGGAGAGATGCCGGAGCGGCTGAACGGACCGGTCTCGAAAACCGGAGTAGGGGCAACTCTACCGGGGGTTCAAATCCCCCTCTCTCCGCCACAATTCAAACACTTAGCTCATCTTCTTTCAGCGATCAGTCTCACACTTAGAATACACTTAGAATATTCTGTTAGAATATTACGTGAAAAACGTATCGCCATCTTATGCTTTTTCTGCCAGAAGAGGGGGCCAGGGATAGTGTTATTTTTACTTTTCGATCATAAGTCAACTCCTGGTTTTCTGCCCCCGCTCTTTCGCCGTACCCCATCTGGATTAATATTGATGTCACTAGCGGCGATTTAACGCCGCCGTCCTCGGTAATCGTCGCACCCGGCCTGTTGCCCGAAATGTTCTCCTGTAGACATGGGCGCAGGGCGAAAGATTAATTGCTGTCAGGGAAACGCGCTGGCGCGTGGCGATAACTTACGCTGCGGGGCTGTCGACGCTGTACAGAAAATGTGGCCTCCAGACTGGCTTAAATATGCACACATGACAATACAACCGGAAAATTTACAAAACCCATAATTTGAACTGAGAGAGAAACTTACAAACGAAGCGACGAAGATTTAAACAGCCGTAGCGACTCCGGTATCTTGCGCGCATGTTTAAATAATACTACTGTATATAAAAACAGTATTCGAGGTATGGATTATGGAATTTTTCAGACCTACAGAGTTGCGCGAAATTATTCCTCTCCCATTTTTCAGTTACTTAGTGCCGTGTGGATTCCCCAGCCCCGCAGCGGACTACATTGAGCAGCGTATCGATCTTAATGAGTTGCTCGTTTCTCATCCCAGCTCAACATATTTTGTCAAAGCCACGGGTGATTCAATGATTGAAGCAGGCATCAGCGACGGCGACCTGCTGGTGGTGGATAGCTCACGGAACGCTGACCACGGTGACATTGTAATTGCGGCAATTGAAGGAGAGTTCACCGTAAAACGGTTGCAGTTGCGCCCGACAGTGCAGCTAATCCCCATGAACGGCGCCTATCGACCTATACCTGTCGGCAGTGAAGACACGCTCGACATATTCGGGGTGGTGACCTTTATCATTAAAGCGGTCAGTTGATTATGTTCGCGCTCTGCGATGTTAATAGCTTTTACGCCTCCTGCGAAACGGTCTTTCGTCCTGATTTATGTGGCCGACCGGTGGTGGTGTTATCAAACAATGATGGCTGCGTTATCGCGTGTAGCGCCGAGGCGAAACAGCTTGGTATCGCACCAGGTGAGCCATTCTTCAAACAGAAAGAACGCTTCCGGCGATCCGGTGTTGTTTGCTTCAGCAGTAATTACGAGCTTTACGCTGATATGTCGAACCGGGTAATGACCACACTCGAGGAGATGGCGCCGCGGGTAGAAATTTACAGCATTGATGAGGCTTTTTGTGATCTGACGGGAGTACGAAACTGCCGGGATCTGACAGATTTCGGGCGCGAGATAAGAGCGACGGTCCTGAAGCGCACGCACCTGACTGTCGGTGTAGGCATTGCCCAGACGAAAACCCTTGCCAAGCTGGCTAACCATGCTGCGAAAAAGTGGCAGCGCCAGACCGGCGGGGTGGTTGACCTATCGAACATCGATCGCCAGCGTCGGCTACTGGCCCTGATACCCGTAGAGGATGTCTGGGGTGTCGGCAGGCGCATCAGTAAGAAGCTCAATGCCCTGGGCATCAAGACTGCTCTCGATCTCTCTGAACAAAGTACCTGGATCATCAGGAAACACTTCAATGTCGTGCTGGAGCGTACCGTGAGAGAGCTTCGCGGAGAGCCATGTCTGGAGCTTGAAGAGTTTGCGCCGGCAAAGCAGGAAATCGTTTGTAGCCGCTCTTTCGGCGAGCGGGTCACAGACTATGAGGAAATGCGCCAGGCTGTTTACAGCTACGCTGCGCGCGCGGCAGAAAAACTCCGCGGCGAGCACCAGTACTGCCGTTTCATTTCAACATTCGTCAAAACATCACCCTTTGCCCTGAACAAGCCCTACTACGGTAACAGCGCCGCGGTGACGCTTCTCACCCCCACGCAGGATTCACGCGACATTATCAATGCGGCTGTGAAGTGCCTGG
The DNA here is from genome assembly GCF_017572865.1 of Salmonella sp. 32082101201600294FB01SM01. Classification (NCBI taxonomy): domain Bacteria; kingdom Pseudomonadati; phylum Pseudomonadota; class Gammaproteobacteria; order Enterobacterales; family Enterobacteriaceae; genus Salmonella; species Salmonella sp. 32082101201600294FB01SM01. Next base: position 1,707,976 of record NZ_JAGESB010000001.1, on the reverse strand, counting down.
ATAAAATATGGCGCGACGGCCATCGCTACCAGAAAGCGGGGGTGATGCTGGGTGACTTCTTCAGTCAGGGCGTAGCGCAACTCAACCTTTTCGACGATAACGCGCCGCGCGCCGGTAGTGCGAAGTTGATGGAAGTACTGGACCATCTTAACGCAAAAGCCGGGAAGGGGACGCTGTACTTCGCCGGGCAGGGGATGTCGCAACAGTGGGCTATGAAGCGAGAAATGCTTTCGCCTCGGTACACCACAAGATACTCTGATCTACTGCGTGTTAAGTAACTTGTGCGATCAATGCATGAGATAGTTGCCAAATCATCCCCGTTCTCTAACCGGTTTTGGTCGCACAAGATCACAGGAACCTCTCACGATGATGCGCATGTATTCTGGTTTACGACATCAGAAAATGTGGCGCGTTTATTGCCAGGTAGGCGTTGGGAGACGTAACTTATTTACGCCAGGTTTCAGCCGTAGCGACGGGCATGGATAAAAAGAGTATGGCAATCAGCGTGATAATGCTAAAAAACAATTAATATTTTTTTAACAAAACTAAAGCTTGCTATGTGCAGTTAACCATGCGTTAATGGTTGTGCGGTTTGATACAAACTTATCTGAAGTAGTGATTGTAATATTTCTCATCATTTGTTCCTCTTGAGATCTCCTTTAGGTTTTTTTCTCTCTGATAATTTTCTTCAGGCCATTTTGCCCAAGGGCTCATTCAAAAGGTAACAATATTATGACGACGAAAATCACTGGTTTAGTAAAATGGTTTAACCCTGAAAAGGGCTTTGGTTTCATTACGCCTAAAGATGGCAGCAAAGATGTGTTTGTGCATTTTTCCGCCATTCAAAGTAATGAATTCCGCACTCTGAATGAAAATCAGGAAGTGGAGTTTTCAGTAGAGCAGGGACCAAAAGGTCCATCAGCGGTCAACGTTGTGGCGCTTTAAGGTATCTGATATTACTAATAAAATTCACTTCCGGTGTCCATGTTGCCATGGTTCACAATACAGAACATCGACATTCGATGTTACTGAGCAAAACCCATTTGGCGCGAAATGTATTTTTTGTAAGTCAACCATGATCACTTTTGATAATGTTGGATTATACATTCGCTCAGGACAGGTTCCGCCAGATTTTAGAAAATAATTCATATCAGCTCCGTACAGGAGCTTTTTTTATGCCCGGATGATTATCATCTATAGACGCTGGCATCCATCATCTATAGTGGCATTTTCCTTTCCCCAAAAGTGTTATTTCTCTTGCAGACAGCGCCTGAAAAGAGCGAAATTGTCCTCATCTATCCGATGAAACCAGGTCACCTGTCTTTGCGCCGTTATCCGTTATTTAATTCTTGCCCTATAATAACAAGCCCGCGCTAAGCACGGGCTTGAATAACATAAAGCGTCTTAGAACTGGTAGACCAGACCAACACCTACGATATCATCGGTTGCAATACCGTTGTTTGCGTAGAAGTCATCATCTTCGTCCAGCAGGTTGATTTTATAATCAACGTAGGTGGACATATTTTTGTTGAAGTAGTAAGTCATACCAACGTCAACATATTTAACCAGATCTTTGTCGGTGTAACGATAGTTACCACGGCTATCCATATCCTGGCCGCCTAAATCTTTGCCCTTAGACTGCAAGTAGGCGATGGACGGACGCAGACCGAAATCGAACTGATACTGCGCAACCACTTCAAAGTTCTGGGTTTTGTTAGCGATACCGCCGCCACCGCCATCGCCACCGCCATAATAGGTCATGTTGCGGGTTTCAGCGTACATGGCCGCCAGGTAAACATTGTAGGCGTCATATTTGGCACCTACGGTCCAGGCTTCGGCAGTTTCACCGCCGGCATAGCTATTGCCATAGTAATGATGGCCATCACCACGCCCACTAGCAACCTGATTGTCCGTACGGTCAGAGGAAGAGTAGGCCGCCCCCAGGCTTAACCCGAAGTCAAAGTCGTAGGAGGTAGACATACCGAAACCGTCGCCGTTTTCACGGGCCAGTTTGCGAGTACCACTATCTGCATCGCTGCCGTTGGTTGTTCCTTCGCCTGCGCCAGGATCTTCATTATTACCCTGGTACTGCAACGCGAAGTTCAGGCCTTCCACCAGACCGAAGAAGTCGGTATTACGGTAGGTAGCAACGCCGTTGGTTCTGCCCAGCATATAGACATCGGTCTGGGTATAAGTATCACCGCCGAATTCCGGCAGCGCATCGGTCCAGGCTTCAATGTCGTAGATAACACCATAGTTACGGCCATAATCGAAAGAGCCGTACTCGCCGAATTTCAGACCGGCAAAGCCCAGACGAGTCCAGGAGTTTGCACCTTCGCCTTCGGTGGTGTTTACCTTAATGTTGTATTCCCACTGACCATAGCCGGTCAGCATATCGTTGATTTGCGTTTCGCCTTTAAAGCCAATACGGGCGTAGGACTGGTCGCCATCGTCGCCTGCATTGTCAGAGAAGTAACGCAGACCATCAACTTTGCCGTACAGGTCGAGTTTGTTGCCATTTTTATTATAAATTTCAGCCGCATTTGCTGCGCCTGCCACTAATAACGCCGGGACAAGCAGTGCCAGAACTTTTCTGTTCATTATGTATTCCCTTATGATAATAATTTATATGAATATGTAGCCACTTCAACAAAACTACAAATTGATACTATTCTATGAAGTTCATGGAATTTAAAAAATAACATGTAACAAAGGTATTTAAAATATTTCAATTTGTTTCTGTTTGGTTTTTTATAATACAGACTATATAAGTAACTAAGAATATATATTCTATAATTATCATTTTTTATCAATGGGTTATGTGTTTTTATTTGATGTTTTTTGGCGTGAATATAATTTGTTTTTTATATGTATTTCATGATTTGATTATGAAAAAGCATAAAAAAAACCGGCATAAATGCCGGTAATGTGGGTAATGATAAAATAAATGATAAAAGGCTAATAACCGAATCATTCTGACACTTAATGCTAATAAAATAAAACGCTATCGCGGTGCGTAAAAATAAGTTGTTCTGGTTATGGGTTATTCTGCATCAGAGTGCGATTCAATCACCATTCCCTTATTTAACAGCAGGTTCAGCGCCTGACGTAACATTATCTGAGAATAAACTATTTGTGGAATGAATAACCAGAACAGGTGGATAAGGTATTTTATGGTCGAAATGTGACTAATGTCACATTATAATGTAATTAATGTCATATGACTTACATCACAAAAGCGGAGTAAAGTTTGAGTACCAGGGAGGACAACGCCACCCGTAGCATGGGTGGCAAATTAGCGTTATGGGTTTTTTATACCTTTTGCGGCTACTTCATCTGGGCGATGGCGCGTTGCGTGTGGCTGATGTCCGCCATACAAACCGAGCCGGTTCTCGGCCCAATCAGCACTCCTGGCAGCGCAACGGAAAAATGGCTTAACGCGCTTTCGCTGGGCGTCGTCTGGCTTATTCTGGGGAGTATTGCCTGGTATACCCGGCCTCGCAAAAACAGGGCTTATCCCGCCGACACTAAGCCAGAAACGCGCAAGTAAGCAGGGATGTAAAGTGGTGGCGGATATGTCAGGATAGCGAACCCTGTGCTCAGGCATGTAATAAAAATGGTCTGCTATAAAGAGAGGGCGTATGGACTCAGGATACTGGCAATCGCAGTTTGAAGACTGGCTACGTCACCACCATCAGGAACAGGATGCCGCCCATGACATCTTCCATTTTCGTCGTGTTTGGGCAACCGCGCAAACGCTGGGGGAAAACAGTCCTGTCGACTGGCTGGTGGTGCTATCGGCATGTTATTTCCATGACATCGTCAGCCTGGCGAAAAATCATCCGCAGCGGCATCGTTCTTCCATTCTGGCGGCGGCAGAAACCCGGCGTATTTTTCTGCGGGATTTTCCTGACTTTCCGGCAGAAAAACTGGCGGGCATTTGTCATGCTATCGAAGCGCATAGTTTCAGCGCAAAAATTGCGCCCACCACGCCAGAGGCAAAAATCGTGCAGGATGCAGACAGGCTGGAGGCATTGGGTGCCATTGGTCTGGCGCGGGTCTTTGCGGTCTCCGGCGCGCTGGGCGTAGCGCTGTTTGATGCCGACGATCCCTTTGCCGACAGACGGCCTCTTAACGATAAGCAATTCGCGCTCGACCATTTTCAAACCAAACTGCTGAAACTGCCGCTGACGATGCAGACCGAACGGGGCAAGTACCTGGCGCAGTGTAATGCGGATTTTCTGGTGTCGTACATGGCGAAACTGAGCGCTGAGCTGAAAGGCGACTATGAAACACGGGATGAGGCGGTCATCCAGATGTTTGCTACGCATCAGTAACCCCTGCCGCTGAAACGTAAACCGCGTCATTTTATGTTAGTCTGTCGGCAATTATTTTTGGCCGGTTAAATGTATGCAGGAAAATATTTCAGTAACACACGCCCGGAACCTCATCGCCGACGACGCCGGAAGCGAGATCCAGGCGATGCTGAGTCAATTGCTGGAAATCTACGATGTTAAAACGCTGGTGGCGCACCTTAACGGCCTGGGCGAACAGCACTGGAGCCCGGCCATCTTAAAGCGCGTAATGATGAACGCGGCATGGCATCGTTTGAGCGACAATGAACTCACCTGTCTTAAAACAGGGTTGCCGACGCCGCCAGCGCATCATCCACATTACGCCTTTCGTTTTATCGATCTCTTCGCGGGCATCGGCGGCATTCGCCGCGGATTTGAAGCGATAGGCGGACAGTGCGTGTTTACCAGCGAATGGAATAAGCACGCGGTACGGACATATAAAGCGAACTATTTTTGCGATCCGCTGCAACATCGCTTTAATGAAGATATCCGCGATATCACGTTGAGCCACCGGGAAGGGGTCAGCGATGATGAGGCGGCGGAACACATTCGCCAGCATATTCCGCAACATGATGTCCTGCTGGCGGGCTTTCCCTGTCAGCCATTTTCTCTGGCGGGCGTTTCCAAGAAAAATGCGCTGGGCCGCGCCCACGGCTTTGCCTGCGAGACTCAGGGGACGTTATTTTTTGATGTCGTAAGAATTATCGACGCTCGCCGCCCCGCGCTGTTTGTGCTGGAAAATGTGAAAAACCTTAAAAGTCACGACCAGGGCAACACCTTCCGCATTATTATGCAAACGCTCGATGAACTGGGATATGACGTGGCGGATGCCGCTGACAATGGCCCGGACGATCCGAAAATTATCGACGGGCAGCACTTTCTTCCTCAGCATCGGGAACGTATTGTGTTGGTGGGATTCCGCCGCGATTTAAACCTGAAAACCGATTTTACGTTACGCAATATCGCCCGCTGTTATCCACCGCGCCGTCCGACGCTGGCAGAACTGCTGGAGCCCGTCGTCGAAGCCAAATATATCCTGACGCCGGTGCTGTGGAAATATTTATATCGCTACGCGAAAAAGCACCAGGCGCGGGGAAACGGTTTTGGCTATGGCATGGTTTATCCTGACAATCCGGAAAGTGTGGCGCGCACGTTATCTGCTCGCTACTACAAAGATGGCGCCGAAATTCTGATCGATCGTGGTTGGGATATGGCGAAAGGCGAAGTGAATTTCGACGATGCTGGCAACCAACAACATCGTCCCCGCCGACTCACGCCGAGAGAGTGCGCGCGTTTAATGGGATTTGAGGCGCCGCAAACGTACCAGTTCAGGATACCAGTCTCGGATACGCAGGCCTATCGCCAGTTTGGCAATTCCGTGGTGGTGCCGGTATTTGCCGCGGTAGCAAAGCTGCTGGAACCCAAAATTCACCAGGCGGTGGCGCTGCGTCAGAGAGAGACGGTAGATGGCGGACGTTCACGATAAAGCCACGCGCAGTAAAAATATGCGCGCGATAGCGACCCGCGATACGGCTATTGAAAAACGTCTTGCCGGCCTGCTAAGCGCGCAGGGGATTACGTTTCATACTCAGGACGCGACATTACCGGGCAAGCCGGACTTTGTGGTGAATGACTATGACTGTGTGATTTTTACTCACGGCTGCTTTTGGCATCATCACCACTGTTATCTGTTCAAAGTACCGGCCACGCGAACGGCTTTCTGGATGGAAAAAATCGGTAAGAACGTTGAGCGCGATGAGCGCGATATTCAGCGTTTACAGGTGCTTGGCTGGCGGGTACTGATCGTCTGGGAGTGCGCCTTGCGCGGGCGAGCGAAATTGAGCGACGCGGCGTTGGCGGAGCGCCTGGAAGAGTGGATCTGCGGCGGCGGCGCCAGCGCGCAGATCGACACCCAGGGGATTCATCTACTGGCGTGAATCTTCCGTTTTACACGGCGTGACCACCGCCTTGACAGGAAACAGGTACTTACCCAGAGTCACCAGCACTACGGCAAACACAATCACACCCAGCGCGGCCCATTCAACGGGCGATAACCTCTCGCCGCCCAGGCCAGTGCCAAGCAACACGGCGACAACCGGATTCACATAGGCGTAGCTGGTCGCCAGCGCCGGACTGACGTTGCGAATCAGGTACATATAGGCATTAATGGCGATAATAGAACCGAACAACGCCAGGTAGCCGACGGCCATAAACCCCGATAAACCAGGCAGCGTGGCGAGCTTTTCGCCGGAAAGAAACGCCGCGCAAAGCAATACCACGCCCGCCGCCAGCATTTCAATCGCGCCCGCCATCATGCCCACAGGGAGGGCGATGCGCGAGCCGTAAACGGAACCAAATGCCCAGCTCATCGAACCTATCAGGATCAAAATCGCGCCCCACGGATTGCCGCTTAAATTGCCGCCGCTGTTCAGCAGAATAATCCCGGCAAGTCCAATGGCAATCCCCACCCATTCTAATTTGCGCGTTTTAATACCAAAAAAGTAGCTAAAGCACAGCGTAAATAGCGGGACAGTGGCGACCACGACGGCAGCAATGCCCGATGGCACGTTTTGATGCTCCGCCACCGTCACCAGACCGTTACCCACCGCCAGCAGCAGTAGACCAATCAGCGCGGCGTTGATGGTCTGGCGTAGCGGCGGAAGTTTTTCGCCGCGCAGCAGCAAAAACGCCATGAGCAACATCCCCGCCGAGAGAAAACGTACGCCTGCCATCATCAGCGGCGGCCAGCTTTCAACGCCTATGCGGATAACAAAATAGGTAGACCCCCAAATGATGTACAAGGCAAAAAGCGCGCCAAAAAGAGGTAATAACTGCCGGAAACGCATAATCACTCACGGTGAAATAAAAAGGGTGAATATAGTAAACGTCAAAATTATTATGCTGGCGAGCATTATAATTGTCCTTTTGGAATAAAAAGGCGTTGACCCGCGCCGCCGGTTTCGGCATTGCGCGTTTTGCTACATACTTAACGTCTTAGAAGAAAAGACCGAGGAAATCATTTTGGCAGGAAGTAGCTTACTGACATTACTCGACGATATCGCCACGCTGCTGGACGATATTTCGATAATGGGCAAATTGGCCGCGAAAAAAACCGCGGGCGTACTGGGGGACGACCTGTCGCTCAATGCACAGCAGGTGACCGGCGTTCGTGCTAATCGCGAGCTGCCAGTGGTATGGAGCGTGGCGAAAGGATCATTAATCAACAAGGTTATTCTGGTGCCGTTGGCGCTGCTGATAAGCGCATTTATCCCGTGGGCCATTACGCCTTTATTAATGTTAGGCGGCGCGTTTCTCTGCTTTGAAGGGGTAGAAAAAGTCCTGCATACCTTTGAGGCGCGAAAACACAAAGAAGACCCGGCGGAGCGGCAAAAACGTCTTGAGGCGCTGGCTGCACAAGATCCTTTGGCCTTTGAAAAAGATAAAGTAAAAGGGGCGGTCCGTACCGATTTCATTCTTTCCGCTGAAATTGTGGCAATTACCCTGGGGATTGTCGCGCAGGCGCCGCTGCTTAATCAGGTGTTGGTACTGGCGGGGATTGCGTTGATTGTGACCATTGGCGTGTATGGCCTGGTGGGTATTATTGTCAAACTGGATGATATGGGGTACTGGCTGGCGGAAAAGCGTAGCGTGCTGGCGCAGGGCGTCGGTAAAGGATTGCTGATTATCGCGCCCTGGTTAATGAAAGCATTATCCATTGTCGGTACGCTGGCGATGTTTCTGGTTGGCGGCGGGATTGTCGTACACGGTATTGCGCCGCTACACCATGCCATTGAACATTTTGCGCAGCAGCAGGGGGCTTTCATGGCGCATACGATCCCTGCGGGGCTGAATCTGGTGCTCGGATTTATTATCGGCGCCATTGTGGTGGCGCTGGTGAAAGGTGTGGCGAAAATTCGCGGTGTTTCGCACTGATTTTCTACAATGAATTATGCAAAATTGCCCATCCTCGTCTAAGGTGAAAACGTTTCATCTGATACAGGAGGCAGGTATGGTCTTTTCTGTCAGTGAGGAAGTTACCGTGAAAGAGGGTGGGCCCCGGATGATCGTCACCGGTTATTCCAGCGGAATGGTAGAGTGTCGCTGGTATGATGGTTTTGGCGTAAAGCGGGAGGCATTCCATGAGAATGAGCTCGTGCCAGGCAAGGAAAGGCGCGTGCGGGACGAAGCCCGATGACAAAACGCCCGGTTAATGCCGGGCGTTTTGCTGTGGAGAAAAAGAGTCGTCGCGCTGCGACATGCTGCTACCTGGTTATGCCAGGATTGAGTGGTATCCCTTGATGAGGTCTGGCTACCGTAAGCCATCAGGGGGCGTTGTATCAATAACCAGGAGTTACCAGGGTGCCGCACGAAACACTGTTAGATAATCAAGGCTGGTTTAAAAAGCTGGCGCGGCGTTTTGGTCCCGGTCATGTCGTCAACACCTGTTTTCTGATCGTGATGCTGTTCTCGACGCTACTTACCTGGCGGGAAGTGATGATACTGAAAGACGCGTATGTCGCCAGTCAGCGCAATCATCTGGGGAGCGTCGCGAATGTCCTTGACCGCCAACTGCAATTCAACATGGACAGGTTGATCTTTTTACGCAACGGTATGCATGAAGCGCTGGTGGCGCCGCTGGCTTTTTCCGCATTGCAAAGCGCGGTGACGCAGTTTGAGCAACGACGCGTCAGACATTTCTGGCAACTGGAGCTGGATAAGCGGCGGACATTGCCGTTATATGGCGTTTCCGATCAATTTGTCGCCCGGACGACGCTTCTTTCGCGGGAAAGTCGTGACCTGGCAAATGAATTAACCGCCACGCTGGAGTTAGGGTATCTGGCGCGTCTGGCGCGCTCATCCGCCATGCTGACGCTGGAGACGATGTATGTTTCTCGCTCAGGGTTTTACCTCTCAACTCTCCCTACGGCGTACGGTAGCGATATTGTCTCCCGTTACTATCAGTACGTGACCCAGCCCTGGTTTATCGAGCAAAGCCAACGGCGTAACCCACAGCGCGGCGTGCGGTGGTTTACCTCCGCACAGCCCTATGTTGCTGACGAGCAGAAAAAAGTGACAGCCAGTCTACCGCTGGATCACGATAATTACTGGTATGGCGTACTGGCAATGGATATTCCCGTCGCGTCATTACAGCGGTTCCTGCGGGATGCGGCCGAAAAGGATATTGAAGGGGAATATCAGCTATACGATAACCATCTCCGTTTGTTGACGGACTCCGCGCCGGAACAACAAACCGCGAATACGTTAAATGACCGTGAGCGCGCCTTACTGGCGCGTGAAATAGAAAAAGATACCCTGGGCGGGCTGCGTTTAGGAACGCATTATGTAAGCTGGGAGCGGCTGGATCATTTTGATGGCGTCCTGCTGCGCGTGCATACACTACGTGAAGGCATCCAAGGGAATTTTGGCAGTATTAGTATCGCGCTGACGCTGTTATGGGTGCTTTTTACGGCGATGCTGTTGATCTCCTGGGGCGTTATTCGACATATGGTCAAAAACATGTTTGTTCTGCAAAATTCGCTGCAATGGCAGGCATGGCACGATCCGCTGACCCGGCTATATAACCGTGGCGCGCTGTTTGAAAAAGCGTCCAGGCTGGCAAAGCGCTACCGGGAAGCCCGCCAGCCATTTTCTGTGATACAGCTGGATTTAGATTATTTTAAAAGCGTTAACGATCGCTTTGGTCATCAGGCAGGCGATCGCGTGTTGTCCCATGCCGCTGGGCTCATTGGCAGCACCATTCGAGCGCACGACATCGCCGGACGGGTAGGGGGCGAAGAGTTTTGTATCGTGCTGCCCGGCGCGACGAAAGCGCAGGCGCTGCAGATTGCCGAACGCATACGCCAGCGCATTAATGACAAAGAGATTCTGGTGACGAAAAGCACGACGCTTCGTATCAGCGCGTCAATGGGGATCAGTAGCGCGGAGGAATACGGCGACTATGATTTTGAGCAGTTGCAGTCGCTGGCCGACAAACGGCTTTATTACGCCAAACAGTCCGGACGCAACCGTATTTGCGCCAGCGACGCGACTCAGGAGCGGGAAAAGAAATAGTCCATTCCTTCGCGCCAGCCATCCGGCCCTTCGTTCTGGCTACGGTAGACGCGCTGAGGATCGTCGTTACGCAAATGTACGCCCTCCCGGTTTAGCCCTTTAACGACAACCGCATAATCCATCACATCCAGTAAGGGCGCATCATTGGGGCCGTCTCCTAGCCCCAACGTCAGAGGGCGCGTGCGCCACTGCCGACGATATGCTTCTATCAGCCAGTTGGCAGCCTGATCTTTACCGGCGGAGGCGTCCAGCACATGCCAGAAACGGGCGCCATGGACAAATTGCAGTCCCAGGTCATTTAAATGGGCGACAAACTGCGCCATGCGTTCATCGCTATCGCGCCAGATCAGCGACACCGACGCTTCATGCAGACGGGTTAGGGCAGACTGTGCCCGGTTTAGGCCCGTCCATTCGCTTATCACCTGATCGTCAACGTCATCAAACGTGGTGAACTTAAACTGTTCCTTTTCACGCAATTTATGCAGGACGAGGCGGATTTCGTTGTGAGAAATACCGGCAATCAGACGGGGATAGTTGGGATGGTCTTCCCAATGAACGTCCAGTTGGATCACCGCGCCGTTTTCCGCAATTAGCGGCAGTCCCTGTAGATTTAACGTCGTCTGGAGCTGAAGCATTTCAGCCGCGGTTTTACTGCTACAGAGGATCACGGGCACGCCGCTTTCATGCAGGCGTGTAAGCCAGGGAGCCGCGGGCTGCCACTCAAAAGTGTGGCTGTTCAGCAATGTGCCGTCCAGATCGGTAAAAATCAGCAAGGGGTCATGGATTGAGAGCATTTTTTCCTCATTTTCCGTTGCAACGGCGGGCTTATTTCCAGGAAAAGTCCTAAAGCACACCCGAAAGAAGTCGAACGCTAACTGGAACCGATCCCGTCGCTTCCAGGCAGCACATGCGTTGTCACACTTTTGCTACCGAACTATTAGCGCGCTTAATCATTCATGTAAAAAATATTTACTTGTCATGCAAAAAAATTGCAGATAAGGTAAATCTCACATCAGATTTCCTGGTGTAACGAATTTTCAAGTGCTTCTTGCATAAGCAAGTTTGATCCCGACCCGTAGGGCCGGGATTTTTTTCGGCCATTTTTAACGGTTTACTTCTGTTACACTAAAATCATGAATATCCAGCTCGAATGCTTCAGCTAATTCATGCCATGTATGATATTCCCGTCCGTCTACGCTCACCCGCTCAGGATCTTCCTGGCTACGGTGAACCTCGCTTTCGCTGATTTCATTGATGGCCGCCAGTAGCGCATCTACATCGACGCTCACTTCGCGCTTGGCCGTATCACTGTACTCTTTTGCCGTTTTCATCTTCACTACCTCACGGGTTCCTGACAGCCTAAGTATAGACCGTTGAGAAAACCAGCAAACACGCCGGCAAGGCGCTGTCAGACGCAGAAAATTGTTCTACACTGGCACAAAGCGACAGGAGGAAAATGATGAAGGTGAATGATCGGGTAACCGTTAAAACGGACGGCGGTCCCCGCCGACCAGGCGTGGTACTGGCAGTGGAAGAATTTAGTGAAGGCACAATGTACCTGGTTTCGCTGGAGGATTACCCGCTCGGCATCTGGTTCTTCAATGAGTCAGGTCACCAGGATGGTATTTTTGTCGAGAAGGCGGAGCAGGACTAATTGAGCCGGACTGGAGGTACATTGCCAGTCCGGATGTCTCAGCGCATGTTAACAAAAATGCCGTTAGTGACGTTATCTGTCAGCCGCACTACGTGATAGATCACTTGTTTATTATGTGTTTTTATCTTTCTTTTTATATTCCCCTTATGGGAGGATACTGTTTTTGCTTTAATATTCATTCTGTCAGAAATCTGAATGGTTCCCTGACCTTCCATCCACATTCGCAACATGCTGGATTCAGTTCGACTTAACGATAATGTTGGTAAATTTATGGTTCCTGAAATACCCGACTCTTTTTTCAGAATATCGCCAAGAATGGTATCCAGCGAGTCAGGTTTAATCGATTTCGAGCTAATCAATAAGTTTTTTCTTACTAATAAATATTCATCAAAATGCACATTAGCAATTGCCATAAAAACAATAAATAACGTGTCAGGATGTTGATTAATGATTTGCTTTATTTGTTGACTGTCTGAAGGCGTATGAATGAAACAGTCCTCATTAATAAACACCACCGAAGGCTGATGCGCGCCACAAGCGATAGCGAGTTCGTCAACGGTTTCGATGTCGTTGATTTCCCTTTTTTTCACCCCTCTGCTGACCAGATACCCGCTTAACCCTAGCCGGGTGTAACTGCATAAATCCATAATAATCGTTGACATGGCATACCCTCACTCAATGCGTAACGATAATTCCCCTTACCTGAATAACTCACCATAATCAGACGGAACACGAATAGTCACCTTAGACAACGCTTACGCGGTTTTTCAGGCGAACTTACTATCCCGTAAAGTTACATATAATTTGCCAGGAATCATCTTAAAGTAAAGTGAATGTTGCGTTATGTGAGTGAAGTAAAAACAAATAAGGGGCAGCGGATATATCCTGGTGAATGTTTTTTAAAATTTATTTTCGGATAAACCTTAGTAAAACAGGATAAAAATTATGGGTTATTATTTATCGGCATCTCGCTAACAATATCAGCAAGCAAATTGAAAATTTCGCTGAATAAATGTTCGCAAAACGGCGCAATTAATGGCATTAGCGCGGCCATCAGCATAATGCCGACGGTGAGGGTAAGCGGGAAACCGATAACAAATATCGAGAGCTGCGGCGCCATGCGGTTTAATAGCCCCAGCGCCAGGTTGAGCGTAAGCAGGAGGGTAATGACCGGCAATGCCAGCATCAGTCCGTTTAAGAAAATGAGTCCTCCGGCCCTGGCGAGCGCCATAAATGCATTACTGTTCACCGGGTTACTACCGATGGGCAGAGTATGGAAGGTATCGACCAGCAGCGAAATAAGCCACAAATGGCCATTAAAGGTGAGAAACAGTAGCATGGCGAGCATATCCATAATACGCGCCAGAACCGGCATATTCAGGTGGCTGCCCGGGTCGACGAAGGTGGCAAAGGAAAGCCCCATTTGCAGACCGATAAACTCACCTGCGGTACGCACCGCCGCAAAGGCGAATTGCATGGTAAATCCCAGCGCAATACCGATCAGAATTTGTTGCATCGCCAGCCATAAGGCGGCAATAGAAAAAAGCGGCGTATCGTTTGCCGGTAGCGACGGCGCGATAACAAGGGTAATCATTATTCCCAACCCCAGTTTTACCCGCTTGGGAATAGCGCGCTCGCTGAGAATTGGCGCCGTTGAAATCAGCGCCAGTACGCGCAGCAAAGGCCAGAAATAGAGATGCAGCCAGTATAGCCATTGCTCGCTTGTAACCTGTATCATCGTTCTGTTTATCCGATGATATAAGGTAAATTGCTGAACAGAGTGCGTACGTAGTCCAGCAGCAGGTTGAGCATCCACGGGCCGGCAACGATAATTGCGATGAATACCGCGACGATTTTAGGGATAAACGACAGCGTCATTTCATTAATCTGAGTCGCGGCCTGTAAGATGCTGATAATGAGGCCGGTAATCAGCGCGACGAGTAACAGCGGCGCAGCCAGGGCGAGAGCGACTTTCATCGCCTCGGTGCCCATCATCATGACGGATTCAGGAGTCATTTTGCGCCTCTAACTGTAAAAGCTTTGGGCCAGCGACCCCACAAGCAATTGCCAACCATCGACCAGCACAAACAGCATCAGCTTAAACGGTAGGGCGATTGTCGCTGGTGGCACCATCATCATCCCTAACGCCATCAATACGCTGGCGATCACCAGGTCGATAATCAAAAAAGGGATGAAAATCGTAAAACCGATCTGAAATGCCGTCTTTAATTCGCTGGTGACATAAGCGGGCAGGAGGATACGCATCGGTACTGCTTCCGGTCCCTGTAACGGACCGCTATTGGCCAGACGGGCAAACAGCGCCAGATCGGCTTCGCGGGTTTGGCGCAGCATGAACGCGCGTAACGGTTGCGCGCCTTTATCCAGCGCTTCCTGCATAGAAATTTTCTGCTCGCTAAACGGCTGGTAAGCGTCCACGTAAATCTTGTCAATGACGGGCGACATAATAAAAAAGGTCAAAAACAACGCCAGTCCGAGTAACACCTGGTTTGGCGGTGCCGAGGGCGTGCCCAGCGCGTTACGCAACAGGCCAAAAACAATGATGATACGCGTGAAGCTCGTCATCATCAGTAAAATCGCCGGCAGAAACGTCAGCGAGGTGATGAAAACCAGCGTCTGGACGGATAATGACCAGCTTTGGCCTCCGCCCGCTAATGGTTGGCTGATAAGCCCCGGCAGTTGCGCAGCGGCGGCGGGACTAAAAAGCCACAGACCCGCCAGAGAAAGGAATAACAAACGGCGCATCAGGATCTCCCGGAACGCTTGAGTAAGTTCTTCATCATGTTCTGGAAATCCGCCGGTGGGGCAACGGGTGCTTCCGTGTCATTCTCCGCGGGCGGGAGGGTGTGCAGCAGGTTGATCTGCGAGGCGGTCACGCCCAGTACCAGACGCGCATTTTCGACCTCGACAATCACCACGCGTTCGCGCGGGCCAAGCGAGGCGCTGGCTGACACCTTGAGTCCCCGGACGCTATTTCCTTTTGGTACGAATCCCATACGCTTAATCACCCAGGCCGCCGCCAGAATGAGCGCAATAATGCCAATTAATGCGCCGCTCACCTGCATGAGCGGCGATCCGGCTGGCGCGGTGGGCTGAGAAACCGTGGCTTCTGTCTTCATCATTAACGACTCAAACGACGCATACGCTCGGATGGCGTAATAATATCGGTGATACGTACGCCGTATTTATCCGCCACGACGACCACTTCACCCTGGGCAATCAGGTAGCCATTAATCAGGATATCCAGCGGCTCGCCCGCCAGCCCGTCCAGCGCGACGACCGACCCCTGCGTCAGACGCAACAGTTCTTTAATGGTCATTCGCGTGCGGCCCAGCTCTACGGTCAGTTTGACCGGGATATCCATAATCAGATCGATATCCTGCATAGCACCGCTGACATCGCCGCCGCCAAGCTGTTGGAAAACCGCGTCGGCGGCGCTTTTATTGGTGGTCGCTTTTTGCTCGTTTAACGCGTCAGCCCACAGATCATCCAATGCGCCAGTATTCTCATCGGACGGATTATTCATGTCACTCATTTGGGCTGTTCCTCATTCAGCGAATTCAAAATTGGGTTGATCAAATGTTCTACGCGTAGCGCATACTGTCCGTTTACGGTGCCATATTGGCTGGTGAGTACCGGAACGCCGTCCACATGAGCAATAATGCGGTCGGGTTTTTCAATCGGCAGTACATCGCCGGGTTTCAGCTTCAAAATCTGGGAAAGACGTAACGGAATATCGGCAAAATTGGCTACCAGCTCCAGTTCAGAGTGCTGAACCTGGCGCACCAGGTTATCACGCCAGTTCTGATCTTCATGGCGCGAGTTTTCCAGCGGCGGATTCACCAACAGCTCACGCAGCGGCTCGATCATGCTAAATGGCAGACAGATGTTAAATTCACCGGTCAGATTGCCGATCTCCACATGAAACGGCGTATTGACGACGATATCGTTCGGCGAGGTGGTGATATTGGTAAATTTCACCTGCATTTCGGAACGCACATACTCCACTTCCAGCGGATTAATGGCTTTCCATGCGTCGCTATAGCCTTCCAGCGCCAGTTTCAGCATACGGTTGATGACACGCTGTTCCGTATGGGTAAACTCGCGGCCCTCGACTTTGGTCGGAAAACGACCGTCGCCGCCGAACAGGTTATCGACGGCAATAAACACCAGACTCGGCGAGAACACCACCAGCCCGGTGCCGCGTAGCGGCTTCAGGTGGATCAGGTTCAGGTTGGTCGGTACCGGCAGGTTACGCGCAAATTCGTGATACGGCTGAATACGTATGGCGCCCACGGTAATATCCGGGCTGCGGCGCAGCAGGTTAAATAATCCCATCCGGAACTGGCGTGCGAAACGCTCGTTAATAATCTCCAGCGCCTGCAAGCGTTCACGCACGACGCGACGCTGGGTATTGGGATCGTAAGGGCGAATATCGCTATCGCTTGCGATACCGGGAGTGGGTTCGTCTTTGGTGTCGCTGTCGCCGTTCAACAGCGCATCGATTTCAGCCTGAGAAAGAATACTATCGCCCATATCGTTACCGCAGAATAAAAGCTGTATAAAGCACGTCAGTGACGACCTGTTTTGGTTGTCCGGCAACGAGCGGCGCGGCCAGCGTCTCTTTAATGGCGGCAATCAGTTTTTGTTTGCCAGCTTCTGTTGAGAGCTCGGCGGCATTCTGGCGGGAAAACAACAACAGCAGACGGCTGCGCACTTCCGGCAGATATTCATTTAATCGCGCGCGCGTCGCTTCGTCTTTCAGACGCAGGGTCACGCCGATATACAACACGCGATCCGCATCGCCCAAATTGACGGTAAACGTATCCAGCGCAAAAAATACCGGCGCGGGCGGCGGAGCCGGTTCCGCTTTAGCGTTCGTGGTCGGTTGCTGCTGCATACGCCAGTAGCTATAACCGGCGGTCGCGCAGGCGGCGAGGGTAATCAACACCAGCAAAGGTATCCAAATCGAGCGTTTGCTCTTTTTGTTAATCGCGGAGTCAGTCATCTGATACGGGCTTCCTGTTTCGGTACTGCTTATTGGCTGATTATCCCGTGTCCTGTCCACGACAAAGCGTGGAAAAGACGCGGATAATCATGCTACCTCTGGCGTTAGGCGAAGATATCCACTGCGCCATTGCCGCGCGCGGCGGCCTGAAGCGAGGCCGGCGCCGCTAACGCTATGTCATCTTCAGCGCCAAACGCGTCCGGGTGTTGGGCGCGGCCAGACTGTTGTTGCGACGAAGACTGCTGCTGTCCGGCAAAGCTTTCGCTACTGATACTGCTTTGTCCCAACTGAATGCCGCTTTCCGCCAACTGAGTGCGTAACATGGGCAGGGCGGCTTCCAGCGCGGCGCGGACGTGGCTGTGCGGCGATACCATCTGGAGCTGCGCCTGATTGTCATCCAGCTTGAGCGAAATATGCACCTGACCTAACTCTTCCGGATGCAATCGAAGCTGCGCGCTTTGCTGTCCCTGACGCGTAAATAACATGACCTGCTGACTGAACGTTTGCTGCCATTCATGGCTGCCTAACGGCGCGCTGAGTACCGGGGCTGAGGCGACAGGTAGCGGTTGCGGTTGCGCCGTGGCGCTGCTGAGCGTCGGCATTGCCGCGCCATGCGTTACTGGCGCGGACGGGCTATCCACCTCCACTTTCGCGCTGGTCGCGGCGGCAGCGACCACCAGCGGCGTCAGTGCTGGACCCGTGGCGCGATCATCGCTGGCGCGCGCAAGCGACGCCTCGGTTTTCCCTTTTTCATGCTCGCTAAAAGAGAGCGTATGTGTCTCTTCCTGCGGCGCCGATGGCATGTCGCCGCGCAACAGTGACGGCAAGGCGATGTGATTTTCAGCCGGCGTCTCTCCGGCGACAGGCGTCGCGACAGGTTGTCCGGGCAGCATGGCGAATAAAGCGCTCAGACTGGCAAGATCCTCATCGCTCAGCGCGGGCGTTTTCTCGTCATGCTGCGCCGTCTTACTCAGTGCGGCCAGAGCGCTGGTTTTCAACGATGGCGTTAGCGTAGACAGTAGATGCTGCGCTTGTGTCAGATCGGTAAGCGTTTCATCCGTCGCATTCGCTTTTTGCGCCAGCAGGTCGGCAAGCTTCACCGCCTGGCCCGGCTCGCCATGTTGGGTCAGTAGCTCTTTCGATAACTTGCCGCCTGCCGCCTGTAAATCGGCCAGCGTGATGCGGGCGTCTTTGCCCTGTGCGCCGTCTGCGCCTAACGCGCCCGCCAGGAGCGCCAGAAAGTCCTCGGCTGAACCGGTGGTTTTTCCTGACGTCAGACCCGCGGTCATGTCGGTATCGGTGGTGATCAGTTGGGGCAGGGTGATCATTCGGGTTTCCTCATTGCTGCACGCTGAGCAAATTCATCCATCTTTTTCTGATCCATGCGGTTTTCAGCTAACAGCGCTGCCGCGGTTTGTCGGTCCTGTAAGGTTTGCCAGGCCTGAAGTCGCTGCTTTTTCTCACGCCAGCTCTTCAGCGCCAGGTCGACTTTTTGCGTCCACTGCGTAAGCTGGAGGCGATGCTGCTCTATCGCCTTTTCCAGTGTCTGAATAAACTGCTGATAGTTGATCCAGCGATTACTGGCGATGCCGTTGCCCATATCGGTGTTCAAATTACTGCGATACTCATTCTGATAATCGATCAGCATTTTGAGCTGTTCTTCCGCCTGTTGGCAGCCGCGACGCATTTCGCCCAGTAAACGCGCCGCATCATCTACCTCTTTTTCGGCCAGATCTTTGAGTGTTTCCAGAGCGCCATGTTGTGCCATGATCGTCGCCCTCCTGCTTTATCACACCGTCGGGAAAATTAAATCGAGCGCCTGCAGAGAGTCCTCCCAGTCGGCCCGTTCAAAAATGCCTTGCTGTAAAAACGCTTCCAGTTGCGGCCATAAGGTAATGGCTTTATCGAGCATCGGATCGCTGCCTTTGGCATAGGCACCGACGCTGACCAGATCGCGGTTACGCTGGAAACTGGAAAGCAACTGTTTAAATAGCCGTACCCGCGCATAGTGCTGCTCGGTAATGAGCGCGGTCATCGCCCGGCTGATTGACGCCTCGATATCAATGGCCGGATAGTGCCCGGCCTCCGCCAGACGGCGGGACAAGACAATGTGCCCGTCGAGGATTGCGCGTGCCGAGTCGGCAATGGGATCTTGTTGGTCGTCCCCCTCGGTCAACACGGTATAAAACGCGGTGATAGAGCCGCCGCCATGGATACCATTACCGGCACGCTCGACCAGCGCCGGTAGCTTTGCGAACACCGAGGGCGGATAACCTTTGGTGGCTGGCGGTTCGCCGATTGCCAGCGCAATTTCACGCTGTGCCATCGCATAGCGCGTCAGCGAATCCATAATCAGCAACACATGCTGTCCGCGATCGCGAAAGTCTTCGGCGATGCGGGTGGCATAGGCGGCGCCCTGCATTCGCAGCAGTGGCGAAACATCCGCCGGGGCGGCGATCACCACCGAACGCGCGCGGCCGTCGGGGCCGAGAATATTTTCGATAAAATCTTTAACTTCGCGGCCACGTTCGCCGATAAGTCCCACGACAATCACGTCCGCCCGCGTGTAGCGCGCCATCATGCCAAGCAGAACCGACTTACCGACGCCGGAACCGGCAAAGAGTCCCATACGCTGGCCGCGCCCTACGGTTAACAACGCGTTGATAGCGCGTACGCCGGTATCCAACACATGTTCGATTGGCGTTCGCTGTAGCGGGTTAAACGGCGGCGTGATTAACGCGCCGGTTTCCAGCGTATCCGGCGCAGGCAGTCCGTCGAGCGGTTTACCGCCGCCATCCAGCACCCGACCAAGCAGAGCCGGGCCGAGCGGTAACTGTTTGCCGCTTTGCAGACCGTCGCCATGCCCGTTACGGGCGTAAACGCGGGCACCGGGCAGAATGCCTTCGACCTCTTCCAGCGGCATTAAAAACAGACGCTGGCCGTTAAAACCGACGACTTCCGATTCCACCTCTTTGGTTTCAGGGCCGTCCTGGCGCTCAATAATGCAGGTGGCGCCCAGCGGAAGCTGGAGACCGGTGGCCTCCAGTACCAGGCCCGTGGCGCGGGTTAAACGTCCATAACGACGCACCGCCGGCAATAACGCCATTTTTGCTTCAAAGTTGTCGAGCGCGGTAAGCCAGCGGGTCAGACGCGTGGTCATCAGAGCACTCCCGGCGCCGCCAGGCGACACAACTCTTGCCAGCGAGTAGCAACGCTGGCGTCCAGATCGCCCTCATCGGCAGAGACTTTACACCCGCCGTGATGCAACGTTGGATCGCCGCGTAACCGCCATCCGTGAAGGCTGAGCGTGGCGCCCAGCATCTCTTCCACCCGCTGTAAGTCGTCCGGATGCACGCGCAACTGCGGCTTGCCGCTAAAGAGCGGCTCTTGCTGCAACAGTTGTTGGATCTGTTTAATCAGCGCCGAGTTGTCCACCGCCGGCGTTTGGCCGATGACCTGACGCGCAGCCTCCAGGGCCATTTGCATCAGCCGTGAGGCGATAACGCTATCGAGCGCGTCAAGCGTGTTCTGAAACTCGCTCACTAACTGCTGCATACGGGCATGAATCGGCGCCTGCTGCGTCTGCGCCTGAGCTTGTCCTTGCTCCAGCCCCTGCGCTAACCCTTCCTGGTATCCCTGCGCGTGTCCTTTTTGCCGTCCCTCCGCCAGCCCGGCGTTATAACCTTGTTCATGGGCCTGTATTTTTAACTGCGCCAGCTCCTGCTCCAGCTGCTGTTCGGCAGTGAGTTCGGGCTCCGGCGTATCGTCTGTCAAGGTCACGTTATCAGCCTCAACCGGCACAAACGTCTCCGGCGGCGGGGCGAGATCGTCGGGGGTCCAGACTTGCCACGGCAATTCATTAGACATAGGTATCCTCGCCGCTGCCAATCACCATTTCGCCGGTTTCCGCCAGACGACGCACAATAAGCAGAATCGCTTTCTGCTCGTTTTCCACCTGAGACAGACGAACCGGGCCACGGTTGGCAAGGTCGTCGCGCAGGATATCGGCGGCGCGCTGGGACATATTGCGCAGGAACTTCTCGCGTAATGGCGGTTCGGCGCCTTTCAGAGCGATCAGCAGCGATTCGGAATCCACTTCCTGCAACAGACGCTGGATACTGCGATCGTCCACATCCACCAGATTTTCGAACAGGAACATCTCGTCGATGATTTTCTGCGCCAGTTCGCCGTCGAATTCGCGCACAGCGGTAATAACCGCTTCTTCCTGCTGCGTTTTCATCAGGTTGATAATTTCCGCCGCGGTTCTTACACCGCCCATTTTGCTGCGTTTCAGGTTCTGACCATCGAGCAGGCCATTCAGCACTTCGGTCAACTCCGCCAGCGCCGCCGGCTGTACGCCGCCAAATGTCGCGATACGCAGCATCACATCATGACGCAGTCGTTCGTCAAACAGCGCCAGAATATCGGCGGCCTGACTGCGTTTGAGGTGAACCAGAATGGTGGCGATAATCTGCGGGTGCTCGTCGCGAATCAGGTCGGCGGCGCTCTGCGGTTCCATAAAGTTGAGCGTTTCGATACCGCTGGTGGTATCGCGCGTTTCCAGAATATCTTCCAGCAGGCTGGAGGCGCGTTCTTCGCCCAGCGCTTTAACCAGTACGGAGCGCAGGTATTCGTTGGCGTTAATATTCAGCGCGGCGAACTGCTCCGCTTCTTGCTCAAACTCTGATAGTACGTCCGTCAGTTGTTTGTTGGAGATCTGACGCACGTTAGCCATCGCCGTACTTAACGCCTGTACTTCGCGGGTGGAGAGGTGTTTAAACACCTCTGCCGCCCGGTCTTCGCCAATGGTCATCAACAAAATGACGCTTTTATCGGTACCGCTAAGATTACTCATGATCGTTACTCATCCACTGGCGAATGACCAGCGCCACCACGCGCGGATCGTTGTCTGACATTTCGCGAATACGCTGGCTCATCACCTCAGCGCCCAGACGCTGGTTAGCCCGGCGTTGCTGGAGCTGCTCGTCTTTGCTAAGGCGTACTTCCACGGCTTCTTCGGTTTCCTGGCGAACCTGCGCCTGTTCCTGCGCCGCTTTCGCTTCTTCAACACGGCGCGTCAACTGCGGACGTACCGCTTTGCGCCACAGAATCCAGGCCACCACCAGTACCAGCAACCAGCGACCTGCCGCGAGCAACTGATCGATAAAGGACTGCTGTTGCCAGAAGGGCAGTTCGCCGCCGGTGTTATCCACTGCGCTAAACGGTGAATTCACCACGTTTAGCGTATCGCCGCGTTTATCAGAAAAACCCATCGCTTCACGGGTTAAATCCTCGATCTGTTTCATCTGATCGGCGGTCAATGGCAGCGGTTTGCCATCTGCCAGCGTTTTGTAATTCACCACGACGGCCACGGAGAGACGCTCAATATCGCCCACATTCATTTTGGTGTGACGAATGGTGCGGTCCACTTCGTAGTTACTGGTTTCATTACGCTGTGTATTGCGCGGGCCAGCACTGTTACTGTTGGTACTGGTGCTGGTTTGTGGCGTATTCTGCGCGTTTTGTTGATTGGTCGGCGGCGTGGCGATCGGCGCCTCGTTAGGCGGCGCTGGTTGGTTCGACAGCGCGCCAGGCACGCCGCCGGGATAGCCCGCGCCTACCTGTTCGCTAATATTCAACTGACGTGAACGCAGGGTGGCCTTCGACGCATCGCCGTTCGGGCTGTAGTGCTCTTCCGTCTGTTCTTTATTGGCAAAATCCAACTGGGCGGTTACCTGAGCGTGAACATTACCGTTCCCGACGATAGGCGACAGAATGGCTTCGATACGGCGTTGGATGCGGCTTTCCACATCATTAGCAAATTTTAATTGCGCGTCATTAAGGTCGCGACCGCTGGTATTGGATTGCGTGAGCAGATGACCGGATTGATCGACCAGAGTGACGTTTCCTGGCGGCAAACCGGCGACAGCGCTGGAAACCAGATGTACCACGGCGCTAATTTGTCCTTCATCCAGCGCCCGTCCCGGTTCCAGTGTGACGGTGACGGAGGCGGAAGGGGATTTTTGTTCACGCACAAATAGCGACGGCTTTGGCATCGCCAGGTGAACACGGGCGCTTTTTACCGGACCCAGCGTCTCGATCGTCCGGGCCAGTTCACCTTCCAGCGCGCGCTGATAATTCACCTGCTCGCTGAACTGACTGATACCGAATTTTTCCTGATCAAGCAGTTCAAAGCCTACCGCGCCGCCTTTAGGCAGCCCCTGCTGCGCCAGACGCAGACGCAGTTCATGCACTTTGTCGGCGGGCACTTCAATCGCGCCGCTGCCATTGGCAAAGCGATAGGGGATATTCATCTGGGTCAACTGCGCGACGATCGCGCCGCCGTCCTGATCGGAAAGGTTGCTAAATAGCGTGCGGTAATCGGGCGTTTTGGCCCACAGCACCATCGCAACGACGATCGCCACGGCGGCGGAACCCGCCACAATTAACGGAATTCGGGGATTCGCGCGTAGGCGATTAAGCCACTCGAGAGGTTTAGGTTGGGTTGCAGTCGATGCAGTCGCACTCATCTCGCACCTCGTGACTGATCGTGGACGGCGTTTTTTGCAAAGTGGAACAAGACTCACTCCCGGGTCAGCAAACTCGAAAAATTGACGGTCTCATTATTTGTGGTTTCGAATTTTTCTATGCGCTAAAAACCGAGGTTTTTTATCGTTATTTAACGCCTTTATCTTATTGACAAACTGGTAATCTCTGCTGCGTAAAAAATCATCCAGGGGAATAGCATGGCAGCAATACAGGGGATTGAAGGGGTTATTAGCCAGTTACAGGCGACGGCGATGGCCGCGCGCGGGCAAGACACGCACTCGCAGTCGACGGTGAGTTTTGCCGGCCAGCTACATGCTGCGCTGGATCGTATTAGCGACAGACAGACGACGGCGCGCGTTCAGGCGGAAAAATTCACTCTGGGTGAGCCGGGCATTGCGCTTAATGACGTGATGGCTGATATGCAAAAAGCGTCCGTCTCCATGCAAATGGGGATTCAGGTGCGCAATAAGCTGGTCGCCGCGTATCAGGAAGTCATGTCCATGCAGGTTTAAGCCAGGGCTGAAAACCCATCCGCAACGAACTCCCGGGCGCTTACCTAGGTCAGCGGCGGGGGACGCGACGCCCATGCAACCAGTGCGTGATTATGTGGGCTTGTTTTTTGCGAGGCGCGCTCATTTTATTGATAAGCGGGTTGCACATTGTTGCAGGGACTTATTAAAAATAGGGTACGCCTGTTTACTGACGCCATTCATTCCTACTATTCGTTCTGAGGCTATTGTCATTGAGTTTGCAATCCAGAATGTTCCTGCAATATATGCGCCGTTGCGATAATACACGGTAAATTCTTTACTAATGCCTGGAATATCTGTTTCATGGAGATCCAGTATATACCCATACGGGGACAGATTATCAGCGAGACAGTGGGCAATGGCGCTCGGATGTGCATTGACCACTGTGACGGGTGAGTAACGGGCAGCGGCAAGACAGACGACTCCAATAATGGAGATGAAAATAATTTTTATCATTTTTTTGGCTTCTGCTGTGCATAAATAAATCATCACCTGATAATGTCAGTGAGTAAAAATATAAATACCTGATAGTCTTTTATGACGTAGAGGGAAAATAATAATTGTTTTATGTTTTGCTTAAAATAGTCATGGGTTTTTCATCGACTCAGACAAAATTAAAACGGTATACGTTATATAATAGATTTATGCCACGGCGCACAAGACGACCTTGTCTGATTTCTTTTATGCGTTTTAGATTTTTGCCGGTTACGCCGTAAAAGGTCTCCCGCCGTAACGTACAGCGGGAGCATGCGTTTATTTTTGAATCAGATAACGAATTGTCGGGCCATCCTGCTGGATATCCAGCACCGTATAGCCGTGATTGCGCGCATCCAGTGGAATATTATTAATGGACTGCGGACAGTCGCTCACCACCTCCAGGATCTCCCCTTTTTTTAGCTGCGGCATCGCTTCCAGAGTGGCGACCGCCGGGTACGGACAAGGTTCGCCAACCATATCCAGACGGTAATCAGGGACGATATTTTTCATACAGATTCCTTAGCAGGCGTCAGCCCCGCACGGCGGAAAAAACGTTTTTCCCAGCCGATAATTAACATCAGCGCGGCAAATAATAACAGGTAGGTGACCAGCAGACCGCCCAGCGGACCAAAGGTATTCAGCAGGTTAACTTTATCCCAACTGGTCGCCAGCGCGGGCGCGAAATCATCCCAGTAGTAAGCCAGGATGGTTGAACCGATGACATTGCCGAGGCCCACCCACCAGTAATGCACCTGGCCTTCTACGGCGCGGTACATCCAGCCGGTTTCGCAGCCGCCCGCCAGCACGATGCCAAAACCGAACAGCAGTCCGCCAATGATCGCATTCGGGCCAGCCCACATAATTTTAGGTGCAACGCCCAACTGCACGTAGCTGAAAATACCAATGGCGCTGACCGCCATGCCGAAAATAATCGCTTTCGCCATATGGGCGCGTCCGGAGATCCACAGATCGCGAAAGGCCGAGGTAAAGCAGATTTGCGCGCGCTCGATCAGCAGCCCAAACCCGACGCCGAACAGCATCGCCAGCCCTAGTTTCGGCTGATGCATTGCCGTTAATAACGCCCAGCCAATCATGCCGATAAAGACCAGCATACCGAGCCTGAAACGCCGTCTTGCCTGATCCGGTTTCTGCGTCAGTGGCGAAGCCGCGGAGACCTTTTGCATTTTCACCGGTATGCGAAATATCGGCAGCAACGTAAAGCGGGCGCCGAACCAGGAGCCGATAGCGGTCGCCAGCGCAAAGAACCACGCGTGTAGGGAGAACTGCGGGATCCCGGTAAAAAAGGCGGCCAGGTTACACCCCATCGCCAGACGCGCGCCGAAGCCAGCGATCATGCCTCCGACCACCGCCTGTACGATACGGATTCGGCTGCGCGGCATACGCAGTTTTACGTTGTTGGCCCACAGCGCCGCGGCGAAGCAGCCGCCGAACATGCCGAGGATCATCATGCCGTCGATACGCGTCAGCGGCGTACCTTCCAGATGAATCAGCTTGTAGTAGCCCCACTGTTCGGCATGAACGCCAAAAAGCTGCAAAATTTGCCCGCCCCAGCGGGTAAATTCGCCCGTCACGGCCCAAAACGTGCCGGTGATGCCAAAATAGTAGGTAGAGAGAATACCGGCTGCGATCACCGCAGGGGCCGGCGCCCAGAATTTAATTAACCAGGTTTGCTTGAAGTGTTGCCATGACATGTGTTTAGCCTCTGAACTCAGAAGGTGTGAAACAAGAAGTGCGCATACTACACCGATCACAGAATTTGCCTACACCTAATAAGCGGTAATACCGACTGGATCAAATTGCGGCCAGCGCCTGGAAAGGCTGGCGGCGTCAGGGCTTTAATGCCACAATTCTTCTTTCTTCTGATGCAGGATGAATGATGAAAAAAGTAGCGATCGTTGGCGCATTGCTGGTTCTGGCCGGATGCGCCGAGGTGGAAAACTATAATGATGTGGTGAAAACGCCCGCGCCGGCCGGTCTGGAAGGGTACTGGCAGTCAAAAGGCCCGCAACGTAAGCTGGTGAGCCCTGAAGCTATCGCCAGCCTGGTAGTGACTAAAGAAGGCGATACGCTGGACTGCCGCCAGTGGCAGCGCGTTATTGCTCTGCCGGGCAAGCTGACCATGCTCTCCGATGACTTAACCAATGTTACGGTTAAGCGTGAGCTCTATGAGATTGAGCGCGACGGGAATACCCTGGAATATGATGGCATGACGCTGCAACGGGTCGCTCGTCCGACGCCGGAGTGCGCCGCCGCGTTAGAAAAAACGCCGCTGCCGACGCCGCTGCCGTAATTTCGCTTCCCGGCAGCGCTCTGCCGCCGGGAACGCTCATCACATGTCCTCAATGATCCACACGCTGACGCTGCCTGCGTTGCAGAAGAACGTCGCTTCGCCTTGATCATTAGTTACAATATGCTCACTGCGGTTTCCCAGAAAATCACGCCAGGTCTTGTTAGCGTAATTGTCGCCGAGCAGGAGGGTTTTTTCACCGTCGTCGCCATTGGAAAGTACAACCACACAGCCTGGATTCTCTTCAGTACCGCTGCGACTAAAGGCGATACAGTTAGGATGATCGAAAAAGAGAGTTTGTATACCGTGCGCAAAACGCTGACGAGCAAGGATCAGCCGATCCAGTTGGTTAATCACCGGCATGTCGACCCGACAGGTCTCGCCATTTTCGCCGTTATCCTCATAGCTGGCGCCGTATAAATCGGGATAAAACACCGACGGTACGCCGTTTTCACGAAGCAGGATCAGCGCATAGGCCAATGGTTTGAACCAGGGTTCTACCGGCGCTTCCAGCGCCTGTAACGGTTGTGTATCGTGGTTAGCGACCAGCGTCACCGCATGAAAAGGGTCGGCTTCTACCAGCGTGCCGGTGAATATGTGGCGCATGTCATACTCCGCGCCCTGGCGCGAGGCTTCATGAAATTTCATCTGCAACGGCGCGTCGAACAGCATGGTTTTCCCGTCGACCTGATCGATGTACGTTTGCAGTTTATCCACTTCATGCGACCAGTATTCTGCGACAATAAACAGCGGTTTTGGTGCAACCGCCTGTACATGCTCAATCCATTCTTTATAAAACCAGGCGGGTATATGTTTTACCGCGTCCAGGCGAAAGCCGTCACAGTGGGTTTGTTCCATGACCCAACGAGCCCAATATTTAATCTCTTCCGTAACCGCGTGATTGCGAAAATCGATATTTTCACCCATCAGATAGTCGAAATTACCCATCTCATCATCAACCTGATCGTTCCAGCCATCGCCGGTATAGTCATTGACGATCTTAAAAATGCCGTCTTCGTCGGGATTCTCGATGTGATCAATGCCGCTGAAACAGTGATAGTCCCAAATAAAGTTGGAATACTGGCCCGCGCGGGCAGGGAAGGTGTAGCGCGTCCAGCCTTCGCATTCAATGATGTTGTCATCGATTTGCGTGCGGTCATCCTGATTCACGCGCTGAACGCGAATACGTTCTTTTTCGTCTGCGCCCATTTTGTGGTTCACGACGACGTCGAGCAGCACCGCAATATTATTTTTTTTGAGCGCGTCTATCGCCGCCAGTAACTGGCGTTTATCGCCGTACTTTGTCGCGATAGTTCCTTTTTGGTCAAATTCGCCGAGGTCAAACAGGTCGTAGGTATCATAGCCTACGGAATAGCCGCCGGAGGCGCCTTTACAGGCGGGCGGTAGCCAGACCATATTGATACCGATATCATTCAGCCCATCAGCACGTTCCGCCAGCTCAGACCAGAGTTTACCGCCGTCGGGATAATACCAGTGGAAGTACTGCAATAACGTGGGGTTTTTCATCTTCCGTGCTCCAGAAGTCGTTTAGCCGACCTCTGGAGTATGGAAGAATTTTCATACGAGACGGGAAAATATTATGAGGCGCCAGGCGCGTCTGGCACGAGTAACATACCGGAAAGACGGCCATAAGCGTTGTTGAGTGATTTTTGGCGGGTGGATTGTCCGATCAAACTACTCAGTTCATCCAGTCGCTGTTGCAGCAGCCCTTTCAGGAGCTGCTCATTATCCAGCGTTTGTTTGATGTATCCGGCGACCATATCCTGAATACTTCGCGTAATGCCCGGTGGAGTTTGCTTTTCCATCACCGTTTCAATACTTTGCAGATAGGAGACCTCTTGTTGCAGTAAGAGATCCCATTCACCTCGCTGCGCAAGTTCAAGCAGCGATTGACTGAGCAGCGCAATACGCTGCCAACGGTTGATAAACTCCACGGTTGAGGTCATTAACGAGACTCCTGGAAAGATGCTTTCGGTGAAATCTGTTTCCAGGCTTCTGCAATATTGCTGAGTAACCCTTCCACTTCTTCGATGGCCTGAGCGTCGTTACGCAAATTAGCCTGCAGTAAACGGCGAATCATATAGTCGTATAGCTCGGAAAGATTCGTCGCAATCTCACCGCCTTTTTCCTGATCGAGGCCGGCTTTCAGCCCGTTATCGATAATATTGATGGCTTTGCTTAACGCTTCACCTTTCGCGACAACATCGCCTTGTTCTAAAAACAGGCGAGCGCGCACCAGAGCGCTATTCGCGCCATCAAACAACATTTCAATCAACTGATGCGGGCTGGCGCTCATCACGGCGCTTTCCACGCTGACTTGCGCATAAGCTTTGATACCGCTCGCGGTGTACATGGTAACCTCTGTTATCAGGACTTGTTCATAGCATTAAATTGCTGGGTCAAATAAGTACTGGTGTTATTCAGTTTACTCATCATGGTATCCAGTTGGGTAAACTGGGCCTTGTAACGGGCAACGGTGTCGTCAATGCTACTGCTGACGGTCAGATATTGCTTAGTCAGCTTTTTCAGCGTGGCGTTAATACTGTCCTGGGCGCTGTCAATAATGCCGTCATCGGCCAGATAACTTTTCACTTCGGTGGCAATTTTGGTGGTGATCCCCGTTTCTTTACCATCACCTACCAGCAGCTCACGTACAGAAGCGGTATTTTCATCCAGCGCTTTTTTAAGCTTGGTATCATCAATTTTTAGTTTTCCGGTGGTACCATCAGAAGTAATACCAATTTCATTCAGGGTCTTAAATGTACCTGTACTTGCACCATTAGCGAACTGAGCGCGGATTCCAGTTTGAATCGTTCGCACCACGGTATCTCCAAGTAGTGCACCGTTGTTTTTGTCCTGTTCTTCAGCCCCTGGATCAACCTCTGTATATTTTGTTAATGAACTAAAGGTATCAAGCAGCGAGTTGTAGGCATCAACCCAACCTTTGACGGCTTCGGTCGCCTTTTCATTATCTTTTGTGACAGTAATACGGGCGTCTTTTACTTCTTTGGTTAGTTCAAGCGTCACACCTTGTGGAGCGTCAGTGATTTTATTACTTGGTCGCTCAATATCAATGCCGTTAACGGTTAACAAAGCATTATCTGCAGCAACCAGTTGCTTCATTTTGCCCGTGCCAGTACTACTATCATAGGACAACAGATCGCTGAGTTTGCTATCGCCTTCCACAGAGATAGTCATTTGATTATCCGTGCCACTATCTGCGGTCAGTACAAGCTGATAATCGCCTTCTTTAACTTTAACGATACTGGCGGAAATACCACTGTCAGCATCATTAATGGCGTCACGGATGCCCTCTAAAGAGGTTTGATCTTTAGTGAGCTTGATTTCAAGTGGTTCTTTACGGCCTTTCTGTTCAATTTTTATGGTACGGCTGTCAGATGTGGTATCTCCCAGCACTTCTTTGGTGGATGTAATTTTGGTTGCTGTACTCAAAGATTGTGCTTGTGCTAACTGAGTTACGCTAACCACATAAGTTCCAGGTGCGGCCCCAGCTTCCGTCGAGACTTTCAGGTCTTCTGTACTGCTGGTGACATTCGTACTTTTAAACAGATCGGCTTTATTTAACGCCGTGTTTGCTGTTTGAAACTTCTCCAGTGCACTTTTTAAAGTACCGTATGCCGTTAGACGGGCCGTATTAGCGCTCTGCTGCTGTGTGATCGGCGTTAAGCGTCCTTTTTCAGCGTTGGTCAGTTTAGTCAGCAGTGAATCCAGAGGTAAGTTTGACCCTACACCTAATGATGAAATTGAAGCCATGCCATCTTCCTTTCGATTGCAAACAGTAGTTAAACGCGTTATCGGCAATCTGGAAGCAAAGTTTAATGATAATTTTGCAAAAATAATGCGTGGAATAATGATGCATAAAGCGGCTATTTCGCAGGCTAAGAAAAAGATCGGGGGAAGTGAAAAATTTTCTAAAGTTCGAAATTCAGGTGCCGATACAAGGGTTACGGTGAGAAACCGTGGGCAACAGCCCAATAACATCAAGTTGTAATTGATAAGGAAAAGATCATGGCACAAGTCATTAATACAAACAGCCTGTCGCTGTTGACCCAGAATAACCTGAACAAATCTCAGTCCTCACTGAGTTCCGCTATTGAGCGTCTGTCTTCCGGTCTGCGTATCAACAGCGCGAAAGACGATGCGGCAGGCCAGGCGATTGCTAACCGCTTCACTTCTAATATCAAAGGTCTGACTCAGGCTTCCCGTAACGCTAACGACGGCATTTCTATTGCGCAGACCACTGAAGGCGCGCTGAATGAAATCAACAACAACCTGCAGCGTGTGCGTGAGTTGTCTGTTCAGGCCACTAACGGGACTAACTCTGATTCCGATCTGAAATCTATCCAGGATGAAATTCAGCAACGTCTGGAAGAAATCGATCGCGTTTCTAATCAGACTCAATTTAACGGTGTTAAAGTCCTGTCTCAGGACAACCAGATGAAAATCCAGGTTGGTGCTAACGATGGTGAAACCATTACCATCGATCTGCAAAAAATTGATGTGAAAAGCCTTGGCCTTGATGGGTTCAATGTTAATGGGCCAAAAGAAGCGACAGTGGGTGATCTGAAATCCAGCTTCAAGAATGTTACGGGGTATGATACCTATGCTGTTGGTGCCAATAAATATCGCGTGGATGTCAACTCAGGGGCGGTAGTAACTGACACCACTGCTCCAACTGTTCCTGATAAAGTATACGTAAACGCTGCAAACGGTCAGTTGACAACTGCCGATGCGCAAAATAACACCGCGGTTGATTTGTTTAAATCTACTAAATCTGCTGCAGGTACTGACGATGCCAAGGCTATCGCAACTTCTATCAAAGGCGGAAAAGTTGGTGATACCTTTGATTATAAAGGTGTGTCTTTTACTATTGATACAAAAGCTGGTGATGACGGTAATGGTACGGTTTCTACTACCATCAATGGTGAAAAAGTTACATTAACAATTAGTGATATTGGCGCGAGTGCAACAGACGTAAATAGCGCGAAGATTCAATCAAGTAAAGATGTTTATACTTCCGTTGTAAGCGGTCAGTTTACTTTTGCTGATAAAACCAAAAACGAGAGTGCGAAACTTTCTGATTTGGAAGCAAACAATGCTGTTAAGGGCGAAAGTAAAATTACAGTAAATGGGGCTGAATATACTGCTAACGCCGCGGGTGATAAGGTCACCTTAGCTGGCAAAACCATGTTTATTGATAAAACAGCTTCTGGCGTAAGTACATTAATCAATGAAGACGCTGCCGCAGCCAAGAAAAGTACCGCTAACCCACTGGCTTCAATTGATTCTGCATTGTCAAAAGTGGACGCAGTTCGTTCTTCTCTGGGGGCAATTCAAAACCGTTTTGATTCAGCCATTACCAACCTTGGCAATACGGTAACCAATCTGAACTCCGCGCGTAGCCGTATCGAAGATGCTGACTATGCAACGGAAGTTTCTAATATGTCCAAAGCGCAGATCCTGCAGCAGGCTGGTACTTCCGTTCTGGCGCAGGCGAACCAGGTTCCGCAAAACGTCCTCTCTTTACTGCGTTAATCCGGCGATTGATTCACCGACACGTGGTACACAATCAAGGCAGCGAAAGCTGCCTTTTTTAATTCCGGAGCCTGTGTAATGAAAGAAATCACCGTCACTGAACCTGCCTTTGTCACCCGCTTTTCCTGTTCTGGCTCGGCCTGCCGCGATCACTGTTGTAAGGGCTGGAAAATCACGCTGGATAAGACGACGGTCAAAAAGTACCTTACCAGCAAGGATGTAACCATCAGAGAGATTGCCAAAAATAGTATTATTCTTTTAAAGAAAGACCCAAATAACTGGGGGGAGATTAAATTACCATCTGGGACAGGAAGCTGCCCTTATCTGGATGACGATCGTCTGTGCAAGGTACAAAAAACACTGGGGGCTAAAGCATTAAGTTATACCTGCACTACGTTTCCGCGAGTGTTCCATACTTATAAAAACGAGGTTCGACATTCTCTAAGCCTTGCCTGCCCGGAAGTGACTGCGCATATTTTAAACGATGCTGATGCGGTAGCACTCAATGAAAAGGCGATCATTCAGCAGAAGTACAATACTGCGCCGCTATTCTCCCCACAGCAAAAACTACTTAACTTGTTTTGCCTGAGTTTGATTAACCATGCTGCCAGCAATCCGGATGCGGCATTATACGCGTTGATCAAGTTTGTAATGTATGTGCAGAAGTTTCCCCGGATTGATGACGCTGCATTAGGGGAGATTGAGCAAGTGTATGGCACGTTAGTTTCCCAGTTGCAGTCCGGTTCGTTAACTCAGGAACTCGCTAACATTACGCCGGATAAGAAATTCAAAACATCCCTGGTACTGTTGATGCAGGATTATTTCAGGGCGCTCCCACCGAGCAGAGGAAGCTATGTCCTCGATCACTATATCCAGTGTCTTCTGCGGGTGCTGACGGCGGAAGAGGGCGTTTCAATGGAGCAGAAGGTGAGCGATATTGAGTCCTCATTAGCGCGCTGTTTACAGGCGGATGAGCAGCAGAAGAACTGGGCCTTCAGAAATTTAATTCTCTATAAAATTTGGGAAAATAATTTCCCCAACCAGCCGAATGTCGACCCGTTACGCGCGCTGTATATTATCGTGGCGGAATATGCCTTTATTAAGCTATTAACGGCAGCCAGCGTGCATGAGCGCGGGCGTCTTGAGTGGGATGACGTTACCAATATTGTGTATAGTTTTCACTCCCGCAGCCAGCATAACAGCGAGGTGGCGAAGAATTTTCATCGCCATATAGAAACGGTACGTACTGGCGACGATCTGTCGATGATTCATCTTCTGACATAGTTTTGTTCGGGGTGGGCTTTTGCGCATCCCGTTTATCCTATCTGGCTGATTTTATTCTGCTCTTTGAGCCGCTAAAAAGGCGCTACAGGTTACATAAGTGAAATAACCCTTCTTTTATAGCCTTATTCCTTCGATAGAACCCTCTGTAGAAACGGATAATCATGCCGATAACTCATTTAACGCAGGGCTGTTTATCGTGAATTCACTGTATACCGCTGAAGGTGTAATGGATAAACACTCGCTGTGGCAGCGTTATGTACCGCTGGTGCGTCACGAAGCATTGCGCCTGCAGGTGCGATTGCCGGCGAGCGTGGAACTGGACGATCTGCTACAAGCGGGCGGCATCGGGTTATTAAATGCGGTCGACCGATATGACGCTTTGCAAGGAACGGCATTTACCACTTACGCAGTGCAGCGTATTCGTGGGGCGATGCTGGATGAATTACGCAGCCGCGATTGGGTGCCGCGTAGCGTCCGGCGTAATGCCCGCGAAGTGGCGCAGGCGATGGGACAACTGGAGCAGGAACTGGGGCGTAATGCGACGGAAACCGAAGTGGCGGAACGTCTTGGCATCCCTGTTGCGGAGTATCGTCAGATGTTGCTCGATACCAACAACAGCCAACTTTTCTCTTACGATGAGTGGCGGGAAGAGCATGGCGATAGCATCGAACTGGTGACTGAAGAACATCAACAGGAAAACCCGTTACATCAACTGCTGGAGGGCGACCTGCGACAGCGGGTAATGGATGCGATTGAATCGCTGCCGGAACGCGAGCAACTGGTGTTAACGCTGTATTACCAGGAAGAACTCAATCTCAAAGAGATTGGCGCGGTACTGGAAGTCGGCGAATCGCGGGTCAGCCAGTTGCATAGTCAGGCCATCAAACGATTACGCACCAAACTGGGTAAGTTATAGGTCGCGCATGGTCGCACCCGAAAAGTGCCGCACAACGTATAGACTACCAGGAGTTCTCATGACGGTGCAGCAACCTAAAAGGCGGCCCTTGAGCCGCTATCTTAAAGACTTTAAACACAGCCAGACGCATTGCGCGCATTGTCACAAACTGCTCGACCGCATTACGCTGGTTCGCCGTGGCAAGATCGTTAATAAAATCGCTATTTCACAGCTGGATATGCTACTTGACGACGCTGCCTGGCAGCGGGAGCAGAAGGAGTGGGTGGCGCTGTGTCGCTTTTGCGGCGATTTGCACTGCAAAAAGCAGAGTGATTTTTTCGATATTATCGGTTTCAAGCAGTATTTGTTTGAACAAACCGAGATGAGCCATGGCACGGTGCGGGAATATGTCGTGCGTTTACGACGTCTTGGCAATTACCTCAGCGAGCAAAACATTTCCCACGATCTGCTGCAGGACGGTTTTCTCGATGAAAGCCTGGCGCCATGGTTGCCGCAAACCAGCACCAATAATTACCGTATCGCACTGCGTAAATACCAGCAATATAAAGCGCATCAGCAGATTGCGCCCAGACAGAAATCCCCCTTTACCGCCAGTTCTGATATATATTAAAAAAGCATAAGATGTAGCAGAGTCGTGTTGGTGAAACGTGGCAAACCTTCTACATTAGGCTGAGTCCCCCAAAGGTTCGCGAGACGTGACGATGCGCCATGGCGGGACACAGTCTATGGTCATTAACGGCAATATTCGGGGTTACTATGAAATTAGCACTGCTGGGACGTCAGGCACTGATGGGAGTAATGGCTGTAGCGCTGGTGGCGGGAATGAGCGCGAAGAGCTTTGCCGATGAGGGTTTGCTGAACAAAGTTAAAGAACGCGGCACGCTGCTGGTAGGGCTGGAAGGTACCTATCCGCCGTTTAGCTTTCAGGGCGAAGACGGCAAATTAACCGGTTTTGAAGTCGATTTCGCCGAGGCGTTGGCAAAACATCTGGGCGTTAAAGCGTCGCTGAAGCCGACCAAATGGGACGGAATACTGGCGTCGCTGGACGCTAAACGCATTGATGTGGTGATAAACCAGGTCACGATTTCAGACGTCCGCAAGAAAAAGTATGATTTCTCTACGCCTTACACTGTCTCCGGCGTTCAGGCGCTGGTGAAAAAAGGCAATGAAGGCACGATCAAAACGGCGGCCGATCTGCAGGGCAAAAAAGTTGGCGTTGGGCTGGGGACTAACTATGAAGAGTGGCTACGTCAACATGTTCAGGGTGTGGATATCCGTACTTATGACGATGATCCTACAAAATACCAGGATCTGCGCGTAGGCCGTATTGACGCGATTTTAGTCGATCGTCTGGCGGCGCTGGATCTGGTGAAAAAAACCAAAGGTACGCTGGCTGTCACCGGTGATGCGTTTTCGCGTCAGGAGTCCGGCGTTGCGTTACGTAAAGGCAACGAAGACTTGCTGAAGGCGGTAGATAACGCCATTGCGGAAATGCAAAAAGATGGCACCTTAAAAGCGCTCTCTGAAAAATGGTTTGGCGCTGACGTGACCCAATAATGCTCTACGTTGCCCGGCAGGCAGAGCGCCGCCGGGCAATATCAACCTCATACTATGTCAGCAAACGGAGGCGCGTGAATCGGCGCCTTTTTTATTTCCGTTAGATCAACGTGCATAATAAAAAGAACACACCACAACGTTACCGGAGGCTCAATGCCACTACATCACTTAACGCGCTTCCCTCGCCTGGAGCTTATCGGCGCGCCGACCCCGCTCGAATACCTGCCGCGATTGTCTGATTATCTTGGCCGTGAGATTTACATTAAGCGCGATGACGTTACGCCCATTGCAATGGGCGGCAATAAACTGCGTAAGCTGGAGTTTCTGGTGGCCGACGCGCTGCGAGAAGGGGCGGATACGCTGATAACCGCAGGGGCGATTCAGTCGAACCATGTCCGTCAGACGGCGGCAGTCGCGGCCAAATTGGGACTGCATTGCGTCGCCTTGCTGGAAAATCCAATCGGTACCACCGCGGAAAATTACCTGACGAATGGTAATCGCCTGTTACTGGATTTATTTAATACACAAATTGAGATGTGCGATGCGCTAACCGATCCGGATGCGCAGCTGCAAACGCTGGCGACGCGCATTGAAGCGCAAGGGTTCAGGCCCTATGTGATTCCGGTCGGCGGCTCCAGCGCGCTGGGCGCAATGGGATACGTAGAGAGCGCCCTGGAAATCGCCCAGCAGTGTGAAGAGGTCGTCGGGCTCTCTTCGGTAGTGGTGGCCTCCGGCAGCGCCGGAACGCACGCCGGGTTAGCTGTCGGGCTGGAACATCTGATGCCGGATGTCGAACTAATTGGCGTGACCGTTTCACGTTCTGTCGCCGAGCAGAAACCCAAAGTAATTGCCTTGCAGCAGGCTATTGCCGGTCAGCTGGCGCTGACGGCGACGGCGGATATTCATTTATGGGATGACTATTTTGCCCCGGGGTACGGCGTGCCAAATGACGCGGGGATGGAGGCGGTGAAACTGCTGGCGAGCCTGGAGGGGGTGCTGCTGGATCCGGTATATACCGGCAAAGCGATGGCGGGTCTGATAGACGGCATCAGCCAGAAACGCTTTAACGATGACGGGCCGATTCTCTTTATTCACACCGGTGGGGCGCCTGCGCTGTTTGCCTACCATCCTCATGTATAACCTCCAGGTAATCAACGCGAATGCAAGAAAGTATCCAACTGGTTATTGAATCGCTGCCGTATTTGCTTAAAGGCGCCGTCTTTACCCTGCAACTGAGTATTGGCGGTATGTTTTTTGGTCTGCTGCTGGGATTTGTGCTGGCGCTGATGCGGATGTCTCCGCTATGGCCGGTTCGCTGGCTGGCGCGCTTTTATATCTCGATTTTTCGCGGTACGCCGCTTATCGCCCAGTTATTTATGATCTATTACGGCCTTCCGCAATTTGGTATTGAGCTGGACCCTATCCCGGCGGCGATGATTGGTTTATCGCTCAATACCGCGGCTTACACGTCCGAGACGCTGCGCGCGGCGATCTCGGCTATCGACAAGGGACAATGGGAAGCGGCGGCGAGCATTGGCATGACGCCGTGGCAAACGCTACGTCGCGCTATTTTGCCGCAGGCGGCTCGCGTCGCGCTTCCGCCGTTGAGCAACAGCTTTATCAGCCTGGTGAAAGATACGTCGCTCGCCGCGACGATTCAGGTGCCGGAGTTGTTCCGCCAGGCGCAGTTAATTACCTCGCGAACGCTGGAGGTGTTTACCATGTATCTGGCCGCGTCGTTAATCTACTGGGTAATGGCGACCGTCTTATCGGCACTGCAAAACTATTTTGAAAACCAGCTTAACCGCCAGGAGAGAGAGCCAAAATGAGTGCGATCGAAGTCACCAACCTGGTCAAAAAATTTCATGGTCAAACGGTGCTGCACGGTATCGACCTTGAGGTGAAGCCCGGAGAAGTCGTCGCCATTATCGGCCCGAGCGGCTCAGGGAAGACAACGTTATTACGCTGCATTAACCTGCTGGAACAACCGGAAGCGGGCACCATTAAAGTAGGCGATATTATCATCGATACCGCCCGCCCATTCAGCCAGCAAAAAGGGTTGATTCGCCAGCTACGTCAGCATGTCGGCTTTGTCTTTCAGAGTTTTAACCTGTTCCCGCATCGTACCGTGCTGGAAAATATCATTGAAGGTCCGGTGATTGTAAAGGGAGAGCCGAAAGCCGAGGCGACGGCGCTGGCGCGGGAACTGTTAGCCAAAGTCGGGTTGGCTGGTAAAGAGACCCGTTATCCGCGCCGCCTGTCGGGCGGGCAACAGCAGCGCGTGGCGATTGCACGCGCGCTGGCGATGCGCCCGGAAGTGATTCTGTTTGATGAGCCGACGTCGGCGCTTGATCCTGAATTAGTCGGCGAGGTGCTTAATACGATTCGCCAGCTGGCGCAGGAAAAGCGCACGATGGTGATCGTCACTCACGAAATGAGCTTTGCGCGTGACGTGGCTGATCGGGCAATATTTATGGATCAGGGGCAAATCGTTGAGCAGGGGCCGGCGAAAACCTTGTTCGCCGATCCTCAGCATCCGCGTACCCGCCAGTTCCTTGAGAAATTTTTAGTGAAATAATACCTTTTCAACGCTCGCCCGAATTAGCCGCGCCTCGGGCGAGCGCAATGAATAATTATGAAGTCATTCTGCCAGATTATTAACCTCGCTCTCAGGCGGAAGCCAAAAAACTGTAATGCCGCTCAAGTATTCTACGATTCGTCCGATATTTCTTATATATAAACACTATTTATGTGTTAATTTAAGTTATTCATAATAATGATTATCAATATCAAAGGCGTGACCATAAAATATGCAGGAAAATGATTTCTTCACCTGGCGACGCGCAATGTTGTTACGCTTTCAGGAGATGGCGGCAGCAGAGGATGTTTATACTGAATTGCAATATCAGACACAGCGGCTGGAATTTGATTATTATGCCCTGTGTGTTCGTCATCCCGTTCCCTTTACCCGGCCTAAAATATCGCTTCGTACCACTTATCCTCCGGCGTGGGTAACGCATTATCAGTCCGAAAACTATTTTGCGATCGATCCGGTATTAAAGCCGGAAAATTTCAGGCAGGGTCATTTACATTGGGATGACATGCTATTTCATGAAGCGCAGGCGATGTGGGATGCCGCCCAGCGTTTCGGATTACGCAGAGGCGTAACCCAGTGTGTGATGTTGCCGAACCGGGCGCTGGGCTTTTTATCTTTCTCCCGAAGCAGTTTACGCTGCTCCTCGTTTACCTACGATGAAGTGGAGCTGAGGTTGCAACTGCTGGCGCGGGAGAGTCTTTCGGCGCTGACAAGATTTGAAGACGACATGGTGATGGCGCCTGAGATGCGTTTCAGTAAACGTGAGAAAGAGATTCTGAAGTGGACGGCGGAAGGGAAGACCTCATCGGAGATCGCCATTATTCTGTCGATTTCTGAAAATACCGTTAACTTCCATCAGAAAAACATGCAGAAGAAATTCAATGCGCCAAATAAAACACAGATTGCCTGCTACGCTGCGGCGACAGGTCTGATATGACGTGCTGACGATGCTTCGCGCCAGACGCGAAACCGGCTGAAAGCGATGCTAACAGCCGGTTTTTTACTACTGGCGGTAAGCTTGTTTAATTTGCTTAACCGTACTGGAAAATACCGCCGCTTGTGCTTCATCATCCATCTGCGCGATCTGTTTTTCCATTTTAAGAATCACGCGCCCTGCATCGGCCTGGCCCATCGCCTGCAGCATCAGCGTTAACATGGCTTTCAGGCAGTTGACTTCAGTAGCCAGTTCTTGATTATTCTCAGCGGTGGAAAAATCAGGCGTACTCATTTATTTTCCTCGTTATGTTTCAGTGAAAATGTGCGATAGCAGATGTTAAGGCGGCGGAGTATACCATAAGCTACGCTAAAAATAGCAGTGGTTGTTTTTTGATCAAAAAGGGGAAGGTTTACCCACAAAATAAACGTTGCCGCGTGATGCATATATTTTCTTCATTCTTTGTTTATTACGCGTATTTCACTCGTTAATTATTGTTACAAAGTTGATTCTCTAATTAGTGTTTAGACAGCGGAACGTGAAATTTTTGTCACCATTATGAAATAGCAGCGCGGGACAGCGCCGCCAGAAGGGGCTACAACATTGGCAGTTGCCACATGACGTACAACATAATTTCCAAAAACGAGAGCAAAATCGAATACCCGGTGTTTTTTTACGTTTCAAAGTTGAGATAAAACCAGCTAATATAAGGACGATTAACTATCAGTAGCGTTATCCCTATTCTGGAGATATTCCTTTGATCAACGTTCTTCTTGTTGATGACCACGAACTGGTGCGCGCAGGGATACGACGCATTCTTGAAGATATAAAGGGCATTAAAGTTGTCGGTGAAGCGTGCTGCGGAGAGGATGCGGTAAAATGGTGCCGTACTAACGCCGTTGACGTCGTGCTGATGGATATGAACATGCCCGGTATTGGCGGCCTTGAGGCAACGCGTAAAATTGCCCGATCGACAGCGGATATCAAAGTGATCATGCTGACCGTCCATACGGAGAACCCGTTGCCCGCCAAAGTGATGCAGGCTGGCGCAGCTGGCTATCTCAGCAAAGGCGCTGCGCCTCAGGAGGTGGTGAGCGCTATTCGTTCGGTGTATTCCGGACAACGTTATATCGCCTCCGATATCGCTCAGCAGATGGCGCTCAGTCAGATCGAGCCTGCAAAAACGGAAACGCCGTTCGCCAGTTTGTCTGAACGCGAGTTGCAGATTATGCTGATGATCACCAAGGGTCAGAAGGTCAATGAGATTTCAGAACAGCTGAATCTCAGTCCTAAAACGGTGAACAGCTATCGCTATCGTATGTTCAGTAAATTAAACATTCATGGTGATGTTGAGCTGACTCACCTGGCAATCCGCCATGGCCTGTGTAATGCGGAGACGTTAACAAGCCAGTGAGTGAAATATTTGACGCAAAGGCGTTTTTGAAAACCGTTACCAGCCAACCCGGTGTCTATCGTATGTATGACGCCGGCGGTACGGTTATCTATGTTGGTAAAGCAAAAGACCTGAAAAAGCGTCTTTCCAGCTACTTTCGCAGCAACCTGGCTTCGCGTAAAACCGAAGCGCTAGTTGCGCAAATTCAACACATTGATGTCACGGTAACGCATACCGAAACGGAAGCGCTGCTGCTTGAGCATAATTACATCAAGTTGTATCAACCGCGTTACAACGTGTTGTTGCGTGATGATAAATCCTATCCTTTTATTTTTCTGAGCGGCGATACCCATCCGCGTCTGGCGATGCACCGTGGCGCTAAACATGCGAAAGGCGAGTACTTCGGCCCATTTCCTAACGGCTATGCCGTGCGGGAAACGCTGGCGCTGTTACAGAAAATTTTCCCTATCCGCCAGTGCGAAAACAGCGTGTATCGCAACCGCTCGCGTCCTTGCCTGCAATACCAGATTGGCCGCTGCTTAGGCCCCTGCGTTGCAGGACTGGTCAGCGAGGAGGAGTACACGCAACAGGTGGAGTATGTCCGGTTGTTTTTGTCCGGCAAGGACGACCAGGTCTTAACACAGCTGATTGCCCGGATGGAAAAGGCCAGCCAGGATTTGGCATTTGAAGAGGCGGCGCGTATTCGCGATCAGATCCAGGCGGTACGCCGGGTCACGGAGAGACAGTTTGTCTCCAATGCGGGCGACGATCTCGACGTTATCGGCGTGGCTTTCGATGCGGGTATGGCCTGTGTGCATGTGCTGTTTATTCGCCAGGGTAAGGTGCTGGGCAGCCGCAGCTATTTTCCAAAAGTGCCTGGCGGTACGGAACTGGGCGAAGTGGTGGAAACCTTTGTCGGGCAGTTTTACCTGCAGGGTAGCCAGATGCGCACGCTACCGGGCGAGATACTGCTCGATTTTAATCTTAGCGATAAAACGCTGCTCGCCGACTCGTTGTCGGAGCTTGCCGGACGGCGTATTCATGTCCAGACAAAACCGCGCGGCGATCGCGCCCGTTATCTCAAGCTGGCGCGGACCAACGCGGCAACGGCCTTAATTACAAAACTTTCGCAGCAGTCCACCATCACGCAGCGTTTGACTGCGCTGGCGGCGGTATTAAAACTTCCTGCTATTAAGCGGATGGAGTGTTTTGACATCAGCCATACCATGGGGGAGCAAACGGTCGCATCCTGTGTGGTATTTGACGCTAACGGGCCGTTACGCGCCGAGTATCGTCGTTATAATATCGCGGGCATCACGCCGGGTGATGACTACGCGGCGATGAATCAGGTGCTACGTCGGCGTTATGGCAAGGCCATAGAAGAAAGTAAGATTCCGGACGTTATTCTGATCGACGGCGGAAAAGGGCAGCTCGCCCAGGCGAAAGCCGTTTTCGCTGAGCTGGATGTCCCCTGGGATAAGCATCGCCCTTTGTTGCTCGGCGTCGCCAAAGGCGCAGACAGAAAGGCCGGTCTGGAAACACTCTTTTTTGAACCGGAAGGAGAGGGGTTTAGCCTGCCGCCGGACTCGCCGGCGCTGCATGTTATTCAGCATATTCGCGATGAGTCGCACGATCACGCGATCGGCGGACACCGTAAAAAACGCGCAAAGGTTAAAAATACCAGTACGCTGGAAACTATTGAAGGCGTTGGGCCTAAACGTCGCCAGATGCTGCTGAAATATATGGGCGGTTTGCAAGGACTACGTAACGCCAGCGTAGAAGAAATTGCAAAAGTGCCGGGTATTTCGCAAGGTCTGGCAGAAAAGATCTTCTGGTCGTTGAAACATTGAGGCCACTGTAGCAACATAGGGGTAATTTCACTGACAACAGATAGTTACCCGTCACTATGCAATTTAATATCCCTACGTTGCTCACGCTGTTTCGCGTCATCCTGATTCCATTCTTTGTCGTGGTGTTTTATTTGCCGTTCGCCTGGGCGCCGATGGTCAGCGCGCTGATTTTCTGTATTGCCGCTATTACCGACTGGTTTGACGGCTTTCTGGCGCGACGCTGGAACCAGAGTACGCGTTTCGGCGCTTTCCTCGACCCCGTCGCCGACAAGGTGCTGGTGGCGATCGCCATGGTGTTGGTCACTGAGCATTATCATAGCTGGTGG
This sequence comes from Salmonella sp. 32082101201600294FB01SM01, assembly GCF_017572865.1. NCBI lineage: Bacteria > Pseudomonadati > Pseudomonadota > Gammaproteobacteria > Enterobacterales > Enterobacteriaceae > Salmonella > Salmonella sp. 32082101201600294FB01SM01. The sequence goes on along the minus strand of NZ_JAGESB010000001.1, from coordinate 1,664,572 downwards.
GTGACGTTACCTGCGGCGACGATGATAGCCCGCGAAATTATTATCTCTGCTCTGCGTGAATGGATGGCGGAGCTGGGCAAACGCAGTAGTGTAGCGGTCTCCTGGATCGGTAAAGTCAAAACTACCGCGCAGATGGTGGCGCTGGCGTGGCTCTTGTGGCGTCCGAATATCTGGGTAGAGTATGCCGGGATCGCGCTTTTCTTTGTTGCAGCGGTGCTAACGTTGTGGTCCATGTTGCAATATTTGAGCGCTGCACGCGGAGATTTGCTTGATCAGTGATCGTTTCGCCGCAAATTTCAGCAAACGATCGTGAGTGACGAAAAATATCGTTGACTCAGTGCGTCAGGTAAGTAGAATGCAACGCATCGAACGGTAGCACTGATTGCCAGACGATAACAAAATCAAGTGATTAACAAAGTTGCTTGATACTGCGGGAATAGCTCAGTTGGTAGAGCACGACCTTGCCAAGGTCGGGGTCGCGAGTTCGAGTCTCGTTTCCCGCTCCAGTTTAAAAGCATTGGCGTAAAGCGGATGCTGGCTGAAAAGCAAAAAAATTTGGCGCGTTAACAAAGCGGTTATGTAGCGGATTGCAAATCCGTCTAGTCCGGTTCGACTCCGGAACGCGCCTCCAATTTTTCCCGAGCCCGGATGGTGGAATCGGTAGACACAAGGGATTTAAAATCCCTCGGCGTTCGCGCTGTGCGGGTTCAAGTCCCGCTCCGGGTACCATGGGAAAGACAAGAATAATCAAAGCAATAAGCAGTGTCGTGAAACCACCTACGGGTGGTTTTTTTGTGTCTTCAATTTGTATGCCGACCGCGAGCGTGAACTTTCCAGCGCGATACACGGTAAAAAAACACCGGTAGCGGCATTTCTGCCAGTACAACAGTTATGTGCTACCGACCCGCAAGAACTTATGCCTGGTAAATACTAAACGTCGGGTAAATCAGCCGATAAAATCCATTAATCTCTATAAAAAATGCTGATATGTTTTATGCCTGCTTTATAAAGTGAGTAGGTCTGCCAGTGAAATATACCGATAATGCAAAATTATTTATTAGCTTCATTAATATTGGGATTGTAGGTTGCGCTTTGCTACTTTTTTTTATTTTGTATGAGCCTGAGAGTGCAATCGCAACCTACTCTCTTCCAGGCGAGTTTTCCTCTTCGACATGTGATGCGCGTAATTTTATTGGCTACGTCGATGAAAACGATTTTGCAGAGTATATAAAAAAAGTAGAGCTGACGCGCTACAGTATGTATTGTCTGAAAAAAACAGGGGCGGGGCAGTGGAGTATTTATGCAAATTAAACGAGTATATAACTGTTCAGGGGTGTTTTCTGCACAATTTAATTAAAGGTAGATAGCGAACTAATATTCATCATAAGGTAATGTGATCCGCATCATGCTTTAATCACGTTTTGCAATATTGTCTTAATAACAGGTCAACTACAGATAATTTCGGGTTTTCGTGAATGGCGGTTTTGGTCAGTCTCTATATTATGCCTTCCCCGCTTTACGGAGATGATGATGCAAAAGAAAACCTGGGCCGTTTTATTGATACCATTGTGCCTCACCGCTTGCCACCAGACGACCTACCGATCAACAGCCAAAGATGAAATTCTCACAGGGAGCTATATTGACCCGACAAAAACACGCTTTCCGTTAGCGGATTATTCACAGTCGGTTGATAAATGGATACCTCCGGACTCGGCTGATTACACTATTCCGGTTATTGATAGTGCTACCCAACAACGCTACTTTAACGCACTAAAATCTCATTATTTCGGAATGGACAGTGAAGCGCACTCGCCGTGGAATGGTTTTTATATTACCGCATTGCTGAAAAAAAACGCAGCACAGGCGCGGGATGCCAGTATTAAGCAGTTTCTTAGCGACGGCAGTGCTTATTGGGGGGAAAACTTCAGACTTTATACCTCTCGCTGGAAAGAGGGGGTTAGAGGGAATACGGATACGCAGATTGACAATATCTATCATGCCTCCCGGCGAGGCATTATGGTCAGGGAAAGTTTAGTCAGAGCGCTGCCAACGGACGACCCGCTCTTTAACGATCCCCGTCAGGCGGGCGAGGGGTACCCGTTTGATAATTTACAAATGTCTTCGCTGCGTCCCGGTACGCCGGTCTATACGCTGACGAAGAGCAAAGACCAACGCTGGCAATATGTCGTTTCACCAGCGGTAACTGGCTGGGTTCATAGTGAAGATATTGCCAGTGCGGATCAGAAATTTATAACACAGTGGGTTTTGCTTGCTCATAAGCAACTGGGGGCATTTATCAACGCGCCGGTTTCTGTCCATGCCGCAGGCGTCTATTATTTCACCGGGCGACCGGGCACTATTTTACCGTTCCGACATCAACGGGCGGGCCAGTTCCTGATTGCGGCGCCAGTTCGCGATAGCAATGGTCGTGCGTTTATCCATTGGGTCTGGCTAAGCGGTAACGAGTTTACGGCTATGCCGTGGAAAATGACGCCGGAAAATATCGCCGTGCTAATGAAAGCAATGCACGGCGCCCCCTACGGTTGGGGAAATTTTAACTTTTATAATGATTGTTCAGCCGAAGTCCGCAGCCTGTTAATGCCGTTTGGCATATTCCTGCCCAGACATTCATCCGCGCAGGTAGAGTCTGCTGGACGGGTGGTCGATCTTAGTCATAAAAATCCCCAAATGCGGATCGATTATCTCACCAGATACGGAAAACCGTTTACTACGTTGGTCTATATTCCAGGGCATATTATGCTGTATATCGGTAACACAACCATGAATGGGCAGGTCGTGCCGATGACTTATCAGAATATCTGGGGATTGCGCCCAAACCATGCTAATAGCCGGAGCATTATCGGTGAGGCGGTATTTTTGCCGTTACTGCGTTTTTATCCTGAAAATCCTGAGCTGATATCGCTGGCTGGTAAGGTTCTGTTTAAGCTTGGTTATATAGAATAGGTTGACAAGCTGTGTTATCGCGGAAGACATGATTAAGGCAGCCGTGCGCGTGGATATAAAGAGAGTATCCCTGTAAACTGTGTCTGAAAAAAGTATGCGCTATAGTGCGGGCTGTTTATTTGAAATACTATCTGGAGCTGATTCTGGATGTGATTATGTGCCTCACACATTGAAGTGAGAGTTATTGTTGGCGGTATCTGGCTGGAGGCTGGGTGGTAAAAAGACGTAATTTATTGCATTTTAATAACGGTGCCCGGTCAGAGCGCGATCTTGGGGATCTGGTCACTAAAGTTTTTGAGAAAGCGGCGAAAAAAGAACCGCAACCGCTATACACATTTAGCCTGCCGTTGCTGAGTGTGCAGGATGATATCCGTGTTTACTGTAAGAAAAAAAATATCAAAATAGGGTACGATACGCTGTTTATGGAAATAACCTTTTCTGCTGACAGAGAAGCGGTAGACGAACTCATTAAACACTTTTTTACTGAAAATAAGCTCTATTTGAGAGGGCGGTTTTATCTGTCCGCGGCGGTGGTATAAGTTAGCATGAGTATAATATAGCGAGAAACCCATCTCTCGCTTTTGTGTGGGGCGAGCGCTTCCTGGCGGAAAATCTGCGCCCTGATCCTCCTTTTGTGCGTTAACTTCCGGAATCCTCCTCATTTCGTGTTAATCTGGCCCCTGATGGTTGCCATCCAAACTGCCTGCAAAAAAATTATTTTTATCCGCTGCAATGTAAGAGGCCTACAGGCGGAAGTCATCACTGAGGAAAAGCGTTATGAAAATGGAACCATTAAACGAGAACGAGCTGGAATGGCTGGATGATGTGCTGACGAAATACAATACCGATCAGGCCATTTTGGATGTCGCGGAGCTGGACGGTCTGATTACTGCGGTACTAAGTTCTCCGCGTCCCATCGAGCCGGAACAGTGGCTGGTCGCGATATGGGGGGGACCCGCGTACGTACCGCGCTGGACATCTGAAAAAGAAATGACGCGATTTATGGATCTGGTGTTCCAGCACATGGCGGACACAGCCGCCCGGCTTGAAGATTATCCAGAACAGTTCGAGCCGCTGTTTGGCCTGCGAGAGGTTGATGGCCATGAATTAACGATTGTTGAAGAATGGTGCTTTGGTTACATGCGCGGAGTGTCGCTGTCCGACTGGTCTGACTTGCCGGATACGCTAAAACCGGCGCTGGAAGCGATTGCCTTACACGGCACTGAAGAAAACTTTGCGCTGTTGGATAAAATGAGCCCGGAAGCGTTCGATAAAAGCGTTGACGCTATCCGTATCGCGGCGCTTGAGCTTCATGCCTGGTGGATGGCGCATCCGCACACGACGCCGCTACAGATGCCGATAAAAGCAGAGGTGAAAGTGGGGCGTAACGATCCTTGTCCATGCGGGAGCGGCAAAAAATTTAAGCAGTGCTGCCTGCATTAATGGCTCGTAAACGGCCATAGCGTGATGATTATCGAGCCTGGACGGCGTCCGGGCCCGGTAATCTTTGCCTGGCGTTAACCTGGATCGGGCAGGAACCCCAGTGCGATCGAAAACTGGACGCCAATCACGACAATGCCGCAGATAAACACCAGCGCCAGCGCTGGCGTGCCGCCTGCCACACGATATCCCGCCTGAGGGCTCTGTTTACGGCATTGCCAGACCAGCATAGCAGGGATGAGCAGTGCCAGCACTGCCAGCGCTACGCCGGCATAGCCTAATGCCATCACAAATCCACGTGGGTAGAAAAGCGCAAACGCCAGCGGCGGCAGAAAGGTAATCAGCCCGGTTTGCAGACGTCCGGACACCGTACTGCGGCGCTGGAATAGATCGGCCAGGTAATCAAATAATCCTAGCGCTACGCCCAGAAAAGAGGTCGCCAGCGCCAGATCGGCGAACAGGTGGACCGCCAGTTCGACATGTGGCGAAGCGACCACTTCTCTGAGTGCCTGCAGCAGGCCATTTAACCCGGCATGGCTGGCCAGTAGCCCTCTGAATGTCGGCGAGTCGATACTTCCCAGCGTGGCGAGCTGCCAAAAAATATAGGCCACTAACGGAATGGCACTACCCGTCATAAAGACCCAACGCAGCCGGCGAATGTTGCCGTTCATATAACTCACAATACTCGGTACGCTTCCGTGAAAACCAAACGAGGTGAAAATGACCGGTATGGCGGATAACGCCAGCCCCTGCTGTAAAGGAAGCGTAAGAAGATTTACTTTATGAATATGTGGCGTGAGCAACGCAAGCATGATGACCAGAAAAATGATCTTTGCGCTAAACAGGAAGCGGTTAAAAAGGTCGACCAGCGAGGTGCCCACACACACCACCCCACCGGCAACAAAGGTGAACAGCAGCACCCCGGCAGCGGGCGAGAGCGTGGCGCCAAGCCAGTTATTAATACTGGATGCCAGTAATTCTCCGGCTCCGGAAATGTAGGCGGCGGTGAGCGCATACATTAAGAACATCATACTGAATCCCGTAAGCCACTGTCCGTAACGTCCAAGATAGCGTTTTGCCAACGAGCCCAGCCCGGTATCTGCCGGAACGTGTTGATATACCTCCAGTAATAGTAGCGCGGTATAACACATCAGCGCCCACAGGCCAATCAACAATCCCAGCGTGACGCTGAAACCAACGCCAGCCGCTGCCAGCGGCATTGCCAGCATCCCGGCGCCGATAGTAGTGCCTGCCACGATAAAAATACTGCCCAGAGTTCTGTTTTTCACGCTTTCTACTACCCCGGTAACAAAGAACGGTGATATCCGCGGCGCAGGGTAAGGCATTACGCTATTTTCGTCAAATGGTCGTTACAATGGGTGTACTGTAAAATTTACAGTTCCGGGCATAAAAGCGAATATGAGAGGAGACGCGGACAACCGCCGCAAACCTGCGCTAGCGCAAAGTCGCTCGCACAAGGACACATTAGGCTACGAGTTTTATTCAGGAGGAGTTATGGATTCCATTCACGGTCACGAAGTGCTCAACATGATGATTGAGTCTGGCGAGCAGTACACGCATACCTCGCTGGAGGCGGCAATAAAAGCGCACTTTGGCGAGCGGGCACGATTTCACACCTGTTCAGCGTCAGATATGACGGCGGCGGAACTGGTCGCGTTTCTGGCGGCGAAAGGAAAGTTTATTGCCGTGGAGGACGGTTTTTCAACGCATGAGAGTAAAATCTGCCGCCACTAATACGCCACGGTGAGAGCTCGTCTCACCGTGTAAGGACGTGTTGGATTAATTTTGCGTATCCAGTGTGGAGAGTTCTTTATCAATGAAATAAAGCCCTTCGCCGCTTTTTCCCGCCAGCGTTAATTTATCAATAATAGATTTGAACAGTTTTTCTTCTTCATGCTGTTCTGCCACATACCACTGCAAGAAATTAAATGTCGGATAATCCTGGCTGGTCATTGCGGCATGAGCCAGTTCATTAATTTTTTGCGTAATAAGCTGCTCATGCTCATAGGTCGCGCGGAACAGCTCATCCAGTGAGGTGTACTCAGCGAAGGGCGAAGAAACGGTATTAATGCGCGGCAGGCTTCCGGTATCGGTAAGGTAGTCAAACAGGCGCTGCATATGCGTCATCTCTTCTTGCGCATGGCGACGAAGAAATGCGGCCGCGCCTTCAAAACTGTGATAGCTGCACCACGCGCTCATTTGTTGATAGAGCAGGGAGGAGTACAACTCCAGATTCATTTGCTCATTCAGTTTGTCGATCATTTCTGTTTTCAGCATGGTTCCGCTCCACAAATAGCAAAAGATATACAGTAATGTGGCGCCACTATAATTTGTTATTTTATTATTTGCAAAAGGTAAAATATTAAATTTAATTATTAAAAATACGAATGGGAATAAAACGCATTAACGTCAGTGTATAGCGTATAAAAATAAAGGAAAGCCAGCACCTTCATGCTGGCAATAGCGACCCTGCACTCTCCTCCATTGTACATGGTGTCGGCGTTAAGCCAGCCGCCTTAATAATAAAGCGGCATGATTTGCGGGACGGCAACGCCCCGGCACTGCCAGGAGAGGGTAAATCGGGTGTTCAGACACAACGAGCCCGCATAAATGCTACAGGTTCCTACCGGCTGACCAAACGAAACGGCATCGGCATAGCCCATCTGCTGGCATTCGCGTGTTGCGGTCCCGTGAGATACATAGTCATCTGTCCGTGAAGTAAAAAATAGCGGCTGGTTATACGTCAGGCGCACGATGCCGCTTATCGGGCTGGCTTCGCTGACCTGCGCTTGTCGAGTAATGGTGCATCCCGTCAGGGCTAGCAGTGAAAGAGTAAAAATAAGAGGCTTCATAAAATCGCTCCGACAGTTCGGTATCAGACCATGCTACCTCGTGTCTTGCACCGTCAATGGCTGGAATAACTTACGGATTCGCCTTGATTAAAGGTAACGGCAGGGATTTACAGCAGGAACAGAAAATGTGTGAGCGTCTTTTCATTTAATGAAACCTCATTTCATTAAATTTGAATGTGTGTTCGCAAATGTGTGGTGTGGGCAAAACGTTATGATTTACGCAGGCAAGACCGTCTGCATTCAGGAGGAACAGGATGAAAATTGCACTGATGATGGAAAATAGCCAGGCCAGCAAAAATGCCATCATTTATAACGAACTTAGCGCCGTCGCCAATGAAAAGGGATTTCCCGTTTTTAACGTCGGCATGTGCGACGAAAATGACCATCACCTGACGTACATTCATTTAGGCATCATGGCGAGTATTCTGCTTAATGCAAACGCGGTTGATTTTGTGGTTACTGGCTGTGGCACCGGTCAGGGCGCGCTGATGTCGTTAAATATTCATCCAGGTGTCATTTGTGGCTATTGCATCGATCCGGCAGATGCTTTTCTGTTTGCGCAGATCAACAACGGCAATGCGTTGTCCCTGCCATTTGCGAAAGGCTTTGGCTGGGGCGCTGAGCTGAACGTGCGTTTCATCTTTGAAAAAGCGTTTACCGGGCGTAAAGGCGAGGGGTATCCGCCTGAGCGCAAAGCGCCGCAGGTACGCAATGCGGGCATTTTGAACCAGGTTAAGGCCGCGGTCGTCAAAGAGAATTATCTGGATACACTGCGGGCTATCGATCCTGAACTGGTTAAAACGGCGGTTTCAGGGCCGCGTTTCCAGCAATGTTTGTTTGAAAACGGACAGAATAAAGAAATAGAAGCGTTTGTACGTGAGATGCTGGGGTAATGCCCGGACAAGCCAGAGACGTTTCGCGCCTGTCGGCTGGCATGATGTGCCGATAATACGCCAGTAGCGACAGGCGCCACCTCTGGCAAACAGATCAGAAACGGTGTAGGCCGGATAAGCTGCTTCGCGTTGCTATCCGGCTAATAACGTCTCAATATTGTCGCTCGGGGAGCCGCTATCAGTGATGCTGATAGGTCACGACGTTAAGGAGATGCTGATCGGTTTGCGCCAGGCATAACCCTGCTCGTTTAGCGCTGCGAACTTCTTCGAGAATAGTTTGTAAAAGTACGCCATCCTGCTGCTGCTCTTTTTCCAGGGTATGGAGAAAATCGAGCGTTGAGGCATCATTCAGCGCTTTCGCTTCATCTGCCAGACGCGACAGCGTGCTGGCGCGTTGCTGATAATCCTCCAGGGTTTTCTGGAACAATTCTTCCAGAGAGCAGAGCTCTTCACCCGGAACATCAATGGCTTTAACGATAGGGGTGGCACCGGCGTTTTTCATAAAATTAAACATGCGCATCATTTGCGTCACGTTGCCTTGCGCCTGGGTACGAAGAAAGGTGGCGGTGCCTGTTAAACTGTGTTCAGAACACCATTCGCTTAGATGGAGGTAAAGATTTGATGCGTAAAACTCAAGGTTCATTGGCGTGTTGAGCTTTTGAACCATTCCTACAGCTGCCATAACAATATCCTTATTTCCAGAAAGTGTTGATGTGCATGACAGACGAGAATGCAACGGGCCGTTGTCACTTTCTTACATCTATCATCTATGCACAATAAATACTCTTAGCAGAAGAACTCCGTTCCGCCAGTCCCTTATGCGATCTCATTTCCTGTTTATCGATCGGTAATGAGAATAGCGCGTCAATAAAAATAAGAAAATCCTTAAATGCAATTGTTTATCTTTTTTTACATTTTCAGCGGTGTGATTTTTTCAGGTGTAATGATTTTTGGTGTGGAGCGGTTGCAACTGTTTGAAAGTTAAATGATATTATATGGGTTTCTAATTTATGAAACATTGTTTCAGATCATGGGGTGAGCCTTTCAAGTATGGTAATTTCAATAAAATAAACATTAGCCAGTCTGGATATCACACGCATAAACGGTTGAGAGCAAATATGCCTGTTTTTATAAACTAGCCGATTTTGCGGTAGATCATTTTTAATGTCATTAATCATACGAGCACGTTATTCGGTTGAGCGCAGTTTTGATGGGTGACTCGTTAACAAGGAGCAGTCAATGAAAAAGGTCGCGGTGCTGTTGGCACCAGGATTTGAAGAAGCAGAGGCCATTGTTACTCTTGATATTCTGCGACGTTTGTATATCGACGTCGAAACGCTGGCGTGTGCTGAATCACGGGCGGTGGTGAGTTACCATGATATTCCTATGGTTGCGGACAGCACGCTGAGTGAACGCCAGCAGGCGCTTTTCGATGCGGTAGTGCTGCCGGGCGGTCCGCAGGGGAGCGCTAATCTGGCGGCTAATCCGGCGGTGATCGCTTTCGTTGCGCGTCATGATGCGGCAGGCAAATTAATTTGTCCTATCTGTTCCGCGGCGGCAAGGGTGCTGGGTGCTCACGGATTGCTGAAGGGGCGTCGTTATGTCTGTTCCGGCGACCTGTGGAAAGCGGTTCCGGAAGGTGTCTATGTGGATGCGCCCGTTGTTGAAGATGGTAATTTAATTAGCGGCAAAGGCTTGGGGCATGTCTTTGATTTCGCGCTAACCCTTTCCGCCAGACTGCTGGGAGACGATGTGCCGGTTCGCGAACAGGCTGAACATATCTATTATTCCTGGTAATCGTTATTCACCCAGGGCCGTAAGGATTAGCTGGCTGATGTTATGGATTAATGTGCTGGCTTTCCTGCCTTTTGGCTGATGAATTCGCTCTGGGTTATGTCATTTTTCGCTAAAACTATTCCTGCCATCAGCATTTATCTAATGAATGAAAGATAGTGCACCGTTTTACGTCTTCTCTAACAAGAATCGTTTGACTTTACCCTACATAAAAAACGCTAAAGCTGGTCAATGACTTCCCTGGGTTATGAGTTAATCGTTATTTCTGCGGGTGTCTTAGGGGGGGTATTCCTGAAAGGCGGCCTCGGAAAAGTCTCATATGTGGTGGCGAGCGTACTGATATCAGGAACGGTGGAGAACGCGATGAACCTGTTCAACATTTCACCTTTTGCACAGTATGTGGTTCGCGGCTGAATCCTTCTGACAGCAGTTATCTTCGACCATTATAAGCAAAAAGCGAAGCGTACGATTTGATGAATTAACACTCAACTAAACAGTATAGCTTCACGTCATCGCCAGCCGCTACCCCGGCTGGCGATGGTCTTTCTAAATGGCGAGCAGCGTCACACTGTCTATACTTACATGACTAATGAGACCGTTTGTGAGTCTCAATATGATGATAAGGAGGAGACCAGGGTGGCAGAACCGTTAACCGTATCCCCCGAACTCACTGCGAACTATGCGTATTTTTTTGACCTTGATGGCACATTGGCAGAGATAAAGCCTCATCCCGATCAGGTAGTGGTACCGCATAAAATCCTTCAGTTGTTAGACCGTCTCGCGGCGCACAACGCAGGGGCACTGGCATTGATTTCAGGGCGTTCAATGACTGAGCTGGATGCTTTGGCGAAGCCTTTTCGCTTTCCGCTCGCTGGCGTTCACGGTGCAGAGCGTCGTGACATCAATGGTAAAACCCATATCGTGCGCCTTCCTGAAGCGGTAGTCCGTGAGGTGGAGGTGTTATTACGTTCGACGCTTGTAGCGCTGCCCGGAACGGAGCTGGAGACGAAGGGGATGGCGTTTGCGCTGCACTACCGTCAGGCTCCGGAACATGAAGCGGCGCTATTGGCGCTTGCGCAACACGTTACGCAGCACTGGCCGCAACTGGCGTTGCAGCCCGGTAAATGTGTTGTGGAAATCAAACCTAAGGGAACCAATAAAGGCGAAGCGATTGCCGCCTTTATGCAGGAGGCGCCCTTTGCGGGACGGATTCCCGTTTTTGTGGGCGACGATTTGACCGATGAGGCTGGCTTTGGCGTGGTGAATCACGCTGGCGGAATTTCCGTAAAAGTGGGCGTCGGGGCAACCCAGGCGGCATGGCGGCTGGAAAGCGTACCCGATGTCTGGCGCTGGCTGGAGCAAATCAATTATCCACAACAAGAACAACAAGTAATGAATAACAGGAGAGATGGCTATGAGTCGTTTAGTCGTAGTATCTAATCGAATTGCCCCCCCGGATAATAAAGGCGGCGCCGGCGGCCTCGCCGTTGGCGTGCTTGGCGCGCTAAAAGCGGCTGGCGGGTTGTGGTTCGGCTGGAGTGGCGAGACAGGTAACGAGGATGAGCCATTAAAAAAGGTGACAAAAGGTAATATTACCTGGGCATCGTTTAACCTGAGTGAACAAGATTACGAAGATTATTACTGTCAATTTTCCAATGCGGTTCTCTGGCCTGCGTTCCATTATCGTCTGGACCTGGTACAGTTTCAGCGTCCTGCATGGGAAGGCTATATGCGGGTGAATACGTTATTAGCGGATAAGTTATTGCCCCTCATTAAAGAGAACGACATCATTTGGGTGCATGACTACCACCTGTTACCGTTCGCCAGCGAGCTGCGTAAACGCGGCGTGAACAACCGAATTGGTTTTTTCCTGCATATTCCATTCCCGACCCCGGAGATTTTTAACGCTTTACCGCCGCATGATGAACTGCTGGAGCAGTTGTGTGACTTTGATCTGCTCGGGTTCCAGACAGAAAATGATCGCCTGGCTTTTCTGGATAGCCTTTCGAGTCAAACGCGAGTCACGACTCGCAGCGGCAAGCAGCATATCGCGTGGGGTAAAGACTTCCAGACAGAAGTGTATCCTATCGGTATTGAGCCCGATGAGATTGCTCTGCAGGCAGCCGGGCCGTTGCCGCCTAAACTGGCGCAGCTCAAGGCGGAACTGAAAAATGTGAAGAATATTTTTTCCGTTGAGCGGCTGGATTATTCGAAAGGGCTGCCGGAACGCTTTCTGGCGTATGAAGCGCTACTGGAAAACTACCCGCAGCATCGGGGAAAAATTCGTTATACCCAAATTGCGCCTACGTCACGCGGCGAAGTACAGGCATATCAGGATATTCGCCACCAGCTTGAGACGGAAGCAGGCCGGATTAATGGGAAATATGGACAATTGGGCTGGACGCCGCTCTATTATCTGAATCAGCATTTTGACCGTAAACTGTTAATGAAGATATTCCGTTATTCAGACGTCGGGCTCGTCACCCCGTTGCGTGACGGGATGAACCTGGTGGCGAAAGAGTTTGTCGCCGCGCAGGACCCCGCTAATCCTGGCGTACTGGTACTGTCACAGTTTGCCGGCGCGGCGAATGAACTGACGTCGGCGTTAATCGTCAATCCTTACGATCGGGATGACGTGGCGGCGGCGCTCAATCGTGCGTTAACGATGCCCCTTGCCGAGCGTATTTCGCGCCATGCGGAAATGCTGGACGTGATCGTTAAAAATGACATTAACCGCTGGCAGGAGCGTTTTATTCATGACCTAAAGGAGGTCACGCCGCGTAGCCCTGAGCGTCAGCAGCAGAACAACGTGGCGACGTTCCCTAAGCTGGCCTGAAATATTGCGAGCGGCGACTAGTCGCCCGCTAACGGCACCAGCAACACATCTACCTGGCTGGCGCTGACGACACTTTTTGCCGAGCAGGACGCGCGCGAAAAGAAACTGTGGTTATGGTTGCCGCAAATGACCAGATCAACATGGTGTTTGCGGCACACAGCTAAAATATGCTGGCTTAACTCACCTGATGCGATGAAAGTTTGTTCAATCGGATAATCCGCCTTTTCCCCCAGCATCTTAAGAAAATTCTCGGTTTCCTCATGCATAACCGCGCGTAAATCCTCCATCATGGGCGCGGCGAACTGGTTATACAGTTCGGGATCGGAAGCGAGAGTAATCAGGCTTACTTTCGCCTGAACAGGGCGGGCGATAGAGACCGCTTTAGCCAGTAGCTGGTGACTTTCCGGGGTGACGGCAACGGCGACAAGAATATGGGTGTAGCTCATAACTCGCTCCTTGATTGCAAGAATATGAGATTGTGCTTTAGCTTTACTCTGTTTAGCGCATTTCTGCAATGCGTTAATGCCACATTAATGTGAAGGACATCATAATTAATCATTAATTATTCTTATGTAAAGAATCGTGGCATAAGACACTTTTTACACACCACCAGGATGCTTTATTTAAACGGGTGAACAAGGAAAGCTAAAAGTTAAATCAAATGAGCTTATTTTTAACAGGGGAGGGCGTATGCTGTGACGAGATTAATTAATAACGTTTAATATTTAAGCCACTGTTTACTAAAGGTAAAATAGAATCGTTTCTAAAATAGAAATAATAGCCTGTTATCTATTATCCTGGCGTTATTTTAACAGAGAGAAACAAAAAAGAATTTGGTGTTGACGTCCCCCTATTCAGCAGTGTGGAATAGAAAAAGTGAACATTAGGTTATTAATTAAACAAAGTAAAAGCCATGCTGATGGTTTTATAGTAAGTATTCTGTTAAATTATGTGATCTACATCACATATTTTCTAAAATCGCCGTCCCGCTCCGTTGTATGTCACGAAGCTGACGAGTAGAGTTGCGTCGAATTAGGAAAAATCTTAGGCATTTGTAAAAATTGATGTAAACGTGTAAGGCGAATCTCAGTGGGAAGCTGCGTTATACGTCACAATGTCCACAATGTCTGAGCGCTGCTATGCATTTGACCTTTTTGCTTCTTTTACCGGGCCTTCCCGGCGACATCACGGGGTGCGGCTACGTCGCACAAAAATAAAGTTGGTTATTCTGGATGGGAACAATGCATACATCCGAGTTGCTAAAACACATTTATGACATCAATTTGTCATATTTACTCCTTGCACAGCGTTTGATCGTCCAGGACAAAGCATCTGCGATGTTCCGCCTCGGTATCAACGAAGAGATGGCAAACACACTGGGCGCGTTGACCTTGCCGCAGATGGTCAAACTGGCGGAGACGAACCAGTTAGTTTGTCATTTCCGGTTTGACGATCATCAGACGATCACCCGTTTGACTCAGGATTCGCGCGTCGATGATTTACAGCAGATTCACACAGGTATCATGCTTTCAACGCGTCTGCTCAATGAAGTGGACGATACGGCGCGTAAGAAAAGGGCATGATAATGAGTGAAAAAAGCATTGTTCAGGAAGCTCGCGATATCCAGTTGGCGATGGAGTTGATTAATCTTGGCGCTCGTCTACAAATGCTGGAAAGCGAAACACAGCTCAGCCGTGGTCGCCTCATCAGGCTGTACAAAGAATTACGCGGTAGCCCGCCGCCTAAAGGGATGCTGCCATTTTCGACAGACTGGTTTATGACCTGGGAGCAAAATATTCATGCCTCCATGTTCTGCAACGCCTGGCAATTTTTACTGAAGACCGGCTTATGCAGCGGTGTGGATGCGGTGATTAAAGCTTATCGGCTTTATCTTGAGCAGTGTCCGCAACCGCCTGAAGGGCCGTTGTTGGCGCTGACTCGCGCATGGACGCTGGTGCGTTTTGTTGAAAGTGGGTTGCTTGAATTGTCGAGCTGTAACTGCTGCGGTGGGAACTTTATTACCCATGCGCATCAGCCCGTGGGCAGCTTTGCGTGTAGTTTATGCCAGCCGCCATCCCGCGCAGTAAAAAGACGTAAACTTTCCCGAGATGCTGCCGATATTATTCCACAACTGCTGGATGAACAGATCGAACAGGCTGTTTAACCGAAACGGTGTGGACAAACACTCCAGCAGCGGTAAGTCATTACCGCTGCTTTTTTTTGCCTTGCCTTCGCGTTAATCGCCCGACTGCGCATCCTGTCATAGTCAACAGCGGAAGGATGATGTCGTGCTTATCTTATTAGGTTACCTGGTGGTTATCGGTACAGTTTTCGGCGGTTATGTCATGACCGGCGGACACCTTGGGGCACTCTATCAACCTGCTGAACTGGTCATCATTGGCGGCGCGGGGATAGGGGCGTTCATTGTCGGCAACAACGGGAAGGCCATCAAAGGCACGATGAAAGCGATCCCGTTGTTATTTCGTCGTTCGAAATACACGAAATCTATGTACATGGATTTGCTGGCGTTGCTCTATCGCCTGATGGCCAAATCACGCCAGCAGGGGATGTTCTCCCTTGAACGCGATATTGAAAATCCGAAAGAGAGTGAAATCTTCGCCAGTTATCCGCGTATTCTGGCCGATGCGGTAATGCTTGATTTTATTGTCGATTATCTGCGCCTGATCATCAGCGGCAACATGAATACGTTCGAAATTGAAGCGTTGATGGATGAAGAGATTGAAACCCATGAAAGCGAGGCGGAAGTCCCGGCCAACAGCCTGGCGATGGTGGGGGATTCGCTGCCTGCCTTTGGTATCGTCGCGGCGGTAATGGGGGTGGTTCACGCTCTGGCTTCAGCCGATCGTCCGGCAGCGGAGTTGGGGGCGCTGATTGCCCATGCCATGGTAGGTACGTTCCTCGGTATTTTACTGGCTTATGGATTCATTTCACCGTTAGCGACCGTTTTGCGCCAGAAGAGCGCCGAAACCACCAAGATGATGCAGTGCGTAAAAATTACACTGCTGTCTAATCTGAACGGCTATGCGCCGCCGATTGCCGTGGAATTTGGTCGTAAAACGCTTTATTCCAGTGAGCGTCCATCGTTTATTGAGTTGGAAGAACATGTTCGCGCAGTGAGAAACCCAAACCAGCAGCAGACGACTGAGGAAGCATGAAAAATCAGGCTCATCCCATTGTCGTCGTAAAACGCCGCAGGCACAAACCGCACGGCGGCGGGGCGCACGGTTCCTGGAAAATTGCCTACGCCGATTTTATGACGGCGATGATGGCTTTTTTTCTGGTGATGTGGCTGATTTCCATCTCCAGCCCTAAAGAATTAATTCAGATTGCCGAATATTTTCGTACGCCGTTGGCCACCGCGGTAACGGGGGGGAACCGGATTGCCAATAGCGAGAGCCCGATACCAGGCGGCGGCGATGATTACACCCAACAGCAGGGTGAAGTGGAAAAGCAGCCGAATATCGACGAGCTGAAAAAACGGATGGAGCAGAGTCGCTTAAACAAACTGCGCGGCGATCTGGATCAACTGATCGAATCCGATCCCAAACTGCGCGCGTTACGTCCGCATCTGAAAATTGATTTGGTTCAGGAGGGGTTGCGCATCCAGATTATCGACAGCCAGAACCGCCCGATGTTTAAAACCGGCAGCGCCGAAGTTGAGCCGTATATGCGCGATATCCTGCGTGCGATTGCGCCAGTGTTAAACGGTATACCTAATCGCATTAGCCTGGCCGGCCATACCGATGACTTTCCCTACGCGAACGGCGAAAAAGGCTATAGCAACTGGGAGTTATCCGCCGATCGCGCCAATGCCTCGCGTCGCGAACTGGTCGCTGGCGGGCTGGATAACGGAAAAGTATTACGGGTGGTTGGCATGGCCGCCACGATGCGGCTGAGCGATCGCGGTCCTGATGACGCCATCAACCGCCGTATAAGCCTGCTGGTGTTAAACAAACAGGCGGAACAGGCCATTTTGCATGAAAACGCTGAAAGCCAGAATGAGCCGGTAAGTGTATTACAACAGCCTGCGGCAGCCCCGCCGGCAAGCGTACCCACATCGCCAAAAGCGGAACCGAGGTGATAGCGTGAGCATGGATATTAGCGATTTTTATCAGACATTTTTTGATGAAGCTGACGAGCTGTTGGCTGATATGGAGCAGCATCTGCTGGATTTGGTGCCGGAATCCCCGGACGCTGAACAACTGAACGCCATTTTTCGCGCGGCGCACTCCATTAAAGGCGGCGCGGGCACATTCGGCTTCACTATTCTGCAGGAAACCACACATTTAATGGAAAACCTGCTGGATGAAGCCCGACGCGGTGAAATGCAGCTCAATACCGACATTATCAACCTGTTTTTGGAAACGAAAGATATTATGCAGGAACAGCTCGACGCCTATAAAAACTCCGAAGAGCCGGATGCCGCAAGCTTCGAATATATCTGCAATGCGCTACGCCAGTTGGCGCTGGAGGCGAAAGGCGAAACCACGCCGGCGGTCGTAGAAACCGCGGCACTAAGCGCGGCGATCCAGGAAGAGAGCGTAGCCGAAACCGAATCGCCTCGTGACGAGAGTAAACTGCGCATTGTACTTTCACGGTTGAAAGCCAATGAGGTCGATCTGCTTGAAGAAGAGTTGGGCAATCTGGCTACTCTGACGGATGTCGTTAAGGGAACGGATTCACTGTCGGCAACTCTGGATGGCAGCGTCGCGGAAGATGACATTGTCGCGGTGCTCTGTTTTGTCATCGAGGCCGATCAGATCGCTTTTGAAAAAGTGGTCGCCGCGCCCGTGGAAAAAGCGCAAGAGAAAACCGAGGTAGCACCGGTAGCGCCTCCGGCAGTCGTTGCGCCAGCCGCCAAAAGCGCGGCGCATGAACATCATGCAGGGCGTGAAAAACCTGCGCGTGAACGCGAGTCCACCAGTATTCGCGTGGCGGTAGAGAAAGTGGATCAGCTCATAAACCTGGTCGGCGAGTTAGTGATTACCCAGTCAATGTTGGCCCAGCGTTCTAACGAGCTGGACCCGGTAAACCACGGCGATCTCATTACCAGTATGGGGCAGTTACAACGTAACGCCCGCGACTTACAAGAGTCGGTGATGTCGATTCGCATGATGCCTATGGAGTATGTCTTCAGCCGTTTCCCGCGTCTGGTACGCGATTTAGCGGGCAAACTGGGCAAGCAGGTAGAGTTGACGCTGGTGGGGAGTTCCACTGAACTTGATAAAAGCCTGATCGAACGCATTATCGACCCGCTAACGCACCTGGTGCGCAACAGTCTCGACCACGGGATTGAAATGCCAGAAAAACGCCTTGAGGCGGGGAAAAATGTTGTCGGCAATCTGATCCTTTCCGCAGAACATCAGGGCGGGAATATTTGTATTGAAGTGACCGATGACGGCGCGGGGCTTAACCGTGAGCGTATCCTGGCGAAGGCCATGTCGCAGGGGATGGCGGTGAATGAAAACATGACCGACGATGAAGTAGGCATGTTGATCTTCGCGCCGGGATTCTCAACTGCGGAACAGGTCACGGATGTCTCCGGTCGCGGCGTTGGCATGGATGTGGTGAAACGTAACATTCAGGAGATGGGCGGTCACGTTGAGATCCAGTCAAAACAAGGCTCCGGCACCACGATTCGTATTCTGCTGCCGTTGACGCTGGCCATCCTCGATGGGATGTCGGTTCGCGTGGCGGGGGAAGTTTTTATCCTGCCGTTAAATGCGGTGATGGAGTCGCTGCAACCGCGTGAAGAGGATCTTCATCCGCTGGCGGGCGGCGAACGGGTTCTGGAAGTTCGCGGCGAGTATTTGCCGCTGGTCGAATTGTGGAAAGTGTTTGACGTGGACGGGGCGAAAACCGAAGCCACGCAGGGCATTGTTGTGATCCTGCAAAGCGCGGGACGCCGTTACGCGCTGCTGGTCGATCAGCTCATCGGTCAGCACCAGGTGGTGGTCAAAAATCTGGAAAGCAATTATCGCAAGGTACCGGGGATTTCCGCCGCGACGATCCTGGGCGACGGCAGCGTCGCGCTGATTGTTGATGTTTCCGCATTGCAGGGTTTAAACCGCGAACAACGTATGGCGATCACAGCCGCCTGATTGAGTGAGAAGGGAATAATATGACCGGTATGAGTAATGTAAGCAAACTGGCCGGCGAGCCGTCAGGTCAGGAATTCCTGGTGTTTACACTGGGAAATGAAGAGTACGGCATCGATATCCTGAAAGTGCAGGAGATCCGTGGCTATGACCAGGTGACGCGTATCGCCAATACACCGGCCTTTATAAAAGGGGTGACTAACCTGCGCGGTGTGATTGTACCCATTGTCGATCTGCGCGTGAAATTCTGTGAAGGCGACGTTGAGTATGATGACAATACGGTAGTGATCGTACTGAATCTGGGGCAACGCGTCGTCGGGATAGTGGTAGACGGCGTGTCTGACGTACTGTCGTTAACGGCGGAACAAATCCGTCCGGCGCCAGAATTTGCCGTGACCTTGTCAACAGAATATTTGACGGGATTGGGCGCGCTCGGCGAGCGTATGCTGATTCTGGTGAATATCGAAAAACTGCTTAACAGCGAAGAGATGGCGCTGCTGGATATCGCAGCATCACACGTCGCGTAATAACGTTGCCGGATGGCGTCGCGCCATCCGGCAATCCTAACCGTTATGCTTCCGCCAGCGGTGAGAGTTCCTCTTCATCGCCCGCGCCCAGCCCCTGCATTTTGCGCCGACATCGCCGCTGCGACGCTGTTATTGTCAATATCGTCTTCCGGAACAGCGTATTTCCTTTTTGCAAAAGTAAAGTTATCACCACAGGTGCCGATAACGTTGATAACTCGTTATCAGGAAGGTGCCTTATGTTTAACCGTATCCGCGTTGTCACAATGCTGATGATGGTGCTGGGGGTTTTCGCACTGCTACAGCTTGTTTCCGGTGGTTTGCTGTTTTCTTCATTACAGCATAACCAGCAAGGTTTTGTTATTTCTAACGAATTACGTCAGCAACAAAGCGAACTCACGTCGACATGGGACTTAATGCTGCAAACGCGCATTAACCTGAGCCGCTCCGCCGCACGCATGATGATGGACGCTTCTAACCAGCAGAGCAGCGGCAAAACGGATTTACTCCAGAATGCAAAAACGACCCTCGCACAGGCGGCGGCGCACTACGCCAATTTCAAAAACATGACGCCATTGCCAGCGATGGCGGAGGCCAGCGCGAACGTCGATGAAAAATATCAGCGCTATCAGGCCGCATTAACCGAACTTATTCAGTTTCTGGACAATGGCAATATGGATGCCTACTTCGCCCAGCCAACCCAGGGAATGCAAAACGCGTTGGGCGAGGCGCTGGGCAATTACGCCCGGGTGAGCGAAAACCTGTACCGCCAGACATTTGATCAAAGCGCTCATGACTACCGTTTTGCGCAATGGCAACTGGGGGTTCTTGCGGTCGTGCTGGTGCTGATTTTGATGGTGGTTTGGTTCGGCATTCGTCATGCCCTGCTTAACCCATTAGCGCGAGTGATTACTCATATCCGTGAAATTGCCAGCGGCGATCTGACGAAAACGCTCACCGTCTCAGGACGTAATGAAATTGGCGAACTGGCGGGAACGGTTGAACATATGCAACGCTCGCTGATTGACACCGTGACGCAGGTTCGTGAAGGTTCGGATGCGATTTATTCCGGCACCAGTGAAATTGCCGTCGGTAATACCGACCTCTCTTCCCGTACCGAACAGCAGGCCTCCGCTCTGGAGGAGACGGCGGCCAGCATGGAACAACTGACGGCCACCGTGAAGCAAAACGCCGATAACGCCCGTCAGGCTTCCCAACTGGCGCAAAGCGCCTCCGAGACCGCGCGTCATGGCGGCAAAGTGGTCGACGGCGTAGTAAACACTATGCACGAAATTGCCGACAGTTCGAAAAAAATCGCTGACATTATCAGCGTTATCGACGGTATTGCCTTCCAGACTAACATTCTGGCGCTGAACGCGGCGGTAGAAGCGGCGCGCGCGGGAGAGCAGGGGCGCGGTTTTGCGGTCGTGGCAGGCGAGGTGCGTAATCTGGCCAGCCGCAGCGCCCAGGCGGCGAAAGAAATAAAAGCGTTGATTGAAGATTCCGTCTCGCGTGTCGATACCGGTTCAGTGCTGGTGGAAAGCGCCGGGGAAACCATGACTGACATCGTCAATGCCGTTACGCGCGTCACGGATATCATGGGCGAAATCGCCTCCGCTTCGGATGAGCAAAGCCGGGGTATCGATCAGGTCGCTTTGGCCGTTTCCGAAATGGATCGCGTAACGCAACAGAACGCCTCGCTGGTTCAGGAGTCCGCAGCGGCCGCCGCCGCGCTGGAAGAGCAGGCCAGCCGTCTGACCCAGGCGGTATCGGCTTTCCGCCTGGCATCGCGACCGCTGGCGGTAAATAAACCTGAGATGCGTTTATCAGTGGACGCTCAGTCCGGCAATACGCCGCGGCCCTTAGCCGCCGGGGATGATGCGAACTGGGAAACCTTCTGATCGACGTGCGCTGTGTGCTGTCGGTTATCGATTAATTTGCGAACCCGCCGATCCCTTTCGTCTGGTTCGCATAGATAAAAGCAAAAAATGTGTAATACGGGAAGCATGGCGCTGCCGCAGGGCGCGCCCGTTGTACTTTGAATGTGATTAAGAAGGCGCTATGACATCATCTCTGCCCTCCGGGCAAACGTCAGTATTGTTACAGATGACACAGCGCCTCGCGCTGTCCGACGCGCATTTTCGTCGGATATGTCAATTAATCTACCAGCGCGCAGGGATCGTGCTGGCCGACCATAAGCGGGATATGGTTTATAACCGCCTGGTCCGTCGGCTGCGTGCCCTGGGACTGGATGATTTTGGCCGTTATCTCAGTATGCTGGAGGCTAATCAAAACAGCGCTGAGTGGCAGGCTTTTATCAACGCTCTGACTACCAACCTGACCGCTTTTTTTCGCGAGGCGCACCATTTTCCCATCCTTGCGGAACATGCGCGTCGCCGCCACGGCGAGTACCGCGTCTGGAGTGCGGCGGCATCGACAGGAGAAGAACCTTACAGTATCGCCATTACGCTGGCGGATGCGTTAGGGATGGCCCCCGGTCGCTGGAAAGTATTCGCCAGCGATATTGATACTGAAGTGCTGGAAAAAGCGAGAAGCGGTATTTATCGCCTCAGCGAACTGAAAACGTTATCGCCGCAGCAGCTACAACGTTACTTCATGCGCGGTACGGGGCCTCATGAAGGACTGGTGCGCGTGCGTCAGGAACTGGCCAATTATGTTGAATTTTCCTCCGTTAATTTGTTGGAAAAGCAGTACAACGTACCCGGTCCCTTTGACGCGATTTTTTGCCGTAACGTCATGATCTATTTTGATAAAACGACTCAGGAGGACATTCTGCGCCGTTTTGTTCCACTCCTTAAACCTGACGGACTGTTGTTTGCCGGTCACTCAGAAAACTTTAGCAACCTCGTGCGCGAGTTTAGCCTGCGCGGACAGACGGTGTATGCGCTAAGTAAGGATAAAGCATGAGTAAAATCAGGGTATTGTCAGTTGATGATTCCGCGTTAATGCGCCAAATCATGACTGAAATTATTAATAGCCATAGCGATATGGAGATGGTGGCGACTGCGCCGGACCCGTTGGTCGCCAGGGATCTCATCAAAAAATTTAATCCGGACGTATTGACCCTGGACGTTGAGATGCCGCGTATGGACGGCCTCGATTTTCTGGAAAAACTGATGCGCCTGCGACCGATGCCGGTGGTGATGGTCTCTTCGCTGACCGGGAAAGGTTCCGAAGTGACGCTACGGGCGCTGGAGTTGGGGGCCATCGATTTTGTCACCAAACCGCAGCTTGGCATTCGTGAAGGTATGCTGGCGTATAGCGAGATGATTGCCGAAAAAGTGCGTACCGCCGCGCGGGCCCGCATCGCCGCACATAAACCGATGGCGGCCCCGGCAACCTTAAAAGCCGGTCCGCTGCTCAGTTCGGAAAAACTGATTGCTATCGGCGCTTCAACGGGCGGTACTGAAGCTATCCGACATGTGCTGCAACCGCTGCCGCTTTCCAGTCCGGCAGTGATTATTACGCAGCATATGCCGCCTGGCTTTACCCGCTCGTTTGCCGAGCGCCTGAATAAACTCTGTCAAATCAGCGTGAAGGAGGCCGAGGACGGCGAACGCGTATTGCCAGGTCATGCCTACATTGCGCCCGGCGACAAGCATATGGAGCTGGCGCGTAGCGGGGCGAATTATCAAATCAAAATTCATGATGGCCCGCCGGTAAACCGGCATCGGCCTTCCGTGGATGTGCTGTTTCATTCGGTGGCGAAACACGCGGGGCGCAACGCCGTAGGCGTCATTCTTACGGGGATGGGCAACGATGGCGCCGCTGGAATGTTAGCGATGTACCAGGCTGGCGCCTGGACCATTGCGCAAAACGAAGCAAGTTGTGTGGTGTTCGGCATGCCGCGCGAGGCCATCAATATGGGTGGCGTAAGCGAAGTGGTCGATCTTAGCCAGGTAAGCCAGCAGATGTTGGCGAAAATCAGTGCCGGACAGGCGATACGTATTTGAACCAGGAGTAGTATTTTATGGCGGATAAAGAGCTTAAATTTTTGGTTGTGGATGACTTTTCGACCATGCGTCGTATCGTGCGCAACCTCTTAAAAGAGCTTGGATTTAACAATGTGGAAGAGGCCGAAGACGGCGTCGATGCGCTGAACAAGCTCCAGGCGGGCGGCTTTGGTTTTATTATCTCCGACTGGAACATGCCGAACATGGATGGCCTTGAGCTACTGAAAACCATTCGCGCCGATAGCGCCATGTCGGCGTTACCCGTGTTGATGGTCACGGCGGAAGCCAAGAAAGAGAATATTATCGCCGCCGCACAGGCTGGCGCCAGCGGTTATGTCGTAAAACCGTTCACCGCAGCGACTCTGGAAGAGAAGCTCAACAAAATCTTTGAGAAACTGGGCATGTGAGGATGCGATGATGATGCAACCATCTATCAAGCCTGCTGATGAAGGCTCAGCAGGAGACATCATTGCGCGCATCGGTAGTCTGACCCGAATGCTGCGCGACAGCCTGCGTGAACTGGGACTGGACCAGGCGATTGCCGAAGCGGCGGAGGCGATCCCTGATGCGCGCGACCGTCTGGATTACGTCGTCCAGATGACGGCGCAGGCGGCGGAACGCGCGCTAAACAGTGTCGAAGCCTCGCAGCCGCATCAGGATGCGATGGAAAAAGAGGCGAAAGCGCTAACCCAACGTTGGGACGAGTGGTTTGACAATCCGATCGAGCTTTCCGACGCCCGTGAACTGGTGACGGATACGCGCCAGTTTCTCAGGGATGTCCCGGGCCATACCAGCTTTACTAACGCGCAACTGCTGGACATCATGATGGCGCAGGATTTCCAGGATCTGACGGGTCAGGTGATCAAACGCATGATGGACGTGATTCAGGAGATTGAACGCCAGTTGTTAATGGTGCTGCTGGAAAACATCCCGGAACAGAGCGCGCGACCAAAACGCGAGAACGAAAGCTTACTCAACGGCCCGCAGGTGGATACCTCGAAAGCTGGCGTTGTCGCCAGTCAGGATCAGGTGGACGACCTGCTGGACAGTCTTGGCTTTTAAGCTTTTTTGACCTGATGGCGCTGCGCTTATCGGGTCCGAATCCGTCAACCAGGCCGGATACGAGACTTTCTTATCGTATCCGGCTATCTCTATTAACGCCATAAACCCCGCCTTTTTTACCGCTTACTCTGCCCATTGACGTAAAGCGGTTCTGGCATCATTCTCGCTTATCAATCTATCCAGGGTTTGCTGCGTGGCAGAAGAGAGCGACGACGACAAAACAGAAGCCCCCACACCCCACCGACTTGAAAAAGCGCGGGAAGAAGGGCAGATCCCCCGTTCCAGAGAACTGACCTCACTGCTGATATTGCTGGTGGGCGTTTGTATTATTTGGTTCGGCGGCGAGTCGTTAGCGCGGCAACTGGCGGGAATGCTCTCAGCAGGCCTGCACTTCGATCACCGTATGGTGAACGATCCTAACCTGATCCTGGGGCAGATAATTTTGCTGATTAAAGCGGCGATGATGGCACTGCTACCGCTCATCGCGGGCGTGGTGCTGGTGGCGCTTATCTCGCCGGTTATGCTTGGCGGCCTGATTTTTAGCGGTAAGTCGCTACAGCCAAAATTTTCTAAATTAAACCCGCTGCCGGGAATTAAGCGCATGTTTTCGGCGCAGACCGGCGCGGAACTGCTAAAAGCGGTGTTGAAATCCACGCTGGTCGGCTGCGTTACCGGCTTTTATCTCTGGCATAACTGGCCGCAAATGATGCGCCTGATGGCGGAGTCACCGATCGTCGCAATGGGGAATGCGCTGGATCTGGTTGGACTCTGCGCGTTACTGGTGGTACTGGGCGTGATTCCGATGGTGGGATTTGACGTGTTTTTCCAGATCTTTAGCCACCTGAAAAAATTACGCATGTCGCGGCAGGACATTCGTGACGAATTTAAAGAGAGCGAAGGCGATCCGCATGTTAAGGGCAAAATTCGCCAGATGCAACGCGCCGCCGCGCAGCGCCGCATGATGGAAGATGTGCCGAAAGCGGACGTCATTGTCACTAACCCGACACACTATTCCGTGGCGCTGCAGTATGACGAAAACAAAATGAGCGCGCCGAAAGTGGTCGCGAAGGGGGCTGGATTAATAGCGCTGCGCATTCGCGAGATCGGCGCTGAACATCGGGTTCCCACTTTAGAAGCGCCGCCGCTGGCGCGGGCATTATATCGCCACGCCGAAATCGGTCAGCAAATTCCCGGGCAGTTATATGCTGCCGTTGCGGAAGTGTTGGCCTGGGTCTGGCAGCTTAAACGCTGGCGGCTTGCGGGCGGGCAACGTCCTCCACAACCTGAGAACCTTCCGGTGCCAGAAGCGCTGGATTTTATGAACGAGAAGAATACTGATGGCTAATCTGGTCGCGATGCTGCGCCTGCCCAGCAACCTGAAATCGACGCAATGGCAAATTCTTGCCGGGCCGATCCTCATTCTGCTGATTTTGTCGATGATGGTGCTGCCGCTACCTGCTTTTATCCTCGACTTATTGTTTACCTTTAATATTGCGCTATCGATTATGGTGCTGCTGGTGGCGATGTTTACCCAGCGTACTCTGGATTTTGCCGCGTTTCCGACCATTCTGCTGTTTACCACGCTACTGCGTCTGGCGCTTAACGTAGCCTCAACGCGCATTATTTTGATGGAAGGGCATACCGGCGCGGCGGCGGCGGGAAAGGTGGTGGAGGCGTTTGGTCATTTCCTGGTCGGCGGTAACTTCGCGATCGGGATTGTGGTTTTTATCATCCTCGTCATTATCAACTTCATGGTCATCACCAAAGGCGCCGGACGTATTGCCGAAGTCGGCGCGCGCTTTGTGCTGGACGGTATGCCCGGCAAGCAAATGGCGATTGACGCCGATCTTAATGCCGGTCTGATTGGTGAAGACGAGGCCAAAAAACGGCGTTCGGAAGTCACTCAGGAAGCCGATTTCTACGGCTCGATGGACGGGGCAAGTAAATTTGTGCGCGGCGACGCCATCGCCGGTATTCTCATCATGGTCATTAACGTGGTAGGCGGGCTGCTGGTCGGCGTATTGCAGCACGGAATGAGCATAGGCAGCGCGGCGGAAAGCTACACCCTGCTGACCATTGGCGACGGCCTGGTCGCCCAGATCCCGGCGCTGGTTATCTCCACGGCGGCGGGCGTCATTGTGACCCGCGTCAGTACCGATCAGGATGTAGGCGAGCAGATGGTTGGCCAACTGTTCAGTAATCCAAGGGTGATGCTGCTGGCGGCGGCGGTGCTGGGGCTGCTTGGCATGGTGCCAGGAATGCCTAACCTGGTATTTTTACTCTTTACCGCCGCTTTGCTCGGCCTGGCATGGTGGCTGCGCGGGCGTGAAGAAAAAGCGCCGGAGGAGCCGCAGCCGGTAAAAATGCCGGAAAATAACTCGGTGGTCGAAGCCACCTGGAATGACGTACAGCTTGAGGATTCACTGGGCATGGAAGTGGGCTACCGCCTGATCCCGATGGTGGATTTTCAACAGGATGGCGAATTGCTCGGACGTATTCGCAGTATTCGTAAAAAATTCGCTCAGGATATGGGGTTCCTGCCGCCGGTTGTCCATATTCGCGACAATATGGATTTACAGCCTGCGCGCTACCGTATTTTGATGAAAGGGGTAGAGATTGGCAGCGGGGACGCCTATCCGGGACGCTGGCTGGCTATTAACCCTGGCACGGCGGCGGGAACGCTACCGGGCGAGAAAACCGTCGATCCAGCTTTTGGCCTTGATGCCATCTGGATTGAAAGCGCCCTGAAAGAGCAGGCGCAAATTCAGGGCTTTACCGTTGTTGAAGCCAGTACCGTTGTGGCGACGCACCTTAACCACTTGATTGGCCAATTCTCCGCCGAACTGTTTGGCCGCCAGGAAGCGCAGCAACTGTTGGATCGTGTCTCTCAGGAGATGCCTAAACTCACGGAAGATCTGGTCCCCGGCGTCGTGACCCTCACGACTTTACATAAAGTCCTGCAAAACTTACTGGCGGAAAAAGTCCCGATTCGCGATATGCGCACCATTCTGGAAACGCTGGCGGAACATGCGCCGTTACAAAGCGATCCGCATGAATTAACCGCCGTGGTACGCGTGGCATTAGGACGAGCGATTACGCAACAGTGGTTCCCCGGTAATGAAGAAGTGCAGGTGATTGGCCTGGATACCGCGCTGGAGCGTTTGCTGCTTCAGGCATTGCAGGGCGGCGGTGGACTTGAGCCGGGGTTGGCGGATCGCCTGCTGGCGCAGACGCAAGAGGCGCTTTCTCGCCAGGAAATGCTTGGCGCGCCGCCGGTATTGCTGGTTAACCATGCGCTACGTCCATTATTGTCCCGCTTTTTGCGGCGCAGTTTACCGCAGCTGGTGGTGTTGTCGAACCTTGAGCTTTCCGATAACCGTCATATCCGCATGACGGCGACCATTGGAGGAAAATAATGCGTAAATGGCTGGCGTTGTTGCTCTTTCCCCTGACGGTTCAGGCCGCAGGCGAAGGCGCGTGGCAGGATAGCGGTATGGGCGTAACCTTAAATTACCGGGGCGTTTCCGCATCGTCTTCGCCATTGTCGGCGCGTCAGCCGGTTTCCGGTGTGATGACGTTGGTCGCCTGGCGTTATGAACTGAATGGCCCGACCCCCGCGGGCTTACGGGTACGTTTATGTTCCCAGTCCCGTTGCGTAGAACTTGATGGTCAGAGTGGCACGACCCACGGTTTTGCTCATGTTCCCGCAGTCGAGCCGCTCCGCTTTGTCTGGGAAGTCCCCGGCGGCGGCCGACTTATCCCGGCGTTAAAAGTGCGGAGCAATCAGGTGATTGTGAACTACCGCTAACCGCCCCTTTCTTTGCCAGGTAGCAGACCTGACTCTCTTTTTGAATAAATAGAAACGCCGTTTTATAAAATGGTGAGGTAGATTGCCGGACTCTTTGCGTTTTTGCCATTTACGCTCTGGCAATGGCAGAAACAAAAAGGTTTCCGCCCAGCTTAGCTTTTACTGTAGCGAATCGACTGCGTCGGCGGTAAAACTGCACGCAGCACTGAATTCGACATTACACAGAGGTTAAGCAAATGATGGTTTATCCAGTCAAACACAGTCCGCTATTGCGTCAGCCTGAGCATTTTATCGCCAGAGATGAACTAAAAGCCCTGGTGCAAAAGGTGACGCATAACCTGGTCAATATTAAAGATGAGACAGGCGAATTTTTATTGCGACTGGACGACGGACGCGTGATCGATACTAAAGGCTGGGCCGGATGGGAGTGGACGCACGGCGTGGGCCTGTACGGAATGTATCACTATTACCAACAGACCGGCGACCAGACGATGCGTAAGATCATTGATGACTGGTTTGCCGATCGTTTTGCGGAAGGCGCGACGACGAAAAACGTTAATACGATGGCGCCATTTTTAACGCTGGCGTATCGCTATGAAGAGACGCGTAATCCAGCGTATTTACCGTGGCTGGAAACGTGGGCCGAATGGGCGATGAATTAAATGCCCCGTACCGATCACGGCGGAATGCAGCACATCACGCTGGCGGAGGAAAATCATCAGCAGATGTGGGACGACACGCTAATGATGACGGTGCTGCCGCTGGCGAAAATCGGTAAGCTGCTGAACCGGCCGGAATATGTGGAAGAGGCAACCTATCAGTTCCTGCTACACGTGCAGAATTTGATGGATAAAGAGACGGGGCTGTGGTTCCACGGCTGGAGCTATGACGGTCATCATAACTTCGCTAACGCTCGCTGGGCGCGCGGCAACAGTTGGCTGACCATTGTGATCCCGGATTTTCTTGAACTGCTGGACTTGCCGGAAAATAATGCCGTGCGCCGTTACCTGATCCAGGTACTGAATGCGCAGATCGCCGCGCTGGCGAAATGTCAGGATGAAAGCGGTTTGTGGCATACGCTGCTTGACGATCCGCACTCTTATCTTGAGGCGTCGGCGACGGCGGGTTTTGCCTACGGTATTCTTAAAGCGGTGCGCAAACGCTATGTCGAACGGCACTATGCGCAGGTGGCGGAACAAGCTATTCGGGGGATAGTGAAACATATCTCGCCGGAAGGCGAACTGCTGCAAACGTCATTTGGCACTGGCATGGGCCACGATCTCGATTTTTACCGTCACATTCCGTTGACCTCTATGCCTTACGGGCAGGCGATGGCAATGCTGTGTTTGACGGAATATCTGCGTAACTATTTCTGATGTATGCGGATATTCCGGGCGTATCCTTGTCTGATGGCGCTTTGCTTATTTGACTATGGCACCTGACCTGGCTGCGTGGTATCAGCCTGTGGATCAAACAGGTGGTCAAGGATTTTTCGCATGATGGGCGCGGCGGTAACGCCGTCGCTTCCGCCGTTTTCCAGAATCAAGGCAATAGCGACCTTAGGGTTTTTATACGGTGCAAAAGCGGTATAAAACACATGATCGCGCAGGCGAATGGGGATCATTTTCGCGTTGTAGGTCTGATTTTCTTTCAGGCTAAATACCTGCGACGTGCCGCTTTTGGCCGCAATGCCGTAGGGCGCTGTGTGAAAGAACTTATAGCCCGTTCCGTTGGGTGCATTCGCCATGCCATACATCGCCTGACGCACCAGTCCCCAGTATGGCGACGCCGGATCGGCTATCTGTGCCGGTGTTCCTGAAGGGCGATACGGAACCACCGTTTTGCCGCTCTCTTCATTGAGTAACAGGTGAGGGGCAATCACCTTACCGTTGTTGATGAGCGCCACCATCGCTTTTACCATCTGGATGGGGGTGGCAATCCAGTAACCCTGGCCGATGCCGACAGAGATGGTATCGCCCTGATACCAGGCTTTTTTATGGACCCGCTGTTTCCATGCGCGGCTGGGAAGCAGCCCGTCATACTCTTCATTTAGGTCGATGCCCGTCGGTTTGCCATAGCCGAACTGAGACAACATCGTGTCGATACGGTCAATACCCATCATATAAGCGACCTGATAGAAAAAGGTATCCGCAGATTCCTCAATCGCTTTAGTGACATCCAGCATACCGTGTCCGGTTTTTTTCCAGTCCCGGTAATGCCGCTGCGTGCCGGGAAGCGTCCAGGTTGGCGCGCCAAAGAAGGTGGTTTGCGGAGTAATAATCCCGCATAACAGCGCGGACATCGCCATATAGGGTTTAACCGTTGACGCCGGGGGATAAAGCCCTTGCGTCACGCGGTTGATCAGCGGCAGATTTTTATCGTGCAGCAGTTTGCCGTAATCCTGATAGCTAATGCCTTTTACAAAGGGGTTCGGGTCGTAGCTGGGCATAGATACCATCGCCAGCACTGAACCATCGTGCGGATCTTCAACCAGTACGGCAGCACGCTGCCCGGCCAGCAAACTTTCAATGTACTCTTGTAAATGGAGATCCAGCGTCAGGTGAATATTCTTACCCGCGATGGGAGGAACGTCTTTCAGCAGGCGGACAATACGCCCGTGATTATCCACCTCGACCTCCTGATAACCGGTTTTGCCATGAAGATCGTTTTCGTAGTAACGCTCAATCCCCTGTTTACCGATGTTATGGTCCGCCGCGTAATTCTCTGCCAGCCCTTTTTTATCCAGCGCTTTAAGGTCGTTATCGTTTATCTTTGACACGTAACCGAGAACATGCGCCAGCTCCGCGCCGTAAGGATACTGCCGATCCTGATAGCTATTGATCGTGACGCCGTTGAAATGAAACTGATTGACCGCAAAGCGTGCGATTTCAACATCCGTTAGCGCGTTTTTGAGCACCACCGGACGATAGCGGCTACTGGATTTTAGCGCATGGCGAAAGTCGGCGATATCATCGGGGGAGAGATCAACAATAGGGGTGAGCTGTTTTAGCAGCGCATCCATATCGGCAATTTTATAGGGCGTAACCGCGATATCATACCAGGTTACGTTACGCACCAGCGGAATGCCGTTGCGATCGTAAATAATGCCGCGCGTGGGCGCGACGGGTAGCATCTTGATATCGTTCTCATTCGAACGGGTGGTGTAGTAGTGGTGCTGACGGATTTGCAAGTTATAGAGGTTGAAGATCAGGATACCAAAGCAGACAACCACTACACCAAACGCCACAATCACACGTCTCAGGAAGAGTTTCTCTTCCGCATCAAAGTCTTTAAAAGTCATTACCTGTACCTGAACAATCCGCCGCCTAATGATACGGGGCGGTCAGCGCCAGCACAGGTAAAAGATGTTCCATCTCTCTATAGAAATGTGTCATTCCTTGTGATTTGTTACAGATATACCGCTGTGGCAATAAAAAGGCCTGAGTCCGTTACCCGGAGTCAGGCCTGATGATGTTAACGACGGCGCGTTTACATGCGTTCTACGGTTTCGATACCCAACGTATCCAGACCCAGTTTCAGCGTCTTCGCCGTCAGTTGCGCCAGTTTTAGGCGGCTATTGCGAACCGCGTCATTCTCGGCGCTGAGAATAGGGCAGTGCTCGTAGAAGCCGGAGAACAGCCCGGCGACGTCATACAGATACGCGCACATGACGTGCGGCGTACCTTCACGCGCGACCACCGTCAGGGTTTCTTCAAACTGCAGCAGACGGGCAGCGAGTTGCGCTTCGCGATCTTCGCTAATGATAACCGGCGCGCTCGCCAGCGCCTGCTCGTCGATGTCCGCTTTACGGAAAACAGACAGCACACGCGTATAGGCATACTGCATATAAGGAGCGGTATTGCCTTCGAAAGCCAACATATTATCCCAGTCGAAGATATAGTCAGTGGTGCGGTTTTTTGACAGATCGGCGTATTTCACCGCGCCAATACCGACGGCGTTAGCCAGTTTTTCCAGCTCGTCAGCCGGCATATTCGGGTTCTTCTCCGCCACCAGACGACGCGCGCGCTCCAGCGCCTCATCCAGCAGGTCCGCCAGTTTCACCGTACCGCCCGCGCGAGTTTTAAACGGTTTACCGTCTTTACCCAACATCATGCCGAACATGTGGTGTTCCAGCGGAACGGAATCCGGTACATAACCGGCTTTGCGCACAATAGTCCAGGCTTGCATCAGGTGCTGGTGCTGACGGGAGTCAATGTAGTAGAGCACGCGGTCGGCGTGCAGCGTTTCGTAACGGTATTTGGCGCAGGCGATATCGGTAGTGGTATACAAATAACCGCCATCTTTCTTCTGAATAATGACGCCCATCGGGTCGCCTTCCTTGTTTTTAAACTCATCAAGGAAAACCACCGTTGCGCCTTCGCTTTCAACCGCCAGGCCTTTGGCTTTCAGATCGGCGACGATGCCCGGCAGCATCGGATTATACAGACTTTCGCCCATCACATCGTCACGAGTCAAAGTGACGTTCAGACGATCATAAGTGATCTGGTTTTGCGTCATCGTGATATCAACCAGCTTACGCCACATCTCACGGAAATAGGCATCACCGCTCTGCAATTTGACGACGTAGTTACGCGCGCGCTCGGCAAACGCTTCATCTTCGTCATAATGCTTTTTCGCATCGCGGTAAAATCCTTCAAGATCCGCCAGCGCCATGTCGCCCGCGTTTTCCTGCTGCTGTTTTTCCAGCCAGGCGATCAGCATACCGAACTGGGTGCCCCAGTCGCCGACGTGGTTAGCGCGAATAACATGATGGCCCAGAAACTCCAGCGTGCGCACAGCCGCATCGCCGATAATCGTGGAGCGTAGATGACCAACGTGCATCTCTTTCGCGACGTTGGGCGCGGAGTAGTCAACGACAATCGTCTGGCGAGTCGGCTGAGAAACGCCCAGACGATCGGAGGCCAGCGCCTGCTGCACCTGTTCAGCGAGAAAAGCCGGTTCGAGGAAAATATTGATAAAGCCAGGGCCGGCGATTTCAACCTTGCTGGCGATGCCGCTGAGATCCAGATGAGTCAGCACCTGCTCTGCAAGTTGTCGGGGGGCCATACCCAGTTTTTTCGCAACTGCCATCATGCCGTTGGCCTGATAGTCGCCGAACTGAACTTTGGCTGACTGACGAACCTGGGGCTCGCAATCTGCAGGCGCGCCTGCAGCAATCATGGCCTGACTAACTTTTTCTGAGAGAAGAGCCTGAATATTCACCGGAATACCTTACGTTTATGAAGCGGACTGTATTGCCCGCGCCAGTTTAAGAATTAGGGCGGGAGTATACTGCAAATGCCCGTTGGCGTCAGCATTGCGCGCGCGGCGCGTCGCCTGAAATATACGCAACAATAATCTGCATAAGCATTCAATAAACGCCCAATCAAATCAAAGGTTGGTTGCCGGGGCGCAACAGCGTAAATTAGCGGTTTTCACAGCAAGAAGAGCGTCCTGATATGGCGAACTGGCAACACATTGATGAACTGCATGATATTTCCGCAGATTTACCGCGATTCACTCTGGCGTTCAGAGAACTTTCCACTCGCCTTGGTCTGCAGATTAGCGCCCTTGAGGCCGATCACATTTCATTGCGCTGTCACCAGAATACGACGGCGGAGCGTTGGCGTCGCGGTTTTGAACAATGCGGCGAGCTACTGTCGGAAAATATCATCAACGGCAGGCCGATTTGTCTGTTTAAACTGCATGAACCGGTATGTGTGGAACACTGGCGGTTTTCTGTTATTGAATTACCGTGGCCGGGAGAAAAACGCTATCCACACGAAGGGTGGGAGCATATTGAAATCGTGCTGCCCGGCGAGCCGGAGACCTTGAACGCGCGGGCGCTGGCGTTGTTGTCGGATGAGGGGCTTAGTCAGCCGGGGATCGTGGTTAAAACCAGTTCGCCACAGGGCGAGCATGAACGTTTGCCAAACCCTACGCTGGCCGTGACCGATGGCCGCATCACGGTAAAATTTCATCCATGGTCGATTGAAGCGATTGTCGCCAGCGAACAGGCGGCCCATTAACCTGCCGAGCGGAGTGAATATGGCGTTACTTGAGATCTGTTGTTACAGCATGGAATGCGCGCTCACCGCGCAGCGAAACGGCGCGGATCGTATCGAACTGTGCGCCGCGCCGAAAGAAGGCGGGCTTACGCCTTCGCTGGGCGTCTTACGCAGCGTGCGCGAGCATATTACGATTCCCGTACATCCGATTATTCGTCCTCGTGGCGGGGATTTTTACTACACTGACGGCGAATTTGCCGCCATGCTGGAAGATATCCGCCTCGTCAGAGAGTTGGGGTTTCCCGGGCTGGTTACTGGCGTGTTGACCGTTGATGGGGATGTCGATATGTCGCGAATGGAAAAAATAATGGCGGCGGCCGGACCGCTGGCAGTGACATTCCACCGCGCCTTCGATATGTGCGCTAATCCCTTCAATGCGCTAAAGAATCTGGCTGACGCAGGCGTATCAAGAGTACTGACTTCCGGGCAAAAAGCCGATGCGGCGCAAGGTTTATCAATAATTATGGAACTTATTGCCCAGGGGGATGCTCCAATCATTATGGCTGGTGCGGGGGTTCGTGCAAATAACCTGCAGAATTTCCTCGATGCCGGAGTACGGGAAGTACACAGTTCCGCCGGAGTCTTACTGCCTTCGCCGATGCGCTATCGCAACCAGGGGTTATCGATGTCTGCCGATATACAGGCGGACGAGTATTCTCGCTATAGGGTAGAGGGTGCGGCGGTCGCTGAAATGAAAGGAATCATTGTTCGCCATCAGGCCAAATGATTTTTACCGTTGCATCATGTCGCCCAATATGATGCTTGCTCGTACCAGGCCCCTGCCAATTCAACAGGGGCCTTTTTTTCTCCTTCATATTTCAAGCCGCAGCAGCGTTGGCCGCCTCGCGCACCCCGGTCACGTAGCTACCTACGTTCCCGGGGATTTGCTGCGTTGCCGCCTTGCTGCAACTTGAACTATTTTGGAGAAACGGTGCTATACGTAACGGTCATTCGGCAATCCATCACGGTTTACGCGCAATCAGCACCGCGCGCTGCGGGGCGGGATAGCCTTCCACCGTCTTGCTGCGATCGTTCGGGTCAAGGAAATCGGCCAGCGACTCGGTAACCATCCATTCGGTACGGCGTTGCTCTTCGGTGGTAGTGACGCAGACATCGGCGATACGCACGTCAATAAAGCCGCATTTTTCCAGCCATTTTTTTAATGCCGGCGCGGAAGGAATAAAATAGACGTTACGCATCTGCGCGTAGCGGTCACCCGGCACCAAAACGGTATTTTCGTCGCCGTCGACGACCAGCGTTTCCAGTACCAGTTCACCCTCGTTGACCAACTGATCTTTTAACTGCCACAGATGCTCCAGCGGCGAGCGACGGTGATAAAGCACCCCCATCGAGAAGACGGTATCAAATGCTTTCAGCGCCGGGAGTTGTTCAATGCCCAACGGCAGCAGATGCGCGCGCTGATCGTTACCTAACAGTTTACGCACCGCCTCAAACTGGCAGAGGAAAAGCTGCGTAGGATCGATGCCGACCGCCAGATGTGCGCCTGCGCCAATCATCCGCCACAGGTGATAGCCGCTGCCGCAGCCGACATCAAGGATCGTCCGGCCGGTTAAATCTGACAGATGCGGCAGTACGCGATCCCACTTCCAGTCGGAGCGCCATTCGGTATCAATATCTACGCCATAAAGCGAGAACGGGCCTTTACGCCACGGCATCAGATTACGCAGCAATGTATCAATACGCTTTAGCTGACCTTCGCTGAGCGGCGTTTCGCTTTCCGCCGTGACGCTGTGCAGTAAATCCAGCCGCCAGGGCGTAATTTCCGGTAAAAATTCTACCGCGTTCGACCACTGTTTAAACAAGCCATGCTGCTGCTCGCGTTGCCAGGCGGCAATCTGCGCGGGCAATGTTTCCAGCCAGTGGGAGAGGTGATTTTTAGCAATGAGCTGATAAAAGTTACCAAACTCGATCATGCGGCAACTCCGGCTTTTAACGCGACAAGCGACCCGAAATTAAAGCACTGGAACCACAGTTCGCTGTGTTCGAAACCCGCCTGACGCAGGCGCGCTTTATGTGTTTCCACCGAGTCGGTGAGCATCACGTTTTCCAGCATACTGCGCTTCTGGCTGATCTCCAGTTCGCTGTACCCATTAGCGCGTTTAAAATCGTGGTGCATGTTGAATAACAGCTCGCCCACTTTCGCGTCTTCAAAGCTAAATTTTTCCGACAGTACCAGCGCGCCGCCGGGATTCAACCCCAGGTAAATCTTATCCAGCAATGCCTGGCGTTCGGCAGGTTCAAGGAATTGCAGGGTAAAATTCAGCACCACCATCGAGGCGTTTTCAATAGTGATATCGCGGATATCGCCTTCAACAACTTCAACCGGCGTTGGCGCTTTATATGCATCAATATGGCGGCGGCAGCGTTCAATCATGGCCGGGGAGTTATCGACGGCGATAATGCGACAATGCTCATGGCGGATATTACGCCGAACAGACAGCGTCGCGGCGCCCAGCGAGCAGCCCAGATCGTAGACCTGCGTGTTCGGCTGCACAAAGCGTTCAGCCAACATGC
Source organism: Salmonella sp. 32082101201600294FB01SM01 (assembly GCF_017572865.1). Classification (NCBI taxonomy): domain Bacteria; kingdom Pseudomonadati; phylum Pseudomonadota; class Gammaproteobacteria; order Enterobacterales; family Enterobacteriaceae; genus Salmonella; species Salmonella sp. 32082101201600294FB01SM01. Next base: position 1,627,682 of record NZ_JAGESB010000001.1, on the reverse strand, counting down.
CAATCATGGAGATGATGTTGGAGTAGCCTGGTACCGAACGCTGAATCATGTCGGGAAAAACTTCGGCTACTCGTTCATCAAAAGTCCAGTCGCCGAGACGGGCGATAGGCGCAGAAAAAAGCGTGTCGCGGTGAGACATAACGTATACATCCGGGAAAAATAAAGGCGCATATTGTGCGCTAATACAGGGAGAAAACCAACTCCCAGGGCATATACCACAGGTTTGCCAGCACCATCAGCAACAATGCGCACCAGGTCGCGCTCATCCCCGCCCGCCGCCAGCGGAACAGGCGGTGGTGAAAACCGTAATAATGCATCAGCCGACCGGCGATTAAAATGATGCCGCAGATATGCACCATCCACGTTTCGGCGCCGTTCATTTCCATAAACAGCAGTAGCACCAGCGCGACAGGAATATATTCCACCGCGTTGCCATGAATACGGATGGCGCTTTGCAATTCGCTAAAACCGCCGTCGCCATAGGCGACACGGTACTGCATTCGCAAGCGAACGACATTAAAAGAGAACTTCATTAATAATAACGCACCCAAAACGGCATACAGCGCGCTTACCATACAAACTCCCTTTTAAAATGGCTGATGGCACTGTCTATGATAGGGGGCATTTTCAGAAAAGAGAAGATTGCTGTGGAATGGACGGAGCAGTGCCGATTTCCGGTAAGACGCTGCGTAAATCATGCCAAAGCGTATTCACCAGTTCCGGCGCCTGCGCGATATCCGGAGTATGTAAAAACAGAAAAGGCGTGGTGGTCTGCCGCCACTGCGGGAGTTTCTGCAACCAGGCGGCGAAAAACTCACGGTTTTGCGCCATATTGTCGCTACCGATAAAACGTACCATCGGGTGGCTGGCCGTCACGACCGCATGTACCGGGACTTTGGGTTTTTTTCGCTGCGCGTCGCGGACGGCCTCGCTGTGGGGATGGGCGGCATGTACCGGACGACTATCCAGGATCACGCGGTTTACGCCGCGCGCGTGTAACCCGCGATTGAGCCGCTGTTCATCCTCACCTTTGTCAAAAAAACACGGATGACGAACTTCTACGCCATAGGTAAACGTGGCGGGGAGCGCATCAAGAAACTGCCATAAGGCGGGGAGATCGCGCGGTCCAAAGGCGGCGGGCAACTGCAGCCAGTATTGGCCAATACGCGTTTCTAGCGGCTCCAGCCGGGTAAAAAACGCCTGTACCAGATCGTCGCAATGGCGCAGCGCGGCCTGGTGAGAAATGGTGGCGGGAAATTTAAAGCAAAAACGGAAATCGTCCGTAGTTTGCGCATACCAGCGATCGACAATTTCCGCTTTCGGTAGCGCGTAAAGCGTGGTGTTGCCCTCCACGCAGTTAAAGTGGCGGGCATACTCTTCCAGACTGGTGATGCCGAGCCGCGCCCATTTCGGGTGCGACCATTGCGGCAAGCCAATGTAGATCATAAGGCGTTTAAAATATCCTCTACGCTGCTTACCCGGCTAATGCGCGGGAAAATATGCGTCATACTGCTCTGATGCTGCTCACTGCTGGCGGCGCTACAGGCATCTTCGGCAATAATAAGGTTAAATCCCAACTCCCAGGCGTTACGCGCTGTGGATTCGACGCCGATATTGGTTGAGATCCCGCACAATATGATGGTGTCGATACCCCGGCGGCGAAGCTGTAATTCCAGGTCGGTGCCGTAAAACGCGCCCCACTGGCGTTTAGTCACTTCCAGATCGCTGTCCTTTTTACCCAATGCCGTAGGCCAGGTCCACCAGTTTTCCGGCAATGCGTGCGCAGGCGTTGCGGCATCCACCGGCTGTTTTAACGCTTCGGCATAATCATCAGACCATCCGACGCGTACCATAACCACGGGTGAGCCGTTGGCGCGACACTTTTCCGCCAGCCGCGCGGCGCGGGCGACCACCTCATTTGCCGTATACGGGCCGCCGGCAAACGGAAGAATTCCTTCCTGTAAATCAATAACCACCAGGGCGGTTGTGGTCGCGTTGAGTTTCAGCATGATAATCACTCTCCTAAAAATAGCGGATTTCACTACACCTTAAGCGCGATTAAAGAGGAAAGCGGCGACAAATATTGTTAATTTTTGTGAGCATACGCAATACCCGCGTGAAAAACCCGGGTACAGTCAGTATGAACCAAGTGTCGATACCGCATGAAACGGGCAAGTTATCGCTCCCATGCTGGATTGACTCTTATCGTGCGGCAGAATTTCCAGTATAATAGCCGCCTTTTTTCATCCAGTTGTGACATACAGCTAAAGCTGCGACTTCGTCGCCTGCATGGCAGGCAACAATCCGCCTGCGGCTAAGTTAAGGGATATCTCATGCGTACAGAATATTGCGGACAGCTACGTCTGTCCCACGTGGGGCAGCAGGTGACTCTGTGTGGTTGGGTCAACCGTCGTCGTGATCTTGGCAGCCTGATCTTTATCGATATGCGCGACCGCGAAGGTATTGTGCAGGTGTTCTTCGATCCGGATCGTGCGGACGCGTTAAAGCTGGCCTCTGAACTGCGTAATGAGTTCTGCATTCAGGTTACGGGCACCGTGCGTGCGCGTGACGCGAAAAACGTCAATGCGGATATGGCGACCGGCGAAATTGAAGTGCTGGCGTCCTCTCTCACTATCATCAACCGCGCAGACTCACTGCCGCTTGACGCTAACCACGTTAATACCGAAGAGGCGCGTCTCAAGTACCGCTATCTGGATTTGCGTCGTCCGGAAATGGCGCAGCGCCTGAAAACCCGCGCCAAAATTACCAGCCTGGTGCGTCGTTTTATGGACGATCACGGTTTCCTTGATATTGAAACGCCGATGCTGACCAAAGCCACGCCGGAAGGCGCGCGCGACTATCTGGTGCCTTCGCGCGTGCACAAAGGTAAATTCTACGCGCTGCCGCAGTCGCCGCAGCTGTTCAAACAGCTCCTGATGATGTCCGGCTTCGACCGCTACTATCAGATCGTAAAATGCTTCCGTGATGAAGACTTACGTGCTGACCGTCAGCCGGAGTTTACTCAGATCGACGTCGAGACCTCCTTTATGACCGCGCCACAGGTGCGCGAAGTGATGGAAGCGCTGGTGCGCCATTTGTGGCTGGAAGTGAAAGGCGTGGATCTGGGGGATTTCCCGGTAATGACGTTTGCCGAAGCGGAACGTCGTTACGGTTCCGACAAACCAGACCTGCGTAACCCGATGGAACTGGTGGATGTCGCTGACCTGCTGAAATCGGTAGAGTTCGCGGTCTTCGCGGGCCCGGCTAACGATCCGAAAGGCCGCGTGGCAGCGCTGCGTGTGCCTGGCGGCGCACAGCTTAGCCGTAAGCAGATCGACGATTACGGTAACTTTGTTAAGATCTACGGCGCGAAAGGCCTGGCGTATATCAAAGTTAACGAGCGCGCGAAAGGTCTGGACGGGATTAACAGTCCGGTGGCCAAGTTCCTGACCGCCGACATCGTCGACGCTATCCTTGAACGTACCGGCGCGCAGGACGGCGACATGATCTTCTTCGGCGCAGATAACAAAAAAGTGGTTGCCGATGCGCTGGGCGCGCTGCGTCTGAAACTGGGCAAAGACCTGAGCCTGACCGACGAAGACAAATGGGCGCCGCTGTGGGTGATTGACTTCCCGATGTTCGAAGACGACGGCGAAGGCGGTCTGACCGCGATGCACCATCCGTTCACCGCCCCGCGTGACATGACGGCGTCTGAACTGAAAACTGCGCCGGAAGAAGCCGTCGCTAACGCTTACGATATGGTGATTAACGGCTATGAAGTGGGCGGCGGTTCGGTGCGTATTCACAACGGTGAAATGCAGCAAACCGTATTTGGTATTCTCGGTATCAATGAGCAGGAGCAGCGCGAAAAGTTCGGCTTCCTGTTGGATGCGTTGAAATACGGTACGCCGCCGCATGCGGGCCTGGCGTTTGGTCTGGACCGTCTGACCATGCTGTTGACCGGCACCGACAATATTCGTGATGTTATCGCCTTCCCGAAAACGACCGCCGCCGCGTGTCTGATGACCGAAGCGCCGAGTTTCGCCAACCAGGCAGCGTTGACGGAGTTAGGGATTCAGGTTGTGAAGAAAGCCGAGAATAACTGATATGAACAATGTACACGACATCATTCGCGTGATATCGCGGCGGCCCGCAAGGGGGAGTCTCATCAATGCGCGGCGTCACCCAACAGCCAACAACGAGGTCGCGTGAAGGATAAAGTGTACAAGCGCCCCGTTTCGGTCCTGGTGGTTATTTTCGCGCAGGATACGAAACGGGTGCTAATGTTGCAGCGACGCGATGACCCGGATTTTTGGCAGTCAGTGACTGGCAGCATAGAAGAAGGGGAGACCGCGTTGCAGGCCGCCGTACGTGAAGTCAAAGAAGAGGTCACGATTGATGTTGCGGCAGAGCAACTGACCTTAATCGACTGCCAACGTACGGTGGAGTTTGAAATTTTTTCACATTTACGTCATCGCTATGCGCCGGGCGTCATGCACAATACAGAATTCTGGTTCTGCCTTGCGTTACCGCATGAGCGGCAGGTGATATTCACTGAACATCTGACGTACCAGTGGCTTGATGCGCCTGACGCGGCGGCGCTTACCAAGTCCTGGAGTAACCGGCAAGCGATTGAAGAGTTTGTCATTAACGTCGCCTGAAAAGGCGCGCTTTTTTTGAGGAAATATTTATGGCAGGTCATAGTAAATGGGCCAACACCAGACATCGTAAAGCTGCGCAGGATGCCAAGCGCGGTAAAATCTTCACTAAAATTATTCGTGAACTGGTAACGGCAGCTAAATTGGGCGGCGGCGATCCGGATGCCAACCCGCGTCTGCGCGCGGCTGTAGATAAAGCGCTGGCCAACAACATGACCCGCGACACTCTGAACCGTGCCATCGCTCGCGGTGTGGGTGGTGATGAAGACTCGAACATGGAAACCATCATCTATGAAGGTTATGGTCCTGGCGGCACGGCCATTATGATTGAGTGTCTGAGTGACAACCGTAACCGTACCGTAGCGGAAGTGCGTCATGCTTTCAGCAAGTGCGGCGGTAATCTGGGTACCGATGGCTCAGTGGCGTACCTGTTCAGTAAGAAAGGGGTCATCTCCTTTGAGAAAGGCGATGAAGACACCATCATGGAAGCCGCTCTGGAAGCCGGCGCGGAAGATGTTGTGACCTATGATGATGGCGCGATTGATGTTTACACTGCCTGGGAAGAGATGGGCAAAGTGCGTGACGCGCTGGAAGCGGCGGGTCTGAAAGCAGACAGCGCCGAAGTGTCTATGATCCCGTCAACTAAAGCGGATATGGATGCGGAAACCGCGCCGAAACTGCTACGTCTGATCGATATGCTGGAAGACTGTGACGATGTTCAGGAAGTCTACCATAACGGTGAGATCTCTGATGAGGTGGCGGCGACCCTGTAATGGTGCTGTTAAACGCCGGCGGGCAGGGGGTATAGCGTGTCGATTATTCTCGGTATTGACCCCGGCTCGCGCATTACCGGTTATGGCGTTATCCGCCAGGTAGGCAGACAACTGACCTATCTGGGCAGCGGATGTATTCGCACCAAAGTCGATGATTTGCCGTCTCGTTTGAAGCTTATATACGCAGGCGTGACGGAAATCATCACGCAGTTCCAGCCGGACTATTTTGCTATCGAACAGGTGTTTATGGCGAAAAATGCCGACTCAGCCCTCAAGCTGGGACAGGCGCGCGGCGTCGCGATTGTCGCCGCGGTCAATCAGGAACTGCCCGTGTTTGAATACGCGGCGCGTCAGGTGAAGCAAACCGTCGTCGGTATTGGTAGCGCGGAGAAAAGTCAGGTTCAGCATATGGTGCGCACGTTGCTGAAGCTCCCCGCTAACCCGCAGGCCGATGCCGCGGATGCGCTGGCTATCGCCATTACGCATTGCCACGTTAGCCAGAACGCGATGCAAATGAGCGAGAGCCGACTCAATCTGGCGCGGGGAAGGTTGCGCTAAATCATTCTCCCTCAGCCTCGCGTTGAGGGGTTTCAATTCCACAGGCGCTAATTAATTCTAAATTGGGATGTTGCCACAGGCTGGCGGGCGTCACCGTCTTACGATCCCACGGGATTGAACCTAAAAACCAGAACTTCCAGAAGGCGAGTTTCGCATCAGGATTGCTGTGAAGTAATTCTTCGAATGTCTCAATATCGCCTACCGGAATACACAATGCTTCTTTATAGATATCAAACACAAATTTCGAGCAGAACTGGCGTGATGACTCATATTTAAACCCAGTGTGATAAAACTTATTCAGCCGGGCGGGAACCTGTTCCATGATGGCGAGTTTCTGTTCGACCGTCAGGCCGCCGCACAGGCGACGAACCGCGTAACGTTGTCCGGCTGAACGTTGTATAAACAGTGACAGCGTGGTGACGGTTGAGAGGGGGACGCGACTTTCCGCCACCAGATAGTCATCACCATTATGACCAATAATAATCCCAACATGGTTGCTCCAGCACTGTGAAGCGGTGGATATCTGGCCGAAAAGCGCGGCACCTATACAGGTAAAGACGATATCCCCGGTTTCATATTGGACAGGATAAGGTTTTTTCATCTCTGCATTCCATTATTTGAAATAAATTCCTTTTATTTATTCTACAGGGTAGTTAGCATTATACCAGATAAATGACAAGCCTTAGTGTCATCGAAATATGTATGGTGAATATTTCATTTATTGGAATTAATGTCGCAAATATATCTGAGGGGAATTAAGGTGGTAAATTTCTCATCATCTGATCTCTCATATTGACAGGGAGTATGACGTGGTTGATGATAGACCAATGAGAATAGGCTGGGTGTTTTATTTTCCTTATATTTTTGTTGCTATTATCCTTCATCTGTTTATTAGTTTTTGTTATTGTTTGAGTATTGATATGGCAGAGGCTAATACCGTTGTTTTTTTATTAAAGCCAGGGACGATTTCATTATTATTTTTACTTCTCCCTGCCAGGCGGTTCAGAACCAGACTGTTGGCAATATTGAGTTCAGTTTTCATTACTTTAGTATTTAACCAGTGGCGTTTGGTTGCCGGGAATAAAGAACTGGTTTTGTGCCTGCAGGCAGCGTGCTTTATGGCTTTCCTGGCTATGACATCGGTAAAAAAATCCGGGTGGATGATTAGCGCATCATTATTTTTGGTTTGTGCGGCCGGAACGATTCGCCAGTGCTGGCTGGAACAGTTGTTTAACGCTGCCGATATATATATTGTTGATGATGGGCGGGGCTGTGGCGCCAGCGGCCACTGCTTCCAGTATATTGCAGCAAAAGGCCGTGGGTTAGCAGCAAAACGACAGGCACTTTTTAGTAGCGAAGAGTATGTGAATATTTATTATAGTTATTCAGAAGGGATACCAGCCGTGAATTTCGATGGCATGAAAAATGACTTTGCACAATATTTATTGTGTCATGGTGAATTAAAATCTGTTGTGCGCGACGATAAAACAACATGCGATTAAATTCAGCGCTAGTAGTTAATATTATTACATCTATTCTCGGGTCTGTTTTTTTGGGGCCCCGATGTTCCGCTGTTGGCATTCGTACTGGATACATTATTAGTATTATCAGGATACTCATTATTGAAGACTACCGAACGTGCGCCACGGCATGTTGGCAAAAAGTTATTCGCGTAGGACGCAAAAAGTTGTCAATGAGTGTACGACTTATTTTGTACGCAGCGGGGAGCGTACCCGTCGTTAACCATCGCGGGTTGTCGGAGTAGAGAAATATCGGGATACGTGTTTTTCATCTGGATAAACATCCAGTCTTTTTTTATGATAGTGCATTATCTTTTCAGCCCTTTACGCAGGAGCGTCATGTGATAGGCAGACTCAGAGGCATTATTCTCGAAAAACAACCCCCGATCGTGCTGCTGGAGACAGGGGGCGTAGGCTATGAAGTACATATGCCTATGACCTGCTTTTACGAGCTGCCGGAGGCCGGGCAGGAGGCAATCGTCTTCACCCACTTTGTGGTGCGTGAAGATGCGCAGTTGCTGTACGGATTCAACAATAAGCAAGAGCGCACGCTGTTTAAAGAGCTAATTAAAACGAATGGCGTCGGGCCTAAGCTGGCGCTGGCGATTCTCTCCGGCATGTCGGCGCAGCAGTTTGTGAATGCGGTTGAGCGCGAAGAGCTTGGCGCACTGGTGAAGCTGCCGGGTATCGGCAAGAAAACCGCCGAAAGGCTGATTGTCGAAATGAAAGACCGCTTTAAAGGGCTACATGGCGATCTCTTTACGCCAGCGGTCGATCTGGTATTGACATCGCCGGCCAGCCCAACCTCGGAAGATGCAGAACAAGAAGCAGTTGCTGCGCTGGTGGCGCTGGGTTATAAACCGCAAGAAGCCAGTCGGATGGTAAGCAAGATCGCCCGTCCGGATGCAAGCAGTGAAACACTGATTCGCGACGCGTTACGCGCCGCGTTATGAGGTAAAGGATGATAGAAGCAGATCGCCTGATTTCAGCAGGCGCCACGATCGCAGAAGACGTCGCCGATCGCGCCATTCGCCCGAAGTTATTGGCGGAATATGTCGGCCAACCGCAGGTGCGCTCCCAGATGGAGATTTTTATTCAGGCGGCAAAACGGCGTGGCGACGCACTAGATCACTTGCTGATTTTCGGCCCGCCGGGGTTAGGTAAAACGACTCTGGCGAATATCGTTGCCAATGAAATGGGCGTCAATCTCCGAACCACGTCCGGCCCGGTGCTGGAAAAAGCAGGCGATCTGGCGGCTATGCTCACCAATCTTGAACCGCATGATGTGCTGTTTATTGATGAGATTCACCGGCTTTCACCGGTGGTGGAAGAGGTACTCTATCCGGCGATGGAAGATTACCAGTTGGATATTATGATTGGCGAAGGGCCTGCTGCACGTTCAATTAAAATCGATCTGCCGCCGTTTACGCTCATTGGCGCGACGACGCGCGCCGGGTCGTTAACGTCCCCGCTACGCGACCGTTTTGGTATTGTGCAGCGCCTGGAGTTCTACCAGGTGCCCGATCTGCAGCACATCGTCGGGCGCAGCGCAAGGCACATGGGGCTTGAGATGAGCGATGACGGCGCGCTGGAAGTGGCGCGTCGGGCGCGCGGTACGCCGCGTATAGCCAACCGCCTGCTCAGACGTGTGCGTGATTTCGCCGAGGTGAAGCATGACGGGGCTATTTCAGCGGAAATTGCCGCGCAGGCGCTGGATATGCTGAACGTCGATGCGGAAGGGTTTGACTATATGGATCGCAAGCTGCTGCTGGCGGTTATTGATAAATTCTTCGGTGGACCGGTCGGCCTGGATAACCTGGCGGCGGCGATTGGCGAAGAGCGTGAAACCATTGAGGATGTGCTGGAGCCGTATCTGATTCAGCAAGGCTTTTTGCAGCGCACGCCGCGTGGGCGTATGGCAACGGTGCGCGCCTGGAACCATTTCGGGATCACGCCGCCAGAGATGCCTTAGCGCCTGAAGTCGCTGCGTTTATCAGGCCTGGGCGATTTTGTAGGCCCGGTAAGCGCAGCGCCACCGGGCAACACACGCTTAGCTTGCCTGCTTTTTCATCATACTGAAGATAAACAGTAGCGCGGCACACAGCACTACGGATGGCCCTGCCGGGGTATCATAAAAGGCTGAGAAGGTCAGTCCACCTGTAACCGCTATCATACCTACACCAACGGCGACGCCCGCCATCTGCTCCGGCGTACGGGCAAAGCGACGCGCGGTTGCGGCGGGGATAATCAGCAGCGACGTAATGATCAGCGCTCCGACAAACTTCATCGCCACGCCAATGGTTAACGCCGTTACCAGCATCAATAGCAGCTTCACGCGCTGTAACTTCACGCCATCGACAAAGGCAAGATCCGGACTGATAGTCATTGACAGCAAGTTGCGCCACTGCCAGAAGAGAATGGCCAGCACAATAACGACCCCAATAGCGATCGAGATAAGATCTTCCGGCGTGACGGCCAGCAAATCGCCAAACAGATAAGCCATTAAATCAACGCGGACGTTGGACATCAGGCTGACCACGACCAGTCCTAAAGATAAGGCGCTGTGCGCCATAATGCCCAGTAAGGTATCAATCGCGAGGTGAGGGCGTTTCTCCAGCCATACCAGACCGGCGGCCAGCAGCAGCGTAACGGCGATTACCGCATAAAAGGGGTTAACGTCCAGCAACAGGCCAAACGCCACGCCCAGAAGCGACGCGTGAGCCAGCGTATCGCCAAAATAGGACATCCGACGCCAGACCACAAAAGAGCCCAAAGGACCAGCGGCGCAGGCCAGCATCATCCCGGCCAGCCAGCCGGGCAGTAATAATTCAATCATGAGTGACCATTTCCCCGGCGCAGTACAATACGACCCTGTAAATCGTGGCGATGATTATGATGATGGCGATAAATCCCTAATTGCTCCGCGCCTCGCGGGCCAAACATAGAGATAAATTCCGGATGCATAGACACCACTTCCGGCGCGCCGGAACAGCAAATATGATGGTTCAGGCATAACACTTCATCCGTCTTTGCCATGACCAGATGTAGGTCATGCGACACCATCAGCACGGCGCAATCGAGTTCTCGACGCAGCTGATCGATAAGGTCGTATAACGCGACCTGGCCGTTGACATCCACGCCTTGCGTCGGCTCATCAAGTACCAGCAACTGCGGCCTGTTAAGCAGAGCACGCGCCAGCAGTACGCGCTGTGTCTCACCGCCGGAGAGTTTTTGCATGGGCGCGTCAATCAAATGTCCGGCCTGAACGCGTTTAAGCGCCGGGAGAATATCCGTTTTTTGCGTGCCGGGACGTAAGCGTAAAAATCGGTTTACCGTCAGCGGAAGCGTGGTATCGAGATAGAGCTTTTGCGGGACATAGCCGATACGGAGTTGCCCGTTGCGCTTGATCACCCCTTCATCAGGGGCTACCAGTCCTAAAACCACGCGTACAAGCGTTGACTTCCCCGCGCCGTTAGGACCGAGAAGCGTTAAAATTTTTCCGGGGCTCAATTCAAGCGACACGTCAGAGAGGACGCGGCGTTGACCAAATGAGACCGAGACGTTTTCCAGTGAAACTAAACTTGTCATGTTAATTTTAGGCTTGCAGAAGTGATAGAATGTTATAATATCACATTTCACACATTCATTACGATGATTAGTCGCATTATGTTACAGAAAAATACGCTTCTTTTCGCAGCATTATCCGCCGCGCTTTGGGGGAGTGCAACCCAGGCTGCCGACGCCGCCGTTGTCGCTTCGCTTAAACCACTTGGGTTTATCGCTTCCGCCATTGCTGATGGCGTTACGGATACGCAAGTATTACTTCCGGATGGGGCATCCGAGCATGATTATTCATTGCGTCCATCAGACGTAAAACGCTTACAGGGCGCGGACTTAGTCGTCTGGGTTGGCCCGGAAATGGAAGCCTTTATGGAGAAGTCGGTCAGGAATATCCCTGATAATAAGCAGGTTACCATTGCGCAACTTGCCGATGTAAAACCGTTACTCATGAAGGGCGCGGATGATGATGAGGATGAACATGCGCATACGGGCGCCGATGAGGAAAAAGGTGACGTACATCACCATCACGGCGAATATAACATGCATCTTTGGCTCTCCCCAGAGATAGCGCGGGCTACAGCGGTTGCAATCCATGAAAAATTAGTGGAACTTATGCCGCAAAGTCGAGCCAAACTCGACGCCAACCTGAAGGATTTTGAGGCACAATTAGCCGCAACCGATAAACAGGTCGGTAACGAGCTCGCGCCGCTCAAGGGGAAAGGGTATTTCGTTTTTCATGACGCCTACGGTTACTACGAAAAACACTACGGACTCACCCCACTCGGTCACTTTACCGTGAACCCTGAGATACAACCTGGCGCGCAGCGTTTACATGAAATAAGAACACAGTTGGTTGAGCAAAAAGCAACCTGCGTTTTTGCTGAGCCACAATTCAGGCCAGCGGTCGTGGAAGCCGTGGCGAGAGGGACATCCGTTCGAATGGGAACACTGGACCCCCTCGGGACGAACATTAAACTGGGTAAAACAAGCTATTCAGCGTTTTTAAGCCAATTAGCCAACCAGTATGCGAGCTGCCTGAAAGGAGATTAACGAGGAAGTGAATACGTGCAACAGATAGCCCGCTCTGTCGCCCTGGCATTTAATAATCTGCCCCGACCCCACCGCGTTATGCTGGGGTCACTTACCGTTCTGACACTGGCCGTCGCCGTATGGCGGCCCTATGTTTACCACCCAGAATCCGCGCCAATCGTTAAAACTATTGAACTGGAGAAAAGCGAGATTCGTTCCCTCTTACCGGAGGCCAGCGAACCCATCGATCAGGCCGCGCAGGAAGATGAAGCTATTCCTCAGGATGAGCTGGACGATAAAACCGCAGGCGAAGTCGGCGTCCATGAATACGTCGTCTCCACAGGCGATACGTTAAGCAGCATTCTGAATCAGTACGGCATCGATATGAGCGATATTAGCCGACTTGCCGCTTCTGATAAGGAGCTGCGCAATCTGAAAATTGGCCAACAGCTTTCCTGGACACTGACCGCCGATGGCGATTTACAGCGTCTGACATGGGAAGTCTCCCGCCGTGAAACGCGTACCTACGATCGCACTGCCAACGGTTTTAAAATGAGCAGTGAAATGCAGCAGGGGGACTGGGTCAACAGTCTGCTGAAAGGCACGGTAGGGGGTAGCTTTGTCGCCAGCGCGAAAGAGGCCGGTTTAACCAGCAGCGAAATCAGCGCAGTGATAAAAGCAATGCAGTGGCAGATGGATTTTCGCAAGCTGAAAAAGGGCGATGAATTTTCGGTTCTGATGTCGCGCGAGATGCTGGATGGCAAGCGTGAACAGAGTCAGTTGTTGGGCGTGCGGATGCGTTCCGATGGTAAAGATTACTACGCCATTCGCGCCGCTGACGGTAAATTCTATGACCGTAACGGTGTTGGCCTGGCGAAAGGCTTTTTACGCTTCCCGACCGCAAAACAGTTCCGCATCTCCTCCAACTTCAATCCGCGTCGTCTGAACCCGGTTACCGGACGCGTTGCGCCGCATCGTGGCGTTGACTTTGCGATGCCGCAGGGTACGCCGGTGCTGTCGGTGGGGGATGGCGAGGTCGTGGTCGCTAAACGTAGCGGCGCTGCCGGTTACTACATTGCGATTCGTCATGGACGCACCTACACCACACGTTACATGCACTTGCGTAAGCTGCTGGTGAAACCGGGGCAAAAAGTGAAACGTGGCGATCGTATTGCGCTTTCTGGTAACACCGGGCGTTCCACAGGGCCGCATCTGCATTATGAGGTATGGATAAACCAGCAAGCCGTTAACCCTCTGACAGCAAAATTGCCGCGCACGGAAGGTCTGACGGGGTCAGATCGTCGTGAATACCTGGCACAGGTGAAAGAGGTTCTGCCACAACTGCGCTTCGATTAACAAATGCGCTGACAGAGCCGGTACGCGATGTGTGCCGGCTTTTTTGTTTTGTGTGAGACGCAGACGTCGCTACACTATTCACAATTCCTTTTCGCGTCAGCAGACCCTGGAAAAGCATGGAAACCAAAAAAAATAATAGTGAGTATATCCCTGAGTTCGAAAAATCCTTTCGCTATCCGCAGTATTGGGGCGCCTGGTTGGGCGCGGCGGCAATGGCGGGGATCGCATTAACACCGGCATCATTCCGCGACCCTTTGCTGGCAACGCTGGGGCGTTTTGCCGGACGGCTGGGGAAGAGTTCTCGTCGCCGGGCGCTAATTAATCTGTCATTGTGCTTTCCGCAGCGTAGCGAAGCTGAACGCGAAGCGATTGTCGATGAGATGTTCGCCACCGCGCCGCAGGCAATGGCGATGATGGCTGAGTTGGCGATGCGCGGTCCGAAAAAAATTCAACAGCGTGTTGACTGGGAAGGTCTGGAAGTCATTGAGGAGATGCGTCGTAACGACGAAAAAGTCATTTTTCTCGTACCGCATGGCTGGGGCGTCGACATTCCGGCCATGCTGATGGCCTCTCAGGGGCAAAAAATGGCGGCGATGTTTCATAATCAGGGTAATCCGGTTTTTGACTATATCTGGAACACCGTGCGTCGGCGTTTTGGCGGACGTTTGCATGCGCGAAATGACGGGATTAAACCCTTTATTCAGTCTGTTCGTCAGGGCTACTGGGGTTACTACCTGCCGGACCAGGATCACGGCCCGGAGCATAGTGAATTCGTTGATTTCTTTGCGACATACAAAGCAACGCTGCCTGCGATTGGTCGGCTGATGAAAGTGTGCCGCGCACGCGTGATACCGCTTTTCCCGGTGTATAATGGTAAAACGCATCGCCTGACTATCCAGATTCGCCCGCCAATGGACGATCTGCTCACGGCTGACGACCACACTATCGCCAGACGGATGAACGAAGAGGTCGAAATTTTTGTCGGCCCGCATCCGGAACAGTACACCTGGATCCTGAAGCTGCTCAAAACCCGCAAGCCAGGCGAGATTCAGCCGTATAAGCGTAAAGATCTTTATCCCATCAAATAAATAAAGCCTCTCGTAAGAGAGGCTTTATGCTGACAAACCCTGTACTACCTGATGAACAGGCGTGGGGGAGTTTTACTCAACGGTCAAAATACGCGTGGTATTGGTTGAGCCGACGGTGCTCATGACATCGCCCTGAGTCACGATCACCAGGTCGCCGGAAACCAGATACCCTTTATCGCGCAGCAGATTAACAGCTTCATGCGCCGCGACAACGCCATCAGCCGCGCTATCAAAATGCACCGGCGTTACTCCGCGGTAGAGCGCGGTCAGGTTCAGCGTGCGTTCATGGCGCGACATGGCGAAAATCGGCAGGCCGGAGCTGATACGGGAAGTCATTAGCGCGGTACGACCGGATTCCGTCATGGTGATGATCGCGGTAACGCCTTTCAGATGGTTTGCCGCATACATCGCAGACATGGCAATGGCTTCTTCAACGTTGTCGAACTGCACGTCGAGACGGTGTTTAGACACATTGATGCTGGGGATTTTTTCTGCGCCCAGGCAGACGCGCGCCATTGCGGCAACGGTTTCAGAAGGATACTGACCGGCTGCGGTTTCGGCAGACAGCATAACCGCATCCGTGCCATCCAGGACGGCGTTCGCCACGTCCATCACTTCCGCACGGGTCGGCATCGGGTTGGTGATCATCGACTCCATCATCTGCGTTGCGGTGATGACCGCGCGGTTTAGCTGACGCGCACGGCGAATCAGCGCCTTCTGGATACCAACCAGCTCCGGATCGCCGATTTCAACACCCAGGTCGCCACGTGCGACCATCACAACGTCAGAGGCCAGAATGATATCGTCCATGGCGTTTTGATCGCATACCGCTTCGGCGCGTTCGACCTTAGCCACAATTTTCGCGTCGCAGCCGGCGTCGCGCGCCAGGCGGCGTGCATAGTTCAGATCTTCGCCGCAGCGCGGGAAGGAGACGGCCAGATAGTCAACGCCTATCAGCGCAGCGGTTTGAATATCGGCTTTATCTTTTTCGGTCAGCGCTTCAGCAGAAAGCCCGCCGCCGAGCTTGTTAATGCCTTTATTGTTAGACAGCGGGCCGCCGACGGTGACCTCGGTAAAGACTTTCATGCCCTGGACTTCAAGCACTTTCAACTGCACTCGACCATCGTCAAGCAGCAGGATATCGCCAGGAACGACGTCTGCCGGCAACCCTTTGTAATCAATGCCGACTTTTTCTTTATCGCCTTCGCCTTTACCCAGGTTAGCGTCTAACAGAAATTTGTCCCCGATATTGAGGAACACTTTGCCTTCTTTAAAAGTGGAAACGCGAATTTTTGGCCCTTGCAGGTCGCCTAAAATAGCCACATGACGCCCCAGTTTGGCGGCAATCTCACGGACTTTATCAGCACGCATTTTATGATCTTCCGGCGAGCCGTGAGAGAAGTTCATACGTACTACGTTTGCGCCCGCGGCGATAACCTTCTCAAGGTTGTTATCGCGGTCAGTTGCCGGGCCTAACGTGGTAACGATTTTGGTTCTGCGAAGCCTTCTGGACATGTAATACTCCGTTGACTAAAACAACTTGGTGTTGCGTGAACATTGATCCGGTCGTTCTGAAACCTTAACGGTATAAAATGAACGTCCCCGGATGACGAAAAGGGTAGAACATTGTTATTGCTTTTAGCGGTCATCACTCCTGATGAGTAATTCTTTATCAAAACGCGATTCCTTGAGCGCTTCCTTGACACGCTTCAAGTTATCTCTGAATTTTGCCCCGCGACGCAAAGTAAATCCCGTTGCCAGCACATCTATCACGGTCAGCTGAGCAAGTCGAGAGACCATGGGCATATAAATGTCTGTATCTTCCGGTACGTCGAGGGTAATGGCCAGCGTGGCTTCGCGCGCCAGCGGCGTTCCAGCGGAGGTCAGGGCGATCACCATCGCATCGTTTTCCCGCGCCAACTGCGCCAGTTCCACCAGGCTCTTGGTTCTGCCAGTATGCGAAATGAGCACGACGACGTCATCATCGTTACAATTCATACAGCTCATCCGTTGCAGCACGATATCGTCGGAGTAAATCACCGGTACATTGAAGCGAAAAAACTTATTCATGGCGTCATGCGCGACTGCGGCGGAGGAACCAAGACCAAAAAAGGCGATTTTTTTTGCCTGGGTCAGTAAATCGACGGCGCGGTTGACGGCCGATTTATCCAGCGATTGGCGAACATGGTCGAGACTGGCCATGGCGGACTCGAAGATTTTTCCTGTATAGGCCTCAACGCTGTCATCTTCATCCACATTGCGATTAACATAGGGGGTGCCATTTGCCAGACTTTGCGCCAGATGCAGTTTAAAATCAGGAAAGCCGCGGGTATTCATGCTGCGACAGAAACGGTTCACCGTTGGCTCGCTAACGTTAGCTTCCTGGGCCAGCATGGCAATGCTTAAGTGAATCGATCTGCCTGGGGCGGCCAGAATAACATCGGCGACTTTTCGTTCAGATTTGCTTAAATGTTCCAGTTGAGACTGGACTTTTTCCAGCATATTCATGATTAGCAAGGCTCATGGGTATTAGCGATTTCAATGATGCGCGAAACCGAGCGCGTTTTGTTAGATATTACTCCTGGCGGCTGTCAAAGGGGGCAAAATGGCTAAAAAAGGTGTCGTTTTTTTTCATTACATGACCGACGTCGGATTTTAAGTTCCAGCTTGTGTGGAAAAGCGACAATTTTATTAGGCGTTTTGCCGATTATATTGCCAATCAAACGCCGGTTCACCCATGAAAAGGCGTTTACGGTTTCCGTAATCTCGTAAAAGCAGTACAGTGCTGTGTAATAAAATTACAACGATATCCTGGCTAAAGTACCAGGAGATTAACTGAGGAGAATGACATGGCGGTAACGCAAACAGCCCAGGCATGTGACCTGGTCATTTTCGGCGCGAAAGGCGACCTGGCGCGCCGGAAACTGCTGCCTTCCCTGTATCAGCTTGAGAAAGCCGGCCAGATCCATCCGGATACCCGGATCATTGGGGTGGGGCGCGCGGACTGGGATAAAGAAGCTTATACCCACGTCGTGCGTGAGGCGCTGGAAACCTTCATGAAGGAAAAAATTGATGAAGGCTTGTGGGATACGCTGAGCGGCCGTCTGGATTTTTGTAATCTTGACGTGAACGATACGCCTGCGTTCAGTCGCCTGGGCGATATGCTGGATCAAAAAAACCGCACCACCATTAACTATTTTGCGATGCCGCCCAGCACCTTTGGCGCTATTTGCAAAGGGTTAGGGGAGGCTAAACTCAACGCCAAACCGGCGCGCGTCGTGATGGAAAAACCGTTGGGTACTTCGCTGGCGACCTCGCGTGAGATTAACGATCGGGTCGGCGAATACTTTGAAGAGTGCCAGGTATATCGTATCGACCACTATCTGGGCAAAGAAACGGTTCTCAACCTGCTGGCGCTGCGTTTTGCCAACTCGTTATTCGTTAATAACTGGGATAACCGCACTATCGATCACGTTGAGATTACCGTAGCGGAAGAGGTGGGGATTGAAGGGCGCTGGGGATATTTTGACCAGGCCGGTCAGATGCGCGATATGATCCAGAACCACTTGCTGCAAATTCTCTGCATGATTGCCATGTCACCGCCGTCTGACCTGAGCGCCGACAGTATTCGCGATGAAAAAGTCAAAGTGTTGAAATCGCTGCGCCGTATTGATCGCTCCAACGTGCGTGAAAAAACGGTTCGTGGTCAATACACCGCTGGCTTTGCGCAGGGTCAAAAGGTGCCGGGCTATCTGGAAGAAGAGGGCGCGAATAAAAGCAGCAACACCGAAACTTTCGTCGCGATCCGCGTCGACATCGATAACTGGCGTTGGGCGGGCGTGCCATTCTATCTGCGCACCGGCAAGCGTCTGCCAACCAAGTGCTCTGAAGTCGTGGTTTATTTCAAGACGCCTGAACTGAACCTCTTTAAAGAGTCCTGGCAAGACCTGCCGCAGAACAAATTGACGATTCGCCTGCAGCCGGATGAAGGCGTAGATATTCAGGTGCTTAACAAAGTACCGGGGCTGGATCATAAGCATAATCTGCAGATCACGAAGCTTGATCTGAGCTACTCCGAGACCTTTAATCAGACGCACCTGGCGGATGCATATGAGCGCCTGCTGCTGGAAACGATGCGTGGCATTCAGGCGCTATTTGTCCGCCGTGACGAAGTGGAAGAAGCCTGGAAGTGGGTGGACTCCATTACCGAAGCATGGGCGATGGACAACGACGCGCCGAAGCCGTATCAGGCGGGCACCTGGGGACCGGTAGCGTCCGTGGCGATGATTACCCGTGACGGTCGTTCGTGGAATGAGTTTGAGTAAATTTGCCACTCACTCTTAGGTGGTATTTTACCGGTAACATGATCTAACACAGATTGTAGAATCATTTTTGCACTTTTAAGCCTCGTGTGGATTCACCTGCGAGGCTTTTTTTATTACACTGCCTGAAACGATTTTGCCCCATTATCCCCGGACATCATGTATTTCACTGTCTTTCCACATTGATGAAACGCATGGTAAACCCGGTAGCCGGACAGATAAATTTCAGGAGCCTCTATGAATCCTAATTTGTTACGCGTAACACAGCGCATTGTCGAACGCTCGCAGCAGACCCGAAAAGCCTATCTTGCCCGCATTGAGCAGGCGAAAACCGCCACGGTCCACCGATCTCAACTGGCCTGCGGCAACCTGGCGCATGGCTTCGCCGCCTGTCAGCCAGAGGACAAAGCCTCGCTGAAAAGTATGTTGCGCAATAATATCGCCATCATTACCTCCTACAATGACATGCTCTCTGCGCATCAACCGTATGAACATTATCCGGAAATTATTCGTCAGGCCCTGCATTCCGTGAATGCGGTAGGTCAGGTCGCAGGCGGCGTACCGGCAATGTGCGATGGCGTTACGCAAGGGCAGGATGGCATGGAGTTGTCATTACTCAGCCGCGAAGTGATAGCGATGTCGGCAGCAGTAGGCCTCTCTCACAATATGTTTGACGGCGCGTTATTCCTCGGCGTATGCGACAAAATCGTTCCGGGGCTGGCGATGGCCGCGCTCTCTTTTGGTCATTTACCCGCGATTTTTGTTCCGTCAGGCCCGATGGCGAGCGGCCTGCCGAATAAAGAAAAAGTCCGTATTCGTCAGCTATATGCGGAAGGAAAAGTAGACAGAATGGCGCTGCTGGAGTCAGAGGCCGCCTCTTACCATGCGCCGGGCACCTGTACATTTTACGGCACCGCCAACACCAACCAGATGGTGGTGGAGTTTATGGGAATGCAGTTGCCGGGTTCCTCGTTTGTGCATCCGGATGCGCCGCTGCGCGAGGCATTGACTGCCGCTGCCGCACGTCAGGTAACACGTCTTACCGGCAACGGCAATACGTGGATGCCGCTCGGTAAAATGATCGACGAAAAAGTTGTGGTGAACGGCATTGTCGCGCTGCTGGCTACCGGCGGCTCCACCAACCACACCATGCATCTGGTTGCAATGGCGCGCGCGGCGGGAATTCTGATCAACTGGGATGACTTCTCGGATTTGTCGGAAGTGGTTCCGTTGATGGCGCGTCTGTACCCGAACGGTCCGGCGGACATTAACCACTTCCAGGCGGCGGGCGGTGTACCGGTATTGATGCGTGAGCTGCTCAATGCCGGATTGTTGCACGAAGACGTTAACACTGTCGCAGGCTTCGGCCTGAAACGCTATACGCTGGAGCCCTGGCTCAACAACGGCGAGCTGGACTGGCGTGAAGGCGCGGAAAGGTCACTGGATAACGATGTCATTGCCTCTTTTGATAAGCCGTTCTCTCCTCACGGCGGTACTAAGGTGCTAAGCGGTAATCTGGGGCGCGCAGTAATGAAGACGTCTGCGGTACCGGTTGAAAACCAGATCATTGAAGCGCCTGCCATGGTATTTGAAAGTCAGCATGATGTGCTGCCTGCGTTTGACGCGGGCCTGCTTGACCGGGATTGTGTCGTTGTCGTGCGTCATCAGGGACCAAAAGCGAATGGAATGCCAGAATTACATAAACTCATGCCGCCACTTGGTGTATTATTGGACCGCCGTTTCAAAATCGCGTTAGTTACTGATGGACGACTTTCAGGCGCTTCGGGTAAAGTGCCTTCAGCTATCCACGTAACGCCGGAAGCCTACGATGGCGGCTTACTGGCAAAAGTGCGCGATGGCGACATCATTCGCGTGAATGGGCAGACAGGTGAGTTAACTCTGCTGGTCGACGAGGCGGAACTTGCCGCTCGTCAGCCTCATATTCCGGACCTGAGCGCGTCGCGCGTCGGAACGGGGCGTGAGTTGTTTGGCGCGCTGCGCGAAAAGCTGTCGGGTGCGGAGCAGGGCGCAACCTGTATCACTTTTTAAGATGACACACTAGTAATCAGGCGAGAGAAGAATTCCGATGAAAAACTGGAAAACAAGTGCAGAAGCAATCCTGACCACCGGCCCGGTTGTCCCGGTCATTGTAGTCAATAAACTGGAGCACGCGGTGCCGATGGCTAAAGCGCTGGTGGCCGGGGGCGTTCGCGTTCTGGAAGTGACTTTACGTACGGCCTGCGCGATGGATGCTATTCGCGCTATCGCTAAAGAAGTACCGGAAGCGATTGTCGGCGCCGGAACCGTTCTCAATCCGCAGCAGTTGGCGGAGGTGACGGAAGCGGGCGCGCAGTTTGCGATTAGCCCGGGGCTGACTGAGCCACTGCTGAAAGCCGCGACGGCAGGCACTATCCCATTGATTCCCGGTATTAGCACCGTTTCTGAGCTGATGTTGGGCATGGACTATGGTCTGAAAGAGTTCAAATTCTTCCCGGCGGAAGCGAATGGCGGCACTAAAGCGTTGCAGGCGATTGCCGGTCCGTTCTCTCAGGTGCGTTTCTGCCCAACTGGCGGCATCTCTCCGGCAAACTATCGTGACTATCTGGCGCTGAAAAGCGTATTGTGCATCGGCGGTTCCTGGCTGGTGCCGGCCGACGCGCTGGAAGCGGGTGATTACGATCGCATCACCAAACTGGCGCGCGAAGCGGTAGAAGGCGCGAAGCAGTAAGCCGTTAAATGCCCGATGGCGCTTGCTTATCGGGCTTACGAGTGGCGATCTGGCAGGCCTGATAAAAATGCGCTAACGTCGCCATCAGGCGATGGCGCATTAGCCTTTTACCGTCACGCGGCTGGCGGCCTTTTTCGCTCTTATCACCGCTTCTTCAACGTTTTCACCTGTCGCTAACGCTACACCAAGACGACGGGTGCCGTCGATCTCAGGCTTACCAAACAGCCGTACCTGCACTCCGGCCCCTACCGCCGCGTGAACATTATCAAACGTCACATTTTGACTGGTAAGCTGCGGCAGAATCACGGCCGAGGCAGCGGGACCATACTGGCGAATAGCGCCTACGGGCATTCCCAGAAAGGCGCGCACATGCAGCGCAAACTCAGAGAGATCCTGAGAAATCAACGTGACCATTCCGGTATCGTGCGGGCGAGGGGAGACTTCGCTGAAAATGACTTCATCGCCACAGACGAAGAGTTCAACGCCGAACAGGCCATGACCGCCTAACGCCAGTACCACATGACGGGCAATCTCTTGCGCCCGCTTCAGCGCCAGTTCGCTCATCTGCTGTGGCTGCCAGGATTCGCGATAGTCGCCATCTTGCTGACGATGACCGACCGGTGCGCAGAAATGCACGCCATCGACGGCGCTAACGGTGAGCAGCGTAATTTCAAAATCAAATTTAACCACGCCTTCCACAATCACGCGACCCGCGCCAGCGCGTCCGCCCTGTTGAGCATACTCCCATGCCTGCGCGAGCTGTTCGGCCGAGCGGATAAAGCTCTGGCCTTTGCCGGAAGAGCTCATGACCGGTTTGACGATGCAAGGAAAACCCACTGCGGCTACCGCATCATGAAAACTGGCCTCACTGTCGGCAAAGCGATACGTCGATGTCGGCAGTCCTAATTCTTCTGCGGCCAGGCGACGGATCCCTTCGCGGTTCATCGTGAGCTGCGTTGCACGAGCGCAAGGCACGACATTCAGTCCTTCGCCCTCCAGTTCACGCAGCGTATCGGTGGCGATCGCTTCTATTTCCGGCACGATATAATGCGGTTTTTCCTCTGTAATCACATGACGTAGCGCCTCGCCGTCCAGCATATTAATGACGTGTGAACGGTGAGCCACATGCATGGCGGGAGCATCAGGATAGCGATCGACGGCGATAACCTCGATCCCCAGGCGTTGGCATTCAATCGCCACCTCTTTTCCCAATTCACCTGCCCCTAATAACATCACCCGCGTTGCTGCCGGACGCAGCGCAGTGCCTAATAGCGTCATATTTCTGTCCCCTTATTTACCTGCGCGCAGTATATACGAAAACGTTTGCGCATGTCTTTTCGAATAGATTGCTTTTCTTGCTGCCTTGCAATATACTGTATATAAATACAGGTAAATAAGGGGCTGCAAAATGGCGGTTGAAGTTAAATACGTAGTCATTCGCGAGGGTGAGGAGAAGATGTCATTTACCAGTAAAAAGGAAGCCGACGCCTGGGACAAAATGCTCGATACTGCCGATCTTCTTGATACCTGGCTTGAGCAGTCGCCAGTCGTGCTGGAAGATGGGCAGCGCGAAGCGTTGTCGCTGTGGCTGGCGGAACATAAAGAGGTGTTAAGCACTATCCTCAAAACCGGTAAGTTGCCTTCTCCGCAGGCGGTTGAAAAGGACGCCGCGAGTAAAACGAAAAAGCAAGCCGCCTGAACCCACACTTGCGCTCCCGGCGTTTTGTACCATGCTTTTCCTGAATCATTGTGCTAAGGAGAAAAGTATGAATAAAAGAGGAGCGTTGTTGAGCCTGCTGTTGTTATCCGCCAGCGTATCGGCATTTGCGGCATCCACCGAGAGTAAATCGGTTAAGTTTCCGCAGTGCGAAGGGCTGGATGCCGCCGGGATTGCGGCAAGCGTGAAGCGCGACTACCAGCAAAATCGTATCGTGCGGTGGGCAGACGACCAAAAAAAGGTCGGGCAGGCTGACCCGGTCGCGTGGGTTAATGTGCAGGACGTTGTAGGTCAAAATGATAAATGGACAGTTCCGCTAACTGTTCGCGGTAAAAGTGCCGATATTCATTATCAGGTCATCGTTGATTGCAAAGCCGGCAAGGCGGAATATAAGCCCCGCTAGCAGCGTAATTTGCGCTTCTTTTGCCGGAACAGACAATTCCTGACATCCCCTCAGGTACGCTTGACCATTATTGGTCTGTATTTGAGGGGTACTATGGCTAACTGGTTGAACCAATTACAATCACTTCTTGGGCAAAAAGGCGCTTCCGCATCGCCTTCCGGTGAACATGGGTTAAATAAACTGCTGGTTCCCGGCGCGCTGGGCGGTCTGGCTGGACTGTTGGTCGCCAATAAGTCTTCGCGCAAATTATTAACCAAATACGGTACTGGCGCTTTGCTGGTGGGCGGCGGCGCGGTGGCGGGTTCCGTATTGTGGAATAAGTACAAAGATAAAGTACGCGCTGCGCATCAGGGGGAGCCGCAATTCGGCAGCCAAAGTACGCCGCTGGATGTTCGCACTGAGCGACTGATCCTGGCGCTGGTTTTTGCTGCAAAAAGCGATGGGCATATTGATGCCAAAGAACGCGCGGCGATTGAGCACCAACTGCGAGAATCAGGTGTAGAAGAGCAAGGGCGTGTGTTTATCGAGAAAGCTATTGAGCAGCCGCTTGATCCACAACGTCTGGCACAGGGTGTTCGCAATGAAGAAGAAGCCCTGGAAATCTACTTCCTGAGCTGCGCCGCCATTGATATTGACCACTTTATGGAACGTAGCTATCTGAATGCGTTAGGAGACGCGCTAAAAATTCCTCAGGAGGTTCGGGACGGTATCGAGCAGGACTTGCAGCAGCAAAAACAGGCGCTACCAGGCTGATAACCTGCCATTAAGTAACATGTTTCGCTTGCATCATGCGTGTCTTTTGCCACCCTTATAGGATGGATAGTTTACGTCATTCATGTTGCAGGATAGCGGCGAAGCAGTGACATCTCAGGCGCTTACCGAGGTGAGCGACCGGGACTACCATGCTACGCCGCTGTGTTTGCCGCGTGATATATAACAAATATTAACGCAAAAGAAAAAACGACATGTTGCCAAAAGCCAATCGAATTCCCTATGCCATGACCGTACATGGCGATACGCGCATTGATAATTATTACTGGCTGCGAGATGACACTCGCTCGCAGCCGGAAGTCCTTGATTACCTGCATCAGGAAAATGAGTATGGCCGGAAGGTCATGTCCTCTCAGCAGGCGTTACAGGACCGCATTCTAAAAGAAATTATCGATCGCATCCCGCCCAGAGAAGTTTCCGCTCCGTATGTGAAAAACGGCTATCGCTACCGTTATATCTATGAACCCGGCTGCGAATATGCCATCTATCAACGACAATCGGCGTTAAGCGAAGAGTGGGATGTGTGGGAAACCTTGCTCGATGCGAACCAGCGGGCCGCGCACAGCGAATTTTATACGCTCGGCGGACTTGCCATTACGCCGGATAATACCATCATGGCGCTGGCGGAAGATTATTTATCCCGTCGTCAGTATGGGTTGCGTTTTCGTAACCTCGAAAGCGGTAACTGGTATCCGGAACTGCTGGATAACGTTGCGCCTGAATTTGTCTGGGCCAATGATTCCCTGACCCTTTACTATGTGCGTAAGCATAAGAAGACGCTGCTGCCCTATCAGGTTTGGCGGCACACGATTGGCACTCCGTCATCGCAAGATGAACTGGTATATGAGGAGAAAGACGATACCTTTTATGTCAGCCTGCATAAAACCACTTCGCAGCATTATGTGGTGATTCATCTTGCCAGCGCCACCACTAGCGAAGTGCTGTTACTTGACGCGGAACTGGCCGATGCCGAGCCGTTTTCATTTTTACCGCGCCGCAAAGACCATGAATATAGTCTCGATCACTATCAACATAAGTTTTACCTGCGTTCTAACCGGAACGGTAAAAACTTTGGGTTGTACCGTACCCGCGTGCGCAATGAAAACGCCTGGGAAGAGCTGATCCCTCCGCGCGAGCATATTATGCTGGAAGGGTTTACCCTGTTTACCGACTGGTTAGTGGTCGAAGAGCGTCAACGGGGGCTTACCAGCCTGCGGCAAATTAACCGTAAAACCCGTGAAGTGATAGGCATTGCCTTTGACGATCCGGCTTACGTGACGTGGCTTGCCTATAATCCCGAACCTGAGACCTCCCGGCTGCGTTACGGCTATTCTTCAATGACGACGCCAGATACCTTGTTTGAACTGGATATGGATACCGGAGAACGACGGGTACTTAAACAGACGGAAGTGCCTGGGTTTGATTCTGGCTGTTATCAGAGCGAACACCTGTGGATCACCGCACGCGACGGCGTCGAAGTGCCGGTATCGCTGGTTTATCATCAGAAGTATTTTCGTAAAGGGCAAAATCCGCTTCTGGTTTACGGCTACGGATCTTACGGTTCCAGTATTGACGCCGACTTCAGCAGCAGCCGACTGAGCTTGCTGGATCGTGGCTTTGTTTACGCAATCGTACACGTTCGCGGCGGCGGTGAGCTGGGGCAGCAGTGGTATGAAGATGGCAAATTCCTCAAAAAGCGGAATACTTTTAATGATTATCTTGATGCCTGCGATGCCTTATTAAAACTGGGTTACGGTTCGCCGTCGCTGTGTTATGGGATGGGCGGGAGCGCGGGCGGAATGCTAATGGGCGTCGCTATCAACGAACGCCCCGAGCTTTTCCACGGCGTTATTGCCCAGGTACCCTTTGTTGATGTATTAACCACGATGCTGGATGAGTCGATCCCACTAACGACAGGAGAGTTTGAAGAGTGGGGGAACCCGCAGGATATTGAGTATTATGACTATATGAAAAGCTATAGTCCTTATGACAATGTCAAAGCGCAGGACTATCCGCACCTGCTGGTGACGACAGGATTGCACGATTCCCAGGTGCAATACTGGGAACCGGCGAAGTGGGTGGCAAAATTACGCGAGCTAAAAACGGATCAACGTCTGCTGCTGTTATGTACGGATATGGACTCCGGGCACGGTGGTAAGTCGGGGCGGTTTAAATCCTACGAAGGCGTCGCGCTGGAGTTCGCCTTTTTAATCGGCCTGGCGCAGGGAACCTTACATAGCGCATAGACGCGCGAGCTCGCAACGGCTTGTGAGCGTCGCGGGTTATTGTGGTGTTCCATTGCTGCGTTGCTCGTCAGCCTGAACATCTTACAGGTAGTGTTTAAGCGTCAGGCGAAGTTCCGGGCTCATATTATCAAGGTTATTAAAAAGCCAGCGTAAATAGCCCGGATCGCGTTTTGCGACTTCAGATACCGCCTTACCGCGGTATTTACCGAACGGGAAAGTGGTTAACAGCGCAGGACGGCCCGTGATATTGACCATCTCTTCCGCGGTCCAGCCAGTGGTTCGCATAATATCAATCAGCAAGGCGGCGGTGATATAGCAATCATAAAGCGCCCGGTGATGATGCAGCCCCGGCGGCGTTTGTACGCTTAGTTTGCGCGATTTATAGAGCGCCATATTGCTGTATTTTATTCCCGGCCACAGGCGTCGCGACAACTTCATGGTACAGATCCACTCACCCGGCAATTCAGGTAATACGCGTCTGTCGAAACTGGCATTGTGAGCGACATACCACTCACTACCGTAATAAAGCGGTATGACATCTTCAATCCACGGCTTATCGGCGACCATGGCTTCGGTAATACGGTGTATCGCCATCGCCTGCGGCGTAATAGGGCGATCGGGGCGTATCAGGTGACTCATGGGATTGACAATGTTGCCATCAATGACATCAACAGAGGCTATCTCTACGATCCCGCCCTGCAGCCCGCAGGTTTCCGTGTCTATAATCCGCAACATGATTCATTCCTCACCGAAAGACCTTAGCGTAATGGAATGATATCGCCTTGCCAACCCTCGGTTGTGCGCAGACCCGTCAGTAATAGCGAACCGCAATCGGCACGAACAATAAGTTGCCCGCTTTCATCCCACAGCGCGCTACTGCCACAGGCATTGGCCATCAGTACGGCCAGCGCATATTTATGCGAAAAACGTTGTAAGCGTGAGGTAGAAGCATGTAGTTCAGGTTCGTTAAGACATTGACTGGTTGTGAATAACGTAAATGAGGGATCTATATCACCACCTTCTGGCTGCTCATCCACCACGTTGATAGCGCTTCGCTGCCTGGCTATACAGGCGCCATGACTTTTGTGAAACATGAGCGGCGACGTTAGCCATGGGGCAAAAATAGCGATGCCTTTTACGAAGCGGCAGTTATGCTCAACAGGCATACCCACAATGATAGTCATATGGTGAGTATCGGCCGCATGAGTGAGCGGCTGTAAAAGCGCCTCGTCAGGTGGGGCGGGCAACGATTTATTTCTTTCGTCGCAGCCTAATAGCGACAGTGACGGAAAGACCAGCAGTTCGCACTGTTGACGAGCCGCAAGCTCAATATATTCCAGATGATGGGCGACATGCTCCGCCGGCGAGGCGTTCAGGGGCGCATACTGCGCAGCAGCAATTTTCCAGGAGGACATAATGACTTCCTTTTCATAGTCTCTACAGCCATTCTAAAAAGCATAGGTTAAGAATCGCCTTATAATGTAGTCGTCTGCATGTAAGGAAGTGTAACGTTATATAATTTTATTTAACTTTGGGTTCGTAAGGGAGTCGGGATAGTGATACGGAAGCCAGACGATGGGCAATCAGCCGCTCGCGAAACCAGGCGCGTAGATGCTCTGGCTGCTCACGTTCGACCACCTCCGCGACAACTGGCATATTGTAGCGCTCTTTAAATGCCACCCCGGCTGCCGCCAGGTCCACATTGACTTTATCCATTTCCGCTTGTTCAAGCTGAGCCAGATTCGTTTTCATACGCGTCTCCTTTTTTGTTGCCGCCAGAAGGTACTAAGAGTCCGCGGTAATGGCAAGATGGAAATGATGATCCTCGACTCATTGATTGTTGAAGGTTATTCTTTGTAACGTAGGTATAACAAAAAGGAATAGTGAATATGGCTTCTTCTGCACCATCGCGACGTTTAGCTTTACTGCTGTTGGCATCGACATTTGCGACGCCAGCGGCCTGGGCACATGCGCACCTGACGCATCAGTATCCAGCGGCGAATGCTGCCGTTACGGCCTCGCCACAGGCGCTGACCCTGAATTTTTCTGAAGGGATTGAGCCAGGATTCAGCGGCGCAACCATTACAGGCCCTCAGCAAGAGCTCATCAAAACGCGCCCGGCAAAGCGAAATGAACAGGATAAAACGCAGTTGATTATCCCGCTTGAGCAGCCGTTAAAATCTGGCGCTTACACGGTAGACTGGCACGTTGTGTCGGTGGATGGGCATAAAACAAAAGGGAAATACACCTTCAGCGTGAAATAAATGATGCTGACATTCGTCTGGATAACTCTCCGATTTATTCATTTTGCTAGTTTGATGCTGGTCTACGGCTGCGCGCTTTACGGCGCCTGGCTGGCACCCGCACCAATTCGTCGTTTAATGACGCGTCGATTTTTACATCTGCAACGACATGCTGCCGCCTGGAGCGTTATCAGCGCGGCTTTTATGCTGGCGATTCAGGGCGGACTGATGGGCGGCGGCTGGCCCGATGTTTTTTCCGTCTCGGTGTGGGGCGCGGTACTGCAAACCCGCTTTGGCGCGGTCTGGATATGGCAAATTATCCTCGCGCTGGTCACGCTGGTGGTGGTAGTCATTGCGCCGGTAAAAATGCAACGACGGCTTCTTATTCTAACCGTTGCTCAGTTTATCCTGCTGGCAGGCGTTGGACATGCGACGATGCGCGACGGTGTAGCGGGAACATTACAGCAGATTAACCATGCTCTGCATTTACTCTGTGCCGCAGCCTGGTTTGGTGGGCTGTTGCCAGTGGTTTATTGTATGCGCATGGCTCAGGGACGCTGGCGTCAACATGCTATTAGCGCCATGATGCGTTTTTCTCGTTATGGTCACTTTTTTGTGGCGGGCGTATTGCTCACAGGCATTGGCAACACGCTATTTATCACGGGATTTACCGCTATCTGGCAGACCACCTATGGACAGTTGCTTTTGTTAAAATGTGCGCTGGTGGTGCTTATGGTAGCAATTGCGCTGACGAATCGGTATGTTCTCGTACCACGTATGCGACAGGAAAATCCCCGGACTGACCTATGGTTTGTCAGGATGACGCAAATTGAATGGGGAGTTGGAGGCATAGTTCTGGCGATCGTCAGCCTGTTTGCAACCCTCGAACCTTTCTGATGGACTGGCATAACGAATGAAAAAAATACTCCTTCCGGCGCTTCTGCTGGCCACTTCGGGCGTAGCGTTGGCGGCGCCGCAGGTGATTACCGTAAGTCGTTTTGAAGTAGGAAAAGACAAGTGGGCGTTTAATCGGGAAGAGGTCATGTTGACCTGTCGACCTGGCCAGGCGCTCTATGTGATCAACCCCAGTACGCTGGTGCAGTATCCCTTGAATGCCATTGCCGAACAGCAAGTAGCGGAGGGTAAAACGCGCGCTCAGCCTATCGCCGTCATTCAAATCGATAACCCGGCGAAGCCCGGTGAGAAAATGAGTCTGGCGCCGTTTATCGAACGTGCGCAAAAGCTTTGTGATCCATCCAATAGCTGACTGATTTTTAATAAAAAACCGTAAACCTTCACGAAAAGGCTTACGGTTTTTTTATCTCTGATGACAGACAAAACGCCAGGTTTTTTCAATCACCTTCGTCACAAACTGGAAAACCTGGCGTCGTCATCTATTCTTAAAGGGCAAGGCGATTTAGCCTGCATTAATGCCAACTTTTAGCGCACGGCTCTCTCCCAAGAGCCATTTCCCTGGACCGAATACAGGAATCGTATTCGGTCTCTTTTTATTTCGATTATAAATCAATGGGTTATGTGTATCCCCTCGAAATTCCTCGAAATTTCCTCGAATTTCTGTATTCCGGTCTTTTTGTTTATATCACATCCAAATCCAGTTTAACATTTCTTTTACAACAAAATCAGAGCATCACGTAAGCTTTATTATCGCGTTCATCGAGATAGAGTTTCGTGGTGTTCTCTGAGGTGTGGCCCAGTAGTTTTTGAGCGAACTCCTCGCCGCGTTCGTCTTTGTACAGCCGACCAGCCAGGCTACGGATCTCGTGAAATGTCGGTGGGTTATCACTAAATTTAGCGCCTGAAATTTTTCTGGCTTTTACAAATTTCTTTGTCAGCCCATCCGGGTGAATATTCCCGGTTGGGCTATTTTTCCTGATTCCTGCACTGATCATGAAATCAGTTCGGCTTACCAGCCGGCAGCGATCGATTACCGTTCCCAGACGTAACCCCGTTGCCTGAAGTGTCAGGGAGAGGGGAATGGCTATTTTCATTCCGGTTTTAATCTGAGTTACGTATAAGCGGTTGTCAAAATCATCACTAAATTTCATATTTACGATATCCTCCCTACGTTGACCAGTAACGAGCGCTAAATCCATCGTGAGAGGGAACCATGCAGGCATATGCTCTGCTGCCGCTCGTGTGGCGTTATACGTTTCCAGTTGCAAGCGTTCCCTGGCCGCCTTAATCTCTGGTAACCGGGTTGCTTCCACCGGATTCGTTGTTATTCTCCCTTCCACAATTGCCTCACGAAAAATGTCAGATAGTACAGACCTCATCGCCCCCGCCATCGTGTTTTTACCTTCCGCGATCCATGACTCCGGATACTCAGCAATATGCCGCGTGGTCACCTCTGCCAATATCATTTCCCCATTTTTTCGCGCACGGTCGCTAACTGATTGCCGCGAATTTTGTATGTGTTGGCCGCTAAATCCCGTCGTTTTAGTAACACGTCATAGCGGTCTATCCCGTTTTCTCCGGCAGAGGGGCCAGCACCGTCGGTGCGTTCTGTTTCATCTGATTTAACAGCAGAAGCTGCGCCGGGGATAGCCAGACCGGGCAGCAGCCAGGGATGAGCGAACAGATATCAACCTCATTCATCGGTAACCGTAAACCGGATGAGTTGCTAAATGCTGTGGAGCGGTATTTCAGGGAGAAGGCCATCACAGCCAGTGTTAACGACCAGAACACAGGGATTATCGCCGGTACCGGGGATGATCCGGAACTGAGTTCGTTGTATCTGGACTGTTCACTGTTACCGCAGACACAAAATATCCAGGAGCATTACCGTATCGTCGCGCAGGTCTGGAGTGCCGGTGAAGGCAGTAATGTTTCGGTAATGGTGACAGGCACTGCCGGACTGGATATTGCCGACGGTAGCGCCACATACCAGATTACCGTCAAACTGTACCGATATTGCCCCTCCTGATATTCCGGCCAGTCATATTGCTGTATTTGACTCTGAAACCGAAACGTGGAGTCTGAACGAAGACCATCGCGGCGAAACAGTGTGCGACACGCAAACCGGCAACCCGATTTATATTTCAAAACCCGGCCCGTTACCGGAGAACACTACCACACAGGCCCCCACATCACCAATAGATAAATTTGAAAACGGTCAGTGGGTGGCTGACCTTGCGACCGTACTCGGTCAGAAATACGCTGAGATTAATGCGTGGCGTAATGCGCAGGAAAACGGTAACTACCCGTTCACACTGAATGATCACCACTGGGGCTGCGGTAAAGCGTCGCAGGACCGACTGTCGCCAGTAACGGCGGTGGCAAAACAGGGAGCGCTACCGCCAGGATTCTTCTGGACGGATGCAGATAACATCGATGTGCCAATGAGCGCAGACGAACTGATTAAACTCGAAGCCGCTATGCAACAAAACATGGTACTGGTGGGTTTTAAAATACACGAACGCCAGCGGCAGATGAAGGACGAAGTGAACAGTCTCACCAACGCACAGGCTGTACTGGATTACGTGGTTGGCTGGCCGGAAAACCGTTAAGGAATGTATTATGAGCTGCTTCACAACCCCGGCCATTCTTGAAATGCCTGGCCACTACCTTTGGCGTGTACATGAACCTTTTGAATTTTACCTCAGCGACGACAACAGCGACGTAATCAGCGTACCAGCCGGATTTGTAACTGATCTCGCCACCGTTCCACGCATCTTCTGGTCAGTCATGCCGCCAGACGGCAAATACGCTAAAGCGGCAATAATCCACGACTACCTTTACGACAATGCGCCGCGCACGAAAAAAGAAGCCGATTTGATATTCCTTGATGGAATGACCGTGCCTGGCGTGCCGAAGTGGAAACGGATTGTGATGTATCTGGCGGTCAGGTGGTTTGGCAGGGGAATGTATGGGAAAGAACGTAAATACTGTGAATGATTTGCCACAGATGACGAGATTAAACGGCTGGAGGCATGGGAACTCTACAGCGTAATGGTAAACAGGGTGGATATATCTGCCCCCTCCTGGCCGGATAAACCAGCCAGTCTGTAGTCGTTACTGTGGTACTTTAATTATCCATATATCACAAATTACTTGTTTACACGGTAATTAATCACCCAGGTTAATAAAAGGTTGTTTCGTTTACCAGCATATTTTACCCTCTGGTAGTTCTGGGATTGATATACCTGCCGGCCAGATTTTACACCACGGAAACGAAATGCCCGGGAATCCTTTGTTACCGCTTTCAGTGGCCATTGCAGATGAAGAAAATGTTATGGCTGATATAGCAAAAACCAGCGCTAACAATACACTGTTAAATTTATTCATAATATTATCCACATAGTTGAGAGTTATGCTTCCTTCTTAATTTTTACCGCAATCCTTTTACCAGGATAAAGCAGAGGCGAAAATTTTTCTTGTCTGTCTACTGATTGTTAAGCAAGTATTTACTTTTAAAATGGAATAATAAGTATGGTAACTTTCATTCTCTACAGAAAATTTACTTGTATCTGAATGAACTCGTGTAGATACCAGAACCAAATTAACGCCTAAAAAACTGCAAGTTAGTAGTATTACTGTGGTAATGCAGACCATCTGATTACTGTGAAGGTGGCCTCATCTGAAACGCCTGTTAAATCCAGCGTTTTAAGCTTCCTGATATAAGCCATCCATTTAGCCTGGCTGGCTTTATCGTCGTCACTGCTTTCACCCCGCGCCAGTTCTGTTCGTCAGTCGGCAATGGTGCTTGTCAAAACTTTGTGGCAGCTACTCTGGATTTATCTGCCACTTTCTGGCAAGTATGATTCTGTTTTCATCAGATAACCAGCTATTTACAGCGTCAAGAAGATACTGATTATCCTTCGCCATCATATAGACTTTATTGTTGGCAGTGTCGGGGAGGATACTCTTGGTTGATACGCAGAAGACACCTGGCTCTTTGTTCTGGTAATAAGTACCTTCGAGCAAGTCGGTAAACATGACATCAGCGCTGCGTTCACGAATCCTCTGCAGAGTGGCATCATTATCTCTTTCGTGAATAACATCTGCATACCTGATATGCTTGTCAACATAGTCCTGATTTGTACCACCTGGATTAACAACAATCCGCACGCCCTTACGGTCAATATCTCCAAGAGATTTGAAGTCATTAATCCTGTTACATTGCGTCAGCGCTATTTTCCCATTTTTAAGTACCGGAGAAGAAAGTGCGAACTGTTTTCTTCTGCCGGGAGTTTCTGTAACCCCTCCCATTGCAATATCAAATTTGTCTGCAGCCAGGTCAGCTGACAGCGTAGACCAACTGCTAGGTACAAACAGGATATTCAGGTGCAGAGCTTTGCCCAGTGAATATGCCATATCAATATCAAAACCGATTAATTTATTTTGTCTGTTGTGAAATGCGAGGGGAGCATAGTCACCAGGCACCCCCACACGTAACTCTTTGCTTTCTTTAATCTCCTGCCAGGGTTTTGCCATCGCGGAATAAATACTTGAAAGTGACAACAAGATAAAAAACATAAAATATACTTTTTTCATTACTCTTACCCTAATGTTTGATCAGTAGACTACAGATGAGATTGTCTTCTCTCCATTGCGCCTGTAACCTTTACTGGGCAGGGAATCCAATAATAGTGGTATATTAAACGGGAGATCCTCTCGCCACGATATACCATCCGCTATGAAGACCTGCTTCGGGTTAAGTGACAGCTTCAATTAAATTTTCACCCTGATTTTTCACATTTCTGATGTGATGGATTACCGCAGTTACGTTGTTTGCAAGAGCGTGCCTTGGTAGGCTGCCTGCTGTTTAGTCAGAACTGACTGTAATCGTGTTTATAGGTCGTACAGTTCACTATTGTGATGTAACGTCGTATGTTGATCAGCAGATCGTATGCTGACGATTTCAAAAGTACATAATTAAGTACATTTTTATATGTCACTTTTGTTTAATTCTATTTAATTCAGTTAGTTGAGTTTTTGCTTTCGTAATCGTTATTAAATAATAATCACAGGAACAATGGGAGCAGCCGGGCGCCTCATTAGGGCCGGAGTACCGTGACAGCAGGTAGCGATTATTTATGATGTTGGCGTTTCGACGTTGTACAGAAAATTTCCGGCGAGTAACATGCCTTTGATGCCATTCATGGGAAAATAACACTCCTTTAATCATCCATAAGAGTTAATTATATAAACTTAAATGGATTGGTTAATTGAATTTCATCAAGATTAACTCTATATAAAAGATTTATTGTCTTTGTTATGGCGTCTATATATTCTGCGCTATTCATTATAGCAGTGTATTTATCGTATGCTTCGAAGCAATGATTTTCATTAATATATTCACTGCTATTGTTTTTATAAATTTCATATGACTCTTCCTTTTTGAAAATGCGCGCATCTAGCCAAGGGTCAAGTATATATTCCGATATTCCTTTTGAATCAGTAAAAGTCAAAAAAACGACCACATGATTCCCTCCTGACGCGCTATTATACATAAGGGATGTGCTTATTCTGGCATCAAATACACTATTTTTCGAAAATCCTATTCCGGTTAGTCTTTGTGGTATATATTTTGCAATAATCGCACCTAAAATTAGCGACATATCAGCACAGTTCCCTGTGTTATATTTTATTGAATCAATGGAAGAATATATTAGACTCAGAGATATTGGGTTTTCTGGTCTTTCAGCCATAGCTCTGTCAAAAGAGTTTGCTTTTATAGCTTGCAGAAATTTCTTGTGATGTTCTCTTTGTAAATTAAGAGCGTCGTATTTTTCCTGCGTATCAATTTTAAGCCTGTCAATTTGCATAGCATCATAACTGTCCGATTTCTTTATTATTGTTCTGACAAAAACGGTACATTCTGAAGCAGCATTAATAATACAGGAGGATAAATCAACTGAAGTACTCTGTTGGTTGTTACAGGCGCTCACTCCAGTTGTGTCGAATTTTTCTGTAGCTACATGTCCAACATTTATAATCAATTATATTTCCCTATATTCAAAATTAAGCGATATTCTTATGTCACGACAACCTAACAGGGACTGACTACAAAGATCTTTAAATAAACGTTCATTATTGTATCTATTGATGAACTCCCTTCAGATTTAGAGGTTGTGCCCATGGTCGAAAAGCTCCTATACGCTCATATACTTAACTTATCGGGGACATGGTAGGTTAGGATGTGAAAACACAGGGACAGTTACTGTCACTGCGAAGGCAGCAATAAGGAAGCCTATCCTGTACGAACTGTGGAAAACTATATCTTGTTCACGATCACCTGCATCGTTGACGATGCGCGATCCCGGAGGTTTGACGACTGCCCGGTATGATCGGTGCCGCAGCCACATCGTATGCAAGAACGAGCTGCGGCAAGCTGGCGATCGTTCGATAGTGCGAGTATTGAATGGTTGCCAGTTGCGGCGGATTTTACTTGTTCAGGATGACTAACCAATGTGTTTAATCTGAAACTAGCCACCTGTTCAACTTTTCGCGATCGCTTTTGTTGGCATCACTATTAAGCCTTCGTCTACATGGGTATTTGGCATCGGGAGTCCCCCAGTGGAAGAGGTCGAGTGATATATGGGCAGTGAGTTTGTTTGGTCGGAGGATTTATACGCAAAATGGTTCGAAATATGTCCGAATTAAAACATAAAAAGTGATAACTAATTGAATCTATTAGAATAAAAAATAACGTATTCTAATCGTTAAAATCACTTAGTTAATATGTAATGTTATGAATTTAAAGAGAAAAATCAATTGTTGCCGTAAACAGGAATCGTATTCGATCTATTTTTATTTCGATTATAAATCAATGGGTTATGTGTTTCCCCTCGAAATTCCTCGAAATTTCCTCGAATTTCTGTATTCCGGTCTTTTTGGTTATATCACAATCAAATTAAATTTAACATTTATTTCACAACGAAAATTGGAGTATTAGAGCATCATATAAGCTTTATCATCACGCTCATCGAGATAGCGTTTCGTGGTGTTCTCTGAGGGGTGGCCCAGTAGTTTTTGGGCGAACACCTCGCCGTGCTCGTTTTTGTACAACCGCCCGGCCAGACTTCGGATCTCGTGAAATGTCGGTGGATTATTGCTGAAGTTAACGCCGGAGGCTTTTCTTGCTTTTACAAATGTCTTTGTCAATCCATCCGGATGAATATTCCCGGTCGGGCTATTTTCCTGATTCCGGCACTGCTCATGAAATCAGTCCGGCTTACCAGTCGGCAGCGATCGATTAAGGCGGGCAACGGCATAGACATGAGTAACCTGTGCATCTTCGTTCTCACCCGGACAGTGTACCAGCTTCTCTTCCAGACCAAACTCGAAGCTGAAATCGTCACCTTCACGGACAACGCGCGCGGAAAGGCTGGCAATCTGTCCGGAACGGCGGGCAAGGTCGATCATTCCCCGGTAGCCAATAATTAACTGAACGTTTTTTTGCCTGACTTTTCGTTTTTGTTTCCGAACGGCAGCAGATAGGCATGACCGAGCGCGCCGCCGGGTTCCAGCCCAAGCTGGGAACACTGAATGATGGCGCTGACAAAACTCATGGTGTCACAGTCACACAGCGCCGGAACTTTTCGGATTTCCGTTGTGGCTACCGCCGGTACGCCGTCAACTGGCAGAGCCGCGTCATCCGGCAGGGCCAACCCCGGCACAACTGATGATGGAAGAATTTAGACGGCGTAAGGCGGCGGGAAGGCTTTAACAGGGGGGACTTATGAGCAGAAATTACACACCGGCGCAGAAAGCTGAAATACAGAAGCGCCTGACGGAACTGGTACGAACACACGGTCGGATGACGTTTGGAGAGCTGCGGAAGATAACAAGGTTAACCATTTTTACAGCCCGCCACTACCTGGAAAAGGCGGAAAGTTGTGGGGATCTGTATCAGGCCGGGAGAAGCGGTATTTTTCCTTCGGAACAGGCTTTCCTGCTTTGGAAGCAGAAACGTGAAGATGCCAGGATTACCCGCTTTCTGAAAACGCCGGAAGGTGTCGTGAGTTCCTACGACCGGACCAGAAACGTTATCTGTACGGAGTGCCGGAACAGCGTGACGATGCAAAGGGTACTGGCATTTTATCCGGGACATTACCGGGAGGCGAAATCTGCATGAAAATCGAATAATATAACTTTGCAGAGGTAGTGAATATCGTAATCACCCGTTCGGCATTTGAATTCCGTGAGCACAGTCGTGTTGTGAATGTCGCCTTGTTCACAACACCAGGAATATTCCACTGTCAACTGGTTGTCTGCGGCTGGACATAATTTTATCTGATATTCAGGCTGTACCAGCGCAAAGGTTCCGTGAGTCCGACTGTCTTTTTTGCTTCCAAATATTCAGTTTTAATTATCTGAGTATGGCAAGGTGATCATCTGTATCAAACACCGGGCAACTGGTTTTACTTTACCCAACGATTACGTCCCTGTTGTTTAGCCCGATAAAGGGCCTCGTCCGCTCTGGCAATAATGCCGGTAACAGTGTCACCGGCTGTGGAAAGGGTGATGCCCATGCTGACGGTGACCGTTTCGCTAACCGCAGATGCTGCATGCGGCAGTGCGGTTTCACGCAGGTTTGTCTGAATACGTTGAGCAACCAGTGCTGCTTCATTCAGCGACGAAGAAGGCAGCACAACGACAAACTCCTCGCCCCCGTAACGTGCCACCAGGTCTGCCGGAGTACGAATCGACCTCTTCACTACACAGGCCACCTTTGCCAGACAGGCATCGCCAGCCTGGTGACCATAATGGTCGTTATAGTTTTTGAAATAGTCCACATCGAGCATGATCAGTGCAAACGGCTCCGTCTGGCGGAGAGCATCCCCAAGAAAACTTTCCATTGAACGTCGATTAGCGGTCCCGGTCAGTGCATCCTGGTGAGCCATAACGTCGAGACGCGCGATAAGCATCCGGTTTTCCTGGTAACGCAACCAGGCTTCATCAAACCAGCGCTGCAGGATAAAGCGACCATAAATGAGTATGGCGGTAAGAGTAAGCCAGACTAATAAAAACCGGATATTCACATACTGGTTAAGCTGCACACTGGCCAGTAGGGCGGTCAGCCATAACGGGACGATGAAAAGTAGCAACGCTAGCAGATGATAATAAAGCGCAGCCAGCGCGGTAAGCATAAGGATGACACTGAGAGGCCAGGCAAAAGGCAGCTGCCACCAGACAATAAAACAGTAGCTACAATAGCTCCACATCAGACTGAGAATCAGCAGCATCACCAGACAAAGAGGAGTAAATCTGGTCGGAAGGCGGTAAATGAAAAGGAGTATCAGGAACGAAAAAACAATAATACTGCCCATAATATCGTCTATTAAAGGCAGTATTCCAGTCTGTGCACTGATCGACTTGTCAAAGTCACTGATGAGTATGTGGCGAAATAAAATGATAAGCGCAAAGCTGATATTCACAAATGTGAACCACGGAATACTTACACGTAGCGCTTGCCTGACCATATCTTTATGATCCTGCCATACCCTTCCAGCACTGGAGGTACGGCGCCTGTCGTCCGAATCCTGCCCCATCCTTAATCGCCTCATATAATGAATAATTACTATCCAGTGTAGTGCGGAGATACTTCACGGTGAAAAATGGAAAAGCTATCAGGCCAGGCTGCATTTTTGGCTGATGAGATGATTTTTTGCTCCACAGTGACGAACTTATAGTCACAATTCCTGTAGTAGGGGGGAGAATTATAGTGTCTCCCGGAAACTGGAAGCGAGTTTACCCCACTTACTAAAAGAGGATGTAACTGGCAGACGTAAAATACGATTTATTTGTATCCATAAATAGTGAAATGTAACGTTTTGATTATATTTAAAAGAGCGAAAATGGCCAGGAATAACTTTAATTGTTTGAATTAACAGATAATTAATCGATCAGACTGAGTGATACAGAACATTTTTACATGAGGGGTACAAATGAGACTTAAGTTGATCGTTAAAAGTTTTGCGCTGGCGGGGCTACTCTCTTCCACTGCGCTGACACCTTTATTTGCACAGGAAGCCCCAAAAGGTGCCACTGCTTCAACCAAGCAAGCTAACGATGCGCTTTATAACCAACTTCCTTTCTCTGATAACACCGATTTCACGAATGCCCATAAAGGCTTTATCGCTGGTTTACCTGAAGAGGTGATTAAGGGAGAGCAAGGGAATGTCATCTGGAATCCACAGCAGTACGCTTTCATAAAAGAAGGAGAAAAATCTCCTGACACTGTTAACCCTGGTCTGTGGCTTCAGTCCCAACTAATCAATATCAGTGGCTTGTTTGAAGTAACAGACGGCGTCTACCAGATTCGTAACCTTGATTTTGATCTTACCCAGTAATAGTGGACACGCGACTAAGTGAGTAAACTCTCAAGTAAGAGGTGACTTATATGACAAAACCAGCATCAACCACCAAAAAGCCACGCAAGCAGCACACGCCTGAATTTCGTCAGGAAGCCCTGAAACTGGCTGAACGCATTGGGGTGGCCGCTGCCGCCCGCGAACTTAACCTGTATGAATCACAGCTCTACAACTGGCGAAGCAAACCGCAAAATCAGCTCTCTTCCTTCTGAACGCGAGCAGGAGATGTCCGCTGAGATCGCCCGTCTGAAACGTCAACTGGCAGAACGGGATGAGGAACTGGCCATTCTCCAGAATGGCCGCGACATCATATTTAAACTATCGTAATGGAACAAAGAGTTACTTTAAAGAGCTCTTTGTTCCTTTAACCTTGATGAAGATGGTCAACGTCTGGTTTTACAAATCCGATACAGACAGGATAGCTGCTATGTTTGTTATCCATCTGGAAGGTTATCTGGCTGATAGCATCAAGCGCCAGTTGCGGCCATTGCTTCAGTACCCAGTGTGCCACTACAGTGCCACTACATTGGTGGCCGTAGGCCAAAACTGACGCCGGAGCAATGGGCGCAGGCAGGGTGCCTCATTAGGGCAGGAGTACCGCGACAGCAGGTAGCGATTATTTATGATGTGGGGCTGCCGACGCTGTACAGAAAATTCCCTGTGTTAGGGTAATGCAGTATTTCCACGGTGCGTGCCGCCCAAATACGTGCTGTGGATGCTTTATAGGGTGTGCCATTTTTGTGTCAAACATGGTGAAGCGTTATTCTATTTCTAACATCATGTGCCATTGAGTTGAGCAATGTGAATGCGGAAACGTGTATTTGAAACAGCTAGTTAAATGTGATTCTACTAATTCGTAATGCGAAGGTTGTAAGTTTGATTCCTATTATTGCACCATTTCAACGTTACTGTAACTTCCGTGTTAGCCCATAACCATTCCAATTTCTACAAGACAGGTGCTTGCTATATATTTACCAATCAGTCATTTTAAAAGTGCGTCATAACCGGAGAACTGTCCTCGTCAGGAGGCCTGTTTTCAGAAAGGCAATATCCTGTTTCGACAGTAGCTTATATGTGACCGGGTTAGCAGCACATTCCCCTCCGCCACATTCCAGTACAGTTGAAATAAGGTTGGCAGTAATCAGTAACAGAAATACCCAACCGACAATACTGAACAGGTCCGGATTAATATTCAATGAACGAAATGCAACATTCATGCTACTGATTGCCAGAATTACCGCAACAGCAATAATAATCAGAATTGACGTAATCAGAGTCCAGGTATAAAAGTGTAATCCAAAAAATGCAGAACCATATCCTGTGTCACCGGGCATGATATGCAAACATATTTGCCGGGATGCCATAACTCCGGTCAGGATACTGCCAATAATTACCATCCCGTAATGTATACCTCGTAGACCAAAGCAGAGGTTAAATAAAAAGCCAAAACCGGCGATGATGAGGCCAGCCCGCTGTAATAAGCAAATTGGACAAGGCAGCTCATGCCTGACGAGTTGATAATAAAAGGCTACAACCAGAGCAACGCATATCCCAAGGAGTCCCACCTGATTAATCAGATGAACAAATGTTGTTGGATGATGATG
Source organism: Salmonella sp. 32082101201600294FB01SM01 (assembly GCF_017572865.1). Classification (NCBI taxonomy): domain Bacteria; kingdom Pseudomonadati; phylum Pseudomonadota; class Gammaproteobacteria; order Enterobacterales; family Enterobacteriaceae; genus Salmonella; species Salmonella sp. 32082101201600294FB01SM01. The sequence goes on along the minus strand of NZ_JAGESB010000001.1, from coordinate 1,585,766 downwards.
CGTTTTCATACACACTCCTTAAAATGACAAAGTCAGCGAATTGGTCATATGATGAATGAATGATAAAATAGTGACGATGAGTAAAACGGCCCACAGAATGTAGCTGACTTTATCCTTTCTGTTTATGGCCCCCATTGCCACGCTCAGTGCAAGCAAGAATGGCAGAAACATGAACATAAAAAACTCCTTTATTACATTACTTGTTAATATAATCGCTGTGTATTACCGGGTCTGTATTCCAGCTTATCCACCCCGCATTAGCCGGAGCTCAGTAAGGCATCAGGAATTATTTGCGTTATTATAAATCGATTATTTCTGTGATGAGTTATCCCGGCATCGGCTGGTTACAGGGATATTTCTGGCGACAAGAGTAAGAAATATCCCGATAACTAATGGTATAATAAGCAGCATTGAGTGTGTTGAAATAGCATATCCATAAATATAGTCTTCCAGACTTACCGCAATCAGCGGAAAGATAAGAAATACAAGCGAAGCCTGGAAGGCATTAGCCTTTTGCTGAAGTGCAAAGTAGCACAGGATACCAAAAACTCCGGCAAAAGCCCCGAGATACAGGGTAGCTAATATTGAGTGTACTGAGAAGGTTGATACTTGTGGTCTTTCAAAAAACCATCCTGTCGCAGAAAGTATCAACCCAGCTAAAAGGCACGGGAGCGCATTAAATGTGATAACAGAGACAGTACAACTTCTTTTCTTACATTGTGTATATATTATGGCATGGATTAACACAGCAGAAATAAGCGCAGTGATACCCTGCCAGTGACTCTCTGTACTTGTATTCGTTTCTTCAAGAAGTATCCCCGTCAATGCAGTGATTGCGATAGTTAAGCCCGCGATCTGCATTAGTTTCGCTTTTTCATTTAGAAACAAAACCGATGCTATCAAAACGGCCACAGGCATATTCGCAAAGATAATGGCGGCAAGCCCAGAGTTGACATAGGTTTCACCATAAATCATTAGTGAGAAAGGAATGCAAAAATAAAAGATGCATATCACAAACTGGAATAATCGTTGTCCGGGAGGAAACAACAGTGTTTTTTTTCTTAACCATGCAATGATGATTAAAAAAGGTGCTGCAAACATAAACCTCATTCCGGTTGCAAACACTGGAGGGATAGTTTCAACGGCAATTCGCATGGCCAACCATGTAGTCCCCCAAGTCAGTGAAACTAGCATGAATAATATAGATATCGACACCTTGCGCATAAGATCCTCTCCGTAAAAAAATTAATTTAGCTTTTTAGCTAGAAAAAAGTAGCGTTTTCTTCACTGTGTTTTTTATATGTTTAGATAAAAATTTCTCTATCAGAAGACGCAGTTATGCTGAATGAGAAAAATAATAAATGACTCAGGCTGTTACCACACGATTGTCCACTGCGCCTGTAAGACCTGGCAGCAGTTGTCGATTTAATGTCTATTCTTGCTGGAAGGCATAAAACGCCTTGAAGATGAAGAGCTCATCATTAGTCGGGTCCCTTGTTGAGCCAGGACAGGTTTAACTTATCGCTTTCAACCCTTACGATGATAAATGATCTTATCCACCCATAATGGACATACGGCTAAATGAGTAAATTCTCAAGTAAGAGGTAGGATCTGTATCAACCAGTAAGAAGCCCCAGAAACAGCACCGGCTGAATTCCGTCAGGAAGCTCTGAAACTCGCTGAATGTACGTTGCCCGCGAACGATTGTTAATCAGCGCCATAGCAAGAATAATTGTTTGTTTCACAAGGAGATAGAAAAAACTATAGCTTTGCGCCGGGGCGGAGGCAGGAGGAGATAACTCGTTGTAATAGAATGTTTTTATATGGCGACCTTAATACTGGCGCCATTTGGGATAAAATCTAATCAATTAACAAAATTGTGATCCGCTTCTAAATTACTTCTCCTGGCCGTACGGCTACCTGGAAGAATTTGTTCTGAGTCAGATTCATCACCAGAGCTTGTAAAACCCATTACGTAGCCGCAGAACATAATGGGTTACCAGAGCAAAACAGTTTATAACGTAATATAGATGCCAGACACACTACGACGCGATGCCTGTAATTGCGCATTAACGCTTCCTGCTGTTACTGTTTGTCCGCCGATCGCCTCAAGTGAGGCAGTAAAATCACCGCTGTAGGTTTCTACTGAACCGGATGATACCCGTGTGGTTAAATCTTTATAGCCATACCAGCCTCGGGCGTTGCCGATGCCCGTCCTGATACGATCGGGCAACAGATTAATCGGCGTACCGGCATCGTTATAGATGCGAATTCCCACTCCGGAAGCTACGCCGGGGTCGCCATAATGGGCGTCCAGTAGCCACGACAGACCGCCTGCGGATGCGGTTATCCCCAGGCGACGAGCCACCGCCACGGCGGTGGGTTGATTAACGACAAACCCCATTGCGACATTGGCGGCACTAATGGTTGGACGGGGGCTGGATACGGCGCCGGACTCACATTCGAGGCTGACGTGGAAAGGTACCTGGCTACTCCCCCCGGCGGCTAATACGCCGACGGCGACAGGGGGAATTTTCACGATCGCAGGATAATCTGTGATTTTACATAACGCGCCGCGCGCCGGTAGTGCGAAGTTGATGGAAGCACTGGACCATCTTAACGCAAAAGACGGGAAGGGAAAGTGATAGCTAATTGAATCTATTAGAATCAAAAATAACGTATTCTAATCGTTAAAATCACTTAATTAATATGTAACAGCGGCCTCAGGCCCGACCGAAGAGGCGGCTCTGATGGCGCTAGATACGTTCGCGAAAGTCCGGGACGATAAATATCCGCAAATCAGCAAAAGCTGGCGTGCGCACCGGGAAAACCTCAATACGCTCTTCAGTTATCCGCCGGATATCCGCAAGGCCATCTACAAGACAAACGCAATCGAATCCCTGAACAGCGTGATCCGTGCCGCGATTAAGAAACGCAAGGTGTTCCCGACGGATGACTCGGTACGAAAGGTTATTTATCTGGCGATCAAGGATGCGTCGAAAAAATGGAGTATGCCGATCCAGAACTGGTAGTGAGTCGTTTTATTCTCAAGTTAGGTGACCACCTGAGCGATCACCTTTAATAACTGGGCAGTTACACAGAATTACTGACAGGCTCATTCTTTTGTGTTGCGCATCTCTGTTTCTATTGTTTTAGATAGCCATAAGAGCTCCGTTGCTGAGAGTTTTAGTCGTGGGGTTCTTTCTTCTGTACCGGGTGGTCGCATTTCAAAACTGCAGGAACATCTGCTGAATACTGTATACTCCTGTATTTTGCATGTTGTTGAGATCAGTGTGCAATTCCTCGGTACTGGCTTGTTCTGTATAGGTCTGGAGATTTCTGGGTAGTGTCCTTGTGGACCTGAACATATGTTTTTGATTGAAAATGGCATCGTGTTTTATCCTTTACGCTGTGAAATGTTGTTTTGTGCTCTTCTGTTGTGATTGGTGATGTGACGAGATCGTCCATGCACCCTTCCTTTTATTGACGGCGTATCAGTCCATTGATGCCATGCTCGCTTAATTTGTCCAGCATCAGCAAGCCGTCGTTTTCTTTCTGCTGCAATTCAAGCAACTTAAACCGTATTTCGTTAAGTAAAGGTTTAATAACTCCGCGCTTGCGAACCACCTTTTTGATAACGTCTTTTTCGAAGTATAAACGGCAGAAGTGATTTTCATAATTCGCCTACACTCTTCACCCAGCGCTGGCAAATTTTCAACGCTGAAAGGCTGGGGAGAAGGGCGTCCAGTTGCTGAACGGAGAGCGTACCAAACGCCCTGATTCCACGTGTTATCAAACTTCATACCGTGGTTATCATCCAGACAAGGCGCTTGAGGTTGCTCATATGTTTTGGGGAAAGAGGTTCGGTGGTGGGTACTGGATATCCTGGATCGGGAAGTGGGTTCCACTGGTGCCAAATACAGGGTGCTGGTAAACCGGTGGATACCTCAAATCCTGACAGGCCAGAGCATCAGCCTGATAAAATCGTATTACTGATTTCTAACCAGTGGCACATTAATTGTACCAGCTCAGACTCCAACTGACAGTCTGCTTGAAGCGAGTAGCGGACGTGACCTGCCCCCAGAAGTAAAAATAAACTTTCTATTGATACATTTAATTAACTTACTTATAACGTTATATTCCAAATGCAAACTTGTTCAATTGGATATGTATGGACATTCAAATTACACATCAAGTTACTGAATTTGATAAAGAAGAACTATTAACCGGATTAAGACGCTACAATGCTCAGTTCGTCGATTTTAGTAAAAATGGGCAGCTTGGGGTCTACTGCAGAAACGAAAGCGGCGAAATGGTAGGCGGATTAATTGCTGACAGAAAAGGTCCGTGGCTCTGCATCGACTATCTTTGGGTAAGTGAATCTGCAAGGAGCAACGGTCTGGGGAGCAAACTTATGGAGATGGCCGAAAAAGAAGGTTTGCGGAAAGGCTGTGTTCATGGACTTGTAGATACCTTTAGCTTCCAGGCTCTCCCTTTTTATGAAAAACAGGGTTATATACTTCAAATGTCGCTACCGGACTTTCCTAAAGTAGGTTCGCAAAGGCATTATTTAATTAAGCCTGGTTTATAGCTTTGCTGCATTTGAATACCCATAGTTTTATGAAAGCTGCAATCAGGTGGCTTTATAATATATCGTACTGGTGGCCTGTACACACTATGATCAGCGTCCGCTTCTGGCACAGGGCGGACAGTCAGATTAGGTTTGGCACTGTGCCATAGATATGTCAGCTCACATTTGAGCTAATACCCCCTGGCACGGCTAGAGGTACTCAGACAGCCGCTTGTAGGCGGCATGGTCCGGATACAAAAACATATTGCGCTGTTATATAAACTGTAAACTGGGCTGTGCGTATAATACGAATCTTTCACTCAGAGAAACCTGCTGACAGCGTTAGTACTCCATTAATTAATTTTATACTAAATCTCTGTGGTATGGCACAGGCGTTTAGAAGACAGGTCAATTGCGATCTGCTGGCTGGGATTTCGTCGCGCCACTCAAAAATGCGCAGAGTTTTTCACCCGCCGTCAATGGCTCAATGGGCGTTTTTCCGAGAGCGGTCTCAGTCATGACGATGGCAGGACCAATAAGCATGGACCATACTTCGCTCGCGTCTTGCTCAAGCGATGTGAAGGCAAGGAACAGTGTCTTATCTGAAGGAAAGCGGTGCTGAGTATTAAAAAGTTTCAGCCAGGCGCGGGACTGCCGGTCGGCCTGTGCTGATCGCGTACCGAAGCGGAGTACTCTTTTTAGTATGGTGATACCCACAATGCCTGGCCCCAGAATAAAGGGACTCCCGACGTTTATGGTGACGCCGACCCCGAGAAAAACGAGGGCAAATGACAGCACGTTATCTACTCTTCTGGTAAGGGTACTGTATAGCTTTTCCAGATAGTACCGGTAAAGAATTTGATAACTGATTTCATCCGTGCTCATACATCTCCAGATGGTTTTTCGATTACGCTCCGGTATGCTCCCGGAATCCTGACAGATTCTGCAATTATGCCACACTTCCTGGAGGGTATTAATTAGATAGAATATAAATAGCAGGCAAATATTTTGAGCTTTTAGTCGATATCGCTTTGAAAATCATTTCTCCTGCACCAGGAGATGCTGTTGTCGGGAATCGTGTCAAACGTTGCTGCGCCGGTCGGACTGCACAGGGTAACTCTCGTAGTCAGACTCTCATTATGGTCTCTAAATGGATAATCCGCAGTCGTAACACGCCGAATGTCACGACTGACGCTATTATTACCCTGGCTTGTTAAAGCGGCATGACCACATTTTCTATATATAATAATTGGTTGTCTTTCGACCAGTATTGTCGAGTTTTTTGGTTTAATTCAACAATCCATTTAAAAACGCCTGCTGTTGCCAGATCGGTACAGTATTTTTCATAGGAATGTTCCCCCGAAAAGTGTTTGGCTGAAGTCAATTTTATTAATTTCGTATTTGGTGTTGAATTGACTTTAATCAGCTTTCTATTGCTTTTAATAGAAATGAAGTGGCCTGCATGAGTGATAATTTTCACATTACCGGTAGCAACAAAATAGATGTAATAAGCGATATTATTATATTCCAGATCGATTAGAAATGCGTTGAAATTTGCATCCTTTCTGACGCGCTCGAAAAAGTGGTTAAGCATAAGCTGTAATTCCATTTGTTAACCTATTGTAAGTTATAATGTTATATGTTGTGTTAGAGTATTGTTGCTTAAAAGCAGCCATACAAAGATGTTACCTAAAAGCAATAATAATCGCTCGGTATCATATAGTTTACGTTATGATTGGAATAGTGTTGCAATTGTTACTGATTATTTCTCGTAGCGCGTTTTTTTGACCACTAATAGATGCGTCAATCCATTTCATTTGTAGTTTTTCTGAACGCCATGAAAAGTCATAATATATAAAAATCAGTTAATTAATTGATGTTTAGATAAGGATTACAGTGGCGGAGAGGTTTGGCGTGGCGACTTTATAGGTTTTGAAAAAGCGGCTAACTCGCTGGCAGGATAATTGGTAGCCAGCCTGCGAATGGGGGCAAAATCGTAACAACATCAGCATAAATAATAATATTCATGAATGTTTTATGTGACGCAGTAGTTGAATTGAAGTGATGTTTTACCTGTTCAGGATTGTCCCGATAAAAATGTTCCTCGATAAAAGTCGAACACCTTGCGCCGAAAAAAAACAGGCTAAGTGACAGAAGAACAAAATCCATCAGGAAAATAAAATTTATAAATATCAATGAGTAAAAATGGTTGTGGAGAAGGTGGCTATTTTTTGAAAGCAAGAAATATAAACAAAGTGTAGCTATGCATAGTTATCTAAAAGGAGAACTACCGTGACTAACATAACACTATCCACCCAGCACTACAGAATCCATAGAAGTGACGTTGAACCAGTAAAAGAAAAAACAACGGAGAAGGACATTTTTGCGAAAAGTATTACTGCCGTTAGAAATAGCTTTATCAGCCTGTCGACGAGTCTGTCAGATCGTTTTAGCCTGCATCAACAAACAGACATACCGACTACCCATTTTCATCGTGGGAGCGCCTCTGAGGGTAGGGCAGTATTAACCAGTAAAACTGTTAAAGATTTTATGCTGCAAAAGCTCAATAGCCTGGATATCAAAGGTAATGCGAGTAAAGATCCGGCCTATGCTCGTCAGACATGCGAAGCCATATTATCAGCCGTGTACAGTAATAATAAAGATCACTGTTGTAAATTACTCATCAGTAAAGGGGTCAGTATTACCCCCTTTCTGAAAGAGATAGGAGAGGCTGCGCAGAATGCGGGGCTACCTGGGGAGATAAAAAATGGTGTATTTACTCCAGGTGGGGCAGGGGCGAATCCTTTTGTCGTCCCCCTCATTGCTGCAGCGAGCATTAAATATCCGCATATGTTTATAAATCATAATCAGCAGGTGTCTTTTAAAGCGTATGCTGAGAAAATCGTTATGAAAGAGGTTACGCCGCTGTTTAATAAGGGGACGATGCCGACGCCACAACAATTTCAGTTAACTATAGAAAATATTGCGAATAAGCATCTTCAGAATGCCTCCTGAAGATAGCAAACACAATACCGCTATTAACCGTATGAATTAATAGCAGATTTTCTGAAACTATATATTCATTTTTATGGCGACGTTTTTAACAAAACGTCGTCATATTTATTTTAATATAAAAATCAAATGGATACACTTAAAACTTAAAATAATTGTTATTACTCTAAATGCCGGTATAACCAGACAGCTTTTTTTGAAACGCTGCGTGTTGTTAAGTCTATGATACCCGCGCACGGATGATGTCTCGATAAGGATTAATGGTCTGTTAACTGTCAGGAGAGGTTATGCCACCTTTAAAAAAAATTGTGCTGCGCCTGTTTGTGGGGGCGATGGTCGCCACGGTAACGACACCTGCATTGGCGCTGGTTTGCCTTGAGGATCACTCCGCTAAAGAGTGTGCTATATCGTGTGCTGAGGTGATGTGGTTTATGTTTCCGATATGCTTTTAAGGAGGAAGAATATTGAACGTGAACAGGCGATAGTGAGTAGCTCGCTGCGCCAGGGGATAATACTCCCCTGGCGCAGCCAGTTATATTTTAGTGCGGTGATAACAAAGCATTTACTCACTACTGATGAAATTCGCTATTTACAACAGAGCACGCTTACTAAGCAAAAAAATCTGCACACGCTATCTTTTTATATCTGTCCTGGGTAATGAATGACAGGAAAAACATGATGCGGCCTGAAGAGATTTATCAGCAAATAGAGGCAAAGAATTGGCGGCATGTCTGGGTGGTTGGCGATATTCACGGCTGTTTTTCAATGTTAATGAAAAGGTTACGTGAGTGTCGATTTGATCCGCAACAAGACTTGTTAGTTTCTGTGGGCGATCTCATTGATAGAGGCCCGGACAGCCTGGGCTGCCTGGCTTTACTGCGTGAGTCCTGGATGACGGCGGTTCGCGGCAATCATGAACAAATGGCGCTGGATGCGCGGGCCTCATCGCAGTCGACGCTGTGGTTGATGAATGGTGGCGACTGGTTTACCCGCCTGACCGCTGAACACGCTGCGCAAGCTGAAGCGCTTTTTATCCTTTGTCAGCGACTGCCCTGGATACTGGAAGTTCGCTGCCGCCATAGCACGCATGTGATCGCTCATGCTGATTATCCAGCGTCAACCTATCAATGGCAAAAAAAGGTCGACTTACATCAGGTTCTCTGGAGCCGCGAACGGCTCATAAATAAGCGCGGTGGGATTAGCGGAGCCGATCATTTTTGGTTTGGCCATACGCCGTTGCGTCGGCGCATGGATTTTGCCAATGTACACTATATTGATACGGGCGCGGTATTTGGCGGGCAATTGACGTTAGCGCGGATACAATAGCGGCATCAGCGACCAGGGTTAAAAATCGCTATATTGCTGCGCAGGTCGCCAGAAGCCGTCGATAAAATCCTCTACCGGAAAACAGCCGCCATGGCGAATCCGTTGATCGTCCATCGAATAAAGACATTGCTGCTCGGTATCGTAGATGTCCACGACAATATCCTCGCATCCTCCATCCAGGTAACATACAAAAAGTACCAGCGCGAACATTACATCCTCAATGTTAACTACTTTACACGATAGTGTAGGAGAGGTTAGCGCAGGGGGGAAATGAGAAAAGGAAGAATAAATAACCCGCCTGGCGACGGGTTCTTTTTGAGTCAGGCAAGACGCATGACCCAGGCATCAGATTTAGGATCGTAATGATTACGGAACAAAACGGAATGTTCCCCGTTGAGAATGGCGGGAACGCTGGTTTCGGCATCCCAGGCGTCCAGTTGCATACATAAATCCGGATCGGATTTACAGGGGATTGTTAACGTTCGCTCCCCCGGCGATTCGCCATGTAATTCGGCATCGTCGATTTCAAAAGCGCCAATGCGCACACTGGTTTTCATCATCGTGCTCTCCGTTAATACGCTAATTGTGGTACGACCAGTTTAGCCGTCCATTTTTCAGCGTAGTCAACGTACGCAAAAGCGCCAGTCAAAAAGTGCGGTTTTTTTGTGCGCTTTTAGCTATTACCAGTAAAGAGTTTGCCATCACGTACCAGTTCACGCGGGTAACTGTTCTTTATTCTGGCGCCGATACGTTTTGCCAGACCAAGCGGCTGATGCTGGAATGTCACCAGGACATCATCAGCGGCAGGGGGTGTTTGCGGATAAATATCCCGACCGCGATACCACTCCTCCGCCTCTTGCGCAGAAAGCTCGAACGCGTGAGCATGAGTCGGGCAGGCAAGGGCTATCGTCGCCTCATGCTGCCAGCGATAGCCTTTATTATGACTTTCAGCCAGCTTAATACCGAGCCGGGAAAAACGGACTTTTCCGATCAGTGATTCAATCTCTGCCGGGAACAGCCAGACCTCTTTATCACGCTGCCAAAGATGGAGATTTTCATCCCACAGCAGTCCGACGGCGTTGGCCGCCTGGGTAACGTGTAATGCTTCGCGGCCTTTGAGGGGGGTAAAAGGAAATGCCCCCACTTTATACCCCGGCGCGGGCATGGCTGGAAGGGATGACATTTTACGCAGACGTGCGACAAAGAATCCTTCGCAGTCGTAAATTTGCGGGAAGACGTGCAGGAAGCCTTCCGGGGTGAGGGCGCGGTCAGCGTCAGGAAACAGATCACCCAGCGGCAAAAATTCAACGGCGTCGGCGTAGGTCTCTTTCAGCCAGAGGCAGACCGCTTCGTTTTCCTGGCGATTTAACGTGCAGGTGGAGTAGACCAGCGTGCCGCCGGGTCGTAAAGCATGAAAAGCGCTGTCGAGCAGTTCCCGCTGTGTCGCCGCGATATCCAGATTGCTTTCTGGCGACCAGTTTTTTAGCGCATCAGGATCTTTACGTACTACGCCTTCGCCAGAGCAGGGCGCATCCAGCAGGATAGCGTCAAACATCTCCGGTAACGCAGCGCCAAATACGCGGCCATCGAAATGCGTCAGTGCGGTATTGGCGATTCCACATCGGCTGATATTAGCGTGCAGAACTTTGACGCGGCTGGCCGAAAATTCGTTGGCCAGAATGGCGCCGCGGTTCCCCATGCGGGCAGCGATCTGCGTGGTTTTGGAGCCAGGCGCCGCTGCCATATCCATGACCCGCTGCGGATGATTATCATCGGCGAACAGGGCCGCGACCGGCAGCATCGAACTGGCCTCCTGAATGTAAAACAGGCCGCTTAAATGCTCAGCGGTACTGCCAAGCGGCAATGCCTCTTCATCATCGCGCTCGATCCAGAATCCTTCATGACACCACGGAATTGGCGTGAGCGACCAGCCGTAGGGCGCGATTAGGGCAAGGAAATCAGCCACGGATATTTTAAGCGTATTGATGCGTATACTACGGCGCAACGGGCGTTGGCAGGCCGAAATAAATTCATCAAAAGAGAGCGTGGAAGGCATTGCTTCACGCATTTGCGTCAGAAAAGCGTCAGGAAAATAGACAGCGTGTTGAGCCACAGGTGTATCGCCGGCAAAAAAACAGGCGCGCAGTGTAGCATAAAACGCTCCGGCGCGAGTACGCCGGAGCCTGGTGTTTAACGTGGCAGAGCGGTGCCCCATTCACGCCACTCTTTCGGTTCGCTCTCTTGTAACAGGAAATGCTTACCGGCTTGCGCTTTTGGCGCCAGCGGCGTACCTGGTGGAGTAGCGAAGGCGATACCGCCACGGATGAACTGATTAAATGTCCCCGTTTTCACCACGCCGCCGGTCAGACCAAAGTCGAGACTATAGCCGGAGGCGAGCCAGAATACGGAGTTATTACGCACCAGATATTGGTAACGCTTACTGATGCGCAAGGTGATCATCACGCGATCGGAGAGCGACCCCAGGGACATTCCGGTGACGGTTCCCACTTCGATACCGCGGAACAGGACGGGGGTGCCAATATTAAGCGAGCCTGCTTCTGGCGCCTCCACGACGATGCTTAACCCATCCAGATAGCGTGAGTCGGTAATCGTGGCTTCCTGCAGTTCAAAGTCGCGCCGTGCCGCGCCGCGTCCTGGCTCAACGTTAATATAGGGCTGGAGAATCGTATCCAGATGCTCGACGCCCGCCGCGGAAATTTGTGGCGTAATAACGGAAAAACGTGTCCCGGCGCGGGCAAATGTCTGTACATACTCCGGATAAAGTACGGCTTTTGCCTGAACTTCATTACGTGCGGTGATCAATTCCAGCGTCTGGATCTGGCCGATATCAATACCGAGGTAACGAATGGGCATCCCTTCCGCCAGTTTTCCGGCGTCGAACGCGTGCAGCGTAATTTGTCCGCCTACCGCGCGAGCGGAAGTTTCTGAAGCATAAAGAATGCGTTTATCGCCTTTGCGCCGACTGGCGCTGGCGCCGCTCAGGTTATCAAAACTAATGGCCCCTTTCAGCGCGCGGGAGAGTGGCGAGGCCTGTACCGTTAGGCCGCTGCCGTTAAGTTGCACCTTCGCGCCGCCTTCCGCCCAGAACACGCTATTGCTGGTTAACAGGTGGCGATACTCCGGCTTAATATGCAGGTCGATGTCAAAGGTATTGGCGCGTGGGCGAACGGTGATGACTTCGCCTACTTCAAATTTTCGATACAGCACGACGGAACCTGCCTGGACATCCGGCAACGTTTCGGCCGTCAGCGTTAAGGTGGTAGTCGGTAAGTCACTGAGGCTATTTTCCAGCGCTTTTTCCAGGTTAGCATAGAGCGGGTAGGTGGATTTCATCTTCCCGCTCGTACCGGGTAAAATACGAATTCCGCCGTCAATCCACTCGCTGGCGCTGGCGCCGAGGAACTCTACGCCGTCAAGGCCGACTTTGACATCCACCCGGCTGTTGACCACGAATTTACTGTCGCCCTGTACCAAATCCCGATGCTGCGGTTCAATCGCGACGGTGAATGACACGCCTTTACTGGATAAGTTGCGCTCGATGACCTGGCCAATTTTTACACCATGTAAAATTAACGGCTGGCCCGGTTCGATGCCGTAACTTTCCGGGGCTGTCAGCGTCAGGGTTAAGGCATTCGCTTCATGCAGCAGGGCTTTTTCACCCGGCACCACCACAAATTCACTGCGCGGTTCGCCGTCGCCCGGCACCAGCTCGAAGGTTTTTCCGGTTAACAACGAACTGATATTCGCGTCACTTAGCGACAGTTTGGGATTGCGTAACTCAATACGCGTATTTTCCCGCATCAGCGGAACAACGCTGGGATCGACGGTCATCTCTCCGGTGACTTTACCGCCAGGGTTGAGCGTCAGTTTAGAAAGCTCACCCACCTCCAGTCCCTGGTACATGAGCGGCGTAGATTCCGCCTTCAGACCGTCTCCGCTGGGCAGCTCAAGTTTAACGATTACCCCTCGTTGGCTGTGGGCTAAATCTTTATATAAGCCGAACGTGTCATCCTGGGCGGCGGGTTTGGAATTGTCCGGCGAGTCAAACGCAATCGCGCCATTGACCAGGGCCGCGAGGCTCTCCAGTTTCACCTTCGCGCCGCTCAGGCTTAGATCGGCGTCAATGCCGGAGACATTCCAGAAACGGCTGCCTTTTTTCACCAGATCGGTAAACCGTCGCTCAATTAGAACGTCAATCGTCACGCCTTGTTTGTTAGGGTTAATCGAATAGTCATACACCCGTCCGACAGGGATTTTACGGAAATAGACCAGTGAACCGCTATTAAGCGAACCGAGATCCGGCGCATTGAGATGAATCATCAGATCGCCGTTGCTAAGCCGGTATTTAGGCTGTGTATCCAGGGCGACGAAATGATCTCTGGGCTTGCCTTTACCTGGCATCATACCGATGTAATTCCCGCCGACCAACGCATCCAGGCCGGAAACGCCCGCCAGCGAGGCTTTGGGCGTCACCAGCCAGAATTGCGTCTCTTCGCGCAACGCATCTTCCATATCTGATTTGATACTGACGCGAACTTCAATTTTGCGCAGATCTTTGCTCAGGCTGACATCTTCCACGGTGCCGACTTCTACTCCCTGATAGCGAACGGGAGTACGGCCTGGTACGATACCGTCCGCCGACATAAAATCGATAGTCACGCTATTGCCGCGATCCTGGTAGCTATCCCATACTAGCCACCCTGCGATCATTAGCGCGATAAGCGGTAGCAGCCAGAAAGGTGAAATACGGCGTTTGGTTTTAATTTGCGCTTCAGTCTTCGAAGCGGGCGTTTCCTGACTCATGTGCATCCCAAAGTAAGCGGCTATCCAGCCATTCCACTGCAAGAATAGTCAAAATTACCGCTGCGCCGAAATAAAACGCAGCCGGTCCCATAGTAAAAGCCAGAATCTGATCGCGATTAATCAGAGACATGGTTAACGAGATAACGAAAAGATCCAGCATCGACCAACGGCCTATCCATGTCACCAGACGCAGCAACAGAATTCGCGCCCGCAGTCCCTGTTCGCATTTAAAATGGATACTCAACAGTAGCGTAAACATCACAATGACTTTGGTAAACGGCACCAAAATACTGGCGATAAAAACGACGGCGGCGACGGCGATATTGCTGCTGGCAAGCGACATGATGCCCGACAGGATAGTATCTTCCTGACGCCCGCCATTAATGTAGATTACCGAGATAGGCAGCAGGTTTGCCGGCAGCAAAAAAACAATAGACGCCAGCAAGGCCGCCCAACACTTCTGTATGCTCTGTTTTCTGCGTAACCGTAGCGGAATATGACAACGCGGGCAGCGTCCTTTCGCATCCGGATAGCCGCTAAAGTGGCAGCCAAGACAGACGCGCAATCTTTCGTCCGCACGTTGAGCAGGGCGCTGCGGATAAAATCGTTCCCATAGTTGCTCCACATTCAGATGAATCATAGTCAGAATGCTAAGAACCACCAACGAGACGAATGCTAAAAGCCCGATGCCCGGCTGCAGAAAGGCATAGTCCTGCACTTTGATAGAGGCAACGCCAATACCGACCAGATAGATGTCCAGCATCACCCACTCTTTCAGTTTTTCCAGCATCAGCAGGACTGGACGCAGATTCATGCCGAGGAGGCTGCCAAACCACAGATAAGCAATTGAAAAAACCAGAATAAGCGGCGCGCCCACCACGCAAAAGAGCACCATTGCGGCGGTTAACGGATCGCCCTGCTGCGTCATTTGCCAGATGCCGTGCATCACATTGGCATCAATGCGTACGCCCAACAGGTAGATATGGAGTAGCGGTTCACTCCAGGCAAACGGCATCAATAGCAGCATGGTTACTGCCATCGCGGTCAGCCGCGTCAGCGACCAGTCGCGCCCATCGCGAATTTTGGCCTGGCAACGAGGACAATAAGCGCTTTGATGAGCGCTCATCTCCGGCAAGCTGAACAGCATGTCGCATTCAGGGCAGCGCTGATAGTGGCTGCGCGGCAGCGCTTCGCTAATTGACCTGATCGTTAGCTTTTTTGTTGGCGTGACGTGTGAGGTGTTCAGAGCCATGTATCGTGAATCAAAGTGTTAGAATAATGTAATCTTAACTCATGACAGGAATAATCTTGAGCAAGAACGCATTTAATGCTTATTTTAATAGCCTGTGTTTAGGAGTAAGACCACGAAGTGATTATATAATGAGCAAAACAGAACTATACGCGGCGTTAAACCGCGATTTTCAGTCGTTAATGGCAGGTGAAACCAGCTTTCTGGCCACGCTGGCGAATACCAGCGCGTTACTGTTCGAACGTCTTACCGAGGTGAACTGGGCAGGATTTTATCTCCTCGAAGGCGATACGCTGGTGTTGGGGCCGTTTCAGGGGCGAATCGCCTGTGTGCGGATTCCGGTTGGTCGCGGCGTGTGCGGCGCAGCGGTAGCGCAGAATAAGGTTCAACGTATTGATGATGTTCATGCGTTTGACGGCCATATTGCCTGTGATGCCGCCAGCAACGCCGAAATTGTGCTGCCTGTCACGGTTGGTGAACGGATTATCGGTGTGCTGGATATAGATAGCACGGCGTTTGGCCGTTTTACCGAAGAAGATGAACACGGCCTGCGTACACTGGTCGCACAGCTTGAAACCGTGCTTGCAACGACGGATTACAAAAAATTCTTTGCGAGCGTCGCAGGATAATCAACGGATAACGTAGCAATTACTGATGGCGTCATTATAATGACGCCTGTTCATGCCTGCTGCTTGTTGGCTACGTCCGTTGTAATCAGGAAATTTCATGGAAAATCAACCTAAGTTGAATAGCAGTAAAGAAGTTATCGCGTTTCTGGCCGAGCGTTTTCCTCACTGTTTTAGTGCGGAAGGCGAAGCTCGCCCGCTGAAAATTGGTATTTTTCAGGATCTGGTAGAGCGAGTTGGGGGCGAAATGAACCTCAGCAAAACGCAACTTCGTTCCGCTTTACGTCTTTATACTTCAAGCTGGCGTTACCTGTACGGCGTTAAGCCGGGCGCAACGCGCGTCGACCTTGATGGCAATCCGTGCGGCGAGCTGGAAGAACAGCATGTCGAACATGCGCGTAAGCAGCTTGAAGAAGCCAAAGCCCGTGTTCAGGCGCAGCGCGCAGAGCAGCAAGCGAAAAAACGCGAAGCTGCCGCGGCGGCTGGCGAAAAAGAAGACGCGCCGCGACGCGAGCGTAAACCTCGCCCGGTAGCGCGTCGTAAAGAAGGCGCTGAACGTAAACCTCGCGCTGATAAACCGACGACGAAAGCGCCGCGTGCGCCTCGCGAAGAGAAGCACACGCCGGTTTCTGATATTTCAGTATTGACCGTAGGGCAGTCCCTCAAGGTGAAAGCGGGTAATAATGCGATGGATGCCACCGTATTAGAAATCACCAAAGATGGTGTCCGTGTACAGCTGAATTCGGGTATGTCTTTGATTGTACGCGCAGAACACCTGGTGTTCTGAAACGGAGGCCAGGCCTGGCATGAACACTTTTTTTAGGCTTACCGCGTTAGCTGGCCTGCTTGCATTAGCAGGCCAGTCCTTCGCCGTGGAAGATATTACGCGTGCCGATCAAATTCCCGTACTAAAGGAAGAGACGCAACATGCGACGGTGAGCGAGCGAGTAACGTCGCGTTTTACCCGCTCCCACTATCGCCAGTTCGATCTGGATGAGGCATTTTCGGCAAAGATTTTTGATCGCTATCTGAATCTTCTCGACTATAGCCACAACGTTTTGTTGGCGAGCGATGTCGAGCAGTTTGCGAAAAAGAAAACCGTGTTGGGCGATGAGCTGCGCACGGGTAAGCTGGATGTTTTTTACGATCTTTATAACCTGGCGCAAAAGCGCCGGTTTGAACGTTACCAGTACGCGCTAAAAGTGCTGGAGCGGCCAATGGATTTCACCGGAAACGATACGTTTAACCTGGACCGCAGTAAAGCGCCCTGGCCGAAAGATGAGGCTGAGCTAAATGCGCTGTGGGATGGTAAAGTGAAATTCGATGAGCTCAGTCTGAAACTCACCGGCAAGAGCGACAAAGAAATTCGCGAAACGCTGACGCGTCGCTACAAATTCGCTATTCGTCGCCTGGCGCAGACCAACAGTGAAGATGTGTTCTCGCTGGCGATGACCGCTTTTGCGCGTGAAATCGACCCGCATACGAATTATCTTTCTCCCCGCAATACCGAGCAGTTTAATACCGAAATGAGCCTGTCTCTGGAAGGTATCGGCGCGGTGCTGCAAATGGATGACGATTATACTGTCATTAACTCATTGGTCGCCGGCGGCCCGGCAGCGAAGAGTAAGTCAATTAGCGTCGGCGATCGTATCGTTGGCGTAGGGCAGGCCGGAAAACCGATGGTCGACGTCATTGGCTGGCGTCTTGACGATGTGGTGGCGCTGATCAAAGGGCCAAAAGGCAGCAAGGTCCGACTGGAAATACTGCCGGCTGGTAAAGGGACGAAAACGCGTATTATCACGCTGACGCGTGAACGGATTCGTCTTGAAGATCGCGCGGTTAAAATGTCGGTGAAAACCGTCGGCAAGGAAAAAGTTGGCGTACTGGATATTCCAGGCTTCTATGTTGGCTTGACCGATGATGTCAAAGTTCAGCTTCAGAAGCTGGAAAAACAGAACGTTAATAGCATCGTTATCGATCTGCGTTCAAACGGCGGCGGGGCGCTGACGGAAGCCGTTTCGCTTTCCGGTCTGTTTATCCCTTCTGGTCCGATAGTTCAGGTGCGCGACAATAACGGCAAAGTGCGTGAGGATAGCGACACCGACGGCGTGGTCTACTACAAAGGCCCGCTGGTGGTGCTGGTCGATCGTTTCAGTGCCTCGGCATCGGAAATCTTTGCTGCCGCGATGCAGGATTATGGGCGCGCGCTGATTGTCGGTGAGCCGACCTTCGGTAAAGGGACGGTACAACAATATCGTTCGCTAAACCGAATTTACGATCAGATGCTTCGCCCGGAATGGCCTGCGCTGGGTTCGGTGCAGTACACCATTCAGAAGTTTTACCGTGTCAACGGCGGTAGTACGCAGCGTAAAGGGGTCACGCCGGATATCATCATGCCGACTGGCAATGAAGAGACGGAAACCGGAGAAAAATTTGAAGATAACGCCTTGCCGTGGGATAGCATTGATGCGGCGAAGTACGTGAAATCGGATGATTTGGCCCCGTTTGGCCCGGAATTATTGAAAGAACACAACGCGCGTATCGCCAAAGATCCTGAGTTCCAGTACATCATGAAGGATATCGCACGTTTCAATGCCATGAAGGATAAGCGCAACATTGTCTCTCTGAATTATGCGCAGCGTGAGAAAGAGAACAATGAAGAAGACGCTCTGCGTCTGGCGCGTATTAACGATCGGTTTAAACGCGAGGGTAAACCGTTGCTGAAGAAACTGGACGATCTGCCAAAGGATTACCAGGAGCCGGACCCATACCTTGATGAAACGGTGAAGATTGCTCTGGACCTGGCGCATCTTGAAAAAGAAAAACCAGCGGAGCAGGCGGCAGCCAATAAGTAACGCTAAACAGGCACAAAAAATTGTGCCTGTTTTTTTTTAACAAGCGCAGAAGTCGTCAGGATAATGCTACAAAATGTAAAGTTGTGTTTTTCTCGTGACTTACCGCCTGGTGATGCTTGAAAATAGCCATAAGACCCATACGATGTGGGTAATCGCATAGTGCGCTTTGTTAAATTGAGGTTAAAAGAAAATTATGATGCGAATCGCGCTCTTCCTGCTGACGAACCTGGCCGTGATGGTCGTTTTCGGGCTGGTTCTGAGCCTGACAGGGATACAGTCGAGCAGCGTGCAAGGCTTGTTGATCATGGCGCTGCTGTTTGGTTTTGGCGGTTCTTTTATTTCATTGCTGATGTCCAAATGGATGGCGTTAAAATCCGTAGGAGGGGAAGTTATTGAACAGCCTCGCAATGAAAGAGAACGCTGGTTGATGAACACCGTAGCAACGCAAGCGCGCCAGGCCGGTATCGCCATGCCGCAGGTTGCTATCTACCATGCGCCGGACATTAACGCGTTTGCGACGGGCGCACGCCGTGACGCCTCATTGGTCGCTGTGAGCACCGGTTTGTTGCAAAACATGAGCCCTGACGAAGCGGAAGCCGTCATTGCGCATGAAATCAGCCATATTGCCAATGGCGATATGGTGACGATGACGTTGATTCAGGGGGTGGTTAACACCTTCGTTATCTTTATTTCGCGCATTATCGCGCAAATTGCTGCTGGTTTTCTGGGCGGCAACCGTGATGAAGGCGAAGGAAGTAACGGTAATCCGCTAATCTATTTCGCCGTTGCGACGGTGCTGGAACTGGTCTTCGGTATTCTGGCAAGCATTATCACCATGTGGTTCTCCCGTTACCGTGAGTTTCATGCCGATGCGGGATCGGCGAAGCTGGTTGGCCGTGAAAAAATGATTGCCGCGTTGCAGCGCCTGAAAACCAGCTACGAGCCGCAAGAAGCGACCAGCATGATGGCGTTTTGTATTAACGGTAAATCGAAATCGTTAAGCGAGCTGTTTATGACGCACCCACCGCTGGATAAACGCATTGAAGCGCTGCGTAGCGGCGAGTACCTGAAATAATAAGCCCACTGGCAAGTATGAAAAGCGCGTCGAATGACGCGCTTTTTTTACGCCTGAACGCGTGGTTGCGTAATACGTAAACCGCTCACTACCGCCGCGAGAGTAGCCAGGATCGCCGCCGCGAGCAGCGAAAGATGCGTACCGCTATCGCCAAACTGGTTCAACATCAGCGCTACCAGCGCGGCGCCAGTACTTTGGCCTAACAGTCGCGCCGTGCCCAGCATCCCGCTGGCGCCACCGCTGCGCTCACGCGGCGCGGAAGTGATAATGGTGTGATTATTCGGCGACTGGAACAGGCCAAACCCTGCGCCGCAAAGGATCATCGGCCAGATAATATTCAGATCGGAGGGGGAGGCTGGCAACATGACCAGCGCAAACAACCCGGCTGCCATTATCACCATTCCCAGCGCCCCCAGCAAACCGGCATGAAGACGTTCTATCAGGTATCCCGCCAGCGGCGCCATCACCATCGTTGCCAGTGGCCAGGGCGTCAATAACAGGCCGGTTTCTACTTCGCTACGGCCCAGCACGGTTTGCAGATAAAAAGGTAGCGAGACCATGGCTAACATTTGCGCGCAGAACGAGCAAATTGACGTGCCGATCGAGAGTGAAAAAAGCGGAATGCGTAACAAGTCGATGGGTAACAAGGGGACGGGCAAAGAAAGCTGGCGGCGCACGAAGAAAAACCCGACCACGACCAGAACGAGCAGCTCTGCGCCAATCAACGTTAGCGACTGTCCCTGGGCAAAGCCGCTCAATGCGGTAATCAGCAGGCCAAATGTGAGCGCATTCATTACCGCGCTCGGTAAGTCAAAGCGCGGCTTAGTGTCATGGGCGATGTTTGCTGGTAAAAAGCGTATGGCCAGAATTAACGCGATGATACCTAACGGGACATTAATCAGAAACAGCCATTTCCATGATGAGATGGACAAAATCGCCGCGGCGATCGTCGGACCCGCGGCGGAAGAGACTGCGACGATAAAAGAGTTAATTCCCATGCCTCGTCCCAGATGACGCTGGGGGTAGATAAGACGAATCAGCGCCGTGTTTACGCTCATTAGCGCCGCGCCGCCAAATCCCTGCGCGATGCGCGCCAGCGTCAGCATCTGCAGCGAGTCTGAAAGCGCGCAAAACAATGATGAAAGCAGAAATACCACTAAACCACATTTATAGATCCGGCGATAACCAAACATGTCGCCTAAAAAAGACAGGGAAAGTAGTGAGACGACAATGGCGATTTGGTACGCATTGACAATCCAGATAGAGCTGGCAGGGGAGGCATGTAAATCAGTCGCAATGGTTGGCAGCGCGACATTAGCGATTGCGCCATCCAGAACCGCCATCGAAATACCGATAATAATCGTCAGGATAGCGCCGTATCTCTGCGGGAGGGGCAGGCCATCGGCCCGTGTTTTTTCCATAAGTATTTTGTAATAAGGGGAATTATGAGCTGAATAATAATGTTAGCATTAATACTGAGTTGTTATGTCGCAGATTTGTAACGAAGTAAGCAAAGATGGATTGCGGGCGACCTGGCGTGAAATTATAATAAAAACTCGTTCTGAATTTTATAAAACGCTCGTAATGAGGTGATAAATGGCAAACGCAGATCTGGATAAGCAGCCTGATTCTGTATCTTCTGTGCTGAAAGTTTTCGGCATTCTGCAGGCGCTGGGTGAAGAGCGTGAAATAGGGATTACCGAGCTATCGCAGCGCGTCATGATGTCGAAAAGCACCGTTTATCGCTTTTTGCAAACCATGAAAACGCTGGGCTACGTGGCTCAGGAGGGGGAGTCTGAAAAATACTCTCTGACGCTAAAGCTGTTTGAGCTGGGCGCGCGAGCGTTGCAAAATGTTGATCTCATCCGCAGTGCGGACATTCAGATGCGCGAACTGTCTCGTCTGACAAAAGAAACTATCCATCTTGGCGCGCTGGATGAAGACAGCATTGTCTATATCCATAAAATTGACTCTATGTACAATCTGCGGATGTACTCACGTATTGGGCGTCGCAATCCGCTGTACAGTACGGCCATCGGTAAAGTGCTTCTGGCCTGGCGCGACCGTGATGAGGTTAAGCAGATTCTCGACGGCGTAGAGTATAAGCAAAGCACTGGACGCACGATTACCAGCACTGAAGCGTTGCTGCCGCTGTTGGATGAGGTGCGTGCGCAAGGCTACGGTGAAGATAACGAAGAACAGGAAGAAGGGTTACGTTGTATCGGCGTACCGGTATTTGACCGTTTTGGCGTAGTCATCGCAGGGTTAAGCATTTCGTTCCCGACGCTGCGCTTTTCAGAAGAACGCCTGCAGGAATATGTGGCTATGTTACACACCGCCGCGCGTAAAATTTCTGAACAAATGGGTTACAACGATTATCCCTTCTAAGCAAAGTTATTAGCATGACGTTAAAAAAAAGCAGCTGCGAAAAATGTAGCTGCTTTTTTTATAACATCGGGTGGGATGAAATCGTAAAAGAAGATAATGTCTGTCGGCTTATTTAACGGTTATTAAAATATTATTTAACAGTACTTATGAACAACAGCCAATATAGCGGAATTATTGGTGATAGTTTCACTGTGAAATTATTTATTGCCGCTTAGCCATTATCCACCACGGTGGCGCTTTTTCTAAAAATGGGACAGTCGGAAAAGCCAATAATGCCGCTGTTGGTATGGAGATATTGCGCCGTGCTGGTGCCGCGTGCGGTCAGGTAATGGCACTGTAAACCCAGCCCCGCAGCGTTCACTTTACTTCCCACCAGGATGCCATAGCCGCTCATCAGTAGGCCTATCCACACTAGGGCAAACAATACAATTGCGCGAATGATCAAACGCATTACTACCTCTTTTCTTTTTTAGTTAGAATAAGAGTAGCGTGTACATTGATTGAAACAAGTGAATCATTCCTAAAAACATATAATGCCGCTACAGTTACTCCTGGTTTAAGTAACTCATGATAATTTAGCGACATAAGATGTAAGATCGGAGAGTGGAGTGAAAAAATTTCGATGGGTCGTCCTCGGCATCGTGGTGGTAGTATGCCTGTTGCTGTGGGCGCAGGTGTTTAATATCATGTGCGATCAGGATGTACAATTTTTCAGCGGTATTTGCGCCATCAATAAATTTATTCCCTGGTAAACGTTTTACACCAGAGATTTCCTTCCCGTGTAGCAGTGGTAGAATGACGTCTCTACATCGAGGTGGTGAAATGAACGACGTTTTAAACTCTGGTGCGTTTTCTCTTGCATCTTTAATAGTATCAATGGTGGTTCTGGTGGTGGGGCTGGCGCTCTGGTTCTTTGTCAACCGGGCAAGTTCCCGTGCCAACGAGCAGATAGAATTGCTCGAAGCGTTATTGGATCAACAGAAGCGGCAAAACGCGTTGTTACGCCGTCTTTGCGAAGCAAACGAACCAGAAAAAGAAGCGGAACCCGCAACAGCGGCAAGCGAACCAAAAGAGGATGAGGACATCATTCGTCTGGTTGCTGAACGATAATGCTTACCGGGGCGCAAATGGCGCCAGTGCCATACGCCCCATTTCCCCGTCGGATCACTCCGCGTTGCCGTTTGCAACTGATACTACGGCATCAACGCCTTACATAATGTATGGCTTTATATGCAACATAGTTTTATATGTATAACAAATGGACATATGGCATTTTTGTGATACCGCTCATTCTCTATTAAAAGCGAAACGTTTCTCTCTCTTTATGGATTGTCATTGTTTGTTCATTATTTTAAGGCATTCTGTAAAGACGCAGAACATCACAAAAAGCGGTGTCGAAAATCGCTTTTCTTTTCTATTATTTTGATTAAAAGGTGTTTTTTATCATTGTGACAATTTATGCATAACTCAGCATAAAAAGTGATATGAAAAATACAGCTTTTAAATGTGATTTGATGCACTGGAAGAAGCGAAGTTATTGAGCTATGGTAGAAAAATGGCTTTTCAGCAGTGGCGTTGTCAGGAGTCCGTCAGCGCGTGAGGATATATCTTTCGCAACTTTGTTGCATAAACGTGCTGTCAATTTGTGAAGGTTCTCGTAATTTGTGCGACGGATCGAGACACGTTTAAAAATGGCTTGCCATAATTAACGTTGTATGTGATAACAGGCTTTGGGTTAAACGAGGTACAGTTCTGTTTATGTGTGGCATTTTCAGTAAAGAAGTCCTGAGTAAACACGTTGACGTTGAATACCGCTTCTCTGCCGAACCTTATATTAGTGCCTCAAGCAGTAATGTCTCAGTTTTATCTATGTTATGCCTACGGGCAAAGAAAACACTCTAAGGAATTTTGCAAATGGCAAAGATTAAAGGTCAAGTTAAGTGGTTCAACGAATCCAAAGGTTTTGGCTTCATTACTCCGGCTGACGGCAGCAAAGATGTGTTCGTACACTTCTCCGCTATCCAGGGCAATGGTTTCAAAACTCTGGCTGAAGGCCAGAACGTTGAGTTCGAAATTCAGGACGGCCAGAAAGGTCCGGCTGCTGTTAACGTAACAGCTATCTGATCGACACCACTGATTTGATGCGTTTGTCGCGTCAGCCTCAGATATAAAGCCTCGCTAAAAGCGGGGCTTTTTAATTCAATATCCTTCAAAATGTGTCTGGATGCGCTCTCGTTAGCGATTTGTTGCAAAGGCGCGATGTTATTAGCATTGTTTTTTCTGGTTTTTCCGGCCGTTTCCCGTTAAATCAATCACCTGAAAAATGATTCGGCTGGAGATCAGGTGAAAAAGAAAAGCGACGGCGATACCCGTAATTTTACGCCCATACGTTTTGCACTACTTTGCACTGCCATTCTGCTCAGTATGGCATTGTTGTTAGGGCGGGTGGCATGGTTGCAAATTGTTACGCCGTCGAAACTGGTGAAACAAGAAGATATGCGCTCGCTTCGTGAAGTGACCACAGCCTCTCCACGCGGCATGATCACTGACAGAGAAGGGCGACCCTTAGCGGTGAGCGTTCCGGTTAATGCTGTCTGGGCCGATCCGAAGACTATCATAAGCAAAGGCGGCGTTGGCTACAATGAGCGCTGGCAGGCGCTGGCCAGCGCCTTACATCTGTCTCTCAGTACGCTTGCGGAACGGGTAAACAGTAACCCGGCAGGCCGTTTTATCTACCTTGCGCGCCAGGTTTCACCCCAGCAAGCCGAATGGATAGATAAACTGAATCTACCGGGTATTAACCTGCGGGAAGAGTCGCGCCGTTTTTACCCTGCCGGACACGTAGCGGCCAATTTGATCGGCTTTACCAATATCGACGGGCAGGGAATAGAAGGTATTGAAAAGAGCTTTAACGCGCAACTGACGGGAAAACCGGGCTCCCGGCTGGTGCGTAAAGATAAATTTGGTCACGTTATTGAGAACATTACGGAAGTGAATCCGGTTCCTGCTCATGAACTTCAGCTTAGCATTGATGAACGTCTGCAAACGGTTACCGAAGATGCGCTGGATAACGCCGTCATCTGGAACAAAGCGGAATCCGGCGCTGCCGTATTGATTAACATCCCAACGGGTGAGATTCTCTCGATGGCGAGCTATCCGGATTTCAACCCGAACAACCGTGAAGGCGCGCAGTTGGACGATTTTCGTAACCGCGCGATTAGCGATACTTTCGAACCCGGTTCTACTGTGAAGCCATTGGTCATTATGACTGCGTTACAGCAGGGCATCGTGCAGCCGGACAGCGTTATCGATACCCATCCTTTTACTCTCGATGGACACCGTATCCGCGACGTCGGTTACTATCCGGAACTGACATTAACCGGCATTTTGCAAAAATCCAGCGATACCGGCGTTTCTCACCTTTCTCTGGCGATGCCGGTGCAGAAATTAATAGATACTTATAAAAGCTTTGGTTTCGGCGTGCCTACCGGACTGGGTCTCACCGGAGAGAGCAGCGGGTTATTACCGAAACGCCGTTACTGGAGTGATTTAGATCGCGCTACCTTCGCTTTTGGCTATGGATTAATGGTGACGCCGCTGCAACTGGCGCATGTTTATGCCACGATTGGCAGCTTTGGTATCTACCGTCCGTTATCGATCACCAAAGTTGATCCGCCCGTGATCGGCACGCGGGTAATGCCGGAAGAACTGGTGCACGAGGTGGAACATATGATGGAGAGCGTCGCGTTGCCTGGCGGCGGCGGAACAAAAGCCGCAGTAAGAGACTACCGTATTGCGGTCAAAACCGGGACGGCGAAAAAAATTGGCGATGATGGTAAATACGTCGATAAGTATGTGGCATATACCGCAGGCGTCGCGCCGGCAAGTAACCCCAGGTTTGCGCTGGTGGTGGTGATTAATAATCCGCAAAACGGGGCTTATTATGGCGGCGCGGTATCTGCGCCCGTATTCAGCCAGATCATGGGCGATGTGCTGCGGCTGGAAAATGTTGAGCCAGACGGTATGCCAGCCGATTCAGATCACCTTCTGGTGATGCATGGCAGCCACGTTGCGGTTCCAGGCTCGTAAAGGATTTTCCCGGGGCGCAATTCGCGTTACACTTGCGCCCTTTAGCGCCCCAGTCCGGAGTTGTCATGTCGTTTACCTGTCCGCTTTGCCATCAGCCGCTTACGCAGATTAATAACAGCGTTATATGCCCACAGCGCCATCAGTTTGATGTGGCGAAAGAGGGCTACATCAATCTGCTGCCGGTACAGCATAAACGTTCGCGCGATCCGGGCGACAGCGCCGAAATGATGCAGGCGAGGAGAGCGTTTCTTGATGCGGGCCATTATCAGCCGCTGCGCGATGCCGTGATTAACCTGTTGCGCGAGCGGCTGGATCAGTCGGCCACGGCGATTCTGGATATTGGCTGCGGCGAGGGGTATTACACTCACGCTTTTGCCGAGGCGTTGCCGGAAGTCACCACGTTTGGACTGGACGTTGCTAAAACGGCGATCAAAGCGGCGGCGAAACGCTATTCGCAGGTGAAGTTTTGTGTGGCGTCAAGCCATCGACTGCCCTTTGCCGATGCGTCAATGGATGCGGTGATCAGAATCTACGCCCCGTGTAAGGCGCAGGAATTGGCGCGTGTGGTGAAACCTGGTGGTTGGGTCGTTACCGCCACGCCGGGGCCGCATCATCTGATGGAACTAAAAGGGCTCATTTATGATGAGGTGCGTTTACATGCGCCGTATACCGAGCAGCTCGACGGATTCACATTGCAGCAGAGTACCCGCCTTGCTTATCACATGCAGCTCACCGCCGAAGCGGCTGTAGCACTGTTGCAAATGACGCCATTTGCCTGGCGCGCCAGGCCAGAAGTGTGGGAACAACTGGCCGCCAGCGCCGGACTTAGCTGCCAGACGGATTTCAACCTTCATCTCTGGCAGCGTAACCGTTAACCGTGAAAATGCGTCCAGAGGATCTGGACGCCAATTCCTATCAGTACGACCCCGCCGAGAATTTCAGCACGCTTACCCAGCATTGGGCCGATAAAGCGACCGATCATCATTCCGAGGGTGGACATGATAAGCGTGGCGCAACCGATAGCTAATGCGGTTGCGATGATGTTTACCTGCAAAAACGCCAGACCGACGCCAACCGCCATCGCATCAAGGCTGGTCGCGATAGCCGTCGTGACTAATAGCCAAAAGCTGTGGCGACGTAACGGTGTTTCATCTTCATCACTACCGCCGCGGATACCTTCGATGATCATGCGTCCGCCCAGAAAGATCAGCAGAACAAAGGCTATCCAGTGGTTCCATTCCAGAACGAATTTACTCGCCAATATCCCCAGCCCCCAGCCGATTAACGGGGTCAGCGTTTCAACCGCGCCAAAGATAAGGCCGGTACGCAACGCTTCTGAGAATTTGGGTTTATGTAGGGTGGCGCCTTTGCCAATTGATGCCGCGAAAGCATCCATCGACATGCCGAAAGCGAGAAGAACAGTAGCAGTAAAGTGCATGACAACGTCCTGACCGGGGTATCCATTAAACACATCACTGCCCCCAGCAAACATGCATGTCGCCATTCTGTGACGAAATACACAGCAGTTGATGCGCCTATGGTCTCGCCTGACCAGCGGCGGCTGGTCCGTACGCGCCACGTTTTGCAACGAGTATGTTGACGCGTACATTTCCGGAGTCTGGAAATCGGCTACTCCCCAATTGACGGCGCAACATTAACATATTTTTAGAATATAAAACAACAGCGATAAAATATTATTTGTCTTCTAATTGAAAACGATTTTCATTTAGATTTATTCATCAATAAAACGTTAAATTAAATAACAATTGGTCAATAGAAAATATAGCCTTAGCTATATTATGATTCGAAATAAAATTCGAAAAACATAGTTGAGGCTATATCTTAGGTTATTGATTTTCAATAAGAAGCTTATATATTTTTTCCAGATCGTCGATATTGCGTACACGGATAAGCAAGCGTCGTTGTTCTAATTGCATCACCAGTACGCCGTCCTCCGATAAATTCATCTCTTTAATACGGTTATATTCTATCCAGACATTGGCGAAGAAAAAGCCACGTTGTTTAAAGATGATCCGTGGCGTGCGGATCCAGAATATATAAAACCCCATTAACGCCAGCGCACTTAATAACCATGTGGTCATCTGCGCTCCGTGGCTGGTTACGTTGTTATAAATAAGGATGGCGACCAGCCCAACGAAGATAACGCTGTCTACGCGACCACGGCGAAGCAGGGCTATAGAAAGCAGAGTGGGGCCATTGCGACGGGGCATGATGAACTGATCGTAGAGAGCGTAAGCCAATAATGCGGCAATAAAGAGAATCAGCACCAGGTCCGTGATAGTCATTTATCCTCCAGAGAAATAAAAAAACGGGGCCGTTTGGCCCCGGTAGTGTACAACAGCCTTATTGGCCCAGCAGTCCTACGGAGTAGCCGGCGATACCGATGACGAAGAAGCCCACGATAATCCACAGCGGGTTAACTTTCTTACGCAGCAGCCACATACAGGCAAAGGTCAACAGTAGCGGAACCAGCCCCGGCATCAGCTGGTCGAGAATGGTTTGCACGGTGGTAACGCGTGTCTGACCATCCTGACCGGTGATGGTGGAGACCACCAGCGGGATATTCACATGCGTCCACTTGTTAACCAATGCCCCCATGACAAACAGGCCGAGGATTGACGCCCCCTCAGTCAGTTTTTGCAGGAAGCCGCCGCCCATATCTTTAACGATATCGACGCCTTTGCGGTAGCCATAAGCCACGCCATAATAACGGGTCGCCAGACGCACCAGGTTAAACAGGATGAAAAACAGCAGCGGACCAAGCAGGCTGCCGCTCATCGCAATACCTGCGCCCAGCGCCGCGAATACCGGACGGACGGTACCCCAGAAGATAGGGTCGCCGACGCCTGCCAGCGGTCCCATCAGACCGACTTTGATACCGTTGATAGCGCCATCGTCAATCTCTGCGCCGTTCGCACGCTTTTCTTCCATTGCCAGGGTCACGCCCAGTACCGGCGCCGCAACGTAAGGATGAGTGTTAAAGAACTCCAGGTGACGTTTAATCGCCTGTTTACGCGCGTCATTATTCTCCGGATACAGGCGACGAATCGCCGGCACCATAGAGAAGCAGAAGCCCAGCGCTTGCATACGTTCGAAGTTCCATGACCCCTGGAACAGGTTAGAACGAAGAAATACGCCGCGAATATCGCTCGGAGTGAGTTTTTTCTCGGTGGTAGTTTTAGTCATATCAACCATTTCGCTCACCTGTTAGTCCAGTTCGTTGTCGAGATCGTTATTGCCAGCAGCCGCTGCAGGCGCGCCCGCTACACGGTTGTATTTCGGGCTCAGCTGGATGTAAAGAATAGCCATCACTGCGCCGATGACACCCAGTGCGACCAGGTTGAAGTTTGTGAAAGCCGCGGTGACGAAACCGAGGTAGAAGAACGGCATCAGGTAGCCTGCGCGCATCATGTTGATAACCATCGCATAACCAACCACGACGATCATGCCGCCAGCGATGTTCAGACCGCCTGTGACGACTTCAGGAATCGCATTCAGCATTCCCTGTACTTCGCTGGTGCCTACGGAGATGGCAACGATAACCGCCGGGATAGCGATACGCATTGCCTGCAGGAACAGAGAAGAAACGTGCAGCCAGGAGAGCGCCGTCAGGTTGCCGTTTTCAGCCGCCTTGTCCGCCGCGTGCTGGAATGCCACGGTGATGGTACGAACGATAATGGTCAGTACCTGGCCTGCCGCCGCCAGCGGAATCGCCAGCGCGATACCGGCGCCAATGCTTTGATGCCCGGCGATGACCAGAACGGTAGAGATGATGGACGCCAGTGCGGCATCAGGCGCAACGGCAGCACCGATGTTCATCCAGCCCAGAGCGATCATTTCCAGAGTACCGCCGATGATAATACCGGTTTTCATGTCCCCCAGAACGGCGCCGATTAAGGTACAGGCGATCAGCGGACGGTGGAACTGAAATTCATCAAGTACCGACTCCATACCTGCGATACATGCGACGATGAACACCAGCACAATCTGAAGAGTGGTAATCTCCATTGTACTTCTCCTATTGCTATCTTAAGTGTGAAAGCTAATTAAATGCCGGCGGTTATTTCGCCACTTTGGCAATTAAATCCATCATTTTCAGTTTCGGATCGGTGGAAACTTTACGCACCTCAAGCTCGATGCCGCGCTCGTTGAGCTTTTTAAAGGCTTCGATATCCTTTTCATCGACGGAAACGGCGTTGTTCACCTGCGTTTTACCTTGACGATAGGCCATACCGCCAATGTTCACGGAAGTGACTTTCACGCCGCCCTCAACGATGCGCTCGACGTCGGTAGGATTGGTAAACAGAAGCATCACGCGTTCACCGGCGTATTTCGGGTTATTGTAGACGCGAATCATCTTCGCGACGTCAACCACATGCGCCGTAACGCCCGGCGGCGCAACTTGCGTCAGCAGCGTTTTACGTACGGTATCCGCCGCGACTTCATCGCTCACAACAATAATACGGCTGACATTGGTCTCTTTGGTCCAACGGGTAGCGACCTGACCGTGAATGAGGCGGTCATCAATACGGGCAAGCCCGATAACCATATAATCATTCGGGCCCATCGGTTTTGCCGGCGTGGCCGCTTTTGGCGCGGCGGCGACTGGCGCTGGCGCGGCTTTTTCTACCGGTTTCGCTTTCAGCGCTTTTACGCCTTCACGACCGGTTTCTACCGCCAGTGCGACCAGCTCATCAAAGCTCGGATCGTCGTCACGAGCCATAAACGTTTCGACCAGCATCGGGATGTTGACGCCGGCAATAACTTCATAGCGCTCTTTATCGACGACAATGCGGCTGGCAGCATTAAACGGGCTGCCTCCCCATGTATCAACGAGAAATAGCACGCCTTTACTGGTATCGAGTTTAGCCAACTGAGCGTTGTACTTTTCGATCAGCGTTTCGGCATTTTCGCCTGGAACGAAATCGATCCAGCCGACGTTTTCCTGCTCGCCTAACAGCATTTCGGCTGTTTTAAGTAACTGCTCTGCAGCCCAACCATGTGTGCCTATAACAATAGCAATGGTCACTTGCTACCTCCTTTATTATTGTCAACACATCAACTTGACAGATGTATTTTTTGAATCGCCGTCCGCAAGCGAATCGATTCAGATGAGGGTTACAACGAAAAACGCATGATTTTCGTGAATTATTTTAGATATCGAAAAAAATATTTTGTGTGATGGAGATCCGTAATTTTGTTTTCGATAATGAGAAATTTCGAAGTGTAAAATATCCTGGTTACATCTCTTTGCAAAGGAAGGTAAATCTTTGCCAAAAACCAGTTGTCTCTGTTATGTTTAGCTTCCGTTTAATTAGAATGGGGTATAGGGCAGCAGCCCGTTGTATGGATCGTCACCGACGTCATTTCACTCTTTGGCCGTTTTGCGCCTGTCAATCTGGCATATTTTGCCATAGCCTTACTTTGTTTATTGCGTTACCGCCTGCATCCTTTGAGATGTTGTGGGCGCCGTTTAGTCATTCCTTAAGCAGGAGCTTGTCATGGAATTATTAATGGATCCCTCAATTTGGGTGGGTTTACTCACGCTCGTCGTCCTGGAAATTGTCCTGGGTATCGATAACCTGGTCTTTATCGCGATCCTCGCCGATAAATTGCCGCCAAAGCAGCGTGACAAAGCGCGTCTTATCGGGCTCTCGCTGGCGCTGATTATGCGTCTGGCGCTGCTGTCCATTATTTCGTGGCTGGTGACCTTAACAAAGCCGCTCTTTACCGTCTGGGATTTTACCTTCTCCGGCCGCGATTTAATTATGCTGCTGGGCGGTATATTTCTGCTGTTTAAAGCGACCACCGAGCTGCATGAACGTCTGGAAAACCGCGAGCATGACACCGGACACGGTAAAGGCTATGCGAGCTTCTGGGTGGTAGTCACGCAGATTGTCATCCTGGATGCGGTCTTCTCGCTGGACGCCGTGATTACGGCGGTAGGTATGGTAAACCATCTGCCGGTTATGATGGCGGCGGTGGTGATTGCGATGGCGGTGATGCTACTGGCGTCAAAACCGCTGACCCGTTTTGTCAACCAGCATCCGACGGTGGTGGTGCTCTGTCTGAGTTTCCTGCTGATGATCGGCTTGAGCCTGGTGGCGGAAGGGTTTGGTTTCCATATTCCGAAAGGCTACCTGTACGCGGCAATTGGTTTCTCGATCGTTATCGAGGTGTTTAACCAGATTGCGCGCCGCAACTTTATTCGTCATCAGTCCACGTTGCCGCTGCGCGCGCGTACTGCGGACGCTATCCTGCGTCTGATGGGCGGTAAACGTCAGGCGAGTACACAACATGAGACGGATAGCCCGGCCGCGATATCGGTGTCGGAAGGCGCCTTCGCCGAAGAAGAACGCTACATGATTAACGGCGTACTGACTCTGGCGTCGCGCTCCCTGCGCGGCATTATGACGCCGCGAGGCGAAATTAGTTGGGTGGATGCGAATCTCAGCGTAGCTGAAATCCGTCAGCAGTTACTCTCTTCTCCGCATAGCCTGTTCCCGGTATGTCGGGGCGAGCTGGATGAAATTATCGGTATCGTTCGCGCGAAAGAGTTGCTGGTGGCGCTGGAAGAGGGCGCGGACGTTGCGGCTATCGCCGCGTCTTCCCCGGCGATAGTGGTGCCGGAAACGCTTGATCCTATCAATCTGTTAGGCGTTTTGCGTCGTGCGCGCGGCAGTTTCGTTATCGTCACTAACGAGTTCGGCGTGGTGCAGGGGCTGGTTACGCCGCTGGATGTGCTGGAAGCGATTGCCGGTGAGTTCCCGGATGCCGATGAAACGCCGGAAATCGTTGCCGATGCCGAGGGCTGGATAGTGAAGGGCGGCACCGATCTCCATGCGCTACAGCAGGCGCTGGAAGTTGACCATCTGGTGAACGAAGAGGGCGATATTGCGACGGTCGCGGGGTTAGTGATCGCCGCTAATGGCCATATTCCTCGTGTTGGCGATGTCATTGATGTTCCGCCCCTGCGGATCACCATTGTCGAGGCCAACGACTATCGTGTCGATCTGGTTCGGATTGTTAAAGAACAGCCTGCCCACGACGAAGAGGAATAACGTCACACGCAGGAACCAAGTCTATAGATGCGGCATCGCGGACATAATCTGTCCGTTATGCCGGGCGGGCGGCGGCGCGCTGCCCGCCAGCCACTGTGGAAATTCGCTAATGGGCATCGGCTTCGCATAGAGATAGCCCTGTAACATTTGCACGCCATGCTGGCGCAAATGCTGTGCCTGCGTCTGGTTTTCGACCCCTTCCGCCACCAGTTCAATATTCAGTCTCTGCCCTAGCGCGATAATAATATCGGTCACCGTTGAATTGACCGCATCGGTACCGATGGCCGCGGTGAAGGATTTATCGATTTTCAAAATATCCGGCCGCAGTTTTTCCAGCCAGGAGAGCGAGCTGTTTCCTGTGCCAAAATCATCGATGGCTAACTTCACGCCTTTACGATGCAGTTCGCGCATCAGGCGGTAATCAACGTCAAGCAACGCGTCGCGTTCCGTGAGCTCCAGCACCAGTTGCTGAACAGGTTCCGCACTAAACCAGTACTGATTAAGATCTTTGAGAAGCACGCCGTGTCGGAAATGGCTTGCCGCCACATTGATGCCGATATGAAACTGATGGTTGATGGGGAAGTAGTGCCGCTGCCGAATGGTTTCCGCAATCACATAGCGGGTCAGCGGCGCTATCAGGTTATGCTCCTCGGCGATAGGAATAAAAACATCCGGTGAGATCCAGCCCTGGCGCGGGTTATTCCAGCGTAACAGGATCTCAACGCCGGTACACTGCTGCGTGCGGGCATTAAGCAACGGCTGACAAAATAGCTCAAACTCCCGTTCGGCAAGGGCCAGATTAATCTCCCAGGAAAAGCTCATTCTGCTGGCCGTCGCCAGCCAGGCGATATAACCGATCAACAGGCTAAGCAATACGGCCAGGGGTAACTGTGTCGGGAGATGTTTGAACGCCAGTACGCCTGCCGACGGCCCGCTGACGCTGATAGTAAAAGGGAAATGCCGCGATGAAAGCTGGTAACGCTCTTCATCTTTTTTTAATTCTGGAAGAGTATCGACCACGCCCCGACCATATAACAGGTGCCGTTTGCCGACCGTCAGGCTGGCGCTGGTAATTTGCGGCTGCTGTGGCTCAAGTAGCATGGTCGTCAGCAAGCCAATATTCACAATTTCCATCACGCCATCCTGTCCATCGGCAGAGGCGGGATACCACTGAATGAGGATCGGGCTTCCCTTGAGTAACGAGTGATCCGTGGAAAGTAGCAGCAGATCGCCAGCTGCGGGAAGATCGGGCTGAAGCTGGCGTATGGGAGTATTACGGGCGCCAAAAATGCTTGAGCAGTAGAGAATTCCCTCTTTTACCAGCCCGATAGAACGAATGGTTTGCAGGCGGGCGGCTTGCTTACGCAACGGCAAATGCGCGGTCGCGCACGGAAGCTCAAGTAAGGGTAGCAATATGTTTC
Source organism: Salmonella sp. 32082101201600294FB01SM01 (assembly GCF_017572865.1). Taxonomy (NCBI): domain Bacteria; kingdom Pseudomonadati; phylum Pseudomonadota; class Gammaproteobacteria; order Enterobacterales; family Enterobacteriaceae; genus Salmonella; species Salmonella sp. 32082101201600294FB01SM01. The sequence goes on along the minus strand of NZ_JAGESB010000001.1, from coordinate 1,551,249 downwards.
GTCCGACCAGGAGAGGATGCAGCACATTATCCAGCGCATCAACGGCATGATTCGCGAATGCAACCGTGCGATGGTGATTTAAGTTCCGCTCCGAAATAAATCGGATGCTCAGCGTAAGAATGAGCGTGACCAGTGCACAAATCGTGCAAACAATGAAACGATTACGGCGATAATGATTGATGATCCGTTGTGCTGTTTGCATGCGGGCCGCCCAATAAGCGTTGGCGACAAAAGCCAACCGCGACACAGCAAGTGTAGTGGGGAAACGTGGAGTCGACGAGGAAGAGATAAAAATTTCGCCCATCCGTAGCAGATGGGCGAAGGGAGGGGAAATGGCGTTTAATCACACTGGACTTTAATGGCCAACCCGCCGCGCGACGTTTCGCGGTATTTGGCGTTCATGTCTTTTCCGGTCTCGTACATCGTTTCGATGACTTTATCCAGCGAGACGCGCGGCGCGCTGGTTCGACGCATGGCCATACGCGCAGCGTTGATCGCTTTAACCGAAGCAATGGCGTTACGCTCGATACACGGCACCTGCACCTGACCGGCAACCGGGTCGCAGGTCAGCCCCAGGTTATGCTCCATGCCGATTTCAGCGGCAACGCAAACCTGTTCCGGGCTGGCGCCCAACAGTTCAGCAAGGCCTGCCGCCGCCATCGAACAGGCGACCCCGACTTCACCCTGACAGCCGACTTCCGCGCCGGAAATAGACGCGTTCATCTTATACAGCGCGCCAATAGCGCCTGCCGCCAGGAAGTAGCGGGTGTAAATATCCGGGCTGACAGACTCAATAAAATGGTCGTAGTAAGCCAGTACCGCAGGAACGATGCCGCACGCGCCGTTGGTTGGCGCCGTCACGACGCGACCGCCTGCGGCGTTCTCTTCGTTCACCGCCAGAGCAAACATGTTCACCCAGTCAATGACGTTCATCGGATCGCTGGAAAGCTTATCGCTGGAAACCAGCATACGACGCAGCGCGGAGGCGCGACGCGGTACGCGCAGCGGCCCCGGCAGCACGCCTTCGGTATTCATACCGCGATCAATACAGGCCTGCATGGTCTGCCAGACGTGACCGAAATACTCTTCAATCTCTTTCTTGCTATGCAACGCCAGTTCGTTTTGCATCACCATGCCGGAGAGTGAAAGGCCGGTACTGTTGCAATACTCCAGCATTTCTTTCGCCGATTTAAACGGATAAGGTACAGTAACCTCATTCGTCGCTTCCTGGCCGAAATGCGCTTCATCAACGATAAAGCCGCCGCCGATGGAATAGTACGTCTTGCTATAAATGACCGTGTCGTCATGCCAGGCGTGGATCTGCATCCCGTTTTCATGCAGCGGCAAATTGCCGTTGTGAAAACGCATTCCGTCATCTTTCGGGAAGTCGACTTCGTGACGTCCCTGGGCCAGTAACAGACGCTCGCGCGTTTCGACGTCGCGAATAAAACCTGGGATACTATCAATATCCACGGTAGCGGGTTCATTACCCGCCAGACCCATAATAATGGCGATATCGGTATGGTGACCTTTCCCCGTCAGCGACAGCGAGCCGTAGACATCGACAGCGACGCGGGTAACGTTATCCAGTAATCCTTTTTCGACCAGGTCATCGACGAACTGTTTACCGGCCTTCATCGGGCCAACAGTGTGGGAAGAGGAGGGACCAATCCCTACCTTAAACATGTCGAATAGGCTAATCACGATAATACTCCTGACAGGGCAACCGGGGCTTCCGGTTACGATGTTATAACTGCGCATAGTGTAAGAGGGAACGCTGGCATCAGCTTAACTATTCACATGAATTAAACTAATGAATAACCGCGTTTTTACTAATATTGCGACAGTAATCTCAAGTCGTGTCTTGTGCGCGTAAAGTTAAGTATATACACGTTGCCCTTCAGGCTGCCTCTTTGGGGGAGGCGATTGTTACCGCCTTGAGGCAACGTGAATGGCGTTGTGTACAGTCAGGGCTTTACGCCGATTTGCAGCGCCAGCTCACGAAGAATGTTTGCGGTCATGCCCCAGACGAAATAATGCTCATACCAGGAGAGCCATACGCGGTGCGAATTGCCGCGACGGTAAATATCAAGCGGATGATATCGACCCAGTTGCAACGCTTGCGCCAGCGGCATTTCAAACACCGCAGACACTTCGTCTTCACTGGCGCGCCAGGGGAGGTTTGGCGGAATAATGCCGACCACCGGGGTGACCTGAAAACCGGTCACGCTGTCTACCGGCGGTAAAACGCCAATCACTTCCACGGCTTGTGGCGGGATGGCGACTTCCTCCTGAGCTTCGCGAAGCGCTGCGGCGATAAGCGAAGCATCGGTACTGTCCACGGCCCCGCCGGGAAAGGCGACCTGTCCGGCGTGTTTGCGCAAATGAATAGCCCGCTGGGTCAACAGCAGCCCCGGCTTGGGGCGGCGAACCACAGGGATCAGTACGGCGGCCTGACGTTGATTTAACGTTTCATGAGTCATCTGCGGGCGCAAAAGCTGAAAGCGCGATAAGAAATGATCGAGCGTCAGTCGGCTGGTATCCACGTATTAGTTCTCCAGTGGGTGCAGGATACGATTAACTTTATCAAAAGTTTCCTGATATTCCGCTTCTTCGTTGCTATCGGCCACGATACCGCCGCCGGCTGAGCAATAGAGTTGGCCCTGCGTTGCCGTGACGGTGCGGATAGTAATACTGGTATCCATCTTGCCGCAGAAACTCAGATAACCGATGCTACCGCACCAGGCGTTGCGTCGCTGCGGCTCCAGTTCGTCGATAATTTCCATCGCCCGCACTTTAGGCGCGCCGGTAATGGAGCCGCCGGGGAAAGCCGCGCGCAGCAGGTCGGTAGCATGAAGCGAGTCCGGTAAACGGGCGGTAATGGTGCTAACCAGATGGTGAACGGCAGGAAATGGTTCAACGACGAACAGTTCCGGCACTTTCACCGAACCCGGCACGGCGACCCGGCCAATGTCGTTACGCATCAAATCGACGATCATCAAATTTTCAGCGCGATCTTTCATTGAGTTGGCCAGTTTCTGCGCCTGCTGACGATCCGCCTGCGGATCGTTAAGCCGTGGAAGCGTACCTTTGATCGGGCGCGTCTGAATATGACCGTTCTCCAGTTGGATAAAACGCTCGGGAGAAAGGCTCAATATGGCGCCGTCATGTAAACGAAGAAAGGCGCTAAACGGGGCGCGATTGGCGCGGTTAAGGCGTTCGAAAGCCTGCCACTCATCACCCTCGTAGCTCGCCTGAAAACGCTGGGAAAGATTGACCTGATAGCAGTCCCCGCTGTGCAGCCAGGCCTGCACCTGACGAAACTTTTCGCCATACTCACAACGCGTCATATTGGATTGCCAGGCCGAGGTAAGCCTGAAGGGCGTTCGGGTCGGCGCGCGCTGGCTGGTGAGCCAGCGATATCGGGCGTCTGCATCGTGATAGCTTATCAGCGACACCACCTGTTTTTGGTGATCGACAATCAGCGCCCAGTCGTAAAGGCCAATCGCCATATCGGGTAAAACGATATCGCGCGCGGCAGTATCGGGCAGAATTTCGAAACGCCGCCCTAAATCATAACCAAACAGACCCAGCGCGCCGCCCTGAAAGGGTAAGTCAGGGTCAGGCTGAGGATGAAAAGGCAGCGCCTCCAGTTGAGTCTGCAAAACGTGTAACGGATCGTCGAGAGTGACGGTGGACGTGCGCGCAGTACATACCGTGGTTTCCTGCGCGCGCGTGGTCAGTGTGGTGACAGGATCGGCGACCAGAATATCAAAGCGGTTATAGGGATGAATAGCATCACCTGAATGCAGCAGCATCGCCCAGGGCAAATGGTTTACGGGCGCAAAATAGTGTTCAGCGGCGTCCGGACGCCAGGGTAAGGTGATAACAGTGGGAGATAACGTCTTCATCATTCCTGACTCGTTACAACACTACTGGCTTACCGCCGGGTAGCGTGAAATAATTAGCGCTAACAATTTAGCAGGAGTTAATCATGTTTGCAGGTTTACCTTCACTCAGTCATGAACAACAGCAAAAAGCCGTAGAACGTATCCAGGAATTGATGTCGCAAGGTATGAGCAGCGGAGAAGCGATTGCCCAGGTGGCGGGCGAACTTCGCGCCAACCATACCGGCGAACGGATAGTGGCGCGTTTTGAGGATGAAGACGAATAACCGGCTTATACCGCCGCGACAATCTTAATCTCAACTTTATATTTCGGGTTCATCAACCCGGCCTGTACGGTACAGCGTACCGGCGCATGGCCTGCGACGACCCACGCATCCCACGCCTTATTCATGGCGGCAAAATCCGCTTTATCACTCAGGAAAATAGTGGCATCCAGAATACGTGACTTACTGGAGCCCTGTTTTTCCAGCACCGCATCAATTTGCGCCAGAGTATTCGCCGTTTGCTCAAAAGCATCGGCGTCGAGGTTTTCCGGCACGCCGGTATACCACAGCGTATTATTGTAGATCACCACATCAGACCAACGATCTTCGGCATCAATACGCACGATAGACATTACTTATTCCTCATTATGCTTTCCATTTGAATGGCTCAAGACTGCCACAATGTGGCGCCGCCGTCACCTCTGTAACTGGCGTAAGCCTTTCTACCCTGACATAATCCCTGTGTAAATTAACAGGGGGCAGTGTGACGGACGATTTTGCAGCAGATGGCCAACTGGCCAAAGCGATAACCGGCTTTAAACCGCGCGAACCACAGCGACAAATGGCGGTTGCCGTAACACAAGCGATTGAAAATGCGCAGCCTCTGGTTGTTGAAGCCGGCACCGGAACCGGGAAGACCTATGCTTACCTCGCTCCGGCGTTGCGTGCCGGGAAAAAAGTCATTATTTCAACCGGGTCGAAAGCGTTGCAGGATCAACTCTACAGCCGCGATCTGCCGACGGTAGCAAAAGCGTTGGCGTTTACCGGTAAGACGGCCCTGTTGAAAGGACGTTCAAACTACCTCTGCCTGGAGCGGCTGGAACAACAAGCGCTGGCGGGCGGCGATTTACCGGTACAAACGTTAAGCGACGTGATATTGCTGCGCTCCTGGTCAAATCAGACGCGGGATGGCGATATCAGCACCTGCGTCAGCGTGGCGGAGGATTCCCAGGCCTGGCCGCTGGTCACCAGTACCAACGACAACTGCCTTGGCAGCGATTGCCCGCTCTACAAAGAGTGCTTTGTGGTGAAAGCGCGTAAAAAGGCGATGGACGCGGATGTGGTGATTGTAAACCACCACCTTTTTCTTGCGGATATGGTAGTTAAAGAGAGCGGATTTGGCGAACTTATCCCTCAGGCTGAAGTAATGATCTTCGATGAAGCCCACCAACTGCCTGACATCGCCAGCCAGTATTTCGGACAATCGCTCTCCAGCCGTCAGTTGCTGGATTTAGCAAAAGACATCACCATCGCCTACCGGACGGAACTGAAAGACACTCAACAGTTGCAAAAATGCGCCGATCGCCTTGCCCAGAGCGCCCAGGATTTTCGTCTGCAACTGGGGGAGCCCGGCTACCGGGGAAATTTGCGTGAACTGTTAGCCGACCCACGTATCCAACGGGCATTTTTACTGCTGGATGATACGCTGGAGCTTTGTTACGACGTGGCGAAGCTGTCGCTGGGCCGTTCGGCGCTGCTGGATGCGGCTTTTGAACGCGCCACGCTATACCGCTCACGGCTGAAACGCTTAAAAGAGATCAATCAGCCGGGATACAGCTACTGGTATGAGTGCACCTCGCGCCATTTCACCCTGGCGCTGACGCCGCTCACCGTGGCGGACAAATTCAAAGAGGTGATGGAACAGAAGCCCGGTAGCTGGATTTTTACCTCGGCCACGTTGTCGGTAAATGATGATCTTCACCACTTTACCGCCCGTCTGGGAATTGAACAGGCAGAATCCATGCTGCTGCCCAGCCCATTCGACTATACGCGCCAGGCGTTACTCTGCGTACCGCGTAACCTACCGCAAACCAACCAGCCCGGCGCGGCGCGACAGTTGGCGGCTATGCTCAGGCCGATTATCGAAGCCAATAACGGGCGATGTTTTATGCTGTGCACCTCACACGCCATGATGCGCGATCTGGCGGAGCAGTTTCGCGCCACCATGACGCTGCCGGTATTGTTGCAAGGGGAAACCAGTAAAGGCCAACTGTTACAGCAATTTGTTAGCGCCGGCAACGCGCTGCTCGTCGCCACCAGCAGCTTCTGGGAAGGGGTGGACGTGCGCGGTGATACGTTATCTTTGGTGATTATCGACAAATTGCCGTTTACCTCCCCGGACGACCCGCTGTTAAAAGCGCGAATGGAAGACTGTCGTTTGCGCGGCGGCGATCCGTTTGATGAGGTTCAACTGCCCGACGCGGTGATTACGCTGAAGCAGGGCGTAGGGCGGCTGATTCGCGATGCGGACGATCGCGGGGTGTTAGTGATTTGTGATAACCGGCTGGTGATGCGGCCCTATGGCGCCACGTTTCTCGCCAGCCTGCCTCCTGCGCCGCGCACGCGTGATATCGCCCGTGCCGTTCGCTTTCTTGCGATTCCATCCGCCGAGTAATTTGTTACGGAGTATGGTAAGATGCGCGCTATTTTATTGATCTAAGCACGAAACCTCATGCGAATTCTGGCTATCGATACCGCCACAGAGGCCTGTTCTGTCGCCCTGTGGAACAACGGTACTATCAATGCTCACTTTGAGCTTTGTCCACGAGAACACACTCAACGTATCCTGCCCATGGTGCAGGAGATTCTGGCCGCCAGCGGCGTCTCGCTCAATGAGATAGATGCGCTGGCGTTTGGGCGCGGTCCGGGCAGCTTTACCGGCGTGCGTATCGGCATTGGTATTGCGCAAGGGCTGGCGTTAGGGGCAAATCTGCCGATGATCGGTGTTTCGACGCTTGCCACGATGGCGCAGGGCGCATGGCGTAAAACCGGCGCAACCCGCGTACTCGCCGCGATTGACGCGCGGATGGGCGAAGTGTACTGGGCGGAATACCAGCGTGATGCGCAGGGCGTCTGGCAGGGCGAAGAGACAGAAGCGGTGCTGAAACCGGAACGGGTCGGCGAGCGGTTGAAACAGCTTTCCGGCGAGTGGGCGACCGTAGGAACGGGTTGGTCCGCCTGGCCCGATCTGGCGAAGGAGTGCGGCCTGACGCTTCATGATGGGGAGGTGTCGCTCCCGGCAGCGGAAGATATGTTGCCCATCGCCAGTCAAAAGCTGGCGGCGGGAGAGACCGTTGCCGTGGAACATGCCGAGCCGGTTTATTTGCGTAACGAAGTGGCGTGGAAGAAACTTCCCGGCAAAGAATGACTCTCACTACTATTACCCCCCATACTTTATGCTGTGGGGTGGAATAGAGGTCGAGAAAAAGGAGTCGCATCATGGCGGTTCAAAAACGGTTAATAAAAGGGGCGCTGGCGTGCGCTTTTGCGCTTATGCTGAGCGGTTGCGTGACTATCCCGGATGCCATTAAAGGTTCGAGTCCGACGCCGCAGCAGGATTTGGTGCGGGTGATGAATGCGCCGCAGCTCTATATCGGGCAAGAGGCGCGTTTTGGCGGCAAAGTTGTGGCGGTACAAAATCAGCAGGGAAAAACCCGGCTTGAAATCGCGACCGTACCGCTCGACAGCGGCGCGCGTCCTGTTCTGGGCGAAGCCTCGCGCGGCAGAATTTTTGCCGATGTGAACGGTTTTCTGGACCCGGTGGACTTCCGTGGCCAGTTAGTTACCGTTGTCGGCCCGATAACTGGCACGGTTGACGGTAAAATCGGCAATACGCCGTATAAATTTATGCTGATGCAGGCTACCGGCTATAAACGCTGGCATCTTGTTCAGCAGGTCGTCATGCCTCCACAGCCGATCGATCCGTGGTTTTACGGCGGACGCGCCTGGCCTTATGGCTATGGCGGTTGGGGGTGGTATAACCCTGGACCCGCAGAGGTTCAGACGATAGTAACAGAGTAACTCTTTGTTTTATCAATAAAAGAAACAGCGGCTGGTCCGCTGTTTCTGCATTCATAGAGACATAATAAAAATAAATAGTGACGCGCTTCGCAACCTTTCAGTTGCGTAATTAATAAACTGGTACGCTGAGTTAATATAATGTTAACGACTTGTTTATTAACTGGGGTTGTGATGACGACGAACACTCATTTTAGAGGTGATGCATTGAAGAAGGTTTGGCTTAACCGTTATCCTGCTGATGTTCCGGCGGAGATCAACCCTGACCGTTATCAATCCCTGGTTGAACTGTTTGAACATGCGGCGACGCGCTATGCCGATCAGCCTGCGTTCGTCAATATGGGGGAGGTAATGACCTTCCGTAAATTAGAAGAACGTAGTCGGGCATTTGCGGCTTATTTACAACAAGGGCTGGGACTCAAAAAAGGCGACCGTGTGGCGCTGATGATGCCAAACCTGTTGCAGTATCCTGTCGCGCTATTTGGTATTTTACGCGCCGGCATGATTGTGGTGAACGTTAACCCGCTGTACACGCCGCGCGAACTTGAGCATCAGCTTAACGATAGCGGCGCGGCGGCAATCATTATTGTTTCTAACTTTGCCCATACGCTGGAAAAAGTGGTCGAGAAAACGTCGGTACAGCACGTTATTCTGACGCGGATGGGCGACCAGCTTTCTACCGCCAAAGGTACGGTTGTTAACTTTGTCGTGAAATACATCAAGCGTCTGGTGCCAAAATACCACTTGCCAGATGCGATCTCGTTTCGCAGCGCGCTACAGCATGGCTACCGTATGCAGTATGTCAAACCCGAGGTTGTCGCTGAAGATCTGGCTTTCCTGCAATATACCGGCGGTACGACGGGCGTGGCGAAAGGCGCGATGTTGACCCACCGCAATATGCTGGCGAATCTGGAGCAGGTGAAAGCGACCTATGGGCCGCTGCTGCACCCGGGGAAAGAGCTGGTAGTGACCGCGCTGCCGCTGTATCACATTTTTGCCTTAACCATGAACTGTCTGCTTTTTATCGAGCTGGGTGGGCAAAACCTGCTGATTACCAATCCGCGTGATATCCCCGGCCTGGTCAAGGAGCTGGCGAAATATCCATTTACGGCGATGACTGGCGTTAATACGCTATTCAACGCCCTGCTCAATAATAAAGAGTTTCAACAGCTGGATTTTTCTTCGCTGCATCTGTCAGCCGGCGGCGGGATGCCGGTGCAAAACGTCGTTGCGGAACGTTGGGTAAAGCTGACCGGGCAATACCTGCTGGAAGGCTACGGGCTGACCGAGTGCGCCCCGCTGGTGAGCGTCAACCCGCATGATATTGATTATCACAGCGGCAGTATCGGCCTGCCTGTACCGTCAACAGAAGCCAAACTGGTGGATGACGATGATAACGAAGTTGCGCCGGGTGAGGCTGGAGAGCTTTGCGTGAAAGGCCCGCAGGTTATGCTGGGATACTGGCAGCGTCCTGACGCGACGGATGAAATCATTAAAGATGGTTGGCTGCATACGGGCGATATTGCGGTTATGGATGAAGAGGGCTTTCTGCGGATTGTCGATCGTAAGAAAGATATGATTCTGGTTTCTGGTTTCAACGTTTATCCAAACGAAATTGAAGATGTGGTGATGCAGCATTCTGGCGTGCAGGAAGTTGCGGCGGTTGGCGTGCCTTCCGGTAGTAGTGGCGAAGCGGTGAAGCTTTTTGTGGTTAAGAAAGATCCGGCATTGACTGACGATGCGTTGATCACCTTCTGCCGTCGCCATCTGACCGGATATAAGGTGCCCAAACAGGTCGAGTTTCGCGAGGAATTACCAAAATCTAACGTTGGGAAAATTTTACGACGAGAACTGCGTGACGAAGCCCGTGGCAAAGTAGACAATAAAGCCTGAGCGTTAAGTCAGCTAACGAGAGACGCCGGTTAAGCCGGCGTTTTTTTTGGCGCGAACCAAAGAGAACACGATTTGAATTACCAAATGATTGAAACGGACGATGCGCTGGCGAGCCTGTGTGAGGCTGTCCGCGCATGTCCGGCTATTGCTTTAGATACGGAATTTGTCCGTACCCGCACCTATTACCCGCAGTTAGGATTGATCCAGTTATTTGACGGGGCAAATGTCGCCCTGATCGATCCGCTCGGCATCAGCGACTGGTCGCCGTTAAAAGCGGTGTTGCGCGATACGGGAATCACCAAATTTCTGCACGCGGGTAGCGAAGATCTGGAAGTATTTCTGAATGCGTTTGGCGAACTGCCGGAACCCCTGATTGATACGCAAATCCTGGCGGCGTTTTGCGGGCGCCCGCTGTCGTGGGGGTTTGCGGCGATGGTAGAAGAGTATACGGGCGTGGCGCTGGATAAAAGCGAGTCTCGTACCGACTGGTTAGCCCGGCCTTTAAGCGAACGTCAGTGTGAATACGCGGCGGCGGATGTCTGGTATCTGTTACCGATCGCCAAAAAGCTGATGATTGAAACTGAAGCCGCAGGATGGCTGCCTGCCGCGCTTGATGAATGCCGATTGATGCAGCAGCGTCGTCAGGAGATTCAGGCACCGGAAGAAGCATGGCGGGATATCACTAATGCCTGGCAACTGCGTACCCGCCAGTTAGCCTGTCTGCAACTTTTAGCTGACTGGCGGCTACGTAAGGCGCGTGAGCGCGATATGGCGGTGAACTTTGTTGTGCGTGAAGAAAACCTGTGGGCGGTCGCGCGTTATATGCCGGGCAGTCTCGGTGAGCTGGATAGTCTGGGGCTTTCCGGCAGCGAGATTCGTTTTCACGGCAAGACGTTGATATCGCTGGTGGCGAAAGCACAGGCGTTACCGGAAGAGGCATTGCCGGAACCCCTGTTGAATCTGATGGACATGCCGGGCTATCGCAAAGCGTTTAAGGCCATCAAAGCGCTGGTGGCGGAGGTGAGCGCGTCGCATCACGTCAGCGGCGAGCTACTGGCATCGCGTCGGCAGATTAATCAGTTGCTTAACTGGCACTGGAAATTAAAACCGCAAAATGGGCAACCAGAATTGATTTCCGGCTGGCGCGCCGAACTGATGGCGGAGAAGTTAACTCTGCTGTTGCAGGGGTATCCGCGTTAACGGCGGTAATTGCCGGGAAAACGGCCAGTGAAATAAATGTCCGTATTCGGAATAATGTAAAAAAATAAAAAAGGCAGATTCTTCTGCCTTTTTTAATCCAGGAATTTTCCCATAAAAGAGCTTATTTTGACTCTTCGGCTTCCGGCAGCGTTACGTTAAGTTCAAGGATGGAGATATCACCATCTTTTTGCTCAAGCTGGACGGTAACCATTTCCGGATCGATTTGTACGTATTTACAAATGACCTCAAGAATATCTTTACGTAACTGCGGTAAATAATGCGGTTCGGCATCGCTACGGCGACGTTCCGCGACAATGATTTGCAACCGCTCTTTTGCAATATTAGCGGTACTCTTTTTCCGCGAGAGAAAAAAATCCAGTAATGCCATAATTTATCCTCCGAACAGGCGTTTGAGGAAACCTTTCTTCTCTTCTTCAATGAAGCGGAAAGGACGTTCTTCTCCCAACAGACGATCTACGGTATCTGCATAGGCTTTACCCGCATCCGCAGTGGCGTCAAGAATCACCGGTTCGCCCTGGTTAGATGCGCGCAGTACGGATTGATCTTCCGGGATCACCCCGACGAGTTTAATACGCAGAATCTCCAGTACATCTTCCATGCTGAGCATGTCGCCTTTATTTACGCGGCCTGGATTGTAGCGCGTCAACAGAAGATGTTCTTTAATCGGTTCTTCGCCATTTTCTGCGCGACGAGATTTCGATGCCAGAATACCCAGAATACGGTCCGAGTCACGGACAGAAGAGACTTCCGGGTTAGTCGTGATGATCGCTTCATCGGCAAAATAGAGCGCCATCAGCGCCCCGGTTTCGATACCCGCCGGCGAGTCGCAAACGATGAACTCAAAGTCCATCGCTTTCAGTGAGTCCAGTACCTTAGCGACGCCTTCGCGCGTTAGCGCGTCTTTATCCCGGGTCTGCGACGCCGGAAGAATGAAGAGATTTTCAGTACGCTTATCTTTGATCAGCGCCTGATTCAGTGTCGCATCGCCCTGAATGACGTTTACAAAATCGTAAACGACACGACGTTCGCACCCCATAATCAGATCGAGGTTACGCAGTCCGATATCAAAATCAATGACGACAGTTTTCTTTCCCTTCTGGGCCAAACCTGTAGCGATGGCCGCGCTGGAGGTGGTCTTGCCAACGCCCCCTTTACCCGAAGTAACAACAATAATGCGTGCCATAAAAATTCCTTGTTAAAAAGGGATCAATTCAACGGTTGAACTGTCAAAGCGTTGTCTGCTAAACGCAGGCGCGCCGCTTTGCCATAAAATTCTGCCGGGATTTTATCACTCAGCCAGTAAACACCTGCGATAGAGACCAGTTCTGCCGTCAGATGGGTACAAAAAATTTGCGCTTCCCGATCGCCGCTCGCTCCTGCCAGCGCGCGACCTCTCATCATGCCATAGACATGGATATTGCCGTCAGCGATAAGCTCTGCGCCAGCGCTGACGTGACTTGTAACAATCAGATCACATTGTGGAGCATAAATGCGCTGACCGGAACGAACCGGAACATCAATTAATCGCGTTTTTGTGATGGGATTAGCGTTTTGCGGCGGTTCGCTGGGCGTTGCCGGCTCAACGGGCGCAGGCCGAACCGCTTTCTCTTTACCTTCAGTCAGTAAAGGAAGACCCATCCGATCGATTTCTACTTTCAGGCTGGCGTCTTTACAGCCGCTCACGCCGATAATGCGTAAGCCGGTTGAGGTCACGATCTTATGCAGTTCCGGCCAGTTTACCGGGCTTTCAAGACCGCTAACGTTAATAACGACAGGGGCGTGTTTTAAAAACGCAGGAGCCTGCGCTATTTTGTCTTCTAACGCCTGACGAATAACCTCTGGTTCCGCTTCATGCAAATGAACCACTGATAAGGTGAAGCTACTGCCTTTAAGCTCGATTGGCGTGTTTGACATCCTGGCCTTACTCAATTTGCTATTTATCATCTCCGATACGGAGTGATATTCCGAAGTCCAGAAGGCATGTTATAGTCAGTATTATATTGAGGCAAGTCACCATCCCGTTAATTCAGAGTAAAAGTATGTTTTGTGTGATCTATAGAAGTAGCAAGCGCGATCAAACCTATTTGTATGTCGAAAAAAAAGACGATTTTTCGCGGGTGCCTGAAGCGTTGATGAAAGGATTCGGTCAGCCGCAGTTAGCGATGATGCTGCCGCTTGATGGACGTAAAAAATTAGTCAATGCCGAGCTCGAAAAAGTAAAACAGGCGTTAAGCGAGCAGGGCTATTATTTACAATTGCCGCCGCCGCCGGAAGATTTGCTGAAACAACATCTTTCTTCGGTGGGACAAAATACGTCGCACGCTGACCGTTAAACGGTATTCGGCGCCGCGCCTGAATTCCATCATGATCTTAGGGGAAAATATGTATCAACATCGTAACTGGCAAGGTGCCTTGCTTGATTACCCGGTAAGTAAAGTGGTCTGCGTGGGCAGTAATTACGCAAATCACATCAAGGAGATGGGCAGCGCGACGCCGGAAGAACCCGTGCTTTTTATCAAGCCGGAAACCGCATTGTGTGATATTCGCCAGCCGCTGGCGATTCCGGCGGATATGGGCGCTGTTCATCATGAAGTTGAGCTTGCTGTGCTGATTGGCGCAACGCTCCGCCAGGCGACCGAAGATCATGTACGTAAAGCGATAGCTGGTTATGGCGTGGCGCTTGATTTAACCCTGCGCGATATTCAAGGGAAAATGAAAAAGGCCGGACAGCCCTGGGAAAAAGCCAAAGGTTTTGATAACGCATGTCCGATTTCAGGCTTCATCCCTGTCGCGGCCTTCTGCGGCGATCCGCAAAATACGCTTATCGGACTTAACGTTAATGGCGAGGTTCGCCAGCAAGGGTCGACCGCGGATATGATTCATCCTATTGTGCCCCTTATCGCCTATATGAGCCGCTATTTTACGCTCAAAGCCGGGGACGTGGTGCTAACCGGCACGCCGGCAGGCGTGGGGCCATTATTAAGCGGCGATGAGCTGGACATTCGTTTTAATGGCGAAACGTTGTCTACCCGCGTTCTGTAAAATCTGCTTGCCGCCTTCAGCGGCGGTAAAACTTGCATCTGCAGGCCAGACTGGTTATAAGGTGCAGCTTTAGTGCAATGGCGGATACTTTAATGAGCGATACACCTTTCTGGCAACGTAAAACCCTGGATGAAATGACCGATGCCGAGTGGGAGTCGCTGTGCGATGGCTGCGGTCAATGCTGCCTGCATAAGCTGATGGATGAAGATACAGATGAAATCTACTTCACCAACGTGGCGTGCAGGCAATTAAATATCAAAACGTGCCAGTGCCGTCATTATGAACGCCGTTTTGAATTTGAACCCGACTGTATCAAACTCACTCGCGAAAACTTGCCAGACTTTGAATGGTTGCCGATGACCTGCGCCTACCGTTTGTTGGCGGAAGGTAAGCCCTTGCCGACGTGGCATCCGCTGCTGACTGGATCGAAAGCCGCTATGCATGGCGAGCGAATTTCTGTCCGTCATATCGCGGTTAAAGAATCCGAAGTACGGGACTGGCAGGATCATATTTTAAATAAACCGTCGTGGGCAGAATAAGTCTTCGGCAAAACGGCTGATTGTTTACAATTCTTTAATTTACGCCGGGCGGCCCCTGAAATCAGGAATTGCGTGCAAATTCCGTCACCTGGCGTTATCACTGCCTTCTATTCTTCCCTGACGCGCCTTGTCGCTGCGCTCGCGCACGTATGGCGGCGACTCTATACTTTCAAAGCAGTATATCGCTGCCTATCCTGAGGAGTTACTCCATGAATAACCAACCGTTGCGCGTTTCAAAGGATCAGCCCAGGAAGCCTGATAAGACACCCGAAGACGAAGGAAAAAATCCAAAGAAAAACCAAAAGTAGTGCTGTAGGGTATCTTTAATAACTATGGTTCGTTGGAGGCTTTATGTCTGAACGTCCTGATTTAGTCGATCCATTACCAGAGGATGAGCCGCTTCCTGGTGAAAATATTCCGGATACACCAGAGGGAGACGATCCTCTCGACCCGGATACCCAGAATGAGGTTGAAGATCCTCGTAGATAGCGTCTTGTGCTATTAACCAACCGCCTGATGCACCGTCTGTGCCAGGCGGTTTTTTGCATCTTCTAAAGCGAAACATCCTGATAATCCTCAGAAAGATAGCCTATAATTTTTTGTACGTTAAAATAGTAGCGCGTCCATGACGACACTGTCTTATTTGCGCTTAGCCGTTTGCGAGCTCAAAGGAGGAAATCAATGAACAGCGAAGAGTTGACACATAAAGCAGAAGAGGAAATCGCGGCACTCATTAGCAAAAAGGTTGCCGAACTACGGAAGAAAACCGGGCAAGAGGTTTCCGAAATAGAGTTCGCGCCGCGAGAAACGATGAAAGGGCTTGAGGGATACCACGTTAAAATTAAACTACTCTAGCGTTTAATTAGCGCCATCAATTACCTGGCTACTGGGCGGGACGCCGCCCAGTGGTGACTGGTTTACCGATGTCAGGCTTTTTTCTGTTGATACATTTCCTCGCCCTGATGGTCTTCCTCTACCCAAAAATGAATGTTGAACCGCGCATCATCGCTCAGCTCTACCCGATGCCAGTATTGCGGCGGACTGGTGGCGAATTGCCCGGCATTAATCACCACTTTCACTTCTGGTTCTGTCGCGGTTTCATTCGCAAAACCATAGTAGGTCACGGTGCCTTCCATCACGCAGAGTTGTCCGAAAACGCCTGCCGCTGTGTTGTGATGAGAGAGCAGTGCCGCCGGAACATTTTCTTTGGTGAAAAAGGGGGTAGAGCGTTTAACTTTCCAGTTTGCCGGGATGCGTAAGTGGGACATAAGACATCTCCCTGATGTGGCGATTAAAAGATGCATTTAATATACACCTTTTAATCGCTGGCAAACAACGCTTCGGGCAAAAAAAAACGCTCCAGAAGGAGCGTGTGTATCAACGACCGAACAGGTCGCGTTTTTTAGGCTTAAATGCCTGGGCTATGACGACGGCTATCGCCACCACAAGGTAAGCGGCAAAGATCCCCAACAGCCATTGCGGCATCTCCAGCGTTAAAAACGACCACTGGCGTTCGGCGCAATCACCGGATGCCACAAACACCTGCGGCAGCCATTTACCCAACGGCAACCAGTCTGGAAAGCGCGCCATAAAGTCACAGGTCATGAACGGCGAGGGATGCAACTGAATCATCGTATGTTCATACGCCAGTTGTAGACCCCGCCAGGCGCTGTAAATCCAGATAACCATTGCCACGTATCGCAGCGGTGTTTTCGGCGCTATTGCGCCGACCAGACCCGCGCCCATCACGCCAAACAGGGCGCAACGCTCGTAAATACATAGCACGCAAGGTTTAAGTAACATGACGTGCTGGAACCACAGCGCCACCATTTCCAGCGCCAGGGCGGTAAACGCCATCAGTAACCATGCGCCCCGACCCCGTGAGCACTGGTTTAAAAATCGCAACATAATAATTTCCCTGCAACATGCGTAGAGACCGCAGTGTAAACCAATTCAATTCGTGCGCCACTAGCGGGAAATGAAATAATGTGTAATTGGATAATTATCAGGCAAAAATCGGAGCCGGGCGGTGTATTGCCCGGCCAAACGTTACGAAAGCGTTGCTAACCATCCTGCCTGAGTCATCCATTCGGTGACCGGCGCAAGAGTGAATTCGACGCACAGTAGCCCTATCAGGGTCAGTACGATAGTGTACGGTAACGCCATCCAGACCATACGGCCATAGGAGAGACGGATTAACGGCGCCAGCGCGGAGGTCAGCAGGAATAAGAATGCCGCCTGACCATTTGGTGTCGCTACCGATGGCAGGTTAGTACCGGTATTGATGGCCACAGCTAACAGCTCAAACTGTTTTAAGCTGATAGCGCCGTTTTCCATTGCCGCCTTCGCTTCGTTGATATAAATAGTGCCGACAAAGACGTTATCCGAAATGGAAGACAACAGGCCGTTAAAGAGATAGAACAGCGTTAGCTGCGCGTGTTCAGAGGCTTGCAAGACAAACTGAATAATCGGCGCGAAAAGATGTTGATCGATAATAACCGCCACAATGGAGAAGAAAACGGTTAACAGCGCAGTAAACGGCAGCGACTCGGTAAACGCTTTGCCGATGGCGTGTTCATCGGTTACACCCGTTAACGCGGTGGCCAGAATAATAACCGACAGACCAATCAGCCCCACCTCCGCGAGATGGAGGGCGAGGGCGGTAACCAGCCAGACGCCAATAATTGCCTGGACTATTAGTTTAATTTTATCCTGGCGGGTGCGCTTCTTACGGCTTTGATCGTCGAATTGCTGCAAGACGTCGCGGACTTTTTCGGGCAACGTTTCGCCATAGCCAAACCAGCGCATTTTCTCGACCAGCATACAGGTTAACAGTCCACATATCAGTACCGGGACGGTGACAGGCGACATCCGTAAAAAGAAGTCGCCGAAATGCCAGCCAGCCGCTTTAGCGATGATCAGGTTTTGCGGCTCCCCGACCATGGTCATGACGCCGCCCAGCGCCGTCCCCACGCCCGCATGCATCATCAGGCTACGCAAGAATCCGCGGAATTGCTCCAGCACCGTTTTGTAATGCGGATCGATATGGCTATCGTCCAGCATATCGTTCTCTTCGCCGCGCGATGAGGCCACACGATGGTAAATCCCGTAAAAACCGACGGCGACGCTGATCACCACCGCAACGACGGTAAGCGCGTCAAGAAAAGCCGACAAGAACGCGGCGGCGACGCAAAAGGCCAGCGACAGAACCATCTTCGAGCGGATACTGAGTAACAGACGGGTAAAAATAAACAGCAATAACTGCTTCATAAAGTAGATGCCTGCCACCATAAACATCAGCAGCAGCAAGACTTCCAGGTTGGCGGCAACCTCTTCACGTACATGGGCGGCGCTGGTCATGCCGATGATGACGGCTTCAATGGCCAGTAACCCGCCGGGCAGCAGGGGGTAACACTTTAACGCCATCGCCAGGGTGAAGATAAACTCTGCCACCAGCAGCCAACCGGCAACAAAGGGATTAGCTAAGAAAATGAATGGGTTAACAATTAAAAAGACAAGTAGTGCCAGTTTGTACCAGTCGGGCGACTGGCCTAAAAAGTTGCGCCACATGGCGCGACCCCATGAGATCTCCATGAAATTTTTCCTTACCTAGAAAAATGAAATAGCGTTTTTATGTTTAAACACAGAGAGTAGCGAGCGCGACGAATGCAAGCAAGTCCTTAACGATATTGGCAGGTGATATCAGAAATGGTGCCTTGATCCCCTTTTTCTTCATTGCGTCCGCTATCAGGTGTTACGCCCGTCTGGTATGATGAGTGCAACTATGTTTTGCTGTGTAATGGAAATCTCACTATGGTCATTAAGGCGCAGAGCCCGGCGGGTTTCGCGGAAGAGTATATTATTGAAAGTATCTGGAATAACCGCTTTCCTCCTGGCACTATCTTACCGGCAGAACGAGAACTCTCCGAACTGATCGGCGTGACGCGCACGACATTACGCGAGGTGTTACAGCGGTTGGCGCGAGATGGCTGGCTGACCATTCAGCATGGCAAACCGACAAAGGTTAATAATTTTTGGGAAACGTCAGGGCTGAATATCCTTGAAACGCTGGCCCGCCTTGATCATGAAAGCGTTCCGCAACTGATCGACAATTTGTTGTCGGTGCGTACCAATATTTCTACTATCTTTATTCGTACCGCGTTGCGTCAACACCCGGATAAGGCGCAGGAAGTGCTGGCCACAGCCCACGAAGTGGCCGACCATGCCGATGCATTCGCCGATCTGGACTATAACATCTTTCGTGGTCTGGCATTCGCCTCCGGCAATCCTATTTACGGCTTGATCCTGAACGGCATGAAAGGGTTATACACCCGCATTGGTCGCCACTATTTCGCCAATCCGGAAGCGCGCAGTCTGGCACTGGGTTTCTATCATAAATTATCGTCGTTATGCGAGCAGGGCGCGCACGACCAGGTGTATGAAACGGTGCGGCGTTACGGGCATGACAGCGGCGAGATTTGGCATCGGATGCAGAAAAATCTGCCCGGCGATTTAGCGATTCAGGGACGATAATCCCGCGATGCCCGGTAAGCGCAAACACTACCGGGCAGCATCTCGATTACAGCATATTCATGCGCGGCGGACAACGCTCCAGCAGTTCTACGCTGCCATCCTCATTTTGTTGCTCCAGCATCACATCAAAGCCCCATAACCGATGCACATGTTTCAGCACCTCTTTGCGGCCTTTATCCAGCGGCGCGCGGTTATGCGGGATATAACGCAACGTTAGCGATCTGTCGCCACGTAAATCCACATTCCAGACCTGAATATTCGGCTCCAGGTTGCTCAGGTTATACTGTGACGACAGTTTTGATCGAATCTCCCGATAACCTTCTTCGTTATGAATGGCGGAGATCTCCAGATAATTATGCCTGTCATCATCAAGTACCGTGAAGAAACGGAAATCACGCATCACTTTTGGCGACAGGAACTGACTGATAAAGCTTTCATCTTTAAAATCGCGCATGGCGAAGTGCAGCGTTTCCAGCCAGTCGGAACCGGCAATATCCGGAAACCAGTATTTATCTTCATCCGTGGGCGACTGACAAATACGTTTGATATCCTGGAACATGGCAAAGCCGAGCGCATAGGGGTTAATTCCGCTATACCAGGGGCTATTATAGGGCGGCTGGAATACGACATTGGTATGGCTGTGTAAAAACTCCAGCATAAAGCGTTCCGTCACTTTGCCTTCATCATAGAGATGGTTCAAGATGGTGTAGTGCCAGAAGGTCGCCCAGCCCTCGTTCATGACCTGCGTCTGTTTCTGCGGATAAAAATACTGGCTGACTTTACGCACGATGCGCAGAATTTCGCGCTGCCACGGCTCGAGCAACGGGGCGTTTTTCTCCATAAAATAGAGCAGGTTTTCCTGCGGTTCAGCGGGAAAGCGGCGTGCTTCGGCGACAGTTTTTTCTTCCTCGCGTTTTGGCAGCGTGCGCCACAGCATATTCACCTGGCTTTGTAGATACTCTTCCCGGCTTTTTTGTCGCGCTTTCTCTTCCTGCAACGAGATTTTCTGCGGGCGCTTATAACGATCGACGCCGTAATTCATCAGCGCGTGGCAGGAGTCGAGCAGTTTTTCTACTTCATCCACTCCGTAGCGTTCTTCACAGCGGGTAATGTAATTTCGGGCGAAAATCAGGTAATCGACGATAGAGCTGGCATCCGTCCAGCTCCGGAAGAGATAATTATTTTTAAAAAAGGAGTTGTGTCCGTAACAGGCGTGCGCCATGACCAGCGCTTGCATGGTGATGGTGTTCTCTTCCATCAGGTAGGCAATGCAGGGATTAGAGTTGATCACAATTTCATAAGCCAGTCCTTGTTGACCATGCTTATACAGACGTTCCGTCTCAATGAACTTTTTGCCAAACGACCAATGCGGATAGTTGATCGGCATCCCGACGCTGGAGTAGGCGTCCATCATCTGTTCGGAAGTGATGACTTCAATTTGGTGCGGGTAAGTATCCAGTTGGTAGAGTTTCGCCACGCGGTCTATCTCTGCCAGATAGACATCCAGCAGATCAAATGTCCAGTCGGGTCCATCGCTCAAACGTGTGGTGTCCTTGTTCATGGAATCAATCGTTGCCATTCGCGCACCCTCATTGTTGGCGACGCTCTCTGTATGGAGCGCCTCCTTTCAAGCATAGAACACCATGTTAAAAAACGACTTGATCGTGAAAACTTTTCTTTGCGATTTCCTCCACATTGAACGGCAAAAAATCGGGTATTGGCATCATTTTATGCTGTATAGCCATGCCGCGTAGCAGGAGATCCCAAACCAGTGGGATCGCTTGTCTTTAGGGTATATGTGAAGCACGTCACCATAAAAAAGTCATATGTTGAATAATATTTTCATCTGGGTTATCAAGATGTAATCAGAAGATTGTTCTTTTACTATTAACGGAGTGGCTATGCGAGTTGTCATCCTGGGGAGTGGCGTAGTTGGCGTGACCAGCGCCTGGTATTTGAGTCAGGCGGGGCATGATGTCACCGTCATCGATCGCGAATCCGGCCCGGCGCAAGAAACCAGCGCGGCGAATGCCGGACAAATTTCACCGGGATATGCGGCACCCTGGGCGGCCCCTGGCGTACCGCTGAAGGCGATAAAATGGATGTTCCAGCGCCATGCGCCGCTGGCGGTACGTCTGGATGGCACTCCGTTTCAACTGAAGTGGATGTGGCAAATGCTGCGTAACTGCGATACCCGGCATTACATGGAAAATAAAGGCCGCATGGTGCGCCTGGCGGAATATAGTCGCGACTGCCTGAAAACGCTACGCGCCGCGACCGGTATCGAATATGAAGGCCGCCAGGGGGGAACGCTGCAACTCTTTCGCACCGCGCAACAGTATGAGAACGCCACCCGTGATATCGCCGTGCTGGAAGATGCCGGGGTGCCGTATCAGCTCCTGGAAGCCAGCCGACTGGCGGAAGTTGAACCCGCTCTGGCTGAGGTTGCGCATAAATTAACCGGCGGACTGCGCTTACCGAATGATGAAACCGGGGACTGTCAGCTCTTTACCCAGCGTCTGGCGCGCATGGCGGAGCAGGCGGGCGTAACCTTTCGCTTTAATACTCCCGTGGAAAAATTACTGTACGAAAATGATCAGATTTACGGCGTGAAATGCGCCGATGAGATCATTAAAGCAGATGCGTATGTTATGGCGTTTGGATCGTATTCGACGGCGATGCTTAAAGGCATTGTTGATATCCCGGTGTATCCGCTGAAAGGCTATTCATTAACCATCCCAATCGTCGAGCCAGACGGCGCGCCGGTATCGACGATTCTTGATGAAACCTACAAAATCGCTATTACGCGTTTTGATAAGCGTATTCGCGTGGGGGGAATGGCGGAAATCGTGGGCTTTAATACCGACTTACTGCAACCGCGCCGCGAGACGCTGGAGATGGTTGTGCGCGATCTCTTTCCGCGCGGCGGTCATATTGAGCAGGCCACATTCTGGACCGGCCTGCGCCCCATGACGCCGGACGGCACGCCGGTAGTAGGACGTACCCGTTATAAAAATCTGTGGCTTAATACTGGACACGGCACGTTAGGCTGGACGATGGCCTGCGGTTCAGGCCAGTTGTTAAGCGATATCTTGTCGGGTCGTACGCCAGCGATACCCTACGACGATCTGAGCGTGGCGCGATACCGTTCCGATTTTACGCCCACCCGCCCGCAACGTTTGCATAGCGCGCATAACTGATAAAGGAAGTGAAATGACCCGCCCTATACAGGCCAGCCTTGATTTACAGGTAATGAAACAAAATTTGGCTATTGTGCGCCGGGCGGCCCCAGAGGCGCGCGTCTGGTCGGTAGTGAAAGCCAACGCCTACGGCCACGGTATTGAACGCGTCTGGAGCGCGCTGGGCGCCACAGATGGTTTCGCTATGCTCAACCTTGAAGAGGCGATTACCCTGCGTGAACGCGGGTGGAAGGGGCCGATATTGATGCTGGAGGGGTTTTTCCATGCGCAAGACCTGGAGGCGTATGACACTTATCGGCTGACCACCTGCATCCACAGTAACTGGCAGTTGAAAGCGCTGCAAAATGCGCGGCTTAACGCGCCGCTGGATATCTATGTCAAAGTCAACAGCGGCATGAACCGACTCGGTTTTCAGCCTGAGCGGGCGCAGACCGTCTGGCAGCAATTGCGGGCAATGCGCAATGTCGGTGAAATGACCCTGATGTCACATTTTGCTCAGGCCGATCATCCGGAAGGTATCGGGGAGGCGATGAGACGAATTGCGCTGGCGACGGAAGGCCTTCAATGTTCATACTCGTTATCAAATTCGGCAGCGACGCTGTGGCATCCCCAGGCGCATTATGACTGGGTCAGGCCGGGCATTATTTTGTACGGCGCGTCGCCGTCAGGACAGTGGCGGGATATTGCCGATACCGGGCTAAAACCCGTGATGACGCTGAGTAGCGAAATTATTGGCGTGCAGACGCTGAGCGCGGGTGAAAGAGTAGGCTATGGCGGAGGGTATTCTGTGACTCAGGAACAACGCATTGGCATCGTCGCGGCGGGTTATGCTGATGGCTATCCACGCCATGCGCCGACCGGGACGCCCGTGCTGGTGGACGGTATCCGTACCAGAACAGTAGGCACCGTTTCAATGGATATGCTGGCGGTGGATTTGACGCCGTGTCCGCAGGCGGGAATCGGCACGCCGGTTGAATTATGGGGCAAAGAAATTAAGGTCGATGATGTCGCCTCTGCGGCAGGCACGCTGGGCTATGAGCTACTGTGCGCCGTAGCGCCGCGTGTGCCGTTTGTGACAACGTAACCTAATTCAGGCTAAGGCGTCGACCGGTCCACTTGGGGGCGGGTCGACGTTGTCCGACGACCTTATTCTGCTTCGTCTTCGGCGACGCGTACCCCAATCTTGCGTACCACGTTATCTTCTTTTTCAGCTACCGTCCAAATCATGCCGCCAAACTCCACCTGATCGCCGACGACCGGCGCAGCGCCCAGCAGTTGCTGTATGATTTCACCCAGGGTTTGTTGTTTATCCCGGTATTCCGTTCCTTCTTCCAGCCCGTAGATAAGCGCCACGTCGGCGAATTTCGCATTCGCTTCGAGGATAAAATCCCCAAAGAAACGCTGATCTAACGAAACCGGCGGCGACTGGCTAAACAATTTGCCCAGCGCTGGCAGATCGCGCTCCCGGCCAATCACGCAGAGTACGTCGCCTTCCTGCAGGCGAGTACTGCCCGTGGGGTGAAACAGTTCATTATTGCGAAATAGCGCGGCAATGCGGGTTTCGTTCGGCATATGCAGGTCGCGCAACGCCGCGCCGACGCACCATTTGTCGGCGCTCAACTGATAGATGAATTGCTCCCACGGATTATCAGGATGGATGTCAAGCCCCACGCGCGATACTGGCCAGCCAACCGGAGGCACGACCACTTTGGCTCTTTTCGCCGCCCATGACAGCGATGTTCCCTGCAGGAGCAGTGACACCAGTACCACAAAGAAAGCGACATTAAAGAACAGGCGAGCGTTTTCAAGCCCGGCCATCATCGGGAAAACGGCGAGAATAATCGGCACCGCGCCGCGCAGTCCGACCCAACTGATGAAAATGCGCTCCCGAAGATTAAAGCCGCGAAATGGCAGCAGGCCGGTAAACACCGACAGTGGGCGGGCGAAGAAAATCATCCAGATAGAGAGAATGAGCGCAGGGACGGCAATCGGCCACAGATCGGAAGGCGTCACCAACAGCCCCAGAACCAGGAACATGGCGATCTGCGCCAGCCAGGCCAGTCCGTCAAAGTTTTGCAGGATGCCGTAACGGTTGCGAATCGGGCGGTTTCCTAACAGGAATCCGCACAGATAGACCGCGAGAATACCGCTGCCTTCAAGCGCGGTCGTCAAAGCAAAAATCAGAATACCGCCGCTGAGCGCCAGCATCGGATACAGGCCGCTGGGCAGAGAAATGCGGTTGATCATCTGCTGTAGCAGGTAACCGCCGCCGAGACCAAAAACAATACCGAGACCGAACTGCTGGATAATATGGACGGCAAACATCCAGTCCAGACCGGTTTCATGTTTCTGGATCATCTCAATTAATGTAATGGTCAGAAAAACGGCCATCGGGTCGTTACTTCCCGATTCGATCTCCAGCGTGGAGCCTACACGTTCGTTTAGCCCTTTGCCGCCAAGCAGAGAAAAGACCGCCGCGGCGTCAGTGGAACCGACTATCGCGCCAATGAGCAGACCTTCAATAAGATCCAGATGAAACAGCCAGGCGGCCATCATACCTGTTAAACCCGACGTGATCAGTACGCCGAGCGTCGCCAGCGACAGCGCGGGGCCCAGCGCTACCCGGAAAGAGCTGGCCTGGGTGCGCATGCCGCCATCGAGTAAAATAATCGCCAGCGCCAGGTTACTGACCATATAAGCGAAAGGATAATTATCGAAAGGAATACCGCCAATGCCATCCACCCCCGCTAACATCCCAATGGCGAGGAAAATGACCAGAATCGGGATACCCAGTCGCGATGAGAATGAACTTAACAGGATACTGCTGGTTACAAGGATGGAACCTAAAATAAATAGACTAATAATTGTTGCAGCATCCAACGTTTTATATCTCCTGACTCACACGACTTCGTATTATTTAACATTAACATAATAACGGCCAGGGCAGCGTTTTACTTAGCCTGTCGGGGACTTTTTTTACAATTGCAGCGTAGGATGGCCAGATAAAGTGAGTTGAGTCCCCTGGCGCGTATTTTTAAGCGTCGCGTTTGCCCCGATAGGGAGCGTCACCGTACGCTGTTCATGCCCGAAGTCGAGACCGGTAATCAGCGGAACGGACAGACGGGAACGTAAAAACGCGTAGACGCTCTCCAGAGAATAGCCAGCGTCATACTCGTTGGGCGCCGCGCCGCTAAAGCTGCCGAGAACGATGGCGCTCTGACGGTTTAAAATTCCGGCGTACTCCAGTTGCAAAAGCATACGCTCCACCCGGAAAGGATGCTCATTGACATCTTCCAGCACTAAAATTCCTTTATCGATAGTCGGCATCCAGGGCGTACCGATAAGGGAAATCAACATCGCCAGATTTCCGCCCCATAAGGTGCCCTGTGCGTTGCACTGAGGGCCGTCGCCTTGCCACTCTACGGTAAATTGCGCCTTGCGTAGCGCCAGCCAGAAATGTTGCTCGGTGAACGTATTCAGCGTTTCGGCGCCAAAATTTGCCGCCAGCATAGGACCGCTAAAGGTGATGACATTGGCCTGCGCCAGGAGTCCAGCCTGAATCGCCGTAAAATCGCTATGACCGCAAATCAGTAAGGGATTGCGCTGTTGCCTGGAGGCGAGCGACTGCCAGTCGATACGATCCAGCAAGCGGCTGGCGCCATAGCCGCCGCGAACCGGCATGACGATCGTATCCGGCGACGTTAGCGAGGCCAGCGAATTAACATCGGCCAGCCGTTCCGCGTCCGTACCGGCAAAACGCTGATAGCGGCGACGAATCACCTCGTCATTCTCCACCTGATGACCCGCGTCAGTCAGGCGCTGAACGCCGCGTAACGCGGCCTGTTGGTTAATACAGTAGCCCGAGGGGGCGATTAAATGAAACAGAGACATGGTAATTCCTTGCTGACAATAGAATGCAAATGTATATCATGCCGCATATATTAGGCGATGTCCCTCGTTGTGCGACGTTTCTGGATGCGCACCAGGGAGGCAACCTAAGTACCTGGCCGGGGCGGTATGACCTCTTCGGCAGATAAGTTACGGCTATAAGGATAGATGACGTGAAATTAAGATGGTTTGCTTTTTTGGTAGTAATACTCGCTGGCTGTAGCTCAAAACAGGATTACAGGAATCCGCCGTGGAATGCCGAAGTGCCTGTAAAGCGTGCGATGCAGTGGATGCCCATCAGTGAAAAAGCCGGGGCGGCATGGGGGGTTGATCCGCATTTAATCACCGCGATTATCGCCATTGAATCCGGCGGCAACCCTAACGCGGTCAGTAAATCCAATGCGATTGGCCTGATGCAGTTAAAGGCGTCGACCTCCGGGCGCGACGTTTACCGTCGCATGGGCTGGCGTGGCGAACCGACCACCAGCGAGCTGAAAAACCCTGAGCGTAACATCTCAATGGGCGCGGCGTATCTGAGCATTCTGGAAAATGGGCCGCTGGCCGGCATCAAAGATCCGCAGGTGATGCAATATGCGCTGGTCGTCTCTTATGCTAACGGCGCAGGCGCGTTATTGCGTACTTTTTCATCCGACAGGAAGAAGGCGATAGAAAAAATTAACGATCTGGATGCGGACGAGTTTTTTGAGCATGTTGTTGATAATCATCCCGCGCCGCAGGCGCCGCGCTATATCTGGAAGCTTCAGCAGGCGCTGGACGCCATGTAGTTTAGTGTGAAGATTATTCTCGCACTTTATTCGCTCTTTCTCGGGCCTCGCGCTCAAGCGAAAAAATAATCCGCTGCAACTCCCGCTCCACCGCCGGGCTAACGTTAAGGAAACGAAAGCTCAGGCGGGGAGTGGTGATCGTTTCATTTTTCCCATCAATCACCTTACGCTCGCTGATGGCGATAAGCTGGGCGTCAACGTGAAAAATCCCCCATTGCCCCATGTTCAGTTCAACCTGCGAAAAGCGCGCGCCTTCTGTTAGCCCGTCGGGGATGGCGGATTCCAGTAGCGCGCCCATGCCGCCCAGGGAAAGATCAAACAGGCGAAAACGTAACGTATGGGTGTCCGGTAGCGTGGTGACGCCGTAATAAGGCGGATACAGCGGCGCGCCAATGCGAAAATACTCCCGGCGCTGGACAAACCACAGTGACGACGGCAGGGGCGTGATAAAGGCCGGCAGCCGCTGATATTCACCTGTAACGAGTTGCGGCAACGTGAACTCGACTTTTGCGCCCTGCGTTTCTGCGATAATGGCTACCTGCCCGGCACGTAATACGGCGCTATTTTCATATTCCTGGCTGCCGTAATCTACGATGAGTTTTTCCGGGTCTACCGCCAAAATTTTACTGATGAATTGACCATGCGCCCATGAAATACGCAGTGGAACCTGATTTTTATTTAAATCCCGTAGCACGCCTAATATCGCTAATGGATTTTTTTTCAGGAACTGCTCATTGTAACCACTCACACGAAATAACCCCTGATACGCAGACTATCGTTGGGTTATCGGCATCGGTAGAAAGAACTTAATAGCGATAAATAAATTTTTATGTCCGCGAGATAAATCAGTGTTCAGAAATGCGACGCTCGACTTTGCCTATACTTAAAACGTTTTTACTGGAAAGAGGGTTTGCAAATGGGAATTATCGCCTGGATTATTTTTGGTTTGATTGCCGGCGTTATCGCCAAATTGCTTATGCCGGGGCGCGATGGCGGGGGATTTATCCTGACCTGTATTCTCGGTATCGTCGGGGCGGTCGTTGGCGGATGGCTGGCGACGATGTTTGGTATTGGCGGCAGTATCAGCGGCTTTAATCTGCACAGTTTCCTGGTCGCCGTGGTGGGCGCGATCGTGGTGCTGGTGATTTTCCGCCTTCTGCGACGCGGCTAACCGCTGCAAAACGTTTAAGCGTTGACCCGGTCAGCACCGGGTCAACCTACTATAAACACGCGTTACTGCGTCGCTGCAGACGGCGTTTTTGTCGGCGTTGCGCTTAACGATGCCGGACGAGTAGACGGTACGCTATCACACGGTTTTTCCTGCGGACAAATCAGATCGAGCATTTTCAGCGTCACGCCGTTGGTCCAGCCAAAGCCGTCCTGAAGGGGATATTCGCCGCCGCCACCGCCGGTTCCGGTACTGCTGACATCATATTTTTCGACCAGTTTTTTCTCGCGATCGTAGGTGTGCTGCACATTGGTTAAAAAGCGCCAGGTGACTTCCATTGCCACGTCATCCTGCCCATAATTTTGCAATCCTTCGGCAGCGACCCATTGTAACGGCGCCCAGCCGTTTGGCGCATCCCACTGCTGTCCGCTTTTAACCGAGGTGGTAGCCAGCCCGCCAGGCTGTAGCAGATGCGCCTGGGCCGCCGCCGCCACTTTCGCGGCGCGATCTTTCGCGGCGGCGTTTACATAGAGCGGGAACAGCGCGGCAGCGGTGAGTTGGTTGCGGATTTTATTGTTCTGCAGATCGTAGTCGGCATACCAACCCTCTTTGTTATTCCACAGATGCATTTCAATGGCTTTTTGCCGCGCGTTGGCCAGCGCGTCATATTGCGAGGCTTTGGCCCGATCGCCCGCCGCAGCGCTGGCGCGGGCGAGGGTCTTCTCCAGCTGATACAGCAGAGCGTTAAGATCGACAGGGACAATCGTGGTGGTGCGAATGGTACTGAGCTGCTGCGGATTATCCATCCAGCGGGAGCTGAAATCCCAGCCAGAGGCGGCGGCAGAGCGGAGGTCTCGATAGATCTCCGTTGCCGGGCGGTTGGGGTTGCTTTTGGCGGTAGCGATATCTTCAACCCAGGATTCAGGGCGGGGCGTATCCCGATCGTCCCAGTAGCGGTTGAGAACGCTGCCGTCCTCCAGTTTGACGACGCGTTGGTTTTGTTGCCCTGGCTGCAATGTCTCAACGCCCTCCATCCAGTAGGCGTACTCTTTTTGCAGTTGCGGCAGGTATTCTTTCAGCGCATCGTCACCTTCATGTTCCGCCAGTAACTCAACCATAAACGCAAAGAAAGGCGGCTGCGAACGACTCAGGTAGTAGGTACGGTTGCCGTTGGGAATATGCCCCCAGGCGTCAATTTCGTAACCAAAGTTCGCCACCATATCCGCCACCTTATCCCAGTGCCCGCTTTCCGCCAGCCCCAGCATCGTAAAGTAGCTGTCCCAGTAGTAAATCTCTCTGAATCGCCCACCCGGCACGACATAGGATTCAGGCAACGGCAAGAGCGAGTCCCACTTTTCGACGTTTTTAGTTGAACGGGTCAGCACCGGCCACAGACCATCAATATGTTCACGCAATGACTGCCCGGCAGGCGGGACATATTTTTCACCCGCTTTCGGCAGGGTGAAGTTAACATCAACAAAATGACGCAAATCGAAGCCGGACTGGTTCCGCTGCATACGATAATCCGCAAGAATCATGAGCGGATCGCTATTAGGTATGGCGTCAGCAAAGGTTTTCTGATCGGGGAAGAGTTTTGCATTCTGGACATCATTAAAAAGCGGGCCAAGCAAAATATCCGGCGGCTGCGGAGTTTCAGTGTCGGAAGACGGGTCTGCGGCAGTCGCCGAAAACGATGCAAACGTCAGCAGCGTCCCTGCCAGCGCCAGTTTTATGGCTTTCTGCAGTAGAACAGAACGGCGAATCTCTGGGGGTATCATCAAGTTATCTCCTTAGCGGTGAGCCAAAGCCAACGGCATTTACCATGACAAAACCTTAGTCTACGATGACCAGATACGCGTGATTGAACCGCTATTTTGCGAACAAACAGACATTTTATTGAGACGGAATTTATCGGCGCGCGCGTGGAAAACGGGGTATACAGACAAAAAATCCACGCCGGGACGTGGATTTTAGCGTAATGATTTGTCGCCTTAACCCGGATAGATACCGCGATCTTTACGGGCCAACAGAATGCGCTCACAGGCGACAATATAGGCTGCGGTGCGCAGAGAGCAGGATTTCTCAGTCGCTTTCTCCCAGACATGGACGATCGCGTCGGTCATGATTTTGTCCATGCGCGCGTTGATCTCTTCTTCGCTCCAGAAGAAGCTGGCCATATCTTGTACCCATTCGAAGTAGCTGACGGTTACGCCGCCTGCGTTACAGACCACGTCAGGCACCACAAGGATACCACGGCTGGCCAGAACATCATCAGCATCCGGATAGGTCGGGCCGTTAGCCCCTTCCAGCACCAGCTTACACGTCAGGGCTTCCGCGCGCTGACGAGTTATCTGGCCTTCAAGCGCCGCCGGGATCAGAATATCCATCTCCAGACGCCAGAACGCATCGCTGGCGATAGTTTCCGCGCCCGGGAAACCGGCTATCTGTTTGTGTTCTGTCTGCCATGCCGTGAGCGCCTTCATGTCAATACCGGTGGCGTTAAACAGCGTTGCGGTATGATCCTGAATCGCCACGACACGGGCGCCAGCGCCTGCAAACAGACGCGCGGCTTCGCTGCCGACGTTACCAAAACCCTGAACCGCAACGCGAGCGCCTTCAACGGCGATATTCGCCCGACGCGCGGCTTCCAGCCCGCTGACGAAAACGCCGCGCCCCGTCGCTTTTTCACGGCCCAGCGAACCGCCAAGATGGATAGGCTTACCGGTGACGACGCCAGTGACCGTCGTGCCATGATTCATGGAATACGTATCCATCATCCAGGCCATCACTTTACCGTTGGTGCCGACATCCGGCGCAGGAATATCTTTCTGCGGCCCGATGATAATGCCGATCTCGCTGGTATAGCGGCGGGTCAAACGCTCCAGTTCACCTTCCGACAGCGAGAACGGATCGACGCGGATGCCGCCTTTGGCGCCGCCGTACGGCAGATTCAGCGCGGCACATTTGATGGTCATCCATGCTGACAGGGCCATCACTTCATTGAGATCAACGTCAGGATGGTAGCGAACACCGCCTTTACCCGGACCTCGGGAGAGGTTGTGCTGCACGCGATATCCTTCGAAATGACGAATAGTGCCATCATCCATTTGTACCGGAATATCGACGATCAGAGCGCGTTTTGGGTGGCGCAGAGTATCCACCCAGGGGGATAACTCGCCCAGATAAGGGGCCACACGCTCGATTTGTTGCAGGTAGGTATTCCAGGCAGATGTGCTGCTATCTGAAGCGTAAGATAACTTATCCATGATAAACCTTAGTGATAAAAGTAATATGTTCTTTAATTGACCGTGGTACATAGTAGATCACACCATGTAGCGATAAATTTAACACTTTTTTAAACAATTAACTCAGATCAAAAATGGCAGGCAGTTGGATTTTCGTTATGATTTTGGATGGGAAGTGGTTAACTATCCTATATAAGAGGTGATAT
This sequence comes from Salmonella sp. 32082101201600294FB01SM01, assembly GCF_017572865.1. Lineage (NCBI taxonomy): Bacteria > Pseudomonadati > Pseudomonadota > Gammaproteobacteria > Enterobacterales > Enterobacteriaceae > Salmonella > Salmonella sp. 32082101201600294FB01SM01. The sequence goes on along the minus strand of NZ_JAGESB010000001.1, from coordinate 1,519,560 downwards.
ATCGCTAATTATGCAATTAATTGCTTAAATATGCGTAATATGTGCAAGGCGGCTATTTGTCATAATTATGACGCACCTCTAAAAGTAAACATTATGATAACGACATGTATCAATGTTATGTCGTCCTGTCGGCGGGGAAACGTCTTCACTAGGCGCGTAAAAAGATAAAAATAACCGGAGTCAGACGGCGCTGACCCCGGTTTACCTCTTTATTGTTGACGCGACTCAAGCCATACCAACACCAGTGTCGACAGTGAGCACATCAGCAGAATGCCGACAAACCACAGTAAATACCACATCGCTTCCGCTCCCTAATAAAGTTCATGATCGTTGCGGCGGAGGGTCTCCAGGTTGATACGCCCCAACATTTTGTAATAGCTCCACAGCGTATAGAGCAGTACGATCGGCAGAAAAATCAGCACAATCACCAGCATGATTTCGAGCGTCATCTGGCTGGAGGTGCTGTCCCACACCGTCAGGCTGGAGAGAGGACTAACACTCGACGGCATCACAAAAGGAAATAGCGTTATGCCGGCGGTAAAGATGACGCAGGCCTGGGTCAGGGAAGCGAACAGAAATCCACGAATAGTCTGACCGCGAAGGCAGGTATAGAAAGCCAGAATCGGCAGGATCATACCGAGCAACGGGATGATGAGCAGTAGCGGCGAGCGTATAAAGTGGTTCATCCATGCGCCAGGGAGTATCGCCACGCCTTTTAAGAGCGGATTGGAAGGACCGTTGGCATCCTGCGTGAGTAAGACAAAGCCATCAACGCCGGCCCACAGCCAGTAACCGGCCAGCAGGAAGCAGATCACGATCAGCAGCGCGCTGTGGCGGGTGGCCGACAGAGCCCGTTGACGAATAACGCCCTCCGTTTTCAACTGTAGCCAGACGCCTCCTTGCATAATCACCAACGACAGACTCAATAATCCACACAGTAGGGCAAAGGGCGAGAGTAACTGCCAGAAGGTGCCAAAATAGTCAACATGAAGCTGCGGCGTGAAGGCAAACGGCACGCCTAAAAACAGGTTGCCGAACGCGATACCGAATACGACTGGGGGAACCAGGCTGCCAATAACCAGACCGGTATCCCACAGCGCGCGCCAGCGGGCATTGGCGATTTTACCCCGATAATCAAAGGCCAGCGGGCGAAAGAAGAGGGCACACAGCACCAGGATCATCGCCACATAAAAACCGGAAAACGCGGCGGCATAGACCCGTGGCCAGGCGGCGAATAATGCCCCGCCCGCGAGAATCAACCATACCTGGTTTCCTTCCCAGTGGGCACCGACGCTATTGATCAATACCCGGCGTTCGTCATCGTTGCGCGCTATCAGCGGGAGCAGGCAACCGACACCCATATCAAACCCGTCAGTTACCATAAATGCCACCAGGATAACGCCGATCAGCAGCCACCAAATGAACCGCAACGTTTCATAATCCAACATGATTGTCTCCTTTATCCCTGTTGTTGCGCTTGTTGTTGATGTTGCATGGCGCTTGGCCCAAGACGCGCGTACTTCTGCATCAGATAGACTTCCGCGATTAAAAACAGGGTGTAAAGTCCGAGGATAAGTCCCATTGAGAAGGCCAACTGGCCCGGTGTCAGCGCGGAGTGAGCGTACCAGGTCGGCAGAATGTCCTGAATCGCCCAAGGCTGACGGCCAAACTCCGTCATAAACCAACCGGCTTCAATGGCAATCCACGGTAACGGCAGGCTCCAGAGCGTCATACGCAATACCCAGCGATGCTGGTCGATACGCATTCGCAGCGTCTGTATCAACGCAATCAACATCACCACTAACAGCAGCGAACCGCAGCCGACCATAATACGGAAACTCCAGAACACCGGCGCCACCTGAGGAATAGCGCCACGCTGGGCCGCACGATACTGCTCCGGCGTCACATGGTTCATATCCGGGGCATATTTCGCCAGCAGAATGCCGTACCCCAGATCGCCCTCAACGGCGTGAAACGCATTCAGTACCTGCGGCGAGCGATTGCCTTGCGCTATCTCCTGCATGAGTAGCCAGGCCTCCCGGCCACGCTTCAGGCGCGGCAGAGTGTCGTCCATCAGGTTTTTTAACCCCGGAACCGGCGTATCCAGCGAATGGGTGGCCAGAATACCCAGCAGAGCAGGGATCTTCACGGCAAACGCATTACGCTCCTGTTCCTGCTGCGGCCAGGCAATCAGATGAAACGGCGCGGGCGCGGGTTCGGTTTGCCATTCGCCTTCCATCGCCGCCAGTTTCACCGGCTGAATTTGGGCGACCTCGTAGGCCGAACTGTCCCCCAGTTGCAGGGTTCCCAGAATGGCCAGGGTGCCGAATACTGAGCCGATAGCAAACGAGCGCAAGGCCACCTCACGCTCGCGGCCACGTAGCAGATACCAGGCGCTGATGGACATAATAAACATGGCGCCGGTGACATAACCGGACATGACGGTATGGACGAATTTCACCTGGCTCACCGGGTTAAAGACCAGATCGCTGAAGCTGCTCATTTCCATCCGTAACGTATCGATGTTGAAATGAGCGCCGGTAGGATACTGCATCCAGCCATTGGCATTCAGAATCCATAATGCTGAAATATTGGAGCCGAAGGCCACCAGCCAGGTGACCAGCAGGTGTTGGTATTTATTCAGCCGCTGCCAGCCGAAAAAGAACAGGCCGACAAAAGTGGATTCGAGAAAGAAGGCCAGTAACGCTTCCATCGCCAGCGGCGCGCCGAAAATATCGCCCACATAGTTGGAATAGAGTGACCAGTTAGTCCCGAACTGAAACTCCATGGTCAGGCCGGTAGCCACACCGAGAGCAAAATTGATCCCGAAGAGCTTGCCCCAGAAACGCGTCATATCGCGGTAGACGGTTTTCCCCGTCACCACATAGATCGTCTCCATGACGGCCAGCAAAAAAATCAGCCCAAGCGTAAGAGGAACAAATAAAAAGTGATACAGCGCGGTCAGCGCAAACTGCCAGCGCGATAAGTCAATGACATCCCACATGCTAACTCCTGTAGGCAGAAAGAGAGTAAAAAGCTAATCAGTACCGGACACCGGTTACGTTCCTGTTGAGAGCGTTAGCGCGTCTCCAGCCATCGGCAGACTTCATCCAGGCGCTGGCGCGAATCGGCCAGATCTTCCGGGGCCGCCAGTACCAGCTCCGGCAAAGGACAAATCTCATAGCTATCGAGCAACGGCCCTTTAAGGGCGTCCAGACAGCGCACATGCCAGAGATGGCGCAATGCTGTTGCGTTGATTTGGCTTTCGCCATACCCGGAGATGCGAATCTGGATGTTCCCGTGTCCGCATAAACGCGCCAGAAAAAGACGATCGGCCTCGCTGAGCGGCAGTTGGGTCAAATTGATGCTGTGAGGTTGCAACGCCGGATCGCGTACGTGCGCCAATAACTCATGGGCCAGCGGCAGTCCATTCATCAGGCCAGCGACAGGCGGAGGCAGCAGAGAGTCGTCAGGCAGCGTATCGGCAGTCGCCGCTTGCCACAATGTCAGGGGCGCGCTACCCGCTTCCAGACGATCCGTCAGCAGGCGTCGGTTATGCAGATGGCGTACCCGCCACAGGCCGCAGAAGATGGTCTCCTGGATCTCGCTTTCACTCCCGTCCGGATGCTGAATGCGTATCGAGACTTCGCCTTCGCCCAATAACGTATTGAGGAATGAGAGATCATCGGCATTCAGGGGAGATAACTCCCATCCCAGCACGTCGCCGACTTCCGGGATGCGCCGGGCAAGCTGACCTCGCAGATCGGTCAACAATGCCATCACCGCCGGGCTGTGAGCGCAGCGCTCCAGCGCCGCCATACTTGGGTCGCCATTGACCTGACAGGTGAGCGGTAAGGGATTCATCGAGAAACTGGCGTCATCAGGCTGCGTACCTGGCCCCAGCAGATGAAAAAAGGCGTTGCTCATTGTGCTGTCTCCTGCGCTGCGGGAGTGTCAACCATCGAACGCATCAGCGTGAGCAATTCAGCCCAGGGATGAATGCCGCTGAGTGCGCCGCGTAGCTCGCCGTCTGTAAAAACCAACGTCGCCGGAAACCGACGCACATTAAAGCGATCGCCGATAGCTTCGCTTTGTTCAAGGTCGGCCACCGCCACCTGCCAGTCAAACTGCGGGAACTCACGCAGGAGTTCGGCAATCATCACCGGGTTATCGCTGACTTCCGGCGTACGCCGCGGATCGCTACTTAACAGGATGACGCCATCTCCAACCAGTTTGATCCAGTCGTCTACCGTGGAAGCCTCTACCGGTTGCCATCCCCGGGTTAACAGGCGTTGCCATAGCGCAGAGAACGGGGTGTCATTCGCCACTTCTTTTGCCCTCCAGACGTGTCTGATACTGACGTATGCGCACTCCCTCATAATTTTCCATCGACAGGCATTTATAGTTCAGGCAGCGTGCGACCTCGTTTGCCTGCGGTACGATCCCCCAGGCGGCCAGTTGCTCCAGGGCGGCCTGTTCCGCCGCCGGTAGCTGGCTGCGAGCTATTTCGCTCAGGCTACCGCCGTAGTCGTCCAGTAGCGCCGGTTGCAGGCCGACCAGCGCAATGTGACAGGGCAGATGCCCGCGGATGTCGGCCAGCGCCAGAACTTCGGAAAAACTGTTTTGATGCAGGCTCATTTTTTTGGCGCTGAGATACGCGGGGATTTTCTCGCCGGCATAGGTTCGCAGGCTGCCCGGCGCCAGGCCATAATCGATCGCGTCAAGGAGCAGGAGATGGCTGGCTTGCTCTACATAACCTAACAGGTTTAGCCCTTGCGTACCGCCGTCCACAATTTCTACCTCTTCAGGCCAGTGATATCGGGCATACAAACGCTCCGCGACCCGGATACCGAATCCTTCATCGGCCCACAGCAGGTTTCCTAACCCCATAACCACTACGCGTTGCGCATTCATGAGGGCTCCTTGTCGTGCGGTTTGGGGAATTTGTGGCTGCGATAGCCATTGATCATGGTGGAGATCACCGTATCGTCGGACATAATGTCTTCCCGGATAGCGAGGTAAACGTGCCCGACGATGAAGGCGGCGATCAGCCACATGCCCAGTCGGTGCCAACTGTGAATATCGATGGAGTTGCCGCCGGTCCAGTAGAAAAATTCAACTACATAGCGGAACGGCGCAAAGATGGCGTACTGGCTATGCTCGCCAAACAGAGCGAAACCGGTGAGGATCATAAATACCGATAACAGGAAATAGCCGAACATCGCGGCCTGCGCGACAGGGTTATGTCCGATGTCGCTCCCCGGTTTTTTCTCCAGAAACAGATACCAGCGGACCACGGAGAAAGCGCCTTGCCACCAACTGCGACGCCAGACCGGGACGATAAACAGCTCTCGCGAATAGCGGTTGCCGACACAGGCCCAATAAATTCGCCCCAGCAGTAACACGGTAAAGATCATCGCGGCGGCAAAGTGGATCAGCCGGATATAGCCCATGTAAAACAGATAGGTCGCCTCGCCACTCACCGACGGCAGCGGTCGGCCAATGAAGTAGCCTGTTACCATCAGTACCAACATGCAGGCCACCGTTAGCCAGTGCCACAGGCGTACCGGCGCTTCAAACACATAGTGGCTGACGGCAGTATCACGCGCCTCCCCGACGCGTGGAGATAGCTTTCCAGTCATCGTTCTTTTCCTTAACGCTTAGCGTACCTGGACGGCAATCAGTTCGCTGCCGTCGTCGCCGAGCACGTGGGTTGAACAGGCGAGGCAGGGGTCGAAGCTGTGCAGCGTCCTCAGGATTTCTAACGGTTGGTCGGGAATCGCCATTTGCGTTCCCATCAATGCCGCTTCATAGGCGCCGATCTGTTTTTTAGGATCGCGTGGGCTGGCGTTCCAGGTGGTGGGGACCACGCACTGATAGAGTTCAATCTTCTGATCGCGTATTGACGCCCAGTGTCCCAACGCTCCGCGAGGCGCTTCGGTAAAACCGATGCCGCGGCAGTGCTGCGGCCAACTGGCCGGTTCCCATTTCTCGGTATTGGCGGTGGCCAGGTCGCCGTTTTTCAGGTTGGTCATAAGCCTGTCGAAAAAATACTGCAGCTTACCGACGGCCCATTGCGCTTCGTGCGCGCGGCATAAAATACGACCAAGCGTAGACTGGATACCGGAGAGCGGCAGTTTAAGGGCGGACATCATGCGATCTACCGACTCTATGGTGGCGGCATCCCCTTTGTGGTACGCGATAAGCGTTCGGGCAAGCGGGCCGACTTCCATGGCATGACCCCGCCAGCGCGGCGCTTTAATCCAGGAGTAACGTTCCTGCTCGTTAAGCTGCTGGATATGCGTATCGCTGCCTTTGACATCACCCGGGTTGTACCAGGGATCGGTAATGCCGTCAAAAGGATGACGACCCAGCCGATCGTCCGGATAGCGGTACCAGGCGTGATCCACAAACTCCTGTATCTGCTGCGGATCGGCCAAATCTACCGGCATGACATTTTTAAAATCGCCATTGACCACCGCGCCGCCCGGCATTAACAGGCTTTGCTGGCTGAAGTCGTTGGCAATGTCCGGAAATGCGCCGTAACTCAGCACGCATTTATCCGACAGACCGGTGCCAATTTGACTCCATGCTTTATTGAACTGGCCGATAGCCAGCGCGTCCGGAACCATCACGTTGTTAATGAAGTCGGCGGTGCGGGTGATGATCGACTGCACCAGGTTGAGGCGCTCCATATTGATAGCCCCGACCGCGCCGCTTTGATCGAGATTGATCGCGCACGGCATCCCGCCGACGATCCAGTTAGGATGGGGGTTCTTACCGCCAAATATGGTATGGATTTTGACGATCTCGCGCTGGAAGTCGAGGGCTTCAAGATAGTGGGCAAAACCCATCAGATTAGCCTCTGGCGACAATTTGTACTGTGGATGTCCCCAATAGCCGTTACGGAATATCCCAAGCTGGCCGCCATCGACAAATTTCTTCAATCGATTTTGTACGTCAAAGAAGTAGCCCGGCGATGACATCGGCCAGGCGGAAAGGCTTTGCGCCAACTGCGAGGTGGCGCGCGGATCGGCTTTCAGCGCATTCAGAACATCAATCCAGTCCATACCGGCTAACTGATAAAAATGGACCAGATGATCGTGACACCACAACGTAGCCAGCATGATGTTACGTATAATATTGGCGTTATCCGGCACCTGGATACCAATCGCATCTTCGATAGCGTACACCGATGCCAGAGCATGTACCCCGGTACAGACACCACAAATACGTTCAACAAACGCCCAGGCGTCACGCGGGTCACGGCCTTGCAGAATGATCTCCAGCCCGCGGAACATTGTGCCGCAGGAAACGGCATTGGTAATGACGTTTTGCTCATCAATGTTCACTTCGCAGCGCATATGCCCTTCGATGCGGGTAATCGGGTCCACGATCAGACGACGGCCGGCGTCGTTAACGGTATAACCCTGGGTTTGATACTGGTTACTCATGCCTGTTTATCCTCATTGTCCGGCTGTTGTTCGGCTTGCGCTAACTGTTGTTTGTGGCGTTTACGTTGGTTGAGCGCGCTGGCGACAGCGTGACCGCCAACGCCCGCCGCGACCACGCCCAGCGCGGTCAGCCCCACCGTATCGGCGGTTGAATGGGTACCCATCTGAGGAATATCCACCACGCGGCTATAAAACGAGCCGCGATCCCAGAAACCATTTTCTGAACATCCCAGACATCCGTGACCGGACTGGATAGGAAAGGAGACGCCGTCATTCCAGCGTGTGGAGGAGCAGGCGTTATAGGTGGTTGGCCCTTTACAGCCCATCTTGTACAGGCAGTATCCCTTGCGGGCGGCGTCATCATCCCAGCTCTCGACAAATTCACCGGCGTCAAAATGGGCGCGGCGGTAGCATTTATCGTGGATACGCTGACCGTAGAACATTAGTGGACGGCCCATGCGATCGAGTTCCGGCAGACGATCAAACGTCACCATATAGGTGATAATGGCGCTCATGACATCCGGGATTGGCGGACATCCAGGGACCTTCACGATCGGCTTGTCGGTGATCACTTTATCGATAGGCGTTGCCTGGGTCGGATTGGGGCGGGCGGCCTGGACGCAACCCCAGGAAGCGCAGTTTCCCCAGGCAATAATAGCGCTGGCGCCCGCGGCGGCTTTCTTCAGTTTTTCAATAAACGGGCGACCGCCGCTGATACAGAACATCCCTTGTTCTCCTAACGGTGGATTGCCTTCCACCGCCAGAATGTATTTCCCGGCGTAGCGAGTGGTAATATCGTCAAAGACTTCTTCGGCCTGTGCGCCGGCGGCGGCCATCAGGGTGTCGTCATAATCGAGGGAAATCAGCGAGAGGATCACATCTTTGGCTAGCGGGTGCGAGGAACGGATAAAGGATTCGGTACAGCAGGTGCATTCCAGTCCATGAATCCAGACCACCGGAATCCGCGGTTTATTCTCCAGCGCCCAGGCGATCTTTGGCGTCATTCCGGCGCCCAGTCCCAGCGATGTGGCGGCAAGGCTACAGAATTTGAGAAAGCTGCGTCGGGTCACTCCCTTACGACGCATGGCTTGATAAAAGGTCTCCTCGTTATTCATAACGCGTATTTTTTCTCCTTTTTGCACCACGCTCCGCCAGGGGCATAAGGCGCTTTTGCGGGTCCGTTGACGTTCCGCCAGCAAGGCAAATCATTGTGTTACGCGCGAGCGCGGAAACGAGCCCGATTCACTTTGCACCGGCGTATATCGCCAGAAATAATGTGAAAAAAGCGTATCGGATTAACGATAAGAAACAATGTGAAGTGTGTGGGTATAGCTTATAGCGGTATATTTATACCCATTATCGGTTTTTCGGCGAAAGGGCCGTGGCGGGGAAGGACGGTTGAGCTTGTTCCAGGATGAGGTTTCAGCGAGTGACCTCGGGTAGATTTAGCCTGGTCTCGCCATTTCAGGATACGTAAGTTGATGCAAAAGGAGGGAGGATTTGATGTCATCGTTAAAAGAAGCATACTTCGTGATGATTTTTATATAAAATGGTGGTGCTGGTTTTAAAGGAATGCAAAAAAGAGACTGTTTGAAAGAGGGCGTCCCATGAAAAATAACATCAGATTTGACTTGTCCGATTATTTGATTCATTTTTTTCGGGACGTTGATTTAGAGACCGGTAGCCATATTTATTTGCCTGAGCACTGTGGTTTTAATAATCAGCATCACGCATGTTTCATTGATGCTAAATATTTACTTAGATTATCTTTACGCAGTCATAAAATTTTCTCTTCCTGGTCATACCGAAATGGGCAACGAACCGTATATGGCGACTCCCCGGTGGTATGCTTTACAGATATGCCGATTGCAGCTTATTTAGAAACTGGTGTTCGCCGATTAGAACGAAATGAAAAAATCGGTTTATATGCAATCGTTTTACCTAAAGAGCAAATGTTTAATTATGGGGCAAGGCCAGTAATATATGGGTTGGATGAGCATAACAATGCTCGATGCTCGCAAGGCAGAAACGGGGAACGTATTCTTGATGAAACTGCTCTTCCTTTGATTGAACAATATAGATACGTTACTTATGTTCCAGGTAAGGTTGACTGGACGCATGAACGTGAATGGCGATGGCCATATCGTGGCGATATTAAAAATTTCCTTAATCATATTAAAGAGTATGGTATTCCGGAAAACATTGAAAGCACCCCAGGGTTTGATTTTAAATCAAGCGAAATAAATGGTGCGGGAATAATAGTCCCGTTTGCAGAAGATATCCCTACCGTAGCTCACGATATTTTAACTTTAATTGACCGGGATATCATTGGAAGAAATACTTTCAAATTCATTATAGCTGTAGAGAGTTTACAATCATGGACCCAGCTCTCGGAACCGGGCGCGTTACTGTCCTGTATTAATGATAATACATTTGAATTTGAATCTTTTTTTGATTTATCTGCATCTAAAGTAAAAAATTATGCTGATTCTATCAATGATTATGTAAATGAATTATATTCAAAAAAAGATTTTTTAAATGATAGTTATGCAATGGAATTTGGAAATGCCTGGGTCTGGATTCATGATAACCAATCCCAGGTGGTACGGGCGTTACTGCAGGCTGGAATGATCAAGGTTAATAAAGAAGGGCGGTACTTATTAGATGTTAATTTGGCTTCTGTTGATTGGCCATTAAGAAGAAAAGAAGCTTTCGCAAGTCATATTGCGGGATGGCTCAAACATCGTTTTGATATCGAAGCGGGAAGGTATTCCGTTCAGGGAAAAGATCATTATGATGCGATCCCAAGTTATGAGACGCCGCTAAAGGAACAGCATCCTTTTTATAATCATACAGTGAATGTCGACTGGTAATTAAGAAAAGAACTTACCCTGTTAGCTCTGCGTTAATTTAACGCATTGATTTTACAGATGAATGAAAGACATTAGAGGCTATTATAAAATAGACTGTAATTAAAATTGCACATCTGTCTGTTTTTGATATGTGTATTCCAACAACAGAGTCAGGCAGCTTGTGGATGAATTAAAATTCTGCGGCTCGCTACGAAAGTTGCTACAGCCCTTAAAAACTATAGGCGCTGTCGAATCGCTATGGACAGCCTTTGAGAAACGCAAAGTATTTCTGACGGAGGCTAGATTATTTATCCGGCGATCAAGGATGCGTCGAAAAATGGAGTATGTTGCTCTGGAGTGCTGGCGAAGAACCATTTTATTATCGGAGTTTGGTGACCGTCTGAACGATCACCTTCAAGAAAGCAGGCAGTTACAGAGAATTACTAGTAACCTCTGATAACAGGCACTTTTCATACTCTTTTATGCATCATAAAATGCTGTCTGAACTTGTTAAGCTCTTTCCATAGCATTTGTAAAATAACTATTTTCAAGATATTGATACCAGTGCTCGAAAGATTCATCCTCACCTTTTGGCGCATAGCAATTACCATTCTTATAGAGTTGACCACCAATTAGATAGTGAGATACTCTTAATGTCAATATGCCATTTTTAATAGAAAGACTATTTAGTTTTGATTTTTTGTTTCCTTCATCTATAAAATAAAAATAAACGTGGTGATTTGTTTTTGAAAGCTCAAGGAGTTTCTGAAAGGTATCCCTTTCTGGGTAGTGAGTACGAATTACTTCAATGATAATGTTTGGATAGGCTGAGCGGGGGAAAAATTTGTTTCTATCCCTTCCTCCAATATCGGGTTGAATATAAGAATCCTCATGAAATGCAATACGTGCGTCCTTTTCTTTATACCACCCAAAATCACTATCTTTCAGCGGACTAAAAATTACTTGCTCTTCATATGTTCGATCCTCTGCAAAAACATATGTAGAGAACTTAACAGCTTCAATATTTTTATCATTTAACTCATCATATAAATAATTTACGCAATTATCGTGAGTTGGATTATCTTCGGCTCTACCTAACCTCTTGCCGAAAGATGGATTTCCTACTCTTCTGAAATGGGGAGTAATCTCATTTCTTACAGGGACAACAATACAGTCATCTTCATTAAGAAGAGGTTCCTCCTTCATTCTTGGATATAAAGTATGGTCAAAGATATCGCATTCCGAATAGTCTCGGCCTGAGATTAGTCCTCTTGGCATATGTGCTCCTTAAGCTTAGATGTTTAAACCTTGTAGTAAAATTTAGCTGAAAAATGAAATGTTCTTTTATGATACATTATAATGAACATATGCAGTTTACCACAGGATATTACTGTAGCTTGATAATAATCAATATAATTATCGTTAATCTGCACTCAGTGGTGATTAGATTGCTTGAATTAATCTATTCTCAGCTTGCATAAAATTGATGAATAATATCAATCTGAATAGTTATAAATGATATGTTTAAAATACTTTATGGTTTCGCAACGCTGTGATAGCTATTATGGTTGGTTGTTAAATTCGTGACCAAATATTAATATTTACCAATGCTGATATACGAAAATCGAATGAAATTTCCCTTTCAACGGACAGTAAATTCTTCGGGGCCCTAAAGAATGCAGGGGCGGACACCGTTTTGAAGCCTGTTAGAAGGTGCTTTTAGAAATCTACCGATACTGAAGTTCCTAATATTTATAATATGGGTGATAATGGTGGTAAAAATTCACCTCATAGATATTCCATTGATAGAAAATATCGTATCTTTTTGGTGTAGATATACAATTCGTGAACATTGTTTCCTAAATTATGTAGTCGTTGGTGACGAGTCTATCTGTTCTGGAATCAGTCATTCAGACAATTCACTGCCATTTTGAAAACGTTAACTGTAGTGAGCTTCTGGATGCTCAGCTAATTTGAGTGGGCGGACTTATCATGTGTGAAAATAGCTGCTTATTGTACTCACTGGAATGCTCAGTTTTAGTCGCGTTTCTACGCTCTCATCTGAGATACTATAAAAGATAAAATCCACGCAATGGCGTGGATTTTATAGGGTTTTACCGCTGTCATGAGATTCAGCGAAACCTCATGAGGCAACAGAAACTAATTAGACGTTGAACAGGAAGTTCATTATATCGCCATCTTTAACGATGTAATCTTTGCCTTCCGCTCGCATCTTACCGGCTTCTTTCGCGCCTTGTTCACCTTTATAGGTAATAAAGTCGTCAAAGGCGATAGTTTGGGCGCGGATAAAGCCTTTTTCGAAGTCGGTATGGATTTTACCTGCCGCCTGCGGCGCGGTTGCGCCAACCGGAATGGTCCATGCGCGAACTTCTTTCACCCCGGCGGTAAAGTAGGTCTGGAGGTTCAGCAGGCGATAACCTGCGCGAATAACGCGGTTCAGCCCCGGTTCTTCCAGACCCAGTTCAGCCATAAATTCGTCGCGCTCGTCATCATCCAGCTCAGCAATATCAGCTTCGACGGCGGCACACACCGGAACCACGACCGAACCTTCTTTGGCGGCGATTTCGCGAACCTGGTCGAGATACGGGTTATTTTCAAAACCGTCTTCATTGACGTTAGCGATATACATCGTCGGCTTCAGCGTCAGGAAGCTTAAATAACGGATAGCCGCTTTATCTTCGTCCGTCAGGTCCAGCGAACGCAGCATCCCCGCTTCGGCCAGGTGCGGCAGGCATTTTTCCAGCGCGGCCAGTTCCGCTTTGGCGTCTTTATCGCCGCCTTTGGCTTTCTTCTGTACGCGATGAATAGCGCGCTCGCAGGTATCGAGGTCAGCCAGCGCCAGTTCGGTATTGATAACATCAATATCTTCTGCCGGATTTACTTTACCCGCCACGTGGATGATATTGTCGTTCTCAAAGCAGCGAACCACGTGACCGATAGCTTCGGTTTCACGGATATTGGTCAGGAACTGGTTACCCAACCCTTCGCCTTTGGACGCGCCTTTCACCAGACCGGCGATATCCACGAACTCCATCGTGGTTGGTAGAATGCGTTGCGGTTTAACAATCTCAGCCAACTGGTCCAGACGCGGATCGGGCATCGGCACGACACCGGTATTCGGTTCGATAGTGCAGAACGGAAAGTTTGCCGCTTCAATACCGGCTTTTGTCAGCGCGTTGAACAGGGTGGATTTCCCGACGTTGGGCAGACCGACGATACCGCATTTGAATCCCATGATTTAACTCACCTTAATATCTTAATAATCAACCTGTTATAGAAAACAGATTGCAGAAATGGAAATAACTTCGCCTATTATACACGGCGTGCGGCAAAAATGCCGCACATCACTGGTTATTGCGCCTTAAAGGTATGCAAACGGCTTGTTGCTTTGGCCAGACCCTCTTTGAACCACAATTCCGTACAGCGTGCCGCTTCGTCAATGGCCTCATCAATTAATTTTTGTTCAGAAACAGGGGGTTTACCCAGCACGAAACCAACAACTTTATTTTTATCGCCTGGATGACCAATTCCAACGCGCAAGCGGTGAAAGTTGGGATTATTGCCCAGCTTGCTGATGATGTCTTTCAGACCATTGTGGCCGCCGTGGCCGCCGCCAAGTTTAAATTTCGCCACGCCCGGAGGGAGATCCAGCTCGTCATGAGCGACCAGAATTTCGTCCGGCTGAATACGGTAAAAACTGGCCATTGCGCCAACTGCTTTACCACTGAGATTCATGAACGTGGTGGGTACCAGCAGGCGAACATCTTCCCCTTCCAGCGTGATGCGTGAGGTATAGCCAAAGAATTTAGGCTCTTCACGCAACGGCGCGCGCAGGCGCTCCGCCAGTAAATCGACGTACCATGCGCCTGCATTGTGTCGCGTCGCGGCATATTCCGCGCCGGGATTCGCCAGACCAACAATCAATTTAATTGCCACGTTTTTTGTCCTGAGTAGATCCATAACTGGCGCGTAGTTTACTGTCTGTCTGCCCGCTTGACAAAACACAGCGACACTCTGAAGTAAATTAAATAATTGCCAGCATTTATTATTAAAAATGTAAACTGTTCAGTGTGTTATTTGTAAAGTTTTGTTAAATGAAACTTTACATTTGTGATCGCACCCGCACTTACAAATGGAAGTGTTGTCTATACTTTACACATAAAGTTTAGGGGGATTTCCTAAAAACAACCCAAAAGTTCCGGAGGTGACATATGAAACGCAAAAACGCTTCGTTATTCGGTAACGTGCTGATGGGGTTGGGGCTGGTCGTGATGGTTGTCGGCGTGGGTTACTCTATTTTAAACCAACTGCCGCAGTTTAATTTGCCGCAATTTTTTGCGCATGGCGCAATACTGAGCATTTTTGTCGGTGCAGTTCTTTGGCTGGCGGGGGCTCGTGTAGGGGGGCATGAGCAGGTGAGCGACAAATATTGGTGGGTACGTCATTATGACAAACGTTGCCGCCGTAACGACAATCGTCGTCATAGCTAACCGGTTTAGGCCCGGTAAGCGTTATCGCCACCGGGCATTGTCCATTAACTGAGTAAATCCGCTAACGCCTCCGTCCTGTTCGGGAAGAAGGTCAGACGCCCGGGAATAGGTTTGATACCGGCACGCGCCATTGTGCGCAGCGGTTGGAACTCCAGGTTACTGATACGCAATTCGCAACCCTCCGGCAGACGCTTCACAAAACGCTGAAAAGCATCAAGCCCGCCTGCATCCAGCACTGGTACTGCGTCCCATTTCAGAACGACGATACGTTTGCCCTTAATACGTGACTCAAGGTCGGTAAACAGCCCTTCCGCCGCGGCGAAAAAGAGCGGCCCGATAACACGCAGCACCAGCACATCATCAGGCACATCGACATTGACCGGCGCAAGTCGAGTCATTCGCGCAATACGGCGCATAAACAGCAGGGAAGCAAGGACAATCCCCACGCTGATGGCGATGACCATATCAAACAGAACCGTTAATGACATGCACAGCAGCATAACGATAATGTCGTCTTTCGGCGCATGGCGTAACAGATCCACCACTTTATGGGCTTCACTCATATTCCATGCCACCATCAGCAGTAGCGCCGCCATCGCGGAAAGCGGCAGCCAGGAGAGTAGCGGGGCTAAGACCAGTAGCGCCAGAATAACCAGGATAGCGTGAATTACCGCTGAGACGGGAGAGGTCGCGCCAGCGCGGACGTTGGCGGCAGAGCGGGCAATCGCGGCGGTGGCGGTGATGCCGCCAAAGAACGGCGCGACCATATTCCCCAGCCCCTGGCCGATAAGTTCGCTGTTAGCTTTATGTTTGGTGCCGGTCATGCCGTCCAGCACGACGGCGCAGAGCAATGATTCGATTGCCCCCAGCATTGCCATCGAGAAGGCCGCTGGCAGCAGCGCGCGCAGTGAATCCCAGCTTAGCGTGAAATCGGAGCCAGGAAGACTCCACGGCAGCATCAGTTGCGGCAGGAGCTGCGGGATGCCGTTGCCCTGGGTGCCGTCAGCCAGAACGTAATGGAACTGTGAGCCGATAGTCGCCACATTGCCGCCCAGCAGATTAACAATCCCCATTACGGCGCAACCGGCCAGCAGCGCGGGAAGATGTCCTGGCAGACGAATACCGAGACGCGGCCAGAAAATCAACGTTCCCAGCGTTACCACGCCAATGGCGGCATCGCCAATATTGACGGTGGGCAACGCCATAAACAGCGCGCCGACTTTCTGCAAATAGTGCTCTGGCACATGGGCCATCTGCAGACCAAGAAAATCTTTAATCTGCATGGTACCGATGGTAATACCAATCCCTGAGGTAAAACCCAACGTGACCGACACCGGGATATATTCAATCAATCGCCCCAGTCTCGCCAGGCCGAAAAGGATCAGGAAGAAGCCCGACATCAGCGTGGCGACCAGTAGGCCCGCCAGACCAAACTGTTGCGATACCGGATACAAAATCACCACAAACGCGGCGGTAGGGCCGGAAACGCTAAAGCGCGAGCCGCCGGTTAGCGCGATCACGATCCCGGCGACAGCGGAGGTATAGAGGCCATATTGCGGCGCAACGCCACTGCCAATTGCCAGCGCCATCGCCAGCGGGATAGCAATAATCCCGACGGTGATCCCGGCTATCACATCACGGGTGAACCGGGAGGCGGTATATTTTTCTTTCCAGCAAGCATCGATGAGAGCGCGGAAAGGCATCACATGTGAGGAAAATAATTTGTTCACAATAATGTTTCATCCATGAGCGCATCATCTGTCAACTAAATGGCAGGTGAAGGAGGCATAAGTCATACAAAAGGGTGTTACAGACAAAAAAACCCGCCGCAGCGGGTTTGAGATCCGGGTTCGATCAATGCTCGAACATGGCGGAAATCGATTCTTCGTTGCTGATGCGGCGAATCGCTTCGGCCAGCATACCTGACAGGGTCAAGGTACGCACGTTCGGCAGCGCTTTGATTTCGTCGGTCAGCGGAATGGTGTCGCAGACAACGACTTCATCAATGACGGAGTTGCGCAGGTTGTTTGCCGCATTGCCTGAGAAGATCGGGTGCGTCGCGTAGGCAAACACGCGTTTAGCGCCACGTTCTTTCAATGCTTCTGCTGCTTTGCACAGAGTACCGCCGGTATCGATCATATCATCAACCAGCACGCAGTCACGGCCAGCGACGTCGCCGATGATGTGCATCACCTGAGAAACGTTCGCGCGCGGACGACGTTTATCAATGATAGCCATATCGGTATCGTTCAGCAGCTTAGCGATAGCGCGGGCACGAACCACGCCGCCAATATCCGGAGAAACCACGATCGGGTTATCCAGATTCAGTTGCAGCATATCTTCGAGCAGGATTGGGCTACCGAACACGTTATCAACCGGAACGTCAAAGAAGCCCTGGATCTGTTCAGCATGCAGATCTACGGTGAGAACGCGGTCAACGCCGACGCTGGACAGGAAGTCAGCGACAACTTTTGCGGTAATCGGCACACGGGCGGAACGTACGCGACGGTCCTGACGTGCATAGCCAAAGTAGGGGATAACGGCGGTGATACGACCTGCGGAAGCACGACGCAGGGCATCAACCATAACGACCAATTCCATCAGGTTGTCGTTGGTTGGGGCACAAGTGGACTGGATGATGAAAATATCACCACCGCGTACATTTTCGTTGATTTGTACGCTGACTTCGCCGTCGCTAAAGCGACCTACGGCGGCGTCGCCGAGAGAAGTGTACAGGCGGTTGGCAATACGTTGTGCTAGTTCCGGGGTGGCGTTACCAGCAAAAAGCTTCATATCAGGCACGAGAAGAACCTCAGGCATGCGTCCATTGGTGGAAAAGATTTGCCGAAAACTGTGCGGGCCAGGCAAAATCCTATCCAGGCGGTGTATTAAAGAGCGCGATGCAACGTCTGGAACAAGGTGACGTTGTCACCGAAGCTCAGCTTGCCCGGCTTACTCGTCTTCATTCACGTTTCATGTGCGCTGGTATCGATGCCTCACACCGGTCAAATACGGCATATATGACCGGCGA
This sequence comes from Salmonella sp. 32082101201600294FB01SM01, assembly GCF_017572865.1. Taxonomy (NCBI): domain Bacteria; kingdom Pseudomonadati; phylum Pseudomonadota; class Gammaproteobacteria; order Enterobacterales; family Enterobacteriaceae; genus Salmonella; species Salmonella sp. 32082101201600294FB01SM01. The sequence continues at coordinate 1,501,712 of NZ_JAGESB010000001.1, read as the reverse complement.
CTCGTCATTTCGCCATCTTCCTGAAACCCGAATGCGTTAGAGTAACTCTCGATGCAATGGGGAGAGGTTGACACCCTTCGCCACAAAAGCATTGAGCCATTCCGGGGCTTGCTCAAGCACCTGGCGAGCACAAGACTCTGTATCGAATTCAGCAAAGACACAGGCCCCTGTCCCAGTCAGGCGCGACGGCGCGTATTCTAACAGCCAGGAAAGCGCCGCATCAACCTCGCGAAAACGTTTTCTTGCGATAACCTCGCAATCATTGCTGAATTCACATTTTAGTAACGTATCTATTGACCTTTTTGGCGTATTACGCGGCAATTGAGGATCTTTAAAGATAACCGGTGTCGGAATGCTTACGCCAGGGTGCGCGACCAGATACCATTTTTCCGGCGGATTCACCGGCGTTAATATTTCGCCTACGCCTTCGGCAAACGCGGCGTGGCCACGAACAAAGACCGGGACGTCGGCGCCGAGCGTTAGGCCGATCGTCGCCAGTTCATCAATGGAAAGCCCGCATTGCCAAAGATGATTGAGCGCCACCAGAACGGTCGCGGCGTTAGACGAGCCGCCGCCCAGACCGCCGCCCATGGGAAGGCGCTTCTCAATGCTGATATCCGCGCCGCTTCCGGCGGGCAGGCGCCCACTCTCCGAGGCGGCTTTCATCAACAGCCGCGCGGCGCGGACGATCAGATTGTCTTCATTTTCAACGCCGTTAACCGGCGTTAATAAATGGATTTCGCCATCGTGACGCGGTTCGATGTGGAGTGTGTCGCCATAATCCAGAAACTGAAACAGCGTCTGCAGCGTGTGGTAGCCGTCTGCACGCTGTCCGGTGATATATAAAAACAGGTTTAATTTTGCCGGAGAAGGCCAATGGGTCATCATTTCACAATCCAGTTATCCATTTTCAGCTTAATGCGCTGACTGCCGTCTGAAAGCTCCATATTGGCAGGCATGGCAGGCTGCGTTTTGCTGTCATAGCCACCGTAAACCACTTTCCAGTTTTTACCATCCTGGCGGTAGTTCACTTCGCTCAGGCGGTACTGGTCGTCCAGTTTGTAGTCGGTGGCATCGCCAGGCAGACCGAGGATCCACTGCCGCAGGCTGTTTAACGGAATCGGCATCCCGGTGAGTTTGCCGATCATCTCTTCGGCGTCATCGGCGGTATAACGCTGGCCTTTGTTATCCACCAACTGGACGTTGCCCGGCTGGGCGTTAAGCTCCAGCTCGGTGCTGCCCAGCGGGTTGGTAAGCAGCAGGCGGTAGCGATCCTGTCCGGTCTGTTGCCAGAAGAAGCGCGCATAGACTTTCTGATCATCTGAGATGTAAGCAAAGGCGCCGCGCGTCTGGTATTGATTCAGATGACGCACCTCTTGCTGATGCTGGCGCCACTGAGGGGAATCCGGGCTCTTGCCCGGGCCTTTATGCCCAGGAAGCGTACAGGCGGTGAGAACCAGGCTTGCTAACGGCAGTAGACGAATCAGGCGAAAATCGGGCAGGGTCATAGTGATGACGAATCCTTGTGATACGGTGCAATAATTGCCTGATGGCGTTACGCTTATCAGGCCTGAAAACTGAACCTGCAGGCTGTAAAAACGTTCGCGCCGCGATTCGGCAAATTTTTGCTATCGGTTACAGTTATAGCCTTTAATGCTAGCGCCGCCTGGTGACATCGTCTACTTTCAAGTTGTCTTAAATCATCAAATTAGCGAGCGCTGCCAATTACTCCAAAAGGGGGCTCTCTCTTTTATTGACCACGCGCATCCTGTATGATGCAAGCAGACTAACCATATCAACGCTGGTACTACTCCCGCAGACATGACCCTTTTAGCGCTCGGTATTAACCATAAAACGGCACCTGTATCGCTGCGAGAACGCGTAACGTTTTCGCCGGACACGCTTGATCAGGCGCTGGACAGCCTGCTTGCGCAGCCAATGGTGCAGGGCGGGGTCGTGCTGTCAACCTGTAACCGTACAGAGCTGTATCTGAGCGTGGAAGAGCAGGATAACCTGCAGGAAGCGCTGATCCGCTGGTTATGCGATTACCATAACCTGAACGAGGACGATCTGCGCAACAGTCTGTACTGGCATCAGGACAATGACGCCGTCAGCCACCTGATGCGCGTCGCCAGCGGTCTGGATTCACTGGTGCTGGGCGAACCGCAAATCCTCGGTCAGGTGAAAAAAGCGTTTGCGGATTCGCAAAAAGGCCACCTTAACGCCAGCGCGCTGGAGCGAATGTTTCAGAAGTCGTTTTCCGTCGCCAAGCGAGTGCGGACTGAAACCGATATCGGCGCCAGCGCCGTCTCCGTCGCGTTTGCCGCCTGTACGCTCGCTCGCCAAATCTTTGAATCGCTCTCGACGGTCACTGTACTGTTAGTTGGCGCGGGCGAAACTATTGAACTAGTGGCGCGTCACCTGCGCGAGCATAAAGTACAAAAGATGATTATCGCCAACCGAACCCGCGAGCGCGCGCAAGCCCTGGCGGATGAAGTAGGCGCTGAGGTTATCTCGCTCAGCGATATCGACGCCCGTTTGCAGGATGCCGATATTATCATCAGTTCGACCGCCAGCCCGCTGCCGATTATCGGTAAAGGCATGGTGGAGCGCGCATTAAAAAGCCGTCGCAACCAGCCGATGCTGCTGGTGGATATCGCCGTACCGCGCGACGTTGAGCCGGAAGTCGGCAAACTGGCGAACGCTTATCTTTATAGCGTCGATGATTTACAGAGCATCATTTCGCATAATCTGGCGCAGCGTCAGGCTGCGGCGGTAGAAGCGGAAACGATTGTTGAGCAGGAAGCCAGCGAGTTTATGGCCTGGCTACGCGCCCAGGGGGCCAGCGAGACCATTCGGGAATACCGTAGTCAGTCGGAGCAGATTCGTGACGAACTGACTACCAAAGCGCTGTCGGCCCTTCAACAGGGCGGTGATGCGCAAGCCATCTTGCAGGATCTGGCATGGAAACTGACCAACCGCCTGATTCATGCGCCAACGAAATCACTTCAACAGGCTGCCCGTGACGGGGATGACGAACGCCTGAATATTCTGCGCGACAGCCTCGGGCTGGAGTAGCAGCACACACCACACTTTTTTACAGGGTGAATTTACGCCTATGAAGCCTTCTATCGTTGCCAAACTGGAAGCCCTGCACGAACGCCATGAGGAAGTTCAGGCGTTGCTGGGCGATGCGGGAATTATCGCCGACCAGGACCGCTTTCGCGCATTGTCGCGCGAATATGCGCAATTAAGCGACGTTTCTCGCTGTTTTACGGACTGGCAACAGGTTCAGGACGATATCGAGACGGCTCAGATGATGCTCGACGATCCTGAAATGCGAGAAATGGCGCAGGAAGAACTGCGCGAAGCGAAAGAAAAAAGCGAACAACTGGAGCAACAGTTACAGGTACTGCTGCTGCCGAAAGATCCGGACGATGAACGAAACGCGTTCCTTGAGGTTCGCGCCGGCACCGGCGGCGATGAAGCCGCGCTGTTTGCCGGCGATCTGTTCCGCATGTACAGCCGTTATGCCGAATCGCGCCGCTGGCGCGTGGAGATCATGAGCATGAGCGAAGGCGAGCATGGCGGTTATAAAGAGATCATCGCCAAAATCAGCGGCGACGGCGTGTATGGCCGACTGAAATTTGAGTCCGGCGGACACCGCGTACAGCGTGTTCCGGCGACCGAGTCGCAGGGGCGTATCCATACCTCCGCCTGTACCGTCGCCGTGATGCCGGAGCTGCCGGAAGCCGAGCTGCCGGATATTAACCCGGCGGATCTGCGCATTGATACGTTTCGTTCTTCCGGCGCGGGCGGTCAGCACGTTAACACCACCGACTCCGCTATCCGTATTACCCACTTGCCGACCGGCATCGTGGTGGAATGCCAGGACGAGCGTTCGCAGCATAAAAACAAAGCGAAAGCGCTCTCGGTGCTTGGGGCGCGCATTCACGCCGCCGAAACGGCAAAACGCCAGCAGGCCGAGGCGTCAACGCGCCGCAACCTGCTTGGCAGCGGCGATCGCAGCGATCGTAACCGGACCTATAATTTCCCCCAGGGGCGCGTGACCGATCATCGTATTAATCTGACGTTATATCGCCTTGATGAAACGATGGAAGGTAAGCTGGATATGCTGATTGAGCCGATTGTTCAGGAACATCAGGCTGACCTGTTAGCCGCATTGTCCGAGCAGGAATAATGGATTTTCAGCACTGGCTGCATGAGGCGGTAAACCAGCTCCGGGACAGCGACAGCCCCCGGCGCGACGCCGAGATCCTGCTTGAGTACGTTACGGGCAAGGGGCGGACGTATATCATGGCCTTTGGCGAAACGCCGCTTACTGACGTCCAGCAACAACAGCTCGCGGATCTGCTGCAGCGGCGTAAACAGGGCGAACCCATTGCGTACCTGACGGGCTTACGCGAATTCTGGTCGCTGCCGCTCTTCGTTTCTCCCGCCACGCTAATCCCGCGCCCGGATACCGAATGTCTGGTGGAACAGGCGTTGGCGCGATTGCCGGTCAAAACCTGTCGTATTCTGGATTTAGGCACCGGAACTGGCGCGATTGCGCTGGCGCTGGCCTGCGAGCGACCGGATTGTGAGGTGACTGCGGTCGATCGTATGCCTGATGCGGTTGCGCTGGCGATACGCAACGCGGAACATTTGGCTATCCGGAATGTGCGTATACTGCAAAGTTGTTGGTTCAGCGCGCTATCGGGGCAGCAGTTCGACATGATTGTCAGCAATCCGCCCTACATTGACGCGCAGGACCCGCACCTTAGCGAAGGCGATGTACGCTTTGAACCGCGCTCGGCGTTGGTGGCGGACGAAAACGGTATGGCGGATCTTACGCATATTATCGATAACGCCCGCCAGATGTTAACGCCCGGCGGCTTCCTGCTGCTGGAACACGGTTGGCAGCAAGGCGAAGCGGTAAGAGCGGTTTTCAGGCGGTCTGGTTACTCGGATGTAGAAACGTGTCGTGATTATGGCGGTAATGAACGCGTGACCTGCGGACGTTTTACGCCATGACAATTGCGATGCTGCTCACGCTTCATCTTATCTGTGTTGCGCTCTCCGTCAGTTTGTTTGTCGCTCGTTACTGGTGGCGCTATTGCGGCCATGCGTTGGCCGCCGCGCGCTGGGCAAGAATCGTGCCTCCCGTCATAGATACCCTGTTACTGCTTAGCGGTATTGGGTTAATCGTTAAAACGCACATCCTGCCATTCACGGAGTTGGGCTCATGGCTGACTGAAAAACTGTTTGGCGTTATCATCTACATCGTTTTGGGTTTTATTGCGCTTGATTATCGTCAGGCGCGCAGCCAGCAGGCGCGTTTTATCGCTTTTCCGCTGGCGCTGGTGGTGCTGTACATCATCATTAAACTCGCCACCACAAAAATACCGTTACTGGGGTAAGTCATGAGGTCGTTAGCTGATTTCGAATTTAACAATGCGCCGCTGTGTGATGGCATGATCCTGGCATCAGAGATGATTCGCCTGGATTTTCCCACGCAGTTTGTCTACGACGAACTGGAACGTCTGGTCAGTCTGGCGCAGGAAGAAATTAGCCAGCTCCTGTCTCAGGATGAGCAACTGGAAAAATTGCTGGCACTTTTTTACGGCGAGTGGGGGTTCACGGATTCCCGTGGCGTCTACCGTCTTTCTGATGCTTTATGGCTCGATAAAGTCCTGAAAAAACGCCAGGGTAGCGCGGTATCGTTGGGCGCTATTTTATTATGGATAGCAAACCGTCTTGATTTGCCGTTGGTGCCCGTTATCTTCCCAACGCAGTTGATTTTGCGTATTGAATCGCTGGAAGGGGAAATGTGGCTGATTAACCCGTTCAACGGTGAAACGCTTGATGAACATACTCTGGAAGTCTGGTTAAAAGGCAATATTAGTCCGGTCGCCGAGTTGTTTAATGAAGATTTGGACGAAGCGGATAACGCCGAAGTGATTCGTAAGCTACTGGATACGCTGAAATCCTCGCTGATGGAGGAACGGCAAATGGAGCTGGCGCTGCGCGTTAGCGAAGCATTGTTGCAATTTAACCCGGAAGATCCTTACGAAATCCGTGACCGCGGGTTGATCTACGCGCAGCTTGAGTGTGAACACGTTGCGCTGACTGATTTAAGCTACTTCGTTGAACAGTGTCCGGAAGACCCGATCAGCGAAATGATTCGTGCGCAGATCAACACCATTGCGCACAAGCAAATTGTTCTACATTAATTAACCGACATTTTACCTATAAGTGTAAGGCGATCCTATGAAACAAAAAGTGGTTAACATTGGCGACATTAAGGTGGCAAATGACCTGCCGTTTGTGCTGTTTGGCGGTATGAACGTGTTGGAGTCACGCGATCTGGCAATGCGCATTTGTGAGCACTACGTAACCGTTACCCAGAAGCTGGGTATTCCTTACGTGTTCAAGGCCTCTTTTGATAAAGCCAACCGTTCCTCTATTCACTCTTACCGTGGGCCGGGTCTGGAAGAAGGGATGAAAATCTTCCAGGAACTCAAGCAGACATTTGGCGTAAAAGTGATCACTGACGTCCATGAAGCCAGCCAGGCGCAGCCTGTGGCTGATGTGGTTGACGTGATTCAGCTCCCGGCGTTTCTGGCGCGCCAGACCGACCTGGTGGAAGCGATGGCGAAAACCGGCGCTGTGATTAACGTGAAAAAGCCGCAGTTCGTAAGCCCGGGTCAGATGGGCAATATCGTGGATAAGTTCCATGAGGGCGGTAACGATAAGGTGATTCTGTGCGACCGCGGCGCGAACTTCGGTTATGACAACCTGGTGGTGGATATGCTGGGCTTTAGCGTGATGAAAAAGGTCTCCGGCAACTCGCCGGTGATTTTCGACGTTACCCATGCGCTGCAATGCCGCGACCCATTTGGCGCCGCCTCGGGCGGTCGTCGTGGTCAGGTGACCGAGCTGGCGCGCGCCGGTATGGCTGTCGGTCTGGCGGGCCTGTTCCTGGAGTCGCATCCGGACCCGGCTAACGCGAAGTGCGACGGTCCTTCCGCGCTGCCGCTGGCGAAACTGGAGCAGTTCCTGACCCAGATAAAAGCGATTGATGATTTGGTGAAAAGCTTCGACGAGCTGGATACCGAGAACTGATTGCGGTTTTTAGCTTGTGTAGGCCGGATAAGATACTATCCGGCTTTTTTATATCAGGCAAAAATCGTCATCAGATAGGCGGCAAATAAAGCCAGATGCGCCGCGCCGTTTAGCACGTTGGTGCGTCCGGTAGAGAACGAAATATGGCACAGCACTAACGAGGCTACCATCACTACCATTTCCGGCGCGCCTAAACCAAACACCAGATCATTACCTGTCGCCCAGGCGATGAGCGTGACGACCGGCACGGTTAATGAAATCGTCGCCAACACCGATCCGAAGAACAGATTCATTGCCCGTTGAACCTGATTATTCAGTACCGCCTTCAGCGCGCCCAGTCCTTCCGGCGAGAGAATTAACAGCGCGACCAGGAAACCGGTAAAGGCGACCGGGGCGTTCATGCTGGTCAGCAACGCCTCCAGCGGGCTGGCATTCATTTTGGTAACGGCAATGACCGCAATTAAATGAATGAGTAACCAGACCGTATGCCAGCCGCTACTGTGCGCGGAGGGTTTACCGTGGTGTGGATTGTCATCATCGCCTTCATCTTCATGTTCATAGATAAATAAGCTCTGGTGCGTTTTGGTTTGAATCAACAAAAATACGCCGTACATCGCGGCAGAAATTAACGCGACCAATAATGCCTGACCGGTAGAGAAATTGGCTTGCGGCAATGCCATGGGAAAAACCAGCACAATAATCGCCAGCGGAAACAGCGCGATAAGATACTGCTTAATCCCGAATAAATTCATATATTGCGTTGCGAATTTACGCCCGCCCAACAACAACGAGAAACCGACCAGTCCCCCGGTGACAATCATAATAATAGAGTAGAGCGTATCACGCATAAGCGTTGGCGCAGCATCGCCGGTGGCCATCAGCGCTGAAATTAAACTCACTTCAAGAATAACGACGGACAGGCTTAAAATAAGCGATCCGTAGGGTTCGCCGAGTCGGTGCGCTAATACATCGGCATGACGGACCACGCTAAATGCGCTGCTTAAAATACCAATAAGTGCAAGGATATTGATGCCAATAACCACTGGTAGTGACTGGCTGCTTCCCCAAAGGAACAGCACTACCAGCGCAAGAACCGGGAAAATAAGCGAAGTCTCCTTATGGCGGGTTTTCACCGCCTCACAGGCATGTGTCATGAGGGTCTCCCTTGTGCAGGTGTTAATATTTTGGAAAGAGTAAAGAAGGTAAAAATAGCAGAAATTTGTATTTTTTTAGTGGTTTTTTACGTAGTTTTACGGCGTAGACGATTTTTTTCTTTCAAGGTCAGTAAAACAAGCATCTTGTTTTAACAGTGTTTAAATAACAAAAAGTTAATTTCCGTAAAAAGCAAAAATCCTCCTCGACTGGCGTAATAACGCATTGTTTACCACACTTAATGTTTTCCCTGAAGACGGAGGTGCGGATGCCGTATAAAGCCAAAAGTGATTTACCCGATAATGTGCGGAATGTTCTTCCAGCCCATGCCCAGGACATTTACAAAGAAGCGTTTAATAGCGCCTGGGAGCAATATAAAGATAAAGCCGATCGTCGTGATGACGCCAGTCGCGAGGAAACCGCACACAAAGTCGCCTGGGCGGCGGTTAAAAACGATTATGAAAAAGGCGAGGATGATAAATGGCATAAGAAAAAATAAACGCGGTATTACTCACGTGTTAGCCTGATTTTCTTGCCGGAAGTCTATCCTGACGCGGGAGCTTTTCCCGCGTACAGATTCAAAATGTCAGCACTTTGTCCGCTGCCAGCGTCCATTGCGCCAGCTCGACCAGCGTTCCGATTTCCACACCGTCAATCAGCGGCAGGGGAGTGATACCACGTCCGTCCGCACAGGTTTTGCATAATTTTACCGGTACGTTTTGCGCGGTCAGAATTTCCAGCATTTGCTGAATATTGTAGCCCTCGGCTGGTTTTTGACCGCGTAACCCTGCGGTTACGGCATCTGACATCAAAAACAGGCGTAAATCGAGATGGCTTTCCTGCTCGCGCAGCGCAATGGCCAGACGCAGGCTATTAAATAATGATTCGCTGCCGTAGGCGGCGCCGTTAGCGATAATGACGATATTTTGCATGGATAACCCTTCTCCTTGAGAAATTTTGTCGGTAATGGCGTTATGTTACCTCGGGAACCGGGTGCCGCCAAATGCGTGGATAAAATCCCGGGACGCTCTGCGGAAAAAATAAGGATATTCCTGGAAGCACGAGAAAAGGCTGCAAAACCTGTCCGGACACGTTATGGTTTACTCTGATGCCATTCCTCTTATCTTTTGTTGTAGAAGTTGCCGACACGTTGAGCCGTATTGTTTTTCGTTCATTCTCACTCTCGCTTCTCTTGCTGACTGCCAGCGGTACGATCTGTGCGCAGGCGCAAGACCCTTTCACGCAAAACCGTCTGCCGGATTTAGGCATGATGCCGGAATCCCACGAAGGGGAAAAGCATTTTGCCGAGATGGCCAAAGCGTTTGGCGAAGCCAGCATGAAAAATAACGATCTGGATACCGGTGAACAGGCGCGGCAATTCGCTTTCGGACAGGTACGCGATGTGGTCAGCGAGCAGGTTAACCAGCAGCTTGAAAGCTGGCTATCAGCCTGGGGCAGCGCCAGCGTTGATATTAACGTCGATAACGAAGGTCATTTTAACGGCAGTCGCGGAAGCTGGTTTATCCCTTTACAGGATAAACAGCGCTATCTGACCTGGAGCCAGCTTGGCCTTACGCAACAGACTGACGGACTGGTAAGCAATATTGGCGTAGGACAGCGCTGGGCGCAGGATGGCTGGCTTCTTGGCTATAATACCTTTTACGATAATCTGCTGGATGAAAATTTGCAGCGCGCCGGCTTTGGCGCGGAGGCGTGGGGAGAATATTTGCGTTTATCCGCCAACTATTATCAGCCTTTTGCCGACTGGCAGACGCATACGGCGACCTTAGAACAGCGAATGGCGCGCGGATATGATATCAACGCGCAAATGCGGCTGCCGTTTTACCAGCATATCAATACCAGCGTTAGTCTGGAGCAGTACTTTGGCGATAGCGTGGATCTGTTTGACTCCGGAATGGGGTATCACAATCCTGTCGCGTTAAAACTGGGTCTCAACTATACGCCAGTACCTTTGCTTACCGTGACCGCCCAGCACAAACAGGGCGAGAGCGGGGTCAGTCAGAATAACCTGGGACTGACGCTTAACTACCGCTTCGGCATGTCGCTCAAAAAGCAGCTTGCCGCCAGTGAAGTGGCGCAAAGCCAGTCATTACGCGGTAGCCGCTATGATACGCCGCAACGTAACTCGCTGCCGACAATGGAGTATCGGCAGCGTAAAACGCTAACGGTTTTTCTGGCGACGCCGCCTTGGGATCTTACGCCTGGTGAGACGGTTGCGTTAAAATTGCAGGTGCGCAGCGTGCACGGTATTCGTCATTTGAGCTGGCAGGGCGATACACAGGCATTAAGTTTGACGGCAGGAACGGACACCCGCAGTACCGAGGGCTGGACAATCATTATGCCGGCCTGGGATCACCGCGAAGGCGCGGCAAATCGCTGGCGTTTATCGGTGGTGGTTGAAGATGAAAAAGGTCAGCGTGTCTCTTCCAATGAGATCACGCTCGCGCTGACTGAACCGTTTATCACGATGCCGGACGATAATCCGCATTGGCAACCGTTCCAGGAGCAATAATTAAAAGATGCGTTCCTGATGTACCCAGACGGCGGCCTCCACGCGCGATTTCAGCTTCATTTTCTTGAGCATATGTTTCACGTGCACTTTGACCGTACTTTCGGTGATATCCAGACGTCGGGCAATCATCTTATTTGGCAATCCCTGCGCGATGAGCTTCAGAATATCGCGCTCACGCGGGGTGAGTTGCGTTACATCGCGATCGGTGGTGGCGCGGTTGGCCCGCAGGCTGGCCGCCAGTACCGGCGTTAACGCTTCACTTAATACCATTTCGCCGGCGGCGGCCTGTTGTAACGCTTTGAGCAAGTCCTCCGGCTCCATGTCTTTTAACAGATAACCGTCCGCGCCGCGCTTTAGCGCCGTGACGACATCTTCTTCATGGTTGGATACGCTGAAAACGACAATACGTCCTGACAGCGCTTTTTCGCGTAATTTATCCAGCGTTTCGAGACCATTCATTCCCGGCATATTCAAATCAAGGAGGATCAAATCGGGATCGAGCGATTCCGCCAGGTCAATACCCTGCTCACCGTTGCTGGCTTCTCCGACCACGCTGATATCGGGCGCCATACTCACAAGCTGCTTTACACCCGTGCGTAGCATCGGATGGTCGTCGATTAACAGGATGGTTGCCGGTTCCTGATTATTCATGGGTATCTCCCTGGGTTTCTGTGAAGTTTGTTTCTGGAATAAAAGTAACAGTGACCTCTGTTCCGCCAGTCTCGCGTCGGCGTACCTGGCAATCGCCGCGCAAACTTTGCGCCCGATCGCGCATGATGATCATGCCGTAGTGATTACTGCGTTCGGCGTTTTCCGGGACGCCGCAGCCATTATCCTGCACTTTTAGTTTGACCTGTTTGCCACATTGCGTCACTGTCACCACCACATCGTCGGCATGAGAGTGTTTAAGGGCGTTGCTGAGGGCTTCCCTGGCAATTTGCAACAGGTGTATCGCCTGGTGTGAAGGCACCAGGCGGGGGGGAAGCTGATAATCCAGTTTTACCGTAAAGCCAAACCGGGCGCTGAACTCCTGGCAGCTTGCCTCCAGCGCCGGACGTAGCCCGGGTTCCGTCAACTGTAACCGGAAAGTAGTTAACAGTTCGCGCAGTTGCGCCCAGGAGCAGTTCAGCTCATTGCGAATTTGGCTGAGTAACTCACGGCTGCTTTCCGGTAACACGTCGCCCTGCATTTGCAGGCAGCTCACCTGCATCTTCATACAAGAGAGCGACTGGGCAATAGAATCATGCAGTTCGCGGGCAATGGTGGCACGCTCTTCCATGACAATCAACTGCTGCTGGCGCTCCTGATGCCTGTCGAGCGCCAGAGTCGCGGTAAGCTGTTCAACCAGCGTGTCCACCAACTGTTGCTGATCGTGGCTGAGATGGCGTCCATAGGGCAGCGTCGCCAGCAAAATACCGTATTGGGTGTGAGAATCGGTGAGCCGCCATTTTAAAGTGGTGCCGCCGTTAATCATCGGCAGGGCGCTACGTGGGCAAAGGTGGCAGCCTTTATCATCGCAACTGATGTCCGACTGACAGGTAAATTCCTGGTGATTATCTTCATCTTCCAGGTCATAGACTCGCAGCTCAATATCATGCAACTGGGTTAAATTTTGCAGGCCATTCAGTACCGGTGAAAGACGTTCACATAGCGGAGCCTGTGAATGCAGTCGGCGGTTGGCTTGCCACAAAAACGAGAGAATCTGGTTTTTATGTTCCAGACCGGCTGTTTTTTCCTGTACGCGCTGTTCCAGTACCGCATAACTTTCGGCCAGTTCTTCAGACATGTTATTGAGCGCAGAACCCAGCGCGGCCATCTCATTGCGTCCACTGATATTGGCACGTTGGGTAAAGTCACGCTGACTGACGGCGCGCGCCATTGATAACAACTGTTTCCAGGGCTGCAAAAGGCGAACACGTAGCCAGATAATCGTAAATACCAGCAATAGCGCCATAAAGATCGCCATTACCCGGTGAACTAATACCACGCGTTCGATACGCAATTCAGTAGTATGGTCGAACGACGTCACCAGGCGATCCAGGCCCGCCACAAAGCGCGTGACATCTTCTGCGACCGCGTGCGCGTTTTGCGCGTGCTGTAGCCCTGGCGAGAGTTCGTTATGCCAGTAATCCTGCAACGCTTTAAGCTGCTTCTGCTGCCCGTCTCGCTCAGCGGCGCGGGTCAGTTCAGGGCTGAATGCCGTTTGCTCCATCTCATCCAGCAGCTTTTGATCTTTAGCATCCAGCGGGACAGCGGCCAGTAGTCGATAGCTTTGCATACGCAATGAGCCCGCTTTATTAATCGCATGAGCGCTACCCTGTACGCCCTGAACCAGCCAGCCGGAAACCGCCATCCCCGCCACGCCGATAGCGGTAGAGAGCATGACAATCAGCGCCAGTTGGTTAACCAGCGTAAGAGGAGAGAAACACCGTTTAAACATGTTACCTTCTTTCTTCGGGGTAATGTCGCCGAAAAAACGTAGCAAAAAAGAGGGGCGTCAATCGGCTGTGCCGCTATTCTCAACGATACAGCGGAGTATACCCATACCTATAACGAGTTACTCCTTAATTGCCGCCGTAGAGAGGTATCTGCGACGGGAAGGAGTAGACAGACACAGCATGGTGAAAAACCACAGCTTTTTTACCAAAATAGCCTACTCATTAAGGGTAATAACGCTTTTTAGTCGCCGGTGATGACGACTTTTCCTTTGATTTATATCAACTTACCTTCGGCAGTAAACCCTAATGTGGCAGACATCAAATCAAGAATCAGAGGTGTCTATGAGTCACTCATCCGCCCCGGAAAGGGCAACTGGCGCTGTTATCACGGAATGGCGTCCGGAAGATCCGGCATTCTGGCAGCAGCGCGGCCATCGTGTCGCCAGCCGTAATCTGTGGATTTCTGTGCCGTGTTTACTGCTGGCGTTTTGCGTCTGGATGCTATTCAGCGCAGTGGCGGTGAACCTGCCGAAAGTGGGATTTAATTTTACGACCGATCAGCTCTTTATGTTGACTGCGCTGCCATCTGTTTCCGGCGCGCTGCTGCGGGTGCCTTACTCCTTTATGGTGCCGCTATTTGGCGGACGTCGCTGGACAGCGTTCAGTACCGGTATCCTCATCGTGCCTTGCGTATGGTTAGGCTTTGCCGTTCAGGATACCAGTACGCCATTTAGCACTTTCATTATTATTTCCTTGCTGTGTGGTTTTGCCGGCGCGAACTTTGCCTCCAGTATGGCGAACATCAGCTTTTTCTTTCCTAAACAAAAGCAGGGCGGCGCGCTGGGTCTGAACGGCGGTCTGGGCAATATGGGCGTGAGCGTGATGCAGCTGGTTGCGCCGCTGGTGGTTTCGCTCTCTATCTTTGCCGCCTTTGGCAGCCACGGTGTAGAGCAGCCGGACGGTTCTCAGCTCTATCTGGCGAACGCGGCCTGGATTTGGGTGCCTTTCCTGGCCATTTTTACGCTGGCAGCGTGGTTCGGCATGAACGAACTGGCGACGTCTAAGGCCTCGCTAAAAGAGCAACTGCCGGTGCTCAAACGTGGTCATCTGTGGATCATGAGTCTGCTGTATCTGGCAACCTTCGGATCGTTTATCGGTTTCTCCGCGGGGTTCGCTATGCTGTCTAAAACGCAATTCCCGGATGTGCAGATCCTGCATTATGCGTTTTTCGGTCCGTTTATCGGCGCGCTGGCGCGTTCGGCAGGCGGCGCAATTTCTGACCGTCTGGGGGGAACCCGCGTCACGCTTATCAACTTTGTCCTGATGGCGATTTTCAGCGGTCTGCTGTTCCTGACATTACCTACTGGCGGCGTTGGCGGTAGCTTTATCGCGTTCTACGGGGTATTTCTGGCGCTGTTCCTGACGGCGGGGCTGGGGAGTGGTTCTACCTTCCAGATGATCTCCGTTATCTTCCGTAAACTGACGATGGACCGGGTTAAAGCGGAAGGCGGGTCGGAGGAAAGAGCCATGCGTGAAGCGGCGACCGATACGGCGGCGGCGCTGGGCTTTATTTCCGCGATTGGCGCGATTGGCGGCTTTTTTATTCCGAAAGCGTTTGGTTCATCTTTAGCATTAACTGGTTCTCCAGTCGGCGCGATGAAGGTCTTTCTTATTTTCTATATCGCCTGCGTCGTTATTACCTGGGCGGTATATGGACGTCATTCTAAAAATAAAAAGTAACTTTTGATTATCCTTTGCGCGGCGTTAGACCGCGCTTTTTTTTACCCGCATTTAGTTACAACATACTTATAGTCAAGAAGAGAGGCGCGACAGGGCTGACCACGCTCATCTTTATCGGTCATCCAGGGGGATACCCCTTAATACCCACTTGTTGAAAATTTAACATTCATGTCGTGCGTAAATTTAATTTTATGTAATTAAATCAGCAATATATATAAATAAAACTCCTCCTCCAAAAGGAGTATGCAGGAGGTTTGCGCGCCATTTGCATCCCTGTCCGCCTTGATCGTTATCAATTCTCACGCCCATTCAGCGCGTTACCTTCGCCCTTAGTTAAGCAATGTCGATTTATCAGAGAGCCGTAAGGTTCCACACAGGAGAAACCCGATGAGTAAATTCCTGGACCGGTTTCGCTACTTCAAGCAGAAGGGCGAAACCTTTGCCGATGGGCACGGCCAGCTTCTCGAAACAAACCGGGACTGGGAGGACGGATACCGCCAACGTTGGCAGCATGACAAAATTGTGCGCTCAACCCATGGGGTGAACTGCACCGGTTCTTGTAGCTGGAAAATTTATGTCAAAAATGGTCTGGTGACCTGGGAAACACAGCAAACCGATTACCCGCGCACCCGTCCTGATATGCCAAACCATGAACCTCGCGGCTGCCCGCGCGGCGCAAGCTACTCCTGGTATCTCTACAGCGCTAACCGACTGAAATATCCGCTGATGCGCAAACGTCTGATGAAGATGTGGCGCGAGGCGAAAAAACTGCATCGCGATCCGGTAGAGGCATGGGCCTCCATCATTGAAGATGCCGATAAAGCCAAAAGCTTCAAACAGGCGCGAGGTCGTGGCGGCTTTGTTCGCTCCTCATGGCAGGAAGTGAACGAGCTGATCGCCGCTTCCAACGTGTACACAGTGAAAACCTATGGCCCTGACCGTGTCGCGGGCTTCTCACCCATCCCGGCGATGTCGATGGTCTCCTACGCTTCCGGCGCACGTTATCTTTCACTGATTGGCGGTACCTGCCTGAGCTTCTACGACTGGTACTGCGACCTGCCGCCAGCCTCCCCGCAAACCTGGGGCGAGCAGACCGACGTGCCGGAATCCGCTGACTGGTACAACTCCAGCTATATTATCGCCTGGGGCTCTAACGTGCCGCAAACCCGTACGCCGGACGCCCACTTCTTTACCGAAGTACGTTACAAAGGCACTAAAACTGTCGCGGTGACGCCGGACTATGCTGAAATCGCCAAACTGTGCGATCTGTGGCTGGCGCCGAAGCAGGGGACCGATGCAGCGATGGCGCTGGCGATGGGCCACGTCATGCTGCGCGAGTTCCACCTCGACAACCCGCGCCAGTACTTCACCGATTATGTCCGCCGCTATACCGACATGCCAATGCTGGTGATGCTTGAAGAGCGTGATGGTTATTATGCCGCAAGTCGTATGCTGCGCGCTGCCGATCTCGTTGATTCGCTGGGGCAGGAAAATAACCCGGAATGGAAAACCGTCGCCATTAACAGCAACGGTGAAATGGTGGCGCCAAACGGTTCAATTGGTTTCCGCTGGGGCGAAAAAGGCAAATGGAACCTCGAACAGCGCGACGGGACTACCGGTGCAGAAACTGAATTGCAGCTCAGCTTGCTGGGCAGCCAGGATGAGATTGCTGACGTGGGCTTCCCGTATTTCGGCGGCGAAGGTTCAGAGTACTTTAATCATGTGGCGCTGGATAACGTCCTGCTGCATAAATTGCCGGTTAAACGTCTGCAACTGGCCGATGGTTCTTCAGCGTTAGTCACCACCGTGTATGACCTGACTATGGCGAACTATGGTCTGGAACGCGGCCTGAACGATGAAAATTGTGCCGCCAGTTATGACGATACCAAAGCGTATACGCCAGCATGGGCCGAGCAGATCACTGGCGTGCCGCGGGCGCAGATCATCCGTATCGCACGGGAGTTCGCCGATAACGCGGACAAAACGCACGGGCGTTCAATGATTATCGTTGGCGCCGGGCTGAACCACTGGTATCACCTCGATATGAACTATCGCGGGCTGATCAATATGTTGGTGTTCTGTGGTTGCGTTGGTCAGAGCGGCGGCGGCTGGGCGCACTACGTCGGCCAGGAAAAACTGCGTCCGCAGACCGGCTGGCAGCCGCTGGCGTTTGCCCTTGACTGGCAGCGTCCCGCGCGTCACATGAACAGCACTTCTTACTTCTATAACCACTCCAGCCAGTGGCGCTACGAGACGGTGACCGCCGAGGAGTTACTGTCGCCGATGGCGGACAAATCCCGCTATAGCGGTCATCTGATTGACTTCAATGTGCGCGCCGAGCGTATGGGCTGGTTGCCGTCGGCACCGCAGTTAGGCACCAACCCGCTGTATATTGCGCGTGAAGCGGAAAAAGCCGGTATGACGCCGGTAGACTATACCGTCAAATCCCTGAAAGAGGGTTCGATTCGCTTTGCCGCCGAGCAGCCGGAAAACGGTAAAAACCACCCGCGTAACCTGTTCATCTGGCGTTCTAACCTGCTTGGCTCTTCCGGTAAGGGCCATGAGTACATGCTGAAATATCTGCTGGGTACTGAGCATGGTATTCAGGGGCTGGATCTGGGTAAACAGGGCGGTGTGAAGCCGGAAGAAGTGGAGTGGCGTGACAATGGCCTGGACGGCAAACTGGATCTGGTGGTGACGCTGGACTTCCGCCTGTCGAGCACCTGCCTGTACTCCGATATCGTACTGCCGACCGCCACCTGGTATGAAAAAGACGATATGAATACCTCGGATATGCATCCGTTTATTCATCCGCTGTCTGCCGCCGTAGATCCGGCCTGGGAATCGAAAAGCGACTGGGAAATCTACAAAGGCATTGCGAAGAAATTCTCCGAAGTTTGTGTAGGCCACCTGGGTAAAGAGACTGACGTCGTGACGCTGCCGATCCAGCACGATTCTGCCGCTGAACTGGCGCAGCCGCTGGACGTGAAAGACTGGAAAAAAGGCGAATGCGACCTGATTCCAGGGAAAACCGCGCCGCACATCATGACCGTCGAGCGTGATTATCCGGCCACCTATGAGCGCTTTACCTCTATCGGCCCGCTGATGGAGAAAATCGGCAACGGCGGGAAAGGGATTGCCTGGAACACGCAGAGCGAAATGGACTTGCTGCGTAAGCTCAATTACACCAAAGCGGACGGTCCGGCGAAAGGCCAGCCGATGCTCAACACGGCGATTGACGCGGCAGAGATGATCCTGACGTTAGCGCCGGAAACCAACGGTCAGGTGGCGGTGAAAGCCTGGGCAGCGCTGAGCGAGTTTACCGGTCGCGACCATACGCATCTGGCAACCAATAAAGAAGAAGAGAAAATCCGCTTCCGCGATATTCAGGCCCAGCCGCGCAAAATTATATCCAGCCCGACCTGGTCTGGTCTGGAAGATGAGCACGTTTCTTATAACGCCGGTTATACCAACGTTCACGAGTTGATTCCGTGGCGTACGCTGTCTGGTCGCCAACAGTTGTATCAGGATCACCAGTGGATGCGCGACTTCGGCGAAAGTTTGCTGGTGTATCGTCCACCGATCGACACCCGCTCGGTGAAAGCGGTGATGGGGCGTAAATCCAACGGTAATCCGGAGAAGGCGCTCAACTTCCTGACGCCGCACCAGAAATGGGGTATCCACTCGACCTACAGCGATAACCTGTTGATGCTGACCTTGTCGCGTGGCGGCCCGATTGTGTGGATGAGCGAAACCGACGCCAAAGATCTGGGCATTGAAGATAACGACTGGATCGAAGTCTTCAACAGCAACGGCGCATTGACCGCACGCGCAGTGGTCAGCCAGCGTGTACCGGCGGGCATGACCATGATGTACCACGCGCAGGAACGTATCGTAAACCTGCCGGGGTCGGAAATTACCCAGCAGCGCGGCGGTATTCATAACTCGGTGACGCGCATTACGCCGAAACCGACCCATATGATCGGCGGCTATGCGCAGTTAGCCTACGGCTTTAACTACTACGGTACCGTCGGCTCCAACCGCGATGAGTTTGTGGTGGTACGTAAGATGAAGAACATTAACTGGTTGGATGGCGAAGGCAATGACCAGGTACAGGAGAGCGTAAAATGAAAATTCGTTCACAAGTCGGCATGGTGCTGAATCTCGATAAGTGCATCGGCTGTCATACCTGTTCAGTCACCTGTAAAAACGTCTGGACCAGTCGCGAAGGTATGGAATACGCGTGGTTCAACAACGTAGAAAGTAAGCCTGGCGTTGGTTTTCCGAATGACTGGGAAAATCAGGAAAAATGGAAAGGCGGCTGGATCCGCAAAATCAACGGCAAACTACAGCCGCGCATGGGCAACCGGGCGCTGCTGCTGGGTAAAATCTTCGCTAACCCGCATCTGCCGGGCATCGACGACTACTACGAGCCGTTTGATTACGACTACCAGAACCTGCATACCGCGCCGGAAAGCAAACATCAGCCGATCGCGCGTCCGCGCTCGCTGATTACCGGCCAGCGGATGGACAAAATTACCAGCGGGCCAAACTGGGAAGAGATTCTGGGCGGCGAGTTCGAAAAACGCGCCAAAGATCAGAATTTCGAAAACATGCAGAAGGCGATGTACGGCCAGTTCGAAAACACCTTCATGATGTACCTGCCGCGCCTGTGCGAGCACTGCCTCAATCCGGCGTGCGTGGCGACCTGCCCGAGCGGTGCTATCTACAAGCGTGAAGAAGATGGCATCGTGCTGATCGACCAGGACAAGTGCCGCGGCTGGCGGATGTGTATCACCGGTTGCCCGTACAAGAAAATTTACTTCAACTGGAAGAGCGGCAAGTCCGAGAAGTGCATCTTCTGCTACCCGCGTATCGAAGCCGGTCAGCCGACCGTTTGCTCGGAAACTTGCGTGGGGCGTATCCGCTACCTTGGCGTACTGCTGTATGACGCAGATGCCATTGAAAGCGCCGCCAGTACGGAAAACGAAAAAGATCTGTACCAGCGTCAACTGGACGTGTTCCTCGATCCGAACGATCCGGCTGTCATTGAACAGGCGCTGAAGGACGGCGTGCCGCAGAGCGTGATCGATGCGGCGCAGCAATCGCCAGTGTACAAAATGGCGATGGACTGGAAGCTGGCGCTGCCGCTGCATCCGGAATACCGCACGCTGCCGATGGTCTGGTACGTGCCGCCGCTGTCGCCGATTCAGTCTGCCGCCGACGCGGGTGAACTGGGCAGCAACGGTATTCTGCCGGATGTAGACAGTCTGCGTATCCCGGTGCAGTACCTGGCGAACCTGTTGACCGCTGGCGACACTCAGCCGGTACTGTTGGCACTGAAACGGATGCTGGCGATGCGTCACTACAAACGTGCGGAAACCGTAGACGGTAAAGTGGATACTCGCGCGCTGGAAGAGGTGGGTTTAAGCGAAGCCCAGGCGCAGGAAATGTATCGTTATCTGGCGATTGCTAATTATGAAGATCGCTTTGTGGTGCCGAGCAGCCATCGTGAACTGGCGCGTGACGCATTCCCGGAGAAAAGCGGTTGTGGCTTTACCTTCGGCGATGGTTGCCACGGGTCTGATACCAAATTCAATCTGTTCAACAGCCGCCGCATCGACGCTGTTGATGTGACCAGCAAAACGGAGCCGCACGCATGATTGAACTCGTCATTGTTTCGCGTCTGCTCGAGTACCCGGATGCAGCCCTGTGGCAGCATCAGCAGGAACTTTTCGATGCACTCGCGTCATCTGAGAACCTGGATAAAGAGGATGCCCAGACTCTGGGCGTTTTCCTGCGCGATTTAACCGCGCAGGACATGCTGGATGTACAGGCCGCCTACAGTGAACTGTTTGACCGTGGTCGCGCCACATCGCTGCTGCTGTTTGAACATGTACACGGGGAATCCCGCGATCGCGGTCAGGCGATGGTTGACCTGATGGCACAGTATGAACAGCACGGTTTGCAGCTCGACAGCCGCGAACTTCCCGATCATCTGCCGCTGTATCTGGAATACCTTGCGCAGTTGCCGAAAAGCGAAGCGTTAGGGGGTTTACAGGATATCGCGCCGATTCTGGCGCTGCTAAGCGCACGTTTGCAACAGCGTGACAGCCGTTATGCGGTGCTGTTCGATCTGCTGTTAAAACTGGCGAATACCGTTATCGACAGCGATAAAGTGGCTGAAAAAATTGCGAATGAAGCACGTGATGATACCCCACAAGCGTTGGATGCGGTCTGGGAAGAAGAGCAGGTGAAATTCTTCGCCGATCAGGGGTGTGGCGAGTCGGAGATCTCCGCTCACCAGCGTCGTTTTGCCGGTGCCGTGGCGCCGCAATATCTGAATATCACCACCGGAGGACAGCACTAATGCACTTCCTGAATATGTTCTTCTTTGATATCTACCCGTACATTGCCGGATCGGTATTTCTGATCGGTAGCTGGTTACGTTACGACTACGGCCAGTACACCTGGCGGGCGGCCTCCAGCCAGATGCTGGATCGCAAAGGAATGAACCTGGCGTCAAACCTGTTCCACATTGGGATTTTGGGTATTTTCGCCGGTCACTTCCTGGGCATGTTAACGCCGCACTGGATGTATGAAGCTTTTCTGCCGGTCGACGTGAAACAGAAGATGGCGATGATTGCCGGCGGCGCCTGCGGCGTGCTGACTCTGGTTGGCGGTATTTTACTGCTCAAGCGTCGTCTGTTCAGCCCACGTGTCCGCGCCACCACTACCGGAGCAGATATTTTGATTCTCTCGCTGCTGGTGATTCAGTGCGCGCTGGGCCTGTTGACCATTCCGTTCTCCGCCCAGCATATGGACGGGAGTGAAATGATGAAGCTGGTCGGGTGGGCGCAGTCAGTTGTGACCTTCCACGGTGGCGCATCCGCACATCTGGACGGTGTAGCCTTTATCTTCCGTATGCACCTGGTACTGGGGATGACGCTGTTCCTGTTATTCCCATTCTCGCGCCTGGTGCATATCTGGAGCGTGCCGGTCGAGTACCTGACCCGCAAGTATCAGATTGTACGTGCGCGTCACTGATTGTGCATTGACAAGCTTAAGTCACTGTAATACTGAGATGTATTCAGCAATATAGCAGAAAAAAATAGCACGGGCATGGAGGCTGACTTCCTGCCCGTTTTTTCGCACTTCTTGCCCATTTTTCCCTGCGTGAGCGGGGATAAGCACACGTTGAACTGCTCGGTGCCTTATTTTCGGCTGGGTAATATGACGTTAATAAGCCCCAGAAGCCGATTTACGCGCTCCTGAATTGATGCAGGCATCAACAAGTGGAGCCGATAACCATAACGTGGATATATTTCTCTCATTGCCTCATATGTCCGTACCGCTTCCTCCCACGATTGTGTTCGTTCGTTATCCTGCTTATATATCGCTTTCCATGGCGGGAGAATAATAACGTCAGTGGCATAGCGAAATTGGTTAATAGCACGATGTAACCGGTTGGGTATTGGTTCGCCCACCAGCGTGAGATAGCCTGCAATATCCGGCAGCGCACGGTCGTAGAAGAGGGGACGATCGGACTGTTCGGCCTGATACCAGGCATTAATATCCATTGCCTGCATGGCTTCTGCAAATCGCGCCGGAGAACGCCACGGCAGCGCATCGCCGTTTATGTCCATTTGTTGTTTGATAACAGCACGCCCGGATTCGGGCTGACAGTGGAAACCACTTTTTTCCAGAGCCGTAATCAGCGTAGTTTTACCCGCGCTGGGCCCGCCAGTAATGATAATGCGTGAATTCATAGCAATAGCCTTTATGCATTTGTAGTGAGGAAATTGGGGGTAGGTGTTGAAAAAGATCTGAAGGCAGCGGTTTTCGGATGTGAATGACGTGATTTGGAATAGATGTGTTCAGCAGCGGATGACGGGGGAAGGATTACTCAGCGCTGCGCGCTTCGCCCTTCGGGTCGTTGCCGTTGGCAACGCTTTCTCGCTTTCGCTCGAATCGAACCTTAGTCGAAGCTTCTCATCCTTCCCGTACAGAGAGATATAAGGCACTGTGCTTAACGGGGATAAGATACGCGACGAGAGTGATGGTGGTGGGGGAAGGATGACTCAGCGCTGCGCGCTTCGCCCTTCGGGTCGTTGCCTGCGGCAACGCTTTCTCGCTTTCGCTCGAATCGAACCTTAGTCGAAGCTTCTCATCCTTCCCGTACAGAGAGATATAAGGCACTGTGCTTAGCGGGGATAAGATACGCGACGGGAGTGATGGTGGTGGGGGAAGGATGACTCAGCGCTGCGCGCTTCGCCCTTCGGGTCGTTGCCGTTGGCAACGCTTTCTCGCTTTCGCTCGAATCGAACCTTAGTCGAAGCTTCTCATCCTTCCCGTACGGAGAGATATGAGACAGTGTGCTTAACGGGGATAAGATACGCGACGAGAGTGATGGTGGTGGGGGAAGGATTCGAACCTTCGAAGTCGATGACGGCAGATTTACAGTCTGCTCCCTTTGGCCGCTCGGGAACCCCACCAGGGGTAATTCAAATTGTAGGTAAAGCTTGAAGATGGTGGTGGGGGAAGGATTATTCGTCGCTTCGCTCCTCACCCTACGGGCCGTTGCCGTTGGCAACGTTCTCTCGCTTTCGCTCAAGTCGAACCTTAATCGAAGGTTCTCACCCTTCCCCGACAAGTGCAAACTTCTGCATTGCTCATCAAGTTAACTACATCGCTGTAGTGAATAATGGTGGTGGGGGAAGGATTCGAACCTTCGAAGTCGATGACGGCAGATTTACAGTCTGCTCCCTTTGGCCGCTCGGGAACCCCACCACGGGGTAATGCTTAATACTGGCCTGCTTCCTTTCGGGAAGCGGGGCGCATCATATCAAATGACACGCCGCTGTAAAGCATTCCTTTGCCTGAAATGAACTGTTTGCGTACTTTTCATCCGTAACGGATTAAAGCTAATCAATTCATATTACTGACGATTAAAGAATAATCGTCCGATTGCCGTAAACAAAGACCCGCTGCGCCAGAACCTGATACAGCGCGCGGCTTAATACGTTTTTCTCAACGTCGCGCCCGGCACGCATCATATCTTCTGCTGTGTAGGTGTGATCGACGTGAATCACATCTTGCATAATGATCGGACCTTCATCCAGATTATCATTCACATAGTGCGCGGTAGCGCCGATGATTTTCACGCCGCGCTCATAGGCCTGATGATAAGGACGTGCGCCAATAAAAGCAGGCAGGAATGAGTGGTGGATATTGATAATTTTGTTCGGAAAGCGCGCCACAAAACCTGGCGTCAAAACACGCATATACTTGGCCAGCACCACATAGTCCGGTTGATGGGCATCAATGGCGTCCGCCATCTTCGTGTCATGCTCTTCACGCGTTAATCCCTCATGGCTGACCAGTTCGAAAGGGATCTCAAAACGTTCAACCAGCGAGCGTAACGTTTCATGGTTGCCAATGACCGCGGCGATTTCAACATCCAGCCCGCCATAGTTGGCTTTCATCAGCAAGTCGCCCAGACAATGCGCCTCTTTAGTAACCAGAATCACTACCCGACGGCGTCCGGCGGGATTGAGTTCACGAACAGAGCCTTCCGGTAAGGCGCTGTCCAGATCGGCCAGAAGAGTGGAATCATTGAAGATGCCTTCCAGCTCGGTCCGCATAAAAAAGCGTCCGGTGCGATGGTCCACAAATTCATTGTTTTGCACAATATTAAGCTCGTGCTTATAGCAAATGTTGGTAATCCGCGCGATAAGGCCTTTTTGATCGGGACAAATAGTACGCAGAACTTTACGTTGTAGTGATTGCATTGCCGGAAAAATCCTGTTGAGAGTGTTTGTTGTATCGATACTGTCAGGCATCACTGGCCGCAGCACTTTTTAAATTTTTTGCCTGAACCGCACGGGCAGGGATCATTTCGACCCAACTGCGGGCGGGTACCGTCAATATAATACCACTGACCGTTTTCTTTGATAAAACGAGAGCGTTCGATAATCGCCCCGGTTTTCCCTTGTTCGGAAAAGCGCGCGATAAAACTAACATACCCTGTATTTTCTGCGTCTGACCAGGTATGTTCAAAAATAGTCAGGCCGAGCCACCTGGTATTGGCAAATCCGGCGATGATATCATCGCGAAACGCGGCCGCATTGCAGGTTGGATGCCAGCTCTTAATTAAGTAATCTGCGTCTTTCATCACAAAAGCGCAGTAACGAGAGCGCATGAGATGTGACGGATCGGGTGCTACTCGTTCTCCGGACACAATACGACCACAACATAGGCTATACTCGTCAGCGCTACCACAGGGACAAGGCTGAGACACAATAATCTCCCTGAATATAAAAAACGGCGTTGAACGCCAGGGTGGCATTATGTTAACTGAGCAGTGGCGATGTTGCTACGTCTTGAAGCCAGGGGAAGTCGTTAAGTACGATGAGAAAAATGAAAATAGGGCTGGCGCTGGGATCTGGCGCAGCGAGAGGATGGTCTCATATTGGGGTCATCAAAGCCCTCAAGCAAACAGGCATTGATATTGATATCGTTGCGGGATGCTCAATAGGTTCACTGGTCGGCGCCGCGTATGCCTGTAATAAATTATCGGCGCTTGAACAGTGGGTATGTTCATTCCGCTACTGGGATGTTTTACGCCTGATGGATGTATCCTGGGGCAGAGGAGGGTTGCTTCGCGGCGAACGCGTATTTAATCACTATCGGGATATTATGCCCGTCACGGATTTTGACCACTGTTCAAGACGTTTTGGCGCGGTCGCGACGAATCTTAGCACGGGACGAGAGCTATGGTTTACTGAAGGCGATCTACACCTTGCCGTACGCGCGTCGTGCAGTATGCCAGGGCTGATGTCTCCGGTTGAACATAACGGTTACTGGCTGGTAGATGGCGCAGTCGTTAATCCGGTACCTGTTTCGTTAACCAGGGCGCTGGGGGCTGATATCGTTATTGCGGTAGATCTGCAACATGATGCCCACCTCATGCAGCAAGATTTGCTCTCTGTAAATGTCGGGAATATAAATGAAGAGAGCGATGATGCGCTGCCCTGGCATAAGCGTTTAAAAGAACGTTTCAGTAGCCTGACTTCACGCCGTGGCGTGAGTTCGCCTGGGGCAATGGAAATCATGACAACCTCCATTCAGGTGTTGGAAAATCGTCTTAAACGTAACCGTATGGCTGGCGATCCGCCTGATATTCTCATTCAACCATTCTGTCCGCAAATCTCTACGCTGGATTTTCATCGCGCCCATGCCGCTATTGCGGCGGGTCAGTTAGCCGTAGAGAAAAAGATGGACGAACTTATACCCTTGGTGCGTACCGACGTTTAATGTACCTTTTACGATCACTTAAGCAAATTCTGACAGGCGCAAGCGGCAATACCATGCCACTATTGATTAAAGCCAGTCAGGGGAGAGAACATGACGCAGCCATTGGTCGGAAAACAGATTCTTATTGTTGAAGACGAGCCTGTATTTCGCTCGCTTCTGGATTCGTGGTTTTCCTCTTTGGGAGCGACAACGGCATTGGCAGGCGACGGGGTGGATGCCCTGGAGTTGATGGGGCGTTTTACCCCTGATCTCATGATATGTGATATCGCTATGCCGAGAATGAACGGTCTCAAACTGGTAGAAAACTTACGTAATCGCGGAGACCAGACGCCTATTCTGGTTATTTCCGCAACAGAAAATATGGCGGATATCGCCAAAGCGTTACGCCTTGGGGTTGAAGATGTCTTGCTGAAGCCGGTAAAAGATCTCAACCGCTTGCGGGAAACCGTATTCGCTTGCTTATACCCTAATATGTTTAACTCGCGGGTTGAAGAAGAAGAACGCCTGTTTCGTGACTGGGATGCAATGGTGAGTAATCCGACCGCCGCAGCGCAATTGTTGCAGGAATTGCAGCCCCCGGTACAGCAGGTGATTTCTCATTGCCGCATTAATTACCGGCAGCTCGTCTCCGCCGATCAGCCTGGACTGGTGCTGGATATTGCGCCGCTATCTGATAACGAACTGGCATTTTATTGCCTGGATGTCACCCGGGCGGGCGATAACGGCGTGTTAGCCGCATTGTTGCTGCGGGCGCTATTTAACGGCTTATTGCAGGATCAGCTCGGCCAACAAAAGCACCGTTTACCGGAGTTAGGCGCGCTATTAAAACAGGTAAATCATCTGCTCAGACAAGCCAATTTACCTGGGCAATTCCCGCTATTTGTCGGCTACTATCACAGTGAGCTCAAAAATTTGATTCTCGTCTCCGCCGGATTGAACGCCACCTTAAATACGGGCGCTCATCAGGTTCAAATTAGCAGCGGCGTGCCGCTAGGAACATTGGGTAACGCCTACCTTAACCAATTAAGCCAGCGTTGCGACTCATGGCAGTGTCAAATATGGGGCGCAGGAGGGCGTCTGCGATTGATGTTGTCTGCGGAATGACCAAACGGAAGAGTGAGCGGAAATTGCTTTACCGGCCTTTCCCGACGAGTGTTACTATCTGCGGCAGATTTATAAGTATTTGTCTTAATTATACCAATATAAGTCCTTTTTGGACCTGAGGCTTGTTCTGGTACTGATATACTGGAACACGATACAGATTAATGAACACGTTCAATACATGAACAGTCCAGGAGAATTTTAAATGGCTGCCCTTAATTCGAAAGTCAAAAAAGCCGTTATCCCGGTCGCGGGATTGGGAACCAGGATGTTGCCAGCGACCAAAGCTATCCCGAAAGAGATGCTGCCGCTGGTTGATAAGCCATTAATTCAGTACGTCGTGAACGAATGTATCGCTGCTGGCATTACTGAAATCGTGCTTGTGACGCACTCGTCTAAAAACTCTATTGAAAACCACTTTGATACCAGTTTTGAGCTGGAAGCGATGCTGGAAAAACGCGTTAAGCGTCAGCTTCTGGAAGAGGTCCAGTCTATTTGCCCTCCGCATGTCACTATTATGCAGGTACGTCAAGGGCTGGCAAAAGGCCTGGGCCATGCCGTATTGTGCGCGCATCCCGTTGTCGGAAACGAACCTGTCGCTGTTATTCTGCCAGACGTTATTCTTGACGAATATGAGTCCGACCTGTCTCAGGATAACCTGGCTGAAATGATCCGCCGTTTCGACGAAACCGGCAATAGC
Source organism: Salmonella sp. 32082101201600294FB01SM01 (assembly GCF_017572865.1). Lineage (NCBI taxonomy): Bacteria > Pseudomonadati > Pseudomonadota > Gammaproteobacteria > Enterobacterales > Enterobacteriaceae > Salmonella > Salmonella sp. 32082101201600294FB01SM01. Next base: position 1,473,607 of record NZ_JAGESB010000001.1, on the reverse strand, counting down.
CAGATTATGGTTGAGCCAGTAGAAGATGTGACTGCATACGGCGTGGTCGATTGTAAAGGCGTTGAGCTGGCACCGGGCGAAAGTGTGCCGATGGTTGGCGTGGTTGAAAAACCAAAAGCGGATGTCGCGCCGTCTAACCTTGCGATTGTCGGGCGTTATGTGTTGAGCGCGGATATCTGGGCGTTGCTGGCGAAAACCCCTCCGGGCGCCGGGGATGAAATTCAGTTGACCGATGCTATCGATATGCTGATCGAAAAAGAAACGGTTGAAGCCTACCACATGAAGGGTAAAAGCCATGACTGTGGTAATAAGTTAGGATATATGCAGGCATTCGTTGAATATGGCATCCGTCATAATTCGCTGGGTGCTGAATTTAAAGCCTGGCTTGAAGAAGAAATGGGTATTAAGAAGTAACGATACGTTATAAATTTTTTAACAGAAGCGCTGGTAAATCCGGCGCTTTTTTTATGCCTGGGGTTGTCAGCGGAGAACTCAGGCAAAAAAAATCCCGCCAGCGGCGGGATTTTAAGCATCCAGGAAGTAAATTATTCCTTGATCAGGAAATCTTCCAGTTGCTTACCTTGTTCTTCCATTGCTTTTTTGATTACAGCCGGTGTACGACCCTGGCCAGTCCAGGTTTTAGTTTCACCGTTTTCGTCAACATAGCTATATTTAGCCGGACGAGCTGCGCGTTTAGCTTTGGTGCCGGATTTAGCGGCAGCCATGCTATTCAGCAGTTCATTCGGGTCAATGCCGTCGGCAATTAACATTTCACGATACTGTTGCAGTTTACGAGTGCGTTCTTCCACTTCAGCAGCAGCAGCGCTTTCTTCTTCACGACGCTCATTAACGACAACTTCTAATTTTTCCAGCATTTCTTCAAGCGTTTCCAGAGTACATTCTCTTGCCTGCGCACGAAGAGTACGGATGTTGTTCAGAATTTTAAGTGCTTCGCTCATTGTAGTAATCTCAAACTTATATTGGGGTGGTTTGTTGAGCTAATAATAGAGCGATAAATTCAGTTGTGCAATAGCCAGGAATGTAAGGAATTCAAAATTACGCTTTATTAAGCACACGTTTTAATTATCTCAACTTAAATTTTCCTTGAGGCGCCGCACAAAAAAGAGCTTATTGGCAGGGGGGATACTCACCGTCTGTCGCTAAAAATTTAGGAGTCAGGTCACATTTTATCATGATGAAATACGATCTCATTGCAGAGATATCAATCTCTTGTATTAGCTTTCCTTACAAGAAAACCCTATTACTTTGCACCGGGTATGAGTAACGGTAACAATAAGTACAAGGTTTTCATATTGGCGGGTGATGATAAGCATTGTTGATGAATTTTAACGGCATAATTTGTGAAGGAATGTGTATATACCCTTCATACTTCAAGTTGCTTATGTGTTGGCTACGCTCGCTCACCCCAGTCACATAGTTATCTATGCTCCTGGGGACTCACTCCCTTGCCGCCTTTAAGCAACTCGAATTATTTTGGGTATAGTGAGCGATGTTTGTACAATTCTTAATACTCACCGGAGCGCGAGCCGCGCCGTCGCGTCGGTAAATTATGGTACAATCCCGCCAATCTTTATTTCACTCAGGTGAGGTCCTGCGACCAATGGCACAGCTATATTTCTACTATTCGGCAATGAATGCGGGTAAGTCGACTGCACTGCTGCAATCTTCATACAATTATCAGGAACGCGGGATGCGTACCGTCGTATATACGGCGGAAATCGACGATCGTTTCGGCGCAGGCAAAGTCAGCTCTCGTATCGGTTTGTCGTCGCCGGCAAAATTGTTTAACCAAAATACATCCTTGTTTGAAGAGATTCGTGCCGAGAGCGCGCGGCAGACAATACATTGCGTGTTAGTCGACGAAAGCCAGTTTTTGACTCGCCAGCAGGTTTATCAATTATCCGAGGTTGTCGACAAATTAGATATTCCAGTACTCTGCTATGGGCTACGAACAGACTTTCGTGGGGAGCTCTTTGTCGGCAGCCAATACTTGCTGGCATGGTCAGATAAGCTGGTGGAATTAAAAACTATCTGTTTCTGCGGTCGTAAAGCCAGTATGGTTCTGCGACTTGATCAGGACGGCAGGCCTTATAACGAAGGCGAACAGGTGGTTATTGGCGGGAATGAACGCTACGTTTCAGTTTGCCGTAAGCATTATAAGGACGCGCTGGAGGAGGGCTCACTGACGGCGATTCAGGAGCGTCATCGGCACATATGATACCTGAGGTAAAGATCGGCTTATAAAACGCCCTGTAGCGCTTTGGAGGTCATTATTCAGGCCTCCAGACGAAGGGCGTGCCGTGAGCACGTAGGCCAGATGATCAGCATAGCGCCTTCAGGCATCAGGTAAACAGGTAAAACAAAAAAACGGCCTCAATTGAGGCCGTTATTGTCATGCTAAAGCAGATAACGAATTAAGCGGATTTTTTCGCTTTTTTCTCTGCTTTCGGTGCGGCAACGACGTCTTTCTTCGCTGCAACTTCACCTTCGGTGAAATCACGACCGTAGTAGGTATCCAGCAGAATCTGTTTCAGTTCGGAGATCAGCGGATAACGCGGGTTAGCGCCGGTGCACTGGTCATCGAAGGCATCTTCAGACAGTTTGTCAACGTGTGCCAGGAAGTCAGCTTCCTGCACGCCTGCTTCACGGATAGACTTAGGAATACCCAGCTCAGCTTTAATGCTTTCCAGCCATGCCAGCAGTTTTTCAATCTTAGCGGCGGTACGGTCGCCCGGCGCGCTCAGGCCCAAGTGGTCAGCAATTTCAGCGTAACGACGGCGTGCCTGCGGACGATCGTACTGGCTGAAAGCGGTCTGCTTGGTCGGGTTGTCATTCGCGTTGTAGCGGATAACGTTACAAATCAGCAGGGCGTTCGCCAGACCGTGCGGAATGTGGAACTGAGAGCCCAGTTTGTGCGCCATGGAGTGACATACACCGAGGAAGGCGTTGGCAAACGCGATACCGGCGATAGTCGCTGCACTGTGAACACGTTCACGCGCAACCGGGTTTTTAGACCCTTCGTGGTAAGACGCCGGCAGGTTTTCTTTCAGCAGTTTCAGAGCCTGCAGAGCCTGACCGTCAGAGAACTCAGAAGCCAGTACGGAAACGTAAGCTTCCAGGGCGTGAGTTACCGCATCCAGACCACCGAACGCACACAGGGACTTCGGCATATCCATCACCAGGTTGGCATCGACAATCGCCATATCCGGGGTCAGGGCGTAGTCAGCCAGCGGATATTTCTGACCGGTTGCATCGTCGGTCACAACCGCAAACGGTGTGACTTCAGAACCGGTACCGGAAGTGGTGGTGACGGCGATCATTTTCGCTTTCACGCCCATTTTCGGGAACTTGTAGATACGTTTACGGATGTCCATAAAGCGCAGCGCCAGTTCTTCGAAGTGAGTTTCCGGATGTTCGTACATGACCCACATGATTTTCGCCGCGTCCATCGGGGAACCACCGCCCAGCGCGATGATCACGTCCGGTTTGAAGGAGTTAGCCAGCTCAGCGCCTTTGCGAACAACGGAAAGCGTCGGGTCGGCTTCAACTTCGAAGAAGACTTCGGTTTCAACGCCAGCCGCTTTCAGCACAGAGGTGATCTGGTCTGCGTAGCCGTTGTTGAACAGGAAGCGGTCAGTCACGATGAGCGCACGTTTGTGGCCATCAGTAATCACTTCATCCAGCGCGATGGGCAGAGAGCCACGGCGGAAGTAGATAGATTTCGGAAGTTTGTGCCACAACATGTTTTCAGCTCGCTTAGCAACGGTTTTCTTGTTGATCAGGTGTTTCGGACCAACGTTTTCAGAGATGGAGTTACCACCCCAGGAACCACAACCCAACGTCAGGGAAGGTGCGAGTTTGAAGTTGTACAGATCACCGATACCACCCTGAGAGGCCGGGGTGTTGATCAGGATACGCGCGGTTTTCATCATCTGACCGAAGTAAGCAACGCGTTCTGGCTGGTTATCCTGGTCAGTGTACAGGCAGGAGGTGTGACCGATACCGCCCATAGCGACCAGTTTTTCTGCTTTTTCTACCGCTTCTTCGAAATCTTTCGCACGATACATCGCCAGAGTCGGAGACAGTTTTTCGTGTGCAAACGGTTCGCTTTCATCAACGACCGTAACTTCACCGATCAGAATCTTGGTAGTTTCTGGTACGGAGAAGCCTGCCAGTTCAGCAATTTTGTAGGCTGGCTGACCGACGATAGCGGCGTTCAGAGCGCCATTTTTCAGGATAACGTTTTGAACCGCTTTCAGCTCCTGGCCCTGCAGCATGTAGCCGCCGTGGCTGGCGAAACGTTCGCGAACGGCATCATAGACGGAATCAACAACGACAACAGACTGTTCAGAAGCACAGATTACGCCGTTATCGAAGGTTTTAGACATCAGAACAGACGCCACAGCGCGTTTGATATCAGCGGTTTCATCAATGACAACCGGGGTGTTGCCTGCGCCTACGCCGATAGCAGGTTTACCGGAGCTGTATGCTGCTTTAACCATGCCTGGACCGCCCGTCGCAAGGATCAGGTTAATATCCGGGTGGTGCATCAGCGCATTAGACAGTTCTACGGAAGGTTGATCGATCCAGCCAATCAGATCTTTCGGCGCGCCGGCAGCGATAGCCGCTTGCAGAACGATGTCTGCCGCTTTGTTGGTTGCTTCTTTAGCGCGCGGATGCGGAGAAAAGATGATGGCGTTACGGGTCTTCAGGCTAATCAGCGATTTGAAGATCGCGGTAGAGGTCGGGTTAGTGGTTGGAACGATACCGCAAATAATGCCGATAGGTTCAGCAATGGTGATGGTCCCGAAGGTGTCGTCTTCAGACAGCACGCCGCAGGTTTTTTCATCTTTATAGGCATTGTAAATATATTCAGAAGCGAAGTGGTTTTTAATCACTTTGTCTTCCACGATACCCATACCGGATTCGGCGACGGCCATTTTGGCCAGCGGAATGCGGGCATCAGCGGCTGCCAGAGCGGCGGCGCGGAAGATTTTGTCGACCTGTTCTTGAGTGAAACTGGCATATTCACGCTGGGCTTTTTTTACACGCTCTACGAGTGCGTTAAGTTCAGCGACATTAGTAACAGCCATAATGCTCTCCTGATAATGTTAAACTTTTTTAGTAAATCATCTGCGCGATACGTGAGTATAGACAGAACGACGATACTTTGTATAAATGCCTGAAATTCAGGTGGTTACTTAACGTCCGTTTCGCTCTGATTTACTAAAAGAGCTTCTGCGTTAGTATCATTTAACTCTAACGCGTTACGTCCAGGTGGCGTAAGCAAGATTACTCACTTCTGAGTAGCGATTGTGTGATCTAAATCAAGATTACGCAAAGCTGACACCTTTCAGCAGGCCATTTTAGCCTTTTATGTAAATTGTTAAGAAATCGTTGTCATGAAGAGTAAGTGGATTAGCATAACGAGTACATATAAATAACAGCGATGAATGGATGAAATTAGGTGTAGATAAGAGGTGAACTATGCGAATAAAAGGCGTATCTTCTGCGCGTTTTGATCATTAACGAACATTGACTTCATCCGGCTAACGCTTCGGAGCTAACCGTGATTCAACCGCTTTTTGATTTTCCTGTTTACTTTAAGTTCTTTATCGGGCTCTTTGCGCTGGTTAACCCGGTGGGGATTATCCCCGTTTTCATCAGCATGACCAGCTACCAGACGGCCACGGCGCGTAATAAAACTAACCTCACCGCGAATCTGTCGGTCGCGATTATCTTGTGGAGTTCCTTATTCCTCGGCGATGGCATCCTGCAGCTGTTTGGTATTTCTATTGATTCGTTCAGAATTGCGGGCGGTATCCTGGTTGTCACCATTGCAATGTCGATGATCAGCGGGAAGCTGGGGGAAGATAAACAAAACAAGCAAGAAAAGTCAGAGACGGCCATACGCGAGAGCATTGGCGTTGTGCCGTTAGCGCTGCCGTTAATGGCGGGGCCAGGGGCGATTAGCTCCACTATCGTCTGGGGGACGCGTTATCACAGCATCGCGCATTTGCTTGGTTTTTCAGTTGCCATTGCGCTTTTTGCGCTTTGCTGCTGGGGCGTGTTCCGTATGGCGCCGTGGCTGGTTCGTTTGCTGGGGCAAACCGGCATCAACGTTATTACCCGAATCATGGGGTTGTTGTTAATGGCGCTCGGCATCGAATTTATTGTCACAGGAATAAAAGGCATTTTCCCCGGCTTGCTCAACTAAACTCCCACCTGTTGATTTACAGGCGGCGCCCTAAGGGGGCCGCCTTGTGACATTCCCACGTAACACTTCTTACTTTGATAAGCATTCAGCGTTTTAATGATAAAAAATACTAATATAATCTAACGCTATTTATTTTTATTAATCAAACTATTATGAACATTACTGAGTCCGTGAGAAGCGGTAGGTCTGTTATTTTATTCACACCATACTCTGGGGCTTGATGAAGGATTATTGAAATGTTATTAGTTGTTTCAGCTCCATCGTAGATGAATGTGCTAAATAATGAGCATTTGTTAAATTTGTGTGTGTTTTCTGGCGCAAGTATATCCTACGATGTGACAGCGAGATGATTTTCTTTCAACTGGTTGATTATAAATAATAAATTAAAATTTTTTAACATTCTTTAACTGTTTTTCTGGGCAGGAAATTTTCCATAAAAGAGAATTGGTTAACAAAATTGTAAAATGAATTGGCGGTTCAGAAACGCATTTGATACTTTTCGGCCAAACATTTTGCAGAAGATTTCACATTGTTGATAACTATTTTCATTTACATGGTTGTCAGAAATAACGTGCGACGTGGGCAGGTACGTCGTATACCGAATCGACGAAAGGCGATCGAACGAATCGTCAGAATAAATAAAGTCGGTGATAGCAAAAGCAGTGACAGACCTGGCAGTACACCACCAGTGCTGTACAGGAGCCCTGACGGGATTAAACAGGCTGGTAAAAACCAGTAATTATAATGAGTGGAGTACAAACACAATGTCTAACATCACGAAAAAAAGTTTGATTGCAGCGGGAATACTCACTGCGCTCATCGCCGCCAGCGCCGCGACTGCGGCAGACGTGCCCGCCGGTGTTCAGTTAGCCGACAAGCAAACGTTGGTACGTAATAATGGATCAGAAGTGCAGTCTCTCGACCCGCATAAAATTGAAGGCGTGCCGGAATCGAACGTCAGCCGTGATCTCTTTGAAGGCTTATTAATTAGTGATGTCGAGGGGCATCCTTCACCGGGCGTCGCGGAAAAATGGGAAAATAAAGATTTTAAAGTCTGGACATTCCATCTACGTGAAAATGCGAAATGGTCAGATGGTACGCCCGTCACCGCCCATGATTTCGTTTATAGCTGGCAACGCCTGGCCGATCCTAATACGGCATCGCCGTACGCCAGCTATCTGCAATACGGTCATATCGCTAATATCGATGACATTATCGCCGGTAAAAAACCCGCCACCGATCTGGGGGTAAAAGCGCTTGATGATCACACCTTTGAAGTGACCTTAAGTGAGCCGGTGCCTTATTTCTACAAATTGTTGGTCCACCCTTCAGTGTCTCCTGTACCGAAATCGGCGGTCGAAAAATTTGGCGATAAATGGACACAACCAGCCAATATTGTCACTAACGGCGCTTATAAGTTAAAAAATTGGGTGGTGAACGAACGTATCGTGCTGGAGCGTAATCCGCAATACTGGGATAACGACAAAACCGTCATCAATCAGGTAACTTATTTGCCGATCTCTTCGGAGGTGACGGATGTTAACCGCTACCGCAGCGGCGAGATCGATATGACTTATAACAATATGCCGATCGAATTATTCCAGAAACTGAAGAAAGAGATCCCGAATGAAGTCCGCGTAGACCCTTATTTGTGTACCTATTATTACGAAATTAATAATCAAAAAGCGCCGTTTAACGATGTCCGCGTGCGTACCGCGCTGAAACTGGCGTTAGATCGCGACATTATTGTTAATAAGGTTAAAAATCAGGGCGATTTACCCGCTTATAGCTACACGCCGCCGTATACCGATGGCGCAAAACTGGTAGAGCCTGAGTGGTTCAAATGGTCCCAGCAAAAGCGTAATGAAGAAGCGAAGAAATTGTTGGCTGAAGCCGGCTTTACGGCGGATAAGCCCTTAACATTCGACCTGCTGTATAACACCTCCGATCTGCATAAAAAACTGGCCATTGCCGTGGCGTCTATCTGGAAGAAAAATCTGGGTGTCAATGTGAATCTGGAGAATCAGGAATGGAAGACCTTCCTGGACACCCGTCATCAGGGCACCTTTGATGTCGCCAGAGCCGGGTGGTGCGCAGATTATAATGAACCGACCTCGTTCCTGAATACCATGTTGTCCGACAGTTCAAATAACACCGCGCATTATAAGAGCCCGGCGTTTGATAAGCTGATTGCCGACACGCTGAAAGTGGCGGACGATACGCAGCGCAGCGAACTCTACGCTAAAGCGGAGCAGCAGTTAGATAAAGACTCGGCTATTGTGCCGGTGTATTACTACGTTAACGCGCGCCTGGTGAAACCCTGGGTGGGCGGGTATACCGGTAAAGACCCGCTGGATAATATTTATGTGAAAAACTTATATATTATCAAACATTAATGGCAAGACATGGGACAACTGCGGTTGTCCCATGGTGTCTTTTTTCATCGCACTATAACGTTCCCTGGCGGATCTGTTTGTCACGTCCGGGAAGTAAAGGCACAGGCCAGAAGGTACGGGCAATGTTGAAATTTATTTTACGCCGCTGTCTGGAAGCGATTCCGACGCTGTTTATTCTTATTACCATCTCTTTCTTTATGATGCGCCTCGCGCCGGGGAGTCCTTTTACCGGCGAGCGCGCATTGCCGCCGGAAGTGCTGGCCAATATTGAAGCAAAATATCATCTGAACGATCCTATCATGACGCAGTACTTCAGCTACCTGAAGCAGCTGGCGCATGGCGATTTTGGACCATCGTTTAAATACAAAGATTACACGGTCAACGATCTGGTTGCCGCCAGCTTCCCCGTTTCGGCGAAACTTGGCGCCGCCGCTTTTTTACTGGCGGTCATTATTGGTGTCAGCGCTGGCGTGATTGCCGCGCTAAAGCAAAATACGCGATGGGATTATACGGTGATGGGATTTGCCATGACCGGCGTCGTTATCCCCAGTTTTGTGGTAGCGCCGCTACTGGTGATGGTCTTTGCGATAACCTTGCAATGGCTGCCTGGCGGTGGCTGGAACGGCGGGGCGTTAAAATTTATGATCCTGCCGATGGTCGCGCTTTCACTGGCCTATATTGCCAGCATCGCTCGTATTACGCGCGGCTCAATGATTGAAGTTCTGCATTCGAACTTTATTCGTACCGCGCGGGCAAAAGGATTACCGATGCGCAGAATCATCTTCCGCCATGCGTTAAAACCTGCGCTGCTGCCGGTTTTATCCTATATGGGGCCAGCCTTTGTCGGCATTATTACCGGCTCAATGGTGATTGAAACTATTTATGGCTTACCGGGCATTGGGCAGCTTTTCGTTAATGGCGCGCTCAACCGCGATTACTCGCTGGTGTTAAGTTTGACCATTTTAGTCGGGGCTCTGACCATATTGTTTAACGCCATTGTCGATGTGCTCTATGCCGTTATCGACCCGAAAATTCGCTATTGATACTGGAGCTCGCGATGATGTTAAGTAAGAAAAACAGCGAGACGCTGGAAAATTTCAGTGAAAAGCTGGAGGTGGAAGGTCGCAGCCTTTGGCAAGATGCCCGTCGGCGCTTTATGCATAACCGTGCGGCGGTGGCCAGTCTTATTGTCCTGTTTCTGATAGCCTTATTCGTGACAGTGGCTCCTATGCTGTCGCAATTTACCTATTTCGATACCGACTGGGGCATGATGTCCAGCGCGCCGGATATGGCGTCCGGTCACTATTTCGGCACTGACTCTTCCGGGCGCGATCTGTTGGTGCGCGTTGCCATCGGCGGGCGTATCTCATTGATGGTCGGGATTGCCGCCGCGCTGGTGGCGGTCATTGTTGGAACGCTGTATGGCTCGCTGTCCGGCTATCTGGGCGGCAAAATTGATTCTGTGATGATGCGGTTGTTGGAGATCCTCAACTCGTTCCCGTTTATGTTCTTTGTGATTTTGCTGGTGACGTTTTTTGGGCAGAACATTCTGTTGATTTTCGTCGCCATCGGCATGGTCTCCTGGCTTGATATGGCGCGTATCGTGCGTGGCCAAACCCTAAGTCTTAAACGTAAAGAGTTCATCGAAGCCGCGCAGGTGGGTGGTGTGTCGACCGCCAGCATTGTGATCCGCCATATTGTGCCTAACGTCCTGGGCGTAGTGGTAGTGTATGCATCGTTGCTGGTGCCCAGCATGATTCTGTTTGAGTCTTTCCTCAGTTTCCTGGGGCTTGGGACGCAGGAACCGTTAAGCAGTTGGGGAGCGTTGTTGAGCGATGGCGCAAATTCAATGGAAGTCTCACCGTGGCTGCTGCTGTTTCCGGCTGGCTTTCTCGTGGTGACGTTATTCTGTTTTAACTTTATTGGCGATGGCCTGCGTGATGCCCTCGACCCGAAAGATCGTTAAGGAGTACAGCCATGAGCTTATCAGAAACCGCAACTCAGGCGCCGCAATCGGCGAATGTACTGCTGGAGGTAAACGATCTTCGTGTTACGTTCGCTACGCCTGATGGTGATGTGACGGCGGTCAACGATCTGAACTTTACGCTTCGCGCTGGAGAAACGTTAGGTATTGTTGGCGAGTCTGGATCGGGGAAATCGCAAACGGCGTTCGCATTAATGGGACTGCTGGCGACGAATGGTCGAATCGGCGGTTCCGCGACCTTTAACGGACGTGAAATTCTTAATCTACCTGAGCGCGAACTGAATACGCTGCGCGCAGAACAGATTTCGATGATTTTTCAGGACCCGATGACCTCGCTAAATCCTTATATGCGCGTTGGGGAGCAGTTAATGGAAGTCCTGATGCTGCATAAAGGGATGAGCAAAGCGGAAGCTTTTGAAGAGTCCGTCAGAATGCTGGATGCCGTAAAAATGCCGGAAGCGCGCAAACGGATGAAAATGTATCCGCACGAATTTTCCGGCGGAATGCGTCAACGTGTGATGATTGCGATGGCGCTGTTGTGCAGGCCGAAACTGCTTATTGCCGATGAGCCTACCACCGCGCTTGATGTTACCGTACAGGCGCAGATTATGACCTTGCTTAATGAGCTAAAGCGCGAATTTAATACCGCCATTATCATGATTACCCACGATCTGGGTGTGGTCGCGGGTATTTGCGATAAGGTCCTGGTAATGTATGCCGGGCGTACCATGGAATACGGTAAGGCGCGCGATGTCTTTTATCAGCCCGTTCATCCGTATTCGATAGGCCTGCTTAATGCGGTGCCGCGTCTGGATAGCGAGGGGGCGGAAATGCTGACGATTCCGGGCAATCCTCCCAATTTATTGCGTTTGCCTAAAGGGTGTCCGTTCCAGCCGCGTTGTCCTCATGCGATGGAGATCTGCAATAATGCGCCGCCACTTGAAGCGTTCAGTCCTGGTCGCTTGCGCGCCTGTTTTAAACCGGTGGAGGAACTGCTATGAATGCTGTGATTGAACAACGTAAAGTTCTTCTCGAAATCGCCGATCTGAAAGTACATTTTGATATCAAAGAAGGGAAGCAGTGGTTCTGGCAACCGCCGAAAACCCTGAAAGCGGTGGACGGCGTTACGCTACGCCTGTATGAAGGCGAAACGCTGGGCGTGGTGGGCGAATCCGGCTGCGGCAAGTCGACGTTTGCGCGCGCCATTATTGGTCTGGTGAAGGCGACGGACGGTAAAGTCGCCTGGCTGGGAAAAGATCTGCTGGGCATGAAAGCGGATGAGTGGCGCGAAGTGCGCAGCGATATCCAGATGATTTTCCAGGACCCACTGGCGTCACTCAACCCGCGAATGACGATTGGCGAAATTATCGCTGAACCGCTGCGCACTTATCATCCTAAACTTTCGCGCCAGGACGTGCGTGACCGCGTGAAAGCCATGATGCTGAAAGTGGGGCTGCTGCCGAATCTCATTAACCGTTATCCCCATGAATTTTCCGGGGGGCAGTGCCAGCGCATCGGTATCGCCCGGGCGTTGATCCTGGAACCTAAGCTTATTATTTGCGATGAGCCGGTGTCGGCGCTGGACGTTTCTATTCAGGCGCAGGTGGTGAATTTGCTCCAGCAGTTACAGCGAGAGATGGGGCTGTCGTTGATTTTTATTGCGCACGATCTGGCGGTCGTAAAGCACATATCCGATCGTGTCCTGGTGATGTATCTCGGTCATGCGGTAGAATTGGGCACCTATGATGAGGTGTACCATAACCCACTGCATCCTTATACCAAAGCGCTGATGTCGGCGGTACCGATTCCCGATCCCGATCTGGAGCGAAATAAGAAGATACAATTGCTGGAGGGCGAATTACCTTCGCCCATTAACCCACCTTCCGGCTGCGTGTTCCGTACACGCTGTCCGCTAGCCGGGCCAGAATGCGCGCTAACGCGACCGGTGCTGGAAGGGAGTTTTCGCCATGCCGTTTCCTGCCTTAAAGTAGACCCGTTATAATCGCAAGGGCTGACAATTCGTCAGCCCTTCTTTTAGGTGAGGTTACCGTGTCACTTTCTTTGTCGTCGGTTCGCCGTCGTCTTTATCATAATCTGTTCGATTTGACTACGTGCTCAGGTCGCCGTTTTGAAGGGTTATGCGCGCTGTTTGCGCTGCTTAGCGTACTGGTCATTTTTGTTGAATCAGGCGTAGGAACGGAATATCACCTGACATTTGATGAATGGCATATTTTTGTCTGGCTGGAGCTCTGCGTTACCCTGATATTTACCGGTGAATACTTGCTCAGACTGTTTAGCTGGCCCGACCCGACAAAATACGTTTTTAGTTTTTGGGGATTTATTGATCTGGTGACGATTTTGCCGCTGTACGTCATGTGGCTGTGGCCGGAAATTAGCCTGAACTATATGTTTGCCTGGCGTGCTATGCGAGCGATTCGCGTGCTGCGTATTCTTAAACTGCTACGCTTTATGCCATCTCTGCGCGTATTCTGGAGCGCCATTATTAGCGCGCGTCATCAGCTTATTCTGTTCTATTCATTTATTGCGATCGTGATGATTATTTTCGGTGCCCTGATGTATCTTATTGAAGGACCGAAATATGGCTTCACGACGCTTAATGCCTCGGTGTATTGGGCGATAGTGACAGTCACAACCGTGGGGTACGGTGATATTACGCCGCATACGCCGCTGGGACGTATTGTCGCGTCGGTGCTTATTTTGATTGGTTATTCGGTGATTGCGATTCCTACAGGACTGATTACCACGCACATGAGCAGCGCGTTTCAAAAACGTCACTGGCAGCGAAAATGTCCGCAGTGCCAGCAAAGCCAGCATGAACATAGCGCGCAATATTGTAACCGATGCGGCAGTAAGCTACCGGATTAAACAGGCTTGCCGGAGGGCGCAATCAAACGCCATCCGGCCTGAACCGCTTATTCGCGCCAGAGAATATGGCACAGCTTGTGGTCCTTTTCCCGGCACAGCAGAACGCGGGCAAAAATGTCGTTAATTTCGCCGTCTTCGGTATCCGCCAGGCCAATCACCACCTCGGCAAAAAAGTCTGGATTCAGGTCAAAATCGACGTGCTCTTGCCAGTCTTCAGCGGGATCAAACAACTCCGCGCCACCGCGCTCCTCGAATTGCAAATTGAACAGAATGATATCAGCCGGATCAAGATTATCCGCCGCCAGCTCAAGAAAAATATCGTAAGCCTGCTCAAGCGTTTCGTCTTCAGTCAGGCGATTGTTCAGATCCATTTCCATAGTGACTACCTGTTTACTCATGTTGGTCACGTTTTACAGCAATGGACTAAAGAAGTAAAACAATCGCTCGGTAATACGCTGCCATAACGGACGTTTTACCCACAAACGCGCATCTAACAGGCGGGAGCGCGAAATATAATCGTCCTGTACCGCAGCCAGATCGGCGCCGAAACCCGTATCATCAATGACCAGCGTAATCTCGAAATTAAGCCACAGGCTACGCATGTCGAGATTCACGGTACCGACCAGGCTCAGTTCGCCATCGACCAGCACGCTTTTAGTATGTAACAGCCCGCCTTCGAACTGATAGATTTTCACGCCCGCCGCCAGTAACTCGCTGAAAAAGGCGCGACTGGCCCAGCCGACGAGCAGTGAATCATTTTTACGAGGCAGGATAATACTGACATCCACGCCGCGCTGCGCAGCGGTACAAATGGCGTGCAGCAGATCGTCGCTGGGGACGAAATATGGCGTGGTCATAATTAAATATTCGCGCGCAGCATAGGTGGCGGTTAATAGTGCCTGGTGAATGAGATCTTCCGGAAAACCAGGACCGGAAGCAATGGTATGAATGGTATGCCCGCTGGCCTGCTCAAACGGCATAATATTCACGTCCGGCGGGGGAGGCAGAATGCGTTTACCCGTCTCGATTTCCCAATCGCAGGAGTAAACAATCCCCATTGCTGTCGCCACGGGGCCCTCCATCCGCGCCATCAAATCGACCCATTGCCCAACGCCGGCATCCTGTTTGAAAAAACGCGGGTCCACCATATTCATACTGCCGGTATAGGCGATGTAATTGTCAATCATCACCATTTTACGGTGCTGGCGAAGATCCATACGGCGTAAAAAGACGCGCATCAGATTCACCTTCAGCGCCTCTACGACTTCAATGCCAGCGTTACGCATCATGGCCGCCCAGGGGCTGCGGAAGAAAGCGACGCTACCCGCGGAATCCAGCATAAGCCGGCAGTGGATGCCACGGCGGGCGGCGGCCATTAACGATTCAGCGACCTGATCCGCCATGCCGCCTGGCTGCCAGATGTAAAACACCATTTCGATATTATGCCGCGCCAGTTGGATATCGCGAATAAGCGCCTGCATGACATCATCGGAGTCGGTAAGCAATTGCAACTGGTTGCCTTTGACGCCCGCAATCCCCTGACGTCGTTCGCACAGCTTAAACAAGGACGATGCGACGCTACTGTTTTCTTGCGCGAAAATGTGTTTGCAGGCTTTGAGGTCATTCAACCATTTGGCGGTAGACGGCCACATGGCACGGGCACGCTCGGCGCGACGTTTGCCTAAATGCAATTCGCCCACGGACAAATAGGCGATGATCCCGACCAGCGGAAGGATATAGATGATTAATAACCAGGCCATTGCGGAGGGAACTGCGCGCCGTTTCATTAGAATACGTAATGTGACGCCGGCAATGAGAACCCAGTATCCCAAAATGACCAGCCAACTCACCACGGTGTAGAAGGTTGTCATAACTTTAAAAATCCTTTAGAAAGCGTGTTGTTAAGAGTTTACGCGTCAGGATTCACATGGCAAATAAAAACACGGGAAAAGCGCTGGTCTGCATCCGGCGAGGGGGTATAATGGCGCTTCTGTTACAGTGAGAGTCGTAAACATGAAGCGTAGTAGAACGGAAGTGGGGCGCTGGCGAATGCTACGTCAGGCGAGCCGCCGTAAAGCGCGTTGGCTTGAAGGGCAATCACGCCGTAATATGCGTATCCATACCATCAGGAAATGCATCTTTAATCGTCAGCGTAATTCATTACTCTTTGCGATTCACGGTGTGTGAGCCAGAAAGGGCACCGTATGCGGTGCCCAACAGGCCATCCTTTTCAAAAGATCTTCTTATATGGTTTGACCGAAACCTGCGCATAGACGCCCGCTGCGACGTAGGGGTCCGCATCAGCCCAGGATTGCGCCGCTTCTAAAGATTCAAATTCAGCAATCACCGTTGACCCGGTAAATCCGGCTACCCCAGGATCGTTACTGTCCACTGCGGGCATCGGCCCGGCAGTTAATAATCGCCCTTCATCATGCAGAAGTTGCAGGCGCGCCAGATGCGCGGGCCGTACCGAGAGGCGTTTTTCAAGCGAGTTGGCATTATCCTGAGCGTAAATAACATACAGCACGGGTAGAGCTCCTTAATCGGTAAAAGTTGCTGATTACGTTATTGGAAAGGGCATTTAACTGCAATGTAAAGATACCGACTTTGTTAAACATGCACATTTTGTGTGGTGTTTTTGTGCGATATCATCTTTTAAATGCCGCTATCGGCAATGCCTTATTGAATATGATTGCTATTTGCATTTAAAATTCAGCTCTGGTTTTTCAACTGAAACGATTATGACTTCAATGACCCTTGATTTACCTCGTCGCTTTCCCTGGCCGACACTCCTTTCCGTAGGCATTCATGGTGCTGTAGTGGCAGGTTTGCTCTATACCTCGGTACATCAGGTTATTGAATTGCCTGCGCCAGCGCAGCCTATCACGGTGACAATGGTTTCACCCGCTGACCTGGAGCCGCCCCAGGCGGTTCAGCCGCCGCCGGAGCCAGTGGTTGAACCCGAACCGGAGCCAGAGCCGATCCCTGAACCGCCTAAAGAAGCGCCCGTGGTGATTGAGAAAACCAAACCTAAGCCAAAACCCAAGCCAAAACCGAAACCGGAACCGGTGAAAAAGGTTGAAGAGCAGCCGAAGCGCGAAGTCAAACCGGCTGCGCCGCGTCCTGCCTCACCGTTTGAAAATAGCGCCCCGGCGCGGCCAACAAGCAGCACCGCGTCGGCGACCAGCAAGCCGGCGGTGAGCGTGCCCACTGGGCCTCGCGCTCTGAGCCGTAACCAGCCGCAGTATCC
Source organism: Salmonella sp. 32082101201600294FB01SM01 (assembly GCF_017572865.1). Taxonomy (NCBI): domain Bacteria; kingdom Pseudomonadati; phylum Pseudomonadota; class Gammaproteobacteria; order Enterobacterales; family Enterobacteriaceae; genus Salmonella; species Salmonella sp. 32082101201600294FB01SM01. The sequence goes on along the minus strand of NZ_JAGESB010000001.1, from coordinate 1,456,853 downwards.
GGCGCGAGCACAGGCGTTACGTATTGAAGGCCGCGTAAAGGTGAAGTTTGACGTGACCTCTGCTGGGCGAGTGGAAAATGTACAGATTCTGTCCGCGCAGCCAGCCAATATGTTTGAGCGTGAAGTTAAGAATGCGATGCGCAAATGGCGCTATGAAGCAGGCAAGCCGGGTTCCGGGCTGGTGGTCAATATTATCTTCCGTCTGAACGGTACGGCACAGATTGAGTAATCTCTGGCGCCGCCAGTAGGAATATTACCATCACCTGCTGGCGGCGTAAGCGGGTATACTTAACCCTGAACCGGGAGCGGGCGAGGTTTACCGTCCGGATCGACGGCAACATAAATAAACAGCGCCTCGGTGGCCTTGTAGCGCTGCCCAATCGGTTCTGACGCGACTTTTTTCACCCAGACTTCAATATTTATGCTAATAGACGTCGTACCGCGTTTAACGCAGCGCGCGTAGCAGCATACGACATCGCCAACCGCGACGGGGCGCAGAAATGTCATTCCTTCCACGCGTACGGTTACAACCCGACCGTGCGCGATCTCTTTGGCCAGTATCGCGCCGCCAATATCCATTTGCGACATCAGCCAGCCGCCAAAAATATCGCCGTTCGCATTGGTATCGGCAGGCATGGCCAATGTACGTAAAACCAGCTCGCCCTGAGGAGTATTATCCATTGTTGTCATTGTAAAACCGACTATCAGAAAAAATTACAGCCGCGATGCTACTATGAATTTTGTGTGGAGAATAGAGGGAATAAAGGTACTGACGGGAAAGCGCAGGGCGTAAAGGTGGAGAAAATATCGCCAGGCGTTCGCAGTCTGGCGATGATAAGTCACGGGAGGGTTATGATTTATCTTCCTGTGGCAGATGCCGGTAGATATAGACGCCGCTCAGCAGGGTAAAAATGAGCGTCAGCGCCGTGAGTCCGAAGACCTTAAAGTTGACCCAGATATTTTGCGGCAACCAGAAGGCGATATAAATGTTAGCCAGACCGCACACAATAAAAAACAGCGCCCACGCCAGGTTCAGCTTTGACCAGACCTGCTGCGGCAACGCCAGTTCTTTACCTAACATACGTTGGATTAACGGTTTTTTCATCACCCACTGGCTTATTAACAGCGCGCCAGCGAACAGCGCATAAATAACCGTCACCTTCCATTTAATAAATTCATCGTTATGGAAGAAGAGCGTCAGACCGCCGAAGACGGCAACCAGAACAAAGGTAATCAGCGCCATCTTCTCTATTTTCCGATAGCGCACCCAGCTATAAATCAGCACGATTGCCGTCGCGACAATCAGTGCGGAGGTCGCCGCATAGATGTCATAAAGTTTATAAAACGCAAAAAAGACAACCAGCGGTAAAAAATCCAGAAACTGCTTCATTCTTCGATTCCATCATCAACGAGCGTCGAATGCGCCGCGTAACGGCGCATTGCGGATTATTGGCGAATCAACATATACAGGCGGAATAAGTAGATAAGCAATACTGCGGAAATCAGATTGCTCAACGTATTCGCCAGTACAGCGCCTACATTTGGGGTCAGTACAGCGAAGCTGGGCGCGAACAGCAATAGCAATGTTTTAGCCAGTAACCAGCCTATCACCGCAGGCGCGACCAGTCTCATGTTAGCCCAGGCCAAACGCATACTATTGCGCATTGCGGCAAACACGCCCATTTTCTCTTCAACCAACATCACTGGCGCAAGCGCCAGCACAATGGCCATAATAATCCCCGGAACGACAATCAGCATTATACCGATTTGCACTAACAGGGTAGTCAGAAAAATGAGAATAAACAGTTTAGGCAATGCAGGGGCGCTGGCGCCGATAGCGCGCAGCGCGCTAACCCGATGTCCCGCTGAAACTAACTGAATCATCAGGATGATACCGCCGGCCAGAATAGCGTTGCCGATAAGCCCGGAAAACGTCGAGGCGGCAGAGGCGCGCAACAGGATCTGCTGCTGCTCCGGCGTCATATTTTGTACCAGCTCAAACAGGCCAGCGCTGCCTGCCAGATGTTCTCCTTCACTGAGTTGCGCGATTTGCGCATCGCTGGGTGAAAAGGCATGACCTAAGACCACCGTGATAAATGCGCACAGCAACGAAACCAGCAAGATAGTAATAAATTGATTTCGGAAAAAATTTCCGGCGTCACGGTAAACGGACTTCGCCGTGATAGACATGCACTCTCCTTGAGTTTTGCAGGTGTTAATTTGCGGGCAATTGTACCCTGGATAACTCTACAGTGGCAGCATCAGCAGTTGTATGGAAAAGCATATCTTTGTAAAGCGGCGGTAATCCGTATCGCGCGCGGGCGCGATTGCACGCCTCATTCACTTCGCCTCCTTCGCCCGATATCGAAAATTCGCGACAGGTTGAAGGGCGGTTTTCATAAATAGCGCAACTGACATTTTCACCCGGCGTGCCAATTAGCGCTTTACAGTGCGGCTGTTTTTGGTTTGTACCGGCCATACAACGTAAAAAAGGGGTAACAGGCTCGGTTAATGATGCCGGAACGCGTTCGCTGGCATCGTCGCCTTCAGCCCAATAAAAGGAGACACGAAAATAGGCACAACAGGCACCGCATGTCATGCATGGGTTAAGAACGCTCATGATTCACCTGCAAAAAACTCACGTATCAATAGATTACAACGGAAATTAATCTGTCCCGCAGTGTTCGTGAATCTTAACGCCACGCGCCATTGCGGGACATTGATTACCTTAGCCAGCCTTTATCGCCATGGCAACAGAGCAGACAAATATTTGCATAGCGTGAATATGTCAAAATTGATCTGAATTCCTATAACCAGGATTTTCAATACAAGTTCTAAATTAATCTGGATCAATAAATGTTAAATTATAAGAACAAATGTGATCTGTGTTAGATCACTTATTACTTCATTGTGGGTATATTCATCACGCTTTTATAACCATAACGATGGAGCGGGTATGAAAAAATTTACAGTGGCGGCACTGGCGTTAACAACTCTTCTCTCAGGCAGCGCGTACGCGCACGAAGCCGGAGAATTCTTTATGCGTGCAGGTCCGGCAACCGTCAGACCTACAGAAGGGGCGGGTGGTACGCTGGGGCATTTAAACGGGTTTGATGTGAGTAATAACACGCAACTCGGCCTGACATTCACTTACATGGCGACGGACAATATCGGGGTTGAATTGCTGGCGGCTACGCCGTTCCGCCATAAGGTGGGGACGGGCGCGACGGGCGATATCGCCACGGTCCACCTGTTACCGCCAACGTTAATGGCGCAGTGGTACTTCGGCGATTCCAGCAGCAAAGTGCGTCCTTATGTCGGCGTAGGGGTGAACTACACCACCTTCTTCGATAACGGCTTTAACGATAATGGTAAAAATGCCGGGCTGTCCGATCTGAGCTTTAAGGATTCCTGGGGCGCGGCAGGGCAAGTTGGGGTAGATTACCTGATTAACCGCGACTGGTTAATTGGCGCCTCTGTCTGGTACATGGATATTGATACTACCGCCAATTATAAAATGGGCGGCGTTCAGCATCATGACAGCGTGCGTCTGGACCCATGGGTATTTATGTTCTCGGCAGGCTATCGTTTCTAATCGCGTGATGTTGTGACGAAAAAAGACCCCGCCAGGCGGGGTCAAAAAAGGACATGACACACGGATTTTACTTGTCGGAACTCACTTGTCTTCTTTCGGTTCGCCGCAGCCTAGTTCTGCGCCAGTGAGAGGATCAACGGTGGGGGCCGATTTCGTTCTTTCTGCCATCGCTTTGAGCAGCGCCAGCTGCTCGCGCGGCAATTTCACTGTCGCCAGGCCATCGCCGCCATCAACAGCAGGCATCGGTTCTGCGACATAGTTGAAGTTCTCATCGCTATTCCAGCTACCTCGCGGATCCTCGCCTTGCGACATGTTGTAGTACACGTCGGTATACTGTTCTACTGGCGGTAATTTACCCGGCGGGAAGTTGTTACGAATCGAATACAGCGCCTTTTCAAAAGAGAGCTGGTGCGCGACTTCACGGGTCATTAAGAAACTGAGCGTGTCTTTTACGCCAGGATCGTCGGTCAGATTAATCAGGCGTTCATAAATGATCTTCGCTCGCGCCTCTGCCGCGATGTTTGAGCGTAGATCGGCTGTGACTTCGCCGATAGTATCAATATAAGCCGCGGTCCACGGTACGCCGCCGGAGTTTGTCAACGCAGGGCCGCCGCCATACAGCAGAGAGGTGATATGGCTGTCATTACCATTCTGCGTCAGCGAGCGATAAAGTTCCGCTTCGCTTTCGGTGCCTTCCGCCAGCTCGCCTTTAGCGCCTTTATTAAGCATTCCTACCAGTGAGCCGATAATTTCCAGATGACTCAGCTCCTCGGTGGCGATGTCCATTAACATCTCTCTACGACCGGCATCATCATCGCTTAAACCTTGCGTGAAGTAGCGGCAGGCGGCCGCCAGTTCGCCCTGCGGGCCGCCAAACTGTTCCAACAGCAGGTTCGCTAATCCAGGATTAGGTTCGCTCACTCGCACAGTATATTGAAGTTGTTTTACGTGTCGAAACATATTGCCTCCTGCTTATTATTTATTTTTTGGCTTCAACGCCATCTGCTTCAGATCGCAGTAAAAATTGTTCCGTTGTCTGCGGAATATGTTTGATAAGCCAGTCAGCCATTTGCATTTCTTCTTTCAGAATGGCTTCAATCGTCGGAATTGAGGCAGTGTCGCCAGCTTTTTTTGCCGCCGCCAGCAGGGAGGTATAACAAGCAATTTCGAACTGCTCGAAAACATAACCGCTAATTGAGCCTTTGACAATTTCATCGGAAGGGAACATGCCACCGATAGATTGCCCCATTGCTGCCATTTTACTCATGGAGTCTTTCAACACCGAACGAGAAATGCCATTACGGTCCAATACTTCTTCGAGCATGGTAATTTGATGTTTGGTTTCACTAATATGTTGTTCAATTCTGGCTTTTATATCAGGATAATTTTCAATACGGCTGGCCATAGATTCAAGCATCGATTCTGCCTGTTTTTCCATGGCATGGGCGTCACGAAGCCAGTCATGATAATGTTCAGTATAATTCATTTTAAATTCCTCAATGCGTGATAATCTGCTCCGATAATAAAATCGGAATCATGCAAGCTGATAATTAAAAATATTATTTCGATTTGCGTTCAGCACTTTTATTAACATTGCTGACTGCTAAATCGGTAAGTTTTAAATCAGTTTGTTTTTCCTCGTCGAGGGTTTCTTTGAGCAGTTTTAATGCTTTGCTATAGCCAAGCTGCTCGGCCAGGGTGGCTAGCGTGCCGTAGCTGGCGATTTCGTAATGCTCGACTTTTTGCGCCGCGGCGATAAGCGCTGCATCTCGTACTTCGTTTTTCTCCGTACTTTCGATGACTTCATTGGCTTCTTCAATCAGCCCTTCCATAGCGACGCATTTCATTCTTTTCAGTTTAATGCCAGATTCAGATTCGACGATCTGATCAATACGTTCAATCTGACCCTGGGTTTCTTCAAGATGAGATTGAAAGGCCTGGCTTAATTTTTCATTGGACGTGGCTCTGGCAAGTTTAGAAAGAGCCTTGGTTAATTGTTTTTCTGCACTATAGGTATCTGAAAGTAGATGGATAAAAAGGTCTTCAACGGTTTTGATATTCATAAATCTAATTCTCCTGGGTAAAATACTGCGAGCCAGAAGACTCGCAGATTGCTTGATAAAAGCATGTGTTATATTTACATTACAGTAAATCAGGAATTATCGGATTTACGTCCGCCGTGACTATTCTGACCACCTTTTTTACCGGCTTCAGAAGCTCGTTGCGGATCGTTTTTGAAATTCCCGCCGCTATGTTGACCGCCTTTGCGGCCCGCTTCAGATGCTTTTTCACGATTTTCGGCGAAATTTCCTGAACCACCACGATGTTCGGCCATATTATTTCTCCTGTCTCGTTGCTTGCTGAAAAAATCGGTTTTAACCGTGTCGACACCCTATTAAAATTAGTTGGTTAAACCGATTAGTCAAATTGACGGAAATAGTTGTGATTTACCGCGTAAATAACGCACAAAAAATGGTTTAGAGATAATATATTCTATATTTTCTTTTAGAATAAGCGATTTAACAGAAAATACTTTGCATTGTTATTAATAACAAGTGTCACTATCTGCGGCAATAGAAACGTTAATGCATTGCTTGTTGACATTTCTTTACATAAAGGTGGGGGAAATTGACGTGAAAACGCTAAATTTTTCGGCGTGATTAGGAGTTTTCTTAACAAAAATTGACTTCAGACTTTTTGAAAGCTGGACAGGGAATAACACCAAAAAGATTGATGATGTACGCCTGAATCGTGATTCTGGTTCGGCGCAACCTCTCATTAAGCCGCCAGCGTTATGCTGACGGCTTAACCCGTTATGCGCGGCTGGCGGCTTTCATCGCTGAGACAAAGGACCTGAGCTCCGCCAACATCTGTTCGGGAGACGTGTGGTTTTTCTCGATAATGTTGACAATGGCTGAGCCGGAGATAGCGCCAGCCGCCCCGGCACGCACGGCCGCAGACACCTGTTCCGGCGAGGAGATACCGAAACCCTGTAACGCAGGCGCGGCATGGTACTCTTTAAGCTTCTCAATGAGATGATGCAACGGCAATGCGCCACGGTTTTCCGCGCCGGTGACGCCCGAACGCGAAAGCAGGTAGGTGTAACCGCGGCCGTAAGATGCGACCTGGCGCAGAAGATCGTCATCCGCATTTGGCGGGCAGATGAAGATCGGCGCGATATTATGCCGTAACGCCGCCTGGCGGAAGGGGGCCGATTCTTCAACCGGGACATCTGCGACCAGCACGGAATCTACGCCAACCTGTTCACAACGGGCATAGAACGCATCTATGCCGTTATTGAACACCAGATTCGCGTACATTAGCAGGCCAATCGGAATGGTCGGGTGTTTTTCACGAATCAGCGCCAGCATTTCAAAACACTGAGCCGGCGTGACGCCAGCGGCGAAGGCGCGTAAGTTCGCATTCTGGATAGTAGGGCCATCGGCCAGCGGATCGGAGAAGGGAACCCCTAGTTCCAGAGCGTCGGCGCCAGCGTCAATCAGTGTGTCGATAATTTTCAGTGACTGTTCAATGCCAGGGTCGCCCAGGGTCACGAAGGGGACAAAAGCGCCTTCCCGGCGATCGTTGAGCTGTGCAAATAAATTTTCGTAGCGTTCCATCAGATTTCCCCTCGCGCTTTCAGGATATCGTGTACGGTAAAGATGTCTTTATCTCCGCGGCCAGAGAGATTAACCACCAGCAGTTGCTCTTTTTCCGGCTGCTCGCGCATCATTTTCAGAGCGTGCGCCAACGCGTGGGAGGATTCCAGCGCCGGGATAATTCCCTCATGGCGGCACAACGTTTTGAAGGCTTCCAGCGCCTCATCATCGGTAATGGAGACATAATCCGCGCGTCCGATGCTGTTCAGGTACGCATGTTGCGGCCCAACGGACGGGAAATCGAGCCCGGCGGAAATGGAATAGGACTCTTCAATTTGCCCGTCCGCTGTTTGCATCATCGGCGCTTTCATCCCGAAATAGATGCCAACGCGACCATGTTTAAGCGGCGCGCCATGCTCGCCGGTTTCAATACCGTGACCGCCAGGTTCAACGCCTATTAGCCCGACGCTGGTATCATTAATAAAATCCGCAAACATCCCGATAGCGTTTGAGCCGCCACCGACGCAAGCGATAACGGCATCTGGCAGACGGCCCTCTTTGTCGAGGATTTGCGCTTTCGTCTCTTCGCCAATCATGCGTTGGAACTCGCGAACGATGGTGGGATAGGGATGCGGTCCTGCCGCCGTGCCGAGCATATAGTGCGCGGTTTCGTAACTACCGGACCAGTCGCGCAGCGCCTCGTTACAGGCATCTTTTAGCGTAGCGGAGCCGCTATGAACCGGGATGACCTCAGCGCCCATCAGACGCATACGGAAGACGTTCGGCGACTGGCGCTCAACGTCTTTGGCGCCCATATAAATACGGCATTTCAGACCCAGCAGGGCGCTGGCGAGCGCAGAGGCGACGCCGTGCTGACCGGCGCCGGTTTCAGCGATAATCTCGCTTTTCCCCATCCGTTTGGCCAGCAGCGCCTGACCCAGTACCTGATTGGTTTTGTGCGCGCCGCCGTGCAGTAAATCTTCGCGCTTTAAATACAACGTGGTACGCGTACCGGCGGTAATGTTCTGGCATTTCGTCAGCGCAGTGGGGCGTCCCGCGTAGTTTTTTAGCAGATCGGCGAATTGCGCCTGAAATTCAGGATCTTTTTGCGCGCTGACGAAGGCCTCTTCAAGCTGGTTCAGCGCAGGCATCAGGATCTGCGGCACATACATGCCGCCGAATTCACCAAAGTAGGGGTTGAGAAGTGTTGTCATGTTTTTTCCTTAATATGCGCGCAGTGTCTGAAAAACCGAGGCCAGAAGACGAGCATCTTTGATGCCCGGCTGTGACTCCACACCTGAATTAAAATCGAGACCGGCACAGCCGACTTGCGCCGCCTGGACGCAGTTATCGGCCGCCAGCCCGCCCGCCAGTAACACATTATCCAGCGGTTGCCCCTGTAGCAGTGACCAGTCGAAGCGCTGCCCGCTGCCGCCTTGCCCATTGTCGAAAATGTATTTATCGACATGGTGGTAATCGCGTGCGGGAAGGGCATCGCTAACGCTCAGCGCCTTCCAGATTTGCACCTGTTTGGGCAACGCCTCGCGCAGCGCGTTGACATACGCCTGGTCTTCGCTGCCATGTAGCTGTATGGCAGAAAGCGGCAGGACGGCAGCTTTCTGGCAAACATCGGCGATATCAGCGTCCTGGAAAACGCCGACGTACTGCAATGGCGCGGCGCTTATCACTTCTCGCGCCTGCTCAACGCTCACCGCGCGCGGAGATGAGGGCACAAAAATCAACCCGCCATATATTGCGCCAGCGTCACAGGCAGCTTTAGCGTCCTGGGCGCGGGTCAGGCCACAGACTTTATTCTCGCCAAGCAGCACGCGACGGACGGCGGCGTTAAGATCGTCATGCGCCATTAACGCCGAGCCAATTAAAAAACCGTTGGCGAAGTGGCTCAGTTCGCGTACCTGACCATAGGTGTTAATCCCGGACTCGCTGATGACAGTCACGCCGTGGCCCAGTTTTGGCGCCAGCTGGCGGGTGCGATTCAAATCAATCGACAGATCGCGCAGATCGCGATTGTTGATACCTACCACTTTTGCGCCTAACGCTATCGCGCGCTCCCGTTCTTCGTCATTACTGACCTCCGTGAGCACGCCCATTTTCAGACTGTGCGCGACGGCGGAGAGTTGGCGATACTGTTCGTCATCCAGAACCGAGAGCATCAGTAAACAGGCATCGGCCTGATAGTAACGGGCAAGGTAGATCTGATAGGGATCGATAATAAAATCCTTACACAGAATCGGCTGCGGCGCGCTTTGGCTAACGACCGGCAGAAAATCGAAGCTCCCCTGAAAATATTTTTCGTCGGTGAGCACCGAGATTGCCGAGGCGTAATGTTGATAAATACTGGCAATACACGCCGGATCGAAATCATCGCGAATCACGCCTTTTGATGGCGATGCTTTCTTACACTCCAGAATAAAGGCGGTACGCGCGCCCTGGAGCGCATCATAAAAATGGCGTGTACTTGGCTGGATCTCATTTTGAAAACTGGCCAGCGGCTGTTGCTGTTTGCGGGCTTCTACCCAAATCGCCTTGTCTGCGACGATTTTAGCTAAAACGGTTTGCATTATTTACCCTCTTGCCGCCAGTGCGGTGACTCTGTCATATGCGGTGCCGTTGCGCAGAACATCAAGCACGGCTTGCGCGTTGGCTTTGAGATCTTCCTGACCATGCAGACGCATCAGCATCGCCACATTGGCGGCGACGGCGGCCTCATGCGCGGCATCGCCTTTACCTTGTAATAACCGCGTTAGAATGTCACGGTTTTCTTCCGGCGTGCCGCCAGCCAACTGATCCTGATGGTAAGGCGTCAGGCCAAAATCCTCCGCCGTAAGTTGATAGCTTTTAATTTCGCCGTCATGCAGCTCCGCGACAATCGTCGGCGCATGGAGTGAAACCTCATCCATGCCGCCGCTATGTACCACCGCCGCGCGCTGATAGCCCAGTACCCGTAAGGTTTCCGCAATCGGAAGCACCAGTTCCGGGCTATAGACGCCAATCAATGCCAGCGGCGGATGCGCCGGGTTGATCAGCGGGCCGAGTACGTTGAACAGGGTTCGCGTTTTTAACTGTTGGCGAACCGGCATCGCGTGACGGAATCCGGTGTGATATTTCGGCGCGAACAGGAAACAGACGCCCAGTTCATCTAACGCCTGACGTGATTTATCGGCGTTCATATCCAGATTAATACCGAATGCCGCCAGCAGATCGGATGACCCCGATTTGCTGGACACGCTGCGGTTGCCGTGTTTCGCCACTTTCAGTCCACAGGCCGCCGCGACAAAGGCGCTGGCGGTAGAGATATTGATACTGTTACTGCCATCGCCGCCGGTACCAACGATATCCGCAAACAGATACTCCGGGCGCGGGAACGGGGCGGCATTTTCCAGCAACGCAGTGGCGGCGCCGGCAATTTCATTGGGATGCTCGCCGCGAATTTTCATGCTCACCAGCGCGGCAGCGAGCTGTTCAGGCTTAAGTTCGCCGCGGACGACCGCCGAAAACAACTGATGGCTCTCTTGTTGCGTCAGAGTTTGCGCCTGATAGAGTTTCTCCAGAATCGGCTGTAGGGTGTTGGTCGGTTCCAGCTTTTGCTGCGCCCAGGCTAATGTTTGCTCCAGCAGACGCGCGCCCTGTGTCGTCAGGATGGACTCAGGATGAAATTGAAAACCGCAAACGCGATCCGCATCATGACGTACCGCCATCACCATGCCGTTGAAATGGGCGTTAATGGTCAGCCCGGCAGGAACATTACTGCCGACCAGCGAATGATAACGCGCGACCGGTAGCGGATTCGCCAGCCCGGCGAACATCGCCTGACCGTCATGCTCAATGCTGGAGGCTTTGCCATGCAGGATTTCTCCCGCCTGACCGACATAACCGCCGTAAGCTTCGACAATCGCCTGATGCCCCAGACAAATGCCGATGATCGGTAACTTGCCGCGTAGTCGGGTCAGCAGCTCCGGCATACAGCCTGCCTCGCTGGGAACGCCCGGACCGGGGGAGAGCATTAGCACCGGATTTTTCATTGTCGCCAGGCGATCGATAAGGGTCTGCGCCGGAATATGGTTACGGTAAATCACCACGTTATGACCGTTGGTCCGTAGCTGATCTGCCAGGTTCCAGGTAAACGAGTCGATGTTATCGAGCAGCAGAATATCAGCCATCAGAAGGTCTCCTGTGCATGATGCGCGGTGGCGATAGCACGCAATACGGCGCGCGCTTTATTACGGGTTTCATCGGCTTCAGACTGCGGAACAGAGTCCAGCACGATTCCGGCGCCCGCCTGTACGGTGGCGATACCGTTCTCCACCAGCGCGGAGCGGATAACAATACAGGTGTCCAGATCGCCGTGGGCGGTGAAGTAACCGACAGCGCCGCCATAGCTGCCGCGGCGCTGTCCTTCCGCATCGGCAATCAACTGCATGGCGCGTACTTTCGGCGCGCCGCTCAGGGTGCCCATGTTCATGCAGGCGCGATAGGCGTGCAGCGCGTCGAGATCGTGACGCAGTTCGCCCACCACCCGGGAAACCAGATGCATCACGTACGAATAGCGGTCAACTTTTGTCAGATCGGCAACGTAGCGACTGCCCGGCGTACAGATGCGCGCCAGGTCATTGCGCGCCAGATCGACCAGCATCAGATGTTCGGAAAGCTCTTTATGGTCGGTACGCATGTCCAACTCAATACGGCTGTCGAGATCTCTGTCCAGCGTACCATCGGCGCGGCGACCGCGTGGACGGGTACCCGCGATGGGGTAAATTTCAATCTGACGGCTGGTGGCGTCATATTTCAGCGAGCTTTCCGGCGACGCGCCGAAAAGCGTGAAATCATTATCCTGCATAAAGAACATATACGGGCTGGGGTTGCTCTTTTTCAGCACGTAGTAGGCAGCCAACGGCGACGGGCAGGGCAATGAAAAGCGGCGCGACGGCACCACCTGAAATATCTCCCCCGCGCGGATGGCTTTTTGCAACTGGCGTACCACCGCGCCGAACGCGTCATCGCTCTGATTACATTCGCAGCGCATGTCCGGCACCGGCGTCACCGGCAACGGCGGCGCAGGCTGGGTTAACTGTTGGCTAAGATAGGCCAGGCGGGCGTTCAGGCGCTGTTTTTCCCGGTCGCTGGCGGTGAACAGACTGGCCTGAATACGGGTGCTTTTTTTCTGATGGTCTATCACCATCAGCGTTTCCGCTAAATAAAAGCAGTAGTCCGGGCAGTTATTGCCAGCCTCAAGGTGTGGCAGCGCTTCAAAGCCAGCGACCAGGTCGTAGGCAAACAGACCGCCGAAAAACATAGCCTCCCGCTCTTGCGTCGGTATGTTCACCACTCCCTGTAACAGGCGGAACGCATCAAATACCGACAGAGAGCATAAACGGGCGTCTTCATCTAATAATGGGCTGACGGGCGGAAAGCGTAGAATGCGACCGGCAGGCAGGACTTCGTTCTCCACGCCAGCGGGCAGGGCGGTATCCAGTAGCGGTAATAACGAGGCGCCATTATCAGATAACGCCTGAATAGTGACAGTGTCACCTAGAGCGGTAATGCGCAGCGCGCTATCTACCAGCAGCAGGCTTTTTAAATCGTCTTTACTGTCGATATCTGCGGACTCCAGCAGCAGCGTTGCCGGGCGATCGCCGCAGACCTGGTGAAAAAGCGCCGTTGGGTTTTCCCGGTAGGCGGCATCGCAGGTCAACAGTTCGAGCGTGGGTTTTGGTGTTTGCATGGTTATTCTCATTATTTTGTTCAAAAAAAAGCCCGCTTAACAGGCGGGCCGGGTATCGTTTGGCTGATTACAGCTGTTCATACACCGCCCGCTATCAGGAAGTGCGCCACCAACCGTGTAATGCAAATGTCGCTGCCATTTTAGATACCCTCTTCATGTGAACTTTCGTACTAGTTAACTAGTTCGATGGAATAATGTCAACACCTATTTCAGTATATTTGCCGGAACCGTTATGATGTACATGACATACCTTTATCTCTATGGGAGCCGCCTTGAGCGACACGAATTACGCAGTGATTTACGATCTGCACAGTCATACCACGGCGTCCGATGGACTGTTGACGCCAGAAACATTAGTACACCGTGCGGTAGAGATGCGAGTCGGCACGCTGGCGATTACCGATCATGACACCACAGCCGCGATTCCTGCGGCAAGAGAAGAAATTTCACGTTCCGGGCTGGCCCTGAATCTTATTCCCGGCGTGGAGATTTCAACGGTCTGGGAGAATCATGAGATTCACATTGTGGGTCTGAATATTGATATTGCGCACCCGGCAATGCGCGATTTTCTGGCGCAGCAGACACAGCGGCGTCAAGCACGCGGTCGGCTCATTGCGGAGCGTCTGGAAAAAGCCCATATTCCCGGCGCGTGGGAAGGGGCATTGAGACTGGCCAATGGCGGCGCGGTGACGCGCGGCCACTTCGCCCGCTTTCTGGTGGAGTGCGGCAAAGCCGCGACCATGGCGGAGGTTTTTAAAAAATATCTCGCGCGTGGGAAAACCGGTTACGTTCCGCCGCAGTGGTGTACAATAGAACAAGCTATTGATGTCATTCATCATTCTGGCGGTAAGGCGGTGTTGGCCCATCCGGGACGCTACGACCTTAGCGCTAAGTGGCTGAAAAGATTAGTGGCGCATTTTGCCGACCATCACGGCGACGCGATGGAAGTGGCGCAGTGCCAACAATCGCCCAATGAACGCACCCAACTGGCGACGCTTGCGCGTCAGCATCATTTATGGGCATCGCTTGGATCTGATTTCCATCAGCCCTGCCCGTGGATTGAGTTGGGGCGTAAACTCTGGCTGCCCGCTGGCGTTGAAGGCGTATGGCAGACATGGGAACAGCCGCAAATATCACAGTGAGGGAAGTATGAGCCAGTTTTTTTATATCCATCCGGATAACCCACAGCAACGGCTGATTAATCAGGCCGTCGACATTGTGCGTAAAGGCGGTGTTATTGTTTATCCAACCGATTCCGGCTATGCCCTTGGTTGTAAAATTGAAGACAAAGGCGCAATGGAGCGCATTTGCCGCATCCGTCATCTGCCGGACGGCCACAACTTCACGCTGATGTGCCGCGATTTGTCCGAGTTGTCGACCTATTCCTACGTCGACAACGTGGCGTTTCGTCTGATGAAAAACAATACGCCGGGTAATTACACCTTTATCCTGAAGGGGACAAAAGAGGTGCCGCGCCGTCTGTTGCAGGAAAAGCGTAAAACCATCGGCCTGCGCGTACCGTCAAACCCGATTGCGCTGGCGTTATTGGATACGCTGGGCGAACCGATGCTCTCGACGTCGTTGATGCTGCCTGGCAGCGACTTTACCGAGTCGGACCCGGAGGAGATTAAAGATCGGCTGGAGAAGCAGGTGGATCTGATCATCCACGGCGGTTACCTCGGTCAACAGCCTACCACGGTAATCGATTTGACCAATGACTCCCCGGTGGTGCTGCGCGAAGGCGTCGGCGACGTTACACCTTTCTTATAAGGGTGTAAGCCTGTATACTACGCGGCCTTAAAATGGCGCGGCAACGCGCCGTTCATTCTCCTGTTCGACGCCTGTGAAGGCGACACCTGAAGGAAGCTCTATGAGCGAAAAGTTACAAAAAGTGCTGGCGCGCGCTGGCCACGGCTCTCGCCGTGAAATCGAATCCATTATTGAAGCGGGACGTGTCAGCGTTGACGGTAAAATCGCCACGCTTGGCGATCGTGTTGAAGTCACTCCCGGTTTGAAAATCCGTATCGACGGTCACCTGATTTCGGTGAAAGAGTCGGCGGAACAAATTTGCCGCGTTCTGGCCTATTACAAACCAGAAGGTGAACTGTGTACCCGCAATGACCCTGAAGGGCGGCCAACCGTTTTTGATCGCTTACCGAAACTGCGCGGCGCGCGGTGGATTGCGGTAGGACGTCTGGATGTCAACACCTGCGGGCTATTGTTGTTTACCACCGACGGTGAACTGGCGAACCGCCTGATGCACCCTAGTCGTGAAGTTGAACGTGAATATGCCGTGCGCGTGTTCGGTCAGGTGGATGAATCGAAACTGCGTGATTTAAGCCGTGGCGTACAGTTGGAAGATGGTCCGGCGGCATTTAAGACCATTAAATTCAGCGGCGGCGAAGGCATTAACCAGTGGTATAACGTAACGCTGACGGAAGGGCGCAACCGCGAAGTTCGCCGACTGTGGGAAGCGGTAGGCGTTCAGGTCAGCCGTCTGATCCGCGTTCGTTACGGCGATATCCCGCTGCCGAAAGGCCTGCCGCGCGGCGGCTGGACTGAGCTCGACCTCGCGCAAACGAACTATCTGCGTGGTCTGGTAGAGCTCCCGCCGGAAACCTCGTCGAAGGTTGCCGTCGAAAAAGACCGTCGTCGTATGAAAGCGAACCAGATCCGTCGGGCGGTAAAACGCCACAGCCAGATAGCTGGCGGACGCCGCTCCGGTGGGCGTAATAACAACGGGTAATCTCTACCACGGTCTATAGGCCGAGAATCATCAGACAAGAGGGTTTGTGCCGGATGGCGGCGCAAACGCCTTAATCCGGCCTACGGTTAATAATCAATTCCCATCTGGGCTTTTACGCCCGCGTCGAAAGCATGTTTAACCGGACGCAGTTCGCTGACGGTATCCGCAAGATCAAGAATATCCCGATGACAGCCGCGACCTGTAATAATCACCGTCTGGTGACCAGGGCGCGCGTTTAGCGCGCTTATGACCTCTTCCAGCGGCAAATAGTCATACGCCACCATATAGGTCAGCTCATCCAGTACCACCATATCAAGCAGCGGGTCGGCCAGCATCCTTTTCCCATGCTGCCAAACGGCCATACATGCTGCGGTGTCTGCCTCGCGATTTTGCGTCTCCCAGGTAAATCCCGTTGCCATCACCTGAAATTCGACGCCATGCGGTTCCAGCAGATTACGCTCGCCGTTGGGCCAGGTGCCCTTAATAAATTGCACCACGCCTACGCTTTTACCGTGTCCTACGGCGCGGGCGGCAGTCCCGAAAGCCGCCGTGGTTTTGCCCTTACCATTGCCAGTAAACACGATAATAATACCGCGCTCTTCCTGTGCCTGGGCGACGCGGGCGTCAACCCGATCTTTTACCTTCTGCTGGCGCTGCTGATAACGTTCATCACTCATTGGGCGATTCCTGGTTTACGGCCCGGTTGGGCGTCAAAGGTCATACCGGTTTTACGGCGACTGTCGTCGCCCATAAGCCACAGGTAAAGCGGCATAATATCGGCAGGCGTTTTTAATTTCTGTGGATCTTCCGTCGGAAAGGCGCTGGCGCGCATACTGGTGCGCGTGCCGCCCGGGTTAATGCAGTTAACACGCAGAGAACGGTTCTGGTATTCGTCCGCCAGCACCTGCATCATTCCTTCAGTAGCAAACTTCGAGGTGGCATAGGCGCCCCAGTTGGCGCGCCCCTGACGGCCAACGCTTGATGACGTAAAGACCAGCGAGCCGGCATCGGACTTCAATAATAACGGTAACAGCGCCTGGGTGAGCATAAAGGTGGCGTTAACGTTTACCTGCATGACATCCTGCCAGATCTGCGGATCTTGTTCGCTCATTGGACCGATTTCCCCCAGTAACCCGGCATTGTGCAGGACGCCATCCAGGCGGGGATAGTGCGCGGCGATGCGATCGGCCACTTGCCGGCACTCTTCAGCGGTGCAGGTCAGTAGATCAAGCGTAAACCACTGTGGTTGAACATGTTGCTCGTCAGCAATGTGCTGCGCGACCCGACGCAGTTTCTCTTCGTTACGTCCCAGCAGAATCACCGTTGCGCCGTAACGCGCATACGTGAGCGCGGCTTCCCGCCCAATGCCATCGCTGGCGCCAGTGACCAGAATAATGCGGTTTTGCAATAGATCTTGTTTCGGTTGGTAATGCATGGCTACTCCTCAACGGCGTGGTACACCGTCCTGCCAGGTTGTCTTATCTTCGCGTTAACTTTTCGGGTTTATGCCTGAAAGCGCCTTTTTTTTCAATCAGACAGGGGCGATAACGCCGTAAAATGAACGTCTTGTCATACTTTTTCTTCCTCAACAGGCATACGGATGAAGAGAGACTGGCTTCGATGCCTGTTGTACACTGAGCGCAAGTCGCGTTATTTAATCAAGGTGGGAGTCGTGGAATTGTTGTCTGAATATGGCTTATTTTTGGCAAAAATCGTCACCGTTGTGGTGGCCATTGCCGTCATTGTGTTGCTGATCGTGAATGCTACGCAACGCAAACGTCAGCGCGGCGAGCTGCGCGTGACCAATTTGAGCGAGCAGTATCAGGAGATGAAGGATGACCTTGCTGCGGCGTTGATGGATGGCCATCAGCAAAAACTGTGGCATAAAGCGCAGAAAAAAAAGCATAAGCAGGAGGCGAAAGCCGCCAAAGCGAAAGCGAAGCTGGGGGACATTGCGACATCGGACAAACCGCGCGTATGGGTGATAGATTTCAAAGGCAGTATGGACGCTCACGAAGTTAATGCGTTACGCGAAGAGGTCACGGCGGTGCTGGCAGTGGCGAAACCCGGCGATCGGGCGGTTGTGCGTCTGGAAAGCCCCGGCGGCGTTGTGCATGGCTATGGCCTGGCGGCATCGCAATTGCAGCGCCTGCGCGATAAAAATATTCCGCTGACCGTGACGGTGGATAAAGTCGCGGCAAGCGGAGGCTACATGATGGCCTGCGTGGCGGAAAAAATTATTGCGGCGCCGTTCGCTATTGTGGGGTCAATTGGTGTTGTCGCGCAAATTCCGAACTTTAACCGCTTTCTCAAAAGTAAAGACATTGATATTGAACTGCATACCGCAGGGCAGTACAAACGTACCCTGACATTGTTAGGCGAGAATACGGAAGAAGGGCGGCAGAAGTTTCGTGAAGATCTCAACGAAACGCACCATCTGTTCAAAGAGTTTGTGCAACGGATGCGTCCGGCTCTGGACATTGAACAGGTCGCCACGGGCGAACACTGGTACGGTCAGCAGGCGCTGGAGAAGGGGCTGGTTGATGAGATTAACACCAGCGATGAGGTTATTCTCGGCCTGATGGAAGGGCGCGAGGTGCTGAATGTGCGCTATATGCAGCGTAAAAAACTGATCGATCGTGTTACCGGCAGCGCGGCGGAAAGCGCGGATCGGCTGCTGCTGCGCTGGTGGCAGCGTGGACAAAAGCCGTTGATGTAAACCGCTATTGCCGGATGGCATTCAGTGCCATCCGGCATGGATTAATCAACCAGGTGATACTTCTCAGACAGCACATGCGCCAGGTGTTTAAACATGTTAAACACCGCGGTGCTTTTAGGGGTCGGTAACCCTTGCTCGTCTAAAAAGTAATCGCCGCTGAAAACCAGCACGCCATTTCTCTGCGTTACGCCGGTGGCGACAATACCTGCCATCGTGTCTTCATGTTCCCGAATAATTTTGTTGGCTTCAAGCAACAGTGTTTCGCGATCGATAGGTTGCGTCTCTTTATGCATTTTTTACTCCTTAAACAAGGAGATTAGTCTACGCTGAGCACTTCTGATGGGCAAATATTCTCACAGGAAATTGATGGATTTGTCATGTTGCGTTCACTGGCAAGATTTGTTTTTGCATGCTAATAAAGTTGCGTATCGAATTTTATCAGGTACAGTGTGACGCTTTCGTCAATCTGGCAACAGAATTGCTTGACATTCGACCAAAATTCCGTCGTGCTATAGCGCGTGTGTGCAAAAAAGCCTGTTAACTCAGTCACCTGAGGGTTACATTTCGTACACAAAGCCAGTACAAGGGGTTGATATCCGCAGACGCAGAGACCATATATCGTTGTCTCGTCGCCAGTGGAAGGTGAATCAACATGCGACGCATTCCTGGAAGAATCAACTTAGGTAAAGGTGAATATGGGTAAAGCTCTTGTCATCGTTGAGTCCCCGGCAAAAGCCAAAACGATCAACAAGTATCTGGGTAATGACTACGTGGTGAAATCCAGCGTGGGTCATATCCGTGATTTGCCGACCAGTGGCTCAGCAGCTAAAAAGAGCGCCGACTCTACCTCCACCAAAACGGCTAAAAAGCCCAAAAAGGATGAACGTGGCGCTCTCGTCAACCGTATGGGGGTTGACCCGTGGCACAACTGGGATGCGCACTATGAAGTGCTGCCCGGTAAAGAGAAGGTCGTCTCTGAACTGAAACAGTTGGCGGAAAAAGCCGACCACATCTATCTCGCAACCGACCTTGACCGCGAAGGGGAAGCCATTGCATGGCACCTGCGGGAAGTGATCGGCGGCGATGACGCGCGCTACAGTCGCGTAGTCTTTAACGAAATAACCAAAAATGCCATTCGCCAGGCGTTTGAACAGCCGGGCGAGCTGAACATTAACAGGGTCAACGCCCAGCAAGCGCGCCGCTTTATGGACCGCGTGGTAGGCTATATGGTCTCGCCGCTGCTGTGGAAAAAGATCGCCCGTGGTTTGTCGGCAGGTCGCGTTCAGTCTGTCGCGGTCCGTCTGGTCGTTGAACGCGAGCGCGAGATTAAAGCGTTTGTTCCGGAAGAGTTCTGGGAAATTGACGCCAATACGACGACGCCGTCTGGCGAGGCGCTACCGCTACAGGTCACGCATCAGAACGACAAGCCATTCCGGCCGGTAAATCGCGAGCAGACGCTTGCCGCCGTCAGCTTGCTGGAAAAAGCGCGCTATAGCGTACTGGAGCGTGAAGACAAACCGACCAGCAGCAAACCTGGCGCGCCGTTTATCACCTCCACGCTACAACAGGCGGCCAGCACCCGGCTGGGCTTTGGCGTGAAGAAAACCATGATGATGGCGCAGCGTCTGTATGAGGCGGGCTACATCACCTATATGCGTACAGACTCCACCAACCTGAGTCAGGATGCGGTCAACATGGTGCGTGGTTATATTGGCGATAATTTCGGCAAGAAATACCTGCCGGATAACCCGAACCAGTACGCCAGCAAAGAAAACTCTCAGGAAGCGCACGAAGCGATCCGTCCTTCCGACGTTGCTGTCATGGCGGAGTCGCTGAAAGACATGGAGGCTGACGCGCAGAAGTTGTATCAGCTAATTTG
Source organism: Salmonella sp. 32082101201600294FB01SM01 (assembly GCF_017572865.1). Lineage (NCBI taxonomy): Bacteria > Pseudomonadati > Pseudomonadota > Gammaproteobacteria > Enterobacterales > Enterobacteriaceae > Salmonella > Salmonella sp. 32082101201600294FB01SM01. The sequence goes on along the minus strand of NZ_JAGESB010000001.1, from coordinate 1,436,572 downwards.
GCGTCAGTTTGTCGCCTGTCAGATGACGCCAGCACAATATGACTCTACTACGCTTACCGTTGGCGCAGGCGAGTTCCGCCTGAAAGCGCGTGGGCGTATTTTGCGCTTTGACGGCTGGACAAAAGTGATGCCGGCGCTGCGTAAAGGCGATGAAGATCGCACATTGCCTGCCGTGAATAAGGGCGATGCGCTGACGCTACTTGAATTGACGCCTGCTCAGCACTTTACTAAACCGCCAGCCCGGTTTAGCGAGGCTTCTCTGGTTAAAGAGCTTGAGAAGCGCGGTATTGGTCGTCCGTCTACCTATGCGTCGATTATCTCGACCATTCAGGATCGCGGCTATGTTCGTGTTGAAAACCGTCGCTTCTATGCGGAAAAAATGGGTGAAATCGTCACCGATCGGCTGGAAGAAAACTTCCGCGAATTGATGAACTACGATTTTACCGCGCAGATGGAAGATAGTCTGGATCAGGTTGCAAATCACCAGGCCGAGTGGAAAGCGGTACTGGATAACTTCTTCAGCGATTTTACTCAGCAGCTCGATAAAGCCGAGAAAGATCCGGAAGAAGGGGGGATGCGCCCTAACCAGATGGTGCTGACCAGCATCGACTGTCCAACCTGTGGCCGTAAAATGGGAATTCGTACTGCCAGTACGGGGGTTTTCCTTGGATGTTCAGGTTATGCGCTTTCGCCGAAAGAGCGTTGTAAAACGACCATTAACCTGGTGCCGGAAAATGAAGTTCTGAACGTGCTGGAAGGCGACGACGCCGAAACCAACGCCCTGCGCGCCAAACGTCGCTGTCAGAAGTGCGGTACGGCGATGGACAGCTATCTGATCGATCCGAAGCGTAAATTGCATGTGTGTGGTAATAACCCGACCTGTGACGGCTACGAGATTGAAGAAGGCGAGTTCCGCATCAAAGGGTATGACGGCCCGATCGTTGAGTGTGAGAAATGTGGTTCCGAAATGCACCTGAAAATGGGGCGTTTTGGTAAGTACATGGCCTGTACTAACGACGAATGTAAAAATACCCGTAAGATCTTGCGTAACGGCGAAGTTGCGCCGCCGAAGGAAGATCCTGTTCCATTGCCGGAACTGCCGTGTGAAAAATCGGACGCGTACTTTGTGCTGCGCGATGGCGCCGCAGGGATATTCCTGGCGGCCAATACGTTCCCGAAATCACGCGAAACGCGCGCGCCATTAGTCGAGGAGCTATACCGGTTCCGCGATCGCCTGCCGGAAAAACTGCGTTATCTGGCGGATGCGCCGCAGCAGGATCCGGAAGGCAATAAAACCGTTGTTCGCTTTAGCCGCAAAACAAAACAGCAGTACGTTGCGGCGGAAAAAGACGGGAAGGCGACGGGATGGTCAGCGTTCTTCGTCGACGGCAAGTGGGTTGAAGGCAAGAAATAACCCCTGCCTGTCGTCACTATAGTCAAGCGGGCCGCGTAAGCGGCCCTTTTTTATATACCCTTCATATTTAAAGTGGCTTATGTGTTGGCTACGGATTACTCGGCCCATCCATGGGCCTCGTCCTGACGGGCCGTCGCACGCGACGTTCAAATCTGCTCCCGGCAGATTTGTCGCTCATCCCAGTCACCTTATGCTCCTGGGGACTCACTCTCTTGCCGCCTTTAAGCACTCGAATTATTTTGGGTATAGCGGCCTTATTATTTTATCGCGCTGGCTATACAGTTCAGATATAAATGATATAGTGGTTATAGTTAACACCTTTTTTATTATTAAATCGTATTAGCAGCCCGATTAAGTCTGCAGATAAACGATGGCCTGATGGCGCTAATCTGGATGATGTATTATGAAATTGCAGCAGCTTCGTTACATTGTTGAAGTGGTTAATCATAACCTTAACGTCTCCTCTACCGCTGAGGGGTTGTATACTTCCCAGCCGGGGATCAGCAAGCAGGTTAGGATGCTGGAAGATGAGCTTGGCATCCAGATTTTCGCCCGCAGCGGTAAGCATCTGACTCAGGTGACGCCCGCAGGACAGGAGATTATTCGTATTGCGCGTGAGGTGCTTTCCAAAGTCGATGCCATTAAGTCGGTCGCCGGCGAGCACACCTGGCCGGATAAAGGCTCGCTCTATATTGCCACTACCCATACTCAGGCGCGTTACGCATTGCCAGGCGTGATTAAAGGCTTCATCGAGCGTTATCCGCGCGTTTCGCTGCATATGCACCAGGGGTCGCCAACGCAGATTGCGGAAGCGGTATCGAAAGGGAACGCCGATTTCGCGATTGCCACGGAAGCGCTGCATTTATATGACGATCTGGTGATGTTGCCATGCTATCACTGGAACCGTTCGATAGTGGTGACGCCGGATCATCCATTGGCGGCAACGTCTTCCGTAACGATTGAAGCGCTGGCGAAGTATCCGCTGGTGACGTATACCTTCGGCTTTACCGGGCGTTCCGAACTGGATACCGCTTTTAATCGCGCAGGGTTAACGCCGCGGATCGTCTTTACTGCAACCGATGCGGATGTGATTAAAACGTATGTCAGGTTGGGGCTGGGCGTTGGCGTCATTGCCAGCATGGCGGTCGATCCGCTTGCCGATCCTGATTTAGTGCGGATTGACGCGCACGATATTTTTAGCCACAGCACCACAAAAATTGGTTTTCGCCGTAGTACTTTTTTACGCAGCTATATGTACGATTTTATCCAGCGTTTTGCGCCGCATCTGACGCGTGATGTGGTGGATACGGCGGTGGCGTTGCGTTCTAATGAAGAAATTGAAGCGATGTTTCAGGATATAAAGCTGCCTGAAAAGTAATAGCACCGTCGGTTTGCGTCGTAGTGGCATGGCAGACAAAGCCGCTTTTTGCAATATCCCTCAAAGTATTACGGGTAATGATCAGCAAAATAGTGTTGAATTACCCGTCCCGCCAGTTTCTTTTTCCAAATAGTTATCTTGAGTCAAAAGATTGATTTATTCACTGGCAACGATTCGTAAATTGACTGGATTTTTGACTAAAGTTTATTTAGGATTTGTCTCATCTGATGATTAATTGTACCGATTGTTTGGTGCTGAAATGATAAGTGATACCGATAGCATGAGGTTAGTAATGCCTTCTGAAAACCAGGAACCGCGCCGCGACCCTGAGCTCAAACGTAAAGCATGGCTGGCGGTTTTTGTGGGTTCTGCGTTGTTCTGGGTAGTGGTAGCGCTTGTTATCTGGCATTGGTGGGGTTAAGTGAGCATTACGTCGGAACGCGAGCGCGTGGTCGCGCCCCCGATTCAATCTTGTGACGATGATAACACCCCGGATACGACCGTTTTTCGGTCTGTTCCGCAACACTGGACGCTCACACCGCAGCAGCGGGCATTTATTGATGCTTTTGCTGATGAGGTGTCACAAAAATAATATCCGTCTTTTTATTGGCGTTATTGTTTTATTAACGCTGTCTTATTACACCGCAGCAACCGTGTGCTGAGCGCCTCTCAGTATTGATTAAACACAGTTGGTGTCGCCTATGTTAACGTCAAATATAAAGTATTGGTCATGGACTGGCGCGTTTATATTATCGCTACTGTTCTGGGCCGAGTTAATCTGGATTGCCGTCTAATCTCGTCAAAGCCCGATAATGCGCTATTTATCGGGCTTTTTCATCTTCGCTCCTCGCCTGTTAGGTTTCTCCTCTTTTAGCAATTTGGGTTGTTATCAAAACGTTACATTTTGTTTGTGTTATCTTTAATACAACCCTGTGGAGAATCAGGGTAACGCAACCCTGTCATTTAAGGAGGAGCTATGTCGTCAACCCTACGAGAAGCCAGTAAGGATACATTGCAGGCCAAAGATAAAACGTATCATTACTACAGTCTGCCGCTGGCTGCCAAATCCCTGGGCGATATCGCCCGTTTGCCCAAATCACTTAAAGTGTTACTGGAAAACCTGTTGCGCTGGCAGGACGGCGAATCTGTGACTGATGAAGATATTCAGGCGCTGGCCGGTTGGCTTAAAAATGCCCATGCCGATCGTGAAATTGCCTGGCGGCCCGCCCGTGTCCTGATGCAGGACTTTACCGGCGTGCCTGCCGTTGTCGACCTGGCGGCGATGCGTGAAGCCGTTAAACGCCTCGGCGGCGATACGTCGAAAGTGAACCCGTTATCGCCGGTTGATCTGGTTATTGACCACTCTGTGACGGTCGATCATTTCGGCGATGACGATGCGTTTGAAGAAAACGTGCGGCTGGAAATGGAACGTAACCATGAGCGTTATATGTTCCTGAAATGGGGAAAGCAGGCATTCAGTCGTTTCAGCGTGGTGCCACCCGGAACCGGCATTTGCCATCAGGTTAACCTGGAATACCTGGGTAAAGCCGTCTGGAGCGAATTACAGGACGGGGAGTGGATTGCTTACCCGGACTCGCTGGTGGGGACTGACTCCCATACGACCATGATTAATGGTCTGGGCGTATTGGGGTGGGGCGTGGGCGGTATTGAAGCGGAAGCGGCGATGCTTGGTCAGCCCGTGTCGATGCTTATCCCGGATGTCGTCGGCTTTAAGTTAACCGGTAAACTTCGGGAGGGGATCACTGCCACTGACCTGGTGCTAACCGTCACGCAAATGCTGCGTAAGCATGGCGTCGTGGGTAAATTTGTTGAATTTTATGGTGATGGTCTGGATTCGCTGCCGTTGGCGGATCGCGCGACCATCGCTAATATGTCGCCGGAATATGGCGCAACCTGTGGTTTCTTCCCTATTGACGCCATTACCCTGGAATATATGCGATTAAGCGGACGTAGCGACGATCTGGTCGAGCTGGTTGAAGCCTACGCGAAGGCGCAGGGAATGTGGCGTAATCCCGGAGACGAACCGGTATTTACCAGTACGCTGGAACTGGATATGGGCGATGTCGAGGCCAGCCTGGCCGGGCCGAAACGCCCGCAGGATCGCGTAGCGTTAGGCGATGTGCCGAAAGCCTTTGCCGCCAGCGCCGAGCTGGAGCTGAATACCGCGCAAAGAGATCGCCAGCCGGTTGACTATACGATGAACGGACAGCCATATCAGCTTCCTGATGGCGCTGTCGTCATTGCCGCCATCACCTCCTGTACGAATACCTCGAATCCCAGCGTGCTGATGGCTGCGGGATTACTGGCGAAAAAGGCAGTAACGCTGGGGTTGAAGCGTCAACCTTGGGTCAAGGCTTCTCTGGCGCCGGGGTCAAAAGTGGTATCTGACTATCTGGCGCAGGCCAAACTTACGCCTTACCTGGATGAGCTCGGTTTTAACCTGGTCGGTTATGGCTGTACGACCTGTATCGGGAACTCCGGTCCGTTGCCGGAGCCTATTGAGACCGCGATTAAAAAAGGCGATCTGACGGTAGGGGCCGTGCTTTCCGGTAACCGAAATTTTGAAGGGCGTATCCATCCGCTGGTGAAAACGAACTGGCTGGCGTCGCCGCCGCTGGTGGTGGCGTATGCGCTGGCCGGAAACATGAATATTAACCTCGCGACAGACCCGCTGGGGTACGATCGTAAAGGCGATCCGGTATACCTGAAGGATATCTGGCCTTCAGCGCAGGAAATTGCCCGCGCCGTTGAACTGGTATCATCGGATATGTTCCGTAAAGAGTATGCGGAAGTGTTTGAGGGCACGGACGAATGGAAATCGATTCAGGTTGAATCGTCCGATACCTACGGATGGCAGTCGGATTCAACCTATATTCGCCTGTCGCCTTTCTTTGATGAAATGCAGGCCCAGCCTGCGCCCGTCAAAGATATCCACGGCGCGCGTATCCTGGCGATGCTGGGTGATTCGGTGACGACCGACCATATTTCCCCGGCCGGCAGTATCAAGCCGGACAGTCCCGCCGGACGCTATCTGCAAAATCACGGCGTTGAGCGGAAGGATTTTAACTCTTATGGATCACGGCGCGGTAACCATGAAGTGATGATGCGCGGTACGTTCGCCAATATTCGTATTCGCAACGAAATGCTGCCCGGCGTCGAAGGTGGGATGACGCGGCATTTGCCGGGTACGGAAGCGATGTCGATTTATGATGCCGCGATGCTCTACCAGCAGGAAAAAACGCCGCTGGCGGTGATTGCCGGGAAAGAGTATGGGTCGGGATCGAGCCGTGACTGGGCGGCAAAAGGTCCGCGGCTGTTAGGTATCCGCGTGGTGATCGCCGAGTCGTTCGAACGTATCCACCGCTCAAACCTGATTGGGATGGGGATCCTGCCGCTGGAGTTTCCACAGGGCGTAACGCGTAAAACGCTGGGACTGACCGGGGAAGAGGTGATTGATATCGCGGATCTGCAAAACCTGCGCCCTGGCGCGACCATTCCGGTGACGTTAACGAGATCGGACGGCAGCAAAGAAACGGTACCTTGTCGCTGTCGCATTGATACCGCCACCGAGCTGACTTACTACCAGAATGACGGCATATTGCACTATGTCATTAGAAATATGCTGAACTAAAGCCGTTTATCGGGCCTGCCGTAAACAGGCAGGCCCGCGCTTTAATACCGGTGGCTTACTTGTTTAGCAGGTGACCCATTTTGGCCGCTTTAGTATCGAGATAATGCTCATTATTTGGATTACGACCCACAATGAGCGGAACGCGTTCCACGATATTAATTCCCGCCTCGGTCAGTATTTCGACTTTCTTCGGATTATTGGTCAGCAGGCGAACTTCATCCACGCCGAGTAATTTGAACATATCCGCGCACAGGGTGAAATCACGCTCATCGGCGGCAAAGCCGAGCTGATGATTGGCCTCCACCGTGTCATAGCCTTGATCCTGTAACGCATAAGCGCGAATTTTATTAAGCAGGCCGATATTGCGGCCTTCCTGACGGTGGTAAATCAGAATACCGCGTCCTTCTTCCGCAATATGCGTCAGCGCGGCTTCCAGTTGAAAACCACAATCACAGCGCAGACTAAAAAGCGCGTCCCCGGTAAGACATTCGGAATGAACGCGAGCCAAGACCGGCGTTTTACCTGAAATATCGCCAAAAACCAGCGCGGCATGGTCGTGTCCGGTTGCCAGTTCTTCAAATCCCACCATCAGAAAGTCACCCAATGGGGTTGGCAGTTTGGCTTCTGCCACACGTTTAAGCTGCATGTATTTCTCCAGATTATGCTGACGCCTGCGGTGTCGTCGCCTGTTGGATTGTATCCCGCTATTTTGCCATAAGGCGGCGGTCATCACCTAATCACTACCACGTAATTGCTCAGGAATGGCACAAATTTGTCAATTTTCCAGTCCGGCGAGAATTTTCAGTTATGATTGTGATACTTACTTATAAAAGGAGCATCCATGCTTTCAATTGCGAGGCGCACCGCGGCAGGCGCAGCCCTGTTGCTTATCATGCCGCTTGCCGTATGGGTATCAGGCTGGCAGTGGCAGCCAGGACATCAGGTCTGGTGGCTAAAAACGCTATTCTGGATAACGGAAACCGTGACCAAACCCTGGGGCGTTATCACGCATGTGATTCTTTGCGGATGGTTCTTATGGTGCCTGCGATTTCGCCTGCGCGCCGCCATTATGCTGTTTGCGATTCTCGGTGGGGCGATTATCGTCGGGCAGGGCGTGAAGTCATGGGTAAAGGAGCGCGTACAGGAGCCGCGGCCATTTGTGGTCTGGCTTGAAAAAACGCACCATATTCCCGTCGATGAGTTCTACACTTTAAAGCGTACAGAACGCGGACATTTAGTGAAAGAGCAGTTGGCCGGGCAACAGAACATCCCCGTTTTCCTGCGTCAGCACTGGCAAAAAGAGACGGGTTTTGCGTTTCCCTCCGGACATACCATGTTTGCAGCGAGCTGGGCGCTTTTGGCCGTGGGTCTGTTATGGCCGCGCAGACGGACTTTCACCATCGCGTTTTTGTTAGTCTGGGCAACCGGCGTAATGGGCAGCCGTTTGCTTCTGGGAATGCACTGGCCGCGAGATTTAGTGGTCGCCACGCTTATCTCCTGGCTATTAGTTACCCTGGCGACCTGGCTGGCGCAGCGAATTTGCGGGCCGCTTATGCCGCCTCGTGAAGAAGCGCAAGAAATTGCTGAACGCGAGCAGGAAAGCTGACAACGGTTGATTTTCTGACTATTGCCCTTAAATCATCTGATGGCGGGCGCATTTCCATTTCGCGCGAGGCGGGAAAATGGTAATTTAGAAGGCTGGATGCGGTAAGTTGGACACGATTTATTCGCGCAAACCACATAACGGGAAGTAATGTGAAATATTTACTCATTTTCTTACTGGTATTGGCGATTTTTGTTATTTCGGTGACGCTGGGCGCGCAGAATGATCAACAGGTGACGTTTAACTACCTGCTGGCGCAAGGGGAGTATCGTATCTCCACGTTGCTTGCTGTGTTGTTCGCCGTCGGTTTTGCGATTGGCTGGCTGATTTGCGGCCTGTTCTGGCTGCGGGTCCGCGTTTCCCTTGCCCGTGCTGAACGTAAAATTAAACGACTGGAAAACAAGCTTTCGCCAGCAACCGACGTTGCGGTCCCTGCCGATTCGTCGGTTGTAAAGGAATAATCATTTATGTTGGAGTTGTTATTTCTGCTGTTGCCTGTAGCCGCTGCCTATGGGTGGTATATGGGTCGCAGAAGTGCGCAACAAACAAAACAGGATGAAGCTAACCGCCTGTCGCGCGATTATGTCGCAGGGGTTAACTTCCTGCTGAGTAACCAACAAGATAAAGCGGTGGATCTGTTCCTCGATATGCTTAAAGAGGATACCGGCACCGTTGAGGCTCATCTCACTCTCGGTAATCTGTTTCGCTCACGAGGCGAAGTCGATCGCGCCATTCGTATTCATCAAACGCTCATGGAAAGCGCTTCATTGACCTATGAACAGCGTTTACTGGCTGTTCAGCAACTGGGGCGCGACTATATGGCCGCCGGTTTATATGACCGCGCGGAAGATATGTTTAACCAACTTACCGACGAAACGGAATTTCGCGTAGGCGCGTTACAGCAGCTCTTGCAAATCTATCAGCTAACCAGCGACTGGCAAAAGGCGATCGAAGTAGCAGAACGGCTGGTGAAACTGGGCAAAGATAAACAGCGTATCGAAATCGCCCATTTTTACTGTGAGTTAGCGTTACAGCAAATGGGCAACGACGACATGGATCGCGCGATGGCGTTGCTGAAAAAAGGTGCCGCCGCAGATAAAAATAGCGCCCGGGTGTCTATCATGATGGGGCGCGTTTATATGGCGAGAGGGGATTACGCCAAAGCGGTCGAAAGCCTGCAACGTGTGATCGTTCAGGATAAAGAGCTGGTCAGCGAAACGCTGGAGATGCTGCAAACCTGTTATCAACAGCTCGGTAAAAATGCCGAGTGGGCGGAGTTTTTACGTCGCGCCGTTGAGGAGAATACCGGTGCTGGCGCTGAGTTAATGCTTGCCGATATTCTGGAAGCGCGTGAAGGTAGTGACGCAGCTCAAGTCTATATCACACGTCAGCTACAGCGACATCCTACCATGCGGGTGTTCCATAAGCTGATGGATTACCATCTCAACGAGGCGGAAGAAGGGCGAGCGAAAGAAAGCCTGATGGTACTGCGTGATATGGTTGGCGAGCAGGTGCGCAGTAAACCGCGGTATCGTTGTCAGAAATGCGGTTTTACCGCCTATACCTTGTACTGGCACTGTCCGTCCTGCCGGGCATGGTCGACCATTAAACCTATTCGCGGACTTGATGGGCAGTAGTATATAAAAAAAGCTTCACTTTAGTTACAACATACTTAATGATGTAAAACTAAAAACAACGCTGGCATCGGCGACCAAGGCTTATCAGGTTGTCAATCGAACCTATTAATTTCCCTGCGCCGCAGGTAGAATGCACGCCGTTTATCCAATTTGCGCCACTTCCGGTGCCCATCATCAAGAAGGTCTGGTCATGACGTTTACTGCTTCATCTTCTTCCTGCGCTATTACTGAATCGCCTGTCGTTGTGGCGTTGGATTACCATGAACGCGATAAAGCCCTGGCGTTTGTCGATAAAATCGATCCTCGCGATTGTCGCTTAAAAGTAGGCAAAGAGATGTTCACGCTGTTTGGTCCACAGCTCGTTCGGGATCTCCAGCAGCGTGGGTTTGATGTCTTTCTTGATCTAAAATTTCATGATATTCCCAACACCACGGCCCGGGCAGTCGCCGCAGCGGCAGACCTGGGCGTCTGGATGGTAAACGTTCACGCGTCTGGCGGGGCGAGAATGATGGCCGCAGCGCGCGACGCGCTGGCGCCATTCGGTAAAGATGCGCCGTTGCTCATTGCCGTGACCGTGTTGACCAGTATGGAAACCTGCGATCTGCGCGATCTGGGCGTGACGTTGTCACCGGCGGAACATGCGGAGCGGCTGGCGCGCCTGACGCAGCAATGCGGGCTGGATGGCGTGGTCTGTTCCGCTCAGGAAGCGGTCAGATTTAAACAGGTCTTTGGCACTGCATTTAAGCTGGTGACGCCGGGCATTCGGCCCGCAGGCAGCGAGGCAGGCGATCAGCGACGCATTATGACGCCCGAACAGGCATTATCCGCCGGCGTCGACTATATGGTGATTGGCCGCCCGGTTACGCAATCGGTAGATCCGGCGCAAACGCTGAAGGATATTAACGCGTCACTGAAACGGGAGGCATAATGAGCGATTCCAATAGTCGTCTGGTTTATTCAACACAGACGGGGCGCATTGAAGAACCTAAAACGGCGCCGGTTCGTCCCAAAGGGGATGGTATCGTTCGCATTCAGCGTCAAACCAGTGGCCGTAAGGGTAAAGGCGTATGTTTGATTACCGGTATCGAGATGAATGATGCGGAATTAACCAAACTGGCGGCTGAACTGAAGAAAAAATGCGGCTGTGGCGGGGCAGTAAAAGAAGGGATTATTGAAATTCAGGGTGATAAACGCGACTTGATAAAATCATTGCTGGAAGCTAAAGGAATGAAAGTAAAATTAGCTGGCGGCTAATGAAAACGCCACGGTTGTAAATTACCGTGGCGTAAAAGTCAACTTTGTCTATTTTTGTAATCCAGACCTGAAAAGAATAAACGTATTATTTTGAGCCGTTCAATATTTAAACGTCTGGATTATTTTCCAACCTGGTGACCAATCACGCCGCCGACCGCCGCGCCGCCCAGGGTGCCTAATGTACTGCCGTCCGTTAACACTGCGCCGCCTAACGCCCCCGCACCTGCGCCAATAGCCGTGTTGCGATCGCGCTTGGACCAGTTTGAGCAGGCGCTCAGAGACATTGCTACGGTGATTGCCAGCACAGCAGCGGCCATTTTTTTGCTCGTCATAAACATAATACTCTCTCCTGAATTAACGATTCACGGAATTAAGCTCACTATAACTATAGTTAAAATAAAACCTGTTAAGAGATTTTCCGTAAAACCTGATTGCGCAGGGGTATATCACGCAGGTGATAGTCACTTCCTGTTATTTCGCTAATATTAATTTTACGACGTTACGCTCGTTACAACAGGTAAATAGTCTTAATTGGGGTGTCAGAAAAGTCTTAGAGAGAGGATGATTTGCCATAGGGCAAACCATCGGGAAATATTTTAAACGGATGAGCCAATAACATTGACTAGCAGCCCTGCATGTTCTAACTGCATTTGATCGCTGGCGGAAATTCTGGAATCCGTAATGACACGATGGAAGCGAGAGAGCGGGCCCAGGGGATAGGGATGCACACAGCCAAATTTGGAGCTGTCGGTGAGGACAATCGCTTCTGAGCCTTTTTCCAGAACAGCGTTAACCACATCCGATCGCATCATATCGCGTCCGGTAAAGCCGGTATCAGCCTGCCAGCCATCAATACCGATAAATGCTTTGCTGAAATGCACTTGATGGATAAACTGTCGCGTCAACGGCCCTACCATGCTTTCACTTTTTTTCTGATAGATTCCACCGAGGAGAATGACTTCGCAAGGAGTTTCTTTGAGCAGATGCGCGATATAACTGCTCACGGTGATGATCGTGACATCTTTTTGTTCCGCCAACGTCCGGGCCAATAGCGCATTGCTGCTGCCATTTTCAATAAAAACGGATTCCCCTGGACTGACCAGCGAGGCGGCGAACTCCGCCAGTCGGCGTTTTAGCGTGTAGTTCGTCATCATGCGAGTCTCTACGTCATCGCTCTCAAGCGAAACGGCGAAACCGTGCGCACGGCGTAAATAGCTCTGCTTTTCCAGGGTATTCAGATCCTGACGAATCGTGACTTCAGATACGCCGGTAATTTTCGCCAGTTCAGCAACGCTCATCTGGCCTTTATCAACCACCATTTGCAAAATTGATTGTTGTCGGGAGTTCATAGTATTAATTTTATACGTTAAGAGGAGTCAACAGACAGTTAGAGAGCCGGGAAGGGCTAACGGCCATCCCGGACAAATTATCGCTATCAGATTTCCCAGGGCGACCCGGGAGCCTGGGATGGCGAGATACCGTCTTTAACCTGATCTAACAGCTCTGCTCTCAATATTTCAAGGTTATTGATGGCCGAGTGGTAATCGCCAGCAACAAGGATATCCAGCACGGTATCAATGCGTGCGGCAATTCGTTGTGCTTCGATATCAGACATGTTTGTCATCCTTAATGTCAGAAAAGGTTTCAATTCATGATGCAGAAATTAATCTGAAAAGAGAAGGGAAAAATAGGGCTATGCCTGTCTGCACAGGCTGTTCTCCCTATTATCGTCGCCATTAACGCATTTTTTTCGTCTGATAACGTTTGTACCAGCGTTCAAAAGAAACGGCGGGCATAGGTTTGGCGAATAAAAAACCCTGTCGTTCATTGACGCCGTTTTTTGTCAGGAAGGCATCTTCTTTAGCATTTTCTACACCTTCGGCAATCACTTGTAAATTTAGCGCCTGAGCCACCGCGACAATCGCCCTAACCAGAGATTGCGACAGCGGTTGCTTATGGATATCTCTGACGAAAGCCTGATCCAGTTTAACGGCATCAATAGGGAACCGGGCGAGTTGAGAAAGCGAAGAATACCCGGTGCCAAAATCATCCAGATGGATCTGAGCGCCGAGCTGACTAAATTGCTGGATAACCGATAGCGCCAGCGTGTCGTTTTCGATCAGGCAGCTTTCCGTTAGCTCGACATCGATCGGGCAATACTCAAAATTCAGATCGTACAAAGCCTGTTTAAGCGCAGTAAAAAGCGTCTGGTCGGCCAGTTGTCGCGCCGAAAAGTTAACGGCTACGCGCAAGTTAATCCCCTTATCGCGCCATTTCGCAATCTGGCGAACCACATCCAGAATCACCCAGCGGCCCAGCGGGACGATGAGTCCTGACTCTTCGGCGTATGAGATGAACTCCAGCGGCGGAATTAATCCGCGTTCCGGCGATTGCCAGCGTACCAGCGCTTCCAGGCTACGTACTTCGCCGCGCCAGGTAATTTTGGGCTGATAGTGAATAAGTAACTGGTCGTTTTCCAGCGCTTTTCGCAGGTTTGTATCCAGCCAGTGATAGTCAAATACGCGCTGATTCATTTCCGGCGAAAAAACGCAGAACTGACCGCGGCCGCCTTCTTTGGCGTTATACATTGCGGTGTCGGCAGTGCGAATGAGACTTTCGCTGTCCTGTCCGTGCCGGGGGGCCAACGAAATGCCAATGGCGCATCCCGTGTAAACTTCAATGAGTCCAATGCGAAACGGTTGCCGCAGCCGGGTAAGGATTCGTGAGGCTACTGCTTCCAGCGCGGCCTGAGACGTATGGGCAGCGAGGACAATGAATTCATCTCCCCCCAGTCTGGCCAGCAATTGATCTTCCTCCAGACAACTCAACAGCGCCAGCGAAACGGCCTGTAAGAGCTGATCGCCAAACATATGCCCATAGGCGTCATTAATTTTCTTGAAGTTATCCAGATCGAGATAAACGATACCCACCTGCGACTCGCCAGCCGAGGCAATAGCATGATTAATAAATTCATGGATAGCATTGCGATTGGGCAGGCCGGTGACGGTGTCTGTATTCGCCAGTATGCGTAAACGCTCCTGAGCCCGCCTTTCTTCGGTGATATCCGTGCCTGCGCAGATCAGGAAAATTTCGTTTTTTCCGCTGCCGTTATGGACGAATTTATTACGAAATAAGAACAGGCGTTGGCCTTTACGGGTCTTTATCCAGCGTTCGATTTCATAGGCATTGCCATTGCGAAAAAAATTCTCAATGTAGTGCCGGGAGGCAACCGCCTCCCGGCGACTCATAAATAATTTAAAGACGCTTTGACCAATTACATCTTGCTCTTTTAAGCCCGTGTACTCTTCGCATAACCGATTAAATCGACAGATTTTTCCCCGACTATCCAGTATCGCAATGACTGAGTTGGCTTCTGATACGATTTGCTCGGCAAAAGAGAGCTCCTGCGCCTGCGTTGGCGAGACGGCAGGCGTATCAGGCCAGGTTGCCAGGCTGCCAGCCCATTCACGGTTATTAATCTTACGGCCTACCAGGTGCACAGCGGTAACCTGTTTTTCTATCAACAACGTTATCAGCAGACTGGACGTAATCGCCGTTATTTCCCGGATACGCCCGGCTTGTTCCGGCGATAGCTCAACCGTTTTTTCTGCATCCGTTTCACCTGTCGGGGAGAGATACAGCACGTTGCGGTTATCAGCCAGACGCCAGTGAGAGTGAAGGGGACTTAGCGCCGTTTGTTCCTGAATCTGTTTCATCATGCATACCATCCCATTTAAGCGCCAGGTGCCCGAAAAGAAAGGTTAGCCATGTTATAAATAAGGGTAATTATGGCTGAACGTATTGTTTTATCTATGTATTCATATGTAATCCAGATTCTGGAAAAAGCATAGTCGCCAGCTAAAAATAACAAGAAATGGGGCGCTTGAATAAGATTAAACGCAGAGCATGACGGAAGGGAGAAGAAGAAAAGAAACGGCCTTTGCCTTCTCAGCAAAGGCCGTTGAGCGAGCTAAGCGTGGTTACGCTGCCGGTCGGGCAATAATGCTGCGGGTTTCCATGCGAACTTCCGCAATAGTGACATCAATGACATCCGTCACTTTATAAACCGTCTCACCTTTAATCTGTACCGTACCGTTTTCCTGGCTGCATACCAGTTCATCGCGAACGGCGTGCAGGAACGGGGCAGGGATAAAGGCGATAGCGCCGTTATCGACCAGTCGCACACGCATACCACCGCGGCTGACGTCAATAATTTCTGCCGCGAAACGGGTATTTGTCCCCGCCTTATCGTTAAGGAAGCGTGCATATAACCAGTCGCCGACATCGCGCTCCGCCATACGGTTCAGGCGACGGCGTTCCGCCATTTGCTGGGTGATATCTTCCTGCGGACGCGCAATAGCCTCCCCCTTGATGACCGCTTTCAGCAGGCGATGGTTAATCATATCGCCATACTTACGGATGGGAGAGGTCCAGGTGGCGTAAGCCTCAAGACCAAGACCGAAATGCGGCCCCGGCTCGGTGCTGATTTCCGCAAAAGACTGGAAGCGACGAATGCGGCTGTCAAGGAAACCGGAGGGCTGCGCATCCAGTTCGCGACGCAGTTTACAGAAGCCTTCCAGCGTCAGCACCTCTTCGGCATCGACATGAAGACCATGCGTTTTCAGCAGTGCGGCCAGCGCGTCGGCATTCGCGGGATCGAAGCCCGTATGTACGTTGTAAATACCGAAACCGAGCTTATCGCGCAGTACGCGCGCGGCGCAAAGGTTAGCGGCGATCATCGACTCTTCTACGATACGGTTAGCGATACGGCGCGGTTCCGCCACAATATCCAGTACTTCGCCTTTTTCGCCAAGCACAAAGCGATAATCCGGGCGGTCTTTAAAGACTAACGCATGATGATGACGCCACTCACTGCGGCTTAGACAAATACGGTGCAACAGACGAATCTGCTGGGCAATGCCTTCGTTATCCGGCTGCCAGGTGCCGTTATTTTCCAGCCAGTCGGAGACATTGTCGTACGCCAGCTTGGCCTTCGATTCGATGGTGGCCGCAAAAAAGGCGATATCATCGTCAATGGTGCCGTCTGCGGCGATTATCATGCGACAGGCGAGCGCCGGACGCACTTCGTTGGCGCGCAGTGAGCACAGATCGTCAGACAGCTCACGCGGCAGCATAGGAATATTGAAGCCCGGCAGGTAGTTGGTGAAGGCGCGAATTTTCGCGGCGTTATCCAGCTTACTGCCTTCGGCAATCCAGGCGGTAGGATCGGCGATAGCCACCGTAAGCTGGAGTCTGCCGTCCGCTAATTCCTCAGCATAAAGCGCGTCATCCATATCTTCAGTGCTGGCGCTATCGATAGTGACGAAATTCAGCGCGGTCAGATCCTGGCGCTCCAGCCCTTCGTCCAGCATCTCCGTCGCTACGCCGTTCGGCGCTTCTTTTTCCAGGTTGTGGCGGGCAAGCGTAACCCACCAGGGAACAAAGTGATCGTCGGCAAAGGTGATGTACTGCGTTAAATCGGCGTAAAACGAACGGTCGCCTTTAAGCGGATGGCGGCGCATTTCAGCAACCGCCCAGTCACCTTCTTTGAACTCATGCTGAACGCCGCGCGCGGCGCGGCAGGGAATCGCGTCTTTCAGCAACGGATGATCCGGCACGATGGACAGGCGGTCATTTTTACCCTGAACTTTTCCCACAAAGCGCGTCAGGAACGGTTCGATCAGTTCTTCCGGCTCGGCAGACTCCCGTTCTTTTTCCGTGTGGATGACCGCGACGATACGATCGCCATGCATCACTTTTTTCATCTGCGGCGGAGGAATGAAATAGCTTTTTTGCGCGTCAACTTCAAGGAAGCCAAAGCCTTTTTCCGTGGCTTTTACGACCCCTTCAGCGCGCGGCGTCTGGGAATGCAGTTGCTGTTTAAGCTGCGCTAGCAGCGGGTTGTCCTGAAACATATTCGTCTATTTTCGTAGCCAAAAGAGCGGCTGACAGTTTTACGCGATTCTGCCTGGCGCAGCAAGCGCTCTTTCTGTAATGGATGAGTTAATAGGTTTCGCCCAACGCGATTTTTAAACGATTTAACCATCCGCACACGCCGCACCAGCCTAACATATTAATGGCCTGCTCCGATGAAACTCCCCTGGTGAGTAGCGGGAAAAAATGCGCGGCGCTAAAGCGATCGGGCGCTCTGGTGAGCCATTGTATCGCCTGTGTCAGCGCAGGCTCAAGTTCCCAACGAGCGATGTCGTCGTCTTCCTGGCGTAACGTGATGACAGCGCGACGCCACGCGCCAGGTTGGGTTGCCTGTTCGTTAAAGCAGGCGGCGCTGCCGTTGATACGTGATGTGAGGAGCGTGATAAGTGGAAGTAAAGAGGGGGGCGACGCAGTGTGTAATGTGCTGGTCAGTATGCGTTCGAGTAACGCGAATGAAGACGGATCGCAGATGAGTACCGGTGCCATCATTTGGCATTGTGAAGACGAATATTGCCGCTGAACTTTGGTATGGGCGGGAGGATATTCTACCAGACTGGCGGCGGGCTGCCATGTCGTCTGGGGGTTTTGAAACCGCGCGGCCCTGGCAAAGCGCTGCATCTCCTGGCCGGGCAGTTCGCGCACGGGTAGACGACAAAACGCCTGAAATATCGCCGCTACCCGCGCCTGAAAACCGATAAACCCAATGATCTGATTGATGAGTACGGTATCCCGGGTGGTTAATCCCACCTCTGCAAGTTGTTCGCGGGCCCGCGTATTGATAACGGAGGGGGAGCCGGCAAGCTGACGAGCGTATTGCGTAATTTGCGCCAGCCGTTGATTGCTCTCTCTTGAGGCATCAGGGCCGGGTAGCGGCGCCAGACGAGCGGCATAATAGCGGCACAAACGCTGAACCCCAAATACCTGAGCGGCGGTCAGCGCGGTGCTCATACGTTCATAGGCGCTAAATGTATGAAGCCGGTCGTTGAGAACCGTGCGGGGAAATAAGACATCCGCCAACTGGCGAGCTGGCTTTAACCATGACTCAAAAGGCGTCAACGCGGTTTCTGCTACCGCTAAATCCAGTAAAAATCGATCGTTAACATACGCGGCTTCCGGCATTAGCGAAAGCGGGGTTTGTGACGACATAGTGGATTGTGTTTCATGATACCAGTGGCTTTTACCCGCTTTTCGGCATTGTTCCATAGGGTTTCCCGAGGATGAAATGGCGATCGATAATGATTCGGCGTCGGATCGTTTATGCTGGATTATCCTGGCGTATGCGGGAAAGGGATGAAAGATTGTTAGGTGATAACAAATATCAGAACGCTATATAACGAGATGAGTGGTGAGTGAGGGGAATGGGGCAGCACAGCCGTGCCGCCCGCTAATAAACTTAATGCGCTTACTTCAGTTCCAGTTCATTCATTGCCGCAATGCTGAACCCGCCGTCAACATGGACGACTTCGCCAGAAATGCCTGCCGAGAGATCGGAACACAGAAACGCCGCTGAGTTACCCACATCTTCAATGGTCACGGTGCGACGAATTGGCGTAACGGCTTCACAATGCGCCAGCATTTTACGGAAATCTTTAATACCGGACGCCGCCAGCGTGCGGATTGGACCCGCAGAGATGGCGTTGACGCGAACCCCTTCCGGCCCCATTGCATTTGCCATATAACGCACGTTGGCTTCCAGAGAGGCTTTCGCCAGACCCATGACATTGTAGTTCGGGATGGCGCGCTCCGCTCCCAGATAAGACAAGGTCAACAGCGCAGAACCCGGATTCAGCATGGTGCGGCAGGCTTTCGCCATGGCAACAAAGCTGTAAGAGCTAATATCGTGAGCGATTTTAAAGCCTTCGCGGGTAACCGCATTAACATAATCGCCGTCCAGCTGATCGCCAGGCGCGAAACCAATTGAGTGTACGAAACCGTCAAATTTCGGCCAAACGTTACCCAGCTCCGCAAACATAGCGTCAATGCTGGCATCTTCAGCGACATCACACGGTAAAACGATGCTGGAACCCAGCTGGGCAGCAAATTCTTCTACGCGGCCTTTCAGTTTGTCGTTCTGGTAGGTGAACGCCAGTTCAGCTCCTTCGCGGTGCATCGCCTGTGCGATACCGTAGGCGATGGACAGTTTACTGGCCACGCCAGTGACCAGAATGCGCTTACCGGAAAGAAAACCCATAGCTTTAATCCTTATAGTCATTGCTTATTTTTTGCTTTTACGAACAATGGTTAACAGCAACTTTTCAACATTATTCGAAATTAGTCTGAAATTATATCTCACTCCTGACCCCGTGTGTCACGCTATTTTTCCGCCGCTATCTCCGGCAGGTGACGTTCTAAAACCACACGGTAACGAAGTCCCTGAGGATTTTGAGCACTCCCCAGGGCCAAACTGGCAAATCAAAGAGTCTAATGGGACAGGCCCTACGCTGCAGTATACCAGCTGGTGTAAGGTTCGCCTCATCCAACCAGAGACACCGGGACGGATAGCAAGTACGCATAGCGATGCACCTTCCACCAGACAAATAAAGGTTCTGTAGGAAGCCTGAATATTCATCCGAATGGTTTACCTCACCTATTAGCGATGTTATGGACATGTAATTTTAACCATCAAATGCTTAACAAAAATAATTTCTTTTTTAGGTGCTGAAGGTTTTCTCTATTTATTGATGCAGAGTAATACTTAATATGAAAAATTTTGGAAATCAGGTGATTACAGTAGTTACAAATCGGGTTTTTATATGTTTGCATGTGTATTATAATAAATTTTCAGAGGATGAGACATATGCCGTTTACATTTCAGATCGGAAATCATAGTTGCCAGATATCAGAAAGGTATTTAAGAGATATCATCGATAATAAAAAAGAGCATGTTTTTTCAACGTATGAGAAATTCATAGATTTTTTCAGGAATATATTTACCAGTCGAAGTTTAATTTCTGATTATAAAGAGATATATAATCTACTGTGCCAAAAAAACGAGCGTCCCGATATTACGAAGCCTTTCTCGCTACGACCATTTTCGAGGCGAGATGAAGACTGTACACGATGGCGCCCCCTTCTTGGATATATTAAACTGATTGATGCCTCCAGACCTGAAACAAGAGATAAATACACTGTAGAGGTATTAGCGTATCAAGAAAATACGTTACTACTAAAACTGTTTTACGATGGAGTATTAGTGACCGAGACGGAGTGTTCTGAGCGTTGCGTCGATTTTTTAAAAGAAACGATGTTTAATTATAATAATGGGGAAATTACGCTTGCCGCTTTAGATAATGATAACCAGCCGCCGAGCGAAGCAGGTAGTAATGGGATCTATGAGGCTTTTGAGCATCGTTTGATAGACTTCCTGACCACGCCCGCCACGGCGTCTGGTGATGAGAGCTGCGCTACTGATCAGACGGATGCATCACAACCAGCGGCAATAGAGGCGTTTATTAACTCGCCGGAGTTTCAGAAAAATATTCGCATGCGTGATATTGAAAAAAATAAAATAGGTAGCGGAAGTTATGGGACAGTCTATCGGTTACATGAAGACTTTGTTGTTAAAATTCCAATTAATGAGCGGGGAATAAAAGTGGATGTTAACTCTCCGGAACATCGTAATTGTCATCCTGATCGTGTCAGTAAGTATTTGAACATGGCCAATGGCGACAAGGATTTTTCTCGTTCGGCCATCATGAATATTAATGGTAAAGACGTTACGGTTTTAGTTTCAAAATATATTGAAGGTCAGGAGTTCGATATTGAAGATGAAGATAACTATAGAATGGCGGAGGCGCTTCTTGAATCCCGGGGGGTTTATATGCATGATATAGATAACTTAGGTAATATTCTGGTTAAAGAGGGGGTACTTTTCTTTGTGGATGGCGATCAAATCGTGCTGTCACAAGAATCCCGGCAACAGCGAAGCGTTTCTCTTGCAACAAGGCAACTGGAAGAGCAAATTAAGGCCCGTTACCTGATAAAATTAAAGCAGGCCGAGACCGAAGGAAATACTGAAGATATTGAATATTATAAGTCACTTATTACAGAGCTTGATGAGTTAATCGGAGAGGAAGAACAAACACCTGCGTCAGGAAGACGTTTTAAACTAGCCGCGCCGGAGGAAGGGACTCTTGTGGCTAAAGTATTAAAGAATGAATTAAAAAAATAGCATTTAGTTCCGTTCTTTTCTGCGAATCGCCGGGGCTCATTCGCTACAGATTTGCCGATCAATTATTGAGAGTTGCTATTCGTTTAAAGGTCGTTCAGGGGATTTGGACAGCCTGCAGCGGAGATGCAACTCGCAAGTACGGTTGGTGATGCCGCGCCGCCATAGTGGATGAAATGCCTCGCGATGGTGCAACAACATTAACTCGCCTTGATTTTTCCCCTCTACCTGGCAAGAAGACCCCGGCTTTACGGATGGTCTCTTGCCGTCGTATTAGCGTTGTTTGGCGTAGTATGTAAATTTCCTTATAGCAATAGAAGAACATTCTCAAAACATAAAATTAGCAAGTTATCATGAAGTTAACATATATTGTTTTTTTCGATCATTTTTTATATATTGATCGTTTTTATTGATTGATTTGCGTTAAAAGCGCATTATCAGGGAGTTAAGATCAAGTGGAGTGGTCACATGCGCTATTTTTTTATGGCAGAGCCGATAAGGGCAATGGAGGGGGATTTACTGGGTGTCGAAATTATTACCCATTTTGCATCGTCGCCCGCTCGTCCGCTACACCCTGAGTTTGTTATCTCGTCATGGGACAATTCGCAGAAGCGCCGTTTTCTGCTTGATCTGTTGCGGACAATCGCGGCCAAACATGGCTGGTTTCTACGCCACGGCCTGTTCTGTATCGTAAATATCGATCGGGGTATGGCGCAGCTTGTCCTTCAGGACAAAGATATTCACGCATTACTACACGCCATGCTATTTGTGGAGCTGCAGGTCGCTGAACATTTTTCATGTCAAGATAACGTCTTAGTCGATCCTTTAATACACGCGCTTCATAAACAACCTAATCCATTATGGCTGGGCGACCTGGGCGTAGGGAACGCAACCGCTGCGCCATTAGTTTGCGGGTGTTTTAGCGGCGTAAAACTTGATCGCAGCTTTTTTGTCTCACAAATTGAAAAAATGACGTTTCCGCTGCTTGTCAAACATATCCGGCGTTATTGTGACAAGATCGTGGTGGGGGGCCAGGAAAACACACGCTATTTGCCGGTGTTAAAAACGGCAGGCATTTGGGCAACCCAGGGCACGTTATTTCCTTCCGTTGCGTTAGAAGAGGTTGAAACATTGCTGTTGGGCAGTCGCATGAACACCCTCAGAGAATCGAACTGAGGGTATTTGTTTCGCTTAGCGATCCTTTCGCCATGCGTCAGCGGTCAGCGCCTCGCCAAAATGGCCTGCGATTAAACGGCGGGTAAGCTCATGTAGCGGAGAGGCGAGCACATCGGCGGTGCTGCCGCGTTCAACCACTTCCCCCTGATGCATCACTAATACCTGATCGCTAATATGCTTCATCATGCCGATATGCTGCGTGACATAGATATAGGAGATGCCTTGCTTTTCCTGCAATTCAAGCATCAGATTGATGAGCTGCGAGCGCATGGACATATCAAGCGAAGCCAGCGCTTCGTCCGCGATAATGACTTTAGGGCGTAAAATCAGCGCGCGGGCCAGGCCCAGACGCTGTTTCTGCCCCGGCGCCAGCATATGCGGGTAGTAGCTCACATGATCGGGCAATAGCCCCACCATACGCATCGTCTCGACAATCTGTTTGCGCCGCTGTTCCGGCTCCAGATCGGTATTAAGGCGCAGGGGGAAGTCAAGGATCTGCGAAATACGTTGACGTGGATTCAGTGACGTTGAGGGATCCTGAAAAATCATTCGAATACGTTGGCTTCGAAACGAATAGTCGCCGTAATGCAGGGGATGATCGTCAATAAGAAGCTCGCCGCTGGTGGGTTCAATCATGCCGGCCAGCATCTTTGCCAGCGTGGATTTGCCGGAACCGTTTTCGCCAATAATGGCCAGAGTCTGACGCTCACGAAGCGTAAAGCTTAATGGTTTCACGGCGTCGACGGTCTGGCGGCGAAACCATCCTGTCCGGTAGCGAAAGGTTTTACTCAGGTTGCGCACTTCAAGCAGAGTTTCCACCATATCACTCTCTCTCCATATTCAGCGGAAAATGACAGGCATAGAGATGATTTTTCGCGCCGGTTAAGCGTGGCGTGATAATGCATTCTCGTTGCGCGTAAGGGCAGCGCGGCCCCAGACGACAACCTATCGGTAACTGCTCCAGTAGCGGGATCGCGCCCGGCAGCGTATTCAGACGGCTTTTATGCGGCATCGCGCTGCCAAAATCCGGAATCGCGCGGATAAGCGCCTGCGTATAAGGATGATGTGGCGTCGTCACCAGATCTTTACTTGGCGCGGTTTCTACCGTCTGGCCGCAGTATAAAACGTTGATTTTGTCAGCCCACTGACTCAGCATTTGCAGGTCGTGGCTAATCAACAGAATGGTGGTATTACTGTTTTGATTCAGTCGGGTCAGCAGGCGAAAAATTTGCGCCTGCGTCGTCGGTTCCATTGAGTTGGTGGGTTCATCAGCGATCAGGAGTCGCGGTTGATTCGCCAGCGCGATAGCGATCATGACTTTCTGACACTCGCCATCGGTCAGTTCATAGGGAAAACTGCGCATCGCGTCTTTATGATCTTTAATTCCCACCCGGTGCAGTAATTCAATAGCACGCCGTTTACGCCAGCCTAAACGCTGCCACCAGCGGCCTTTATAGGTCCAGGCGGGAATATTTTGCATTAACTGGCGGCCGACGCGTTCGGAAGGATCAAGGCACGACTGCGGCTCCTGGAAGATCATCGACACATTATGCCCGACCAGCTTACGCCGTTCACGAGAGGAGAGGCGCAGCAGATCGATATCATCAAAACGCATACGGTCGGCAGTGACTCGCCAGTTGTCTTTCGCGACGCCGCAAATAGCTTTAGCAATCAAGCTCTTTCCGGAACCCGATTCACCTACCAGGCCGCGAATTTCACCTTCGCTTAATGTCATACTGACGCGATCGACCGCTTTTACCCAACCTTCGCTGGTTTTAAATTCAATGGTGAGATTGCGGATATCCAGTAACGGCATTATTCCACCCCCGCAATAATCGCACGACGAATCCCATCTCCGAGCAGGTTTACCAGTAAAACACTGAGCGTTATCGCCGCGCCGGGTAGCATAACGGTCCACGGCGCGACATAGATTAACTCCAGCGCATCCCCCAACATGGCGCCCCATTCAGGAGAGGGAAGCTGCGCGCCGAGATCTAAAAATCCCAGCGCGGCGATGTCCAGAATCGCCATCGACAGCGCCCGGGTAATTTCGGTGACCAGACCGGCGGTAATATTCGGTAAAATGGCGAACCACAGAATATTCAGCGTTGTCGCGCCATCCAGACGGGCGGCAATGACGTACTCTTTTTCCAGTTCATCATGCACCATGCTATAGACGGAACGTACCATTCGCGGCAACAGGGCCAGCCAGACGGCAAACATCGCGTGTGACAGATGTGGGCCGGCAAATGCCACGACGATAATCGCCAGCAAGAGCGAAGGGATGGAAAGCAGCGTGTCCAGAATATGGTTCAGTACGGCAGAGCGTAAACCGTGCGTCGCGCCTGCCACTACGCCGAGGACTAATCCACATAGCGTAGCCGCCAGCGTTACGATAAACGCGCCGCCGACCGTGGGCGCCGCGCCGCTTAACAGGCGGCTCAGCACATCGCGCCCCAGATCGTCAGTCCCCAGAAAAAAGGAGACTTCGCCATAGCGTGACCAGGAGGGCGGCAGTAGCTGATAGCCCAAAAATTGCTGATCGATACCATAGGGCGCGATCCAGCCGCCAAAAATACACAACAACGCCAGACCGGCGCATCCATACAGACCCACCATCGCAGGCGCGTCGCTATAAAATTTGCGCCAGGCAGTACGCAGGGTGCCTGGCGGGCGCTTTTCGCTGTAGACGCTATCGTAAGGCATATTTACTCGTTTTATTTTTGTTTACCATGCTTTATGTCTTTTGAAATTTTAAAACATTATCAATTGGTTATCGAGCGTTGGTGTTTTAATTTTGTGCACTTTGAGGTTATCAATTATGCAAAATGTGTAAACTAATGTGCATATCCTCTCATGGAGTGTACACATTGCTTGCCGATACAAAATTAAGAAAGGCTCCTGCAAAAAAAGAGACCAAATCAAGGTCATCTCAGACGCTCATGGTCTCAATGTCAGGCTCTCTACATCCGGCAGTATAACATTCTTTTACCGATACAGATGGAACGGGAACGCTGCTCAACTGACGATTGGCGATTATCCAACCATATCACTATCTCATGCCAGGGAACGCCGTCAGTACTTTAGATCATGGTTAACTGAGGGACTCGATCCTCGTCGCCAGATGGTACTGGAGAAGAAGAAAAAAACAGAAGCGTTAACCGTAAAAGAACATACGACTACTGGGAGAAGTTTTAGCACTGTACGGAATTTGGGCCAGGGTCATTAAGACCGACAGTGGCGGCTGGCGCCAGTTCGGAGTATGGCGCGATCAGGATGTTGCGGTATTAGTCTCTGGGAGGTTCACAATAAGACAGATCGGAATACTCCGGCATGGGGTGTTGCGTCTTAAACCGCTGCAGCGGGTCAGCAGGGGGAATTATATTTATTAGCTCAGATGTGAGCTGACAGTTACCGATTATTTATACAGTAACTGTCAGTTTACAATATCGCAAAAACATTAACAAAAATATAATTTTGATGATAACCCCCTTGATCTACCCAAAAGTAATAGAGCTGAGTTTATGATTTAATCTATAGGACTTTCCAGCGTTACTCTTACGGACTTTCTTTTTACAGTGATAGTTGGCGGGATCGTCGTGCTTCTAAGATGTGTAAATGGGATTTCACCAGCATAAAATACACCAGCACCATGGTAACCAGAAACTTTGACATCTATGTAGCCTCTACTCCAGATCTCATTAGCAACCCTCTCTATAAAAGTATCACGTTCTCCAAACACCATTCGTTCAAAGAAACCAGCATTTCTATTCGCTTTATCTATGTCCTCCTTTTTAAAACTATTAGGCTCTCTTTTATCTGCGGAATAACAACTACTAATCCTTATATCCTTTATAACCTCTAAAACTTTATTAGCAACCAGAATATCAACCAGTTGTTTTGCAGAAAAAACAGAGTCGCCACTGGCTAGAACATTAGTGCCTGCTGCACCATGACCGGTAATATAGACCTTTTTAAACGTGCTTAATGTGATCTCATCTAGTATGAGGTTTTCTTGCTGCCGTGCAACAATACCTACAGCTGCTCCGCAATTTACATCATTAGTGTATTGTTGCAGATCAATGTGACTCGAAAGAGTTTTATAATGAGTGCTGATTGTTTTTTCAAATTCGGACGCTGCGTCTTTACTTATAAAAACACCAGGATATAAGTGCTTCCCAGAAAAAACTCTGGATATTTGTTGTCCCAGCATATGCAGGCAAGCCGATTTGTTGAAGCCTTTCTCTCCCATTACTAACAAGAAACCACTTTTTTGCTCAACCTGTGAAATATTATAAGCAATATTAGCTACCCTAATAATATCTTTGGCTAGGTTAGTTGCGCCATTTCCGAAGTGGCAGTGCCGGGGGCTGTCCCTCTAATATTGAGAATCGCGGCAGAAATAGGTTTCATCATATTCACCTCTCATGTAGTGATAATGGTTATTATGTGATATTTACTTTTTAATATTTATTTGTTATCACTTACCTGCTGTCCAGTCAATATTAATACATGATTACGCCTATTTTTACATTAATTTTACTGGTGCGGGATTGTATGATCTTGTTATTACTCAACGTAAGCCTCTGTTTATATATAATAAAATTGGAGAAATCTGTTGACTGTATTTTATTTACATTAATATAAATATGCTATGAATTATTACGCATGCATAATCTAACGTTATTAGATGCTATATCCGTAACCGGGTCTGAGGTGAGCATGGCTAAATTACCGCGCCGTAAATGCAAAGTTTGCCGGGAATGGTTTTCTCCTGCTTACAGCAACGTTGTCTGGTGCTGTCCTGAACATGGCGCTATCTACGCGCTGGAACTGCGTGCCAGGCGTATCAGGGATAAATATCAGACGGATAAAGCCGAACGCCAGGCGAACGCCGCAGTTTAAGGATAGGCATTGTGTGATTACGGGGATTTTCGTGCCCGTAAACCAGGGAGGTTTGTTTTTCTAATTTTATCCAGCGAGACGTAAAGTATGACTGAGCTATGGTTAGCACTCGGTTTAACACATTAGGTGGTTTGCCTGATAGTTTCTGTGGGAGGGGGTATGATAAAAAAGTAATATTATTTTTAGTGTTTTTCTGATTATGCAAGTGCCGTTGATTTTGTATATCGTGTTGACTCGAGACCTTCAGATGTGATTTTTCGGGATGGTTTTGCTTCGCACGGTAATAACAGGAATCTTCAGCAACATATAAGAGATGACTCCTGTGCATCCGGTAGTCGAGACAGTACTATATTGCGACTATCTCAGATATTAATGAGTCTTATAATATAGCACGATTATATTACTCCAGAGCAACATTTAGCGGCAGGTTGTACAGATACAGAATCCGTGCAGACAATAGTTTCTACAGCCTTCCGCCGTCTGTTGCTTATATTGAGTTATGTGGTATCCAGTTTGGTCATTTTGAGCGAGTGATGATGCGGTTACAAAGTGAGTATGTATCTGTAAATTCTATCCCAATTGAAAATATCCATGAAGCAGTTGAGCTTGTTTACGAGAGAAATGCAAGTATGGTAAATATTGTTGGAGTGGATTATGAAAAAGAAATTAAAGGTTCTGACTCTTGCTCTTGCGTCATTATCCAGTGTTTGTTATGCAGCTATGGCTGATTATGATACGTATGTGAGTAATGTTCAGATTAAAAACCTGTCTTATGGTGTGTATACGTCAGGGGATAAGGAAACTCAGTTTTTTTGTATCGAACTGAAGCGCGGGAGTGAGGCTATTAGTGTCAATGCCATGTGTAAAGTGGATGTGTACGGGAATCATAAACAGGGGTTTGATAACATGCTAAATATAGCAAAGTATTATTATACAACAGGGGGGGATGTAAGGATATATTATAAAGAGAATGTTTGGCGCGACCCCGATTTCAAAAGTGCATTCTCTTCCAGGGAATTAATTGCGATAACTACTTGTAGCTCATCAAGTTATTGTATGGGGCCTATGTTGACAAATTAAATGTTGCTGGGTATTAAACGCTCTAAAGAACAGGCTTAATCTTGTTGGTGAGACGATTATGTCTGAACCTTTATCAGGTTCCTGTATGGCTGTAGCGATCTGTGGGGCAACGATATTCAGACTGTTTACTGGAGCGGATTTTGGGATTGTATTTTGAGCATTTGCGGGAACGTTGTTCGTGGCAACAATGCCGCAGATACTGTCACCCCAAAGCACTCCTTCAAGCTTCTGACAATTGTGGGTGGTTTGTTTGATGGAGTGCCTCTTAAGATTAGAACTCTCACCATAAAGGCTGCGCATTTACGTGGCCTTTTTCGTATTCAGCCTCACGGGAAACACTCACTACGCGCTTTGTTGGATAAATCCAGCCCGTGAAGCCTGCTCCTTTTAGTCAGGACGTTATCAGAAGGGGACACACTGGTTGTATGGAAGCTTGATCGCCTGGGTCACAGTATGCGTCATCTGGTCGTTCTGGTAGAAGAATTGCGCGAACGCGGCGTTAATTTCCACAGCCTGACCGACAGCAGCATAGACACGTCGACGCCAATGGGGCGATTCTTCTTTCATGTCATGGGCACACTCGATGAAATGGAACGTGAATTGATTGTGGAAAGAACCCGCGCTGGACTGGAAGCGACAAGGGAGAGGGGGTGTAATGGTGGCCGACGACCGAAACTAACATTGGAACAATAGGCGCAGGCCGGGCGTTTGATTGGGGCTGGCGTACCGCGACAGCAGGTAGCGATACGTAGTGAAACCCGGAGGCGCTGATACAGAAGATAAATCTCCGGCAATCATCATCGAAGCATGGACTGCCGGAGAAAGTAGAAAACAAAGTGTATATATTTGTGTACTAAAAAACGAACTTATCACAAAAATAAAAGCATAACTTTTTGATTTAATGATATTTTTATTGTTTCTTATCGTAAGGCATACCATTCCTTATGTTTCAGAGGGTTAGCCATAGCACCCAAAATATCGGAAATCACATTGACCACAATAACCAGCGACCCAATGACCATCACGCCAGCGGAAATAGCGGCATAGTCCTGCTGACGAATGGCGTGAATTAACCATCGTCCCAGCCCTGGCCAGCTGAAAACCATTTCGGTAATCATCGCCAGCGTTAACATGGTTGAAAACTGCAGGCCAAGACGGGGAATGACCGGCGGCAGCGCATTATGCAACACGTGACGGCGTAAAATCGTAAAGCGCGACAAGCCGCGCGTGGCCGCCGCTTTAACGTAGTTCTGATCGTAGACCTCAATAGTGCTGATTCGCATCAGGCGGATCACTTCTGTGGTCGGCGCGACGGAAAGCGTGAGCACCGGTAAAACCATATGTCGTATGGCGCTCATCACCATTTCATCGCGCCACGGCGAATCTGAAATCCAGGCGTCAATGATGGCGAAACCGGTAACCGGTTTAACTTCATAAAGTAGGTCAAATCGCCCGGATACCGGCAGCCACCCCAGCGTGAGCGAAAAGAACAGTGTGAGCAGAAGCGCCAGCCAGAAAACCGGAATTGAGAAACCTAATAGCGCCAGCGCGCTGATAAAACGATCCGGCCATTTGCTACGCGTCACGCCAGCCAGCATCCCGACCGGGATGCCGACCATCAGCGCAAAACCAAAGGCGAGAATGCACAGCTCCATCGTGGCGGGAAACACCTCTTTAAGCTGTTCGGAGATCAGCTGGCCGTTAATGCTGGACACGCCAAAGTCCCAGTGCAGCAGACCATTGAACCAGAAAACCCAGGCATTCCATAATGATGCGCCTTGTAGCGGCGCGTGCGGCGTAAAATAGCTCAGACTAAAGCCGATAAAGGTCAGGAAGAATAGCGTCACCAGCAACAGCAATAACCGACGCAGGGTGAAGATAATCATGGTTTTTTCACCTCTTCGTGTTTTTCGCGGGAGACGCCGGCAAAAGACGCATTGCCGAACGGGCTTAACACCAGCCCTTTAATATCGTAGCGGTAAGCCTGCAGGCGTAGTGATGATGCCAGCGGCAGTATCGGCAGCTCTTTCTCCAGGATATTCTGCGCTTCCTCATACGCTTCTATGCGCGAAGCCAACTGCTGCGACGACAGTGCTTTACGCAGCACGCTGTCAAATTCAGGGTTACACCAGTGGGCGAAATTGGTTTGCGAATTGATGGCTGCACAGCTTAACAGCGGTCTGAAAAAGCTATCCGGATCGTTGCTGTCCGTGGCCCAGCCGGATAAGGTCAGATCGTGATTCATATCCATCAGACGCGCCTCTTGAAAACGACCTTCAACCGGCACAATGACCACTTTTACGCCAACCTGCGCCATATCCGCCTGAATAAGCTCCGCCGTTTTTAGCGGACTTGGGTTCCAGGCCTGAGAACTGGTCGGCACCCAGAGATGCAGCGTAAGATTCTCAATGCCCAGCGCTTTTAGCTGTTCGCGCGATTTTTCCGGATTGTACTCCGTAATTTTGGCATCGTTATCGTAAGCCCATGAGGCTCTCGGTAAAATGGAGGCTGCGGTTTCTGCCGTGCCGTAATAAATCGACTGCATCAGGCGCTGGTTGTTGATCGATAAGGCCAGCGCATGGCGCACTGCGGGATTATTCAACGGCGGCTTATCGGTGTTAAAGGCCAGATAGGCGATATTCATCCCCGGGCGCAACGTCAGGCGCAAACGCGGATCGTCGCGTAAAATAGTTAGCTGGCTGGCGGCGGGCCAGGCCAGAACATCGCATTCACCGGTCAGTAATTTTGATAAACGCCCGGTACCGCCGGAGCCTAAATCCACTACTACTTGCGGCATCAGCGGTTTGCCGCGCCAAAAACCATCGTGGCGCTGGAGACGAATAAACTGCCCGGCACGGTACTCCGAAAGCTGGAAAGGCCCGGTGCCGACCGGTTGGCGGTCTAGCAGTTCCTGACGATCTTTTCGGCTAAGCTGCGCGGCGTACTCAGCGGACATGACGGAAGCGTAGTGTGTGGCCAGATGCCATAAAAAGGAGGCGTCTGGCTGCGTCAGGCGAAACTCAACGGTGTTATTGTCCAGCTTACGCACGCTTTTTACATTGTCGGCGAACTGTAGGCTATCAAAGTAGGGGAAGCTACTGCCGTTAATGTTATGCCACGGATGTCGACGATCGAAAATCCGCTGAAAGGTAAAGACAACATCATCAGCATTGAGTTTTCGGGTCGGCGTAAACCAGGCGGTTTTTTGAAAGGAAACGTCGCGGCGCAGGTGAAAACGGTACGTTGCCCCGTTATCCAGCACTTCCCAGCTTTCTGCCAGCTCTGGGACTAAACGATAAGTATAGGGATCGACATCCAACAGGCGGTCATATAACTGGGCGGCCAGGGTATCGACGATGAGGCCGCTGCTCGCTTTTTGCGGATTAAAGGTGTTGACCTGCCCGCTGACACAATACACAAAGCCGCTATCGCGAATATCTGCACTCGCAGTTTGTTCGGGCGCAGTCGCAGCCGTAGCCTGACTACTCAGTAGACCCGCTATCACGATCAGAGACGATAAAACCAGGCGCATAATAGTTAAGTTTTTGAAGTTCAATTTGCAAAGTGTATCGCACTTCGGCCCGCCACGTAAAAATGTCGGTGGATAACTGGCGTAAATGTCGTCAATTAGCCGGAGAAATAGCTAAAGCTGATGCTTTTTAAGCAAGGCGCGAAACTGGTGGTAAGTGAGTGCCAGCAAATCGGCGGCTCGTTTCTGGTTAAATTTCGCCTGCTGTAAGCTACGTTGCAGCAGCGCTTTTTCCTGTTGCAGTTGAAACTCCCGCAACTTGAGCGGCAGGTCGGGCGTGGCGGTTGCCGATGGCAGGGCGGGCGCGGGTGGTTCGGCGGGATGGCGTTGAAAAGGATCGATAACAATTTCATCCAAAGGATGTTCACTGCTGCCGTGGCGATACACTGAACGTTCGACTACGTTTTTCAGCTCGCGGACATTACCCGGCCAGGCGTAATGCAACAACGTTTCTTTTGCCCGATCGGTAAAACCGGGAAATAAGGGCAGACGTAGTTCACGACACATCTGAATAGCAAAATGCTCGGCCATCAGCATGATATCGCTCTGGCGTTCGCGCAGCGGCGGCAGTTGTACAACATCAAAAGCCAGCCTGTCGAGCAGATCGGCACGAAATGTTCCTTCCTTTACCATGGCGGGTAAATCGGCATTGGTGGCGCATACTAATCGCACATTAACCTGTAACGGCTGGCTGCCGCCGACGCGCTCTAGCTCGCCATATTCAATCACCCGCAGCAGCTTTTCCTGTACCAGCATCGGCGCTGTCGCCAGTTCATCCAAAAACAGCGTGCCGCCATCGGCGCGTTCAAAGCGACCGGGATGACGTTTTTGCGCCCCGGTAAAAGCGCCCGCTTCATGACCAAACAGTTCGGAGTCCAGCAGATTTTCGTTAAGCGCCGCGCAGTTAAGCGAGATAAGCGGCCCCTGCCAGCGTGAAGAGAGATAGTGCAGGCGATTGGCGATAAGTTCTTTACCCGTACCGCGTTCGCCAATAATCAGCACTGGCTTATCCAGCGGCGCGAGCCGGGAGACTTGTTCCAGTACTTCAAGAAAACGGTTTGCCTCGCCGAGCAGGTTATCTTTAAATTCAGCCATGATGAAAATCGCCACTTGTTAGTGTTTTTCACCACTTTATCCTTTTTTGCTGGCGAGGTAAAACGAAACAATTTCTTTATTATCAGTCGCATGAAAAGTTGGCACGCAAATTGTATTAATCATGTAGCAGGGCATCGCCCGTTATCAGAACATTATGTGAGGATTGAATTATGGGTATTTTTTCTCGTTTTGCCGACATCGTGAACGCCAATATCAATGCGTTGTTGGAAAAAGCGGAAGATCCGCAGAAGCTGGTGCGCCTGATGATTCAGGAGATGGAAGATACGCTGGTGGAGGTTCGCTCGAACTCCGCGCGTGCTTTAGCGGAAAAGAAACAGTTATCCCGTCGTATTGAACAGGCTACGGCTCAGCAGACCGAGTGGCAGGAAAAAGCGGAACTGGCTCTGCGCAAAGATAAAGACGATCTGGCGCGCGCCGCGTTGATTGAAAAACAAAAGCTGACCGATTTAATTGCTACGCTTGAACAGGAAGTGACGCTGGTGGATGACACGCTGGCGCGCATGAAGAAAGAGATTGGCGAGCTGGAAAACAAACTCAGCGAAACACGCGCTCGCCAGCAGGCGCTGATGCTGCGTCATCAGGCGGCGAGTTCTTCCCGCGATGTCCGTCGTCAGCTTGACAGCGGCAAACTGGATGAAGCCATGGCGCGGTTTGAATCCTTTGAACGTCGTATCGATCAAATGGAAGCGGAAGCGGAAAGCCATCGTTTTGGTAAGCAGCAATCGCTGGACCAACAGTTTGCCAACCTGAAAGCCGATGATGAAATCAGCGAGCAGCTGGCACAGTTGAAAGCCAAAATGAAGCAAGATAATCAATAATGACAATGGCGGCGCCGGTACGCGCCGTCGCTCATCAGCTTTAGGTGTAAGGAGAACGCATGAGCGCGCTATTTCTGGCCATCCCGTTAACCATTTTTGTGTTGTTTGTGTTACCGATTTGGCTGTGGCTGCATTACAGCAACCGCGCCGGTCGGGGAGAACTTTCGCAAAGCGAGCAGCAACGCTTACTGCAACTCACAGACGATGCGCAACGTATGCGCGAGCGCATTCAGGCGCTGGAAGACATTCTTGATGCAGAGCATCCGAACTGGAGAGAGCGCTAATGGGTGGAATAAATCTTAATAAAAAACTATGGCGTATGCCGCAAAAGGGCATGGTGCGGGGTGTTTGCGCTGGGATCGCCGACTACCTTGATGTACCGGTAAAACTGGTACGTATTCTGGTCGTGCTGTCGATTTTCTTTGGGCTGGCGTTTTTTACCGTAGTGGCCTATATCGTTCTGTCTTTTGTAATGGACCCTATGCCGGATAATCTGGCCGCAGGCAAACCGCAGCCGACCAGCGGCGAACTGCTGGATACCGTAGACAGAGAGCTTGCCGCAGGCGAAAAGCGTTTGCGAGAAATGGAACGCTACGTCACGTCAGATACGTTCACACTGCGTAGTCGTTTCCGTCAACTTTAAGTGTTATATCGGGAAGGTGAAGATGAATACTCGCTGGCAACGCGCCGGGCAGAAGGTAAAGCCCGGCTTCAAAATAGCAGGTAAGCTGGTTCTGTTGACCGCGTTACGCTACGGGCCTGCCGGCGTGGCGGGATGGGCGGTAAAATCCGTCGCCCGTCGTCCGCTAAAAATGTTGCTGGCGTTTGCGCTGGAGCCAGTACTTCGTAAGGCGGCGAATAAAATTTCGCAGCGTTACAAATAGCGAGTCTGGTCATAATATTTCGTTAAGCTCTGGCGTATAGTGTGTGCGAAATACATTACGTGTCAGGACGGAAGTATGTTGAAAAAAGGAATATTTGCGTTAGCGTTATTCGTAGCCATGCCGCTTTATGCCGCAGAATACTGGATAGATGTCCGCATTCCGGAACAATATCAGCGTGAGCATATTCAGGGCGCGATTAATATCCCATTGAAGGAGATTAAATCTCATATCGAAACGGTAGTTCCAGACAGGAACGATACGGTAAAGTTATATTGCAACTCCGGACGACAGTCGGGCATGGCAAAACAAATGTTGCTTGATATGGGGTATACGCACGCGATGAATATGGGCGGCATCAGTCGTCTTGATATGCCGAAAGTAAAAAAATAGATAATCTATTGCTCAATACTCATACTAACCGCGGCGCTTAATGCGCCGTTGTTGATCTCTCCGGGTAGTTGATAATAACGTTTTTGCACATATCTATAACGCAGGCTCGTTATTATTTTTTCTTCTCTTCAGGCTCAACAGGATGTCAATGAAGCGACTTAAAACTGAACTCAACGCGCTGGTCAATCGTGGGGTAGACAGGCATTTGCGACTTGCCGTAACCGGGTTGAGCCGCAGCGGCAAAACGGCGTTTATCACGGCGATGGTTAACCAGTTGCTTAATGTCCACGCGGGCGCGCGCTTACCGTTGCTCAGCGCGGTACGCGAAGAACGCCTGCTTGGCGTAAAGCGCGTGCCTCAACGTGATTTTGGTATTCCCCGTTTTACCTACGACGAGGGGATACTTCAGCTTTATGGCAATCCTCCCGCCTGGCCCACACCGACGCGCGGCGTCAGTGAGATTCGGCTGGCGTTGCGCTATCGCTCAAACGACTCGCTGCTGCGCCATTTTAAAGATACCTCGACATTGTATCTGGAGATTGTGGACTATCCAGGGGAATGGTTACTCGATCTGCCCATGCTGGCTCAGGATTATTTAAGCTGGTCCCGTCAGATGAACGGCTTGTTACAAGGACAACGCGCTGAGTGGGCCGCAAAATGGCGGCAACTTTGCGACGGACTCGATCCGCTGGCGCCCGCCGATGAAAACCGGCTGGCGGAGATTGCCGCCGCCTGGACGGATTATTTGCATCAGTGTAAATCGCAGGGATTGCACTTTATTCAGCCTGGACGGTTTGTTTTGCCGGGCGATATGGCGGGCGCGCCAGCGTTGCAGTTTTTCCCGTGGCCGGATGTGGACGCCTTCGGCGAGTCAAAACTGGCGCAGGCGGATAAGCAGACCAACGCTGGAATGCTGCGCGAACGCTTTAACTACTATTGCGAAAAAGTGGTCAAGGGGTTCTACAAAAATCATTTTCTACGCTTTGATCGCCAGATTGTGCTGGTCGACTGTCTGCAACCGCTTAATAGCGGGCCGCAGGCGTTTAATGATATGCGTCTCGCTTTAACGCAGCTGATGCAAAGTTTTCACTATGGTCAGCGAACTCTGTTTCGCCGCCTGTTTTCGCCGGTGATTGACAAATTGCTGTTCGCCGCGACGAAAGCCGACCATGTCACCCTCGACCAACATGCCAATATGGTGGCCTTGCTCCAGCAACTTATTCAGGATGCCTGGCAAAATGCCGCGTTTGAAGGCATTAGTATGGATTGCCTGGGGCTGGCGTCGGTACAGGCGACCACCAGCGGCGTGATTGAGGTCAACGGTGAAAAAATCCCGGCTTTACGTGGAAACCGTTTGAGTGACGGCGCGCCGTTAACCGTGTACCCCGGCGAAGTGCCTTCGCGTTTGCCGGGGCAAGCGTTTTGGGATAGTCAGGGTTTTCAGTTCGAAGCCTTTCGTCCGCAGGTGATGGATGTTGATAAACCGTTACCGCATATTCGTCTGGACGCTGCGCTGGAGTTTTTAATAGGAGATAAGCTGCGATGAGCGAACCGTTAAAACCGCGTATTGATTTTGCAGAACCGCTAAAGGAGGAACCTACGTCGGCCTTCAAAGCGCAGCAAACTTTCAGCGAAGCGGAGTCGCGTACATTTGCGCCTGCAGCTATCGATGAGCGCCCGGAAGACGAAGGCGTGGCAGAAGCGGCGGTCGATGCCGCGCTGCGTCCCAAACGCAGCCTGTGGCGTAAAATGGTGATGGGAGGGCTGGCGCTGTTTGGCGCGAGCGTGGTCGGGCAAGGCGTACAGTGGACAATGAATGCCTGGCAAACTCAGGACTGGGTCGCTTTAGGCGGCTGTGCCGCAGGCGCGCTGATCGTTGGCGCTGGCGTGGGATCGGTGGTCACGGAGTGGCGGCGATTATGGCGCTTGCGCCAGCGGGCGCATGAGCGGGATGAAGCGCGTGAGCTGTTACATAGCCATAGCGTCGGGAAAGGTCGCGCATTTTGCGAAAAACTGGCGCAGCAGGCGGGGATTGATCAATCACATCCGGCATTACAACGTTGGTATGCCGCTATTCACGAAACGCAAAACGACAGGGAAATCGTCGGTTTGTATGCGCATCTGGTACAGCCGGTACTTGACGCGCAGGCGCGACGTGAGATTAGCCGTTTCGCCGCGGAATCGACTCTGATGATCGCCGTCAGCCCGTTAGCGTTGGTGGATATGGCATTTATTGCCTGGCGTAATTTACGCCTGATTAACCGTATCGCAACGCTGTATGGCATTGAACTTGGTTATTACAGCCGCCTTCGTCTGTTCCGTCTGGTGTTGCTGAATATCGCGTTCGCGGGAGCCAGTGAGCTGGTGCGTGAAGTCGGTATGGATTGGATGTCTCAGGATCTGGCCGCACGCCTGTCCACGCGCGCGGCACAGGGGATTGGCGCAGGTCTCCTTACCGCTCGACTGGGAATAAAAGCGATGGAGCTATGTCGACCATTGCCGTGGATCGATAACGATAAACCACGTCTCGGTGATTTTCGTCGTCAGCTTATCGGTCAGCTAAAAGAGACGTTACAAAAGAGTAAGTCGTCGCCTGAGAAATGACCTTCCACAGGGCGCTGACTGCCTGGCTTTACGCCGCAGCGCCCGTTTTTCCGTCATGCTGTCAATATTTGTTGACAGAATCCTTCCTGCCAGCCGAATAGTGGCTTATCATCTATTTAATGGTTCATTATTCAGGTGAAGGTTCCCATGCGTCTGGAAGTCTTTTGTGAAGACCGACTTGGTCTGACCCGCGAATTACTTGATTTACTGGTGTTACGTAGCATTGATTTACGCGGAATCGAGATTGATCCCATTGGGCGAATTTATCTTAATTTTGCTGAGCTGGAATTCACCGACTTCAGCAGCCTGATGGCCGAAATCCGCCGTATTTCCGGCGTAACGGATGTCCGTACCGTTCCCTGGATGCCGTCCGAACGTGAACATCTGGCCCTGAGCGCGCTGCTTGAGGCGTTGCCGGAGCCGGTGCTCTCATTGGATATGAAGAGTAAAGTGGAGATGGCGAACCCGGCGAGTTGTCAGCTTTTTGCCCAGAGCCAGGAGCGAATGCGGCACCATACCGCCGCACAATTAATCAACGGCTTCAATTTTCAGCGCTGGCTGGACGGTAACCCGCAAAGCTCCCATAACGAACATGTCGTGATCAACGGGCAAAACTTCCTGATGGAGATTACGCCGGTACATTTACAAAACGAAAATGACGAATACGTGTTGACCGGGGCGGTCGTGATGTTGCGTTCCACGATTCGTATGGGGCAGCAGCTACAGAATTTGTCCACGCAGGATCTGAGCGCGTTTAGTCAGATTATTGCCGTGAGCGCAAAGATGAAGCACGTTGTTGAGCAGGCGCGCAAACTGGCGATGCTCAGTGCGCCGCTGCTGATTACCGGCGATACGGGAACCGGCAAAGATCTTTTCGCCTATGCCTGTCACCAGGCAAGCCCTCGTTCAGCGAAGCCGTATCTGGCGCTCAACTGCGCTTCAATCCCGGAAGATGCGGTAGAAAGCGAACTATTTGGCCATGCGCCGGAAGGTAAAAAAGGCTTTTTTGAACAGGCGAATGGCGGTTCGGTGCTGCTGGATGAAATTGGCGAAATGTCGCCGCGTATGCAGGCGAAGCTGCTACGTTTTCTCAATGATGGTACGTTCCGTCGCGTCGGCGAAGATCACGAAATTCATGTTGATGTCCGCGTTATCTGCGCCACGCAGAAAAATCTGGTGGAGCTGGTGCAAAAAGGACTGTTCCGCGAAGATCTCTATTATCGACTTAACGTTCTGACGCTTAATTTGCCGCCGTTGCGCGATTGTCCGCAGGATATTATGCCGTTGACCGAACTGTTCGTGGCGCGTTTTGCCGACGAACAGGGCGTTCCGCGACCGAAACTGTCTGCCGATCTGAGTACGGTCCTCACTCGTTACGGCTGGCCGGGTAACGTTCGCCAGCTTAAAAATGCGATTTACCGGGCGCTGACGCAACTGGAAGGGTATGAGCTGCGTCCGCAGGATATCCTGCTGCCTGACTACGATGCCGCGACGGTGGCAGTCGGCGAAGATGCGATGGAAGGTTCGCTGGATGACATTACCAGTCGTTTTGAACGTTCTGTCCTGACCCAGCTTTATCGTAGCTATCCGAGTACGCGTAAACTGGCGAAACGGTTGGGGGTATCGCACACCGCGATTGCCAATAAGCTGCGTGAATATGGTCTGAGCCAGAAGAAGGGTGAAGAGTAGAAAAAAAGAAGGCCTCTGGATAGAGGCCTTCTTGTGACAAAAGAGCACCGCCTGTAGCACTGACAAACGTAGCGCCAGCAGTCGCTGGCTTATGCCTTCAGGACATTAAGCGCGGCGTCGTAATCCGGCTCGTGGGTGATTTCATCCACCAACTGGCTGAAAATAACGTTGTCGTTTTCGTCAAGCACGATGACTGCGCGCGCCGCCAAACCTTTCAGCGGGCCGTCAACGATTTCGACGCCGTAGTTTTTCAGAAACTCGTTATTACGCAGAGTGGAAAGCGTAATAACGTTGCTCAGGCCTTCCGCGCCGCAAAAACGCGACTGTGCAAAAGGCAGGTCAGCAGAAACGCACAATACGACGGTATTCTCCACTTCTGTGGCCAGTTGATTAAACTTACGAACTGATGCGGCGCATACGCCAGTATCAATGCTTGGGAAAATATTCAGCACTTTGCGTTTGCCTGCATATTGGCTGAGGGAAACGTCAGACAAATCTTTTGCGACAAGAGTAAAAGCCTGTGCTTTGCTACCAGCCTGCGGAATAACGTTGGCAACGGTGACCGGGTTACCCTGGAAATGTACAGTCTGTGACATAATTATGTTCCTATTTACTTATAGTTAACGTCGAAATCCAGTTTAAGTCATTATTCATTAACACGGCAAATACTATTTGTAGCAAGCCGCGTCCGGCGCTATCAGAGGGGAAGAGATGAGATCTGTTAAGGTATATGAGGAAACCTGGCCGTTGCATACGCCTTTCGTTATTGCGCGTGGTAGCCGAAGCGAAGCGCATGTTGTCGTTGTCGAACTGGAAGAAGAGGGCGTAAAAGGCATCGGGGAATGTACGCCATATCCACGTTATGGTGAAAGTGATGCCTCGGTCATGGCGCAAATCATGAGTATTGTGCCTCAGTTGGAAAACGGGCTGACTCGCGAAGCATTGCAGAAACTGTTGCCGGCAGGCGCGGCGCGCAACGCGGTGGATAGCGCCTTATGGGATTTGCAGGCCCGCCAGCGGCAGCAAAGCCTTGCCGGGCTGCTCGGCGTGACGCTGTCCCCGGTTTTTACTACCGCGCAAACGGTAGTGATAGGCACGCCGGAACAGATGGCAGCCAGTGCGGCGGCACTATGGGAAAAAGGGGCGACGTTGCTGAAAATCAAACTCGATGCTCGTCTGATTAGCGAACGTATGGTGGCGATCCGCGCGGCGGTGCCGGAGGCGACGCTCATTGTGGACGCCAATGAATCGTGGCGTCCGGAGGGGCTGGCGGCGCGTTGTCAGTTACTGGCGGATCTGAATGTCGCGATGCTGGAGCAGCCGCTGCCCGCGCAGGATGACGCCGCCCTGGAAAATTTTATTCATCCGTTGCCCATCTGTGCAGATGAGAGCTGCCATACTCGCAGTAGTCTGAAAGCCCTGACGGGGCGCTACGATATGATTAACATTAAGCTGGATAAAACCGGCGGTCTGACCGAGGCGCTGGCGCTGGCAACGGAGGCGCGGGAGCAAGGATTCGGCCTGATGCTGGGCTGTATGCTCTGTACATCAAGAGCGATTAGCGCCGCGCTGCCGCTTATGCCGCAGGTGAGCTTCGCCGATCTTGATGGCCCAACATGGCTGGCGGTTGATGTTGAGCCCGCGCTACGCTTTACGACGGGTCAACTCCATCTTTAGGATGCCAGCGGAGCAGATTCGACATAGCCAGCAGGTATTTTTCGCTGGCTTCATCGGCAGAAACAGGGGGAAACTCGGCGGTAATGCAGTGCAGGTTGAGGTCGGCGCACCAGCTGCCAAACGAACCGGGCGTTTCGTAACCAACGCTGGTCACCAGCGGCAACGCAAACGCATCGGCCAGCCACTCGCCTAGCTCGCTGCGACGTGGATCTTCAATGCAGGCTAGCGGATCGTGAAAAGAGACGACCCAGGCGGGTTGGAGTCGATGTATTAACTGGCAAAGCGCCTGGGTTTCCGGTTCTGAGCCGGGATGGTCGCCGGTTAGCAGCACGACATCACGCTCTTGCGCGCGGCTATTCCAGCGATAAACTGTTTCACCCGCTTTCCAGTTGGCGGCGGGAAAGTTACGGTTTAAATCAATGCCATTTGCATTTGCCCTTAATCCCAGTTGACAGCCATCAGGATTAACGGCAAGTACGACATGATGACGGCGAAGGGAAGGATTTAAGGTGCGTAACGCACAGGAGAGCGTCACCACGGATGAGGTTTCATCCCCGTGGGTGCCAGCCAGTATCAGGCCGCTTTCGCGATCGGCGGCAGGCGCCGGAAACCAGATTAGCGGTGCGCCTAGTAGCGAACGTCCATAATGTTCAGTGCCTGGCGGAAATGCGCCGCGCTCGGCACGGGGGCGGGTGACAGTCATACATGTTTCCCGAAGCTGAGACCAGTAGGGTAATCATCGTAGTGTTGTGTAAAACCCGCCGATTATCAAATGGTTTCTATTTACCCTCTTGTATGGCGCGATATCAACTTTCTGGCGGAAGATAATTGCATTTCTTTCTGCTGAAACAAATAATTACGTTGTTATTTAACTCATCTTTGAGGAACTTCTATGAGGCATTCTGTTTCAGTAACCTGTTGTGCGCTGTTGGTTAGCAGCTTTTCCCTGGCATATGCTGCGGATGTTCCCGGTGGAACGGTACTGGCAGAGAAACAAGAACTGGTGCGTCATATCAAAGATGAGCCCGCTTCGTTAGATCCAGCGAAAGCCGTTGGGCTGCCTGAAATTCAGGTGATCCGCGATCTATTTGAAGGGCTGGTTAACCAGAACGAAAAGGGTGAAATTATCCCTGGCGTCGCCAGCCAGTGGAAGAGCAATGATAATCGTATCTGGACGTTTACGTTGCGGGATAATGCGCAATGGGCCGATGGAACGCCGGTGACCGCCCAGGATTTTGTCTATAGCTGGCAACGTCTCGTTGATCCCAAAACGCTTTCCCCCTTCGCTTGGTTTGCCGCTCTGGCTGGCATCACTAATGCGCAAGCCATTATCGACGGTAAAGCCACGCCGGATCAGCTTGGCGTCAGTGCCGTGGACGCGCACACTTTGCGTATTCAGCTTGACAAGCCGTTGCCCTGGTTTGCCAGTCTGACCGCCAGTTTTGCCTTTTATCCGGTCCAAAAAGCGAATGTTGAAAGCGGTAAAGACTGGATGAAGCCGGGAAAACTGATCGGCAATGGCGCGTATGTGCTTAAAGAGCGCGTGGTAAATGAAAAACTGGTGGTCGTGCCTAATACGCATTACTGGGATAACGCGAAAACGGTACTGCAAAAAGTGACATTTTTACCCATTAACCAGGAGTCGGCTGCGACGAAACGTTATCTTGCCGGTGATATTGATATCACCGAATCTTTCCCTAAAAATATGTACCAGAAATTATTGAAGGATATTCCAGGGCAAGTTTATACGCCGCCGCAATTAGGGACTTATTATTATGCGTTTAATACGCAGAAAGGGCCGACGGCGGATTCCCGCGTTCGTCTGGCGCTAAGTATGACCATTGATCGCCGTTTGATGGCGGAAAAAGTCTTAGGTACCGGTGAAAAACCGGCCTGGCATTTTACACCGGATGTCACGGCAGGATTTAAGCCCGATCCTTCACCGTTTGAACAAATGAGCCAGGAAGAACTTAATGCCCAGGCGAAAACATTGCTGCGTGCAGCAGGCTACGGATCGCAGAAGCCGCTTAAATTAACCCTGCTTTACAATACCTCAGAAAACCATCAGAAAATCGCGATTGCGGTGGCGTCAATGTGGAAGAAAAATCTGGGGGTGGATGTGAAATTGCAAAACCAGGAGTGGAAAACGTATATCGACAGCCGGAATACCGGTAATTTTGATGTTATTCGCGCCTCCTGGGTGGGGGATTACAACGAACCGTCGGCTTTCTTATCCTTATTAACGTCCACGCATACGGGGAATATTTCACGCTTTACTAATCCGAATTATGACAAAATCCTGACGCAAGCGACGATGGAAAATACCGCCGAAGCGCGTAACGCGGATTACAATGCAGCGGAGAAAATTTTAACGGATCAAGCGCCTATAGCGCCTATTTATCAGTATACCAATGGCCGGTTAATTAAACCGTGGGTAAAGGGATACCCCATTACTAACCCGGAAGATGTGGCCTATAGCCGTACAATGTATATTGTGAAGCACTGATGCGTACTGGTTACCTTTTGATGAAAGGTAACCACGCCCGCCGCCTGATGCCGCCGTTCTCATTGGTGTGTTTTCAGCCAGGCGGCAATATCCTGTGTCGGCAGATGATGTTGTGCATTCCAGGTGTCACTCATCGGCCACCACATACCGTCACCACGCGCGAAGGCAACGCGATAGCGCAGCATTGGGTCATGCGGATGTAAACGGAGCTGCTCCTGTAAGTCAGGTAGCGTCAATACGCCTCGGGTAAAGGTTTGCTGCGTCACGCGTTCGACCGTTTCCGCCAGTTTTGCATAAGAGGTCGTTTCCCCCGCAACAAAGACGACTTCGTTAGTGATACGCGGCTGATGCAGATAAATTTCAGTGGTCAGGCGACCAATATCCGCAGGCGACGTGACGGTGACCTGCATTTCCC
This sequence comes from Salmonella sp. 32082101201600294FB01SM01, assembly GCF_017572865.1. Lineage (NCBI taxonomy): Bacteria > Pseudomonadati > Pseudomonadota > Gammaproteobacteria > Enterobacterales > Enterobacteriaceae > Salmonella > Salmonella sp. 32082101201600294FB01SM01. Next base: position 1,392,743 of record NZ_JAGESB010000001.1, on the reverse strand, counting down.
ATCCGCCGAGGGCATTGATGGTTTTTTTGGCTAAGTTGACCACATCAAAGGCCGGTTCGAAGAGAAAAGAGGTAAATATACCGGTTGAAACAATCACCCACTCTGTGACGTTTTGCTCGCGCAAAAGCGTCCTGACGTCATACTGTTCGTCCCACACCGGCTGGCCGCTGCCTTTGCCGACCACATCGTAATTCACGCCAAACTGCCAGGGGAAATAGCGCTTAACGCCCGCCTCCAGTACCGCGCGGGTGATTTTTATCTGGGTACCCGCACCGGCGACAAACCCCATACAATTGATGATCGTATCAAAACCGTGGAATTGATCTTTTAACGCTGCAACCGAACTGCCCGCGATGTCGACCGGGATAAACCGCGCACCGGCATCTGCCAGTTGTTGATGAATGCTGGAACGTCGTTTGCTCTGTTTATCCCTGGATCGCCCTGACACAATAACGCTAACGGAACCATTACGCTGTGTGACCGCCGGAACCAACGACGCCAGCACTGACGCCCCCAGTTGTCCCGCGCCCAGCACCAATACTTTTTCACCCACCTGATTATTGGATTGTTTCATTTGCCCCTCTCTGTGTTGGTTCACCTGTAGATAGAGATTACGTCAGGGATCTGCGTTCGATAAGACGCCGAAGACGGGTTAGACTGTTCTGATAAATGGGATAATTGGCGGGGGGAAAATGGACAAGCTGGAAGCGATGCAGGTCTATGTTTGCGTAGTGGATACCCATAGTTTTATCAGAGCCGCCGAAGTGCTGGGCGTGCCGCGCTCAACGGTATCGCGGGTGGTTAAAGAACTGGAATCCTGGCTTAAGATTCAGCTTTTGCAACGTACAACTCGCAAACTTAGTGTGACCGCAGAGGGGCGGCGTTACTACGAAGAGTGCAAAAGAGTGCTGGCAGATATCGCGGCCATGGAGTCGTCATTTCCCGGCCGGGCGGCACAACCCAAAGGGCGTTTTAAAGTGGGGATGCCGCAATCTCTCGCCCGACATTGCATTATTCCCACGCTCCCGGCCTTTTTGCGCCAGTATCCGGAGCTGGAGCTGATACTTTGTTCCAGCGATAGCGTGGAGGATATTATCCTTCAAGGGTATGACTGTGTGATTCGGGCCGGCAGGATCGATGATTCCACCACGCTGGTTGCCCGTCCGCTCGCCAGTTTTAACTGGGTGATAGCAGCATCGCCCACTTACATTGAGCGTTACGGTAGCCCTGAAAATTTAGATGATCTGCAAAAACACCATGCGGTCGGCTACCTGAACCACCGCACCGGGCGTACCACCGACTGGTTTTTTACGCGTGAGGGGGAGGATTACGCGATGCGGGTGCAGGAGACGCTGGTTGTCGATGATACGGACGCTTATATTCAGGCCGGAATACAGGGGCTGGGGTTAATTCGCGTCGCCAGCTATCTGGTTGCGCCGTATCTGCGCAGCGGGGCGCTGGTGACCTGCATGGACAACCATTCTTATGATTTGCCGCTTGCGCTGGTCTATGCGCAAAACAGGTTTCTGCCGCCTGCGGTACGCGCTTTTTATGACTGGTGCAAAACGGCGCTGAGCCAGCCGGAGCCTCTTCGCTAAAAAATATTATTCCGGATATCGCATTGCCTGTTCAGAAAACTTTTTCACAGACGGTCAAAATGACGGTACTGGTTTTTGACGCATAAGTAAAAGGCATTATCAAACAGGTGCTACACGGCGAGGATATAGCAAGCACTGAACGTTTGGATGCAATAAAAAATCTGTACAACTGTTATTAATGAACTTTTTGTATAAATATAATCGGATTTAACAATACTCATTGTACCTGTCTTTTGCTCTTATCATGGCGTCTTTACAACGAAAGGGTGCTTTAGCGTGGAATATTCAATATTAAGTAACAACCTTAAAATGCCTATGGTGGGTTTTGGCGTTTTTAAGGTAACCGACAAAGAAGAATGTCAGCAGTCAGTGTTAAGCGCTATTCGCAGCGGTTATCGTCTTATCGATACCGCTGCGGTATACGGCAATGAAGATGCCGTTGGTGGCGCTGTTCGTGAAGCCATCGCGACAGGTCTGTGTACCCGTGAGGAGTTATTTATTACTTCTAAACTGTGGGTGCAAGATATGGCTAACTACGATCTGGCCAAAGCAGGTATTGAAGCATCGCTGAAAAAATCCGGGTTAGATTATTTTGATCTCTATTTATTGCATCAGGCAATGGGCGATTATTTTAGCGCGTGGCGCGCGCTGGAAGACGCTTATGAAGCCGGTAAACTAAAAGCCATTGGCGTGTCCAACTTCTATGCGCATGTGTTAGCCAACTTCGGTGAAACCGTCAGAATTACGCCAATGGTAAACCAGGTCGAATTGCATCCATACTTTGCACAACCCGCCGCGCTGGAAACCATGAAGCATTATAACGTTCAGCCTGAAGCGTGGGCACCGTTAGGCGGCGGGAGACATAAACCGTATGAAAATGTCATGCTTCAAAGGATTGCCGATGCCCATCAAAAAACCATCGCGCAAGTTGTCCTGCGTTGGAACGTGCAGCGTGGCGTCACGGTTATTCCTAAATCCACTCGACAGGAACGTATTGAAGAGAACTTTGCCATCTGGGATTTCTCACTAACGGATAACGAAATGGCTCAAATCAACGCCCTTGATTTAGGCTACGTTGGCGAAGCGGTGAAGCATTTTAATCCTGAATTTGTTCGCGGTTGTCTTGGCGTTAAAATCCACGATTGATCCCGGCGCTTGCGGATGTTTTCTCGCATGAACAGCTTCTAACACGGTTGCCGGAGCGTAGACGGCAACCGTGTGATATTCGCCTGGCCGTCAGGCGCCGAAGGCACCATCGATGGTGTGCATCGCGCCGGTGACGAAAGAGGCTTCCGGGCCGGCAAGCCATGCCACCATTCCAGCCACTTCTTCAGGTCTTCCGTGTCGTTTGATCGCCATGAAACTGTGCATCAGCTCTTTCATGGGGCCATCTTCCGGATTGATGTCGGTATCAATGGGGCCTGGCTGCACCACATTTATCGTAATCCCGCGGGGGCCAAAATCACGGGCCAGGCCGCGCGCCAGCCCTTGCAGGGCTGATTTACTGGCGGCGTACGCGGCCATTCCCGGTACGGGCATCCGATCGCCATTCACGGAACCGATAATAATAATGCGTCCACCTTCCGGCATGTTGCGGGCTGCTTCGACTGACGCATGGTAAGGTGCATGGATATTAATTCGGAACAAACGATCTATCGCATCGCTATCTTGTTCCAGCGCATCGCCGAAGAGAGCGATGCCCGCATTGACGACCAGAATATCCAGCGGTCCGTACTCACGCACGAGGCTGATGACGGCATCACGATCGGCGCTATCCGTCTGGATGGCGGTGCTACCGGTTTCTGCTGCCAGTTTTTCGGCGGCTTCACGCGATCCGGCGTAGCTGAAAACGACCGATGCGCCGTCAGCGCTAAAGCGTCGTACAATAGCCGCGCCGATACCACGACTTCCCCCTAAAACCAGTACAGATTTGTTGCGAAATAGCGTCATCAGGATGTCCTTTATGATATTGTAGTAACCACTACAATATGCGTAATGAAATCATGCCGTCAAGGAGTTATGTAGTAATGACTACAAAACATAGCCGAACGCCGGGTCGCCCTCGCCAGTTCGATCCGGAGCAAGCCATTGAAACCGCTCAACACTTATTTCATTCGCGCGGCTACGACGCGGTGAGCGTAGCGGATCTGACAAAAGCGTTCGGGATCAATCCTCCCAGTTTCTATGCGGCGTTTGGCAGCAAGCTGGGGCTGTATACCCGCGTATTAAAGCGTTACAGGATGACCGACGCGATTCCGCTCGGGGCGCTTCTGCGTCACGATCGCCCGACCGCGAAGTGCCTTATTGATGTGCTGATGGAAGCGGCAAGACGTTACGTTGCCGATCCTGATGCCACCGGATGTCTGGTTCTGGAGGGCGCTCATTGTAACGATAAACCGGCACGAGAGGCCGCCTGCGAGTTTTACATCGCTGCTGAAAACCTGATTCGCACTTATGTCGCCATGCGGTATCCGCAAGAGGCTGACCGGATGACTGACTTTATGGGGACGCTAATGGCGGGGCTTTCCGCCAAGGCGCGAGCAGGGTATAGCCTGGAGCGTCTTCAGGAGAGCGTACTTCTGGCTGGAGATGTGCTGGAGCGATTACTACCGGATTAACGCAGCGCATCAAAAAACCTGAGCCAATCAGTACGGGCAAACAGGGAGCAATAGCCCTAATCATCCATCTTGCCGTTGCGGTATTCGGTAAAGTACATCAAAAATAGAGGTGTCAGGGAAACGAGAGATGCAAAAATGTAGTCTTATTACGGTACTTAGCTTATCAGTGTTGATGCTAGCCGGATGTACAACGACCTATACCATGACGACCCGGACGGGAGAGATTATTGAAACGCAGGGTAAGCCGGAGGTTGACACCGCAACCGGAATGACGAAATACGCTGATGTTTATGGTTATCATCGCGTTATTAAAACCAGTGAAATAGTGCAGACGACAGAAGGCGCATCGAAGCTGGACTGGTAATGCGCTAAAGCAGTTGGGAGGCCGTGTCCAGTATGGGTACCGGACTGTTTCTGGGCCTGAATTGAATAGAGCGCCTGTATAGCCGAATTCCGGGTCTCGGCTTGATTTGCGTTGTCAGTTATTTGGTTGTTCCCTGTATAGTGAAGATAAACAGTACTCATGGCTAACGGTCTGTTTTGGATTGCTAACTATCCCGGATTCTGCGCGTTTTATTTAGTCACAACCGTGGTTAAGAATATTTTGGGTCAGACTTACACGCCGGGTATTAAGATAATCCGTCGCATAGAGAGCTTGATCGGCATCATTCGGTTCAAGAAGAAACGGCGTGACTTTAGGTATGAGATCAGCAAACAGGTTATATTGATCCACAGAGGCAAAATGCTGGGTAGCGCTGGCCCAGGGTATTCGCATCAGCTCCGCGTAAGAGGGGGATAGTTGAACAGGCAAATCAAATTCTTTCAGATTAGCAAGCATCTCCTTACTCATATAAAATGTGACCCTGTTTCGCGAAAAGGTGTTAAGTACTGCCTTCAGTCGTTTAACTTTTGCTTCTTTACTCATGCTATTATCAAAAAAACGTGGTGAAAGCATAATAGCAATCGATGCATTTGATGAAATAACATTATGTAGTGGTTTCAGGGCTACAACAATCTGATCGTTTGTGAAGATACGCTGCGTACCAGAGGAAGTAGTATAGTTTCCACCCAGCCAGATCACATAATCTGTTGTTTTGAGGGGAAGCGCTTTTTCCGGTATATTACCCCTGTCAGGTGCCACTGTTTCAATTGCTAGTGAGTCTTGTCCCCAGACATTATTTACTTTAGAACTCAAAAAATTATATTCTGAAATGTTCCTTAGTTTTAGTAGAGTTATCTGTGAACGGGTAAAAAAGAGATTGAATCTCACTTTGTTCTGCAATTGCCGAAGTAATCTGAGCGTGTTCTGATCGATCAGATGAGTATACAGACCAACAGTTTTTCCGGAAAGTATTGCTGAGGCATTGTTCGCAAGAAGCATTTCTTTTATAGCTCCTTGCCCAATAATCAGTACGCAACTGTATTTTTCTGGTCTGATTTTATCTATGGGGATATCGGTAAGATTGACCAGGTCAGGAGTGCCATGCCGCCAATTATCATGAATGACTGTGGCTCCGGAGGCGTCTCCTCCGGCTCCCCTGGTGATAATAAGAGGAGGGTGGGTACTGGCATGTGCGATATACGAAAAACAAGCTACCATTGCTAGCGCTGAGTTTCTGATGGTTGTATACATATCGTCTGCCCTGATTTCGAAAATATGAATAATGTCTCCTCTTATAATGTACATCAAAAAGAGAACATTTTAATTAAACGTTATCTCAACGAGATAAAAGGTTAGCACAGGAAAGTATAGAGAGAATGTAATCATACCAACATTATAGATGTGGGAGCATGAAGGCCCCGCAAGCCGCCCGGCCAGCATACTCCCATTAATAGTTAAAGTATGGACTTTGCTTTTACCGTAAACTGTAGCCAATATGACCTGATCACTACACCGTACAGTACTGTCAGAAATCTGTCCACGGCGTCGCGTGCACGCAAGTTATTTTCTCAATCCTTTCAAAACGTTAACTTATTTAATAGTCACTTATTTTATCAGAATCAATACTGAGAGTTTTATTACCGCTCTGAAAAGAGAAGGCTTTTCAGATGAAATACGTGGATGGTACGAAGTCATTACAGTACAGGGATATAATAATAAAGATCGACAATGGATTCATTATTCTGTTGCTTTTGGACGGATGCCATATGGAAGTATTCAATATCTTCTCCTTCTCTCCTGATAATATTCAGTTTTGGCAATATACACATATATATTGTATTGGAAAATTGTTGATATTTTTCCTTATGACCAACGAAATGGAATTTTGCATATTTACCACATTTTATTACCCTCGGCATGGGTATTTTGCCTCCATCGACGGAATTATGTTCCATACCAAAAAAACTGCTTACGGCGATGACCTGGTCATTGGTATTATCCGGCTTAAAAGACGAGAGACAATACACATTTTCGCCCCACGTTCTGAGCGTCTCATGAATGATTTTCCATTTTATAGGCGACGCTTTTTTAGGAAGGTCATTTGTTGCGATCTGATGAGATGTTTGAAATCCGAAAATTTCTTTTGACGTAAGCTGACAAATTTCGAACTGATAATGCTCATCACAGTCAAGCCAGTAGGGAGGCCGTAGGTTTCTGAGATCCCAGAAATCAGCCTTGCGATAGTTATTGGGATTGACACCAAATGTTTTTTTGAACTCTCGACTATAGGACTGCACTGAATCAAACCCCATTCTGAACGCGATATCTGTGACCGACTGAGAGGTCAGCTTTAGCAGAGTGGCGCTTCTGCTCAACTTGCGTTGTCTGATATATTTTCCGATAGAGACTCCACACTTTTCTTTAAAAAAATCCTGCAAACTCCTTCGCGAATAACCTGTTATAACAACCAGCTTTTCAATATCAATCCTCTCTTCAAGATTTTTTTCTATTTGCTCTAATACTGAGATTATTATGGCTTTTTTCATCATCATTCCTCTTTATTGAAGCCGAAAATATAAACATTTAAGGTATTTGACATACTGTGTTATTAAACTAGTGGGGTTGTTAGCTTTTCTGGCAAAACAAGAAATATTTAAATTGCTTGACGTTTTTGAATAAACTTTACACTTGGAGATCGGTTTTTGCCAGTAAAGCTAAGTAATTAGCATGGCGAAGGGCATAATTTCACAGGCGGTTAAAATGATTGAATAACTCTGAATTTTTAGCCCGTGAGATTATAAATCTCGTAATTATTTCTAATGATTTAATAAAAGGGAATTGTTTTGTACTTCAAAAAATCTTTATTAGCGTTAGCGATTTGTGCATCCGTGGTCTCAGTAGAGGCGGTGGCGAATACCAGAGCCAATGATATGGCTTCTTCTGCTACACCTGCTTCTGTTGGTCACCGTCCTGTGGCAACTACTAATGCAAAAAAGATAGAAGTGTCTGGGGAACTGACGACCGGTTCAACCCTCCAGATAGCGGATGTTTTTATTGAGGATGAGGATGGGGATCCCTTATCGCTGGATAAAATGAATAATGCCGACGATATTAAATGGTACCTGGTGGATAATGAGGCCGCCGATCCTTCTGGAACCCCGGCGGCAACCGGGACGGCTTTTACCATTCCTGCTGATGCAGGCGGTAAAAAAATTAAAATCGTTTACCGGATTAAGACGGCAACGGGGACGCCGGATAGTGCATTCTTGCCTGCCACTGTCTTATTAACTTCTTCATCTTCTGGCGTGGGCGGCGACTCCGCCGCAGACGGTACGATTTCTAATAAGTTACGTTCTGTCACTATCAATGTGGTGAATGAAAGTGGTAAACCGACTGATGAACTCAACGGTACCAATGACGCCAACACTCCAGTGGTGGGCGGCACCCTTGAAGCGGTACTGGAATGTGCCGCCACAGCGGCGGCTGAGTGTGAGGTCAGTAATTATAACTTTACCTGGCAGATGGCGGATGCCGGGACACCAAATAAGTTCACCGATCTGAATAATACCAACGCTGAAAAGCATAAATATATTATTAAGGGAACTGAGCAGAATAAACTGTTCCGTGTCCACGTTACGCCTAAAACGACGAAAACCACGCCGGAGAATAAACGCGCTATCCGTCGCTGATGGTTATCGCTAAATAAACCTCTTATTTAAATACTCCCTCTGCCAGGCAGGGGGATATAGCAGGAGATAATAAAGTGGTTTTTTCTAAAAAACCCATTACTAAATATATAACCTGGGCCATTGTTACCAGTCAGATTTCACTCCCGGTCATCGCTGATAGCGATAATGAAATTCAGTCGTGGATTGCGGGGACGGCATCGTCTATTTCTCCGCATCTGCAGGAGGGGACGCTGGAGGATTATGCCAAAGGAAAAATAAAGGCATTACCAGGGCAAGCCGCTAATCATTTGGTGAACGAGGGGATGAAGAGCGCTTTTCCGGAGATTATTTTCCGTGGTGGCGTCAATCTTGAAGATGGCGCGAAATATCGCTCATCAGAGTTCGATATGTTTATTCCCGTCCAGGAAACGACATCGTCTTTACTCTTTGGCCAGCTTGGCTTTCGCGACCACGACAGCAGCCGTTTCGATGGCCGCACCTATGTTAACGTTGGTGTGGGTTACCGCCAGGAGGTCAATGGATGGCTGCTCGGCGTCAATACGTTTCTGGATGCCGACATCCGTTATTCCCACTTGCGTGGCGGCATTGGCGGGGAAGTCTATAAAGACAGTCTGGCCTTTTCCGGCAACTATTATTTCCCTCTCACCGGCTGGAAAACGTCAGCAGTTCATGAATTACATGATGAGCGTCCGGCATATGGCTTTGATCTGCGAACAAAAGGCACGCTCCCCGATTTTCCCTGGTTCAGTGGCGAGCTGACATATGAACAGTATTACGGGGATAAAGTTGATCTATTGGGTAACGGTACATTAAGCCGGAATCCCCGCGCCGCAGGTGCGGCTCTGGTCTGGAATCCTGTCCCCTTGCTTGAGGTCAGAGCAGGATATCGGGACGCCGGTAATGGCGGATCGCAGGCTGAGGGCGGTCTGAGAGTCAACTATTCCTTCGGTACGCCGTTACATGAACAGCTTGATTACCGCAACGTTGGGGCGCCGTCAAATACGACTAATCGGCGTGCCTTTGTCGATCGTAATTACGATATCGTCATGGCGTATCGGGAGCAGGCCAGTAAAATCCGCATTACGGCAATGCCAGTGTCAGGCCTGTCCGGGACGCTCGTGACATTAATGGCGACGGTAGATAGCCGTTACCCGATTGAGAAAGTTGAGTGGTCGGGTGATGCGGAGCTTCTCGCCGGGCTCCAGCTTCAGGGGAGTTTGGGCAGCGGCCTTATCCTTCCTCAACTTCCGCTGACGGCGACCGACGGTCAGGAGTATAGCCTTTATTTAACGGTGACTGACAGCCGGGGTACTCGCGTGACCTCCGAGCGTATCACGGTAAGGGTGACACAGGATGAGACCAGTTTCCGTTCCTGGATAAATGTTATCAATGACGATGTTCAGGTTGAGGATGGCAACTTTGTTGTCAGTACGCCGCTTCCCGCCGGAGAAGAGGGGAAGGTTATTGAGTGGCACTACGTGCGCGAGCGCTCTGAAGAGGAGTGGGCGTCGCTCAAACCACGTAATATTAAGTATCAATCAGATACGCCGGGTCTGGCATTTAAAGCGCTCGGTGGTACAGAGCGTGACGGCCATTGGGTTGAACGGGTTCTGGTGACCCATATCGGCGATGATGCCCGCTCGCTCAAATTACATATTGAAGCAAGCGGACCAGACGATAAACATCCGGTGAAGGGTACCGTACTACTACAAGCGCAGTCAGACAGTATTGCGCAGAAGGTCACTTCTGTGGAGGTGCTTTTTACGCCGGGTACTGAAGAAGCCAACGGAAGCGTCACTGCGCCAGTCGTCGGAACAGAAATGCGAGCCAGAACGCTTTGTATAAATAACACGGACTGTACTGATGCGTTTAATTATCAGTGGGAAATCTCGGATGAAATGAAATCCTGGCAATCCGTACCGGGGGCGACAAAAGCCACCTGGCTTATCCCTTATAGCCTTAACGGGGAATCGCTACAGAATAAATATATTCGCGTCAGAATTATTTCTGATAAAGAAAATGCTAAGAGTTCTACCGCAGCATCTGATGCGAATTAATGTTTTAAAAAGGATCAACAGTGCGTATGTCGAAACATAATCTTATTATCTATAGCCTGCTTCTGGCGGCTGCGCCGATAAGCGTCTTGGCGGATTCGTCGACAACGTCCGCGGCAACCGTCGGGATGTTTTCTCCTCCTACGGCGCCGAGCGTTGGGCACAGGCCTAGTTCGCCGTTGAGTGATTATGGGTTGGAATTGAATGGGTATTATGGATATTTTGAATCATATATACCTATACCAGGCATGCTTTTAAAAGCAAGAATGGTTGGGAGAGTCAGTGATCTTGATTCTGAAAAATATCAAGCTAATGAAACGGCTACCACAGTATGTACGTATTATCGCGTTGAGAAAGATGACTCACAGCATGAGCTTCTACGTGAAAAGCCGTGTAAATATGAAATTGTTATCAGCGAGGATAATGTAGGTTCGAAGATAAGAATTGAGCATTATAACGAAACAGATATGGTCTCAGCACCAGGATATACGCCTGTGCCGATGGTTTCTGAACTCCATTCTATTGAAACAAAACGTATAGTTAAATTGAGTAAAGATTTATCTGTCATTAGTGCAGATAAATCTTTACTGATGCCAGGAGAGAGTGCTGTTGTGAAAATTATTGTTAAAGATATAAATAATAACCCCATATCTAATCTCAATCTCCAGTGTGGGCATTTTTCAACAGGAAGTTGGAATAGTCGATGCGATATCAAAGCCGGGGGTAATCCCGGAGAGTATCTTCAGACGGTAACTTATAATGGAGGTTCAAATGGAGAGTTGAAATTGACATATAAATATTTTGGGGAATTGATTAAAGATAAATTTACTATCTCCGGGACAATAAAAAAGTAGAGTAAAAACAGCAATGAATAATGGGTTGGCTTTTATTTCACTGCTCTTATTATGGATGTTGACTTGGTTCTTTAGTAGATTGCTAAATAATTATTATGGCTAAAATAATACAAACGTTAAAAGGAGAACTTTTTATGACACCAGCAACAACACAAGATTATATCTCATTGGGTCAGGAACACGCTGTCACCTTTGGCAAAACGCAGCTGACCCTCAAACCCGGTATACTGGCTGAAGGCAAACCATTACCCTGCACAAAGGGGCTGGTGAGCCATAATTTATTACCGGGTTACTGTATCCCGGGGATAAAAAAGCGGATTATTGTCGTCCCGTCACTGGATACGCCGGTTTGTGAATGGCAGGTAAAAGACTATAGTGACCGCCTTAAATCAGCGGGTAGCCACTCAAACCGGGCGGTATATGTGCTGAGTATGGATACGCCATTTGCTCAGGCCCGTTTTATTCGGGAACATGATATTCATCCCGGCATAACCTTTGTTTCTGACTACGCTTGCCGCCAGTTTTTGGATAATTCCGGGCTGAAAATTAATGAGCTCAGTATTTTTGCCAGAGCGTTGATAGAGTGCGATGAAAACAATGTGGTTACGCGTGTTATTGTACCACGAGATATCACTCATCTTCCTGTTTACTAATCACTTATATCAGCACCGTCCCTGCACAGAGAACCGAATAACCGGCAATGCAGGGGCGCAGACATCCTCCTGTAGTGCCCCCACATTTAACACATATACTATTGCATCACGCATAAGGAACTGAAAATGATGCCAGCGGATGGGGCAGGTTAACGTTATGGCACCCCTGAATTTCTGCAATAATCGTCTGGTAACCGGAAAGCCACTTATGACTTTGTGATTTGGCCTGCTGGTGCTGTAAATTATTTATCAATAGCTCCATTGATTCGCGGGTCTGCCAGTAATAATTATTAACCATTCTTCCGCTGGCGGCATCGGTATAGCTTTCCATCCCAATATAGCCATCAATAGACTGCGTATAGCGCTCAATCCAGCCATCCAGTTGATAAAACTCTTCGTCGTACTCTTTTTTTTCGAAAATAAAACTTGTCAGAAACAGCGACATGGTATTTCTCCTGTTACGCAATATCAATCAGACACCCATCAACGTGGATTCAAAACGTAAACCTGGCATCATTTTTTCAAGGCCGTCAGTCAGCATGTTTCCTGCCGCGTACAATTCATCAACCGGCATTTCCGGCAAGCTTTCAAGGATAAACCACATCGCTTTATCTGAAGCGCTTAGTCGGGTACGTACTCCCTGACGCCAGTTCCAGCGCCGACAGGTGACGCCTCTGTCATCGCGCCAGATAACTTCGCCCGGTTCTGGCGACTCGGTGACGGGTTGTCCTTCTTTCAGGGTATCAAATGTTTCACTTCCGTCTGCGAAAACCAGCCGCGGCGATCCACAATAAGCCGCGCTATTTTCGCCGCCTACCGGTACGGCATAGCGCAGGCTCACCGCGTTATAAAGATCAACGACCGGATCCAGCGCCGCCATTGTTCCATCCTTCAACACGCGTTTTCGTAGCGCTTCAGCCGAGCAGGGGGTGCGCTTTGGTTTTGCGCCGAATGCTTTAAACACCGCATTCCAGGCGTCTATATGCGCCTGTGCCCACGTCGGTTGGCCGTTAATTACGGCCTGACAGGCCTCTTTTAGCGCGATTTCTCCGACCTGCGCATCGCGAATCGGAGCGGCAATAACATTAATACTTAATGCACGAAAGCCGGGAGCGATACGGGCCAGTTCCGGGCTGATTGACGGTAACATAGAAGACATCGCATAATCCTGTAATGACTATTTTATTCTATGATATCGACCAATGACCAAAAAAGTCAACTTATCGACCACGGCGGGCGCTGACGTCAGCACGATAAATGAAGCTGTTTCCCAACGTATCAAACAATTTCGTAGCCAAAAAAAGATGTCGCTGGATGAGCTTGCGCGGCGTTCCGGCGTCAGTAAAGGAATGCTGGTGGAAATTGAAGGCTGTAAAGCCAATCCAAGCATTGCGCTGTTATGTAAGATCGCGGCGGCAATGGGAGTGTCCGTGGCGGATGTTGTCAACGTCGCCAGCGAGCCGATGGTCCATCTTATCGACCGGGATGCTATTCCGGTGTTGTGGCGCGGCGAGAAAGGCGGCAGCGCAAAACTGATGGCGGGAACCAGCGGGCCGGATATGCTGGAACTCTGGCAATGGATAATGCATCCTGGTGAACAGTTTGAATCGGCAGGGCATCCGGCAGACACCTGTGAATTACTGTTTGTTAATCAGGGAACACTGACATTAACAGTCGACGGTAGACGCTTTATTATTCGGGAGGGCTGCTCCGCTGTAGCCAGAACCGACATGCCTCATGCCTACGTTAACGACACTAATGAGGTGCTTGAATTTACCATGACGGTGAATGAAAAGAGCCGTTGATCACCGTAAGGCGCTAACAACCCGCCATCCGGACAGGGAAGCCTCGGTGCCCGATAACACTTATCGGGCACCGGCTATCTTTTATTTTGTCGCAGGCGCGGCCTCCGGGTCATCGATATAGAGCGTCTGGCTTGGGAAGGCGAAGTCAGCGCCGTTTTCCTGGACAATCGCAATAATTTTCAGGTAAACATCCTGCTGTACGGCAAGCCATTCCTGCCATACTGTTGTTTTGGTAAAGCAATACACCATAATATTCAGCGAAGAGTCGGCGAATTCATTAAAATAGACCAACAGCGTCTGTTTCTGATCGATATCTCTGTGCGCCTGCAACATGTTTCTGATAGCGTCAACAATGAGGCCAATTTTGTCGGCATCTTCGTAACGTAACCCAATAACCGTTTTTATTCGACGGTTGGTCATCCGTCCCGGATTCTCAACGCTAATGGATGAAAAGACGGAATTAGGCACGTACAACGGGCGGTGGTCGAATGTGTTAATTCGCGTAATTCGCCAGCCGATTTCGGCGACCGTACCTTCGATATTTCTGTCAGGAGAACGAATCCAGTCTCCGATACTGAAGGGGCGATCGAAATAGAGCATAATACCGGAGAAAAAATTGCTCAGGACATCTTTGCCCGCCATACCAACAGCGATACCGCCGATACCGCCAAAGGTCAGCAGACCGGACAGACTCATGCCAAAATGTTCTCCATACAGTAAGACAATCGCGACAATAATAGTTATTTTTATGACCCGTGCCAGAATACGGGTACTGGTGACATCTCTACCTTTATTGACCTGTGCTTTTTCAAATTGGTTAATAATCAGGAAAAGTTTTATCGTCAGAATAAGCGCAATGAGCGAGGTGCAGATAAAATCAATGACCCCGGAAGAGATAAAACGCAAATTATAATCTTCAATAGCATTATTCAGGATGCTCCCGATGGTCCCAATAATAATTGCATAAATAAAAAACTGTGCCGCATGGAACGTGAATCCTTTCTTCCACTGTACGTTACGGCTGAGCCAAAATCTCACGACCAGCAACGCCATACCGCAACTGAAAAGTATCGCCAGATTAAATGCGTTTTTGAGAAAAAATTCAGTGAACATTATTGTTTTCCGCTCCTTCCTACGATAACAGCTCAGAATGACCTGATTAACAGGTATTTTACCCAGGATAAACGCGTAGATCATCGATAAGTAAAAAGAAGAAATAGTGCTATCAGCTTTAATCTCAGCGGTTTACTTTTTATGTAAATACAATGTCACGTTTTATAGGGCAGACATCGCGTGATTGTCATGGTATTGTTGCTATCAGGTAACAAAGCCATCTGTAAAGGACAATACTATGATCATGATGAAGCTGAAATCGGCGAAGGGGAAAAAATTTCTGTTATGCCTGCTGGCAGTGTTTATCGTTGCGGCATCGGTGGTAACGCGCGCGACTATCGGCGGTGTGATTGAGCAATATCATATTCCACTGTCCGAGTGGACAAGCTCTATGTATGCCATTCAGTCGGCAATGATTTTCGTTTACAGTCTGGTGTTCACTATTCTGCTGGCGATTCCTTTGGGGATCTATTTCCTCGGCGGAGATGAGTAACAGGAATAGAGTATTGGCCGGATGGCAGTGCCATCCGGCAGGACGCAAGAGGGATTAATCGTCCTCGTCGTCCAGTTCAACCGGTGTTTGATACTCATCAGGCTTAATGACTAACAGGTCGCAGCGCAGATGGTCAATGACCTGTTCGGCCGTGTTCCCCAGAAACGCGGCCGAGAGTCCGGTACGTCCAACGGTGCCAAGCACAACGATCCCCGCCTGGAGATGTTCGGCAAGATCCGGGATAACTTCTTCCGGCAAGCCTTTTTCTACATGCGTAACTTTTTCATCAATGCTGAATTTCTGGCGCAGCGCTTTCATCGCCAGTAAATGCTGGCCTCTGATGGCGTCGTTATACACGCTGGGATCAAATTCCGGCAGCTCAATGGCGATATTGATTGGCGTAACGGGGTAGGCGCCGACCAGGTGTACTTCGGTATGATTAACCTGCTCCGCCAATTGTAAGGTCTCTTTTACCAGCTTTTCGTTGAGAGCATTGTGATAGGGCTCTTCGCTTGCCAGGTTCACGGCGACCAGGGCTTTGCCGCCTTCTGGCCACGGCTGATCTTTGACCATCCACACGGGGCTTGGGCATTTACGCAGCAAATGCCAGTCGGTAGGGGTAAAAATGACCGCTTCCAGTCGATCGTGCTGATGCGCCATTTTCAACACCAGATCGTGACTGCCGGCGATAACCTCCTGGATGATGGCCTCAAAGGGACGATTGTGCCAGACCACTTTAATTTCAATGGGGACACCGGCTTCAAGATAATATTTCGCCTGCTCACGTATCCAGGCTGTGCGTTGACTTATTACGCCCTGACGCATTGCGGTGCGTTCGTCAGGAGAAAGCAGGGTGGTCATCTCATACGAGAAATCGTAAATAGGCAGGAAAGCTTTAATTTTGCCGCCAATCCGTTGATGCAAATAAACTGCTCGCCGTAATGCGGGTTGGTCGTCCTGATTGGGATCGATGACCACCAGCATATTTTGATACATAGCCATACAGGGTCTCCTTACAACTGTCATCGCAGTTTGTAACTAAAGAGTAACTCAAATATGGTGAATGAAACAGAGGAAGCGCTTCTGCCAGATCAATAAATGAGAAAAATTTAACGATATGGCAGAAGATAACATCAATGGTTTAGCTGACGTTTAAGCGACGTTGCGGGTATGACCGGCGAGGGCCGCCAGCGCATCGCTGTTTTCAATAGTAATATACTTACCTTTCACCGCCAGCATGCCGCTTTTCTGGAAACGCCCCAGCAGACGGCTAATGGTTTCGACCGTTAAGCCCAGATAGTTGCCGATATCGCCACGGGTCATCGTCAGGCGGAATTCACGCGGTGAAAAACCACGCTGCGCAAAGCGGCGGGACAGGTTGTAAATAAACGCAGCCAGACGTTCTTCGGCGTTTTTCTTCGACAATAACAGGATCATATCCTGATCGCCTTTAATTTCACCGCTCATCAGACGCATCATTTGCTGACGCAGGTTAGGCATTTTGCCGGACAGGTCATCCAGTGTCTCAAAGGGTATTTCACATACCATTGAGGTTTCCAGCGCCTGTGCAAAGCTCGGATGATGACCGCTGCCAATGGCATCAAAACCCACCAGGTCGCCTGCTAAATGGAATCCAGTAATCTGCTCATCGCCTTGCTCGGTAATGGTGTAGCTCTTAATCGTTCCGGAGCGGATAGCATAGAGCGATTTCAATTCATCACCTGCTTTAAACAGAGTTTGCCCTTTCTGAATGGGCTTTTTGCGCTCGATGATATTATCAAGCTGATCAAGCTCATGCTCGTTAAGTGTGAACGGGATGCAAAGCTGGCTGATACTGCAATCCTGGCAATGGATAGCACAACCGCCAGACTGAATGCGCCGTATAATTCGCTTTTCCGGGATCATAGGTCTGCTCAAGCCGTAATTGATATTTGTCAATTTTAACATCTTTTTGGTGAGCGCGTAAGTCTGAGCTATCCCGGAGAAGGAATAATTCAAGTATAAGTTTGATGAATACTTTTATCTATTTGAAAATACGTAATTTATTTGTTGTCGCTTTACATAAAAGTGTGACCGATAAGGCACTTTTTGCCTGTATATTCATAATAAAAGATAGCCTTCATGGCGTAATAGCCACTCTTTTCGCTGCACGCCACCGGCGTATCCGGTCAGAGTGCCGTTACGCCCAATGACGCGATGGCAGGGAACAACAATACTGATGGGGTTAGCGCCATTCGCAGCACCGACTGCGCGTGCGGCGCCCGGTCGTCCCAGTTGCGCCGCCAGCTGACCATAGTGCATCACCTGCCCGCAGGGGATAGCGCGCAACGCCTGCCATACTTCCCGTTGAAAAGGTGTGCCCCCCGTTGCGGTTTCCAGGGTATCAATTACGGCGAGATTGCCTGCAAAATAATCTGCAAGCTTATCGCTGAGTCCACCGGGGTTAGTCGCAGAAAGGCGTTCATAGCCTTCGTGACGGTAGTGGATATTTAGCAGTTGCTCCATACGATCGCGGTACTGTTCCCACTCAATGGCCCGCAGTCGAAACTGCTCATCGCAAACCACCCATAACGGTCCTAATGGCGTGGCTATCTTCTCTTCAAGTAATCTCAGCATCCGTTCTCTCACATCGTCTTAATCTAACGTAAGAGACAAGATATCATGCCAGGAATACCCGCAACCATACTCCTTAAAAGATAGTCAGGGATAACACATTTAGCGCCAGTAATATCGTTGGCGGAGAAAAAGGGAGCCTGGCGAGACGGTTAATTGCCTGACATTGTCGCTGTTATTGGAAATAACTGTAAACCGTTGTCGGTATAACAGGGCACGGTTATGATAACGGCAGTCGCAAAAACGCTGGAGGATGAACCATGAACCTTGACGATAAAGCGCTGTTTCTTGACGCCATGGAGGATGTCCAGCCGCTGAAACGCCATACTGATGTACACTGGCAGCCAACGCGTAATCTTAAAACGCCCCAGCGTATCGACACGCTTCAGCTTGATAATTTCCTGACGACGGGCTTTCTGGATATTCTGCCGCTGAATGAACCGCTGGAATTTCGTCGGGAAGGATTGCAGCAGGGTGTCATCGACAAGTTACGCAGTGGGAAATACCCTCAGCAGGCCAGCCTCAATTTGTTACGCCAGCCGGTCGAAACGTGCCGAAAAATGCTGTTTCGTTTTATCCTGGAGGCGCAGAAAGAGGGGTTGCGTAATGTCCTGATCATTCATGGTAAAGGGCGAGAGGCGAAGTCGCATGCCAATATCGTCCGAAGCTATGTGGCCCGTTGGTTGACAGAGTTTGAGGATGTACAGGCTTATTGTTCGGCGCTGCCGCACCATGGCGGCGGCGGGGCATGTTATGTCGCGTTACGTAAAACGGTGCAGGCTAAACAGGATAACTGGGAGCGCCATGCGAAGCGTAGTCGGTAAATCGTTGCCGCTGGCGGACAGGACCGCCAGCGCAAGCTCGCGCGAACCCGATTTTATGCCTGATGCTCAGGATTCTGCAAGAGAACGGGCGATAACGCTGTCCGCGGTAATAACACGGAGAAACAGTCATTCGCTTATTTAAGCGTCTATTAAAATATACTGGCTTTCGACTTAACTGTTAAGCAGAAAATGGTGACAAGTACATCACTTGTCAATATGGATGGATGAATATCCTGGCATAGCGAATATAGGTGATTTTATCTGTTGCACTAAGGGAAATGGCGATGGTCTGGTATTGAATATGGAGAATGTCGAAGAAACGAATGGCAATAGATATCTGAAATGCTATAAAAATAAAACCTGTCTCCTATCCTGGTTGTAGGCCGTCAAAAATGTTGAGAAATATCAGCGTCAGGACATGCATTATTCTATTTATGGTATGTACGTTTCTTTTGGTGGATACTTTACAAATAGCTTTTCTGCACGATCTCCCTATTTTAATTACGTGTAATATCATTTATCTGATCTCGGCATTACTGCTTTGGTGGTATATGACCTGCTATCTGGTAGTGCCGATTAATACCGTGAAGAAAAGTATTGAAGAGGTCGCAGCAGGAAACTTGTCTATTCATATCTCCGAATTTGGCAATAATTGCGCCGGACGACTCATCCCCGGGATTAATAGCCTGTCGGAGAATATTTCCGCGCTGGTACGTGAAATCAGATCCTCTTCGCAAACGGCAATGACCCTTTCCGAACAACTGGCGGCGCGCAGTATGTCGCTATCCGTAAAGACGGAACAGCAGTCGGCCTCGTTAATTCAAACTGCCGCCAGTATGGATGAAATGGCGGCGAGTACCAAAAACAATGCGGATAATACCCGAATGGCGAGCATACAGGCGGATTGTGCAACCCAATGCGCCCGTAAAGGCGGTGAATTAATGGTGCGGGTTACAGAAAATATGCGTTCTATTACCGATTGTGCCTCGCAGATGACGGAGATTATTTCATTGATTGACGGTATCGCATTCCAGACTAATATTCTGGCGCTTAATGCGGCGGTAGAGGCTGCGCGGGCGGGCGATCATGGAAAAGGTTTCTCCGTGGTGGCCGGGGAAGTGCGTAATCTGGCGCATCGTAGCGCCGAGGCGGCAAAAAGTATCAAGGCGCTGATCGACGTTACGCATGACAATGTGCGGCAGGGGGCCGCCATAGTGCAGGAGGCTGAAAAAAATATGCAGGAGATTGTTGGCGGCTCCGGGCAATTAAACGTGCTGATGAATGAAATTTCCACCACCACGCGGGAGCAGGAAAAGGGCATTAACCAGATAACCCTGGCGTTGAGCGATCTGGAAAGCGCAACCCATAGCAATGTCTTAATGGTTGAAGCGCTATCTGCTTCTTCGGATGTTTTAAAGGCGCAGGTGATCGAGTTACAGACTAAAACCGACAAATTTCGTTTAAGCCAGCCGGGTTACAGTGAACATGCGCTGACGCGCTCTCATGTATCATCTCTTTCGACCATCACCAGGCGCGGCCAGGCCTGATAATACATGTTTGGTAAGCGCCTGTTGCTAAGGCGCTTTTTCCGCACGTTCCCGTCATTCTTTTTGCGCAATGAGAAAATGAGAGATTGCTTAACCTTTCCCGAAAGCTAGACTAACGGCATGAGAGTTGTAACGTGGAGGCGCTGTGGAAGCCATTAAGGGATCGGATGTGAACGTGCCGGATGCCGTTTTCGCATGGCTACTGGATGGTCGTGGTGGAGTAAAACCGCTCGAAGATAATGATGTGATCGATAGTCAGCATCCCTGTTGGCTACATCTTAATTATACCCACCCGGACAGCGCCCGCTGGTTGGCTTCAACGCCTTTACTCCCCAATAACGTGCGTGATGCGCTGGCTGGTGAAAGCTCGCGCCCGCGCGTAAGTCGTTTGGGGGAAGGGACGCTCATTACGCTGCGCTGTATTAATGGCAGTACTGACGAACGCCCGGATCAATTAGTGGCAATGCGTTTATATATGGACGAGCGATTCATTGTGTCTACCCGTCAGCGAAAGGTTCTGGCGCTGGACGATGTGGTCAGTGATTTGCAGGAGGGCACCGGGCCCGTAGATTGCGGCGGCTGGTTAGTGGATGTGTGCGATGCGTTAACCGATCACGCCAGTGAATTTATTGAAGAGCTACACGATAAAATTATCGATCTGGAAGATAATCTTCTCGACCAGCAAATCCCACCGCGCGGTTTCCTCGCATTGCTACGTAAACAGCTAATTGTTATGCGTCGCTATATGGCGCCGCAGCGCGACGTCTATGCCCGGCTTGCGAGTGAACGGCTGCCGTGGATGAGCGACGATCACCGGCGCAGAATGCAGGATATCGCCGACAGGCTGGGAAGGGGGTTGGATGAAATTGACGCTTGTATCGCGCGTACTGGCATCATGGCGGATGAAATTGCCCAGGTGATGCAGGAGTCTCTGGCGCGCAGAACTTATACCATGTCGCTTATGGCGATGGTTTTTCTGCCCAGCACCTTTTTAACAGGGTTATTTGGCGTTAACCTGGGCGGTATTCCTGGCGGCGGATGGCGGTTCGGCTTTTCTCTGTTTTGTATTCTGTTAGTTGTCCTGATCGGTGGTGTTACTTTATGGTTGCATCGCAGTAAATGGTTGTAACAAAAGCGCTTTTCAGACCATTTCGTATGAAAAAACGCCGAGAAATTTGAGCGAAGTCAATAAACCATCTACCTATTCGGGGCAATATCTCTCTCGCAGGTGAATGCAACGTCAAGCGATGGGCGTTGCGCTCCATATTGTCTTACTTCCTTTTTTGAATTACTGCATAGCACAATTGATTCGTACGACGCCGACTTAGATTAGTCGGCTTTTTTTTGCCTGTAGAATATCTGCGTCTACCCTTTAAGAGTCTGAATGACATTCTGGAGGGTAATATGAGCTGTCTTTTGACCTTATTATATCTACACTCGTCCTTGTCGGACCCGATTCCCACTGACCCTGTTCCCATTCCTGAGCCGCTTCCCCGTCCTCAGCCGATGCCCGACCCGCCGCCGGACGAAGAACCGATTAAAATGTCGCATCAAACGCGCGGATCTGCGAGGATACGCGCCTGCTGACTATGAGTCGTTACCGCGAGAGTAAATTGTGACCGCTTTTTCAACCCTGAATGTTTTGCCCGCCGCCCAGCTCAATAACCTTACTGAGCTGGGCTATCTTGAGATGACGCCTGTTCAGGCCGCAGCATTACCCGTCATTCTGGCGGGAAATGATGTGCGTGTGCAGGCCAGGACCGGTAGCGGCAAAACGGCGGCGTTTGGTCTTGGGCTCTTGCATCGAATTGATGTCACTCTGTTCCAGACACAGGCATTAGTGCTGTGTCCGACGCGGGAGCTGGCGGATCAGGTTGCCGGAGAGTTACGTCGCCTGGCCCGTTTTCTGCCAAATACCAAAATTCTGACCTTGTGTGGCGGGCAACCCTTTGGCGCACAGCGCGACTCGCTTCAGCACGCTCCGCATATCATTGTCGCGACGCCGGGGCGCCTGCTGGATCATTTACAAAAAGAAACCGTATCGCTGGATGCGCTGCACATTCTGGTAATGGATGAAGCAGACCGAATGCTGGACATGGGATTCAGTGACGCCATTGATGAGGTGATCCGCTTTGCGCCTGCGACGCGCCAGACGTTATTGTTTTCAGCAACCTGGCCTGAGGCCATCGCGGCGATTAGCGGTCGTGTACAGCAGCAGCCAATACGTATTGAAATCGATACGGTAGATGCGCTACCGGCTATCGAACAACAGTTCTTCGAAACGTCTGCGCATGAAAAAATTTCGCTGCTACAAACGTTGCTTAGCCAGCATCAGCCAGCGTCCTGCGTGGTATTTTGCAATACCAAAAAAGATTGTCAGGCCGTTTGTGATGCGCTTAATGCGGTAGGACAAAGCGCGTTGGCGCTCCACGGCGATCTGGAACAACGCGACCGCGACCAGACGTTGGTGCGTTTTGCAAATGGTAGCGCGCGCATTCTGGTTGCCACCGACGTTGCCGCGCGAGGATTAGACATTAAATCGCTCGAACTGGTGGTTAACTATGAGCTGGCCTGGGACCCGGAGGTGCATGTCCATCGTATTGGCCGTACGGCGCGCGCGGGAAGCAGCGGCCTGGCGATCAGTTTCTGCGCGCCGGAAGAGGCGCAGCGGGCGAATATTCTTTCAGAAATGCTGCAACTCAAGCTGAACTGGCTGAATGCGCCCGCCCGGCAGCCGTTGCTCCCTCTGGCCGCAGAGATGGCTACCCTATGCATTGACGGCGGCAAAAAAGCGAAAATGCGTCCGGGAGATATTTTGGGCGCGCTGACCGGCGATATTGGATTAGACGGGGCGGATATCGGCAAAATTAACGTGCATCCAATGCACGTTTATGTCGCCGTACGTCAAGCAGTAGCGCAAAAAGCCTGGAAGCAGTTGCAAAACGGGAAGATCAAAGGCAAGTCATGCCGGGTACGGCTATTAAAATGATCGATAGCATGGCGTCTCAGCGGAGTGCTGAGACGCCTGCAGATTATTTCACTTCGATAACATCAAGCCGCAACGCCTCTAAGGCGGTGTCATCTTCTTCCGGCTGCCAGCCGGCGGGCTGTAAGGGAATCTCTTCACGATCGAACGCTAAATCGCCGCCGTCGACGACCTCGGAACCGTGAGTGATCCCTTTGAAATCGAACAGGTTAGTGTCACAAAGGTGAGACGGCACGACATTCTGCATGGCGCTAAACATCGTCTCGATCCGTCCAGGATAGCGTTTATCCCAGTCGCGTAGCATGTCGGCAATCACCTGGCGTTGCAGGTTGGGTTGCGAACCGCACAGATTACAAGGAATGATAGGAAAGGCTTTGGCCTCAGCAAAACGGATAATATCTTTCTCGCGGCAGTAAGCCAGCGGGCGGATCACGATATGTTTGCCGTCATCGCTCATCAGCTTCGGCGGCATCCCTTTCATTTTTCCGCCATAGAACATATTCAGAAACAGGGTTTGCAGAATATCGTCGCGATGGTGGCCCAGGGCGATTTTAGTCGCGCCCAGTTCAGTCGCCGTACGATACAGGATACCCCGACGCAAACGCGAGCACAGCGAGCAGGTGGTTTTTCCTTCCGGAATCTTCTCCTTCACAATGCCGTAGGTGTTTTCTTCGACGATTTTATATTCTACGCCCAGCTGCTCAAGGTAGGCTGGCAGGATATGTTCCGGGAAACCTGGCTGCTTTTGATCGAGGTTGACGGCGACCAGTGAAAAATTGATCGGAGCGCTTTGCTGCAAATTACGTAAAATTTCCAGCATCGTATAGCTATCTTTGCCGCCAGAAAGGCAAACCATAATGCGATCGCCTTCTTCAATCATATTAAAATCGGCAATCGCTTCGCCAACGTTACGGCGCAGGCGCTTTTGCAACTTGTTCAGGTTGTATTGTTCTTTCTTTGTATTCTTTTGAATTTCTTGCATTATTTCAGTTCTCTGGTACTAAATGGGGCAAATTGGGGGCAAACTTTGCAACTACGATAACCGCACATTCAACATCGCTACTTGTTCGTCGTTCATGTCATCAATCTACATACCGTAAATTTCATACACCATCTGTGCAGTTTCATGCCCCATTTGGCTGGCGATAAATGCCGGGTTCGCTCCTGCCGTCAACAGCCAGCAGGCAAAAGTATGTCGCGTATGGTACGGATTACGGCGACGAATGCCAGCACGTTTTTATGGCAAGATACGCAATGGTTCAAAAGCGTCTTTATTCTGACATCCGTATTACTTAAGATATCATCACGACCCGAAAAATATTGGAACGAAGAGATGTATGACTAAAGAAGCTGTAATCTTTCTATTTATCGCCATCGTGGTAGAAGTTATCGCCACGATCTCATTAAAATTATCAGATAGTTTTACGCGTCTGGTACCGAGCCTCGTTACTATCATCGGATATTGTATTGCGTTCTGGTGTCTTACCATCCCAATGCGAACCATCCCTGCGGGTATCATTTATGCTATTTGGTCTGGGGTAGGGATTGTTCTTATTGGATTGATAGGATGGTTATTTCTCGGCCAAAAACTGGATATGCCGGCTATTATTGGCATGTTGCTTATCATCTGCGGCGTAATCGTAATCAATCTGTTTTCAAAAAGTGTCAGTCACTAGGCGATGATGATTGATTTGAGCCCGCACTCTCTTATGCGGGCTCGGGTATTTAGCGTACCACCAGTACGGAGCATTCCGCATGACGCACAACGGCTGCGGCGTTGGAACCCAACAGATAGGTAGTAATATCCGGGCGATGCGAGGCGATAATCACCATATCGGCCGGTAATTTTTTTGCCATTTCCAGAATCTTATCTTTAGGAGAGCCTTCTGCAACGTGAGCCTGCACGCGGTCCGCAGGAAGGTTGAATTTCTTGATAATCGCTTCCAGTTGAGATTTGGCTTCGGCTTTCAAATCGTCCATTGCGGGAAGCTCTGCTGAATAAGCCAGTCCCAGTGAAGCGTAATAGGGCAAAGACGGGATTACAGTCAAAAAGTGCACTTTAGCGTCGTCAATCTTTGCTTCAGCTTCAACATGCGAAATCACGCGTTGAGTTAATTCTGAATCTGAAATATCGATGGGTACAAGAATCGTTCTGTTCATAAAACCTCCTGTTTAAGTATCCACTGAAATTCTACTCCCTAAAGGCACTTTATGTACAATGACATACGTCACATTTTAGGTGCTGCTCCACGATACTCTGCGGGGACTACCTACAGGGGAGGGCGACGTAATATTACGCGTATTCCACGTAAATAATCAGCGAGTTGACGTTAAAACGTTATTTCTGCCTTGTCAGGAAAGACCTAAAAAGAGATGTTACCGTTTAATTCAATAATTAATGAAATAATTCGCAGTGAAATAGATATAATTTATACGAATGCTTTTGGGGGTATTATACGAAATAAAAATTATACAATATCATTCGGTTACGATATTCTACGCCTGTTATATGCCTTTATTGTCACATATTCATTTTGTCGCTGGGCCATTGCGTTAACCTTTGCTTTCCAGCGTATAAATTGACAAGCCCGAACGGATGTTCGGGCTTTTTTTGTTTCCAGGTTAATCCTTAGAATATTTTTTAATCTGCGCCGGGTTTTTCCGCTTTTCCTGCCAGCAAGGCAAGAAAATCATAGCGTTTTTGCAAATCCAATGCGGCATCTCGCCATAACTGTTCAGCTACTTCAGGCTGTTGCGCATTCAGGCGACGGAAACGCTGTTCATTAAGCAACGTTTCCGCAAGCGCATCTGACGGTGGCCGAGAGTCCAGAGCCAGCGGCGGCTTGCCTTCATCCGCACGGCGGGGATCAAAGCGGTATAACGGCCAGAAACCGGTCGCCGTTAACTGACGCATCTGGTCATGGCTTAGCGCCAGATCGTAACCATGTTCCTCACAGGGGCTATAGGCAATGATCAGCGACGGTCCTGGCCAGGCTTCGGCTTCCTGGATGGCTTTCACCGTCTGGTTTAACTGCGCGCCCAGCGAAATTTGCGCGACATAAACATGACCATACATCATCATGCTGACGCCAAGATCTTTACGGGCTTTACGCTTGCCATGTTCGCCAAATTTAGTGACGGCGCCAAGCGGCGTCGCCTTCGACGCCTGGCCGCCAGTATTGGAATAACACTGCGTATCCAGAACCAGAATATTGACATTCTCCGTCAGGCTTAACACATGGTCTAAACCGCCAAAGCCGATGTCGTATGCCCAACCATCGCCGCCAATCAGCCAGATTGATTTTTCTACCAGCGCATCAGCATCCTTTAACAGTTCCTCTGCGCCCGCAACCGATTTCAGATGTTGGCGTAATGCGGCGACCTGTTCACGCCGAACGTCAGGCGTTGCTTCGGTATGCAGAGCATCGTTTAATTCCGCCGGAATGCGATCGGCGAATTGCGCCAGTAAACGCATGACGCGCGCCCGGTGCTGATCCACGCTCAGACGGAAACCGAGACCAAATTCCGCGTTATCTTCAAATAACGAATTCGCCCATGCCGGGCCGCGTCCGTTGGCATCGGTGGTATAAGGCGTTGAGGGCAAATTACCGCCGTAAATAGAGGAACACCCCGTGGCGTTAGCGATTAACATTCTGTCGCCATATAACTGAGTCAGCAGTTTAATATACGGCGTTTCACCGCAGCCGGAACAGGCGCCGGAATATTCAAACAGCGGCGTAATAAGCTGCGATGTGCGGATATCAATTCGTTCCAGTTTGCTGCGATCGATTTCCGGCAAGTCGAGGAAAAAGTCATAATTCACTTTCTCTTCTTCCACATGCTCAAGGCGTGACATCATGTTAATCGCCTTGATCTGTGGATTTTGCCGATCTTTAGCCGGGCAGACCTCTACGCATAAATTACAGCCAGTACAGTCTTCCGGCGCGACCTGCAGCACATATTTCTGGCCGCGCATATCGCGGGACTTCACGTCCAGCGAATGCAGACTGGCTGGCGCGTTCTCCATCGCCTGCGGGGAAACGACTTTCGCACGAATCGCCGAGTGAGGGCAGGCGGCGACGCAGTGATTACATTGTGTACACAGTTCCTCTTTCCAGACAGGAATCTCTTCGGCGATATTGCGCTTTTCCCAGCGGGTGGTGCCCATTGGCCATGTTCCGTCCGGCGGCAGGGCGGAAACAGGCAGTGCGTCGCCGAGGCCCGCCAACATGGCGGCGGTAACGGTTTTCACGAAATCCGGCGCGGCGTCGGAGACGACCGGCGGGCGATGCGCGCTGTGCGGATTAACCGCCTGCAACGGCACTTCCGCCAGCGATGCCTGCGCCAGCGCCAATGCCTGCCAGTTACGCTCAACCAGATCCTGACCCTTGCTGCTATAGCTTTTGGCAATCGCGCCCTGCAGCTCAACCAGGGCGCTATCGCCCGGAAGAATATGCGTCAGGTGGAAGAAAGCCATTTGCATGACGGTATTGATGCGGGCGCCAAGTCCACATTCGCGGGCGATTTTCGCCGCGTTAACCACGTAAAAACGCGCCTTTTTCTGATTCAACACCGCCTGAACTTCTTGCGGCAGACGCGACCAGACCTCGTCGGCGCTGTACGGCGTATTAAGCAGAAAGATACCGCCGGGCTTCAGACGCTCCGCCATCTGATATTTATCGATAAACTGTAATTGATGGCAGCCGACAAAATCCGCCTGAGCAATTAAGTAAGCGGAACGAATGGGTTTTTCGCTGACGCGCAGGTGCGATACCGTGAGCCCGCCAGCTTTTTTAGAGTCATAAACGAAATAACCTTGCGCATACCACGGCGTAGAATTACCGATAATTTTAATATTATTTTTCGTGGCGGATACGCTGCCGTCGCTTCCCAGACCGTAAAATAACGCTTCAAGTTTAGCGCTGCCGGGCAGAGTATTTTCCGGTAATGGCAGCGAGAGATTAGTGACGTCATCATAAATGCCCACTGTAAACCGTGGTTTGGGTTTCGCGCGGCTGAGTTCATTAAAGACCGCCAGTACGCACGCCGGGCCGAACTCTTTGGATGATAGCCCATAACGGCCGCCAATGGTGCGCGGCAACGTTTCGCGCTCGCCATTATTAAAGGCTTCCGCCAGTGCGGTCATCACGTCCAGATAAAGCGGCTCGGCCTGCGCGCCAGGCTCTTTGGTGCGATCCAGCACGGCGATAGCGCGAACGGTTTCCGGTAATGCCTGTAACAAATGTTTGGCGGAGAAGGGGCGGAACAGACGGACTTTCAGAACGCCGACCTTTTCTCCGCGTATCAGTAGCTCGTCCACGACCTCTTCGCAGGTGCCGAGGGCGGAGCCCATCATAATGATGACGCGTTCAGCCTGGGGATGGCCATAATATTCAAATGGCTGGTACTGACGGCCCGTAGCGTCGCCAAATGCCTTCATCGCCTCTTCAACATGATCATAAACGGCGTTGTACCACGGGTTGGTCGCTTCGCGAGACTGGAAGTAGGTGTCCGGATTCGCTGAAGTTCCACGAATCACCGGATGTTCCGGATTCAGCGCGCGGGCGCGGTGAGCGTCGATCTCCGCCTGCGGCATCAGGTTCAGAATGGTTTCATCCGTTAGCGGTATAATTTTGTTGATTTCATGCGATGTACGGAAGCCATCAAAAAAATGAATAAACGGAACGCGGCTTTTCAGCGTAGCCCTGTGCGCGATCAGCGCAAAATCCTGCGCTTCCTGAACGCTGGCGGCGCATAACATCGCGCAGCCTGTCTGGCGGACCGCCATCACATCGGAATGGTCGCCAAAAATAGAAAGCGCGTGTGTGGCGACGGTGCGCGCGGCAACGTGCAGTACAAACGGCGTGAGCTGCCCCGCCAGTTTATACAGCGTTGGAATCATCAGCAGCAGCCCCTGCGATGATGTAAATGACGTGGAAAGCGAACCGGTTTGTAACGCACCGTGAACGGCGGCGATCGCGCCGCCTTCCGACTGCATCTCTACCACACGCGGCGTATCGCCCCAGACATTTTTAAGCCCATTACCGGCCCAGGCATCCGCTTGTTCAGCCATTGTTGAACTGGGCGTAATCGGGTAAATGGCGATAACCTCGCTGGTACGGAACGCCACCGACGCTACCGCGCCATTACCGTCAATTGTTTGCATATGACACCCTTACATTGCGCAAAAAAGAGGGACACGCATAATCGTGAGCGCATCCTGTAGTTATCCTTTTATTTTAGCAAAGCCCTTCAAGCCCCATTTTCGCTTTTGTGTCCCTGGCGGGAGGAGAATGGCGATTTCTTGCCGAAAAGACGTAAAAAATTGCCAATAAATGTTAATGAAGCGCATAAATGCGCGCTTTGCCTCTCGACGCGTCAGTTTCTGCTGCCTATTATTTAGGGCGGTGTCGTTTGGATGAATAAACAGAGGGGAGAGAAATGCGCGCAGCGTTTTGGGTGGGATGTGCCGCGTTATTATTGTCGGCTTGCAGTAGCGAACCTGTTCAACAGGCAACCGCGGCGCATGTTTCGCCAGGGATGAAAGCGGCGATGTCCAGCGCCGGCGAAGCGAATTGCGCTATGATTGGCGGTTCGCTTTCAGCGGCCCGGCAGCTTGATGGTTCAGTAATTGGTATGTGCGCGCTCCCCAACGGCAAACGTTGTAGCGAACAGTCGCTTGCCGCCGGAAGCTGCGGGAGTTATTAAGCGCGGCGTTTCGCCTGACGCGTATAACTTTTCACTTAATGGCTTAGTGCGCTAAATCTGCCAGTTTATACATTAGCGTTGTTTCTGCCGTCGCCAGCGTTAATTGGTTCGCGGTTAAATCGACCTGTGCGCCTTTGCTGAAGAGCTCGCTGAGGGTACCGTCCAGCGCATTAAGCTGCGGATCGGCGCACATCATTCGGGTCATCGCTAAATTTTTCACTTTTAATTCGCCGTCCGACAGTTTTCCTTCGCCGGTGAATTGATTGCACATTTTGCCAGATACCGTCATGTCCTCGCCAAAGCTGAGCTCCGGGCCGGTGACCGTTTTACCGTTTACGCTTTCCAGAACAAAGCGGTGGTGCTCCAGTTGCTCGCGTTTGACGGACACTTTTCCACTGCTCACGCACCCTGTGATTATGATGCTCAGGGCGACCAGCGTGACGATTTTCTTCATTGATATTCTCTGTAATCTGATAGTTAACACTGACTATAGTAATAATATGACCGGATAGATCTTCAGGGGTTATCCGAAAATGCTCCCCTGAGCGCAGGGGAGCGACAGGATTAGAACAGCGCGTTCGGGCAGGCTTCGCCCTTCTCAAGCTGGCTTAAGTTTTGTAGCGTGGTTTCAGAGATGCTGATCAGCGCTTCTGCGGTCAGGAATGCCTGGTGCCCCGTAAACAGTACGTTATGGCAGGCCGACAGACGGCGGAAAACATCATCCTGGATAACATCGTTTGACTTATCTTCAAAGAACAGGTCGCGTTCGTTTTCATACACATCCATCCCCAGCGAGCCGATTTTCTGATTCTTCAGAGCTTCGATAGCCGCCTGGGAATCAATCAGCGCGCCACGACTGGTATTAATGACCATAACGCCATTTTTCATTTGGTCGAATGCCGCATGGTTCAGTAAATGGTAGTTTTCCGGCGTGAGCGGGCAGTGCAGGGAAATGACATCCGATTCGGCAAACAACGTTTGCAGATCCACATACTCGACGCCGAGGTCAAGCGCGGCGGTGCTGGGATAGGGATCAAACGCCAGTAAACGCATTCCGAAGCCTTTCAGGATACGCAGCGCGGCGACGCCGATTTTACCGGTACCAATGACGCCAGCGGTTTTTCCGTGCATGGTAAAGCCGGTCAGTCCCTCAAGGGAAAAGTTAGCGTCGCGGGTGCGTTGATAAGCGCGGTGAATACGGCGGTTCAATGTCATCATCATGCCAATCGCATGTTCAGCGACGGCTTCCGGAGAATAAGCCGGCACGCGGACCACCTGCAAACCGAGCTCTTTAGCGGCATCCAGGTCGACATTATTAAATCCGGCGCAACGCAGCGCGATGTATTTCACGCCGTGTTTTTTCAGCTCTTCCAGTACCGGTCGGCTCCCGTCGTCATTCACGAAGATACAAACTGCCTCACATCCATTGGCGGTTTTCGCCGTTTTCTCGGTCAGCAGAAAATCAAAAAACTCCAGTTCAAAACCGAACGCTTCGTTCACTTGCTGTAGATATTTCTTGTCATACTGTTTGGTACTATAGACGGCGAGTTTCATATGACCTTCTCCAGTGATGTTAGAATCACACAAATATACTTAAAATTATCTTACAAAAAATCAAAAATAATTGATAGTCATACATATAATGAATAATTTTAGGTTATCATTCTCCACAACGCCTCAAATAGCCGGAGGGCGCCCCTGCAACATGCATAACGCATCACCCGCTTGCAACATGAACTATTAGGCTATGTACGGGCAATCATGCCAAAATAAAGAGATAGCCGACTGAATTTTTCGTTAAATCAGGAAATTAATGGCCCATGAAGGGTAAATATAAAGCCGCCCTTGCGCTACTGTTACTGCTGATTCTTGTCCCTCTGACGCTACTGATGACCCTCGGGCTGTGGGTTCCCACTCTGGCGGGAATTTGGCTACCCGTCGGTACCCGTATCGCTCTGGAACAAAGTCCACGCTTGACACGTCATGGGTTAGTGATTCCCGATCTTCGCTATCTGGTCAATGATTGTTCGTTAGCGCATATTACCCAGGCGGAACTGACGCATCCCAGCCGTTGGTTGCTGAATATTAAAAGCCTTAAACTGGATGCCGCGTGCCTGGCGAAACTGCCCGCTTCGGAAGCTTCTCCCGCCGCGCCGCGTACGCTGGCGCAGTGGCAGTCAATGCTGCCCAATACCTGGATTAACATTGATAATGTCATTCTCGCGCCCTGGCCGGAATGGCAGGGCAAGCTGGCGATCTCCATGACGCCGCTCATTCAGCAGATACGTTATCAGGGCGAAAAAGTAAAATTTCAAGGGCAGTTACGCGGTCAGGCATTGACGGTGAGCCAACTGGAGATCGCCGCGCTGGCCAACCAGCCTCCCGTTAGCCTGGCGGGGGAGTTTATGTTGCCGCTGGTACCGGATGGCCTGCCGGTCAGCGGTCATGCGGCAGCGACCTTGCGTCTGCCGCAGGAACCGTCGCTGGTGGATGCGGAACTGGAGTGGCGTGATAACGCCGGACAGCTCATCGTGATGGCGCGAGGTAATCCTGACCCGATTCTCGATCTCCCCTGGGCGGTAACGCGTCAGCGGCTTACCATCAGCGATGGCCGCTGGAACTGGCCATATCAGGGATTCCCCTTGAGCGGACGTCTGGCTTTTAATATCGATAACTGGCAAGCCGGGCCGGATAATGCGCGAGTCAGCGGACGCCTGAATATTCTGACCCAGGGCGATGCCGGTAAAGCGAACGCTGTACTGACTATCGGCCCGGGAAAACTCAGCATGGATAGCAGTGAGATGCCTCTACAGCTTACCGGCGAGGCTAAACAGAAGGATTTAATCTTTTATGCCGTATTGCCCGCTATGTTCCGCGGCAGTCTGGCCGATCCGCAGCTCACCTTTGCACCTGGCGCATTGCTACGCTCGCGCGGACGGGTGATTGATGCGTTAGATATTGATGAAATTCGTTGGCCGCTGGCGGGCGTTAAGGTGACGCCGCGCGGCGTTGATGGTCGATTACAGGCTATTTTACGGGCGCACGAAAATGAGATGGGCGATTTCGTTCTTCATCTTGATGGCCTGGCGAATGATTTTCTCCCTGATGCTGGTCGCTGGCGTTGGCGCTATTGGGGGCAAGGAAGCTTTACACCAATGCGCGCCCGCTGGGATATTGCCGGACAGGGCGAATGGCATGATAACACCATCAGGTTGACCAGTTTGTCCACCGGCTTTGATCAGTTGCACTATGGCGCAATGACCGTCACATCGCCAAGACTGGCGCTGAATAAACCTATTGTCTGGGTTCGCGACGCCACAACGCCGTCGCTACAGGGCGCGCTGTCTCTGGAGGCGGGAAAAACCGTATTTACCAGCGGGAGCGTGCTGCCGCCTTCTACCATTAATTTTAGCGTTGAAGGGCGCGAGCCAACCCTGTTCCAGTTTAAAGGCGACCTTCGGGCGGGGGCGATAGGGCCGGTACGGCTGAATGGGCGCTGGGATGGCGAACGCCTTCGCGGACAGGCCTGGTGGCCGAAGCAGTCGCTTATCGTTTTCCAGCCGTTGCTTCCACCAGACTGGAAAATGACGCTGCGCGAAGGCTCACTGTATGCGCAGGTGGCTTTTTCCGCCGCACAGGGGCAGGGGTTTGAAGCAGGTGGACACGGCGTGTTAAAAGGCGGTAGCGCCTGGATGCCGGATAACAAAATCAACGGCGTCGATTTCATTCTGCCATTTCGCTTCCACAACGGCGCGTGGCAATTGGGGACGCGCGGGCCCGTCTCGCTGCGTATTGCCGGGATAGTCAACCAGGTCACGGCGAAAAATATCACTGCTGATTTACAGGGCGGTTATCCCTGGAGCGAGTCGAATCCATTACTGCTAAGCGATGTCAGCGTAGACGTGCTGGGCGGTCAAATCATTATGAAACAGTTGCGAATGCCGCAGCACGACCCGGCGCTTTTGCGGGTGCAAAATATTTCATCCAGCGAATTGATTAGCGCCATAAATCCAAAGCAATTCGCCATGTCTGGTCCGGTTAGCGGCGCGCTGCCGCTGTGGCTGAACAATGAAAAATGGATAATCAAAGATGGCTGGCTTACGAATCCCGGGCCAATGACGTTGCGCATCGATAAAGATACTGCGGATGCGGTGGTGAAGGATAATGTCACGGCAGGCTCGGCGATTAACTGGCTACGTTATATGGAGATTACGCATTCGTGGACGAAAATTAACGTTGATAACCTGGGCGTACTAACGATGCAGGCGGCTATTACCGGCAAAAGCCGGGTAGATGGTAAAAACGCGATCGTTAACTTGAACTATACCCATGAAGAAAATGTGTTTACGCTGTGGCGCAGTTTGCGTTTTGGCGACAATTTACAGGCATGGCTTGAACAAAATACAGCGTTGCCGCAACCTCCTTGCCGGAAAGACAAGGACTGTGAGGATAAATAATGAAAATGAGTATTGCCATGCTGTCAGCGCTTGCGTCATTTATCGTGGTGGGGTGCACGCCACGTATTGAAGTCGCCGCGCCGGAACAGCCGATTACCATCAACATGAATGTAAAGATCGAGCATGAAATACATATCAAAGTCGATAAAGACGTTGAAGAACTCCTGAAATCACGCAGCGATCTATTCTGAGGCCATAATGAAAAAGTATTTAATACTATGGGTGCTGACGCTGAGCTTGCTCACACCTTCTGTGTGGGCCTTAACCCTGGACGAAGCGCGCACGCAGGGCCGGGTCGGGGAAACGCTGAATGGCTATCTGGTGGCCTTAAAGAATGATGCCGAAACCCAGAAGCTGGTGCTTGATATCAATCATGCCCGCCGCGCCAGTTATCAGCAGTTAGCGGATAGCAATCATCTTCCCGTGGACGAGGTGGCGAAGATGGCAGGGCAAAAACTGGTTGAGCGTGCCAGGCCGGGAGAATATGTCCAGGGAATTAATGGCAAATGGATGCGTAAATAACCGCTTTCCGACAATTTTTTTACCGCAAAATGCATTTTTATATTGGTAATTTCTGAATATGAAGGTCGTATTTATATTAGGCGAACCGGAAACGCCATTTCTATACTGTTGACTGGTATCACTATTCGCGAGAGTAACCAGGTATGACGTCTGAAAAATTATCTGCTGCCTGCCATTGTGGCAGCGTCGTGTTTACCGTTCAACTTAGCGATGGCTTTCATACCGCCAGGCGCTGCAACTGTTCGTTTTGCCGGATGCGCGGAGCGGTGGCAGTGTCTGCGCCGCTATCGGGTATTAAAGTGCTAAAAGGGCAGGATAAGCTTACCGAATATCGCTTCAATACGGGCAAGGCGGTGCATTTTTTCTGTTCGGTATGCGGGATATATACTTTTCATCAGCGCCGATCCAATCCCGATCAATATGGGGTCAATGTGGCGTGCATCGAAAATGTGTCGCCTTTTGATTTCGCCTGCGTTGAAGTCAATGATGGGGTAACGCATCCCAGCGATGGCGGCAGTAGCGGCGTGGTAGGATATTTGCGCTACGAACCGAAGAAGTCACCTCCCGTCGAAACGGGAGGCAAAAATATTTAAGCGGCCACTACGCTGTCAATCGCAGCTTTTGCATCGGCCTGAGCTTTAGCCGCCACTTCCGGCCCGTAGGCGATGCCTTCGGCAAAGACAAAATTCACGTCGGTAATACCGATAAAACCAAGGAACACTTTCAGGTAAGGCGCAATCAAATCCGTCGGGGTGTCTTTATGGATACCGCCGCGACTGGAGAGAACCACCGCGCGTTTACCGGTTACCAGACCTTCCGGGCCTTTTTCGGTATAGCGGAAAGTGATACCGGCGCGGGCAATCAGATCAAAGTAGTTTTTCAGCTGCGTCGGGATATTGAAATTGTACATCGGTGCCGCAATAACGATGACGTCGTGGGCTTTCAGTTCAGCAATGAGTTCATCAGACAGCGCCAGAGCCTCCTGCTGACGTGGCGTTAAAGGCGCATCGCCCGGACGCATCGCGCCCACCAGCTCGCCATCCAGCACCGGAACAGGGTTGGCCGCCAGATCGCGGACAGTAATTTCATCTGCGACGTGTTTTTCGCGCCATTGTTCAATAAAATAGTCAGTCAACTGACCAGACTGAGAGTACCCTGCCAGAATACTGGATTTAAGAACTAATACCTTGCTCATGGGTGTTTCCTTTTATGTGTTTGAAGGGGCGTGCCCCGTTGCTTGTTGACACTTTATTCACAAATATGTCGCAGGGATAGCGCAATATATCGAACCCTTTGTTCGAAATTATTGAACAACACAAAAAAAGCCCCAATGTGGTACTCTATACCTATCATTTAAAACGATTTTAAACAGGCAGAATGCTGCCCAAGAGCTTTATGACTGAACAATCTACGTTGACGCTTCAGGTGTTACAGCAGCGGCTGGATGCACTGATGCTGCGCGACAAACAGCGCTTTGCTCGCCGCCTGCATGGCGTAAAGAAAGTAAAAAATCCTGATGCGCAACAGGCTATTTTCCAGACGATGGCGAAAGAAATTGAACAGGCTGCGGCGCAGGTCGCTCTACGCGAAGCGGCGCGCCCCTCAATCACTTATCCGCAAAATTTACCTGTTAGCCAGAAAAAACAGGACATTCTGGAAGCGATCCGCGATCATCAGGTGGTGATCGTGGCAGGGGAAACCGGTTCCGGTAAAACCACCCAGTTGCCGAAAATTTGTATGGAGCTGGGACGCGGAATTAAAGGACTTATTGGACATACTCAGCCGCGTCGCCTGGCGGCGCGCACCGTCGCTAACCGCATTGCCGAAGAGTTGCAAACGGAGCCAGGCGGCTGCATCGGCTATAAAGTTCGTTTCAGCGATCATGTCAGTAGCAACACCATGGTCAAACTGATGACGGACGGTATCCTGCTGGCGGAAATCCAGCAGGACAGGCTA
This sequence comes from Salmonella sp. 32082101201600294FB01SM01, assembly GCF_017572865.1. Lineage (NCBI taxonomy): Bacteria > Pseudomonadati > Pseudomonadota > Gammaproteobacteria > Enterobacterales > Enterobacteriaceae > Salmonella > Salmonella sp. 32082101201600294FB01SM01. The sequence goes on along the minus strand of NZ_JAGESB010000001.1, from coordinate 1,355,871 downwards.
TTGATGCAGTATGACACCATCATTATTGATGAAGCGCATGAACGCAGCCTGAATATTGACTTCTTGCTCGGCTATCTGAAAGAGCTTCTGCCGCGTCGCCCCGATCTGAAAGTGATTATTACCTCTGCGACCATCGACCCGGAACGTTTCTCGCGCCACTTTAATAACGCGCCGATTATCGAAGTCTCTGGCCGAACGTATCCCGTAGAAGTTCGTTATCGCCCTATCGTGGAAGAGGCTGACGACACTGAACGCGATCAGCTACAGGCAATTTTCGACGCTGTTGATGAACTGGGGCGTGAAAGTCCCGGCGATATTCTGATTTTTATGAGCGGAGAGCGGGAAATCCGCGATACCGCCGACGCCCTGAACAAGCTGAACTTACGGCATACCGAAGTGTTGCCGCTGTATGCACGCTTGTCGAACAGCGAACAGAACCGCGTTTTCCAGTCGCACAGCGGACGCCGTATCGTGCTGGCGACTAACGTGGCGGAAACCTCGCTGACGGTGCCGGGTATCAAGTATGTGATCGATCCTGGCACTGCGCGCATCAGCCGCTACAGCTACCGCACTAAAGTGCAGCGCCTGCCGATTGAACCGATCTCACAGGCTTCCGCCAACCAGCGTAAAGGGCGTTGCGGACGCGTATCGGAAGGGATCTGCATTCGTCTGTATTCGGAAGATGACTTTTTGTCACGTCCGGAATTTACCGACCCGGAAATTCTACGTACCAACCTGGCGTCGGTTATTTTGCAGATGACCGCCCTGGGGCTGGGTGACATCGCTGCCTTCCCGTTTGTCGAAGCGCCGGATAAGCGCAATATTCAGGATGGCGTGCGTTTGTTGGAAGAGCTGGGGGCGATTACCGCCGACGAACAGCAAACGGCATATAAGCTGACGCCGCTGGGCCGACAATTATCCCAGCTGCCGGTCGACCCGCGCCTGGCGCGTATGGTTCTGGAAGCGCAAAAGCATGGCTGTGTGCGCGAAGCGATGATCATTACTTCCGCACTCTCTATTCAGGATCCGCGCGAGCGCCCAGTGGACAAGCAGCAGGCTTCCGATGAGAAACACCGGCGCTTCCATGATAAGGAGTCCGATTTTCTGGCGTTTGTTAACCTGTGGAATTACCTCGGCGAGCAACAAAAGGCCCTGTCGTCGAATCAATTCCGCCGTCTGTGTCGCACCGACTATCTGAACTATTTACGCGTGCGTGAGTGGCAGGATATCTATACCCAACTGCGTCAGGTGGTAAAAGAACTGGGGATTCCGGTAAACAGCGAACCCGCAGAGTACCGGGAAATTCACGTTGCGTTGTTAACGGGGCTGTTGTCGCATATCGGGATGAAAGATGCCGATAAACAAGAGTACACCGGCGCGCGTAACGCCCGATTCTCTATTTTCCCCGGATCCGGTTTATTCAAAAAACCGCCGAAATGGACAATGGTCGCAGAACTGGTGGAGACCAGCCGTTTGTGGGGGCGCATCGCTGCCCGCATTGAGCCAGAATGGGTGGAACCGGTAGCCCAGCACCTGATTAAACGTTCATATAGCGAACCGCACTGGGAGCGGGCGCAAGGCGCGGTGATGGCGACGGAAAAGGTTACTGTCTACGGTCTGCCGATTGTCGCCGCGCGCAAGGTGAATTACAGCCAGATTGACCCGGCGTTGTGTCGCGAGTTGTTCATCCGCCATGCGCTGGTGGAGGGGGACTGGCAAACCCGTCATGCCTTCTTCCGTGAGAATCTAAAATTGCGTGCGGAAGTCGAGGAACTTGAGCACAAATCTCGCCGCCGCGATATCCTGGTGGATGACGATACCCTGTTTGAGTTTTATGACCAGCGTATTAGCCATGACGTTATTTCCGCCCGCCACTTTGATAGTTGGTGGAAAAAAATCAGCCGCGAGACGCCGGATCTGCTCAACTTTGAAAAAAGTATGCTGATTAAAGAAGGCGCGGAAAAAATCAGCAAACTGGATTACCCGAATTTCTGGCACCAGGGCAATCTCAAGCTGCGTTTGAGCTATCAATTTGAACCGGGCGCGGATGCTGACGGCGTGACCGTCCATATTCCGTTGCCGCTACTTAACCAGGTTGATGAGAGCGGTTTTGAATGGCAGATCCCAGGGTTGCGCCGTGAATTAGTGATTGCGCTGATTAAATCGTTGCCAAAACCGGTACGTCGCAACTTTGTTCCGGCTCCAAACTATGCTGAAGCGTTTTTAGGTCGCGTAACGCCGCTGGAGCTGCCGCTGCTGGACGCTCTGGAGCGTGAACTGCGCCGGATGACCGGCGTCACGGTCGACCGGGAAAACTGGCATTGGGATCAGGTGCCCGAGCATCTGAAAATCACGTTTCGCGTGGTGAATGACAAAAACAAGAAACTGCAGGAAGGGCGTTCGCTCGCCGAGCTTAAAAATGCGCTGAAAGGCAAAGTGCAGGAGACGCTCTCGGCGGTGGCGGATGACGGCATCGAGCAGAGCGGGCTGCATATCTGGAGTTTCGGCGAGCTGCCGGAAAGCTACGAACAGAAACGCGGTAATTATAAAGTGAAGGCGTGGCCGGCGTTAGTGGATGAGCGTGACAGCGTCGCTATCAAATTGTTTGATAATCCGCTGGAACAACAACAGGCGATGTGGTGCGGTTTACGCCGTCTGCTGTTGCTCAATATTCCTTCACCGATTAAGTATCTGCATGAGAAATTGCCGAATAAAGCCAAGCTGGGGCTGTACTTTAACCCGTACGGCAAAGTACTGGAGTTGATTGATGACTGTATCGCCTGCGGGGTAGATAAGCTGATAGATGCCAACGGCGGACCGGTGTGGAGCGAAGCAGGTTTCACCGCGCTGCACGAAAAGGTTCGCGCCGAGCTGAATGATACTGTGGTGGATATCGCGAAGCAGGTTGAGCGCATCCTGACGACCGTATTCAATATCAATAAGCGTCTGAAAGGGCGGGTGGATATGAGCATGGCGTTGGGGCTTTCCGATATCAAGGCGCAGATGAGCGGTCTGGTATACCGTGGTTTTGTGACTGGCAACGGCTTTAAACGTCTCGGCGATACGCTGCGTTATCTGCAGGCAATTGAAAAGCGGCTGGAGAAACTGGCTGTCGATCCGCACCGCGATCGGGCGCAAATGCTGAAAGTCGAAAGCGTCCAGCAGGCGTGGCAACAATGGATAAATAAATTGCCTCCAGCGCGTCGCGAAGATGATGATGTTAAAGAGATCCGTTGGATGATTGAAGAACTGCGTGTCAGTTATTTCGCCCAACAGCTCGGTACGCCTTATCCTATTTCCGATAAGCGTATTTTACAGGCCATGGATCAGATTACGGCCTAAAAAGCCAGGCGACGACGTCTTTCAAAGAGATCCGGTACAAGTTCGGAACAAAAAGGAGGAATTATGAATACAACGCCATTTCCGGCGCTCTCTGCGGAAACATTGCTGGCGGTGAATACCGTCGGACAGTGGCTGGCGCAAAATGATTTTTCCGGCGAACAACCTTATTCGTCGGATTGCGTCGTCCTGGCGGGCAATGCGGTGATCCCCACTATCGACGCGGCCTGTCGCATCGCCAAAGCGCAAGGCGTTCCTTTACTGATTAGCGGCGGTATAGGTCATTCAACGCCGTTTTTGTACGCCGTGATTGCCCGGCATCCGCGCTACCACACTATTCGCACAACCGGACGCGCTGAAGCCGCGATCCTCGCGGATATCGCGAACCAGTTCTGGCATATTCCGGCTGAGAAAATTTGGCTGGAAGATCGGTCAACTAATTGCGGCGAAAATGCCCGTTTCTCCTGCGCACTGATCCGTCAGGCGAAAGAAAACATTAACACGGCTATTGTTGTGCAAGACCCCACCATGCAGCGGCGCACTATCGCGGCGTTTCGGCGCGTGACAAACGACGACACCGATGCGCCACGCTGGCTGAGTTTTCCTGGCTTTGTTCCGGTACTGCGCCACCTTAATGACGGTACACGTTTTGCCAATGTTGAAGAGGGCATCTGGACGGTGGAGCGTTATCTGTCTCTGATTGCCGGCGAACTGCCACGTTTGCGTGACGATGAAACAGGGTATGGACCGCGTGGTAAAGATTTTATCATTCACGTTGATATCCCACGTGATATTGAAAACGCATGGCAGGTATTGCAGGCAGATACTACGCTGCGCAGTGCGTTAGAACAGAGAGCTTTACGCTAAAAATCGCCCGTTTGCGAGGGTGAACGGGCAAGTGCGACCACCATCTCATAAATTTGATGAATTATTTATAAAAGCTGGTTATGTTGTCGCTTTACGGTTTTCATTCAGGACGCGCTATGGGCAATAAGTATTCCGGCCTGCAAATTGGTATTCACTGGTTAGTCTTTTTTCTGGTTATTGTGGCTTACGCCGCGATGGAGCTACGCGGTTTTGCGCCGCGTAGTTATCGGCCCTGGTTTAATATGACGCACGTTTCATGTGGTATCACTATTTTGCTTTTAATGGTGGCACGCTTGTTTATTCGGCTGAAATATCCCACGCCGCCCATTGTTCCTCGTCCAAAACCGATGATGACCGGAATGGCGCATTTAGGACATCTGGTGATTTACCTGTTATTTATCGTGCTGCCTGTTATTGGTCTGGTCATGATGTATAACCGCGGCAATCCCTGGGTCGCATTTGGCATTACTATGCCCCATGCCGCCGAGGCTAACTTTGAACGCGTAGATATGCTGAAATCCTGGCACGTCACGCTGGCGAATCTGGGCTATTTTGTTATTGGACTTCATGCCATCGCTGCTTTGATGCATCACTATTTCTGGAAAGACAATACGCTGTTACGGATGATGCCGCGTAAGCGTGACTAACCGTCCTGTATGACGTTTGGCGCAGGCGGGGTTAACCGCTTTAGGCAAACAAGGCATCTATCAGTGGGGATGGCGTATTCCATACAGAAAACGCCTGCGTCTAACCAGGACCCGTGACGCAGGCGAAGGAGGACGGGTCTACATCGGAAGCGGGTATTATACTTATTTGTATGACAAATAAAATAAGCAATTGCTATTCCGTAATCCAATGTTTAATCAACGGGTTAAACCCACATGATCGCGCTGCCCGACCGCTCGGGAGTGCCTACACTTACGATGAACGTGGCGTAGTGGCGAAAAATAGCGCAACGGCGCCATGTTGCTCCAAAGTCACCTTAGCAAAATGTTCGTCCAACACGCTGCGTAACGTATCGGCTGAATCATTGGTATTACTGAATATTCCTTTCTTGTTATAAACAGCCATCAATTTCTTGCCAAAAGCATTGTGAGGAACCTCTTTGCCCAGAATCGTGGCACCAAAAAGTGTGCCGCCGGGTTTAAGCGCCATACCGGCATTTTTAATTGCCTTCGCTTTTGTTGTCATCTCACCAGGTAAGCAGTGCAGAAGATAGTACATCGAAACGGAATCGAAGCGCCCGTGCCAGTCCGCCGGGAACGTGTCGAAAACATCGTGTTGTAGTGTGGCGCGGATTTTCGTATTACCTACTCGGCTGGCGGCTATTTTCAGGCTATCCGGATTTAAATCCATCAGCGAAATGGCATGAGTCGCAGGTGCATGTTTCAGGTAATAACCTGTACCTACGCCAATATCCAGGTGAGTCTCGCCCATGTGATGCAGGAAGAAAGGAAGTAGTCGCGTATCAGTAGGACACTTCCAGGCATATTTGTTTGAGATATTGAGTACCCACCAGTCATATAAGCTAAGCGTGAATGGGTTATAGACTTTTGCGCCTGATTGTTGTGTATGCTTCATTGTTCTCTCACTAAATAATTTCGCGCTGGAATTAAAACAACGAAGCAATCGTTAGGCAAGCATTAATCAGGTGAGTGAGTAATTTAATGCGACGAATAAAGGCGATATTATGAATTAAGCGGCTATCTTAAAGAAGGTAGAGGATAATAATAGCTGATAAATGAATTGGACATTCATATTATTATAAGCTGATAATTAATAATCGTTAATATACACATATTAAGTCCTATGATAATAGCAATGCAATTAAATACATGAGGAACAATATTTATTCATACACATAAAGCGATTATTGCACTTTAGTTGATATTTTAAATGTTACGATGAGATAGCCATCTTGATTTAATATCACCTACCCGGAGGCGATATGATTGAGGTTTTTGAAGCGTTTGGCTGGACCCTACTTTTAGGCGGTCTGGCAGTGGCAGTACTGTTTATCACTGCACTGGATAAAAAACGGTAATCATTGCATTTGATGCGCCTGTTGAGTCGGTATTACAAATAATTGTACCTGAAATCTACCACTTCTGAAGTTTGCGATATTTTGCCATTCTGACGGCAAGGGGTAATCCTGACTAAAGTTACCGCCGCTTATCAACCAGACACGATGGTGACTTTTTGAAAGCGTTGTCAGAGTATCAATATATGTCTGGTCGGCTTGCGCATAAAACAGTGAACCAAAGCCATAGGCATTCGGTCTGCCTGATGTTCCGTGTGCGTTAGGTGGTGTATAAAGAAACGCACGATAATCTCGCTTATTATAATACACATAACTTAAATAATCGAACATTTTACTGACTACCACGGCATCATTAGGCTGGTGACGGGTATTAATATAGTTTACCAATGGTTTAAACTCGTCTATGTGCTCAGGATTATTATGATATGAACCATAGCCGAATAATAAGGTGAATAAGATAAAACCGAAGCCACAAACCGCTTTTTTTGCGCGGGTAAGTAATACCGCGAGCAGGGGAGGAATGCTCAGCGATGAGAAGAAGAAATAACGATCGATAAATAACGGCATCCACCAGGAAATGATGAAGACCAGCATTACAGGGATGACCAGATTACAAAATAATATCAGCTGATATCTTTCATATTCTCCGTTGCATAAAGATATTCGCCCCACAGTACCGATAAAACTTCCCACAGCCAGCCACAGAATGATCGACGGAAAACCCTGTCCGTTGTTTCCGGTAAAGAAATGCCAGTACATTGCAGGCAGATCACGCCATGTTACGGGGGGAATCCAACCGATATCATTACCGGCTCTCAACTGCGCCAGATGAGTCAGTAAATTAAACAATACGGGCAACCAGGGGAGATAAGCGACAGCAATCGCCAGGTTAGCAAACCACCAGCCAGGAAGTTTAAGGTAGCAGGCCGTTTTATGGCTTTGGCAGGATAATATTGTTACTGCGATCCAGTGGGCAATAAGTGCAAATAGGGTGAAATAATGGGTGTAAAAACTGAACGTCATAAGCAAAGCATACGCGACAAGATAGCGATTATGGGTGGGTGTTTTTATCCACATCATCAATGCTAACGCGGCAGCGAGCGTTAGCATTCCCATTAACGCGTACATGCGCGTTTCTTGACTGTAATGAACTGCCATCGGCATCAGGGCGGCAAACCATCCAGCCAATAAGGCTGTACGCTCATTTGCCAGCCATCGCGTAAGCGCGATAACCAGCACAACTGTCAGGATCCCAAAGAGTAGACTGAGAGAGCGTACCGCTGCAATGCTATCACCCCATAATATGATCCAGTCATGCAGTAACAGATAATAAAGCGGGGGATGCACGTCAAAAGCGGCATGGAATAGCAGATTATCTACGCTATGTCGACTAATCAGCACGCTGGACGCTTCGTCACACCAAAGGTAGCGGTCAGTTAAAAACAGCAACCGTATAAGGACGGAGAATATGACAATGAGACAAACATGATATTTATACTTTATTTTTCTTAACCCATCGCCGGGCTGCCATATTGATAGTTGTGGTAGCGCCATAATATCCTCAATGGAGTAAGACTTAGACCAGAATGGACACCTGACGCAATAATGAAGGTTAAAATCTTAACCAACACTAAATAAAAATAACTTTGATAATGTCAGCGGTGAATTAATCAGAATAGTGCAGTACAACTCAGTAATCCTGACCGTAATGGCGAAGCAGTCTATGCTCTAAAAACCGGGTCAAACCGACAATAAAGGTAACGCCAATAAGATACACTATGGCGGCAAAAAGGTAAGCATGGAAGAATTTAAAGCTGGTTGCAGCAACCTCCTGAATTCGCGCGAAAAACTCTGTATATTGGATAAGAAAAACGATGGTACTGTCTTTAAGGTTATTAATCACCTGATTCGTTAAGGCTGGAATGGAAGACAGCAACACCTGAGGCAGTATAATCCACAAAAAGACCTGCCGTTTGTTCAACCCCTGAACGACTGCGGCCTCCGTTTCATACTTATTCAATGCGTTATAGGCCGTTGTCATGTACGCGGCATTATATGCGCCGACATTCAAGGTAAAACCTGTAACCGCCACGGTAAAAGAGGACAGGTGAATGCCAGATTGAGGTAAACCATAATAGATAACAAACAGAATAAGAATGAGTGGCGTACCGATAAAGAAATCCATGTACAGTCGAGTTATGGCTTTTACCACGGGGCGATGGCTCAGGCTCAGAAAGAAAATAATAATTCCCCACAAAAAACCGGTGATGGAAACAATCAGCGCAAGTTTACAGGTTTCTTTAATACCGTCCACAACAAGTGGCAGTTGTTCAGTCAGGTCATTAAAGAAAAGAGACCAGCCAGCGATCATCGTTGTGCCTCGCTAAAAAAACAGTGGATATCTGGATCCGTTTCTCGTAAGGCAAGATCGGTAAAAGCGCCTTCTGCACGAATCTTGCCATGATTAAGAAACGTTACGTTATCGCTTAGTAATCTGGCGAGGCGAATATCATGAGTGACGCATAATATAGTGACGCCATTGTCGTGAAGTTGCTTGATCAACATTCCGACTTCACGAGTCATGAGCGGATCAAGCGCAGACGTCGGCTCATCAAAAATAATGAGTTCTGGGTCGGTGACCATTGTTCGGGCCAGTGCGACGCGCTGTTGCTGGCCGCCCGATAATTGCGAAGGGTATTTCGCGCTATGCGAGGCCATATCAAGTTTTTGTAGCTCATGTAAGGCTTTCTCCCGGGCTAGTTGTCCCGGCATGCCAAACACTTTACATAGGGCAAGGGTAATGTTATCCATAACGTTAAGATGGCGATACAAAGCGTAATTCTGGAAGACACAACCAACTTTTTTTCTGAACTCAAGAATAGTAAATTCCTTGTCATAAATATTTCTCCCGTGAAAATAAATATCACCATAATCAGGCTCTTCTAATCGAAGCAGACAGCGTAAAAGCGTCGTTTTTCCACAACCCGATGGCCCCATGACTACTTTCATGTCTCCCGATTGAATTTTCAGACTAACCGTATCAAGAACCTTTTTTCCTGAATATTCCTTACTTATCTCTTTTAGTTCCAGTAAAGCCATGAGTATCACCTCTATTTTTATGCTTCAACTGATGCGATATTTTTTCTCAAACACTCCGGCCAGAAGAGTAAAAAATTTATAAATAATGAAATATAATACCCCGGCAAGAGTATAAATCTGTAACCCGTTCAGCGTGATGGCTGTCAGTGACATTGCCTGCTTCGTTATTTCAGCGATGCCGACAGTATAAGCAAAGGGCGTCGCTTTTAATACAGAAGAAAACTCATTGATAATACCGGGCACAGAAAATCGCAACATCTGTGGCAGTTCAATATTTACTATAACCTGTAATTGACGCATTCCTGCTACTTTCGCTACCGTTATTTCGAATGGCTCAACTAATTTAAGCGCCCCTCTGAACACCTCGGCAAGATAACTTCCGCTGATTAAGCCGACGCTGAGGTTCATGGCCACCAGAGGTGAAACATATATGCCAATCGCTGGCAATCCAAAATAAACAAGAAAAACAGCAATAAGTATTGGAATTCCCCGAAGAATAAAGACCAGTACGTCGAGTATCTTCTGTAGTGGAAGGGGGGATAGTCGCCGTAATACGGCGACTGTAAGCCCGGTAAAAAACGCTGAGAGAAAACAGGTAAAGGTTACAAGCAGCGTATTACCAATCCCTTCCAATAGGAAATAAAAGATAGCCAGCATATTACCTGATGACATAGCTTACTATTTCATCCAGTTATCGACGATGCCAGATATTTTTTGTGGCCCTTGCTCTTTAAGCCATAAGTTAAAATCATCGCGCACGGGAGAGCCTTTCTTAAAGGCAATGCCAAGTTGATCAACATTCTTGAAAACATAACGACTTTCTATCGGCATCTTTTTCTTATTTTTGAAGGTAAAATAAACCGGCTCTTCTATAAAAGCCAGATCAAGATTGCCATTTTTTAGATCAGCCATCGTCTCATTATATGTTGGATACAATTTTACTTTACTTAACGAGTAGTATCCTTTGGGCTCCAGATCGTTTTTGATAAGGTCGGAGTAAGCCATTCCTCGAGGGTATCCAATAGAATATTGATTTAATTCATTGAGGTTATTGAGCGTTATTTCATGATTGGCCATACTGACCAGATAAAAAGAGTTGATGTAATAAGGTTCAGAAAAATCAATAACTTTCTTACGTTTATCTGTGATTGAAATTCCCGAAAATGCGACATCTGCCTGACCACTCGCCACTGCGCCAAGCATTCCATCCCAGGCATATTCGGTGATGTTTAGCTTACAATGCCGTGACTGACAGTAAGACGAAAAAAGCTCCAGATCTATCCCCTGCAATTTGCCATCAGCACTTTTAAATAACATAGGGGGAGAGGCCGGTGATACTGCGACATTGAGTGTTCTCCCTTCAACGATGCTATCAGCAAACGCTGAAGACGACATTATTCCCAACACTATCATCGATAAGCCAAATTTTTTGGATAACATGCTATCTATTTCCTGTAGTAAGGTAATGCGTATTATAAATTAAGCATTAGGGCGTGAACCTGACATTTGCAGGCGTAAAGTACTTAACATTATGTATTCCATCGCTGTTAACTAATTTAATCAGGAGGTTTGACAGGAATCATCAAAGGGAATGGATTGAATATACCATGAGATATCAACTGGATATGAGTGCAGCGACCCCATGAAAGGTGAAAATGTAAAGATACCATAGACATTAGTATACTGGACATAGTTTATGCTCCATTTACGCATACATATTTACATGATAAGCAGATAAATGCTTCAGTGACGGTGTGTTTAATGTCTCTAAGTATCATCTTGCCACTCTATCCAGGGCCAATATAAAGACTTATCTTTGCTTGTCAAATACATTTTCTGAGCTAAGTTGATTTGCGTGCTATCTATATTTGCAAGCATATAAATTATTTATCCTATGAACAAACGACAACAAATCAGGAGTTCTGACGATGTTGTTATGTTTATCAAAACGTTAACTTGTTTTAATCGACAATAATCTTAATTCAGAAATATCTTAATATATGCGGTTGTCGAGATAAAATTCTCAAATTAACATCGTACATCTTATGTAATAAATATAAATACGATAAATAAATCCAAAACTGAGACTGCCAACCGGATAACAAACAGCAATAAAGAGGGCTCTCCATTAAGTTATCCTGGCAATGGTTAAGGTGGTAACATTTTTGGTGGCTTTACCCATTTTAATCGTGTTCACAACACGTTAATTACCTTATGATTACCATGGTAATTAAAAATGAATCCTCGATGACTCGATGACTCGATGACTCGATGACTCGTTGGCTGAATGAAAAGAAAATTCTACATCACATAGGCGCATGTATCGCGTATAATGGGCTCCGATGTCCCTAATCATTGCTATGACATAATAATATGTATCTTAACCGCTTTTGTTATTTACTCCTGATCTCCGCTGCGGTCGGAAGCATTTTTACATCGCATCCCGTCGCGATGTGGTTCCTGCTCGCCAACGTGCTAACGCTGGCGATCTACGGTATAGACAAAACGGCGGCACGTAAAACCTGGCGCAGAGTGCCGGAATCCACTTTGTTGGTGTTTGGGGTTGTCGGTGGGTGGCCTGGTGCGATTGTTGGTCAACAACTCTTCCGTCATAAAACGCAAAAGCAGCCATTCAAAACATACTTTATCGTCAGTGTGATAGTGAGTATTGTAGTTACGGTGGCGATCTATCGACTCTATCCATTTTTGTCCTACTGAACATAGAGTATGGATCACTTATTGACCAACCGGCAGCAAAGACAACCTCATATTTTCATGCCACCGGCACTATGATATTGAGCGGTGTTTTGCTCAAGGCGTACCGCAGCCGATGGAACATTATTCAGTGGAATAATGATGAGCTATAAAACTTTCTAACATTGTGGCAAAACAATGATGGACTTCCTGGGTTGGATGGACAAAGTCATTGAAGACGTATTGCGGACATATATCCAGCTGAGGGTCTTTAGCCCCGGGAACATGTACATAGCCGTGGTGAGTATAAGGGTTTTCCGTATCATAACCAATATTACTGGCCACCTCCATTATCATCTTAAATGCATCGGCAGTCTCGAAATAGCATATTTTGTGCTGGGGGTATTTTTCTTTTAATTCTTCAACATTAGTTTTTAGCAGGGCATTGTGAGCGGTGCTTTCATCCTTAAGTTTTCTTTTTTCATCAGAATGTTTGCCATAGGGCGTCAAAGACAAATCGGGAATCCCCATGACTAAAACATTATTAACTCCACCGGAAATTATTTTTTCAATATCATCAATTTGTTGCTCAACGACCATCATTACATTATCTTTGTGTAGTGTCATATAGTCATTAGCCCCCAATAAAAATATCGCCAGGTCCTGGTGAGAAGGGGTGTAAGATGCGACTTGTCTGTCCGTATTTGATACAAAGTCACCGAGGCAATTAAAGCAGGAATACCTTGCCGATGTACTTCCCCCTTCAGCAAAATTAAGCATCTCTTTACCTAAGAAGTGTGGAGATGATAAAAACTCAGTCCAGGTAAATCCATTAGTAAACCTTCCGCCAAAGTATTGACCATAGGAGGGTAAGATATGATGTGTTTTTTCAAACATACGCCCCATGGAGTCAGATAAACTGTCGCCAAAAAATACCAGTCTGGTAATATCACCTAAAGAAATATTTTTTGGCTTGGGATGTAATCTATTGATTTCTTTGGCAAGACCAAAAGCTTCCGGATGACATTCAACCTCAATAGATAAAATATTTTCACCATTATCATCTTTAATAATCAACTTATCGGCGTGTTCCTGTGATTCTATAATAAACTGTTCTTTACATCCCTGAGACGCTAAGGCTCGAAGTTTGATGTAGGCTCCGCGAACCTGTACCGGTGTTAGATTCAGTTCCTGATAGTGGTAAAGTTTAAAGATACATTCGAGCGCCTCGGCATGGTAAGTGGTGAAGAAATATGCTTTGATTTTCTCCCATAAACTTAATTCCGGAGGGCGTGCGCTTTCTTTTATCACATTAAATCTTTCAGCACTGATAGATGATGTGAAATAACCCTGTCCAACACTCAATGGCATAGTGTCCTCCTTACTAATTAATCACGCTTTAGCAAAACATTAATTAACAAATATTAGCAAGAAAAGTAATCAGGTAAATGGTGTATATAGAATTGCGCTTCTTTAACAGTTTGTCGCCGCCAAAAAAACACATGCAATATTTATTATTTTTCAACGAAGTAAATATATCATCAACAACGTGAGGTTAATGCCGGGTACATATTATCTGACTGCTATCATTATTGACTGTGCGTCTGGTTAAGGCAAACCTCTAAAAAAAGTAGCCACTCCTGATTTTAGTGTGCTGGCGTGGGTATGAGCTGGCTTGATACTCAGGAAAATTAGGTAAGCTTATCATCAAGCTATTATTTCCAAGGGGGTGGTGTTTTATATAACGTGTTGATTTCTATTTTCATATTAAATATTTCTTAAGTGAGTTAACTATAATGAGTGATGATTCAATTATTAAAAACTCTTCAATGCTTTTGGCCTATTTAGGTGGTCTGGGATGGGGGAGCGCCTATTTTTATGGCTGGGGCGTCTCCGCGTACTATGGTTTCCCGTGGTGGTATGTAGGCGTCGGCCCTGACAACATTGCCCGAAGTCTATTCCATGCGATTAGCCTGATGGCTATATTCATAATAGCGTGGGGAGTGGGTATTCTATTATTTTTTTTAGTAAAGCAAAAAGCACGTATTCACGACCTTAGCTTCTTACGCCTTTTTTTGGCAGCGGTTTTGTTCTTTATTCCAATTGTTATCGAGTTTTCTCTCTTAACAGAATCGTTTTTGTGGGAGCTTTTTTTTATCATTTTACTGGTGGCTTTATGCCTATCGGTGGGGATGCGTTTTTATAGTAAATTGATGCCAGTGATTTGTTTTACGCAACTCAGTTGGGTGCGAAGACATTGTTTCACTATAGTTATGATTGGTTTTATTATATATTTTTTTATATTTTCTTTTTTTGTTGGGATCTATAAGCCACAATTAAAGAAAGAATACGAAATGATATTGTATGATGGAGGCTGGTACTACGTCCTGGCCAGGTATCATGATAGTTTTATTTTGTCGAAATCCTTTACTAAAAATAACAATAGATTTATTATTTTTAGACCAGAAGATGGACACTCTTATGAAATTACCCTGGTAAAAGTCAGACTTTAATAAAATACTGGTTGGCAAGAGCGTGAAATGACGCCAGAGCTTCCCATGGCAGAGATTAGAGAAAGAACTGAGCGCCTATATCTGTAGGCTGTGGAATAGCAATGCCGGGAAGGGCATGGCATGACACTTTATCTGACATTACCATCTGAGTGGCAGTTTAGCAGATGTTTCAGGCCAAACCCAAGTTGAATTGGACCGCTCAGAAGCCGATTACTTACATAACAAATCCTGGCCGCAAGCTTATGCTGTGGGCGGAATATACGACCGCTATTATCCAGACTGGCTGTTAACTTATTTATTTTCCCATAGTAACCTATAACAGGCCTCCCTGAGGCATTGGCTAGCATCTGTGCATTGGAAAAACAGGCTCCATTTGCACTATAGCAACTTATAAATTTTATTTCCTCATGAGAGTTGCTAATATGGCGGATTGATTTGAAAAGTGATGATGACTGACTTGCACCGGAACCGTACCGATTTTCATGTTGAACAACAAAAGGAGCACCATGTTTACAAATCGAAATAGGCATGGATTATTACCTGAGATTGATTTCAAATTAACAATAATGATGACGCTTTTGGGTATTAAAAATCTTTCAAATAACGCTCATTTGATTTTTTGTCCACTATTAACTAAGTCTGGAAAGACACAGGGTTGAGATATTTTCGCTAGCCGTCGGCGGTGTATCGCAGTTGTGATGTTACGTTCTTACAAGACTGACATCTGCATATCATAACCTTTATTCATTACCACCTGGTGAGTAAATAAAAACTATTGAGCAAATATTTACTTCTGGGTAATGGGACTGGATTCACCGGCATTACCTCTGTGCCCAGTCGGGCAAAACATTGCAGCATATAAAAGAAGCTTTGGCGTTTATTGTCTGTAGCCTGAAAAAGTTCCCGTGAGCTGAATATGCTGAATGTGAACTGATTCTTGATTGTCTATGCCGGAAAGCTATAAGCGATTGATTTTTATATTGTGTGTAATTTTACAATTACATAAACATTAAATTCTGATAGTATACTCCCCTATAGTATATGGAGGTCGAATGCCGCATTCACCTGAAGATAAAAAACGTATCCTTACCCGCGTTCGTCGCATACGCGGGCAGGTTGAAGCGCTGGAGCGGGCGCTTGAGTCTGGCGAACCTTGTCTGGCTATTCTGCAACAAATTGCCGCCGTGCGCGGCGCTTCTAATGGCCTGATGAGTGAAATGGTTGAGATCCATCTGAAAGATGAGCTGGTCAGCGGGGAAACTACGCCAGATCAGCGCGCGGTTCGGATGGCGGAAATCGGCCATCTTCTTCGCGCTTATCTAAAATAACAATTTCCCTCACCGTAACAGGAAGAGATATATGAAATCACGTGCAGCAGTTGCTTTTGGTCCCGGTCAGCCGCTAAAAATTGTCGAGATTGACGTTGCGCCGCCGAAAAAAGGCGAAGTTCTGGTCAAAATCACCCATACCGGCGTTTGCCATACCGATGCTTTTACCCTTTCCGGCGATGATCCGGAAGGCGTATTCCCGGCAGTCCTGGGTCACGAAGGCGGCGGCGTGGTAGTCGAGGTCGGCGAGGGGGTCACCAGCCTGAAACCCGGCGACCATGTTATTCCACTGTATACGGCGGAATGCGGCGAGTGTAAGTTCTGTAAGTCCGGTAAAACTAACCTTTGTCAGGCCGTACGCGCCACTCAGGGAAAAGGGCTGATGCCGGATGGCACTACCCGCTTTTCTTATAACGGCGAACCCGTTTATCACTATATGGGAACCAGCACGTTCAGCGAATATACCGTTTGCGCGGAAATTTCTCTGGCGAAAGTGAACCCGCAGGCGCCGCTGGATAAAGTGTGTCTGTTGGGCTGCGGCGTGACGACGGGTATTGGCGCCGTCCATAACACCGCTAAAGTGAAAGCGGGCGACACCGTTGCCGTTTTTGGTCTAGGCGGTATTGGGCTGGCGGTTATTCAGGGCGCGGTTCAGGCTAAAGCCGGGCGTATTTTAGCTATCGACACGAATCCGGAAAAATTTACGCTGGCGGGCGAAATGGGGGCCACGGACTTTATTAATCCGAATGATTACGACAAACCGATCCAGGACGTTATTGTTGAGCTTACTGATGGCGGCGTAGATTTCAGTTTTGAATGTATCGGCAACGTTAACGTGATGCGAGCGGCGCTGGAATGTTGTCATAAAGGCTGGGGCGAAAGCATTATTATTGGCGTAGCGGGAGCAGGGCAGGAAATCAAAACCCGTCCCTTCCAGCTAGTGACCGGTCGCGTCTGGCGTGGCTCCGCCTTTGGCGGCGTGAAAGGGCGCACGCAGCTGCCAGGGATGGTCGAAGATGCGATGAACGGTAAAATCCGTTTAGATCCTTTTATTACTCACCGCCTGCCGCTGGAGCAGATTAACGATGCCTTTGAACTGATGCATCAGGGTAAATCCATCCGTACTGTTATCCACTTTAGCGATAACTGATTCATCCGCCAGCGGATTTTCCGCTGGCGCTTTTCTGAATTTTCTGGAATGAATGTTGTGAAAATGTGACGAAGGCGATGCTTTTCGCGGTAAGCAAACGTCATGAAGTGCCGATGACTATCTAACGGGCGTGTTTTACGCATAAAACCTACAAGAGAGTCGACGGTCATGGGCAACACATTCTCGATGCAAGCCTCGCATAAACTGGGCTTCCTGCATCATATTCGGCTGGTTCCGCTGTTTTCCTCCATTCTCGGTGGCATCCTTCTTCTTTTTGCTTTGAGCGCCGGGCTGGCAGGCTATTTTCTGTTACAGGCCGATCGCGATCAGCGTGATGTCACGGACGAGATTCAGGTACGGATGGGATTATCCAACAGCGCTAACCACTTACGTACCGCACGTATCAATATGATCCACGCTGGCGCGGCGAGCCGGATTGCTGAAATGGATGAAATGAAAGCCAATATTGCCGCTGCGGAAACGCGGATCAAGCAGTCTCAGGACGGCTTTAACGCTTATATGTCCAGAGCGGTGAAAACACCCGCCGATGACGCGCTGGATAACGAGTTAAACGCCCGCTACACCGCCTATATCAACGGCCTGCAACCGATGCTGAAATTTGCCAAAAATGGCATGTTCGAAGCGATCATTAATCATGAAAACGAGCAGGCAAAACAACTGGATGCCGCATATAACCATGTCCTGTTGAAAGCGATTGAACTGCGCACCGAGCGGGCAAGACTACTTAGCGAACAGGCTTACCAACGTACCCGGCTCGGTATGATGTTTATGATTGGCGCATTTACGTTGGCGCTGGTATTGACGTTAATGACCTTCATGGTGCTGCGTCGCACGGTGATACAACCCTTGCAGCAGTCTGCGTCACGTATCGAACGCATTGCGGCGGGCGATCTGACCATGGCTGACGAGCCCACAGGACGCAGTGAAATTGGTCGTCTGAGTCATCATCTTCAGCAGATGCAGCATGCGTTGCAACAAACGGTAGGGGCGGTGCGTCAGGGGGCGGAGGAAATTTATCGAGGCACCAGCGAAATTACCGCCGGTAATACGGATTTATCTTCTCGTACTGAACAGCAGGCTGCTGCCATTGAACAAACCGCGGCCAGTATGGAACAGTTGACGGCAACCGTTAAGCAGAATGCGGATAATGCGCATCACGCCAGCAAACTGGCGGAAGATGCTTCCGGTAAAGCCAGTCGCGGAGGCCAGATGGTTTCCGGGGTCGTACAAACGATGGGGAATATTTCCACCAGCTCGAAAAAAATCTCGGAAATTACCGCCGTCATTAACAGTATCGCTTTCCAGACCAACATACTGGCGCTGAACGCGGCGGTCGAGGCGGCACGTGCCGGGGAACAAGGACGCGGTTTTGCGGTGGTCGCCAGTGAGGTTCGTACCCTCGCCAGTCGCAGCGCGCAGGCGGCAAAAGAGATTGAAGGCTTGATCGGCGCATCGGTCAGCCTGATTGAACAAGGATCTGAAGAGGTTATCGCTGCGGGGAGCACCATGAATGAGATTGTGGATGCCGTCAAACGCGTCACCGATATTATGCTCGATATCGCGGCAGCCTCTGATGAGCAAAGTCGCGGTATTGTTCAGGTCAGTCAGGCGATTTCTGAGATGGACAAGGTTACGCAACAAAACGCGTCGCTGGTCGAAGAGGCGTCCGCGGCGGCGGCTTCGCTTGAAGAACAGGCCGCCCGCTTGACGCAAGCCGTTGATGCGTTTCATTTACAGGATACTGGCGCGACGATGCGATCATCCTTCCTTTAATGAGCGTCGCGCCAGCGGGCTATTTTAGCCGCGGGCGCGTTTAATGCCCGACAGCCGCTATCACAGCGGCATCGATTTACGGATCGCCGCAATCAGCATTTGCGCCCCGGTTGAGAGCGGGATATCAACTCGCGTAAGAATACCTATCGGTTCGCCTGCGCTCTGGGTCGGCACGGGTAATGAGACCAGCGTTGCCTGGCGAAGATCTTCTTTAACCGCGCCAGAGGGGACGAACCAGACGTAATCGTAATCTACGGTAAGTTGTCGTGATAACGATGCGGATAACGTTTCGATACATCCGGCAGGCATTTTACACCCTTGGCTTTGCAACAGGGCTTCCGCATTCTGGCGCGGTACCGTGCCTTTTGGCGAGACGACTACCGGCCATTCCATAACCCGACTGAGCGTGATCGTCTCCTGTAACAGGGGATGACCGGGGCGTACCACTAATTTAAGCGATTCTAAAAACAGCAGTTCGTAATTTAAACCGCCCATTAATTCCGGGTCTGACATGCGGCCAATACCCAGATCGATCTCGCCTGATTTCAGACCTGCAAGCAACATCGTATTGTTCATGGTCGCGACCTGTAACGAGGTCGATTTTTGCTGTTGATGGAACCGCCCAATAGCCGCCGGGAGTATACCCAGCGCAGCGGTGGGGAGCGCGCCAACACGCACCACATCGGCGCTGGCGTCCTCTTTGCGATTCAGCGCCTGCCCGGCGGTATTCAATGCATCTAATACTTTTACCGCATGAGTCAAAAATTGTTCGCCAGGAACCGTTAATTGCGCGCCCAGTCGCCCGCGTTCGAACAGACGGGTTCCGGTGAGTTGTTCCAGTTCGTTCAGCGTTTTAGAAAGCGCTGGCTGGCTCAGGTTAAGGGTTTCAGCCGCGCGCCCCAGCGTTCCCTGTTGCGCAACGGCGACAAATGTATGAAGGTGGCGCAACCGAATGCGCTGACTAAACAGACCATTTTTTTCCATAAGCGATGTTAAAAACAGAGCCGTGCGGGTGACAAGTAAAGTTGTTTGTTTTTGATAACCTGATAGCAAAATATTATTAACATTTTACCATTTCAAGTTACAACTGTTTTATTTTACTGATGATTCAACTGCCGTTAAGCGTGTTAAGCCGCGATCTGGTCGGGGATACGCCAGCTCATGTCAATCCGTTCTGCATAATGAATTCAGACCGGATCACACTTTATAAATTCTTCTCCCCGGAATGGATGAGGTTTTCTACACTCCAGGTAACATTCACTGGAGGCATGACATTATGGCGGACACCATCACGGCAGATGAGATTCGGGAACACTTTTCGCAGGCAATGTCGGCAATGTACCAGCAGGAAGTTCCGCAGTACGGTACGTTACTGGAACTTGTGGCTGACGTGAATCTGGCGGTGCTGGAAAATAATCCCAAACTGCATGAGCAGTTGGCTAATGCCGATGAACTGGCGCGATTGAACGTGGAACGACATGGCGCCATTCGTGTTGGCACCGCAGAAGAACTTTCTACCTTGCGTCGGATATTCGCCATCATGGGGATGTACCCAGTAAGTTATTACGATCTCTCTCAGGCGGGCGTGCCTGTGCACTCCACGGCATTTCGTCCCATTGACGAGGCTTCGCTCTCGCGTAATCCCTTTCGCATGTTCACTTCGCTATTACGCCTGGAGCTCATTGAAAACGCGGCATTACGCCAGCGGGCGGCGGAAATCTTATCGCAGCGGGATATTTTTACATCGCGCTGCCGACAATTGCTGGATGAGTACGACGAGCAGGGCGGTTTTAGCGCTGCTCAGGCCGAAGAGTTCGTCCGTGAAACGCTGGAGACTTTTCGCTGGCATCGTCAGGCTACCGTTGATGAAGAAACGTACCTCAGCCTGCATCGTGAGCATCGTTTAATTGCCGACGTGGTCTGTTTCCCGGGATGTCACATTAACCATCTGACGCCGCGTACTCTGGATATCGACCGGGTACAGGCCATGATGCCGGAGTGCGGCATTACGCCTAAAACTCTTATCGAAGGTCCGCCTCGCCGCGAAGTGCCTATTCTGTTGCGGCAAACCAGTTTCAAAGCACTGGAAGAGCAGGTGCTCTTCGTTGATGAAAAGCAGGGTACGCACACGGCGCGCTTCGGCGAAATTGAGCAACGTGGCGTCGCGCTGACGCCAAAAGGTCGTCGATTATATGACGAACTGTTGCACAAGGCGGGAACGGGTAAGGATAACTTCACGCATCAACTCCATTTGCGGGAGGTCTTTAACGCCTTTCCGGATAGCGAATTTCTGCTTCGCCAGCAGGGGCTTGCCTGGTTCCGCTATCGCTTAACGCCTTCCGGCGAGGCGCATCGTCAGGCGATCCATCCTGGCGACGATCCGCAGCCGCTTATTGAGCGCGGTTGGGTGATCGCGCAGCCGATTACCTATGAAGATTTTCTTCCGGTCAGCGCAGCCGGCATTTTTCAGTCGAATTTGGGAAATGAAACGCTGGCCAGAAGCCACGGCAATGCCAGCCGCGACGCCTTTGAACAGGCGCTGGGATGTGCAGTACGGGATGAATTTTCGTTATATCAGGAAGCGGAAGAACGCAGTAAACGCCGTTGCGGTCTGCTTTAAAAGCGGTAAGCTTCACAGGCTGTGAGGATACTGTAAAAGGAAGGCGTTATGTTGAATCCCTCCATCCCACTGGTGGAGACGCGTCACGGTAAAATCGTGGGCGTCGTACAGGAAGAAATCCATATCTGGCGCGGTATACCTTATGCCGCGCCGCCAACAGGGGAGCTACGCTGGCGTGCGCCGCAGCCTGTTACAGCCTGGCAGGATGTGCGCCAGGCGGATTGTTTCTCCTGCGCCAGTTGGCAGGATATTACCTGGTGTCGCGAACTCGGCGGCGGCGATCCGGGAAATTTTTCCGAAGACTGTCTCTATCTGAACGTCTGGGCTCCCGCCGTGCGTCATGAACCGTTGCCGGTCATGGTCTGGCTACACGGCGGCGGTTACACCATTGGCGCGGGGAGTTTGCCGCCCTATGACGGTCAAGCGCTGGCGAAGCGCGGCGCGATCGTGGTGACGGTCAATTATCGGCTTGGCCATCTGGGCTTTTTCGCGCATCCGGCACTGGAAGGCGAAGAGGCGGAGTGTATTCATAATTTCGCTTTACTCGATCAAATCGCTGCGCTGCGTTGGGTGCAGGACAATATTGCCGCATTTGGCGGCGATACGCAGAATGTGACGTTATTTGGCGAATCCGCCGGCGCCCGCAGCGTGCTGTCGTTGATGGCTTCGCCGTTGGCGAAGGGGCTTTTTCATAAAGCGATTATTCAGAGTGGTTATACGCTGCCGGATACGCCCCGCGAGGTGGCGCTAAAAAAAGGCGTTGCGCTGGCGGAACATCTTGGCTTAGCCCATGCCACTGCCGAACAGCTACGCGCTTTACCGGCAGAGACGTTTTGGCCGTTGGACGCGCCTTTTAAAATTGCGCCGACGCCGATTTCCGGCGACGTCGTGCTGCCGCATCCGATGCTGGAAACCTTCTTTGCGGCGAAACAGCATCCCATACCGGTGATGATCGGCTCGAATAGCGATGAAGCCAGCGTATTGGCAGTTTTTGGCGTCGATATTGCCGGTCAAATTCAAAAAATGCGCCGTGAGCGGCGTGTTGGCCTGGGGTTAATCCGGCTGCTTTATCCTGGAGTGAAAGGCGACGAAGCACTAGGGCGGCAGGTCTGTCGGGATATGGTATTTACCACGTTGGGTTATGTCGTCATGCAAGCGCAGCAGCGGATCGGCGAACCGTGCTGGCGTTACTGGTTTGATTATGTCGCCGAAGCGGAGCATAACACCTACGCGAATGGTGCCTGTCATGGCAATGAAATACCGTATGTATTCGATACGTTAACGCGGGCTGAGCCCACATGCCATTATGTGAATGAGAATGACCTGGCCTTTGCCTCGCAGGTGGCGGATTACTGGGTGAATTTCGCTCGTCATGCCAGCCGCACGCGCGACGTGCTGCACGGCCCGGTTCGCTGGCCCGCCAGCATTCGGGGGCGAGATCGTCTGTTGCGGATTGGGCTGAACAAACTTGCCGGTTTTAAAGTGGAAAACCGCTTTATGCGTGCGCGTCTGGCGCTGTTTAAACGAGTCATGAAACATCACGTTAGTCTGGAATAAACTTTTCATAATCTGAAGAATGCTGCGTGAGGTTTACATCCGATTAGGTCGGTTCTTATCGACATAAAATATTTACGCTTTTGCACAGTTTCCAGGCGACCAACAATTGGATTATTAATGAATTTTGTCTAGAGTGAGCGGTCAGAAACGGGCACATTCTTGCTGCTGAAAAAACCAGCGCGGGACCATTCACAAGACCAGAAGGACTCATTTTCAGGTATGAATCGTAGACGATTTATTAAAGGTTCAATGGCAATGGCCGCCGTGTGCGGTTCCAGCGGTATTGCTTCACTCTTTTCTCAGGCGGCGTTTGCCGCGGAATCCGATATTGCGGATGGTAAAATTGTCCGTTTTGATTTTGCTGGTCTGCAATCAATGGCCCAGGCGTTAGCGAAAAAGCCCTGGGGCGGCGCGCCGGGCCCCTTGCCGGATACGCTCGCCAATCTGACGCCGCAGGCCTATAACAGCATTCAGTATGACGCGGCGCATTCACTCTGGAACGGTGTTGCCAACCGGCAGCTCGATATTCAGTTTTTCCACGTAGGGATGGGCTTTCGTCGTCGCGTACGCATG
Source organism: Salmonella sp. 32082101201600294FB01SM01 (assembly GCF_017572865.1). Taxonomy (NCBI): domain Bacteria; kingdom Pseudomonadati; phylum Pseudomonadota; class Gammaproteobacteria; order Enterobacterales; family Enterobacteriaceae; genus Salmonella; species Salmonella sp. 32082101201600294FB01SM01. The sequence continues at coordinate 1,332,296 of NZ_JAGESB010000001.1, read as the reverse complement.
TTTTCCGTTGATACGACGACGCATCTTGCTCGCGAGATTCATTTTCGCCCGGAACTGTTTAAATACAACGATGCCGGCGTCGATACGACGCAACTGGAAGGGCAGAGCGATCTCGGTTTCGCCGGTTTCCGTGTCTTTAAAGCGCCGGAACTGGCGCGGCGCGATGTCGTCTCCTTCCTGGGCGCCAGTTATTTCCGGGCGGTAGATGATACTTATCAGTATGGCCTGTCGGCTCGCGGGCTGGCGATAGATACCTATACTGACGGTCAGGAAGAGTTCCCTGACTTCACCGCATTCTGGTTTGACACCGCGAAGCCGGGCGATACTACGTTTACCGTTTACGCTCTGCTGGACAGCGCCAGCGTGACGGGCGCGTATAAATTTGTGATTCATTGCGAAAAATCGCAGGTGATCATGGATGTAGAAAACCATCTCTACGCCCGTAAAGATATTAAGCAACTTGGCATTGCGCCGATGACCAGTATGTTTAGCTGTGGGAATAATGAACGCCGGGTATGCGACACCATTCATCCGCAAATTCACGACTCCGATCGGCTGGCGATGTGGCGGGGTAACGGCGAGTGGATTTGCCGCCCGCTGAATAATCCGCAGAAATTGCAGTTCAATGCATATATGGACGATAACCCGAAAGGGTTCGGCCTGCTGCAACTCGATCGCGATTTCTCGCATTATCAGGATGTGATGGGCTGGTACAACAAACGTCCGAGCCTGTGGGTGGAGCCGCGCAGTAAGTGGGGGAAAGGCGCGGTTAGCCTGATGGAGATCCCAACCACTGGTGAAACTCTGGATAATGTGGTCTGTTTCTGGCAGCCGGAAAAAGCGATCAAAGCCGGGGATGCGCTGGCGTTCAATTATCGTTTGTACTGGAGCGCGCAGCCGCCGGTACAATCGCCGCTTGCGCGGGTCATGGCGACCCGTACAGGGATGGGCGGCTTTCCCGAAGGTTGGGCGCCGGGCGAACATTACCCGGATAAATGGGCGCGCCGTTTTGCTATTGATTTTGTCGGCGGCGATCTGAAAGCGGCCGCGCCAAAAGGCATTGAGCCGGTAATTACGCTCTCCAGTGGCGAGGCGAAGCAGATTGAGATCCTCTACGTAGAGCCTTTCGACGGTTATCGTATCCAGTTTGACTGGTATCCGACCTCGGATTCTACGGCACCGGTGGATATGCGTATGTTCCTGCGCTGCCAGGGGGAGGCTATCAGCGAAACCTGGCTGTATCAGTATTTCCCGCCTGCGCCGGATAAGCGCCGTTATGTCGACGATCGTATCATGCGTTAGTCTGTTTGCCTTCTGTACCGCCACAAAGGCGGTACAGGTTCCGGAAATTGCCCTGGCATAAACTCATCCGTGAGCCGCTGTTTTTGTGACACGGCCTTTCCATCGTTCTATTTTTGCAACAGTCCTTCCTGTTTATCCCTCTCGATCCTGCGGACAGGGGACATTAAGATAGCTTCACCTTATTTAAGATATAAAGTGAATATAATGAAAAAGAGTTTTCTTGGTGCTCTCCTGTCTCTGGGTTTATTAAGTGCTGCTCATGCAGATGTATATAAATTTGATAATACGCATACCAATGCGGTATTTAATATCGATCATTTCCAGACCTCAACCAATCATGGCGGGTTTTATGCTATTAGCGGCGAACTGAAATATCAGCCGGAAAAGCAAGTCGCAGAGATGCGTGTGACGATTCCCGTGAGCGCCTTAAATACCGGGGTGGATGCGTTTGATAACCATATTCGCAGTAGCGATATTCTGGATGCGGAAAAATATCCAGAAATAGTATTTAAATCGACAAAATGGCATTTTGACGATAATAAACCAGTCTCTATTGACGGTTTGCTAACAATGAAGGGAGTAACTAAGCCCGTCACCTTAACCACCACCAAGTTTGGCTGTTATATGAGCCCGATATTCAAGGCGCAGGTTTGCGGTGGTGATTTTGTCACGCAAATAGATCGCACCCAGTGGGGGGTAGATTATCTGGTCGATATGGGGATGACGAAAGTTGTCGATATAAAAATCCAGGCAGAAGCGGTTAAGCAATAAAGGGAATGATGATGAAAACTAATCACCTCATTCGGGTAGTGGCCTCGCTGGCGATGTTGGCAACGTCAGGCCTGGCTTATGCTGAAGAGTACAAAGCCAGCACGGACGAAAAAGCAATAAAAATGACGAACGTAGCCTCTCTGGAAGCGCGCGTTCAGGCCAGAATGGAGAAAGGGGCATTTGGTTATATTCGCGGTGGAGCCGAAGATGAGAATAACCTTCGCAGCAACACCGAAAGCTTTGACAAAAAATATATTATGCCGCGCGTATTACAGGGCATTGAGTTAAAAGAGATCGATTTATCAACGCAGCTACTGGGTATTCCGCTTAAAACGCCTATAATCCAGGCACCGATGGCAGCGCAGGGCCTGGCCCACGCCTCCGGAGAGTTGGCGACGGCGAAAGGCATGGCGCAGGTCGGTTCGATTTTCTCGTTGAGTACTTATGGCAACAAGACCATCGAAGAGGTGGCTAACGTTTCCGGGAAAAATCCGTTCTTCTTCCAGCTTTATATGAGTAAGAATAATCAATTTAACGAATTTATTCTTGCACAAGCGGTAAAGCATGGCGCTAAAGCGATTATTCTGACCGTAGATTCGCCTGTCGGTGGCTATCGGGAAGAAGATATTAAAAATAACTTCCAGTTCCCGTTGGGCTTTGCAAACCTGGAAATGTTCGCCAGAAAAAATGACGATGGTTCAAAAACCGGCAAAGGGGCAGGGATAAGTGAAATTTACGCGCAGGCTAAACAAGCCTTTACGCCGGAGGATATTGCCTATGTACATCGTATTTCCGGTCTGCCGGTTATCGTAAAAGGCATTCAGTCGCCGGAGGATGCTGAAATTGCTATCCAGGCCGGGGCCGCAGGAATATGGGTTTCTAATCATGGTGGTCGTCAATTAGACAGCGGGCCGTCCTCATTCGATATGCTTCCTGCGATTGCAAAAGTTGTCAACAAGCAAGTGCCTGTTATTTTTGACAGCGGAGTACGCCGTGGTTCGCACGTATTCAAAGCGTTAGCCAGCGGGGCGGATATTGTGGCGGTTGGCCGGCCTGTATTATACGGTCTTAATCTTGGCGGCGCTCAGGGTGTGGCATCAGTGATTGAACAGCTAAACAAAGAGCTGACAATTAACATGATGTTGGGTGGCGCCAGGAATATTGAACAAGTGAAAACGACACGCTTGTTAACTGAAAAAGAGCTGCCCCAGTAATATAAAGGTCGGGTACTATACCCGACCTTTTCCTGTATGATTTCCCTCAACAACGCTTCCGGTAGAAAATGACGCGCTCTGTTTCCTCAAATCCTAACGCCTGGTGAACTTTCTGGGAAATTGTATTTTCCGGCGAGGTATCGGAGGCCATTTCCCGACACCCTTTATTCGTCCCCCATCGTTGCACCGCTGCAATCAATTGTTTCGCTACGCCGCGTTGACGGAATGAGGGGAGAACAAAAATACCTTCAAGGAAAACCACGGGCGAACTGTCACAACCATTGACATAATCGTGGCGGATTGAGGCATCCGCAAAGCCAATCGCCACCCCGTCTGCCATCGCAATAAATGATGCCAGATGATCGGCTTGCAGAATTTCTTCGCCGTCCGCCAGATGGGCGTCGTCCGGGTGATCAGGCCAGAGCTGTTTTCGCAATCCGCGCCAGTGCTCCAGATGGGTTTTGTTCATGTGCCTGATGTCCATTAACGCGCTCCTGATGAGGGGGTTGACATGATGAGACGGCATCCCGCCTGCTGATAACGTCGGGCGATAGCAGACGGGAGCGCACTGTCGCTAAGAATAGTAGTAATACAGGACAGCGTCGCCACCGCATGGGGTTCTACAGTATCAAACTTTGAGTGATCGGCCATCAATATGACCTCGCGTGAGCGCTGAATAATGCGCGTTTTAACGCCCACTTCAAACATGGTAGCGTTGGTGATGCCCGTTTCAATCGACAGCGCATCGCAGGAGATAAAGGCGCGTTCAACGGCAAAGGCGTTAATCATCTCCAGCGCCAGACTCTCGCCCACCGAAAAGTAGCCGGGGCGGATCAGTCCGCCGATAATGTAGCTCTCTACGTGTGGGAAGCCACCCAGTTCATTAGCGATTTTGATGTCATTGCAAATGACTTTTACTTTGGCGTCAACCAGACATTTTGCCAGTTCCAGACAGGTGGAGCCGGAGTCGAGAAAAAAGCAGTCTCCATCCTTGATGAACGTGCGGGCGAGGGCAGCGATTTCGCGTTTCGCCTCGCTTTGTAACGTTCGCTTAACGTCAAAAACATATTCTTTATCTTCCGTACTGTCGTCGAAGTCAATACAACCATGGCCGCGAACCATTCCGGGATAACGGCTGGCGATATAGTGAAAATCCCGGCGCACGGTTGCCTCTGCATAGCCAAAAAGCTCAATAGCTTGTTGTGTTGAGAGGTGCCTGTGTTGCCAAAGGTAATGCAACATCTGTTTGATACGGTCGGGGCGCTGTTGGCTCATCAGCATATGACTCCTTTATAGCGCGGTGAATTGTGACAACGTCACATCATAGTTCGCCGTCGTGAATAACGCCCGGCCAATCACCAGATGCTGTGCGCCTGCGGCGGCAAGCAGCCGTGCGGCGCGAAGTGTAATACCGCCGTCCGCCCAGCATTCCGCAGCAGGGAAATGCTCTCTGCTTTGGCTCACTTTTTCACACATCGTGGCGATAAATTGCTGCCCGCGCCCGTCGGGTTCGCTGGTCATGATCATCAGCGCATCCAGTTGCAATGCCAGATAACGATAAGGCAATAGCGGCGTTGCCGGGTTAAGCGCCAGTCCTGCTTTCGCCCCGATAGCGCGAATATCCGCCAGAATCTCCGAGGGGTTTTGCACGCTTTCGGCATGAATGAAAATCCAGCCGGGGCGAATAGCTGCAAGCCAGGGTAACCAGCGTTGCGGTGATGAGACCATCAGGTGAAATGAGAGCGGATGGCGAGTGTGTTGTGCGACTGCCTGAATGGTTTTCATACCGAAGGTAATATTGTTGATGAAACTGGTATCTTCGATATCCAGATGCAGTGAGCCGAGAGGCGCATCGTGTAAAGCGGTCAACGCCTCGGCATAGCGCAGCGGATCGGCGGAGGCCAGTGAAGGGTGCAGGATCATCGAAACCTCCATCAGCGCAATGCGGTTAATTGCGCGAAAAGCGCGGCGTCATTTGGCGCATCTTGCAGCATCGCGACGCTTTCCGGCGAGTCGAGCCACTGGCTGATGCGTTGAATGGTGCGAATATGTGCTTCGGCATCCGTGGCGCTGGCGCAAAGCAACAGCCAGATGGGATCGCAATCCGCATTGCCGAAAGCGACCGGCGTTGATAACGTAGTGACGCTGATTTGATTATGGTTGGCGCCTTGCTCCGGTCTGGCATGGGGCAGCGCAATCCCCGGCGCGATAAGATAATATGGCCCCCATTTAAGGGTGTTCTCAATAATACCGTCCAGGTAGCAGGGGGCCGCCGCGCCGAAGGTAATCAGCGGACGAACGGCGATATCCAGCGCGTGTCGCCAGTCGCTGGCATGGCGTTGCGCCTGAACCCACTTAACATCATTAATCATCGATCGTTGACTCCTTGCCGGTTCGGGTTACTCTGAAACCGATCCCCGGCGTGTCTTTTGGCGAAGGCGACGGAGATCGGCAGAAGAGTTATCGCTCTCTGCAGGGGATAAGCGTTTTGCTTATCCCCATTTTATTGTCGGATATGGCGTACTTTCTCCATAAACTTCGCCACGCGCGCCTGGTCGACAAAGTTGGCGAAGACGCCGTCTTTTTTAAACGTGGTTGCCGTTACGCATCCGTCGGCAATGCAGAGCTGCTCCTCAACGTTTTCCAGACACACCCCGGTATTCGCCAGCACGACCGTGTCGGGAACGGTCTCTTTTACCCGCTTCAGTATGGCGCTATCCGTGCGGGCACCCGCCGTCAGGCCTGAGACGCACAGGGCATCGGGGTTATTGTTAAATACGGTCGATTTCGCAATTGAACAGACATCGCGGTTTCCCAGATACACCGCCGCTTCCGGAACGATGTTAAACAGCGTTTTCACGTGGCCTGCGCCGATGCGATGCTGATGGCGAATGGTTTCGCCGACATTCGTATCCCAGACGCCAAAATCGCTGGCGTAAGCGCCGGTGAAAATTTCGCGGATAAATTTTGCGTCGGTCGCCATCGCTAAATCAAACGAGGCCACAGGGTCCCACAACACGTTTACCCCAAACGGTACGCGGATTTCACTCATTAACTGACCGATGATTCTTGCCATCGCGGTGGTCGTTTCCGGTCTGACTTTCGTTAAATAAGGCAGACTAAATTCGTTGGAGAACATCACTGCATCCACGCCGCCATTTTGTAGCGCCATTAAATCGTCATGGGCGCGGTCAATCACCCAGTTCATGCCTTTCCTGGTATCGAACCCGGGATCGCCCGGCAACGCCCGTAAATGGCACATGGCGATAACGGCTTTTTCTGTTCCTATTACCTCTTTTAGCCAACTCATTCTGGGTTGCTCCTTATTCCGGTAGTTCACGTTTACGTAAGACAAGTATGATGCTGGCGACAATGCCGACCACAATAACCACGCCAATCATGCCCAGCGACATCAATTCAGATATTGACCAGCCAAACATATTTCCCACCGACAGCGCGGTAATTTGCGCGTTTTCAGCGGCGAAACTAAAGCCGCCTTTGAGCGCCATATCGGTAAAGTACGGTGCGAACTGGGTGGCGATCAGCAAAACGGTAATCATGACAATGATGCCGCTGAGCAGAGTACGAATCAGATCGCCGCGATGAATTACCGTGGCCATGCAGATAAAAAATGGCGCGACCGGTAAATCAGCTAGCGGCAGGACTTTATTGCCCGGCAGTATGCTCGCCAGAATTAACATGATGGGAATTAACAGCAGTCCAACCGCGATGGTGGTCGGGTGGCCTAACGTCACTGCGGTATCCAGACCGATAAAGACTTCGCGCCCTTTAAAGTGTTTCTGGAAGAACTTACGCGCACCGTCGGAAATGGGCATTAATCCCTCAACGATAAGGCGAATCATGCGCGGAAACAGCACCATAATCGCCGCCACGGTAATCATTAAGGTTGCGCACCCTTTAAAGCCTTCGCCTGCGGCAAGCCCGAAGATCAGCCCGAGAACAACGCCAATAATCACCGGGTCGCCGACCATCCCATACCGTTTTTGGATCTCCTGAGCGTCAATATTGCGTCCTTTCATAAACGGTATTTTTTCGTATATCGCATCCAGCAATACGAACAACGGCACGGAACTGGAGCCATACCCTTGCGGAATAGAAATCCCTTCCAGACCCACAATGTTCTGTACTCGTTTCGCCGTCCAGTCGGCCATTTTCAACGACAAGGCGGCGTGACAAATCGCGCCCAGTACGCCATAAATCAGACTGCCGGTCATCAACTGGACGACCGTTCCGGTAATGGCGTAGTGCCAGTAGTTATAAATATCAACGTTCATGGTTTTGGTCAGACGAGTCACCAACATACCGACGTTGAGCAGAAAGATAACGGGAATGATCATAGCGCCGATGGCCGTCGCATAGCCGACGCCGGACGCGGGCCCGGCGCCGACGTCAAACACATGCAGCGTCAGGCCAAAACGCTCAATCATCACTTTAATCGGCGGACTGAGACTGTCGATCGCCATGACGATCACCAACCCCATGCCGACAAAACCGATGCCGACCGTCACCCCGGCTTTCACCGCCTGCAGCCAGGGAATACGAAAGATTAAACCGATGATAATCATAATGATGGGCACAAAGACGGTGCCGCCGAGAGACAGGATGTAATCAAACATAATGCCCCCTTTATTGTGTTAACAGCGCCTTGATTTCTTGTTTTAATGCGTCGTCGTTGATGCCTGTCAGCAGGGCGGCGCCGTTGAGCGTCGGGATGCCATAGTCACTGTGCGTACGCATGGACGTTACGATGAGATCCATACCGTTACAGTTCAACGGGATCTCATTCAGACAACATTGCGCCGTGGTTGCCGCAATGCCTTGCTCCGCAAGAAAGTCCTGCAGTTTTTGTGCAATCATGGTTGATGTCGACATGCCGGTACCACATGCCACAAGGATCTTTTTCATCATGGTCGTGCCTCTTGTGTAGCGCCTGTTTCAGGCTCAATGGGAAACTGTTCTGGCGACATATTGGCCAGCGCAGTCAGTAAACGGATACAATCAGCCAGGTCGCGCAGGCTGGCGACTTCGGCTGGCGAGTGGGTATAGCGGCAGGGAATAGAAAGACTGGCACAGGGAATACCGTCCAGTTCAACCTGAATATAGCCGGTTTCGGTGATGACGCCTGGCGCGACTTCTCGCTGTACGGGAATATTATTTTCGTGCGCGGTGGTCTCCAGCATCCGCAGCAAACGCGGCGGCGTAATCAGTCCCGCCAACGTACCGCGTCCGTGATAGTTCAGACAGGTGATGCCGACGCCGTGGTTGACCCGCACATCCGAGTAATCCTGCAGGTCAGGCGTGTCGCAGGATGGGGTGATATCAATACCAATCGCCAGGTCGGGGCGCACGCGTCGTAAAACGGGAACAATACCGCGAATATTGAACTCTTCCTGTACCGACGCGACCAGGAATACCGCGATATCGAGCGGTGTGGAGGCGAGGGCCTCGGCGACGCCCAGTAGCGCCGTACACCCCAGCCTGTCATCCAGCGCCTTACTGCATACCAGATCGTTGCCCAGACAGTGCGGCGGGTTGTAAAGGGTTACTGGCGTCCCCACCTGAATACCCATTCGTTCGGCATCCGCTTTATCTTTTGCGCCGATATCAATCCAGAGTTTATCGAGCGCGGGTGGCAGGGTGCGCTCGTCACCCTTCGCGAAGTGATATGCTTTAATACCGATACAGCCCATGATATCGCCTGAACGTCCGGCAAGCGTCACAATCGAACCGGGCATAGTAATTTGCGCCGGGCCGCCCACGCGTTCAAAACGTAAAAAACCGGAGGGTTCGATCTTGCGTACCATAAAACCCACTTCATCCATATGCGCAAAAATCATCAGGCGAAGCGCGTCGGGTTTATCGCTGCCATAACGGGCGACGACATTGCCTAAGCGATCCCGCCAAACGTCTTTGGCCTGCTGTTCAAACGCGTGCTGCATAACGTTTGCAATACTGCTTTCATGTCCTGAAATCCCGTTTAGCCGCAGTAAAGAAAAAAGCGTTTCCTGCACAGAAAAGGTCATTGGCGTCTCCGTGGTGATAAAACAATCAGTCGTTGAGCGTTTTATAGGCGGAGAATGGTTGGATAAGTGTGAAATGTGTCACGCGGAAATACGCTAAATAGGGCCAATAAAAAATAATGTGATGGCGATACAATAAAAACGCTCATATCACCTGCGGGTTATCGGTAAACCAGGCTATTTATGTGATTACGACCAACAACGAAGAAGGGCAACGCGATGGTGGAAATTATTCCTGTTAGCACGACGCTGGAACTGCAAGCGGCAGATGAAAGTCATGTTCCGGCGCTGCACCAACTGGTACTCAAAAACAAAACGTGGCTACAACAGTCGCTCGACTGGCCGCAATATGTCACGTCGCAGGAGGAAACGCGTAAGCATGTGCAGGGTAATATACTGTTGCACCAGCGTGGTTACGCCAAAATGTACCTGATTTTCTGCCAGAATGAGATGGCGGGCGTACTCTCATTTAATGCCATCGAACCGGTAAACAAAGCCGCCTATATCGGTTACTGGCTGGATGAGTCCCTCCAGGGACAAGGGATAATGTCGCAATCATTACAGGCGCTGATGACACATTATGCCCGGCGCGGCGATATTCGGCGCTTCGTCATTAAATGCCGCGTTGATAATCAGGCCAGTAATGCGGTCGCACGGCGCAACCATTTTACGCTGGAAGGCTGTATGAAACAGGCCGAGTATCTTAACGGCGACTATCACGACGTTAATATGTATGCCCGCATTATTGATACGGATTAAAGGGAACCGACTAAGGGGGTACGCGTAATACGATCCTCGCCATTGATCACTTTTGGGCCGCGCAGGTGAATAGTATTGCCGTCAAAGGCTATCACCGCCGCCCGTCCGCTAATCTCGACCTGGTGCTCAATCAGAATTTCGCCCTGTATACAGGCATGGCCTTCAATCAGCACGCGGTCGTCCAGTAAAATCGGGCCTCCGCGTACCTCTGCATGTCCGCCTACCAGCACATGATGTTTTAACACACAGTTGCCTTCGATTAACGCATGTTCCGCTACCTGCGAGCTGTAGCGAAGGGTAGGGATAGCATCTTCCTCTGTGCCTGCGATAACCCGCGCATGGCCATAGACTTTGGCGCAGTCACAGATCCAGACATTATTGTCTTTGTTGCCTTCGATGAGCGCGAAATCAAAGACCTCCGCCCGGTGCTCAATAAAAGCGTGTGTGATAGTGGCGTCGCCATAAAGCTGTACCTGATGGACAATCCGCGAATGGTTCACAGTGGCGCGATCGTAAATTTGTAAAATCTGCGCATGTTCATGCGTTAGTCCCTGAATGGCGAGAATTTCTGACTGGTTTAACACGCGGGCATCGCCATAAATCGCACACTCTCCGCGCACGGAAGAGGACTGAATGGTGACGTTGTCACTTATCCGTGCGCCATCGCTGATATCAGCGCGATCAATCCAGACGTTATCGCCTATTCGCACGTTATTGTAGAGCGTGCACGGCTGCGTGATACGCGCATTACCCGTAATTTCCGTGCCCGCAAAGGCCATCGCGTTTTCATCATAAATCCAACAATCCCCCTGTTGTGACAGCACATTATCGGCATCAACCCAGCCGCCGGAGGTTCCGGCTTTAACATCGTTAAAATCCGTTACGGCAATAACTTGTCGTAATAAGACGCTTTTCTTCTCACCGTCTACCTGATAAGTAAAAGCACGAGGTTCTTCACTCAGTCGATATTTGGTCATAGGGAAATTCCGTGTGAACGATTAAGATAACCGTAGCAAAGGTACTGGCGAAACAACCAGAAATTCCATAAAATGCATTTAAAATATACTTTATAAATTAAACAAAATGCGTAATCACAAGCAGAGCGATCGTGTGCTCAATCTGCCTGCGGGCTATTTTGGCATCGTCCTTGGCACTATCGGTATGGGATTCGCCTGGCGTTATGCCAGCCAGATATGGGCAATAAGCCACTGGCCCGGCGACATCATGGTGATCCTGGCGATGATTATTTGGGCACTCTTGACCCTGGCGTTCCTTAGCCGTCTGGTGCGCTTTCCCCATAGCGTGATGGCTGAAGTGCGACATCCGGTAATGAGCAGTTTTGTCAGCCTGTTTCCCGCCACCACGATGCTGGTCGCGATCGGCTTCGTTCCCTGGTATCGCCCGTTGGCCGTTGCGCTATTCAGCGTGGGGGTCGTCATACAACTGGCGTATGCCGCATGGCAGACGGCGGGACTTTGGCGCGGAGCGCATCCGGAAGAAGCGACAACCCCGGGGCTTTATCTGCCCACGGTAGCGAATAATTTTATCAGCGCCATGGCCTGTGGAGCGCTCGGTTACAATGATGCCGGACTGGTGTTTTTAGGCGCAGGTGTCTTTTCGTGGTTAAGTCTGGAACCGGTTATTTTGCAGCGACTGCGTAGCTGCGGCGAATTACCGGCGGTGCTGCGTACGTCGCTGGGTATCCAACTGGCACCCGCGCTGGTCGCCTGTAGCGCCTGGCTGAGCGTCAATGGCGGGGAGGGCGACACGCTGGCGAAAATGCTATTCGGCTACGGTCTGTTACAGCTTTTATTTATGCTGCGATTAATGCCCTGGTATTTATCACAACCGTTTAATGCTTCTTTCTGGAGTTTTTCGTTCGGCGTTTCCGCGCTGGCGACCACGGGGTTACATCTTGGTCACGGTAGTGAATCAGGGCTTTTCCATATTCTGGCCGTCCCGCTGTTTATTTTCACTAACGCTATTATCGCCTTATTGCTGGTTCGTACATTTCTATTGCTGGTGCAGGGGACGTTGCTTATTCGCACTGAGCGCGCTGCACTGTTGAAAACGGAGGAAAAAAATGACCGTTCGTGACGAAAATTACTTTACTGAGAAATACGGATTAACCCGCACGCATTCGGATGTGCTGGCGGCGGCAAAGGTTGTCGCGCCGGGCCGAACGCTGGATTTGGGATGCGGCAATGGCCGCAATAGTCTGTATCTGGCCGCGAACGGTTATGACGTTACCGCGTGGGATAAAAATCCGGCCAGTATGGCTAACCTTGAGCGTATTAAAGCGGCAGAAGGGCTGGATAATCTGCAAACCGACCTTGTCGATCTGAATACATTGACCTTTGACGGCGAGTACGATTTTATTCTCTCGACGGTGGTTATGATGTTTCTTGAGGCGCAAACCATTCCCGGTTTAATTGCCAATATGCAACGCTGCACAAAACCCGGCGGGTATAATTTGATTGTTGCGGCAATGGATACGCCGGATTTTCCCTGTACGGTGGGATTCCCGTTTGCTTTTAAAGAAGGCGAATTACACCGCTATTACGAAGGATGGGACATGCTGAAATACAACGAAGATGTCGGCGAGCTTCACCGCACGGACGAAAACGGCAACCGTATCAAACTGCGCTTTGCTACGATGCTGGCGAGAAAACCGGCCTGACCGATGCAAGTTCTGTAAGTCTCGCTGCGTTCGGCATTTTTTTGTCGGGCGCCGCGTTCAAATTGTGCTGTCGTTACCATTTTTAGTGCATCCAGAATGATTTCGTTTTGCTATTATTTCCTTTGCATCATTGCGAAGACTAAAGGGATCGTTTCATGCGTACTCATACTTTATTTAAAGTTGCAGTGCTTACTGGCTTGCTGGCGTTATCCGGCTGTGCGTCCAAAGTCACACAGCCGGATAAGTATTCTGGATTCTTAAAAAATTATTCGGACCTGCAGGAAACTACCTCCGCCACGGGAAAACCGGTGTTGCGCTGGGTAGATCCACATTTCAATGACTCTAACTATGACAATATTGTTTACAATCCGATAACGTACTATCCCGTCCCCAAGCCAACGACCCAGGTCGGGCAGCAAGTTCTTGATAAACTGCTGGCTTATACGAACAGTAAAGTAAAATCAGCAATTGAACAGCGCAAACCGCTGGTCACGACACCAGGGCCGCGCAGTTTGATTTTCCGCGGGGCGATTACGGGCGTGGATACCAGCAAAGAAGGGCTACAATTCTATGAGGTAATCCCTGTAGCGCTGATTGTGGCGGGCACGCAAATGGCGACGGGCCACCGAACCATGGATACCCACCTTTATTTTGAGGGTGAGCTGATAGATGCCGCGACCAACAAGCCGGTCGTCAAGGTAGTGCGCCAGGGTGAAGGTCAAGACCTGAGTAATTCCAGTACGCCAATGGCGTTTGAGACGTTGAAACAGGTCGTGGATGATATGGCGACGGATACCTCTATGTTTGACGTTAACAAAAAATAGTTCTGCGGCGCCATCGCAAGATGGCGCAAACCCCGGCAGATTAGCGGTCGCCATCAGCCAGACAACGATGGGCGGCGCGTTCTCGTTAATACAGCGTAGCCTATCCCGCCAGCGATCAACCCCCAGAATGCCGATCCGATGCCCATCAGCGTTAGCCCGCTGGCGGTGACGAGAAATGCGATAACTGCCGCGTCACGCTCATTTTCGTGAGTAAGCGCCTGATACAGGCTACCGCTAATCGTACTTAACAGTGCCAGACCAGCCAGCATTTGCACCCAGCTAACCGGCAGGGCGACCATCAGCGCGGTTATCGAACCGCCAAACCACCCGGCAAGTAAATAAAAAACGCCTGCGGCGGCGGCCGCTAACCAGCGACGCGTTGGATCGGGGTGCGCGTCCGGGCTTTGACAAATGGCGGCTGTAATGGCGGCAATGCAGATAGAATAAACGCCAAATGGCGAAAGCAGCAGCGCCAGCAATCCGGTAAAAATCATTAACGGAGAGACAGGAAGCTGATAGCCAGACGCCTTCATTGTTGCGACGCCGGGGGCGTTTTGCGATGCCATCGTCACCAGAAAGAGCGGTACCGCGACGCTCAGGCTTTGCGCGAATGAAAAGTGGGGGGGAACGAAGGTGGGCCACACCGGCGCGAAATGAATACCGCTCATCGCCACCTTACCCTGGATGAGCGCCACCGTTATTCCCATCACCATGGCAGCAATAACGGCATAGCGGGGCGCGAATACTTTAAAGAGTAGCCACGCCAATAGCATACCGCCGCACATGACAAACTCTCCGTTGAGCGTCCCGAACGCCTGCAGGCCGAAGCGTAGCAGTATTCCCGCCAGCATTGCGGCGGCAAGAGAATGGGGGATTATCCGCATCAAACGCGCAAACAATCCCGTGACGCCGCACAGCACAATCAGGGCATTGGCGACAATGAATATGCCCACCGCGTCTGGCAACGATAATCCCTGAAGCCCTGTTACCAACAGAGCGGCGCCAGGCGTTGACCAGGCGGTTAAAACCGGCGCACGATACCACAAGGTTAACGTTAGTGTGCTTATGCCCATGGCTATACCGAGGGCGGTCATCCAGCCGGCGATCTCTGCGGGTGTTGCGCCAGCGGCGAGCGCCGCCTGCCAGATAATGGCGGCGGAACTTGCATAGCCGACCAGAACGGCGACCAGACCAGATAATACAGTAGGTAACGGCAGTGATAACAGACGCATGATCGCCTCTTGTGCGTTATAACGGTCAGTCAATGTAGCATTGTGCGTTATAGCGTACAAGTGATACGCTATGGCCTTACAGGGGGGAAAAATGGATAACCTGACACACTATCTGGCGACCACGTTAAGAACGCTACGCCATCAGCGAGGCTGGAGTTTATCGCGTCTGGCGGAGATCTCCGGCGTCTCAAAAGCCATGTTGGGGCAGATAGAGCGTAATGAATCCAGCCCGACAGTCGCAACGCTGTGGAAAATTGCGACGGGCCTGAACGTTCCATTCTCAATGTTTATTTCGCCTCCGCAGGCCGAATTTCCTCCGACCTTCGATCCCCAGCAGCAAGCGATGGTAATCACACCGCTGTTTCCGTGGGATCCTGAACTCTGTTTTGACTATTTTTCCCTATTGCTGGCGCCAGGCGCGGTCAGCGAATCAACGCCGCATAAAACCGGCGTTATCGAACATGTGGTGGTGATTCAGGGTCGGCTGGACATGTGTACTGGTGGGGTATGGCAAACCATAGACGCCGGTAAAGGTTTGCGTTTTGCCGGTGATATGGCGCATACCTATCGCAACAGTAGTGACCAGACGGTTCATTTTCACTCGCTGATCCATTACCCGCGTGATTAAGCGGGAAAACTATTTCGTTAGTTTGCGCTTCTGACTACAATAGCCGCCATTTCGCTGCTATTGGATAAGAAAGACTGTATGCGCCAGCAACCTCACTATCTCGAATTGTTAAGTCCGGCCCGTGACGCCGCAATTGCTCGCGAAGCGATTTTGCATGGCGCAGATGCCGTCTACATCGGTGGACCCGGTTTTGGCGCGCGTCATAACGCCAGTAACAGTCTGCGCGATATCGCCGATCTGGTCCCGTTTGCTCACCGTTACGGCGCCCGGATTTTTGTCACGCTGAATACTATCCTGCATGATGATGAGCTGGAGCCCGCGCAGCGGTTAATCACCGATTTGTACAACACCGGGGTGGATGCGCTGATTGTGCAGGATATGGGCATTCTGGAGCTGGATATCCCGCCGATTGAGCTTCACGCCAGTACACAGTGTGATATTCGTAGTGTGGAAAAAGCGAAGTTTCTTGCCGATGTCGGTTTTTCACAGATTGTACTGGCGCGCGAGCTTAATTTGAGTCAGATAGCGGCTATTCATCAGGCTACTGACGCCACGATTGAGTTCTTCATTCATGGTGCGCTGTGTGTCGCTTATTCTGGGCAGTGTTATATCTCTCATGCGCAAACCGGGCGTAGCGCCAATCGGGGCGACTGTTCGCAAGCCTGTCGTTTACCGTATACGTTAAAAGACGATCAGGGGCGGGTGGTCTCTTACGAAAAACATTTGCTATCGATGAAAGATAACGACCAAACGGCTAACCTCGGCGCGTTGATCGATGCAGGCGTACGTTCCTTCAAGATTGAAGGGCGCTATAAAGACATGAGCTATGTCAAAAACATCACCGCGCATTATCGTCAGATGCTGGACGCGATTATCGAGCAACGTGGCGATCTGGCGCGTGCGTCGGTTGGTCGGACCGAACACTTTTTTGTTCCCTCCACGGAGAAAACCTTCCATCGCGGCAGCACCGACTATTTTGTTAACGCGCGTAAAGGTGATATTGGCGCATTTGATTCACCAAAATTTATTGGCTTGCCGGTAGGCGAGGTGCTGAATGTGGCGAAGGATTATCTCGACGTAGAAGCTACGGAGCCGTTGGCGAATGGCGATGGCCTGAACGTGTTGATTAAGCGTGAAGTGGTAGGTTTTCGCGCCAATACGGTGGAGAAAACCGGTCATAACCGCTACCGCGTTTGGCCAAATGATATGCCTGCCGACCTGAATAAAGTCCGTCCGCATCATCCGTTGAATCGTAATCTGGATCATAACTGGCAGCAAGCGCTGACAAAAACCTCCAGTGAGCGCCGTGTGGCGGTTGATATCATGCTGGGCGGCTGGCAGGAACAGCTTATTCTGACGCTGACCAGTGAAGACGGTGTCTGCATCACGCATACGCTTGACGGGGTATTTGAGGAAGCCAATAACTCTGAAAAAGCGTTGAATAACCTAAAAGCCGGACTGGCGAAGCTGGGACAGACGCCTTACTACGCGCGTGATATGCAGGTGACATTACCGGCGGCGTTGTTCGTGCCAAATAGCCTGCTCAATCAGTTCCGTCGGGAGGCGATTGATATGCTTGACGCGGCGCGGCTGGCCCACTATCAACGAGGTCGTCGGAAACCCGTGGCGCAGCCTGCGCCGGTCTATCCGCAAACGCATCTCAGCTTTCTCGCTAATGTCTACAACCACAAAGCGCGGGAATTTTATCACCGTTACGGCGTACAATTGATTGATGCGGCCTATGAGGCGCATCAGGAGAAGGGCGAGGTACCGGTCATGATCACCAAACACTGCCTGCGTTTTGCGTTCAACCTTTGTCCTAAGCAGGCGAAAGGAAATATTAAGAGCTGGAAAGCCACGCCGATGCAGTTGGTGCATGGCGATGAAGTACTGACGCTAAAATTCGACTGCCGCCCTTGCGAAATGCATGTCATTGGCAAAATTAAAAACCACATCTTAAAAATGCCCCAGCCCGGCAGCGTTGTCGCTTCAGTGAGCCCTGAAGCGCTAATGAAAACGCTGCCGAAGCGTAGGGGCGTTTAATTAACGAAAATAGCTCTCTGGTTTGCGCGATTTCTGCCAGTTGTGGTGCTCGCGCAAGCCTTCCGCGGATTCTTCCGCTGCCGCCCGTAATTCATCACTGTCGGCTTCGTGTCTAAGCTGGTGCCCTCCCGTCGCAAACCATACGAATGCGTGGTCTTGCTGTTTCGCCAGTAACTGGCCTGAAAACAGCGCACAGGTCAGTAAAACTACTGATAACGTTTTTGTAAGCATCATGCCACCTTCCAGTTACGTCGTGAGGCTATGATGCCAATAATTTCTTTGAGTTATTATTCAACACTTCAAATTAGCGAAAACGGTTTGTCAATAAGTGCGATAAGTTGTATGAGAAAATATACTTATACTCAGTATCTCAATTATAAAAATAACGAGCCAATTCGTTCCATGCGAAATTCATTATTTCCTGGAAGTATATTTTAAAGGTATTGTATTAGATGGTTTTGGTATTGCCAGGGGATTGTAAGCCATACTATTTATGGTGTGGTCAACTCTGGTGATGAGCCTCATTTTTTGTTGTTTCAACGAGTGAAGATAAATCTTCAGAAAAAAGGCTGTTATGAACTTGTAACGCTACATATTCAACAAGGTCGTTTAAACATAGCAGGCCATGAGAGGAACTTTCCTCAAGCATATTCATTAATATCTCATTCTTAAACAAACATGAATAAACTAGTTGAGTAACTGAGCTTTGTGTATGATTTGCATGAAATGTTGCATTCTTTAAGTTAGTATTCTCAATAACCTTTGCGGCTATTTTGTTTTTAATAGCGTCGTCAATAGGTGGTACACCTGCCTGGGCGATGCCCAGATTAATCCTGGAGGAGATGGCGGCTTTTCTTTCCTGTTCCTTCCAGTCACATAAATTACCCTTTTCTGCCATGTCGATAAGCGTCTCTTTTATATTTTTTAGGTCAACGGAAAATGTTATACCGCCGGATAGCGAGAGTAGTAACCGCTCAGGGAACAAGCAACATAGTGGTTCACAAACATAAGTGCTAGCTTTTATATTAATATCAGAATATCTTTTCAGGTGGGCAGACTGAGTATCAACACAGAGTACTGTTCTATTCATTATCTCATAATAGTAGTGATCCTGACGTATCACAATGCATAACGGAATATCTTCGTCATCTTTAATGCAGAGATTTGTATATTGATACTCAGCATCTTTATAGTGCTGAAAATGGAAATTTCCTCTGCATGATGGTGATGATAATTCATATAACTTGCAAAATAAATCAAATAAACGTTGCGCATCAGGCGGAGAGGCAACATCACATAATTCATTTATATATTGATCGGCAGCGGATCTTTGCGTGCTACAGAAAAAATCTTTAATCTTTTCCCATAGTAACGTAAAGAAGGAACGTTGAGAGATGGCACTTTGAGAAAACATCTCACTCTTTAAAAACCCTCTCCCGATAGTAATTGGCATAATTTAGACCACAAGTGAGTATATAATACTTCATTACTGGAATAGGTGGTATTCAAAATATTATCCCATGTTGCCCATCGGTTTGCCTATCGGTGAAACACCTGATTTTTGCTTTGTCCTGAACGTTCAAATTGACCCGTAGTTTTAGTCATGCCCACGCCTCCTGGACATGAAGTATGTCAGGTAAAACGAATGAAACTAAAACGGTTTTCTTAATTTTCACATCATCATGTACCATGAGTAATGATTAATTACGCGCTATATTATTTTTAGAGAAAGTAAATAGTTGCTCAACCGTGTAGAAATTGTCTTATAAGAAATTAAACTAAAAGTATTATTAGGCTAACAACAATGAGATATTTAGCGGCAGGGCAGAAGGCCAATACTGATAGCACTTATGATATAAATACCTTACTCTTTAGTTTTTGTCTTAATTATATTTGTTGTAACGATTAGCTGACGGGTTTATTTCCAGTTGGGTGATAAGACTATAAAAACCTGCGAGGAGGCTCAAAATGAAGAAATCAGATGGTGAAATTCACGAAAAGACAGCATCCTGGGGCATTTTGCAGTCAGAATGGCTAAAAAAATGTGGACGGCTATTATTGCTGTTACTTTACCGCTTCGTTATCGGATGGGCTTTTTTTCAGTTACTCGCCATGATTGTGGCAGGGATATTTTTGTTAGGCATCTTATTATTTCATCCCATAATATTTGTACAGACTATCGCAATTACTGAGAAGTTAAATCATGCTTCGCTTGATTTATGGCATATCCTTAAGTTATGTCTATGGCATTACGGTATCATCGCAGGGTTTATTTTTATGGCGGAGTGTACGTTAAGTAAAAGTATACGGCAGGTTCAGCGCTTGTCCAAAAAGTTTGGGGCGCAGGATTTTTCTTCACGCCCGTGATCCGCCGCTGCAACCTGCGTTCTTACTGAATAATGACTATGACCAGCAGACCGAATCATCTCGGTTCGAAGGGGATTCTATGTGTTTGAACAACTGCGGTGAATCGTAATTTCAGATGCATTATCGCCGACAATTGACGCGTTCCTCACTAATTGCCTTCCTGACTATATAGTGGTCTTATCTTTGGCGAAACAATCTTATTTAGTTATGGAAGGCGACAACAACTGTACTACTGCTTATCAAATAACCTTTCTGGTCAGGTAGACTCGTCTTCGTCAAAACACATCGTTATCTGTGCTCCTGGGGACTCACTCCCTTGCCGCCTTTAAGCAACTCGAATTATTTTGCGTATAGAACAGGCGGCGTCATGGTCATATAAGCAAAATATAACCTCTCCGTTTGTAATAAGGCACAGATTACAGGGGGGAATGATGTTTATTTTAACCATCTGTTTAAGCGCTGTCCGCTAATCTGTACCTGCTCAAATACATAATCACCCCTGTGACTCTCGCGAGGTGTAACATATGGTAAAATGCGTATCTTCTTTCCTCCTGTTCAGCCTGTTTTCCATTCAGGCAATGTCAGCTGAAAACCATATTGATCTCCACCAGCCAAAAGACTTTGTCGATATTACTACGGTCGCCCCCGACGTACAGGTAGACATGCGATACTTCACTTCCCATAACTTTATTGGTCGCCCAATTAAAGGCTATAACGCGCCTGTTTGCCTGTTAACACGACCAGCCGCGAACGCAGTGAAGCAGGTCGCCGATCGTTTACGTCCCTTCGGACTTACCTTGAAAATATATGATTGCTACCGTCCGCAAAGCGCAGTGGACGACTTTATCGCGTGGGCCAAAGATCCTTCTCAAAACCAAATGAAAAACGAATTTTATCCGCAAGTAGAGAAAAAGCGTCTGTTTGAGGAAGGTTATCTTGCCGCCAGATCCGGCCACAGTCGGGGAAGTACGCTTGATCTAACAATTGTTCCACTCGACAGTAAAATACCGATATACCATCCCGGACGACCACTGGTGAATTGTACTGCGTCCGCGGCGCAACGCTCGCCAGATAATAGTTTGGATTTTGGTACCGGCTTTGACTGTTTTAGTCCGTTATCCCATCCCGATAATGTCATGCTTACCGCTCAGCAACTCGCAAATAGGTTGTTATTACAAACGTTGATGCGTGATGCGGGCTTTACGCCACTGGATACCGAATGGTGGCACTTCTCCCTTACTCATGAACCATACCCGAACACCTGGTTTGACTTTCCCGTTAAGCAGAGACCCTGAAACGGCGTTTTGTTGCGAAATCTAATCATTACGCCTGTTGGAAAGCACCATAACAGTTAGCAAATCATTGTTAATTTTAACAACTGATATACACTGCGGTTGCCACCTGCAAGCAGCGCTCAATGAGAACGAATAATGAAAAAATATCAACGTCTGGCGGAGCAAATTAGAGAACAAATCGCCTCTGGCGTTTGGCAGCCCGGCGATCGATTACCCTCGCTGAGGGAGCAGGTCGCCAGTAGCGGCATGAGTTTTATGACTGTCGGTCATGCGTACCAGTTGCTGGAAAGTCAGGGACGGATTATCGCCCGTCCGCAATCCGGTTATTATGTCGCGCCGCATCCGGTTTGTCGGTCAGTCGCGACGGCAGCGCACGTTATTCGGGATGAAGCCGTAGATATCAATACCTATATTTTTGAGATGCTGCAGGCCAGTCGTGATACCTCAGTGGTGCCCTTTGCTTCAGCGTTTCCCGATCCGCGCCTGTTTCCCTTGCCGCAATTGAACCGCTCTCTGGCGCAGGTCAGTAAAACCGCGACGGCAATGAGCGTCATCGAAAACTTGCCACCAGGTAATGCAGAATTGCGCTATGCGATAGCACGCCGTTACGCGCAGCAGGGGATTACCGTTTCTCCTGACGAGATTGTCATTACCGCCGGCGCGCTGGAAGCGTTGAATCTTAGTTTACAGGCGGTGACGGCGCCGGGAGACTGGGTGGTGGTGGAGAACCCCTGTTTCTACGGTGCGCTACAGGCCCTGGAGCGATTGCGCCTGAAAGCGTTGTCGATACCCACCGATGTTAAAGAAGGTATCGATCTTATGGCGCTGGAACAGGCGTTACAGGAATATCCGGTGAAAGCGTGCTGGTTAATGACCAACAGCCAGAATCCGTTAGGGTTCACGCTGAGTGCTGAGAAAAAAGCGCGGCTGGTTGCGTTACTCACGCACCATAACGTGACGCTAATTGAAGACGATGTTTATAGCGAACTCTACTTTGGCCGCGAGAAACCTCTGCCTGCCAAAGCATGGGATCGCGACGATACCGTGTTGCATTGTTCATCTTTTTCCAAATGTCTGGTTCCCGGTTTTCGCATTGGCTGGGTTGCGGGAGGAAGCCATGCCAGACAAATTCAGCGTTTGCAGTTAATGAGCACATTATCCACCAGTTCCCCCATGCAATTGGCGTTAGTGGATTATCTCTCGACACGTCGATATGACGCGCATCTGCGCCGATTGCGAAGGCAGCTTGCCGAACGTAAACAGCAAGCCTGGCAAACCCTTTTGCGCCATCTCCCGGCGGAAGTAAAAATTCACCATAACGATAGCGGTTATTTTCTTTGGCTGGAGCTACCTGAGCAGCTTGATGCCGGTGAACTTAGCGCCAAAGCGCTTGAACACCTTATCAGTATCGCGCCGGGGAAAATGTTTTCAACGTCCGGCGCCTGGACGCGTTTCTTTCGTTTTAACACCGCATGGCATTGGGGAGAACGGGAAGAACAGGCCGTAAAACAGCTTGGCAGCCTGATTCGCGAGATGCTGAGCGCTAAAAGCCTTGTGTGAGGTGGAATGCGTGTCAGCTCACAACCTGACTAAATTTCCCGAGTGTGCCGGGTGAGCATCTGGCGCGCCGTCTATTTTTAGGAAAGCGGCGGCCCGTTCGCCGGAAATCGATTAATGACGATATGGGAAAATGCTATGCAATATCAATTACTGATTAATGGCGTGCTGGTGGACGGCGAGGGAGAAAGGCAGTCTGTTTATAACCCGGCGACAGGCGAGGTCATACTTGAGATTGCGGAAGCGTCGCCCGCGCAGGTTGACGCCGCAGTGCTGGCCGCCGATAGCGCGTTTGCCGAATGGGGGCAGACCACACCCAAAGCACGGGCGGAATGTCTGTTAAAACTGGCGGACAGCATCGAGCAAAACGCCCTTGAGTTCGCCCGGCTTGAATCGCACAACTGCGGTAAGCCTTTGCACTGCGTAATTAATGATGAAATTCCGGCAATCGTGGATGTCTTTCGCTTTTTTGCTGGCGCGGCCCGTTGTTTGAGTGGGCTGGCGGCGGGCGAATATCTGGAAGGGCATACGTCGATGATCCGCCGGGATCCGATTGGCGTGGTTGCCTCTATCGCGCCGTGGAATTATCCGCTCATGATGGCGGCCTGGAAGCTGGCGCCAGCGCTGGCGGCAGGTAACTGCGTGGTGATTAAGCCTTCTGAAATCACGCCGCTGACGGCGCTTAAACTTGCCGCGCTGGCGAAGGATATCTTTCCGCCGGGGGTGCTCAATGTCCTGTTCGGACGAGGGCAAACTGTTGGCGATGTATTGACCGGCCATGAAAAAGTACGCATGGTCTCTTTAACCGGTTCTATCGCGACCGGGGAGCATATTCTGCGCCATACTGCGCCAGCGATAAAACGTACGCATATGGAACTCGGTGGTAAAGCCCCGGTAATTGTTTTTGATGACGCCGATCTGGATGCGGTGGCGCAGGGCGTCCGGACTTTTGGTTTCTATAATGCCGGACAGGATTGTACTGCGGCGTGCCGTATATACGCGCAGCGCGGTATCTATGATGCGCTGGTCGAAAAGCTAGGGAACGCGGTGAGCAGCCTGAAAATAGGCGCGCCGGAGGATGAGTCGACAGAGCTGGGGCCGTTAAGTTCGCTGGCGCACCTGAAGCGCGTCACAGCGGCTGTAGAGGAGGCGAAGGCCCTCAGCCATATCCGTGTGATTACTGGCGGAAGTCAAACGGAAGGTAAAGGTTACTATTTCGCTCCGACGTTGCTGGCAGACGCAAAACAGGAAGATGCCATCGTGCAACGCGAGGTCTTCGGCCCGGTGGTCAGTATAACCGTCTTTGATGATGAAGATCAGGTTCTGAGGTGGGCCAACGATTCTCGCTATGGTCTGGCATCCTCCGTCTGGACTCAGGACGTCGGGCGGGCGCACCGGCTTAGCGCCAGATTGCAGTATGGCTGTACCTGGATTAATACCCATTTCATGTTGGTTAGCGAGATGCCGCATGGAGGGCAAAAACAGTCGGGATACGGCAAAGATATGTCATTGTATGGTCTGGAAGACTACACTCTTGTCCGCCACATCATGGTTAAGCATTAAGGATCATTTACTGTTCAGAAAAATCATGAAAAAATAGGCGCATGTTGGCGGAGAGGGGGACCTCCCCGCCAACATGCGCAGCAAGTACTCAAAGGTTGAACACCTCAAGCAAACCAGCCGAATCTCAACGAGATCAGACCCAAAAGTCCTGCAGCAGCAAAGACATTAATCAGCACGACGGTTTTACTGGAAACATTCATTTTCGCCACCTTTCATCATAACCCCTATGGGTATAGTACGGGTTGGCGAGATCCGCAATAATACGTAAACAGGATATTCTGTGAGCGGAGCCGTGCATTGAGAACGTTTTGCTGTTAAGGCTGATAAACCTTGATGTGTGTCGAATAAAAAGAGCATATTGCGCGCGTTTTTTCCTCTGGTTGGCGCGGATGCCTGATATGACCCTCTTTCAAAAGATATTAATTTTTTACGCCGTCATGGCGGTGATATCATCCCTGATCACCTGGTTTTTGACTCATGACAAAAAACGAATTCGTTTCCTGAGCGCCTTTTTGGTTGGCGCGACATGGCCGATAAGTTTCCCCGTCGCGTTGCTGTTTTCGCTTTTCTGACCTCAAGCCCGATACAGGTTACCGGGCATGGTTTTTCCGCCAGGTCAGGCTATCAGGGCAATTAATTGCTCTCTGTCTACGTCGGTAACGTCCTGCGGATGCCGATATCCTGCGTTCTCATTGGCCAGGGTATACAGCGCAACAAGCCAGTCATAGACATAGCGGCTGGCGGCGTGAACGGGCTGTTCGTCAAGCTTTGTTAGACGCAACATTGTCGAACGCGACGTTGCGGCGAAAATGGCTGCGCCTTTCTGAACGCGGCTGGCCGGGCGTTGGGCCTCCTCGATATTTGTGTAGCCGAGCCAGGCGATGAAGTTACCAATGATGGCATGAAGCTGCGCGCCGCTCACCTCCTCGCGCTGCATGGTTTTCTGTAACTGCTGAGGTAAACCGAGGCGATAGCTGGCGGTAATTAAAATCTCCGCCACGGCGTTGAGCATCTGCGGTTCCAGACCCAGACGCTGCGCATTATCCCGGCAGTGGGCCCACTGGCGCAGATGATTGATCCACATTTTGTGCGCCTGGTAGCCTGTTTCATGACCTTCTGACGCTGAAGCGCGCGTTGGTTCGTCGGCAAAGAGATCGATCGCGTCATTAAATAAACCGCTGACCTGTTCTTCTCGCGACTGTCGGGTGCGCAGCAACGCTTCGAAGTTCTGTACCGGCGGTAACAGCCCGGCCAGCAGGTCGCCATGTCTGGCGGCCTGGGCCTGAAGACGCCGGATCACGGTTTCAACCGGTAGCTGCGCGTCATCAAACATCGGTAACAGATCGCGCACGCGGCCTCGCAGTTGTTCGCGTAACGCCTGTAAGCGCGCCTGTCGCTGTGGTGCCGATGTCGCCTGCGATAACCATTCCACCAAACGCTGCATACTGTGTTTATCCAGCGCCTGCAGCGTTCCCCAATGCACGCCAGGTTTACCCATCAACTGCTGGACGGCTTCATCCAGATTTTGCTGGGTGGCAAAACGGGCATCCTGTGGAGTAATAGCCCAGACGACGCCCGGTAACGCTGATTCATGCTGCGGCTGCGTGGCGTTAACCCACTCCAGTAAGTGACGGGCGGCGGTGGGCGTTTGCGAGCGAGATGCCAGAGCATTGCAAATCACCAGAACATCGGGCTGTACCTGTTGACGGTAATGGGCCAGCATCCAGCCTAATTTCGCCCGCCATAACGGATGAGGATGACTGTCTGGCGCGACCGGAATATCCAGTAAATCAACATTATCCAGTACGCTGTTTTCAACGGTTAGCACCAGTTCGCGGGTAAGCAGCGCCAGAGAATCAAGCGAAAGGCTGACCGCATTGAGCAGTCGGCCTTCCTTAACCGGATGCACCACCACATCGCTTTGCGTATCGCTGGCGGTTAGCGCCATTTGCGTCAGGAAGTTTTCCGCCGGTAAGCCAAAATGATCGACCAGCAGGCTGAGCGGCGCCGCCAGTTCCCCGGCATGGCTGGTTTGTTGCAACATATGCGCCAGCGCCAGCCATTGCTGGGTGATCTCCGGTTGCTCTCCCCACAGTAATGCCCAGGCGTGCGCCCGTGTCGTGAGATCCAGCGCAGGCAAGAGCGAGGCAAAGTGTTGCCATGTCGCATCATCAATATGTTGTCTGGCGGACGGAAGACAAGAGCGCCAGAAACTCGCGATGGTCGCTACCTCTTCAGCGGTAACGCCGGGGACGGGCTGCGGTTGGCGAAGCGATTGCCATTTCTCCAGGCGTGATGTGATAATGGATTTTTCGACCTGGCGACAAATGTGGGACGAGCTGGTCCAGGCAATAAAGATCTGCACCAGTTCGGCTTCACTGATCAAGCGCAGGCGCAACGGCCAGCTGTTCTCGTTTGAAAAAATGTCGCGCGTAAAGCGAATAGCCATATTCGCTGGCGCATGACCCGGATTGATGTGGCTGAAATAATCATAGTCACGGTCCGGCGTGATAATTTCCAGCTTGCCATTCTCGTTACCGCATAGCGTCGTTAACAGATGCGCTTTTGCGGATTGCGCATACCCGTACAGACCAACGCAGCCATGTGATGCGCAGGCGGCGTTGAGCGCTGACTCATCCGCCGCGGCAAGCGTAAGTTGCGCCAGCAGAGCGTCGGCTTCGTCATCCAGTCGCGTTGCGTAACGGCGCGTGTTGTTAACCCACTCGATAACAGCCTGGGTGGTGTTTAACGGTTTTGTCATTTCAGGTATACACTCCCACTATCTATCCAGTAGTGGCTGCCGCTGTGGCGACGGTCAGCCAGCGTATTCAATTTTAATGTCAGCGCATCGGCGGCGACCGGCGTCCCGTCCTGGAGCCAGGCATCACTTAATATGAACGATTCCGGGGCGCTATCTTTGCTACTGCCGCGTAATTTCAGTCGCACATTCAGTACGCCGTCGCCAGCGATGGTTTTCGCCAGTTCGGCGGAATTAATGCTCAGGCAATAGAGTGGGGTCGCAGGCCAGCGACTGTTCGCCAGTTGACGAAAGCCCAACGTTACGTTGCCGCGTAGCGGAAAATGCAGGCGAGCGTCCAGCGTTGCGCCGGGTTTATCCAAATCGATCTCGTGATACCAGATATTTTCATCGCGAAGCGTATTAACGGTATTATCCAGTACGCCGAGATAACGCACAGTCGAATACGCGCCGATATCAGCCGCTTTAAAATTGAATCGCGGCAGACGTAAGTCCAGCGCCAGGCTGCATAACATCGCGCCCACCGCAGCAGTGGATTTTGGATTGCCGATACGCCCTTGCTGACTGAAGGGATACCATTCATGTACCTGATACTTATCCATCCACACAATGCGATTAACCGGCACCGGTTGTAAGTGCCGGATGAGCGCCTGTACGCCGGGTAAACAGGTCGGTCTCCCCGTCACCAGCAAGATATCGCAGTGATAGTGGGAGATCGCTTCGCAGACCGCATGAAGCGGCGTTGTCAGCGTAAACTGGCCGGCCAGCAGAGCCTCCTGAAGCTGGCTAAACTGAATTTGCAACGGCACATTGAATATATCAAATGTCGGCGAACCAGACGGTAAGGCATGATCGATCGCCTGCTGGATATAGTTCATCACGTTGCTCGTTGGGCGGCGGATTAGCAGATCGCCAAATGTCGCATGTAAACCGGCAAACGGATCGTTAATGTCGCTTTGCTCCCAGGCGGAAAGTACCGCGTGGCCCAGCGGCATAAATAATTGCAGCGCCGTTTGCTGGCGCAAAATGGCCTGAGTATCAATTCGTCCCGAATCGCCAAATAAGGTCGCCAGCAGGGCGGCGGCATCCGTAACGCCTGCTCGTTGCAACGCCGTTTGCAGGGAAGGGAGTACGCAGCGTTGGATAATATCCAATAGCAGATCGTCCCCGGCGACTTTAAAACCTTCGCGAAACAGGAGATGAGGCGTAATTTTTACATTGGCCCCTACGCCGTCATCTAACTGATAGTGAACGATCGCCATATCCGTCGTGCCGCCGCCGATATCAATCGATGCCACGCGCAATGCGCGCCCGGGGACGACGCCGGGTTCAGGCTGGCGATCCGGTCTGGCGAGTGCATTAAAAAAGGATTCGGTACGCCCGGCGTAATGCGAAATGGCTTCGTTATAAAGCCATACCAGTTGGCCACAACTTGCTTCGTCCCATTCCATCTGTATTTCTGGTACCGGCACCACGCTTTTTTCACGCTGCTTAGGCGTGGTGAAATCCTCATCCTGCGGATGCCAGCCCATAGCTTTCCAGACCAGCGCCAGCGCTTCAAACATTCGCTGGCGGAAAATTTCTCGCTCCTGTTTCGGCATGGCGGAAGGCAGCGTTAAAATCAGGGTGCGTAGCT
Organism: Salmonella sp. 32082101201600294FB01SM01; assembly: GCF_017572865.1. Taxonomy (NCBI): domain Bacteria; kingdom Pseudomonadati; phylum Pseudomonadota; class Gammaproteobacteria; order Enterobacterales; family Enterobacteriaceae; genus Salmonella; species Salmonella sp. 32082101201600294FB01SM01. The sequence goes on along the minus strand of NZ_JAGESB010000001.1, from coordinate 1,303,626 downwards.
GGCGCGGCGAGGCGGGAAAGCCGAGTCGCAGCCGGGTGGCGACGCTGTTAATTTGCCCCAGCGCCTGAGCCAGAATTTCGCACAACATATGCGTCATCAAGGTGCTACGGCTGTATTGCGGCGAAAAAACCGGTAGCCTTTCTTCATGCGGCAGGCGGAATAACGGCTGTCCGTCGTCGTTCATCAGATTCATCAGCGGAAACGCGGTGGCAAGCGGTTCGCGCTGCGTTTTACCGTGGATCTGGCTAAAACGCCAGTCCTGCAAGGCGGGGGTTTCATCCCACAGGTAGCGGCGCGGGCTGGAGATACCGCTGCTGCCTTCGGTGCCCACACGCTGCATAGCAAGGGCGCGAGCCTCGTCGCCCACACGCACAATGGAAGGCCAGACAAAGGCGTCGTCTCGTCCGCTTTCGACAGAAAAGTGTTGCTTGCCAAAGCGCGCTTCTGAGAATTCTACCCGGCTGGTAAATAAAGGATCGTTCAGATACTGCGGCTCGCTTAAAGAACGCACCTGAAGCTCTGCCGTCTGGCGTAACCCGTCATTCGCATCGCCATGATCCTCGATCAAGACGCCGCAGGTATGCGTATTGCCGACATCCAGAATCAGATCGACCGGGATTGCGGGCGTGCTTAACGTATGTGTCACAAACTTTACTTCCGGCACCGTAAGCTGTTCGCCTAACAGCGTCAGTAAATTCAACCAGTGCGCCTGATACTCAAAGCTACGCAGCGCTTGTTGTATGGCCTGTTCCGAACGGTTTTCCACCTGTGAGGCATACTGAAGAAACGACTCGCGCAGCCAGCCGTCAATCCATGTCTGGTCAAGAAAATCGGCAACTTCTTCATCGCGCCAGGCGAGCGCAAAACGTGTGCCATTGAGCAGATCGTTTTCGCAAGGCGCCAACGCCGCAGGCATATTTTTTGCCAGCTGACTGTCGAAGGCGAGGGTGATGCGGTGTGTGTTTCCGGCGCTATCTGGCTCGCTGAGTTTACGTACCTGAATGCGCGCCCAGTTATCCGGCCCGTCAATAAAGGTACGCGGCGGATTAAAACGCAGGAACGGCAGGGGGAGCCAGATTCCGTCGAGTACATCCAGAGAATAGTGCAGCGTCTGAGTGCTTTCCGGTTTCACGACTTCGGGTTGGCCGCCAGCACGTCCTGGCAACGTGTAGCGCCCGCTGGTCGGATCAAAATCGAGGCGCAGTAGCGGACCGTTTGCCGTTTTGCGCACAAAACGTCCGTAGTGGGCCGACTCTTGCGGCGTTAAGCCAAAATCAAGAAACTGGACGCCGCTGTTTGCAATGAGCGTGACGCTCTGTTTGTAATCACACAGATTGACCAACATAAAATCAGGCACCTATCTTTTTAAACGTCAACGGAATTGCCGCGTGGTCGCCATAACGGGCGGTACAGGTTGCGACGTCATTGACGCCTGCTTTACAGGTAATTTCCGGCATCGGATAACGTGAACCGTCGGTGCAGCGCGCATTGCCGCGACTTTTAATCATCAGCTCGCCCGTTTGATGCAGACCAGAGAAAATTTCCGCCCGACAAACCACGTTATCGCCATGTACTACGCGCGCGATACCTTTGTTATTTTGGATCTGATAACGCAGAGAGGGCGGCTTGCCGGTAATCGGATCTTTGACATCCACGCTGACCCGCCAGCTACCGTTTAAAAAGCGCGTGGTTCCAAGCTTCATCTGCGTACTGTCCATCACCAGCGCGTCCTTGGGGATAGCGGCAATAATAACAGGCGCTTCCGGCAACGGCGCCGCTTTGGGGGCGGGCGTCACCTCAGCGCGATGCAGCGGCAAATGCGCGGTGAGTTCAGGCAATGGGGTAACGTCAGTTTTCGCGGTAGCGACAGGCGCGGCGCGAACAGGAGAGGCCCCGTCAACGGATGAAGATGGCCAGAAAAAAGGCGTGGCGACGGCGGCGATAACCACGGCAGCGACAGGTAAGCTCCACAGCGGTAGACGGCGAGCTCTTTTCGCCTCAGCAATCGGGATGGGTGTGGCCGGCTTCGGCTCGCTAACGATAACGGGCGGCGCAACAGGTTCCTCCGGCATTTTCGGCGGCTCGATGACAGACGTTAACAAGGGTTCATCCGCCTGACTAAACGCCGCCTCTACCAGCGGCTTTTCTTCGGGCTCCGGCTCCGGCTCGACCAGAGGGATGTCGGGGATTGCCTCGGTTATCCGCAGGCAGTCCAGCACATCATCGCGTGTATTTTCGTTGAGATTAACGAATCCCCAGAAGGTGATAACCGGTTTGCCGTTAACCAGGAAAACATGATTTTCGCCGGGAAATTGCGTCGCTTTCTCAAGTAGCGATCCAAATAGCTGAAGCGCTGTTTTACCGGATTGCAGACTTTTGCGACTGAGTGCAGCCGCGCTTTCAAAAGTGCTGGCTAAATAACGTAAAGCCCGAGAACGTGTCTCTTCGTCAGCCGCTTTCCACGCTATCGCCTGACCTTCAATCGGCGAATACCAGTCAACCCGATCGCCATTATCGTTAAGTTGCGGAATCGCCAGACAGTCAACCATCGCCTGCTGTTTACGCAGACGAAGCGTTTCGCGAATTTGCAATGCTGATTCAAATACGGCCTGACCGCCGCCGCCCACGGCCTGATAATCATCCAGATTGCCGCTGCGCAAGAGAGATTTTGCCACGTTGTTATCCCTTAGACTTCTTCACGCGTCTACTTTACGGGGTCTATACGCAAGCAAACGGCGGAAGAAAGGCAAAAAGGCGCGAATTCTCGGTCTATTAAGCCCCGTGTTTTCACTTGACGTAAGTTAAATCAGGAGGGCGGCGGCGAATTACCGCATCGGGCGACAATAACGCGTATAATAGGCGAATCATGCTGTTACAGAATAAAGAGTAGGAGAGCTTATGTCGCACCTGGAGGAAGTGAGCGCCCGCGTGGATGCCGCCATTGCGGAGAGCGTAATTGCCCATATGAATGAATTGCTGATTGCCTTGAGCGATGACGCTGAATTACGTCGCGAAGATCGTTATGTGCAGCAGCAGCGTTTACGCACGGCTATCGCGCATCACGGCAGGCAATATCAAGAAGATCGGGACGCGCGCCGCGAGCAGCTCACCAAAGGCGGCACGATCCTGTAACCCATTAAAACTGGCGCTTCGCAATCAGCCATGCGCCAATGACCAGCAACAGCGCGCCAAACGCCGGCCCGACCATTGCGCGTAACGTGACGCCGTGGCTACGCGCGATATCCAGCGCCAGTCCGCCGATTAACTGGCTGGCGACCAGTACCGCGATAGTCGTCGCGGCGCCAACGTTCTGATACCCGCTAATGCTGGCAAATACAAAAAATGACCCCAGCAGACCGGGGATCAATGTCCACCAGCGCACGCTGGCGACCAGCTCGCCGAAGCCCGCAGCACCTTGCTTAAACCACAATATCGTCACAAATAAAACGATCCCTACCAGCGAGTTCAACAGCATAGCGATCAGAATCGTCGATGATGTCTGCGTAATACGCACCATAATACTGTTTTGTACCACCAGCCCGACGCCGGCGGCGATCAAAAAGATAAGCGTCAGCGACTGGTTCATCAGCAGGCGTCCGGCGCGGCGTGTTCATCAAGCTGGAGCTGCATAAACGTAAGATCTAACCAACGGCCAAATTTTACGCCGACCTGCGGCATTTGCGCGGTAACGGTAAATCCCAGCGAATGATGCAGGCGTATCGAGGCGGCATTCTGTGACTCAATACCGGCCACCATCACATGCTTGCCGCAGCGTCGGGCTTCGTCGATCAGTCTGCTGAGCAGTTTTCGCCCCAGTCCTTTCCCCTGGTGCGCCGGATGAACATAAACCGAGTGCTCGACGGTATAGCGAAAACCGTCGAAACTGCGCCAGTCGCCAAATGATGCATAGCCAGTCACCACGCCATTTTCTTCGCTTACCAGCACCGGATAGCCCAGCAATTGACGGGCCTCATACCAGGCAAGGCGGTTATCCGTATCGACCGTCCGATCGTTCCAGATGGCCGCAGTATGTAATACCGCATGGTTATAGATTTCGGTAATCGCGGCGCAGTCTGCTTTATCGGCAAAGCGAATCGTCATAGGGAACCCCAGGGAATGTTTACGATAGTGTTAGAAATACTATTGAAGGCGGCATAAATCAACGAATTAGCGCAAGAATTCATGTTTAGCGAGGAGGGGAAGAAAGTCGTTCATAAAAGCGCACAGCCTGATATCTGAGAGTGTTTAACTCCCTCAGAAAGCTAATGTTCGACTATTATTGATGGATTATGCCAGGCATGAGGAGAATAGAATGAAGCAACAGACCAACCGAAATCGTCGTTGGGTTTTGACCTCGCGTCCCCACGGCGCGCCGCAGATGGATAACTTCCGCCTCGAAGAAGATGACGTCGCGACGCCCGGTGAAGGGCAGGTGCTATTGCGTACCGTTTTTTATCACTCGACCCTTATATGCGTGGCCGCATGAGCGATGAACCCTCTTATGCGCCGCCTGTTGAACCTGGCTGCGTTATGGTTGGCGGTACGGTTAGTCGCGTTGTCGCGTCAAACCATCCTGATTACCGACCAGACGAATGGGTGTTGAGTTACAATGGTTGGCAGGATTATGACATTTCAGATGGCGAAGGGTTGGTAAAGCTGGGTGATAATCCGCAACATCCTTCCTGGTCGCTGGGGATTTTAGGAATGCCGGGGTTTACCGCCTATATGGGGTTACTGGATATCGGCCAGCCGAAAGAGGGCGAAACGCTGGTTGTCGCCGCCGCCACCGGCCCCGTAGGCGCAACGGTTGGGCAAATTGGCAAGCTGAAGGGCTGCCGGGTCGTGGGTATTGCTGGCGGCGCGGAAAAATGCCGTCATGCGACAGACGTTTTGGGATTTGATCTGTGCCTTGATCATCACGCTGATAATTTCCCACAACAGCTTGCGCAGGCCTGCCCGCAGGGTATCGATATCTATTATGAGAATGTCGGTGGTAAAGTCTTTGACGCCGTCTTACCGCTACTGAATACGTCGGCGCGGATTCCGCTCTGCGGTCTGGTCAGCGGCTACAATGCGACAGCGTTGCCGGACGGTCCAGACAGACTGCCTCTGCTGATGGCAACATTACTTAAAAAGCGTATTCGCCTGCAAGGTTTTATCATCAACCAGGACTATGGTCACCGGATACATGAGTTTCAGCAAGAAATGGGGCGTTGGATAAAAGAAGGGAAAATACATTACCGGGAGCAGATTACTGATGGGCTGGAAAATGCGCCAGAAGCGTTTATGGGGCTGCTGGCGGGGAAGAACTTTGGCAAAGTCGTGATACGTTTAGCGGACGATGCGTAAAGAAAAAATGGCGGCATTATGTCGCCATAAAAATGTGCAAATTTTAAAATTCCGGCTTTACTTATATTCATCATTCAGATCGCGGTGGGGCAGCTTATCTCCCTCAGCGGCCTGAACCGGTCAAAAATCTCGATACATGAAGGAATGACGGAGATAAAACGGTTGCCATAAAGAAACCTGTATTGTTGTAAAAGATGAGAATATCACGCAAGTAAATTATCACTTTTATTTATTTGGCCGTTCAGGCCTGGATTATCTTTTTTACAATTAAGTTCCGAAACTTCTTCGGGACTCGATTGCGATGTTGTTCTGCCAAGAGGTGAAGGAAGGAAAATGCCGGGTACGGAAAAAACACAACATATAAGCCTGACCACACAGGTTGAAAATCGGTTAAAGCATCAATTGTCTATTGGCGCATTAAAACCAGGCGCAAGGCTTATCACTAAAAATATCGCTCAAGAGTTAGGCGTCAGTATTACGCCGGTGCGTGAGGCTCTGTTAAGGCTGGTCTCTTCCAGTGCTTTGGCGGTGGCGCCAGCACAGGCGTTTATGGTGCCGGAGATCTCGCTGGAAAGTTTGCTGGAAATTAATACGATTCGTACTGCCCTGGAGGAGATGGCGGTGGTCGCCGCTGCGGGTAAGATTACTCCGGATCGCGAGCAGACGCTGAATGCGCTATTAGATGAATTTCAACAGGCGCTGGAAAGTGGCGTTATGGAGAAAATTCTTTTGGCCAACCGCGCATTCCGCTTTGAGATCTACCACTACGCGGATATGCCAACGCTGTATGCCATGATCGAGCAATTATGGGTACGCCTGGGGCCAAGCCTGCATTTTTTATATGATAATTTTAAACTTGATGATTATCAAAACGGCGTTAATCTGTACAGAAAATTGCTTAATGCGTTAGTGACTGGTGATAAAGAAGCCAGTCGCCACTGCCTACAGAACGTTTTGCAACAAAACGTAGCGACGATTAAAAATCAGTACTTCATGTAACCTTCATGCAACTATGACTTATCAATAGCGGGGGTTCCCCGCTATTGCCGGATATTTATTCAAATTGCCATGCCAGATTAATCCCCACGCCATAGTTACGCCCTGGCGCTGGCTCATAATATCGGCCATTAGATTCATTAACGATCACCGAACCGATATATTCTTTATCAAATAGATTATCTACCCGCCCAAAAATATCGACGGTAAGCTGACTGTAATTAAATTTATACCCTGTATTTAGTCCAACAACGGTATACGAAGGCGCTTTGGCGGTATTTTCATCATTGGCCATGATATCGCCCATATAGCGAACGTCTGTTCCGGCATACCACCCCTCATCCGGGATAAAACCTAATGAGGCGAATCCCATATTACGGGCGATGCCGGGCATTCGGTTTCCATCACAGTTTTGCCCCTGACAAACGTTACTGCGATAGGTCGCATCCAGCCAGGTCCATGATGCTTTCACCCGCCAGTCGCCGGCGAAGCGCTGGTCCAACGCGAGTTCTGCGCCCTGGCGGCGTGTTTTACCCGCGTTTTTGTAGGTAGTGCGTCCTCCCATACTACTGGCGACAACAATTTCATCATCGGTATCGGTTTGAAATAACGCGGCGGTCAACAAGCCGTTGCCAATCCGCGTTTTACTGCCGACTTCCACCGTATCATTGGTCGACGGTTTGAGGTCAAAGTTGAACCCGCTTTGGCCGTCAGCGCGATAAGAAAGCTCATTGATAGTGGGAGTTTCAAATCCGCGACCGGCAGCAAGATAGAGATTCCAGGCGTCAGTTAACGCATATTTTAGCGATCCGGCGGGTAGCCAGTGGTGATAGCTGGCGTCGCCGCTGTCATCGCCATTGCCGGGCGCGATATAGTGATCGTTAGAATCGAACCACACGGAACTGTAGCGCACGCCAGCATCCAGCGAGAGTTTTTGCGTAAGCTGCCACTGGGTTTGCAGATAAGGATCGACATTCCACATCAGGTTACGTTCATCCCGGCGTAAATCGCCTTTATGCCCGAACTCAGGGGTGCCGTTGTTGAGACGGAAGTTATTGTAACCCTTGCGGTTTTCGCTCATATTTTCATAATTTAATCCGCCAGTGAAGGTGACCGGCACACCTAATTCTCCCCGGTGAGTCCAGCGGGAATCAATGCCCTGATAGTGACGTTGCAGTGTAATTACGCCGCCAGCCTGGGCCGGTTTTAGCTGTGCCACCAGGGGAATAGACTGGTATTGCGTGGTTTCCCGCTCTCCGGCGTAGGCCATCACGCTGATATCATCCTGCGCGCTGAGCTGACGTTCATAACGCAATCCTGCCTGAGTTTGTTTGATGGTTTTACGCGTATTGTACTGTTCAGCGCGCGGCGCCTGTTGCGGATCGGCTTTCCATTCAGATTCGGTAAGTCCGCCGGGATCGTCCGCCTTAATGTCCACACTATTAAAAATCAGCGAGAGTTTACTGACATCGTCAAGGCGAACGCCCAGTTTGGCATTAGCCAGATTTTTTCGCGCGCCGCTGTGATCGCGGTAGCCGTGGGTGGTGAAACGGGTAGTCGATACCGTGTAATCCACGTCGCCTGGCTGTGTGCCGTCACCCATCGCGCCCGTGGCTTTTAGCCCATAGCGCCAGCTTCCATAACTGCCGTAGTAGCTGCTGGCCTCAAGGGTAGGCGGCTGTTTGCCGGTTTCGGTGGTGACATTTATCACGCCGCCGGAAGCATTGCCGTATAGCGCTGAGAAAGGGCCGCGTAACACTTCAACGTCTTGTATGCTGTTAATATCAATATTCGAAATCTGGCCTTGCCCATCCGGCATGGTGGCGGGAATGCCATCAACATACAGACGAATGCCGCGCACGCCAAAGGCGGAACGCGAGCCAAATCCGCGGATAGAGATTTGCAGATCCTGCGCGTAGTTCTGCCGGTTCTGCACCTGCAATCCCGGGACGCTGGTTAAAGACTCAGATAAATTGACGCGCGGCGTCGCCAGACGCATGTCTTCTCCCTCAATGACGCTAACGGCGGCAGGTGTATCGAGTTCGGATACGGTTTGCGGCGTTGCGGTGACTATCATGGTTTGTTCATTGGGCGTGCTGGCGGCCTGAAGGACCGGGGAGAAGGTCAGAGGCAATAAGAGGGCGGGATAAAGTCGCTGTCTAATGGAAATAATTTTCATGAAAATGCCGGATAAATGTAAGCGTATCAACGGAAAACGTGACATTAAGGGTAGTCAATATGTAAAGTTTTGAAATTTTAATCGCACATTAAGTTAAGAAAATGTGCGGTATTTAAGAGCCATGACATTCGCAGGCGAGGAAAAGCTCCACTTTCTGATAAATAATGATTATTATTCTCAACTTATAATAAGTGCGGAACGAAGATCCCGCGCAGCGAAGTAGTGTGAAGCAGCTATACACGTTTTTATCAAAGGGAGTCGTCATGCACTTACGTCATCTTTTTTCGCCGCGCCTGCGTGGTTCTTTATTGTTAGGTTCGCTCCTCGTCGCATCCTCATTTAGCACGCTGGCGGCGGAAGACATGCTGCGTAAAGCGGTAGGCAAAGGCGCTTATGAGATGGCCTGGAGTCAGCAAGAAAACGCGCTCTGGCTGGCTACATCGCAAAGCCGTAAACTGGATAAAGGCGGCGTAGTTTATCGTCTCGACCCGGTGACGCTGGAAATCACGCAAGCGATTCATAACGATCTCAAGCCGTTCGGCGCCACCATCAATGCCGCGACCCAAACGCTGTGGTTTGGCAATACCATTAACAGCGCTGTTACCGCGATTGATGCCAAAACGGGTGATGTAAAAGGTCGTCTGGTACTTGATGCGCGCAAACGTACTGAAGAGGTTCGTCCGTTACAGCCCCGTGAGCTGGTTGCCGATGCGGCGACCAACACGATCTACATTAGCGGTGTTGGTAAAGAGAGTGCTATTTGGGTAGTGGATGGCGAAACCATCAAACTGAAAACGACGATCGAAAATACCGGCAAAATGAGTACGGGTCTGGCGCTCGACAGTAAAGCGCAACGCCTGTACACCACCAATGCGGATGGCGAATTTATCACCATCGATACCGCCAGCAATAAAATTCTCAGTCGTAAGAAGTTGCTGGATGACGGTAAAGAACACTTCTTTATTAACCTGAGTCTCGATACCGCAGGTCATCGCGCGTTTATCACCGACTCGAAGGCGACTGAGGTTCTGGTTGTCGATACCCGTAATGGCAATATTCTTGCCAAAATCGCGGCGCCTGCTTCTTTGGCCGTCCTGTTTAACCCGACACGTAACGAGGCGTATGTGACACATCGTCAGGCAGGGCAGGTCAGCGTGATCGATGCGAAGACCTATAACGTTGTTAAAACGTTCGATACGCCAACGTACCCGAATAGCCTGGCGCTATCGGCAGACGGTAAAACGCTCTACGTCAGCGTGAAGCAGAAATCGACACGTGAACAGGAAGCGACGCAGCCGGATGATGTTATTCGCATTGCTCTGTAAATAGGGTATGGAGGGGGAAACCCCTCCAGTCATCTCTTTAAACGCACCGATACGCCTCGTTACACCCCGCCGATAGTCTGATGATTCTGTGAGAATTACACTGCCTTTTTGCTGTAGTTAACTCATTATATTCACGAGGAAAATATGAAAAAGTTATTTATATGCTCAGGTTTGGGCATGATGTTTTTTATGCTTGCGGGTTGCACAACCAACTATGTAATGACGACGAAGAATGGGCAAACGATCGTAACTCAGGGTAAGCCACAGTTAGATAAAGAGACGGGGATGACCAGTTATACCGATCAGGAAGGCAACCAGCGGGAAATTAACAGCAATGATGTGGCGCAGTTGATTAAGGCTGACTAAGCATTGGGCGCGATGCGGTGTTGGCGGCAACGCGCATTAAACCCGGCAGGCCTGGGGCTGCCGGGGAAGGGTAATGTTATGTCGCTGCTTCTTCTTTCAATACGACACTCTCTGTCGAATCCGCCGTCACTGGCGCAGTGCGATGAATCTCCGCCACGCGACGTCGCACGCCAAACCAGCCGGCGACCAGCAGAATAGCGATCAGCGGCAACGAGGCGATAGTGTAAGTTCCATTCGGGTAGTCAAACGCCATGAGTACCAGCACGCTTAGTAAAAACAGCAGCGTTAGCCAGGAGGTAAAAGGCGCGCCGGGCAGTTTAAAACTGACGTCTGCGGCTTTGCCTTCTTTTATCGCCTGGCGTAAACGCATCTGGCACACCATGATAAACGCCCACGACGCGATAATGCCGAGCGAGGCAAAATTAAGAACGATCTCAAACACGCGGGAGGGGACCAGGTAATTCAGGAACACGCCGACCACGTAAACCACCAGAGTCGCCAGAATACCCGCATAGGGCACATGCTGACGGCTCATTTTCGCCATGAATTTCGGCGCGGAACCCCCCATCGACATTGAACGTAAAATTCTCCCCGTACAGTAAAGCCCGGAGTTCAGGCTGGAAAGCGCGGCGGTTAACACCACGATATTCATAATACTGCCGATATAAGGCACGCCAAGTTTAGAAAAGAAGGTGACAAACGGACTTTGCCCCGCCTGGTAGGCGTTCCACGGCAGCAGCAAAACCAGCAATACGACCGATCCTACATAGAAAAGACCAATACGCCAGATCACGCTATTGATGGCTTTTGGCACCATCGTCTGTGGATCTTTGCACTCCCCAGCGGCGGTACCGACCAGTTCAATCGAAGCAAAAGCGAACACCACGCCCTGAATCAGTACCAGCGCGGGCAACAGGCCGTGCGGGAAAAAGCCGCCATTATCTGTAATCAGGTGAAAACCGGTGGCATTACCCTCAAGCGGTTGACCGGTACCGAGAAAAATCGTGCCTACCACCAGGAAGATAACAATGGCGAGTACTTTTATCAGCGCGAACCAGAACTCCATTTCGGCAAACCATTTTACGCCGATCATGTTCATGGTACCGACAATGGTTAACGCACCGAGCGCGAACACCCATTGCGGAACGTCGCCAAATGCGCCCCAGTAGTGCATATATAACGCCACTGCGGTGATATCGACGATCCCTGTCATCGCCCAGTTAATAAAGTACATCCAGCCTGCGACGTAGGCCGCTTTTTCACCCAAAAATTCACGGGCGTAGGAGACGAAACTCCCGCTGGAAGGGCGATGCAATACCAGTTCGCCCAGCGCGCGTAAAATGAAAAAAGAAAAAATGCCGCATATCAGATAGACCAGCGCCAGTGCCGGTCCGGCCATTTGCAATCGGGCGCCTGCACCTAAAAATAAACCGGTGCCAATCGCGCCGCCGATAGCAATCATCTGAACCTGACGATTCCCCATCGCTTTGTGATACCCCTCTTCATGGGCGTTCAGCCAGCGTCGTTTCGCCGCATGTTGTTCTGCGGCGTGCGTAGTCTGTGTTTTCATTACGTTACCTGTTATAGCCTGTCCTGACAGAAAAATTCCTTATGCCGCGACGGGCGCTCACCAATCGATTGCCTGCAATGGCGAATGCCGCTTTTCCCTGATTCTGTGACAGGGATAAAACCGCCGGCGGAGCATCCTACCTGCAATTGTTAAATGACGCAAAACATACGGAAAGAACAAAATGAGAATGTCGAGTTTATTTGTGTGGTCAGATGTGGTGCGGTGTGGTCACGATTCAGCCAGATAAGACGCCAGCACAAATCCGCAGTGCTTGCGTTGCGCAATAATTAACCAGCGCTAATCACTTGTGGGATTTATGGTCATAGATATAACCTCGAACGGTAAACTACCTGACGATATTGCAGCAGCATAAGATAAGGCCGTTGCGCCTGTTATTCTCATTTTCTCCTGAAAATATATGCCTTTGAGCAATTTTGTTGATTGACATATCGTCATAATGAGAGAGGAGTAGGACATATAAAGCTATTGAGCAAAATTTGAAGGAGCAGGATATGCCACATACATCAGTTTCTACCTATGCCAGAGCTTTATCAGGAAATAAGCTACCTCATGTTGCTGCAGGAGATTATGAAAATAAATTATCAACAAAAATCATGAAAGGCATCTTGTGGGTGCTTACCGCAGGACTGGCCTACGGATTTACAAGAGTAATTGAACATTGTTGCAATGTTACGCCTAAAGTTGAGGAGTTCTGTGCCAATGCAGGGAATATCCATAATCACCTTGCTGATGCTGTGTGTGATGGGCTGTATACTATAGATGTCGACCTTTCTGATGGTCGGAGGTTAACATTCGAACAACTCTCGCTGATGGCTGGACGTGAGCCAATCGTCAGGATATCGGATGGCGAACATACCGTTGAGGTTAAGGGGTCCTTTGAAGATATCTGTATGAGACTGGAAGAGGGCTTTTTAGAAGCGCCAGCGTACTATCATTATGATATTGATGAAAAATATAAAACCGTCAGAGAGCGAATAGCAGCATATAATGCCTTACCTCAGGCATTAGGCGCCATTCCGAGTTTAAAATATTATACCGATCGGGCCAGCGACATGCCGGAGGCGAAAGCGCAACGGGCGGCCGACATAAAAGATCGTTACCATAACTATTTGGACAATTATTAAAAAGCGTTTATGTTTAGCCAGTTTTGTTAGAAATCAGACTCGCTGAGCTGGCGTTAAAAATTTTAACACGCCGCTATTTTGGCGGCGTGTCGCAAAGAGATTCTCAGAACCGATTTCCGTTTGTAGGCCAAAATCCCACGTACCTCCGGCGCTGTAGCCGGCCTGTCTTATTTTTTTCAAAAGTATCCAACGCTATTCCACGGATAGGGTATCCTGTTGCGCAGCGATATCCGCCTCAGCCTGTGTGCCGAACGCAAGCATTAATGTTAATGGAAGCCTCAGATGACCTCTTTTTTACATGCTTATTTTACGCGATTACATTGTCAGCCGTTGGGGGTTCCTACGGTTGAAGCGCTCAGAACGCTTCACTTAGCGCACAACTGCGCGATTCCTTTTGAAAATCTGGATGTGCTACTGCCTCGTGAAATACAGCTCGATGAGACGGCATTAGAGGAGAAACTGCTTTATGCCCGACGCGGTGGATACTGTTTTGAACTGAATGGCCTGTTTGAACGTGCGTTACGCGACATCGGTTTTAACGTCCGAAGCTTATTGGGGCGGGTCATTCTGTCTCATCCCGCCAGTTTACCGCCGCGCACGCACCGTTTGCTGCTGGTTGATGTTGAGGACGAGCAGTGGATCGCTGACGTGGGGTTTGGCGGCCAAACGCTAACCGCGCCGCTTCGTCTGCAGGCCGAAATTGCCCAGCAGACGCCGCATGGCGAATACCGCCTGATGCAGGAGGGGAGCACATGGATTTTACAATTCCGCCACCATGAGCACTGGCAGTCGATGTACTGTTTTGATCTGGCGGTGCAGCAGCAGAGCGATCATGTAATGGGCAATTTCTGGTCGGCTCACTGGCCGCAATCCCATTTTCGTCATCATTTGTTGATGTGCCGCCATTTGCCTGATGGCGGCAAGCTGACATTAACGAATTTCCACTTCACGCGTTACCACCAGGGACATGCCGTTGAACAGGTCAATGTACCGGATGTACCGTCGTTGTATCAGTTACTTCAGCAGCAGTTTGGTCTCGGCGTAAATGATGTAAAGCACGGTTTTACCGAGGCGGAGCTGGCCGCGGTAATGGCTGCATTTGATACCCATCCGGAGGCGGGAAAATAGTTTTTTGCCGCGAGGATTTGCGGGCCTGACAACGATTAAAAAGTAATGGCCCATTCGGCATGAAACAGAATGACCGCCTGGCCGGAGATGGTGACGTTGTCCGGCTGGTTATCGCGAATGGTGACGGTAACATCAACAGTACCCTCTTTGCCTAAAGCGCGCCCCTGATGGCCTTGAATCTGCAGCGTTTTACCGTCATGCGCCATCAGGCCATGATGGACGAGCCATGCCCCCATCGGGCCATTGGCGTTTCCCGTTACCGGATCTTCCACAATCCCTATCGCCGGGGAAAACATTCGCCCATCGGTTTCGTTTTTTCCCGGACGAATCTGGAAAGGAAAAAAGCCGTTACAGCCAATTTGCTGGCTGATTGCCGTCAGGGCTTCCAGATTCGGAGAAAGGGCATCAATATCAACGTCTGGTTTGAGCAGGATCATCACTTTTGCATGTCCTGTTGAAGCCACCTGAATTGGCGCTCCCGGCACGATATCATCTTCAGTCAGGTTCAACGCGGTGATGATGGCAGCCCGAATCTCTCCGACTAGCGGTGGTTCAAAAGAGGGCTGACCTTGTTCCAGCGTGATGCGATAGTCATTGTGTTCGGCATGAATTTCAACGCGATGACGGCCCGCTAACGAGGTTTGCCAGACGGTGGTGTTTCCCAATCCCAGTACCGTTGCCCGAACATAATGCGCGGCCACGGTGGCATGACCACAGATGGGGACTTCTACTGTCGGTGTAAAATAGCGTATGCGCACATCACTCTCTTCGCTTTTTAGCAAAAAGGCGGTTTCCGAGTGACGAAGTTCACGGGCAATCAGCTGCATCTGTGCGTCGCTTAGCGTATCCGCATGTAAGACAACGCCAGCAGAGTTGCCGCGAAAAGGTTCGCTGGTGAAGGCGTCAACATGGTAAATCTGCGGTTTCATTGATGTTCTCCTTTGGCTGAAGAATCATCATAGCCTGTGCGCTGCCGAATGACGACGCCCATGTGTTTTCTTTGCCCGGTAAGCGTACGCCCCGGGCAAAGAGAATTAGCGGCGGGTACGAACAATCTGGTAGCGACGGGTGAAATACTCAAACGGCGCGCTCCAGACATGAACCAGACGGGTGAACGGGAAGAGCAGGAAAATAGTCATTCCCAGCACCAGATGAACGCGGAAAACAAACGCCACACCGCTCAGCATTTCCGAAGACCCGCCGCGGAAGGTGACTATACTTTGCGCCCAGCCCACCAACTTCATCATTTCGCTGCCATCCGGATATTGCGCCGAAAACGGAATGGTGCTCAGGCCAAGCAGGCACTGAATCAGCAAAATGCTCATGATGATAATATCTGGTGTAGTGGATGTCGCCCGCACACGCTGATTGGTCAGACGACGCCACAGTAATCCCGCGCCGCCGATCAACGTTAATACGCCGCACACGCCGCCGAGGATCATTGCCATCTGCTGTTTTACCGCAATCGGCAGGAACCAGGCATACATCCAGTGTGGCGTCAGCATCCCAAACAGATGGCCAAAAAAGATCCCCAGAATGCCAATATGGAACAGATTCGACCATATCACCATCCCACGCTTATCCAGCATCTGGCTGGACGACGCGCGCCAGGTGTATTGTCCGTAGTCATAGCGCAGCCAACTGCCGAGGAAGAATACCGTGGCGCAAATATAGGGGTAGATGTCGTAAAAAAAGACGTTCAGGTACTGTATCATTTCGGGCCTCCCGCGCTGACGTCGACGTACTGCGGCGCCGCGTCCTGGCTAAAGCGTCGTTGATAATGGTGTAACGGTGAACTGTCACAGGTCGTGGCGTTATCTTCGATAAACTTCACCTGCTCTTCTTCCCAGACGGCATCCAGTGCCTGACGGGTATCATCCCGCGATTCCTGAACAATTTGCTTTGTGACACTGTCACTTGTAAGCGTACTGCCCGCCAGCGTCAGCAGGGCGTCAAACAGTTGATACCACGGCGCTCCTCGCTGTTTCAGACGACCGCCCAGCAGCGCCAGAATAGGGGCAATATTCTGTAATCCCTCGCGCGCTTCCGCTTCCGGCAACACGCTTAAGTACTCCAGATAGAGCGGCAGGTGATCCGGTAGTTCGCGGCAGTTGAGCTGCAGGCCCACGGTTTCATACTGGCTTAACAAATCGACCATCGCCTGGCCGCGATCGCGGGACTCCGCATGAACATGCTCGAATAACAGCAATGAAGTGGCGCGCCCGCGGTCGAACACTTCGCACCATTCTGCTTGTTTATCCAGTAACGGCGCATAAAGCAGCTCGCGAGTGAAGTCGGTCAGCATTGGCGCATCGTGTTGGATAAGGGCAAGCGCTTCATCCCGATATTCCCACAACTCGTCGTCCGGATACTCCATCAACAGGCCAATCGCTTTGAGGATTTGCATTATTCCCCCTCCGCTTTATCACGTACTTCAGTGATATTGATGGCATCAATACGGCTACTGTTGAACAGATTGAATTTGGTATCCGAGCCGTGACAACCGTCGCCAAAAGTAAAGCCGCAGCCGTTGCGCTCCGGAAAGGCATCGCGCGCCATTTCCCGGTGACTGGTGGGAATGACAAAACGATCTTCATAATTGGCAATCGCCAGGTAGCGATACATCTCTTCAACCTGTTGTACGCTCAGACCCACTTCGTCAATCGCGCGGGTATCCGTCACGCCTTCAACCGTCTGCGAGCGCATGTAGTGGCGCATCGCCATCATCCGCTTTAGCGCCCGAATGACCGGACCGGTATCGCCCGCGCTGAGCATATTGGCCAGGTACTGGACTGGAATACGCAGCGTCTCCACCGCCGGCAGAATATTGCCATTGTGCGGCAACCCGCCCGCGTCGGCGTATGACTGGATGGGCGACAGCGGCGGTACGTACCAGACCATCGGCAGGGTACGGTATTCCGGGTGCAGTGGAAGCGCCAGCTTCCAGTCCATCGCCATTTTGTACACCGGCGACCGTTGGGCGGCGTCGATGACGTTTTGCGGGATGCCCTGTTTAAGCGCCTCTTCGATGACCGCCGGATCGTGCGGATTGAGAAACACATCGCACTGACGTTCATACAAATCTGTCTCGTGTTCGGTACTGGCCGCTTCTTCAATCCTGTCGGCGTCGTAGAGCAGAACGCCAAGATAACGGATGCGCCCGACGCAGGTTTCCGAGCAAACGGTCGGCTGACCGGATTCAATACGCGGATAGCAAAATATGCACTTCTCAGACTTGCCGCTCTTCCAGTTAAAGTAGATTTTTTTGTATGGGCAGCCGCTGATACACAAACGCCAGCCCCGGCATTTATCCTGGTCGATTAGCACGATGCCGTCTTCTTCACGCTTATAAATAGCGCCACTTGGGCAGGTGGCGACACAACTGGGGTTCAGGCAGTGTTCGCACAGGCGCGGCAGGTACATCATGAAGGTGTTTTCGAACTGACCGTACATCTCCTTTTGTATGTTGTCGAAGTTACGGTCGCGGGCGCGTTTTTCAAACTCGCCGCCGAGCAGCTCTTCCCAGTTTGGCCCCCAGATCACCTTGTCCATCCGTTTTCCGTCAATCAGTGAACGAGGGCGAGCAGTGGGCTGATGCTTACTCTCCGGCGCATTATGTAAATGCTGATAATCGAAGGTAAAGGGTTCATAGTAATCATCGATTTGCGGAATCACCGGGTTGGCGAAAATTTTGCTAATTACCCCCATTTTGCCGCCCAGACGGGGCCTTATCTTGCCATTAACATCACGAACCCAACCGCCTTGCCACTCCTGCTGGTCTTCCCAGTTTTTGGGATAGCCGATACCCGGTTTAGTTTCGACGTTATTGAACCATGCGTATTCCATCCCTTCACGTCCGGTCCAGACGTTTTTACAGGTGACGGAGCAGGTGTGACAGCCAATACATTTATCGAGATTCAGTACCATCCCAACCTGTGAGCGTATTTTCATTTTTTCGCCTCCTGTACCTGATCCCGGCCCTCATCATCCAGCCAGTTAATGTTTTTCATTTTCCTGATCATGATGAATTCATCGCGATTCGAACCCACGGTTCCGTAATAGTTGAAGCCGTAAGCCAGTTGCGCATAGCCGCCGATCATATGCGTCGGTTTTGGACAGACCCGGGTCACGGAGTTATGGATCCCGCCGCGCATCCCGGTCACTTCCGAACCCGGAATGTTCATAATCCGCTCCTGGGCGTGGTACATCATGGTCATACCCGGCGGGACGCGCTGGCTGACCACCGCACGAGCGGTAAGGGCGCCATTAGCGTTGAAGGCTTCAATCCAGTCGTTATCTTCAATACCCAATTCACGGGCATCGGCTTCGCTAATCCAGACAATCGGCCCGCCGCGCGACAAGGTCAGCATCAGCAGGTTTTCGCTGTAGGTGGAGTGAATTCCCCATTTCTGGTGCGGCGTCAGGAAGTTAAGCGCTTTTTCCGGGAAACCGTTGGGCGGAATTTCTCGCATTTCGCTGACGCTGCGGGTATCAATCGGCGGGCGATATGCCACCAGGCTTTCGCCAAAAGCGCGCATCCACGCATGATCCTGATAGAGTTGTTGCCGCCCCGACAACGTGCGCCACGGGATCAGTTCATGTACGTTGGTATATCCGGCGTTATAAGAGACATGCTCGCTTTCCAGTCCTGACCAGGTCGGGCTGGAGATAATTTTGCGCGGTTGCGCCTGGATATCACGAAAGCGAATTTTCTCATCTTCTTTATTGATGGCCAGATGGGTGTGCTCGCGCCCGGTCATCTCGCCCAACGCCTGCCAGGCTTTCACCGCCACCTGGCCGTTAGTTTCCGGCGCTAAGGCAAGAATCACTTCCGAGGCATCCAGCGCGGTGTCGATGCGCGGACGTCCTTTCGCCGGGCCATCGTGTTTGGTGTAATTGAGCTTACCGAGGAAATCGACTTCATCTTGCGTATTCCAGGCAATCCCCTTACCGCCGTTGCCTAATTTATCCAGCAGGGGACCCAGCGAGGTAAAACGTTCATAGGTGGCCGGATAATCGCGTTCAACCACGACGATATTGGGGGCTGTTTTGCCCGGAATAAGTTCGCACTCGCCTTTACGCCAGTCGAGAATATCAAATGGCTGCGCCAGTTCCGCCGGGGAATCATGCTGGAGCGGGTGTAACACCACATCGGTTTCCTGTCCGAGGTGTCCGACACACACCTCAGAAAAGACGCTGGCGATACCTTTGTAGATTTCCCAGTCGCTTTTGGATTCCCAGGCAGGATCGACCGCGGCGGAAAGGGGGTGGATAAACGGATGCATATCCGAGGTATTCATATCGTCTTTTTCATACCAGGTGGCGGTCGGCAAGACGATATCGGAAAACAGACAGGTACTGGACATACGGAAATCAAGCGTGACCAACAGATCGAGCTTGCCCTCAATCGCGGCGGACTGCCATTCCACCTCTTCAGGCTTAATTCCTTCGCTGGAGCCCAGCGCTTCGCCCTGGATACCGCTGTCGGTGCCCAGCAGATATTTGAGGATATACTCATGACCTTTCCCGGAGGAGCCGAGCAGGTTAGAGCGCCAGACAAATAAATTTCGCGGGTGATTATGACCACTGTCAGGCTGTTCGCAGGCAAAACGGATAGCGCCTGATTTCAACGCCTGCACGGTATAATCCGCCGCAGACAGCCCGGCTTTAGCGGCGCTCGCTTTCACGCTGAGCGGGTTAAGATTAAGCTGCGGCGCCGAGGGTAGCCAGCCCATACGTTCCGCGCGCACGTTGAAATCGATCAGGTGTCCGGAAAATTTAGCCGGATCGGCCAACGGCGACAGCAACTCTTGCGCAGTCAGTTTTTCATAGCGCCACTGGCTGGCATGGTTGTAGAAAAACGAGGTACTGTTCATCTGACGCGGCGGGCGATTCCAGTCCAGCGCGAAGGCCAGCGGCAGCCAGCCGGTTTGCGGCCGCAGCTTCTCCTGGCCGACATAGTGCGCCCAGCCGCCGCCGGTTTGTCCAACACAGCCACAGAACACCAGCATGTTAATCATCCCACGGTAATTCATATCCATGTGATACCAGTGATTCACTCCCGCGCCGAGGATGATCATCGAACGACCATGAGTTTTATGGGCGGTCTCGGCAAATTCACGCGCAATAGTTTCGATATGTCGACGCGGCACGCCGGTAATCTGTTCGCCCCAGGCCGGCGTGTAGGCTTTTACGTCGTTATAATTATTGGCGCTATGGCAGTCATCCAGACCACGATCCAGCCCATAATTAGCCAGCACCAGATCGTAAACGCTGACGACCATCCGCTCGCGACCGTCCGCCAGAGCCAGGCGTTTCACCGGTAACTGACGTACCAGCACCGGTTCCTGCCGTACGCTGCGAAAATGTGGGTTTTCGTTGCCGCCAAAATAGGGGAAAGCGACACCCGCCACGTCATCATGCTGACCAAGTAAAGAGAGCGACAGTTCAGTTTCGACGCCCGCCGCCACCGGTTCCAGGTTCCATTTTCCCTTTTCGCCCCAGCGAAAACCGATAGAACCGTTGGGCGCGACCAGTTCGCCCGTACTGTTGAGCGCGACGGTTTTCCATTCCGGATTATTGGCTTCTCCCAGTCCATCCACCAGATCCGACGCGCGCATCATACGCCCCGGTACATAACTGCCGTCTGCGCGCTCATCCAACAGGACCAGCATTGGCATATCGGTATAACGGCGGCAATAGTTAAGAAAATAGTCGCTGGGATTATCGAGATGAAACTCTTTTAAAATGACGTGACCCATGGCCATCGCCAGCGCGCTGTCGGTACCTTGCTTTGGCGCCAGCCACTGATCGCACAGTTTAGCGACTTCGGAATAGTCCGGGGTGATGGCGATTGTCTTGGTGCCTTTGTAGCGCACTTCGGTAAAGAAGTGGGCGTCCGGGGTACGCGTCTGCGGCACGTTAGAGCCCCAGGCAATAATGTAGGCTGAGTTATACCAGTCGGCGGACTCCGGCACGTCAGTCTGCTCGCCCCAGGTCATTGGAGACGCGGGCGGAAGATCGCAATACCAGTCATAGAAACTCAGACAAGTACCGCCAAGCAATGACAGATAACGTGTTCCGGCGGCGTAAGAAACCATCGACATTGCTGGAATAGGTGAAAACCCCGCCACACGATCCGGGCCATAGGTTTTGATTGTCCAGACGTTAGCGGCGGCAATGAGCTGATTCAGCTCTTTCCAGTTCGAACGAATAAAGCCGCCATGTCCGCGCACCTGTTTGTAACTTTGGCATTTCTGCGGGTCGTTCATTATCGATTCCCATGCCAGTACCGGATCGCTGTGCCGGGAAAGGGCCTCGCGCCACAGTTCTATCAGCCGCTTACGCACCAGAGGGTATTTCAGACGATTGGCGCTATAGAGATACCAGGAGTAGCTGGCGCCGCGCGGGCAGCCGCGCGGTTCATGGTTCGGCAAATCGGGACGCGTGCGCGGGTAGTCGGTTTGCTGAGTTTCCCACGTCACCAGACCGTTTTTGACATAAATTTTCCAGCTACAGGAGCCCGTGCAGTTGACGCCGTGGGTTGAGCGCACGATCTTATCAAACTGCCAGCGCTGGCGATAACTGTCTTCCCAGTCGCGGTTGGTATACATCACCTGACCATGGCCGTCGGCAAAGGTATCGCCTTTTTGTTTAAAGTAACGAAAGCGATCCAACAGTTTACTCATGACATTTCTCCTGCTTCGATAAATTTTCCGCCATCCTGTCGATTTGGCGTTAAACCATTGCCGGATGGCCGTCCTACAGGTATGTATGTTGTTATTGTTGTTTAGGCTTACGACGCCCGTAGACCAGCCAGGTCAGCAGGACGCAAGCGATGTAAAACAGCAAAAAGATTTTCATGGCGCCCACCGGCGAGCCGGTCAATGCCAAAGAGGTGCCAAACGCTTTTGGAATAAAGAAGCCGCCCACAGCGCCAATAGCGGAGATAAACCCGAGCGCGGCGGCGGTATCCGTCACCGCTTCGCGCTGCGCCTGCTCATCGCTCCCGCCGCGCAGTTTGACGTTGTAGAGCGTGATCTGACGAAAGATCACCGCAATCATCTGGAAGGTAGAACCGCTGCCGAGACCCGCTGTCAAAAACAGGCCCATAAAAACAAGATAGAACGCGCTAAAGCTGCCTGCGCCGGATCCTGGCAGCGTGAGGAATAGCAGGGCGGTAAACAGCGCCATAAAGATAAAATTAATGAGCGTTACGCGAACGCCGCCGAATTTATCGGAGATCACGCCGCCTGCCGATCGCGCCAGCGCGCCGATAAAGGGGCCAAAGAACGCCAGTTGCAGAATGTTTACGTCGGGAAATTGCGTTTTGGCGAGCATGGCGAAACCTGCGGAAAAGCCGATGAATGACCCGAATGTCGCCAGGTACAGCAGGCTAAGCAGCCACAGGTGCAGGCGTTTTAGCACCGGCAATTGCGAGGCGACAGACGCTTTTGAACTGCCGATATCGTTCATACCAAACCAGGCGGCAAGTGTCGCGACAGCCAGTAACGGCACCCAGATCCAGGCGGCGTTAGTGAGGGCGAGCAGGGAGCCATCAGGTTGCGGTACGCCCCGGACGCCTAAAAAAGTAAATATCGGCAGAAAAATAACCAGCGGCGCAATCAACTGCATCACACTGACGCCAAGATTTCCCAAGCCGCCGTTAATACCCAACGCGCTACCTTGTCTGGCTTTTGGAAAGAAAAAACTGATGTTGCCCATACTGGACGCGAAGTTTGCCCCCGCAAAACCGCACAACAGAGCGATGAGCATAAATACCCCGAAAGGGGTGGCGGGATTTTGCACGGCGAATCCCAGCCAGGCGCAGGGAATAATCAATATTACGGTGCTTAATACGGTCCATTTACGGCCACCAAACAGTGGCACCATAAAGGAGTAGGGAACGCGTAATATTGCGCCGGAAAGAGAAGGTAATGCGGTTAATAAAAAGAGTTGGTCGGTGGTAAAATTAAATCCAATTTTATTGAGGTTGACGGCAACAGCGCTAAACAACATCCAGACGCAAAATGCCAGGAGCAAACAACTTACTGAAATCCATAAGTTTCTTCTGGCGATGCCTTTCCCTTTATTCTCCCAGAAGGCTGGATTTTCGGGCCGCCAGTCACTCAAGAGATAACGGTTATAATTCTCGTTTTGTCGTGTCATTTTACCCCTCACATGCGCATATCATTTGAAAAAAACACAAAAAAGAGACAGAGCGTCACGCGCTCTTTTGAGAACTTATTGAAGTTTTTTTAGAATATTGAGTGAAAGAATAGATAAAAAACCAGGCCAGCGCGGCGCGAAGAGGAGATATGATGTTTCTTAATTGTTACTATTTGTAAACTAAAAGTGATTTTTATTAAATTATTTGTAACTTTACGCAAAGAGTTCAAGCGTAATCATCCGATCCAGATGGTATTTAAACGCGGGATCGGCCATTTCCGGAATACCCAGCACATACATACCGTCCAGCCCGCACACCAGTGCGATAAGCCGCCAGGCGATATCCGTGGCGTTAGCAGTAAACGTAAATTCTCCTGCCTGTTTGCCCTGCTCAATAATTGTGACCGTTTCCTCATGCCACATCTGCATCGTAAGGAGATAAGCATCTCTGATGTGCGGATCCCGGTCGGCCAGAATTTGCGCCTCTCGCCACAATTTTATGTAAGGCTCAAAGCCGCCGTCTTCGCTACCCAACATAGCGTGAAGCCGTGCACGCCAGGTGGCGGGCGGCGGAACTTGCCCGGCATCAAGCAGGGTGCGGATCAAATGGACAAAGGCCAGCGCTTTGAGCTCGCCCGCCGAGCTGAAGTGGTGATGCACCTGGCCGGCGGCGACATCGGCTTCTGATGCAATTCGTCGCACCGTCATGGCGGCAAACCCGTCTGCCAGCGCCACGCGCATCGCCGCTTGCAGGATCACTTCGCGGCGTTCATCCCGGTTAAGGTAACTCATATTTTCCCCACATTAGCCAATGCGCGCAGTGTAACAAAAAGCTGGACATTCGTTCAACTTACCGTAGGATCCTGAAGCTGGACAAGCGTCCAAATTTGAGTTTTTGAAGGGAGAGTTATGTTTCGTCAGTGGTTAACGTTAGTCATTATTGTGCTGGTCTATATTCCTGTCGCCATTGATGCCACGGTCTTGCATGTCGCCGCCCCGACACTGAGTATGACACTGGGGGCCAGCGACAACGAGCTGCTGTGGATCATTGATATTTATTCTTTGGTCATGGCTGGCATGGTGTTGCCGATGGGCGCGCTTGGCGATCGTATCGGTTTTAAACGCCTGCTGATGCTGGGCGGGACGCTCTTTGGCCTGGCATCATTGGCGGCGGCGTTTTCGCATACCGCCAGTTGGCTTATCGCCACCAGGGTATTACTGGCTATTGGCGCGGCGATGATTGTACCGGCGACGCTGGCCGGGATACGCGCCACCTTTTGTGAAGAGAAGCATCGCAACATGGCGCTGGGCGTCTGGGCAGCGGTAGGTTCGGGCGGAGCGGCGTTTGGGCCGCTCATCGGCGGCATATTATTAGAGCATTTTTACTGGGGATCGGTTTTCCTGATCAACGTGCCGATTGTGCTGGTCGTAATGGGCTTAACCGCCCGCTATGTTCCTCGCCAGGCGGGCCGTCGCGATCAACCGCTCAATCTTGGCCATGCGGTGATGCTGATTGTTGCTATTTTGCTGTTAGTCTATAGCGCTAAAACCGCGCTGAAAGGGCATCTGTCGCTGTGGGTCATCTCGTTTACCCTGCTTACCGGCGCGCTGCTCCTGGGACTCTTTATCCGCACACAGCTTGCGACATCGCGTCCGATGATTGATATGCGACTATTTACCCATCGCATTATCCTGAGCGGCGTCGTGATGGCGATGACCGCGATGATCACTCTGGTGGGTTTTGAGCTGCTGATGGCGCAAGAGCTGCAGTTTGTTCACGGGCTATCGCCTTATGAGGCCGGGGTATTTATGCTGCCGGTGATGGTCGCCAGTGGATTCAGCGGGCCGATTGCGGGCGCGCTGGTCTCGCGTCTGGGACTACGGCTGGTCGCGACGGGCGGCATGGCGTTAAGCGCGCTGAGTTTTTATGGCCTGGCGATGACGGATTTCAGCACCCAACAATGGCAGGCTTGGGGGCTGATGGCGCTGCTGGGATTTAGCGCCGCCAGCGCATTGCTGGCTTCCACGTCGGCAATTATGGCCGCTGCGCCGGCAGAAAAAGCGGCGGCGGCCGGCGCGATCGAAACGATGGCTTATGAACTGGGCGCGGGACTGGGCATCGCCATTTTCGGTCTGTTGTTAAGCCGTAGCTTCTCCGCGTCTATCCGTCTGCCTGCCGGGCTTGAGGCGCAAGAGATTGCCAGAGCGTCATCTTCAATGGGGGAAGCCGTGCAGTTGGCGAATAGCCTGCCGCCCACGCTGGGGCAGGCAATACTGGACGCCGCCAGACAGGCCTTTATCTGGTCGCATAGTGTGGCGTTAAGCAGCGCCGGGAGTATGCTTCTTTTGCTGGCGGTAGGGATGTGGTTCAGCCTGGCAAAAGCCCAACGCCGATAACATAACGCCTGATGAGATAAGCGCTTAATGCGCTAGCTGGCAGGGGGAGTCCATTTCCTCAACCTCTTTACCGCTGAGGCGTGCGTATTGCCCCGTCAGTCGCCAGAAAGCAGGCTGGGTTTCGGTATAAATTTCCGCAGCCAGAATCAGCCGACGGCGATCAACTTCGTTCAGTTCCAGTAAGGTCCAGGGAATAAAATAGCGATCGGTATCGGTAAGCCGAAACCACAGCGGACACCCGCAGCCGGAACAGAAGTAGCGTTCGCCGCGTGAAGAGGATGAAAAGTATGGCGGTTCCGGGGAAAGGGGGTCTAGCTGTGGTTGCCCGCAGGCTTCCAGATACATGGCTATTCCACCCGACCATTTTTGACACAGCGTACAATGGCAGGCATAGACATCCAGCATTTCGACGTCAACGGTAAAATGGCTCTGTCCGCAAAGACAACGACCAGTGAACGTCTGCACGGCATACTCCTTATGACCGAGTCTACATCAAGAGAAAAAGCCAGCCCTGAAAGGACTGGCTTTGTATTCAGACTACAACAAAATTAGAACTGGTAGTTCAGACCAACAGCAACGATGTTGTCAGTGCTGATCTGCGCAACATTTTTAGTGAAGTTGGTGTCATCCAGCAGGTTGATTTTGTAATCAACGAAGGTGGACATGTTTTTGTTGAAGTAGTAGGTAGCACCGACATCGATGTACTCAACCAGATCCTGGTCGCCGTAAGCACCCAGATCTTTACCTTTGGATTTCAGGTAAGCAATGGACGGACGCAGACCGAAGTCGAACTGGTACTGAGCAACAGCTTCAAAGTTCTGAGTTTTGTTAGCAATACCGTCGATTTTACCGAATGTGGTCATATTCAGCGTTTCGGAGTAGGTGGTCGCCAGATAGATATTGTTCGCATCATATTTCAGACCAGCAGCCCACACTTCCGCATTCTGGCCAGAAGCATACAGGCCATTGGTGCCGTTGCGCACCTGACGGTCAGTACGGTCAGACTTCGCATAGGCCGCACCCACGCCAAAACCTTCGTACTCATACGTTGCGGACAGACCGAAACCGTCGCCGTTTGCTTCTACTTCATTGTCACGATCGTTTTTGCCCTGATACTGCGCGGCAAAGTTCAGACCTTCAACCAGACCGAAGAAATCGGTGTTACGGTAGGTGGCAACGCCGGTAGCACGCTGGGTCATGAATACGTCAGTCTGGGTCCAGGTATCGCCACCGAACTCAGGCAGAACGTCGGTCCATGCGCCGATGTCGTAAGCAACGCCGTAGTTACGACCGTAGTCGAAAGAACCGTATTCAGCGAATTTCAGACCAGCGAATGCCAGACGGGTTTTGTCTTTGTCGGAACCTTCAGATTCAGTACGGTTGCCTTTGAATTCATATTCCCACTGGCCAAAACCAACCAGTTGGTCATTGATCTGCGTTTCGCCTTTAAAGCCCAGACGCGCGTAAGTTTTGTCACCATCACTTCCGTTATCATCAGAGAAATAATGCTGAGCGTGAACTTTACCGTACAGATCCAGTTTATTGCCGTCTTTGTTATATACCTCGGCTGCATTTACAACGCCTGCTGCCAACAGGGAAGTCACTGCCACTGCCACTAACTTAAGTTTCATTTTAATAATCCTTATAATTTTCTTAGCGTGTTTCCTCAACCATTGTTAAACGAGGCGTTTGTCAATGGCAGACTATTTTTAAATGACGGAGTGGCATAAGTTCAATAATAAGTTTCATAAGATTACAAATTATTTTAATTTGTGTGATCGAGATCTCCTTAATACATTTGAGAGTATTAATTCAAATAGGGACTGTCTAATAAGATATATTTTCGGAGGGGACTATTGGGCTGTTTATGGTTTTATTTTTGGTAGTAACTACTGATTATTATATGCACTAATAACAGTTGCGAGCTAGCGTTAATTATATATTTGTTAATAAAATTATATCATCAAATTAACATATTTAACGATTTTATAAAATTCATTTTTACCAGCGCATACTGGTATGGCGCAGGAGGAGCACGTGAAAATGGAAAATCGTCAAATACACACAGGCGATAGATAAAAGCGTAGTTGTGTTATGAAGAGTGTCAAGGTACAGCGGGTCGATTTAATATCAACATCGGCCCGCCCGTCGCTATTAGCGCCGCCGCGTTGCCAGCCAACAAAGTAGCGAGCCTACGCAAACCATGACTGCGCCTTGCCAGAAGGAGAATGACAGTGGTGAGCTGAGTAACAGCGCGGCCAGAGCAGAGGACATGACGGGGGTAAAATAAGACCCTACGGCCATGATAGTCACATTGCCATGAAGTATGCCCACATTCCATGCGGCGTAGGCAAACCCTAACGTTAATGCCGCGGTAAAAAGTTTAGCAATCACCGGTAGGCTAAATATCATGGCAGGTTGCGGAGTAAGAAAATAGTGGAACCACAGCGCCACGGCGGTGAGTAACACAAAGACGGTGATACCGTTAAAACCACGCGCATATTTATTGGTGACCGTGCAGTACGTCGCCCATATAAACGCCCCAAGAAATGCCAGTAAATAACTTAGCGGACTGGTGGCGACATTGTTGATAATTTCTCCGGCATTAAGACCATTCTCGCCCCCCAGAACCCAGCAAACGCCAGTAAGTGCAATAAGCAATCCAGGCACAATAAGCCAGTTAGTTTTTTGCCCATTAAAAAGAATGGCAAACAGAATAGTCAGGCTGGGCCATAAATAGTTAACCATGCCGACTTCGATAGCCTGATGGCGAGTGGCGGCATAACCGAGAGAAAGCGCCAGGCATATTTCATAACTGACAAACAGTACGCTGCCTGCGATGAGGTATCGCCCCGGGAAACGACGGATATCAGGTAATCCGACGGTAAAAATCAGCAGCAGGCCGCTTAATGAATAGATCATGGCTGCGCCGCCTACCGGTCCGAGACCTTCGCTGACGCCGCGAATTAACCCAACCATCGTGCTCCACAGAACGATGGCAACAAGCCCTATTAGCGTTGCTTTTTGTGATGTCATGCTTTGTGACTGTCCTGAATACCGCGCAAAATAAACTGCCACTTATAGCACTTTTTCCGAGTGCGATGCCATGCAGTGTCATTTTTTAGTACCTCCCTGGAGTTATTGCAGTTTAAAAATAGGGCTATTTAATAGCGGAACCGTTTCAATATTGATTTGACGCAAAAAAGTTATCGATTTTGCTGTTAGTTTCCTCGCGAAGTTATACACGCATCCTGGACTGAGGTTTTGCTGCAGTTCGAAGGAGGCGTGCATCCGTGGAAAAAAGAGGAAAGCAATGGACGTCAGCCGCAGACAATTTTTTAAAATCTGCGCGGGCGGTATGGCGGGAACAACGGTGGCCGCACTGGGTTTTACCCCTAAAATGGCCCTGGCTCAGGCGCGAAACTATAAGCTGTTGCGCGCAAAAGAGATCCGTAACTCCTGCACATACTGTTCCGTAGGTTGCGGGCTATTAATGTATAGCCTGGGAGATGGGGCAAAAAACGCGAAAGAAGCGATTTACCATATTGAAGGCGACCCGGATCATCCGGTAAGCCGTGGCGCGCTGTGCCCGAAAGGGGCCGGTTTGCTGGACTATGTTCACAGTGAAGATCGCCTACGCTATCCGGAATACCGCGCGCCGGGTTCCGACAAGTGGCAGCGCATTAGCTGGGATGACGCTTTCACTCGTATTGCTAAATTAATGAAAGCCGATCGTGACGCCAACTTTATTGAAAAGAATGAGCAGGGCGTCACGGTTAACCGCTGGCTCTCTACCGGGATGCTGTGCGCCTCGGCGGCCAGCAATGAAACGGGTATGCTGACGCAGAAGTTTGCCCGTTCTCTCGGTATGCTGGCGGTAGATAACCAGGCGCGCGTCTGACACGGACCAACGGTAGCAAGTCTTGCTCCAACATTTGGTCGCGGTGCGATGACCAACCACTGGGTGGATATTAAAAACGCCAACGTCGTGATGGTGATGGGCGGCAATGCCGCAGAAGCGCATCCGGTGGGTTTCCGCTGGGCGATGGAAGCGAAAAACAATAACGATGCGACGCTGATTGTCGTTGATCCACGCTTTACGCGTACGGCGTCGGTGGCGGATATCTATGCGCCAATACGTTCCGGTACAGACATTACCTTTCTGTCCGGCGTTTTGCTGTACCTGATCGAAAATAACAAAATCAACGCTGAATACGTTAAGCATTACACCAACGCCAGCCTGCTGGTGCGGGATGATTTTGCCTTTGATGACGGTCTTTTCAGCGGCTATGACGCCCAAAAGCGTCAGTACGATAAATCCTCCTGGAACTACCAGTTCGATGAAAACGGCTATGCCAAACGTGATGAAACGTTGACGCACCCACGCTGTGTGTGGAATCTGCTGAAGCAGCACGTTTCGCGCTATACGCCGGACGTTGTGGAAAACATTTGCGGTACGCCGAAAGCGGACTTCCTGAAGGTGTGTGAGGTGTTGGCCTCTACCAGCGCTCCGGATCGCACTACCACCTTCCTGTATGCGCTGGGCTGGACGCAACATACCGTCGGGGCGCAGAACATCCGTACCATGGCGATGATCCAGTTGCTGCTCGGCAATATGGGGATGGCTGGCGGCGGTGTGAACGCCTTGCGCGGCCACTCTAATATTCAGGGCTTAACGGATTTAGGACTGCTCTCCACCAGCCTGCCGGGTTACCTGACGCTACCGTCAGAAAAACAGGCCGATCTGCAAACTTATCTGGCCGCGAATACCCCCAAAGCGACGCTGGCCGATCAGGTCAACTACTGGGGTAATTATCCTAAGTTCTTCGTCAGCCTGATGAAATCTTTCTATGGCGATGCGGCGCAGAAAGAGAATGACTGGGGTTTTGCCTGGCTGCCTAAGTGGGATCAGTCCTATGACGTGATCAAATATTTCAACATGATGGATAGCGGGAAAGTCACCGGCTATTTCTGTCAGGGCTTTAACCCGGTGGCGTCCTTCCCGGACAAAAACAAAGTGGTGCAAAGCTTAAGCAAATTGAAGTATCTGGTCATTATCGATCCGCTGGTGACTGAAACGTCAACATTCTGGCAGAACCACGGCGAATCTAACGATGTCGATCCGACAACGATTCAGACCGAAGTCTTCCGTCTGCCGTCTACCTGTTTTGCGGAAGAGGATGGCTCTATCGCTAACTCCGGTCGCTGGCTACAGTGGCACTGGAAGGGTCAGGACGCGCCGGGCGAAGCGCGTAACGACGGCGAGATTCTGGCCGGTATTTACCATCGTCTGCGTGAAATGTATCGCGCAGAAGGCGGTAAAGGCGCCGAACCACTATTGAAGATGAGCTGGAATTACAAGCAGCCGGATGAACCGCATTCGGAAGAAGTGGCGAAAGAGAACAACGGCTATGCGCTGGAAGATCTCTATGACGCCAACGGTACACTGCTTGCCAGGAAAGGCCAGTTGTTGAGCAGTTTTGCATTACTGCGCGATGACGGTACGACATCCTCCTCCTGCTGGATTTATACCGGTAGCTGGACGGAGCAGGGCAACCAGATGTCCAGGCGTGATAACGCCGACCCGTCAGGGCTTGGCAATACACTGGGTTGGGCGTGGGCGTGGCCGCTAAACCGTCGCGTATTGTATAACCGCGCTTCGGCGGATCCGCAGGGTAAACCGTGGGATCCAAAACGGATGCTGATCCAGTGGAACGGCGCGAAGTGGACAGGGAACGATATTCCGGACTTTAACAACGCGGCGCCGGGGAGCGGGACCAATCCGTTTATCATGCAGCCGGAAGGGCTGGGACGTCTGTTTGCTATTGATAAGATGGCGGAAGGACCGTTCCCTGAGCACTACGAGCCGATGGAAACGCCGCTGGGCACTAACCCGCTGCACCCGAATGTGGTCTCGAACCCGGCGGCGCGTCTGTATGAAGAAGATGCGCTGCGTATGGGTAAGAAGGAGCAGTTTCCGTACGTGGGCACGACTTACCGCCTCACAGAGCATTTCCATACCTGGACCAAACATGCGCTACTTAACGCTATCGCTCAGCCGGAACAGTTTGTGGAGATCAGTGAGACGCTGGCGGCAGCGAAAGGTATTGCTAACGGCGACTATGTGAAGGTGAGCAGTAAACGCGGGTTTATTCGCGCGGTCGCGGTGGTAACTCGTCGTCTTCGCACCCTGCATGTCAACGGTCAGCAGGTTGAAACGGTGGGGATCCCGATTCACTGGGGCTTTGAGGGTGTCGCGCGCAAAGGCTATATCGCCAATACTCTGACGCCAAATGTCGGTGATGCCAACTCGCAAACGCCGGAATACAAAGCGTTTTTAGTTAACATCGAGAAGGCGTAAGGGAGGCGAACATATGTCTATGGAAACGCAGGACATTATTAAACGGTCCGCAACAAACGCCATCACGCCGCCTCCACAGGCGCGTGATTACAAAGCCGAAGTCGCGAAACTGATCGACGTCTCCTCCTGTGTCGGCTGTAAAGCCTGCCAGGTAGCCTGTTCTGAGTGGAACGATATTCGCGATAACGTTGGTCATTGTGTCGGGGTGTACGATAACCCTGCCGATCTCAGCGCCAAGTCCTGGACGGTGATGCGCTTTACCGAAACCGAGCAGAACGGCAAGCTGGAGTGGCTGATTCGTAAAGATGGTTGTATGCACTGTGAAGATCCAGGCTGTCTTAAAGCCTGTCCATCTGCCGGGGCTATCATCCAGTACGCGAACGGGATTGTTGATTTTCAATCTGAACACTGTATCGGCTGTGGTTACTGTATCGCCGGGTGTCCGTTTAATATTCCGCGCCTCAACAAAGAGGACAACCGCGTTTATAAATGTACGCTCTGCGTCGATCGCGTCAGCGTGGGCCAGGAACCGGCCTGCGTCAAAACTTGTCCGACCGGGGCTATTCACTTCGGCACCAAAAAAGAGATGCTGGAACTGGGTGAGCAACGCGTGGAGAAGTTAAAAGCGCGTGGCTTTGAACATGCCGGTATCTACAACCCGCAGGGCGTCGGCGGTACGCACGTCATGTATGTGCTGCACCATGCCAATCAGCCGGAGTTGTACCACGGCTTGCCGAAAGATCCGCAGATCGATACCTCAATCAATCTGTGGAAAGGGGCGCTAAAACCGCTGGCCGCAGCGGGCTTTATCGCCACTTTCGCCGGTCTGATTTACCACTACATCGGTATTGGCCCGAATAAAGAAACGGACGACGATGAGGAGGATCATCATGAGTAAGTCGAAAATGATTGTGCGCACGAAATTTGTCGACCGCGCCTGTCACTGGACGGTGGTGATCTGCTTCTTCCTGGTAGCGCTGTCGGGGATTTCGTTTTTCTTCCCGACGCTACAATGGCTGACGCAAACCTTCGGCACGCCGCAGATGGGACGTATTTTGCACCCGTTCTTCGGTATTGCCATTTTCATCGCGCTGATGTTTATGTTCGTGCGTTTCGTCCACCACAACATCCCGGATAAAAAAGATATTCCGTGGCTGAAAAATATTGTCGAAGTATTGAAAGGCAATGAGCATAAGGTGGCGGATGTCGGCAAATACAATGCCGGACAGAAGATGATGTTCTGGTCCATTATGAGCATGATTTTTGTGCTGCTGGTGACTGGCGTGATTATCTGGCGTCCGTATTTCGCGCAGTATTTCCCCATGCAGGTGGTGCGTTATAGCCTGTTAATTCATGCGGCGGCGGGCATTATTTTAATGCACGCGATCCTCATCCATATGTATATGGCATTTTGGGTGAAAGGCTCGATTAAAGGCATGATCGAAGGGAAGGTCAGCCGTCGCTGGGCGAAGAAACATCATCCACGCTGGTATCGTGAAATCGAGAAGGCGGAAGCAAAAAAAGAGAGCGAAGAAGGTATTCAGTAATTCTTTCGCGATCTGATAAACAAGGCGCTATCCTGGTAGCGCCTTGTTTTCATCTGCTGTCTGTATACTCAGACGGCCACAGCAAATCGTTTAACGACGGAAATCGATGACCATACGGCCACGAATTTGTCCCTGTTCCATCTCTTTAAAAATAACGTTGATATCTTCAAGCGGACGTAGAGCGACTTTTGGTACGACTTTTCCTTCCGCCGCGAACTGGAAAGCTTCGGTCAGAT
The DNA here is from genome assembly GCF_017572865.1 of Salmonella sp. 32082101201600294FB01SM01. NCBI lineage: Bacteria > Pseudomonadati > Pseudomonadota > Gammaproteobacteria > Enterobacterales > Enterobacteriaceae > Salmonella > Salmonella sp. 32082101201600294FB01SM01. Next base: position 1,269,859 of record NZ_JAGESB010000001.1, on the reverse strand, counting down.
CCTGGCGTGTCCCCACCAACGAACCGACAACCTGAATGCCATCCAGCACCAGGCGAGGGATATCAAGGTTCATGGCTTCTGGCGGCAGTCCGACTGCCACCACGCGGCCTCCGGCGCGAACGGCATCTACTGCGGAATTAAACGCCGCCTTAGCGACCGCGGTAACCACCGCTGCGTGCGCGCCACCGGTTTTTTCCTGCACAATTTTAGCCGCATCTTCCGTGCGTGAATTAATGGTCAGATCTGCGCCCATTTCCTCGGCCAGTTTCAGTTGTCCATCATTGACATCAATGGCGATCACTTTCGCATTGAAGACGTTTTTCGCGTACTGCAAGGCCAGATTACCCAGACCGCCCAGACCGTAGATGGCAATCCACTGGCCAGGTTTAATATGAGAAATCTTCACCGCTTTATAGGTGGTAACGCCCGCACAGGTAATACTACTTGCCGCCGCAGAGTCCAGACCTTCCGGTACTTTCACCGCATAATCCGCGACGACAATACACTCTTCGGCCATGCCGCCATCTACCGTGTAACCGGCATTTTTCACGTTGCGGCATAAGGTTTCATTGCCCGTATTGCAATACTCACAGTGTCCGCATCCTTCATAAAACCACGCGACACTCGCGCGATCGCCGGGTTTCAGCGAGGTGACACCAGGACCGACTTCCGCCACGACGCCAATGCCTTCGTGTCCCAGAATGACGCCGGTTTTGTCACCGAAATCTCCGTTTTTCACGTGTAGATCGGTATGGCATACGCCGCAGCACTCCATTTTTAGCAAAGCCTCACCGTGGCGAAGGGGACGCAGCGTTTTCTCAGTAACATCAACCTGATGATCTTGTGTGACAACAGCAGCTTTCATAACCTTCTCCTTTTATTAATAGTGAACTGCATAGCAGGTAATAGCAGGTAAGGTGCTATTACCTCTTTAGGATTAATATTTCTGATGAGTTATGCAAGGCGGCAGAAATACAATGTAATAGTTTAGCCAGGATTATCCTGATAAATCCCCGTTCAATACATAAAGGTGGCTAATATTAGTAGCTTGACAAATAAGCAGGGAAAGGAATTCAGGTGTGTCGACAGACTCGCCAAAACTAAAGAAGAAGTGATATCCGGCGGCATTCACCGCCGGGTACGTATTAAATGGAAGTCCGACGGTAGTCGCGGTATTCCGGTTTCCAGAAGTTATCGTCAATCGCCTGTTGCAGCGCTTCCGCAGAGGTTTTCACCGCTACACCTTGTTGCTGCGCCATTTTGCCTACGGCAAAAGCGATAGCGCGCGACACGACCTGGATATCTTTAAGCGCTGGCAACACTAATCCTTCGCCGTTATTGACCAGCGGAGAATGTTTCGCCAGCGTCTCACTGGCTGACATCAGCATTTCATCAGTAATGCGCGATGCGCCGGAAGCGATAACCCCCAGACCGATGCCGGGGAAAATATAGGCGTTATTACATTGTGCGATCGGATAAATCTTATCTTTCCAGATGACCGGCGAGAATGGGCTGCCGGTTGCCACCAGCGCGTTGCCTTCCGTCCAGGCGATAATGTCCTGTGGCGTGGCCTCCACGCGAGAGGTGGGATTAGAGAGCGGCATGACGATTGGGCGAGGGCAATGCTTATGCATCTCGCGGATGATCTCTTCAGTAAAGAGCCCGGTCTGGCCGGAAACCCCGATCAGAATATCCGGCTTCACGTTACGCACCACATCCAGCAGCGACAGCACGTCATTTTCGGTATCCCAGTGCTGGAGATTGTCGCATTTCTGCACCAGTTTTGCCTGGAACGGCAATAAATTAGGCATCCGGTCCGTCAACAGGCCGAAGCGATCGACCATAAAAACGTTCTGTCGAGCGGCATCTTCGCTTAAACCTTCACGCTGAGTCTGCGCGATGATCTGTTCAGCAATTCCACATCCGGCGGAACCCGCGCCGAGGAAAACGATTTTCTGCTCGCTAAGCTGACTGCCGGCAGCGCGGCTGGCGGCGATCAACGTACCGACGGTCACGGCTGCGGTGCCCTGAATATCATCGTTAAAGGAGCAAATCTCATCACGATAGCGCGTCAACAGCGGCATTGCGTTTTTCTGCGCGAAATCTTCGAACTGTAGCAGGATATCTGGCCAGCGCTGCTTAACGGCCTGAATAAACTCGTCGACAAACGCATAATACTCATCGTCGGTAATGCGCGGATGACGCCAGCCCATGTAAAGCGGATCGTTGAGTAACTGTTGATTGTTGGTGCCGACATCCAGCACAACGGGAAGGGTATAGGCCGGACTAATGCCGCCGCAGGCGGTGTATAATGACAGCTTACCGATAGGGATCCCCATCCCGCCGATGCCCTGATCGCCAAGCCCCAGAATCCGCTCGCCATCCGTCACCACAATAACTTTAATGTTGTGGTTAGGCACATTCTGCAAAATGTCGTCCATATTGTGACGGTTCGGATAAGAGATAAATACGCCGCGCGCCCGGCGATAAATCTCAGAGAAGCGCTCACAGGCCGCGCCCACGGTCGGGGTATAGATAACCGGCATCATCTCTTCAAGATGGTTTTGCACCAGTCGATAAAAGAGCGTTTCGTTGGTATCCTGGATGTTACGCAGGTAAATATGCTTATCGATTTCTGTTTTAAACCCCTGATACTGGAGCCAGGCGCGTTCGGCCTGTTCTTCAATCGACTCGACGACCTCCGGCAGCAGCCCTGACAAATTGAAGTTGCGGCGCTCTTCTACGCTAAAAGCGCTGCCTTTGTTTAACAGGGGGAATTCCAGCAATACAGGGCCAGCGTAAGGGATATAAAGGGAACGTGCTTTCTTGGTTGTAGTTTCCATGTTACTCACTCTTTTTCGAATAACTGTCCCTGGCACCGTCGTTTATCATCATATATTGCCTTCCACCAGGGAACCGACCCTGAGTATAAAGCATTGTGAGACGTTAAGGTCATTCCTATAAACAAAAACACCATTGCAGATGCAATGGTGTTTAACGTCATTTCAGGACTGTACGATTACTTTTGGCTATCGGCGCGGCGCTTTCTGCCGGTTGGGTTATTCACCACGCTGCTGGTGTCGCCTTCAGTAACAACCTTACGCTGGTTGGAAATTCTGTAATCCAGTCCAAGTATATGACGAGCCTGACGGTTCGATTTCATGTTAACTCCTCAATCCTGTTGCTAGTTTTAAGGACAAATTCGCTTACGCGAAAGAAACGTAACCCCTAAGGTTGCCGATACAGCATAGCAGGTTTTACAGAGTAGGGTGCTGCCCGCTTACCACATAGTTGATGGTCTGCTGGTAGATGTCACTGAGGATGTCATTGTCGGAAGCCTCAACCCATTTGGTCAGCTCCATTAAAATATCATCTTCAGTGACAACGCCTAACTCCGCGCGTAATCCTTGTTCAATCGCGTTGACCAGGGCCGGTTGTGCTGCTGAGGTATTTGCTGAGTGATAAGTAAACATATAATGCCTCCGTGAACATGTATTTATTTAGTACGGCTCGCAGAAAATTAATTCGTATTCAGCATGGCAAATATTTTTGCGGCTGTGGTTAAGATTAGTCCTGGAGTTATTTTAACGCAAGGCGGAACTCTAATTGTTTACCCCAGAAGAAAATATATTACGTTTGCCAATTACATATCCTCATACAAATAGTGGTCAATTAATATACATTTAAAAGGCTAGTTATTGCGATTTTTATCTTTTATTACAACGAGATAAGACAAATCTTAATTTGAATAAAAATATACATAGTGGAATACGCTTCCGGAAGAAAACGTAAGGATAAAAGGAGGGATATATTCTTTAAAGAAAGGGAGGCCTGTTGATTTAATATCCATCACTGAAAAAGCATACAACTATTTTCTATATCTGAAGTGCGGGTAATTGACAACATGCTACATCCATCGGCATGGACAACGCAGATTAGCAGCATGGTCTATACTTTATTTTTTGAGCCAACAGGAGAGCAAAAATGACAATCCATAAGAAAGGTCAGGCACACTGGGAAGGCGACATCAAACGGGGTAAAGGTACTGTATCAACAGAAAGCGGCGTGCTTAATCAACAACCGTATGGATTCAATACCCGGTTCGAAGGCGCGCAGGGGACCAACCCGGAAGAGTTAATTGGCGCCGCACATGCGGCCTGTTTCTCCATGGCACTATCACTCATGCTGGGAGAGGCTGGATTTACGCCGACATCCATTGACACCACCGCTGACGTATCGCTTGATAAGGTGGAGGCGGGCTTCGCCATTACCAAAATTGCGCTACAAAGCAAAGTCGCGGTAGCAGATATTGATGCTTCAACTTTCGATCAAATCATCCAGAAAGCAAAAGCCGGGTGCCCGGTATCGCAGGTTCTGAATGCGGAAATCACCCTCGACTACCAGCTTAACGCCTGATAACTCCGCCAGCCCGGTAACGACTCTTGTTTATCGGGCTGTTGAATATCGCTTTTTCTCCCTCTCTCATTTTCTTCACGCTATCGGGCGTTAAAAGTACACGGAGCGAATGAAAAAGTATCAGACGTCAGGAACCTCGAGAAGCGTCTTCTTACCGTGTCTTTGTTGGTATTCATTACAGGTGTTAATCATTTTCTTTGCAGCTCCTTTTAGTAAAGAAAGCATTAAATCATCATAATCAACGTAGAATCTGGTTGTTTCGGTTTCCGTTTTTATCTCCCCAATTGCTGCTATTTCAGTGGCTAATTTCAATTTTGCCGCATCGATATCTTTATTCGCTTGTTTCACTGTAGCCGATAAGCTAGTAAAGAAATTTTGCACTGCTTTTAGCCTGTTATTCAATTCTGGAATCAATTTCCCTTCAATCACGCCCGCAGCAATAGAATAGGAAATAATTAATCCAAATGGACCGGCGACTATGCCTGCAGCAGCACCGGCATAAGCTTCCTTACGAATTCTATCCACCTGTGACTGGAAATAACTACTTTTTTCCGAGAAATCATTGGTTAACTGGCTATCTAATGCCAGCAGTTTTCCGGAAGCGTTGTTGAAACTTTGTGAACTTGCCAGGAGAGATTTTTGCGCTTCATTCAGTTTATTGACGCCATCATCTAATATCCTGATGAGAATATCTTTCTGGGCTGATGCTTTTTTCTCATTATATTCATCAAATAGTAAAATATACGCTGAGAGTAATTGCGTCACGACACCACACCATTCATAAACAGTTTGTGTCGCTTCAAAATACTTGTCCTGGCTGTCCATAAGCAAAACTTTAATATCACCAACTAAAACAGAAGCTGCCTGCGAGTACTCCTGTTTAAAACGGCTTAACTCTTTTATGGTTTCATCAAAGGTCTTCCAGGGGATGACCTGGTCGAGGTATTTGTTATAAAGATCTAATGCCCCATCTGCGGTTTCGATCGCGCTTTTAACTACCTCTACAGTTTGTTCTGCAAATATTCCGGTCATGATCATTTGCCTCTTTAAATATATAAATTGCAATTAAGCTATTGTTTTATAACTTATTTCTATCTATTACCTCCAGACAGCTTTTGTAGCTTAAGTTAACATTCCAGAAGCTGGAAATACTGCCAGCTTCCTGCTTATCTACGCAGGGTACGATTACTCTGCTGCATTTTCTCCAGAATACGACCAAAAGAAACTGTTTTGCTTCCTACTTTCACCATCCCATCTTCCGGTAAGTAGCTAAATTTGACGTACAGTATATTGTTGCTGGTTTTATCTTTTGGCTTCATAGCCAAAATAGCTTGCTGTAATGCTTTTAGGTCGGCGGGGATTCCCACCGCATCGGTGATATCGGTACCGGGCACAAATTTCGATACCTGATCAACAGTTTGAGTCAATATATCCTGCAGCGGAAATAAGCCGGTAAAACGTTGTTTGGGTTTATATTTTGTCACTCCAATATAAATGTCAGGTAGACCTTTAATGTGGTTTTCAATACTGCGAGTTTTATTTTGCAACATAAATTCGCTAATCTCTACCGGGGAGCCGATCAATACCAGCGGTTTCACTCCTGCACCTTTTTCGGAAAAGAGATAGTTGTTATTGCTGCTTTTTACTGCTTTCTGCAACTCGCCACGATCCATGATTAAGCTGTAATATTTACCCTCTTTCACAACAGGTTTGGGTTCACGCCACATATTGATATCGCTAGCTTGTGCTAAACTGGATGCCATCATGTAACCGAAAAACGCCAATGTTACGGATAGTTTCATTAACTTTACCTTTTAATTAGCCAAAAAAAATAGCACTCGTAAAAAGTATAAAGCCGTGGTTACAACAAAACTTAAACGTCGCTCACTTCACCGATAAGCATTTATTTATCTTAATAATGTAAATTACCCTTCCAATAATGCCTGAATTATTACCCTTTGGATTCAACTGCTTGCAGTTATAGTGCTAAATAACAATAAATCTACTGGAAGTATACAGTTTGTGTACGAAAGGTGTTTTTTATGATTACGGAAACCTGAAATTGTCCGACTATCTGTAAATGCTATGAAATTGTATTGTAGATCCGATTGCGCCCGGTGTTGATGACTACCGGGGCAATAGTGGTTGGTTTAGCCCTGATAGGGTTCGCCAGCGGCGTAGACGCCGCAAGCCGTTTTGGCCAGGGCTGGTGGTTGCCTCCGGAATGCTGACAGGCAATCTGTTTACGATGTTTGTTCTGCCCACCGTTTGTGTCTGGCTGGCGCGATTGCGACAGCATGTCAGAGCGAAGTTCTCTTTCATCAGCTCAACGTAGTGCATACCACGTCATTTGCTATTGTCGTGGTCTACTTTTTCGCCCTAAAATCTGCTCGCCATGTTGCTTTATTCATCAAACATCAAAATCAGTCAACGTAAATATCAATAATAGCCATATCACGGAGGGTGATCTTTATTCCTGAGAGAGGAGGGGTATTATTTTCTGCGTTCTACATTAACGGGTTAACGCGCAGATGTAGAGGTTATTTATATAATTATTGGAGCAACAACAATGAATAAATTCTCCCTTGCTACAGCAGGTATTATCGTGGCAGCGCTGGTAACCAGTGTTAGCGTGAATGCGGCAACAGATACTACTAAAACAAACGTTACGCCTAAAGGTATGAGCTGCCAGGAGTTTGTTGACCTCAATCCGCAGACGATGGCGCCAGTCGCTTTCTGGGTGCTGAATGAAGATGAAGATTTTAAAGGCGGGGACTACGTTGATTTCCAGGAAACTGAGACGACAGCAGTGCCGCTAGCCGTTGAGCTTTGTAAGAAAAACCCGCAGAGTGAATTAAGCAAAATAAAAGACGAAATCAAGAAAGAACTCTCAAAATAAGAGTAAACTGATATCAAAACCCGGCCTGTGTGTCGGGTTTTACTATTTGTGACACCGTCACAAATAACATCTTCCATTTCTTCTACCAATCACGTGGTATTGCACTATTTTCATTAGAGCCCTTTCACTATATGGAGACCTAATGAAAATTTTACCGCTGGCACTCTTTATCATTCCTTTTCTGGCCGGATGTGGCGCCAATAATACGCCGCCGCAAACGCCTATTCCCGGGGAAAAAACATCTGCCAAATTACGTACCCTGGAAACAGGCGCGGCGGCTATTCAATCCAGACCACCTGTCGATGCCATCAGTACCTACCTTGACGGGTTCCATTTTTATAGCGGTGATAAAAACGGACAGATGGAAGCGCACCATTACGTTACCGTCCTGAACGAAGATGTCATGCAGGCGGTGATTTACGACGGCAATACGAAAAACGCGCGCCTGATGGGGGTGGAGTACATTATCAGCGAACGTTTATTTAAAACGCTTCCTCCCGAGGAGAAAAAACTGTGGCACAGCCACCAGTACGAGGTGAAATCCGGTAGCCTGGTGGCGCCTGGCTTACCGCAGGTCGCTGATAAGGCGTTGATGAGTAAGATTGTTAATACCTATGGCAAGACCTGGCACACCTGGCATACCGACCGGGATAAAACCCTGCCAATGGGTATCCCTGCGCTGATGATGGGCTTTACTGGCGACGGGCAGCTTGACCCCGCGCTGCTGGCCGATCGGGATCGCCGTCTGGGAATTGATACCCAGGCCATTAAACGCGAGCGGCAGGATCTGCCTGAACATCCCGTTATCAAGGGGGCTAACGCCTGGGAGCAGGGAGAGGTTATCCAGCTACAGCGTGTTCAGGGCGCTGGCGAACACGGGCGAGGCGATACCGCGCACTTCGGTACATCTGAGCAATCCCGACAATAATTCCACGCTTTTACACGCAGATACGAAAAAGAACGCCTGTTAAGTGACAGTGTCACGTAAAGATTAGCCCCATAGTCTATGCTTGTTCTTCGGATGCTGTAGAGGTTATGGGTTAAACGGAGCGATAAATGAGTTCAAAAATTTTTTGCAAAAGCTGGGGGGCTGAATATATCGCCGCTGATGTTGTCCGCTTTCGTCTTTGGGCCACCGGTCAGCAAAAGGTTATGCTCAGGCTTGCGGGTAAAGACCAGGAAATGCAGGCGAGCGGTGACGGCTGGTTTACGCTGGACGTCTCCGGGGTGACGCCAGGTACGGAGTATAATTTTGTACTCAGCGATGGCATGGTGGTCCCCGATCCGGCTTCCCGCGCCCAAAAAACTGACGTCAACGGTCCGTCATATGTGGTTGATCCAGGCAGCTACGCGTGGCGCAACACCGGGTGGAAAGGTAGCCGTTGGGAGCAGGCCGTGGTGTACGAGATGCATACAGGCACGTTCACTCCGGAAGGAACCTTCCGCGCCGCAATAGCGAAGCTGCCTTATCTCGCTGAACTCGGCGTTACCGTTATTGAAGTGATGCCCGTTGCGCAATTTGGCGGCGAACGCGGCTGGGGCTATGACGGCGTACTGCTTTACGCGCCGCATTCAGCCTATGGGACGCCGGATGATTTCAAAGCGTTTATTGACGCCGCGCATGGGTATGGTCTTTCCGTCGTCCTGGATATTGTGCTGAACCATTTCGGCCCGGAGGGAAATTATTTACCGCTATTGGCGCCGGCGTTTTTCCACAAAGAGCGCATGACGCCGTGGGGAAATGGTATCGCCTATGATGTCGACGCCGTGCGGCGCTATATCATCGAGGCGCCGTTATACTGGCTGACAGAATACCATCTCGACGGCTTACGCTTTGACGCTATCGATCAGATTGAGGACAGTAGCGCCAGGCATGTGCTGGTTGAAATCGCACAACGTATTCGGGAAGACATTACCGACAGACCCATTCATCTGACCACCGAAGATAGCCGCAATATTATTTCTCTGCATCCCCGTGATCAGGGTGGCAATGCGCCGCTGTTTACCGCCGAATGGAATGACGATTTTCATAATGCCGTCCACGTTTTTGCGACCGGAGAGACCCAGGCCTACTACAACGATTTTGCTGATGCCCCGGAAAAACACCTCGCAAGAGCGCTGGCCGAAGGATTCGCTTATCAGGGAGAAATTTCACCACAAACCGGCGAACCTCGCGGCGTAAAAAGTACCGGACAACCCCCGGTCGCCTTTGTGGATTTTATTCAGAATCACGATCAAGTCGGTAACCGCGCCCAGGGCGACAGACTGATAACCCTTGCGGGAGCTGAACGAACAAAAGTATTGCTCGCCACGTTGCTGCTTTCACCGCATATTCCGCTGCTTTTTATGGGCGAAGAGTATGGCGAAAGCCGTCCTTTTCTTTTTTTTACCGATTTCCATGGGGATTTAGCCCGCGCCGTTCGTGAAGGTCGCGCAAAAGAGTTTGCCGATCATGCAGGGGAAAATGTTCCGGACCCGAATGCGCCAGAGACCTTTCAACGCTCAAAACTTAACTGGAAGCAACAGCACAGTGAAGAGGGTAAAGCGTGGCTGGCGTTTACCCGCGAACTACTGCTTTTGCGCCAGAAGCATATCGTACCGCTGTTGTCCGCTGCCCGTGAGAGCTCAGGAACGGTATTGCAAACCGCGCCCGGGTTTATTGCCGTTAGCTGGCGTTTTCCGGGAGGAACACTGTCACTGGCGCTGAATATTAGCGCCACGACGGTATTACTGCCCGATTTACCGGGTAAGACTCTCTTCGCCTGGCCGAATGAATCCACCGGGTCGCTTTCCCAACATTCTCTTATTGTCCGCTTAGCCCAGGGAGAGTCTGCATCATGATCCCAACTGCAACGTATCGCCTTCAGTTTCGCAATGGCATGACCTTCGATCGCGCTGCGGCGCTGGTGCCTTATCTTAAAAATCTGGGTATCAGCCATCTTTATGCCTCACCCATCTTTACCGCCACCAAAGCGTCAACGCATGGTTATGATGTCACCGATGCGAATGAGATTGAGCCTTCTATTGGCGGGCGCGAAGGATTTGAAAGACTGGTGGCCGAACTTAAAGCGCAAGGTCTGGGATTGATCATCGATATTGTGCCTAATCACATGGCCAGCTCGCTAGAAAACGCCTGGTGGCGCGACGTGCTTGAATATGGCAAGGAGAGCCGTTACGCGCGCCATTTCGATATTGACTGGTCGCGCCGACTGACGCTGCCTTTTTTAGGCGACACGTTTGACGCCGTGCTGGAAAACGGAGAAATTGCGATCAAGCCCGATCCCGCTACGGGTAAACCCGCGTTCGCCTATTATGATAACTATTATCCGCTTGCGCCGGCGACATGGCAGGGGCGCGAGGCCGAAATACTGGCGCTTACCGATAAAGCCGCTATTGCTGATTTGCATGAGCGCCAGCCGTGGAAATTAATGTCCTGGCGCGATGCTGCTCGCTCGCTTTCATATCGGCGTTTCTTTGAGGTCACAGGGCTGGTAGGAATGCGGGTGGAAGATAAAACCGTCTTCGACGATACACATCGGCTGATTCTGGAGCTGGTCAGAACGGGGGCGGTTGACGGTTTACGTATCGATCATATCGACGGCCTTGCCGATCCGAAAGCCTATCTTGCGCGTTTACGTCAGGAAGTGGGGCCGGCGTGCTATATCACCGTGGAAAAAATTCTCGCTAAAGGCGAGCAACTTCCTGATGACTGGCCGGTTTCCGGCACCACAGGCTATGAATTCATCGCCTCGCTGGCGGAGGTGCTGGTTGACGATGAGCAGATAGACAATCTGCGCCAGGCTTACGAGACCGTTAAAGGCGCGCCAGTGGATATGCGGGCGGAATTACGGGCAGCTAAATTGCTGATGGTCGATCGCAATTTCGAGGGGGAATTTACCCGGCTGCTCGCGCTTGCGCTGTCGATTGCCAGCGAGCTACAGATCGCACAGGAAGAGAGCGTCGTTCGGCAGGCGTTACGCGAGTTATTAATTGCCTTTCCCGTATATCGCACTTACGGCACGGCAGAAGGGCTACCGCCGACCGATATTTGCCTGTTACATCGTATTGTGGAACGGGTAAAGACGCTTGAAAACCCTCCGCAGCCAGAAGCGCTTACATTTCTGAGCCGCCTTCTTACCGGCGATGTTCCCACCTCCAGCCTGGAGGAGGCGACACAGTTTCGCGTTCGGTTCCAACAACTCACCGGTCCGCTGATGGCGAAATCGGTAGAGGATACGCTTTTCTTTCGTCAAAACATGGGACTGGCGTTAAATGAAGTCGGCGCCGAGCCCGTCACGCATCACTTCTCCATTGAACGCTTTCACCATGAGATGAAAACCCGACAGGCGCGACAGCCTGACGCGTTATCCGGTACGTCGACCCACGATACCAAGCGAGGCGAGGATGCGCGAGCACGGCTGTATACGCTTACCGAAGCGCCGGAACAGTGGAGCGAATGCCTTGCCCGCTGGCGGCAGATGAACCAGACCCATGTCAAATTTTTGAATGATGGCACTGCGCCAAAATCGGCGGATACGTGGATGTTATATCAGGCGCTGACCGGCGTCTGGCCCCCGATGCTACAACCACAGGACGAAACAGGTTTAAACGCGCTGAAAATACGCTTTGAAGCCTTTGTGGAGAAAGCGCTACGCGAAGCGAAGCTACGTACCGATTGGGTGGACAGTAATGAGGCTTACGAAACGGCAATGCTTGATTACGCCCGTTATTTACTGGCGCCGGATAATCAGACATTTTTGCAGGATTTTTATCGTTCCTTGCAACCCTTCATCCGCGCAGGGCTGGTTAACAGCCTGACGCAGACCGTTATCAAATTAACCGCGCCGGGGGTACCTGATATCTATCAGGGGAGCGAGGCGTTAAATTTTAGTCTTGTCGATCCCGACAACCGCCGCGAACCGGATTTCGCCACGCTGGCGCAGCAGTTAGACCAACTAACGCCGGGAGTTTTCTCGTGCGAAGAGAGTTGGCTGAACGGGCAGGTGAATCAGTATGTCACCGCTGCATTACTGCGTTTGCGTCAGCAGAATCATGAGCTCTTCCGTTTTGGCGACTATATACCGCTGCGGGCTGTTGGTCAGCGTGCCGACAAGGTCATCGCTTACGCCAGAGTCAATCATGATGATGCGCTGATTGTTGTTGCGCCCCGACTGGTGTTCGCCGAATGTGACGGCTTATTGTCACAATCGCATAGCGGTTTCTGGGCAGGAACCGACATTATTATACCCGGACAGCTTAATCAGCATCGTTATCGCAATGTGCTTACCCAGGAGAGGTTAATGCCTGGTGAACGCCTGTCGTTGGCCTCACATCAGGGCGGCGTACTGGTTTTAATGAGCGACTGAGTTTATGTGTTGATGTGCCGTGACAGGACAACGTTTACCGTGGGTGGAGAAAGAGAATGACAACAAACAGGGCTTTTGAAATCGGATCAGGATACAACCATACGCTTGGCGCAAATTATGACGGCGAAGGTGTGAATTTCGCTATTTTTTCCGCCCATGCGGAACGCGTCGAGCTTTGTCTTTACGATCCGAGCGGGGAGCATGAAATCGCTCGTCTGGAGTTACCGGAATATACCGACGAAATATGGCACGGCTATGTCCCGAAGTTGCAGCCCGGCGCGCTGTATGGGTACCGCGTTTACGGTCCTTATGACCCGGAAAATGGTCATCGTTTTAACCCCAATAAGCTGCTTATTGACCCTTATGCCCGTGAGCTGGTGGGCGATATTCAGTGGAACGATGCGCATTTCGCGTATCAATTACTTCATGACGATAAAGATTTGACCTTTGATGACCAGGATAGCGCGCCATTTACGCCTAAATGCCGGGTGATTGATCCGGCTGAGGCTAACTGGGAGGATAGACAACGGCCTTCCATACCGTGGTCGAACGCCATTATTTATGAAACGCATGTAAAAGGCTTTACCCAGCTTAATTCCGCGATCCCTGAGCCTATACGCGGTACGTTTGAGGGCATGGGGCATAAAGCCAGCGTGGATTACATTAAAAGTCTGGGGATTACCTCCGTCGAGCTTTTACCCGTTCACTGGTTCCCGGACGATCAGCATCTGCTCGATAAAGGACTGAAAAATTTCTGGGGATACAACTCGCTGGGCTTTTTTGCACCGGCGACGCGCTACTATGGTCCAAAAGGTATTCAGGGATTCCGCGATATGGTGCGCGCTTTCCATGATGCCGGCATCGAAGTGATACTGGATGTGGTCTATAACCATACGGCAGAAGGGAATGAGCTTGGTCCCACGCTGTCATTTAAAGGTATCGATAACTTCTCTTACTATCGCACCATGCCCGATCAGCATCGCTATTACATTAACGATACAGGGACAGGTAATACCGTCAATACCTCTCATCCACGGGTACTGCAAATGGTGATGGATTCCCTTCGCTATTGGGCGGAGTCAATGCATGTCGACGGCTTTCGTTTTGATTTGGGCACCATTCTTGGTCGTGAGCCGGAAGGCTTTGATCAGAGAGGCGGCTTTTTTGATGCGGTAACGCAAGACCCGGTACTGGCAAAACTGAAACTGATTGGCGAACCCTGGGATATCGGACCGGGCGGCTATCAGGTTGGCGGCTTTCCACCAGGGTGGGGCGAATGGAATGATAAATACCGCGATACGGTACGCGAATACTGGAAAGGTGACAACGTCACAAATGATTTCGCCGCACGCCTGCTGGGTTCCGGCGATCTCTATGATTTGCGCGGCCGTCGCCCCTGGTCAAGCGTTAACTTTATTACTGCCCATGACGGCTTCACGCTGAACGATCTGGTGTCTTATAACGACAAACATAATGAAGCCAATGGCGAAGATAATAATGACGGGCATAATGATAACCGCTCCTGTAACTATGGCGCAGAAGGGCCAACCGACGACGAAGGCATCAATGCGATACGCGAGCAACAGAAACGTAATTTCCTGACCACCTTGCTTTTCTCGCACGGCACGCCGATGTTATTAGCGGGCGATGAGTTTGGCCGCAGTCAGATGGGCAATAACAATGGCTACTGTCAGGACAGTGAAATATCGTGGGTCCACTGGGATAATTTGCCGGAAACCGCCAATGCGCTACGGGAGTTTACCCGTCATCTGATTCAACTGCGCGCCACGCAACCGTTGCTGCGCCGGGAGAGCTGGCGTGACGGTCTGGAGATCCGCTGGTTTAACGCCGGCGGAGGGGCGCAGCAATCCGAACAATGGGATGAGGGATCGACCATAGGCGTATGCATTAGTCGTCCCGATCTCCAGCCGGAAGCGGGGATCTGGCATGACGCCTTACTGCTTTTCAATCCGTTTGAAGGCAGCGTACCGTTCCGTATTCCGATGTGGGGAGAAGGCGGCTGGGTACTTGAACTGACGACTGCCGATAACGCGCAGCAGGGAATGCGGATTACCGAAGAAATGGATTTCGATCTGGCCGGGCGCAGTATCGTGTTATTCAGACGCCCCTGATAGTAAAACCGCGCTCCGGACCCAACCGGCCTTGATGGCCGGTTTTTTTACTGGCGCTCAGGCGATATCATGCCGCAGAAATAACCCCGGTGTCAGTTTACCGCCCGAAAAATTCATCCGCCTGTTGGTATTCCTTTGATTGTCTTCACCGATATTCGCTTCAGGCCGTCTATTGCCATTTCAAGGTAGGTACGTGGACATCCCAGATTTAAACGGATAAATCCGCTGCCCGCCGGGCCAAAGCCGCTGCCCATTGAAGGAGCAATACCCGCGACATCCGCCATTACCCATTTTAGCTGTTCGTCATCCAGTCCCAGTTTTTTACAATCCATCCATAATAAATAGGTTCCCTGCGCCGGGACAATTCTTGCCCAAGGAAGGTGCTCTGTCGCCTGTTCAACAAACCAGCGGCGGTTTTCCGCCAGGTAATCCAGTAGCGAATCCAGCCACTGTTTGCTTTCATTCCATGCGGTAGTCGCCGCCTGAACGGAGAGGGCGTTAAAGACGTCCAGCCCATGAGCGTCCAGACGAGACAGAAAACGCTGGCGAAGCGTAGGATCGGGAATGAGAAAATTAGAAATTCGCAACGACGATAAGCCAAATGTTTTGCTGGCCGCAGTGGCGGAGATGACCCGTTTATGCCAGCGCTCCCCTAAATGCAGTACCGAGGTAAAGGTTTCGCCGGGCAGCAATAGATCGGCCCATATTTCATCCGAGATGAGAGTGACATCATAAGCTTCACATAATAAAAGCAGTTTCTCCAGTTCGTTGGCCGACCAGCAACGCCCGGTTGGATTATGTGGATTACACAAAATCATCAGCGGAGGGCGCTCATGGCGAAACAGCCTTTCCAGTTGGCAAAAATCCATCTGGTAACCGTCGTCCGGCGACTCACTAAGGGGATTCTCCAGCAGTTTTCTACCATTAAGCGTGATTATTTTGGCGAAGGAGCCATAGTATGGCCCCTGTACCACTACGCCGTCGCCTGGATGCGTCAACATTTGCACTAAGAGCGCCAACCCTGGTACGACGCCTTCCACGCTGCATACCCATTCTTGTTTTAACGTGAGCTGGTGGCGTGATGAAAACCAGTGAAGCAGGGCGTTAAAATAGGCCTCATCGCGTTCGCTATAGCCAAATACGCCGTGCTCGATTCGCTGATGCAATGCCGCCTGAACCTCAGGCGGGCAGGC
Organism: Salmonella sp. 32082101201600294FB01SM01; assembly: GCF_017572865.1. Lineage (NCBI taxonomy): Bacteria > Pseudomonadati > Pseudomonadota > Gammaproteobacteria > Enterobacterales > Enterobacteriaceae > Salmonella > Salmonella sp. 32082101201600294FB01SM01. The sequence continues at coordinate 1,253,853 of NZ_JAGESB010000001.1, read as the reverse complement.
AAAATCGAAATCAGAAACCCACATCGGCAGCAGTTTTCCAGCGCCGTCGCCAAAGTGACGCTCAATAAAATCCCACTTTACCGAACCAGTATTGTTGCGATTGATAATCTGGTTAAAATCCATCTTGTTTCCTTATTATTTCGTCACTGACGCTTGCGGCGACTTTTCTGAAGCGGAGGCAGTTCTGGCAATACCAATTCCGCTAAAACCATAAATTAATGCGAAGAAGATCGCCGCATAGCACTGGATAGCCCAGGGCAGAAGATCAAGCGTGCTAACGCCCAGCGTGGTCGCCATGTAGACACCAGCCGAGGTCCACGGCAGGAGAGGTTCGATAACGGTACCGGCATCTTCTATCGTCCGTGAAAGGTTTTTAGTATCCAGCCCCATACGACGATAGGCATCTTTAAACAGTTCGGCGGGAACTAACAATGCCAGTTTACCGTCGCTGGTCGCTCCTGTGACCAAAATTGTGGTGCCGATAGTGGCGGCAATGAGCTGACCAACGCTATGAATAATAGTCAGCAGCCGGTTAATGATGATCGTTAACGCGCCGGTTAACGTTAGCGCTCCGGCAAATGAAAAAGCGCAGAAAACTAACAGTATTGTTCCCATCATCGAGAACATTCCGCCCCGGTTTAGCAGGCGCGGAACATCGGCCACGACACCTTCAGCGCCTTGTGGGAACATGGCGATATCAAATCCATCAATGAAAGCGTCCAGTCCCTGTTTGATGCTCAGTCCCTGCATGATGACGCCGAGGAATAAGGCAAGTACGCAGGCGCTTAACATTAATGGGATGACAGGCTTCTTGCGAATTGCGCCCCACAGTACGATCACCGGCGGCAAAATAAGAACAATATTAAAATGGTATAGCGACTCCAGCGAGTGGATGATGTCCGTAACGCGCTGCGGCGTGGCCACCTCGCCCAGCATATTACTGTGTCCGGCGATAAGATAAACCACGGCGGCAAGCAGGAAACTTGGCAGGGTCGTCCAAAGTAAATGCTGAATATGCTCAAACAGAGTAGTGTCTGCGACAATCGCGGCAAAGTTAGTCGAGTCGGACAACGGTGAGATTTTGTCGCCGAAATAAGCGCCAGAAACGACGGCGCCAGCTGCTGCTGCAAGAGACACGTCCAGCCCGGCGGCAACCCCCATTAACGCAACGCCAACCGTCCCGGCGGATCCCCACGATGTACCGGTACAGACGGAGACCACGCTGGTTAAAAAGAAGGCTGCAATCAAAATATATTCCGGGCTTATGAGTTTTAGCCCCCAGTACACCATGTAGGGAATGGTGCCACTAAACATCCAGGTGCCAATCAAACCGCCCACGCAGATCAGGATCATGATAACCGGCATTGCTTTAGCCAGCTTATCCACCACTGAGTTGATGATGTCTTCCCAACAGTATCCTTGCCACCATGCAATGCCTGCCGCTACCGCCGCAGAGCACAGAAGGAGCGGTTCGATACGTAGCCCCATGATGCCGTAACCGATAATCAACAGTAACAACATGGAGATGACTGGGATTAGCGCTAAACCCAATGACAGCGTTTTCTTCTTGTTTTGTGATGCACTCATAATGGAGCTCCGGTCAGTAAGGTAGCTCAAGGGTAGGGGGATACGCTTCTCACTACTGTGATCCATTACTTTCGTCCATGTAACCGATTACATGAGAAGGGTTAATTTGATAGTCATCACAGTTTTTACTGTTGACGACGCATTCATCGTGAAAAATAGGGCGCGACAGAATCGCGGATCACCAGTTCGGCATTGAAATGATTGCTGCTGGGCGGCGGCGTAATGCCCTGGTATAACTGTATCGCCAGTTGCGCGGCACAACGCGCCATTTGTTCGACCGGATAATGCATTGTTGTTAACGCCGGATAAAGATACCGGGCCAGCACCACATCATCAAAGCCGACAATAGAGAGCTGTTGCGGAAGCTGAACGCCGCGTTGATGAAGAATACGCATAATGCCAGCGGCCATCACATCGTTAAACGTGACCGCAGCCGTAAGGGGAAGCCCGCTATTGATAAGTTGATGCGCGGCCCGCTCGCCGCCTTCTTCGTTAAACGGAACGCTAATCACCCAGCGAGGGTCTGGAGAAATACCATATTCTTCCAGCGCCTGACGGTAACCATCAAGGCGTTCCTGACGATCGATAATTGGCAAGTCAGATGTCACACAGGCAATGCGCCGATGCCCGTTCGCCAGGAGATATCGGGTCGCTTCCCTGGCGGCGCTGCGATTTTCCAGCCAGATACACCGGTTGGCCATACCGGCGATATAACGATTAACAACAACCAGCGCTGGAAAGTGGGCTGCGTAGCGCAGCAGCTCTTTATCCGGTAATCGGCTGGCGTGTACAACAATAGCCTCACAGCCTTGATTAACCAGAAAATCCAGTCCCGCTTTTTCCATTTCTTCGTCGTGGCCGCCGCTACATACCATCAAGCGATACTGCTGCTTACGAGAAACATCTTCTACGCCGCGAGCAAGGCGGGCAAAAAAAGGATCGGCCAGATTGCCGGTTAACAATCCGAGCATATCGCCGCTGCGTTTCGCCAGCGCGATAGCGGCGGCATTCCGGCGATAATTGAGATCGCGCATGGCTTTCTCTACACGTTCGCGCGTGACGGGTTCAACCCACGCGGTCTGGTTAATGACGCGTGATACAGTCGCGGTTGATACACCGGCCATGGATGCAACATCCTTTATTGTCGCCATGTTAAGCTCATATTTGTTCGTTTAAAGGGTATCAAAGCCATTGATTATCATGTTATGTGGAAATCAGTGCAATCGCTGCGGCGCAGCCTGAATTTATAAACATTTTTAAAATCATCCTAAATCCTGGTAACTGCAAATTTTAGTAGCTACCTCAATGAGTTATTGACCACTGAATTTTCTACGATAACATGACTAACAATATACACATGATAAGAACCACTACACTGGGAAATCGTTGCGTGGTGGTTCGGAGATAGATGATGAGTAGTATTACAAAAAGCATACAGAATGAATATGTTTTATTGATGGAAAACGCTTTTTCTGAAAAATATAAATATGCGTTTAGAAATTTAGAACTGAAAGAATTACGTAGATTCATCCTGAAAGAGCTAATTAGCTCTCCCGAGTTAGATAATCAACTTACAAACCTAATGGTGTTGCTAAATAAATTTTGGGATACTCACGCTGCGGCGCTTATAACAGAAGTGCGGGCGTCTAAAAGTTATCGATTATTACTTCCGATTCAACGGTTTGGTTATAACATATCTAATCACCTTAGATCTCTGGGAATTTATTTTGATAGCATCATAATGGTTGATCCATTACATTTTCCTTCTCTTAGCTCTCTGCATTCATTTTTGTCATTGCCACCAGATAATAGTTATGTCCGCATGCGCAGGTTGGTATTACTTGAACATGTTTCCAATCTATTTCGCGCCATCCCATTTATGACTATTGATGATGATTATCCAATTTTTCTAATCGTTCCTGAATTACTAGATTTTGATAAAGAACGCAATCATGAACAATCTGCCGCTTTTCTAAGCCAGCTCTTTTTTAAAGATAGAAAAATGGATTACGCTACTTATTTAGCGTTTCTTGAGCACTTTGGGAGAAATGAAGAAACGTTCCAGAAGATCCTAATAAATAAAGAATTATTAAAAATGCGCTTTCCGATCTGGAATTAAAAAAGATTAGAGAAAGAGGTCAACTGGAATCCTTAAGGCATGAACTAAGAATCTCGAGGCATGACTTGCAAGGAAAAACACCAGATCAAATGCAAGATGCGGCAAATAATTTTTCAAAACATTTAATCAATGTGGTCGAAGAGTATGGAAAGTCGCATGAATCAGCCATTAAGAATTCAAAGAAAAAAAAGATCTCATCTGGATTAATTTTTGCAGGAACTGCCACGTTAGGTATAGCTTCACTTGCCATGCCGCAATTGACATTACTTTCAGCAGCAGCAACGGGAATTGGCCTGGCCTTTGGAGGTAAAAGTCTGGCAGATATTTTTAGTGAACATAAAGCACATAAAAATGAAATCCAGATATTAGAAAAAACACCCGTATCGCTTTTGTATGGGGCATATAAAAAGAAATAGTCATACTGTGTATACCGTCTGGTAGCGGAAGTCTGGCATTTGATAGTTTTTGAAGCAATTATCGTAAAGTTACTCAAACAATCACATTGTTCAGGAAGGCCTGTGAGGAAATGGTTGAGAATAAGGGGTCTTCCGCTGATTCCCCGAACTATCCACCAGTTCACGCAAACGCTGTGCTAGCTGGTCTACTGTTTTTCCCCGGTAGCTGCTTCGACTGTCAGATTTTCCAGTGTATTGTCAGTATCATAACGATCTGGACGCCGTCGAATTATCTGAGTAGTAACATGATGAAAACAAGGAAGACAGTTTTTCCGGGGGAAATATATGACACCGTCTGACAATCAATTACCCTCTGCAAAGCGCGGGGAACTAGCCACAGCTATACAGCGCGGCACTGACGAGTTAAGAACTATTGGCCATGAGGTGACGGTAACGAAAGCATTCGGGAAAAGCCGGACTCAACGCAAAATTCATGGAGAGTAATGACAAGCACTTCACAACAGACTGGGCACCGCTCTATCTTCAAACAGGCATAGAGGGAGAGGGTTATGACAGAAGGATCAAGCTATATCTTACGCGGGAAAGCCTCCCTCCCTGGAAGAGTAAGGCGGATAATTACCTGAGTTGCAGCTTTGAAACAAGGACCTATGTGCGGGATAAAAGCAGCAGTAAGAAAGAAGCAGACTATTTCAGAGAACAGATGGATCGGGTCGTTACCAGTATCCAGACGCAATTTAATAAAATTAAATCCTCATCCTGATCTGACATAGTACTGGACTGTACGTACGATAGAAGCCGCTCATGCGGCTTTTTTATTGTCTATGGAAAACCCCCAGCCAGGCTGGGGTTCTGGAAAGCTTTCAGCCTTAAGCCAGTTATTAAAACCCCTTTTGATTTGTTAAAACATCTTGCGGTCTGGCAACTGCAAAAGTTCAACAAAAAATCAAAAGGGGGTTCCAATGGGGGACGAAAAGAGCTTAGCGCACACCCGATGGAACTGTAAATATCACATAGTTTTCGCGCCCAAATACTGAAGACAAGCGTTCTATGGAGAGAAGCGTAGAGCAGTAGGCAGCATATTAAGAAAATTGTGTGAATGGAAAAATGTACGAATTCTGGAAGCGGAATGTTGTGCAGATCATATTCACATGCTTCTGGAGATCCCGCCAAAGATGAGTGTGTCGAGTTTCATGGGATATCTGAAGGGTAAAAGTAGTCTGATGCTTTACGAGCAGTTTGGGGATCTAAAATTCAAATACAGGAACAGGGAGCTCTGGTGCAGAGGGTACTATGTCGATACGGTGGGTAAGAACACGGCTACATAAGGCACCAGCTTGAAGAGGATAAAATGGGAGAGCAGTTATCGATCCCTTATCCGGGCAGCCCGTTTACGGGCCGTAAGTAACGAGGTTTGATGCAAATGTCAGATCGTATGCGCCTGTTAGGGCGCGGCTGGTAAGAGAGCCTTACAGGCGCATCAGAAAAACCTCCGGCTATGCCGGAGGATATTTATTACTGGCGCCGGTAGTCACAGGGTAGGGGAGGAATACAGCCTATGGCGTTTCAATGTCTGAAAACACTACCACATCTTGTGTCAGAGGGCCGCTGCGCGCCAGGCCGTTTCGCAAAGTTCGATTGTTTTTGCAGTCAGTACTGACCTTAACAAATGGCCAGCTCGTTCACGACCTCAGCTACGCTCTTGATGCTGCGGATATTTCCGATGCCCGTGCCCAGCGCAATGTATCCTTCATCTGTATTACCTTCCAGCATGCCGATACGCAACCCGCGTAAACCTCCCATCGTCTGGGCCAGTTCTTCATTGCTTGCACCAGCTTTATCCATCGACACGAGCTTGTCAGCCAGCTTGCCAGGAAGTGAGCGGTAGTAATCTGGCAGGGTACGGAAAAGCAGCAAATCCAGGCCGTTAGCATTAATGATTTTATCCTTTACTGACTGTGGTACACGGCTTTCTTCTGTCCCAATAAACACCGAACCAGCAAAGACACCTTCTGCTCCCAGCGCATGGGCAGCACGGGCGGTACGGCTATCGGTAATCCCGCCTGCAGCCATGACGGGAACACTCTTCACCGAGTCCGCAATCAGCGGCACGATCGAAAAGGTGCCAAGCGCGGTACCAGGCAATGTGCCACCTTCATCAAAACCTGTTGCAACAATAATGTCGGCGCCGGCTTTTTCCGCTAAACGTGTATTTTCAGGTGTCGGATTAATATCGCGGTAAATAATTGCAATACCCGACGCTTTTAGTTCATTAAACAGCGAAGTGATAATAGCTCCTTCTCCGTAACCGGTATAAACAACAGCTTTTACTCCCTCTTCCTTTATTACCTGTAGGATAGGCGGAGTCCAGATGTCATTTTCAGGGGTTGGAATAAGGTTCACCCCGAATGGTTTTTCGGTAAGTTTTTTGGTTTTACGAATCTCTTCACGCATTTTTTCTGCTGTTTCTTCAGGCGTTGATACAGCAGTTTCCGCTGTTAAGCCCGCATTTGGGCCAAGCACACCCAAACCACCGGCGTTGCTTACGGCTGCAACCAGTCTTGCATCGGTAAGCCAGGACAATGGGCCTTGTATAACAGGTTTTTCGATACCCAGAATCTGGCAGATACGGTTGTACTTCATGACGTAATCTCCTTCGAACAAATTTTCAGCCAGCCTTTTAGGCGACTGTGGTAGTTAATTAATCTGAAGAAGATCTTAAGCCTCTTTATTGTTACGAAAAACCATCCAATCTTTAAAACAGAATTACTGATAAAGTAACAATAGCCAGGTCGGATATGCACGAAAGAGCGTTATCAGAGATGTGCATCCGGACCAAAAACCTCGCACAGCCAGTCGATGAATACACGAACTTTAGGTGCCAGATACCGACGATCCAGGTAAAGCAGTGAAACCGGTTTTGGCGGGGGCGGGAAATCAGTGAGGATCTCTGTCAGCTCTCCACTGGCAATAAAGGGTGCAAGCGACGGACGCAATCCGTGTAGAATCCCCAACCCCGCCAGCCCACATGAAAGAAACGCTTCTGAATTGTCTACCAGGATGCTGGAGGGAACTTTTATTGACGCAATACTGCCATCAACCGTGAATTTCCACTCCATTATCTGCAGGCTGTGATTACTGAAAAAATTTACAGCCCGGTGGGACTTCATCAGCTCATCGATAGAGTGCGGCGTGCCATGCTTCGCAAGATAAGATGGCGCAGCACAGGTCACCATGGCTGCCGTTCCCAGACGTCTGGCAACAAAACTGGAGTCATTAAGCTCACCAAATCGGATGACGCAGTCCACACGCTCGGCAATCAAATCAATCTTGCGATCGGACGTGCCAAGTACAATCTCAATATCCGGGTATCGGTTCTGAAAATCTCCAAGAGCCGGAATGATGACTGCCCGGGCGAGTGTAATAGGGACGTCAAGGCGCAGGCGACCTTTCGGCGGTTGCGTGCGGGAAAATAATCGCCGGACGTCGTCCAGCTCACTTAAGAGCGACAGGCAACGCTGGTAAAACTCTTCCCCTTCATCCGTCATACTGACCTGTCGTGTTGTACGATGCAGGAGCTTAACGCCCAGATCATGTTCCAGATTCTGAACGGCGCGGGTAACAGCAGGGCGGTGCAGTTCAAGCACCTCCGCCGCGCGGATAAAGCTCCCTTGCTCTACCACATTGACATAAATATTCATGGCTTCCAGCATATTCAGCTGCATCTGTTCTTAGTCCTCAACCATTATTTGTGTCGAAGGGGGAAGCTCCTTATAACATTCCTGTCTGCTGGAACATATCCCTTTCTGAGCTGATTGTTTTATCTGGAGTAACATACTGCTATCGATATATGACTTTTACCGGGTGGTTGAGGTAAGACATGTCATTTGTAAAATCGCTACCAATTCTTCGCAACCTTTTTGGATGTTCGGCGGCGTCGTATACAAAAACAAACAGGCCAGGCGATACGGTTACGCATGTGCAGGTCATGCCAGGCGCGACGTTAATATACGAACCGATTATGTTTGACCGCCGCCGGTGTAGGTGGCGAGTGTGAATGCAAGACATTGGCAGACAGTGAATAATCAAACCTCATGAAATGAGGTTCCCATTGATTTTTTAGCCCATGTCAGCGCATGGAAAAAAGCCCGTCATTAAAACGGGAACTGTCGGAAATGGCTGTTGAGTCCTACGGCGATGCCGTGTTATCTGCAGCGCGTGAAACAGGCCTTGATGAAAAGAGTTTTACGTCTGAAATGCCGTGGGCGCTCGCTGATACGCTGCGCGACGATTTCATCCTGGACTGACACACTGACAATGACGAACCGAACACAATAGCCGGTTTTTTTATGCCTGAGCGGCGTGTGCTGCGTGAAATCGTGTGCAGGAATAGCGGGTGCAAATCAACAGAATTCGCTCAGCGTCACGGCAGGGAAGGGATCAAACTTATGGGCCAGAAGTTTTTTGACATGCACGAATCCAGCCGCCTTAACATGTCTTTTAAATGTTCTGGTGCATTTAACATAATATACATTATGCGCATTAGAATAGCAGAGGGCGAAAAGCAGCCCCCCAGCGTGAATCAGTCATACAACCAGCGACCAGACCTGGCAGACGCAATGAGCATACCTATCGTGAACTCCGGCACCTGAGGAATATCGTTTTTGCGAAACGGATTAAGCAAATGCTTTAGCGGTGGTTCTGGCGGATAGTATGTTGTGATCGAGAAGCAGGATGCACATTCGATGACATAGTGGATGTCACCACATTCCATACCGATCCAGAGCAACAACTTAACGACGTTATGGCGGTGAAACAGGAGATATTTGCCCATCCCCCTTATCCTAACTGGACCGCTATTGGCGTTACCTGGCTGGCCGGCTTTGATTTCGAAATAAAGGTTATTGCCCGAATCCCCTGATGCTTATTCTCGGTAAAACCGGTAGCATTATGTGTACCGGTTTTATTTTATTCATCCCTGCCCTTCATCCTGTATGATTAACATGCAATCACCAAACATATCGAACTGACATGACTGGATATCTTCTGAGGCATAGGCCTTCATGAGTAGATCAACCCCAGCAAACTGACCGGTTAACACCATATGCGTCGTTTTTGGCTGATGTAAGTTCGTTAGCAGGCAGTCAACCACTTTCAGTTGATAGCCTGGATGTATATAAAGTGCAGTCCAGCCAGAACTTGCTTTGAGGCAATTGTGCTCCCTCGAATACGCGGATTCCAGGCATCGTGTAACGGTAGTTCCTACGGCAAAAATACGTCCGCCATTTTGCTTCGCAGTATTAATGATATCCGCTGTTGCTTGCGAAACCTCGTAATATTCTTCGTTGATAGTCACTTCCTCTACACATTTTGTTTGTATTTTTCTGTTGGACAACATTTCTGTTGATGCAACATGTAAAGTAATAAAAGATATTAACCCACCTTTATCTTTGATTCTTTGGATAAGATCCCAGGTAAAATGAATGCCGGCAGAAGGTATTTCCAAAGAGCCATACTTTTTAGAAAAAACGGAACGGTAAGCATCTGGATATTTATAAAACAAGCTGGAGTCCACATACTCATCAAGACGCTCACCATGACTGGCTAAATAGCAAATTAAGGCCTCATGATTTTCCACGACGGCTCGGTACTGGCTCTCTTCGCTAAACTTTTGCTCTATTTTAATGGAAATCCCAGGGTTATCAACCAAATAGAAAACATCATTCGCGTTAAGCCTTTCTTTTAAAAGTCCGGAAATAATTACTCTATTATTTGGTAAAAATCCCTCTAAAACAATTTTAATTAACCTATTCTGTCTTGTTTTACAGATAAACATATGGTTTATTATAGTACTGTCGTTAAAACAGATTACATCACCTTCTTTGATATAATCTGTTAATTTACTAAAGTCTACCTTATGAATTTCTCCTTTACTCCGGTTGAGGACAAGCATTTTACACTTTTCCCTGTATGAATCATTGGCTATCCAATGAGGTCTGAGTGGGATAGTCATCTGATCGGTAATGCGAAAATCATATTTTTCGGTAAGCATATATTTACCCTTTGAAAAACCATTGATACGGCGATTGTTATATAGCCGTATTCTGCAGTATACGTTGGTCTTTCAGAGGGTGAAAATTAACTCAATAAATGTTGTTGTTATATTTACTTTGCTGGCTATTTAATCAATGTCAGATACCGATATTAAGCTGGACGATCGGATTTGACCGCCCTTTTCTTTTGCTTATTCCGGCATTGAAGCATCGCTATCCATTGCATCGGCAAACTTTTGCATTAGCCGAACAAAGACATCAAGTTCATCCTGAGGCCAGTCTTTAAAAACAACTTTGCCCATTTGCTCTCGCGCAGCGTCTATACGCTCCGTCATCGCCTTTCCTGTCCGGGAGATAACGGCCTCGCGTATACGACGATCGATGGCATTATGCTGCCGTATTATCAACCCCAGCTTCTCCAGTTTGGCGACCTGTCGGCTTACCGTCGTATAATCACGACCGGCACGTTCGGCTAACTCAACAACGCCAATCGGCCCTAAACGTTCGATACTAATAAGGATCGAAAATAGCGCACGATCGAGTTGAATCCCCGCCTCTGCAATTAATTTCTCATCATTACGAGGCCGGTTAAGCGCGCTCACCACGCGAATCAACGCACCGTGAAGCGCCTTCATTTGCTCGGAAATATGTGTATCTTGCACATTTTTATTTTCTGACATAGCATGTCTCCTCTTATGTGCATAATACACATATTGGAGAGACGATGACAAGATACACCACTACAGATGTACTGATCTGCGGCGCTGGCGTTACCGGGCTTACTTTAGCCATCGAACTGGCGCGTCACGGGGTCTCATTTCGCCTGATTGAGAAAAGAGCGACGCCTTTTATCGGCTCCCGCGGTAAAGGTATTCAGCCGCGAACGCAAGAAATCTTCGAGGATCTTGGAATACTCAATAAAGTGGTCGCCGCCGGCGGGCTCTATCCCCGACTACGAACCTACCGTCACGACGGAAGCTATGTAGATTCAGATATTGCGCATCATACAAAACCGACCCACGCCGAACCCTACCATCTGCCATTGATGGTTCCACAGAACGTGACAGAAACGATTATGCGAGAGCAATTAAAAGCATGGGGACATCGGGTGGAGTTCGGCTGCGAGTTACGACATTTTGCGCAAACCCCACGCACAGTCACCGCGTATGTTGCCGGGCCGGCTGGAGAAGAGGTCATCATCGCGCATTATTTGATAGGCGCGGATGGCGGCGGAAGCTTTGTCAGAAAAAAATTAGGCGTCAGCTTCCCCGGTCGTACGTTGGGAATCCATGCGCTTGTGGCTGACGCTTCACTTTCCGGTCTGAACCGGGATGTATGGCACCATTTTAACGATGGCGATATGGCGCGGATGATAACGATTTGCCCTCTCGCCGGCACGCAGCTCTTTCAAATCCAGGCGTTGTTGGCCCCGGACGACTCGCAGAATTTCTCAGCCGACGTGCTCACGGCTTTTCTTACTGAACGAATCGGGCGGACGGATGTTCGCATCCATTCGATTCCCTGGGTATCGAAGTACCAGATGAATGCGCGCATAGCGGAACATTACCGTGTGGGTAAGGTATTTTTAGCCGGTGATGCCGCTCATGTGCATCCGCCGACGGGTGGGCAAGGGTTAAATACCAGTATCCAGGATGCCTATAACCTGGGATGGAAAATGGCAGCCTCGCTGCGGGGCGCAGGAAAAGAACTTCTCGATAGCTATGAACAGGAACGCCGCCCGGTAGCCGAATCACTGCTCCACCTTTCTACCCGATTACTTGACTCTCAAAAACAGGGTGGCATCAAACGAGAACGCGACGTTCAACAACTTGACATCCAGTATACCGACTCCCCCTTAGCCCACACGTTGCCCGAACGTCAGCATGGGTTACAAGCGGGAGAAAGAGCGCCGGATGCTCCTCTTTTGGGCGCCGGCGGCCAATCATTACGATTATTTCAGTTACTACAAGGTCCGGACTGGAATCTGTTGGCCTACGAAACCCACGGTAAGGTCATCGATGCGCGGCGAAATCTGCGTATTCATCACATTGGCGAGCAGGACGAGCTCATCGATACCCTGGGGCACTTCCGGGAGTCCTATCAACTGGCGCCGGGTCAATGCGTGCTGATCCGACCCGATGGCTATGTCGGCGCATTCTTTCACAGCAAACAGAGCAACGATATTGAAAATTATCTCTCTCGTTTTGCCATAGGGATTAAAGATGAATACTAATGTCTATGAGAACACCGACAGCGAAACTATCACCCCGCTCAACAAGCGGCGTATTTTGCCTGTTTTCCTGCTTGTCGGCCTTTACGCCGCCAGTACAGCGGCTGTGATGTCGGTACTGCCTTTTTATATCCGCGAGATGGGCGGTTCGCCGCTTATCATTGGAATCATCATCGCCACTGAGGCTTTTAGCCAATTTTGTGCGGCGCCCCTGATTGGCCACCTTTCCGATCGCGTTGGCCGCAAGCGAATACTGATTATCACGCTGACTATTGCGGCGATAAGTTTACTATTACTCGCCAACGCGCAATGTATCCTGTTTATCCTGCTCGCCCGCACGCTTTTTGGCATTAGCGCCGGGAATTTGTCAGCCGCCGCAGCCTATATTGCCGATTGTACGCACGTCAGAAATCGGCGCCAGGCAATCGGTATCCTCACAGGCTGCATTGGTTTAGGCGGTATTGTCGGGGCAGGCGTTTCAGGGTGGCTATCGCGTATCAGTCTGAGCGCGCCGATCTACGCCGCCTTTATACTTGTCCTTGGGTCTGCCCTGGTCGCGATTTGGGGGTTAAAAGACCCGTCCACAACATCACGTACCGCAGATAAAATAGCGGCGTTATCTGCCCGCGCTATTTTAAAGATGCCAGTCCTTCGCGTCTTAATCATCGTAATGCTTTGTCATTTCTTCGCCTATGGCATGTACTCTTCACAATTACCTGTTTTTCTTTCTGACACCTTCATCTGGAATGGGCTTCCCTTTGGGCCAAAAGCGTTAAGCTACCTGTTAATGGCGGACGGGGTTATTAATATTTTCGTTCAGCTATTTCTGTTAGGTTGGGTGAGCCAATATTTTTCGGAGCGAAAGCTAATTATTCTAATCTTCGCCCTTCTTTGTACTGGATTTCTCACTGCGGGTATCGCCACGACCATACCAGTGCTTATTTTTGCTATCGTTTGTATTAGTATCGCTGATGCGCTAGCCAAACCCACTTATCTTGCCGCCTTGTCCGTCCATGTATCGCCTGCCCGACAAGGTATCGTCATCGGAACGGCGCAGGCATTAATCGCAATCGCTGATTTTATATCCCCCGTATTGGGCGGATTTGTCCTGGGTTATGCCCTGTATGGTGTCTGGATCGGTATAGCTATCTCTGTCGCCATTATTGGTCTGGTGACGGCAATGATTTACCTTTCAAAAAGTTCAGTGCTAATAGCGAAACCAGAAACAGAATAATGTGACAACGTCACAAGCATTATTACTCCCTTCTTCCCTTATTTATCAAAAGTATTGTACTTATATTGAATGTTTAAGAGGTATTTATGGAAATTATGCTGGTTGGCATTTGCCCTTGTAAAGCGCGGGGAAAGCATGAAAAAAATATATCTCGTTGTTATCGTACTGTTTTTTATTTCTACAAAAGTTTATACACTACTTCATAACAACATCTTCTTTTGTCGAAACAGCCCGGAGTGTGATTTGTCTCATGTTCTCTCCGACTACCGGGAGCAGATTTCAGGCACACCGTTAAAATATACCTTGATTAATATAGCTCCATTAGCACAGGTGGTAGTCAGACACTATGAGTTATTATCGCAACACTGGTCGCCAGATGACATGGTAACCCCTGCGCAATGGCGACATAACGTTGATATTTATATCCCTGAAACGGCAAAAGAGCACCATGCTTTGGTGGTTGTAAACAACGGAATTAATTATGAAAAAGGCGTACAAATCCCCAGTAAAGCTGGTGATTTCCCCCAGGAAACACTGGCAAGCATCTCCCGTGATACGAATACCATCGTAATATCAGTGAGTGATATACCTAACCAATATTTAACCTTTCAGGATGATAAAAAACCACTGAAAGAGGACGAGAGCGTTTCCCGAAGCTGGGCATTATTTATGGAAGCGCCGGAGCAACGTGAGTTAATGCCTTTAAATATTCCTATGGTCACTGCCATATCGCAAGCGATGAGATTAGCAAAAAAGGAGTTAACGCAATGGAATATAAACTCCTTTATCATTACAGGTATTTCAAAGCGTGGGTGGACCACCTGGTTGTCAGCTATTGCCGATCCTGATGTTGAAGCAATTGTTCCCTTCGCCATTGATCTACTTGATATTGATGCTTCACTTGAGCATATTTATCAATCATACGGTGGGAATTGGCCCATTACATTCTACCCCTACTACCAGCAAGGCATAGATGAGAAAATAAAATCCTCCACATTTACCCAACTAAGGCAAATAATAGATCCGTTAAGATATCTCAACACTATTTATCAACCCCGCCTTGCAATACCGAAATATATTATTAATGCAAGCGGCGATGATTTTTTCGTACCAGACAATACTCGCTTCTATTATAGCAAACTTCCTGGCGTAAAATCATTACGTATAGTGCCTAATATGAACCACTACTCAATTAACCAGTTCGCTGAAGAAAGCCTCGTTCCATTTATTAATAGGTTTCAAAGTAAAAAAACATTACCACAGTTGATCGGCCTTATTCACCACCATCTTCTTACGGTCTATTTCTCAGAAGCGCCGGTAAAAGTCGTTCGCTGGACAGCCAACAATCCAAATGCGCGTGATTTTCGTTATGCCTGTGGCATCCGCTATCAGCCGCTTACAATAGATATTCCCGCCAACAATAAGATCAGTATTACGCTAAATGAACCGAAGACAGGTTGGGAAGCTACCTATATCGAAGCCACTTTTAATGATGGCTATGTCGCCACGAGTCAGGTTTATATTACGCCCGATGAAAAATACCCACAGACAGCACCACCTTCCGTTAACGCCGCATGTCAAACGTTACCGGGGCGTGGATTAGGGGAAAACGATAGTCCCGATTGAATTTTCAAGTAATTGACTGATTTTAAAGAATTTTATCCATCACACTTGCGATGGATAAAATTCCTCTGCGATAAATTTTTGTTATATTGATCACGTTCTAACCACAAGAGAGGTGATTTGAAAATAACCTTAAAATATTGTGGTCAGGCCGCTAGACCGCAATAAGAGGATTAATCATGAAAAGAAAAACAATGGGATGGCTTATCGTTTTTCTTCTATTTATAGTTTACATGCTCAACTATATGGATCGTTCAGCATTGTCGATAACTGCCCCCTTGATCGAAAAGGAGTTAGGATTTAACGCCGCGGAGATGGGAATGATCTTCAGCGCATTTTTTATCGGATACGCCCTGTTTAATTTTATTGGTGGCTGGGCCAGCGATAAAGTTGGGCCAAAAACGGTTTTTCTCATCGCAGCGTTACTATGGTCTGTATTTTGTGGCTTAACTGGTTTGGTCACCGGATTGTGGACAATGCTTATCGTGCGCGTTCTTTTCGGTATGGCTGAAGGACCGGTCAGCGCTGCCGGAAATAAAATCATCAATAACTGGATTTCCCGAAAGGAGTCTGCCACGGCGATCGGAATTTTTAGCGCCGGTTCCCCGCTCGGCGGCGCGGTGTCCGGGCCGATAGTGGGCCTGCTGGCGTTATCCTTAGGCTGGCGCCCCGCATTTGGCATTATTTTCTTATTTGGCCTGGTCTGGGTACTGCTGTGGTACTTTATCGTTAGCGATAAGCCAACAATGAGTAAACGCCTGGCGCCGGAAGAACGCATTGATTTTGAAAATCATGAGGACGTTATTTTATCTGATGATGGCCGGGCTACACCTTCACTCGGCTATTACATGAAACAACCAATGGTATGGGCGACAACTCTGGCTTTTTTCAGCTACAACTATATTCTTTTTTTCTTCCTGACCTGGTTCCCAAGTTACCTGAACCATTCGTTACATCTCGATATTAAAGAAATTAGTATCGCCACGGTAATTCCCTGGGTCATCGGTGCCATTGGTATGGTGCTCGGCGGCGTCTGTTCTGATGTAATTTATCGGATTACCGGTAATGCTCTGCTCTCACGTCGACTTATTCTGGGCGTATGTCTGGCAGGCGCGGCGGTATGTGTTGCCGTTTCCGGTACTGTTAGCACTATTGGTAGCGCAATTACGCTCATGTCAGTTTCACTCTTCCTGCTCTATTTAACGGGCCCAATTTATTGGGCGGTTATTCAGGATGTTGTTCATAAAGATAAGGTAGGGAGCGTCGGCGGAGCCATGCATGGCCTGGCTAATATATCCGGCATTATCGGTCCGCTTGTCACCGGTTTTATCGTTCAATTTAGCGGTAAATATGACTATGCGTTCTATCTGGCTGGTGCTATCGCTATCGTTTCAAGCCTGTTGGTCTTCGTGTTTGTAAAAAGTAAAGGATTCAAAGCCAATGAAAGTCAAAGCTGTGTTCATTAATAAGCCTGGTGAAGTTGAAACCCGCTGGGTGGATTATCCCCATAAGAAAGAAAATGAAGTATTAATTAAGGTTGATGCTGCAGGCATTTGCGGATCGGATATCGGGGCTTTTCGTGGAACGAACCCACTGGTTACTTACCCAAGAATTATTGGGCATGAAGTGACCGGAATTGTTCTTCAGGAAGGCACCGGAATGCCGGGCAATATTAAAAAAGGCGACCGCGTGATTGTTGACCCCTATATTTATTGTGGTCACTGCTACCCTTGCTCTGTCGGCAGAACTAATTGTTGTGAAAATTTAAACGTCATTGGCGTGCATATCGATGGCGCAATGCAGGAGGTGGTTACTCATCCCGCACATTTAATTCATAAAATACCAGATAATGTGCCTTCTGAAATGGCGCCGCTGGCAGAACCGCTGACCATCGCTCTGCACGCGCTGCACCGGGCAAACGTTAAGGCCGGGGAATATGTTGCCATCATCGGCGCGGGGGCCATTGGTCTTATGGCGGCATTAAGCGCGCGACATTACAAGGCAACGCCTATTCTGATCGATATTGTGGAAGAAAGGTTACGCTATGCGCAAAAGCTTGGCGTTCCTTATGTACTGAACGCCGCTGACGATCAGGTTATCGACGCTATTAAAAATATCACCCACGGCACCATGGCGCAGGTCGTGATAGAAGCCTCCGGCGCAAATAGCGCTATTCGAAATACGCTTGATTTAGCATCGTTTGCTGGTCGTATTTCGTTTACCGGATGGCCAAAACAGGAAACGTCGCTGCCGACGAACCTGATCACCTACAAAGAACTGGATTTACGCGGTTCCCGCACCAGTGCCGGTGAATTTGATGAGGCATTACGTATGCTGTCTACGCTGGAGATTAATCCGCAAGATGTTGTCAGTAAGGTCGTCAATCTTGATGAGATCCCTGATGCAGTTAAAGAACTTGATCGCTATCCGGAGCGCTACTTAAAGATTAATGCTGTTTTCCATTGATTTACGGCAAGCTCCACCGCATGGCATGACCGCCATGCGGTGTTATTCATCGACAAAATTAGCCGCCGACAATCTTTCTCACATAGCGTAAATGTTCCAGCGATCCCTCATAGGCGCTGTCAGCATCAGACTGTCGCATCGCATCCACTATCGCTTTATGTTGTTTGTTGAGATTAAGTAAAACATTTCTGTCTCCAGACTGCTCATCAAGCCCGGCATAAGGGATATTAATCCGTTGTTCCCATAACATACGGGACATATCGAACAACACCCGGTTACGGCTGGCCTCAGAGATCGCAAGGTGAAACTCTTTATCCAGCGAGTAAAAGCCGTGGACGTTATTATCGTTAATGGCTTGATCCATACGATGATAAATCGCCTCTATTTGATTGATGACGTCAACGTTATCGTTTTGTGCGGCTAAGCGCGCACAATGGCTATCGACCAGCTCGCGAGTAGAGAGAATTTCTTCGATGGTATAGTCGCTGGCAAGGTGTTTTTTATCTGAAACGATAACCCCATTACCGGACTGAATCACGATCCATCCGGAGATCTCCAGTACAATAAGGGCTTCTCGCAAGGAGGCGCGGCTCACGCCAAGCTGTTTTGCCAGTTCGCGTTCTGGCGGTAAAAAAGTTCCCGGGGGAAAAATATTATCATTGATCAGCTTAATGATGAGGTTGGCTATCTTCTGATAGAGCCTCTCCTGCCTGACCTCAGGTATAACCATGCGCCCTCCAATCCATATCCAGGGGATTTTGAATGGATTTAGCATACCATCCTGGCGCTGGTGATCGTGATAATTAATTACCGTGCATGATAAAGAGAAGCAACCGCCGGTAGCCTCCATTACCTTCGCCGAGACTACCGGGGAAACTAAACCGAGATGAGCTATTTATCCTTTGACGTTGATTTTCTCGAACACGGGCGCTGTCGCGTTCTTAAACTGAGAAAGAGACCAGGTTTTATAGTTGATATCATTGTAGCCGCGCACCATCATCTCACCGTGCGTTAAGTCAGACAGCGTTGTCCAGACCGTATATTCTGAGACCGGTTTGCGGGTGGCGTTGCCTTCCCCTTCACTCCCCATATAATCAACCGTAATATTTTTCGGACGATCGAAACGGCTCATAATATGCGCAAGCGTATTCATTGCATCGTGGGCGGATGTCGCTTGCGGCGCATATGTGGTGTAATAAACGCCGCGTATAAAACGGGAAACCGACGTATCGGACGATGGCAAGTCTGCAATAGCAATCCCGCTATCAGGCTGCATCACTTTTATCCCGCCCAGTGTGCCTGAAGAGCGGTCCACATTGGTTAATTGCGTATAGTTATTCAGATTTGTCAGATGCCAGGGGAATGCGGGACCATTTGTCATCACGCGAGTGGGATTGTCATAGACATGGAATTTGCCATTTTCCACTTCAACGACAATGCTTCCTCCTTTCTTGTCGTAAAACGCATAATGAAATGGCGATTTCAGATCGCCAAACCGATGCAGTTCCGGTGACCAGAATTTACCCTCTTTTATTGCCTGTTTTACCTCGCCGACAGTAGCAAAACGGGCCAGCGCCCATTCTCCCAACGAGGTGACAGGAATTGCCTGTTTATATTCACTCGCGGGCAATGGCGGCAACTGCGCATTCATGATCATGTTTTCACTAAATGACAATCCCGCGCTATTCATGCCTTCAAGTATGTCTCTGCTATCGCCATCAGTGATGGTGGAAGTAATGGCCAGTATCGGATATTTCGCCTGATAGCTCACTCCCTGACTGCCATCCGGCGTTTTTTTATCAAACTGTGTTCCCGCCGGATAATACGTTAACCATGAGGGTAAATCCTGCATATATTCCAGCGTACGTCCATGAAAAACATCGCCTTGTTTATCCTGAATAGCAAGGGTTGTGCAGGCCTGTGCAGCCAGGGCGTATGAAAACAACGCCGGAGCGATAAATAACATTGCTTTACTTTTTTTCATCATGCTCTCCTTGTTTGTAAAATGGATTGGATGAATATATTAAATTAAACCTATCAATGGTTATGCAGCACGTAATTAATTGTGATCTTATTTTACAAGCTAATAAATTTAACTGACGGGTTTAAAGGAGAGTTAAACACAGCGAACTAATATGAAACGCGTTATCCGTGTGACCATTTAAAAAAATCCCATCATGTTATAAATAAATCTTATCAACATTAAGAGATACCTTCACAACGCTATATTTACTCCACATCACCAATAACATTAAATTAATTTATGTTTTTGAGGAATGTGAGTAGCACACATGTAATCGGTTGTTACGAATTAGAAACATAATTGCTACTAAAACACGTTGAGAAAGACAAGAAATGCAACATATGATGCCCACACTAACTATAGTGGTTTGGGATAAACGTTATGCAAACACAAGATACATTTTATCAAGTTATGCGTAGACACGGCGTGACAAGGCGTAGCTTCCTCAAGTTTTGCAGCCTTACCGCAACGTCTTTAGGCCTGAGCAGTTCGATGATTCCTCAGATAGCTTATGCCCTGGAGAATAAACCGCGTACGCCTGTGATATGGCTGCATGGTCTTGAATGTACCTGTTGTACCGAATCTTTCATTCGCTCTGCGCACCCGCTGGCAAAAGATGCCATTCTGTCGCTCATTTCCCTGGATTATGACGACACCATTATGGCCGCCGCAGGGCAACAAGCCGAGCAGGCGTTGGCGGATGTGATGCGTGAGTACAAAGGAAATTATATCGTTGCCGTGGAAGGTAACGCGCCGCTGAATGAAGATGGGATGTTTTGCATACTGGCTGGCGAGCCGTTCCTGGAGAAGTTAAAACGCGTCAGCGCGGATGCTAAAGCGATTATCGCCTGGGGGTCCTGCGCATCATGGGGCTGCGTGCAGGCAGCCCGTCCCAACCCAACTAAAGCCACGCCGGTTCACAAATTAATTACCGATAAACCCATTATTAAAGTCCCAGGCTGCCCGCCTATACCTGAAGTGATGTCCGCCGTTATCACCTATATGCTGGCATTTGATCGCATCCCTCCCCTTGATCGTCTTGGACGACCAAAAATGTTTTATGGCCAGCGAATTCATGACAAATGTTACCGACGCGCGCATTTCGATGCCGGTCAGTTTGTGGAAGCGTGGGATGACGAAGGCGCCAGAAAAGGGTATTGCCTGTACAAGATGGGCTGTAAAGGCCCGACCACCTATAACGCCTGTTCAACCGTTCGCTGGAATGATGGCGTGTCTTTTCCTATCCAGTCGGGTCATGGATGCCTCGGATGTTCGGAAGATGGATTCTGGGATTACGGTTCTTTTTACAGCCGGGCAACGGGCATTCCGCAAACCGGCATTGAGGCTACCGCCGATAAAATCGGACTGGGCGTTGCCGGCGTCGCGGGCGCTGCCGCCATCGCTCACGCCACGGTGAGCGCCATAAAACATGCCCGCAATAAAAACAACACGTCATCAGAAAACGCTCCGGAAGAGAAAAAATAATTATGGCATATCCTTATCAGACTCAGGGTTTTACGCTGGACAATAGCGGACGGCGAATTGTGGTCGATCCGGTTACTCGCATCGAAGGGCATATGCGTTGCGAAGTGAATATCGACAGTAATAATGTCATTACTAACGCCGTGTCGACCGGCACCATGTGGCGCGGCCTTGAGGTTATCCTGAAAGGTCGCGATCCGCGAGACGCCTGGGCATTCGTTGAACGCATTTGCGGCGTCTGCACCGGTACACACGCTCTGACCTCAATCCGTGCCGTAGAAAATGCGCTGGGAATCGCGATTCCGGACAACGCAAACTGTATCCGTAATATGATGCAGGCTACGCTACACGTTCACGATCACCTGGTGCATTTTTATCATCTGCACGCGCTGGACTGGGTCGATGTGGTTGCGGCCCTGAAAGCCGACCCACATCAGACCTCCGCCATCGCGCAAAGCCTTTCCGCATGGCCGCTATCCTCGCCGGGATATTTCCGCGATTTGCAAAATCGACTGAAGCGGTTTATCGAGTCCGGTCAACTTGGCCCTTTCCGTAATGGCTACTGGGGACATCCGGCGATGAAACTTCCGCCGGAAGCCAATTTGCTGGCGGTCGCCCACTATCTTGAAGCGCTCGATTTTCAAAAAGAGATCGTAAAAATTCACACCGTTTTCGGTGGTAAAAACCCGCATCCTAACTGGCTGGTGGGCGGCGTTCCTTGCGCCATCAACCTTGACGAAACGGGCGCGGTCGGCGCAGTGAATATGGAACGCCTGAACCTTGTCAGTTCCATCATCCAAAAAGCTCGCCAGTTCTGCGAACAGGTTTATCTTCCGGACGTCTTGCTGATTGCCAGTTATTACAAAGACTGGGCAAAAATCGGCGGCGGGTTATCGAGCATGAACCTGCTGGCTTATGGCGAGTTTCCGGATAACCCTAACGATTATTCCGCCAGTAATCTTCTGCTTCCGCGTGGGGCTATCATTAACGGTCGTTTCGACGAAATTCATCCTGTCGATTTAACCGCCCCCGATGAGATTCAGGAGTTTGTCACTCACTCCTGGTATACCTATGGTAACGGCAATAACGATAAGGGCCTGCATCCGTGGGATGGTCTGACCGAACCGCAACTGGTCATGGGCGAACACTATAAAGGCACAAAAACCTTTATCGAACAGGTGGATGAGTCCGCTAAATATTCATGGATTAAATCGCCGCGCTGGAAGGGACATGCGATGGAGGTAGGTCCGCTGGCGCGTTATCTGATTGGATATCATCAAAATAAACCGGAATTTAAAGAACCTGTGGATCAACTGCTTAGTGTATTAAAGCTGCCTAAAGAAGCGCTCTTTTCTACATTAGGACGTACTGCCGCGCGTGCGCTGGAATCCGTATGGGCAGGCAATACGCTGCAATATTTCTTCGATCGTCTGATGCGTAACCTCAAGTCCGGCGATACGGCGACGGCAAACGTCACGCTCTGGGAACCCGATACCTGGCCTACATCGGCAAAAGGCGTTGGTTTCAGCGAGGCGCCGCGCGGCGCGCTGGGGCACTGGATAAAAATTGAAAATCAGAAAATCGACAGCTATCAGTGTGTGGTACCGACAACCTGGAATGCCGGGCCACGTGACGATAAAGGTCAAATTGGCGCGTACGAAGCGGCGTTAATGGGGACTAAACTCGCCGTTCCCGATCAACCATTGGAGATTTTACGTACTCTGCACAGCTTCGATCCCTGCCTGGCCTGCTCCACCCATGTTATTGATAATCATGGAGGGGAGCTGGTCAGGGTTCAGGTACGATGACGACGATTCGGAGGTCTCAATGCATCTCAAAGAAATAACCAGCCAGGGGTACTATATCTATGAAGCGCCGGTCCGTTTATGGCACTGGATCACGGCGTTATCCATTGTCGTCCTGGCTGTTACAGGATATTTCATTGGCCGCCCCCTGCCATCGATTCAAGGTGAAGCGACCTTTATGTTTTGGATGGGCTGGATACGACTGATCCATTTTACCACGGCGTATATTTTTACTGTCGCGCTGCTGTTTCGTATTTACTGGGCATGTGTCGGCAATGAGTACGCCAGGGAGATGTTTCTGGTTCCGTTCTGGCGCCGCGCCTGGCGCAAAGGCGTTATCAGCGAAATCCGCTGGTATTTTTTCCTCGAAAAAGAGGCCCATCGTTACTATGGACATAATCCGGTAGCGGGACTGGCGGTAATGTTCTATTTCTGGATGTCCGTACTGATGGTGTGTAGCGGCTTTGCGCTCTATGGCGAAGGGCTTGGAACAGACAGTTGGGCGTATCAATGGTTTGGCTGGATGATTCGCCTGACTGGCAACGATAGCCTCGCGCTACATTTCTGGCACCGGCTGGGCATGTGGTTCATTATCGCCTTCGTCATTGCGCATGTTTATACCGCTATCCGCGAAGACATTATGAGCCGACAAAGCGTGATTTCCGTCATGATAAGCGGCTGGCGCTGGTTCAGGTGATAACAATGGCAGAAGTAACAATCTTAGGGCTTGGCAACCTGCTTTGGGCAGATGAAGGGTTCGGCGTCAGAGCGGCGGAAAAGCTGTTTGAACAGTATGCCGATAACGAGAAAGTTGACGTTGTTGATGGCGGTACGCAGGGACTGGCGCTGCTGCCCTGGCTGCAACAGACCGAAAAACTGTTAATCATGGATGCTATCGATTTTGGTATGGCGCCAGGTTCGCTGGCGATGTTTCGTGATGAACAGGTTCCCGCCTATCTGACGGCGAAAAAACTCAGTTTACATCAGACCAGTTTTTCTGAAGTGCTGGCATTGCTGCAATTAACCGGCGGCCAGTTATCGGAGATTGTGCTGATTGGCGTGCAGCCGGAATGTCTGGATGACTATGGTGGAAGTCTTACGCCGCAGGTAAAGGCGCAACTGATGCCTGCGGTCTATCTCGCGCAGGAAGTGCTGGCGCAATGGGGTATCACCGCCTCTTCAACGGACTTGCCCACTGAGAGACTCAATCATTACAGCCTGTGTATGGAACGCTACGAAGATGAACGGCCAGATGCGCAAAGCGCTTGCCGGGTCGGCGATATTCGGGTGCTACAGAGAGAGAAATCATAATGTGTATCGGCGTTCCTGTGCAGGTTATTTCACCCGGTCAGTGGTTCGCCAAATGCCGCGACCGACACGGCGAGCTTATCGACGTTGATATTCGGCTTGTGACTCCCCCCTTAGCAGGCGCATGGCTGCTGACATTTGGCGGCGCAGCACGACGAGAAATGGACGAAGCGGAAGCCGCTGAGGTACTGGCGGCGCTGGACTCACTGGAACAGGCCATGCTCACGCAAAGCGATCCGCTGACCGGTTTTGCCGATTTATTGTCTCGCACGCCTGAATTACCGGAGCATTTAAAAAAATGACTATCTCACCCCAAAATCCTGTTTGTCCACTGGCGGATAAAGGCTTTCTGGTTACCGATGCGCAAACGCTCCCGTCGTTGATTAATACGCATCCGACTCTGCTGGTTTTGCTGCAAAGCGACCCCAACAAACATCCGGAAGTCGCCGACAGTTGGGTCATTATCCCGGAGATCCTCAAGCAATTTCCGGCGACGTCTTATACCGCGGCATTTGCGGATAGCGAACAGAGTGAACTGATCGCCCGGGAGTATCGCATTCTGAAATATCCGGCGCTGCTTTTCTTTCGCCAGCACCGTTTTGTCGGCAGTCTGGCGGGATTATATAGCTGGCAAGAATACTCTCAGCGGGTGGTCGCATTGCTGACCACACCGGGCTATCGTCAGGATATTCCCGTTATCACGCAATAGAATGAAAGGTAACACACGTGAATCATTCCAGAACTATTCCAGTCGTTAATATTGCCGGACCAGGCTCGCAGCCAGAAGAGGAAGACTTTAACTTTCTTCCTATCCCCGCCGGCATTAATCTCCCACTGACGCCGGTTTTACCGGAACAGGCGTTGCCCGCTGAGCTTCGTGTTGCCAGACACATCCTGACTACGCTTATTCGCGATATGGATAACCCGGTGGCAACGCTCCCATTTCCCCTGAGCTATAAGCTGAATGCCACTGAGCAACAGAATAGCGGTTTGTTGGATCAACTGCTCGGCGAAGGTGAAATCTCCGCCCGGGTACTATTATCCGATGGAAAAGAACAGCGTATTCAGGAGACGGTTTTTACGGGTGTCTGGCGTGTGCGTGAATATAACGCTGACCAGCAACGGGTTGCCGATGAAATTATCATTGGCCCGATCCCGGAGAGCATCTGGCAGACGCATCCGCAGCCGACGATTACGCCAGAATTGCCGCCACAACCGGCGGGACTGATGAATGGCGCCTTTATCGCGCATGAAATAGCCGAGCGCGTAAAACAGCCGGTAAAAGAGCCGCATATCATTAACTTAACGCTGTTGCCAGTAAACGATGCCGATCGCGAGTATCTGGATCATTTTTTAGGCGAAGGTTGTAGCGCTATTTTTTCACGCGGATATGGTAAATGCCGGATTGTAAGTACGCATTTTCCCGGCGTATGGCGGGTAAATTATTTCAATGATATGAATACATTACTGCAAGATATGATTGAGATAGCGGACATTCCTGATATCGCCGTTGCAGGCATCGACGATATCGAAGATGCCTACGCGGGGCTAAAAAATACGTTGGAATGGTTGAAAGAATACCCGGTCACAGAAAATGAGCCAGTGGTGCGCATGGAGTGCAAAGTATGTTGGTGGGTTTACGACCCTGCGCTGGGCGATGACGTATGGCAAATTCCACCCGGCGTGCCCTTCAGCCAGTTACCTGATTACTGGTGCTGTCCGGTTTGCGAAACCAGTAAGTCCGGGTTTATGGTGATCGATGAAGGTAATAATTCGTGCAAAGATTGACCGTCTATTCTCACCCGCTACGGATTATCTGGCAGGAGGCGCCGATCGGTCGTTTGTTACAGGGCGCAACACCGGTATACGCAAAAACGCTTATTTCACGTTTGTTTACGTTGTGCGCTCAGGCACACAGCGTAGCGGCGGCTTTACTGTTGTTTCCTGAAGAGAAGCCAGATATGCAGGCCGCACAACAGGAGCTGGCGCGAGAAACGCTCCGTCGCGCGTTGACCGACTGGCTCCCCCTGTTTAGCCACCGACAGGCAACCGCTGAAGAATGGGCGTTGTTACGTCGCGGAGAGTTATCCCCGCTGGCAAGCACAATCTTTTTTGACGATGATCCTCAGACCTGGCTTGCCGCTGGCGTAAAGGGCTGGGAAGCCTGGTTTTTGCAAGAGCGTTCTGAAACCGCCCGCTGGCTGGCGGCAGTACAGAATATCATTACACCTACACTACCGATGGCGTCGTCCCCGGACCATACGTTAATAACCCATGGTCCCCTGGATGTCTCGCCTCTGGCTATCGAATATCCGCTGCTGTCAGCCTGTTGTCTTAGCGGTAAAACGACTGCGCTACGTCTGCTGGCCCGCTGCATTACGCTCGCCCGAAGTTTGAGCGCCCTTCCTACCCTGCGCTGGAATCGTTTTGATGATGGCGATTGGAAAATCGCAGTAGTGGAAACCGCGCGAGGATGGTTAGTTCATCAGGCCAGACTGACGACGTCAGGCAATATTCTTGATTACCGTATTATCTCGCCTACCACACGTCACGCCCAATCTGACGGCGTCATTGCTCGCGAACTGGCCACTATTCCACTCTCATTGTGGTCGCAACAGTTACAGGTAATTGATCCTTGTGTCGCCGTAAATATTGTTGAATGAAGGAGCTGGCCCATGCATGAATTAGCCCTGGCGCAAAATATTATCGAATTGCTGGAGGAGCAGGCAGTAAATCACCAGTTCAGCAAGGTAAAGCAAGTCTGGCTGGAGATTGGCGTTATGGCCTGTGTTGAGGTGCCGGCGCTGCATTTTGGCCTGGACGTCGCCGCTCGTCATACCCTTGCTGACAATGCGCGTTTCCACATTACTATCGCACCGGCGCAAGGTTGGTGTCTGTCCTGTAATCAACCCTTCACCTCTCAAACGTCCACACTCTGTTGCCCCTTTTGTCATTCAGGTAAAGTGCAGATAGATGACAGTAGCAGAATGCGCATTCGCGAGATCGAAGTCGAATAGCCAACGAATAGTCAATAAAAAAGGACGCCAGAAGCGTCCTGAAATAATAAAAGAATAAATTAACAATAATAAAGGTTAAGCAGTGACACAGTTTTGGGAAAAGGAGGGTATCCCTAAACTGTCTTAATCAGCAAGTTTTATCAAAACTCGTAGACTAAGCCGAGCGCCACGGTGTTGTCTGTATTAGGATTCGATGGGTTGCCATCTTTTAGCAGATTGATTTTGTAGTCAACATACGCGGACATATTTTTATTGAAGTAGTAGTAGGAACCCACATCAATATATTTCACAAGGTCGAACGAACCCAGTCCATCAACATCATTGGCTCTGGATTGCAGGAACGCCAGTGATGGGCGTAAGCCATTATCAAATTGATATTGCCCTACCATTTCCCAGTTATCGGTTTTATGTGCAAAGCCGCCCAATGTATCGCCCATATAGGTCATATCATAAGTACGGGTATAGTTTGCCGCCAGGTAAATATTATTGGCATCATACTTCACGCCGCCAGTCCAGGCTTCAGCGCGGTTACCATTGTCGTATTTATCTTGCGTCATCTGATCAAGCGTGCGTTTGGAACTGGTATAGGCTGCCCCCAGGCTCACCCCCATGCCCAAATCATATGTCGCTGATGCCCCGAAACCATCGCCATTCTGGTACGCGATACTTTTTCTGGCATTATTACTTAAAGGATCACCTTCTTTCGACAGGCCGTCATTTTTACCCTGATACTGCAACGCAATATTCAGACCATCAACCAGACCAAAGAAATCATTATTGCGATAAGTCAGAACGCCATTCGCGCGTCCGGTCATAAAATTATCGGAAGCTTCATACGAATCATTACCAAATTCAGGCAGTACGTCAGTCCATGAACCAATGTCGTATAACACGCCATAGTTACGACCATAATCAACAGACCCCATATCGGCAAATGCTAAACCAGCAAAACCGAGACGCGTCCAGCTTTGCGGGGAACCGCTGGAGTCACCATCTTCCGGACGATTGGCGTTGACCTGATACTCCCACTGTCCAAAACCGGTTAGTTGATCGGTAATTTGAGTCTCGCCTTTAATACCCATACGGATATAAGATTGATCGCCATCCGTACTATGATTACTGGAAAAATAATGCAGGCCGTCGACCTTGCCATACAAATCCAGTTTATTGCCATCCTTGTTATAGATTTCTGCTGCATTGGCGGCTCCAGCCATCATTACGGCTGCGGCTACCGCAGATAACACCACTACTTTTTTCATTTTATATGCCTTATTTGTCTTATTTTTGGACTTTCCGCAAAGCCTGCTCGCGGAACTGTCCAGGACAATATCACTAACAATTACCGTGCGTTAAGTTTCAAAGTGTAATATTAGCTTGCTATGTATTAGTGATGTTAAAATGCAAGTTAAGCATGGCTACATCAATGATATGCCCTGTTTTCTGCTGTAATAACAAAGAGGTTACCAGTAGAGAACTGGCTTACGGTCGGGGATGCCAGGGCGAGAACGGCACTGAACACCAGGCTGACATTCGGTAAGACGGAATCATAATCAAGTCAGTTGAGGCCACAGCCCTTCTTATTTTTGTGTATAATTTGTTACGTTTACATTTATTTTTAAATTAGCGTTATGAAAATATCAGTACTACTGAAATAGCACTTCTTCGCTTCGTGTATTTTTACTATGGTTAATTATCACATAGCGCAAACGGTCATTTTTGTATCACTATTCATAAGATTAACTATTTACCAGCGGTAATAAATACAAAAACAAATCAAGGGACAACAACAATACTGAAACTCTAAATGTTGATATTTTGAGTCATGCCGTTACAAAAAAATACGATATTCTTAATTGCACTACTCCCTTTTCGGGGTAATTTTATAGAAGGATGT
Organism: Salmonella sp. 32082101201600294FB01SM01; assembly: GCF_017572865.1. Taxonomy (NCBI): domain Bacteria; kingdom Pseudomonadati; phylum Pseudomonadota; class Gammaproteobacteria; order Enterobacterales; family Enterobacteriaceae; genus Salmonella; species Salmonella sp. 32082101201600294FB01SM01. The sequence goes on along the minus strand of NZ_JAGESB010000001.1, from coordinate 1,224,599 downwards.
TTTTTATTGTTCGTGAGCCATGCTCCTTTAGTATAAAGGTGAACGTAACAGGAAAGATAAAGCGTCTCAAAAACAGACCATATGGGTATAACTATTATGCAAAAAACGTCACTATTGTTTTCGGCCGCCGCAATAACGTTAACTCTGATGGCGTCATCGGCATCAGCGGCAACGCCAACCGCCGCACAAAATGAAGCTACGTCGACCGTTAAACAAGAAATTACAGAAGGTATTAACCGCTACCTTTATTCAATAGATAAGGCAGACCCAACGTTAGGCAAGCAGCTCTTTTATGTTTCACCGGAAACCAGTTTTATTCATCCACGCGGTCACGAACGCGGATGGTCGCAGATCGCTGAAAATTTTTATGGCACCACTATGGGTAAAACCTTCAGCAAACGCACATTAAAACTGGACGCTCCCCCTGCTATTCATGTGTATGGCAATGCCGCCGTTGCAGAGTTCGACTGGCATTTTACCGCGGTACGCCGTGATAATGGGCAGACTCAACACACGGCAGGCCGCGAAAGCCAGGTGTGGGCGAAGATACCAAACACAGGATGGCGAATCGTTCATGTCCACTACTCCGGTCCAGCTAAAACCGGCGTTGGAGAAGGCTATTAAGCTTTGCTCTTCAGGTTATGGCGCAGATGAACATTCTGCGCCAGTTAAGACGATCTCAGGTCAGTTGATAGTGCTTATCCGGTATCCGTTTTGCCGGAATATCCCTTTCATCATTCATTTGCAGTAAATCGATTTCTATCGCATTGCATATCGCATCCAGCGGTAAATCATTATTTTCAGTACCGAACGGATCTTCCAACTCTTCCGCCAACGCATCCAGCGCGATAAACGTATAAGAAATAAGCACCGAAATAAACGGCGTCATATAGTGCAGATCAACCACCAGTGCAAATGGCAACATAATGCAGAAAAGATAAACTGTACGATGCAAAATTAACGTATAGGCAAAAGGCACCGGCGTATTGGCGATGCGCTCACAGCCGGCCAATACTGACGACATATCATTTAAGCGGTTGTTGAGGCTATGAAATAAAATATCGGAAAGCTTTCCGCTGCGGCGGCGAATCGCCAGCCACTCTCCCATCAGCAATAAGATACGGTTAGCGGGGGAATGGGAAGCGACAACTTTCTGTAACGCCTCCTGGTCAAGATAGTTTCCCAGAACTTGCGTTTGAGGCTGTCGACGCAATGTCATACGCAAACAGTGGGCAAAAGCGATTTGTAACCGAACAAAATCCTCGATACCGCGTTCATCAGGCAAGGTTGTTTTCACCTCTCGCAGTATTGAGCGTGAAGCGATCATCAACTGTCCCCACAAATGTCGGGCTTCGACGTAACGCGCATAACAGGCATTATTGCGAAACCCCAGAAAAATGGCGATAGCGACGCCCAGTATGCTAAACGGCGCAAGGGTAAACTTAATACCCAGCATTGTGTACCAGGGCAGCATGATAATAACGGCGATAGAAAGAAGAAAGTTAAGGAGTAGTCGTGAAAAGATTTTAGATAACACGGAACCATGCCAGACAAATATCAGGCGAATCCAGTGCTGTTGTGGTCTAACGATCATGATTATCTTCAGCAGGTGAAAAAGCACTGTCATTAAACGTGATCCAGATCAAGGTTGCAAGCTTCTGGCGATACACGGGTTCCCTGCCCTGTAGAACATTTTTTTGCACAGTGCTGATAGGCGTTGAAAAAAAAACAACCAAATGTATGTTGTAACTAAAAAGACATTTCAGCACATGAGATATATGACGGTCAACGGCTGCTATCAGTGGTATAGGGTGTTTTATCGGGGAAAGCGTCAGCAACGACGCACTGCCCTACCGCTGATTCATTTGTATGACCAGCCAGTAATGGATAACGTTGACAATATACTGTTGCTGCGCTTCGCTCAGCGGTTCTCCCTGAGGTATCTGGTGCCACTTCGCCAGGCACCCGCGACAGCAGGTTGCCGTCGCATGTTGCGCGATAAATACCGGATGGCCCCGCATCGGCGTTTGCTTACCATCATTCGCCGGGTGAGCTGGCGCCAGTCGCTGGGCGATGAAATCGGCGGCGTGTTTATCAATTACCTCCGCGCCTTTATCCCAGCAATATTGTCTTTCTTTTATCCCGAGACGAAAACGCGAACGAAATGTCGATCGCGCCAGGCGGGCAAAGAGCGGTTCAAGCGCATTCATCAGTATACCGAACGTCCTAACGTTTGTGTTAATTGTTCAAGCGCGGCGATACCTGCCAGAGAGTTTCCCGCAGGATCCAGCTCCGGACTCCAGACGGCAATCGCCATTTCATGCGGCACAATGGCGACAATACCGCCGCCCACGCCGGACTTAGCGGGCAATCCCACCCGCCAGGCAAACTCTCCGGCATTCTGATACATACCGCTGGTCGCCATTAGCGCATTAATCTGCCGGGCCTGCATGGGGGTAACTACCGGCTCGTCGAGATGAAACGCCTCGCCCTGATTCGCCAGAAAGACAAACGTCCTCGCCAGTTCCATGCAGCTCATTTTCAACGCACAGTAGTGGAAGTAATTTTGCAACACGGTAGGCACATCATGATGAAAATTACCGAATGATTTCATCAGCCAGGCAATTGCGGCGTTACGGGCGGAATGCTCAAATTCAGAGCGCGCGACCGTAGCGTCATACGTAATATCCGATACGCCGCAAAGCGCGCGCACAACTTCCAGCATCCGCTGACGCGGCGCGCTAAGCCGGCCTTGCAACATGTCGCATACCACCAGCGCGCCCGCATTAATAAATGGATTACGCGGGATGCCTTGTTCCATCTCTAACTGAACCAACGAATTGAACGGCGAGCCGGAAGGATCTTTTCCGACGCGCTGCCAGATCTCCTCTTCCGGATAATGACGCATCGCCACCACCAGACTAAGCACTTTCGAAATAGACTGAATAGAGAAGCGTTCGTGCGCATCGCCCGCCTGATAATGCTGCCCGTCCACGGTACAAATCGCTATCCCCAGCTTTGAACCCTCGACGGACGCTAATGCCGGAATATAGTCAGCGACTTTGCCCTGGCCAATGAGGGGGCGAACGCGCTGTAAAATCGTCTCTAAAATTGCATTATCCATGGCCCTGGCCACAACATGCTCCTTGCTCGCAGGTCTGAAAAGGCCTGCGAGTATAGCAGAGGGCGCCACGCGACGTCAGGGCGATTAGACGCGGTTCTTCCAGACGGTCTGCACATTACAAAATTCGTGTAAACCAAAGTGCGAAAGCTCACGACCGAAGCCGCTTTTCTTCACCCCGCCGAATGCCACACGCGCATCGCTGGCGCTGTACCCATTAATGAATACCCCGCCGCACTCAAGACGCGCCGCCATCTCCGCGGCCAGCGTATCGTCGGCGGTAAAGATCGTCGCCGACAGGCCAAACTCACTGTCATTCGCCAGCGCGAGGGCGTGCGCCGCATCTTTTGCAACGGTAATGGCGGCAACAGGCCCAAAAAGTTCCTGACGAAATGCCGTCATGTCAGGTGTGACATCCGCCAGAACGGTCGCGGCATAATAGTTGCCCTCCCCGGCGATTTTCTCGCCGCCCAACAGTAGCCGTGCACCTTCGGCGACGGAAGCCTGCACCTGTTGATGGAGTTCATCACGCAGATCAAAGCGCGCCATCGGCCCCAGGTCATTCTCTTCAACCAGAGGATCACCCATCTTTAATGCTGCGGCAGCCGCCACAAAACGATCGGTAAACGCCTGCGCAATGCCCTCTTCGACAATAAAACGTTTGGCGGCGGCGCAGACTTGTCCGGTGTTTTGATAGCGTCCTGCAACCGCGGCTTTTACCGCCAGTTCGAGATCGGCATCATTGAGTACAATAAACGGATCCGAGCCACCCAGTTCCAGTACGCACTTTTTCAGCGCCGCCCCAGCCTGAGCGCCAATCGCCGCGCCGGCGCGCACGCTACCGGTCACCGTCACCGCCGCGATTCGCGGATCGTTAATCATCTGACTCACGCCCTCATTATTGGCGTTCACCCATCCATAGACGCCAGCAGGAGTACCGGCTTCCGTCAAGATTCGGGCTATCATCTGCGCGCAACCCGTGACATTGGGCGCATGTTTTAACAAGTAGCTATTCCCCGCCAACAGTATCGGCACTGCCCCGCGTAACACCTGCCATAAAGGAAAATTCCACGGCATTATCGCCAGAATGACGCCCAGCGGACGGTATTCAATCACCGCCTGCTGATTTTCTACCAGCGTAGGCTCAGGATTCAGCATTGCCGGGCCATGTTCCGCATACCAGTCGCATAACGCGGCGGATTTCGTCACTTCCGCACGCGCCTGCTTTATGGGTTTACCCATTTCACGCGTAATACATTGCGCCATCTCTTCTGCATGAGCGCGAAGCGCCTGACCAATATCGCGTAATGTTTGCGCCCGTTGCGCTACCGATGTCAATTTCCACTTTTTGAAACCGCTCGCCGCCAGACTCAGCGCATGTTCAATCTCTTGCGCGTTAGCCCAGGGCATTGCCGCCAGCGTCTGGCCGGTCGCAGGATTCACGGATAACGCCTGTGTTGCAGTCATCATGGTCATGTTCTTTCTCTCGTTATCAGGGGAGTTGTACCATCATGACGCCCTTTACCGTTTCTGAAAAATGAATAATATTAACCAGACTATTCACGAATTGAGAAAACCATGGACCTGACGCAACTGGAAATGTTTAACGCTGTCGCTCTGACGGGCAGCATTACGCAGGCGGCGGCAAAAGTACACCGCGTTCCGTCCAACCTGACCACGCGTATCCGTCAGCTTGAAGCCGACCTGGGCGTTTCTCTGTTTATTCGCGAAAACCAGCGACTCAGGCTGTCACCAGCCGGGCATAACTTTTTACGCTACAGCCAGCAGATCCTGGCGCTGGTCGATGAAGCCCGCATGGTGGTTGCCGGAGAGGAACCGCAAGGACTGTTTTCACTCGGCGCGTTAGAAAGTACTGCCGCCGTACGTATCCCCGCGCTGCTGGCGGGTTATAACCAGCGTTACCCTAAAATTCAGTTCGCGTTAACGACCGGTCCTTCCGGCGCCATGCTGGATGGCGTGCTCGAGGGAAAGCTGAACGCCGCCTTTATTGATGGCCCGCTAATGCATCCGGGGCTGGAAGGTATACCGGCTTACCAGGAAGAGATGATGATCGTCGCGCCACACGGCCATTCCGTCGTTTCGCGGGCCAGCGAGGTGAATGGTTATAACATCTATGCTTTTCGCGCCAACTGTTCTTACCGACGGCATTTCGAAAGCTGGTTTCATGCCGATGGCGCGACCCCCGGTACGATTCACGAAATGGAGTCATATCATGGAATGTTGGCGTGCGTAATTGCCGGCGCAGGTATTGCGCTGATGCCAGCAAGTATGCTCAACAGTATGCCAGGACATCATCAGGTGGAAGCCTGGCCGTTGGCGGAGAAGTGGCGCTGGCTTAACACATGGCTAATGTGGCGGCGCGGGGCGATGACGCGCCAGCTTGAGGCCTTTATCGAGTTACTTAACGCCCAACTGGCGAGCGTCGACTGAAGACGAAACGGCCTGCGAAGTAAATGAGAAGCAGGTCACAAAATGATTGTCTTTTCGCCAGTAAACGTTTTAAGATCGCGGCCTCACCTTCTCGCAACTAACCCGAAATATTTTTATGACAATCAATCCAGTTTCCCGCAAGGTCGCGTGGCTACGGGTAGTTACGCTTGCTATTGCCGCTTTTATTTTCAATACCACAGAATTTGTGCCGGTTGGTTTGCTATCAGACATTGCTGAAAGCTTTCATATGCAAACCGCGCAGGTCGGCATCATGCTAACCATTTACGCCTGGGTAGTTGCCGTCATGTCGCTGCCTTTTATGCTTCTTACCAGTCAAATGGAGCGCCGTAAGCTACTCATTTGTCTGTTTGTTTTGTTTATTGCCAGCCATGTGCTCTCCTTTCTGGCATGGAACTTTACCGTGCTGGTCATTAGCCGTATTGGCATCGCTTTCGCCCACGCTATTTTCTGGTCGATAACCGCCTCGCTGGCGATCCGCCTGGCCCCTGCCGGGAAACGCGCTCAGGCATTAAGTCTGATAGCGACCGGCACCGCGTTGGCCATGGTGCTTGGGCTGCCGATAGGTCGCGTTGTTGGTCAGTATTTTGGCTGGCGCACCACCTTTTTTGCCATCGGCATGGGCGCATTAATTACGCTGCTATGTCTGATTAAGCTTCTACCGAAATTGCCGAGCGAGCATTCCGGCTCACTAAAAAGTTTACCTTTGCTATTCCGGCGCCCGGCGCTGATGAGCCTCTATGTACTGACCGTCGTTGTGGTGACTGCGCATTACACCGCTTATAGCTATATTGAACCGTTCGTTCAGAATGTCGCCGGGCTCAGTGCGAATTTTGCTACCGTTCTGTTACTGATCCTCGGCGGCGCCGGGATCATCGGCAGCCTTGTGTTTGGTAAACTGGGTAATCGCCATGCCTCGTCGCTCGTCAGTATCGCTATTGCCCTGCTGGTTATCTGTCTGCTTCTGCTGCTGCCTGCGGCGAATAGCGAAGCGCATCTGGCCATACTGAGCATTTTCTGGGGCATCGCGATTATGGTGATAGGGCTCGGTATGCAGGTGAAAGTACTGGCGCTGGCCCCGGACGCGACCGATGTCGCAATGGCGCTATTTTCAGGCATCTTTAATATTGGTATTGGCGCTGGCGCGCTGGTAGGCAATCAGGTGAGTTTGCACTGGTCAATGTCGGCCATCGGCTATATTGGCGCTATACCCGCCTGTGCCGCGCTGGTATGGGCTGTGCTCATATTCCGCAAATGGCCAGTGACGCTGGAAGAACAACCGCATTAAGACATTCGTCTGCCGGGAACAGGTTTCCGGCAGACGAAAATGCGCCTTAGTGGTACGTTTTAATAATTTCCAACACGCCGTTGATAATAAATTGCACGCCCATACACACCAGCAGGAATCCCATTAAGCGGGAGATCGCTTCAATCCCCCCTTTCCCCACCAGCCGCATAATAGCGCCAGAACTGCGTAAGCATCCCCACAGGATCACCGCCACGGCAAGAAAAATAATCGGCGGCGCGACCATAATGACCCAGTCGGGAAACTCGCCGCCATGACGCACCGTGGAAGCGGAACTGATGATCATTGCGATGGTCCCCGGTCCTGCGGTGCTTGGCATAGCCAGTGGAACAAACGCAATATTGGCCGTCGGTTCGTCTGCCAGCTCCTCCGATTTGCTTTTCGCTTCCGGCGACTCATGCGCCTTCTGCTGCGGGAAAAGCATTCTGAAGCCGATAAACGCCACGATTAACCCCCCGGCGATCCGTAGCCCTGGAATCGAAATACCGAAGGTGTTCATGACTAACTGCCCGGCATAGTACGCCACCATCATAATAGCGAAGACATAAACCGAAGCCATATAGGACTGCCGGTTGCGTTCCGCACTATTCATATTGCCCGCAAGGCCAAGAAACAGCGCCACGGTGGTTAGCGGATTGGCTAACGGGAGCAGTACGACCAGCCCCAATCCAATCGCTTTAAACAAATCCATCATAATACTATCTCTTACCCATCAGCGTTTCATGAACCGGAAGTATAAAGTGAAATTGCCCAGGCGCGCCATTTCGCCAGTGTGCAAATTAATATCCTCTACAACATATAACCTGTAATTATCAATTAGTTACAAGTTATCACAACACAATACTCCGGACGCCTTTTAGCAAATCGTGGCATCGGTCAATTCATTTAGTTGACTTATACTTGCCTAGGCAATAGTATCTGACGAAATTAATTACTTGCCGGGGCAACCATTTTGAAAAGCACCAGTGATCTGTTCAATGAAATCATTCCGCTGGGTCGCTTGATCTACATGGTAAATCAAAAAAAAGATCGCCTGTTAAATAACTATTTATCCCCGCTGGATATCACCGCAACACAGTTTAAAGTGCTGTGCTCGATACGCTGCGCGGGATGTATTACCCCGGTTGAACTTAAAAAAGTGCTGTCTGTCGATCTCGGCGCATTGACGCGGATGCTCGATCGCCTGCTGTGCAAAGGCTGGATCGAAAGACTGCCGAATCCTAATGACAAACGCGGCGTACTGGTGAAGCTAACGCCGGACGGCGCGGCAATTTGTGAGCAATGTCATCAACGACCAGGGCAAGACCTGCATCAGGAATTAACAAAAAACTTAACGGCGGACGAAGTGGCAACGCTTGAGTATTTGCTCAAGAAAATTCTGCCGTAGACAAAAAAGAGGTATGACGATGTCCAGACGCAACACTGACGCTATTACTATTCATAGCATTTTGGACTGGATCGAGGATAACCTGGAGTCGCCGCTCTCACTGGAAAAAGTGTCTGAGCGTTCAGGATATTCCAAATGGCACCTGCAACGGATGTTTAAAAAAGAGACCGGTCATTCATTAGGCCAATACATTCGCAGCCGTAAAATGACGGAAATCGCGCAAAAATTAAAAGAGAGCAACGAGCCCATTCTCTATCTGGCGGAACGCTATGGCTTTGAGTCACAGCAAACATTGACCCGGACGTTCAAAAACTATTTTGATGTGCCGCCACACAAATACCGGATCACCAATATGCATGGCGAATCACGGTATATGCTGCCGCTGAACCATGGCAACTACTAGTTTGTTTATGCGCCACGCGAAGAGCACCATGAAAATGCTGTTTCCCGCCCTGCCGGGTCTGTTACTTATCGCCTCCGGATATGGCATTGCAGAACAAACTTTGTTACCTGTGGCGCAAAATAGCCGCGATGTGATGCTGCTGCCCTGTGTGGGCGATCCGCCAAATGACCTTCACCCCGTGAGCGTGAACAGCGATAAGTCAGATGAATTAGGCGTGCCCTATTATAACGACCAACACCTTTAACCTCTTTGCCCCGTTTTGCGGGGCATTTTTTTAGTACCGTCTGGCGATGACAAGTCCGCCGCTATCACCTCGCGGTATGGTCTGAAATTAGCGTTTGTCTTCTTAGTAACATAATGCCTCATCCCCTGACGCGCGCAGTACGGCGCACACGAAATCCAAACACATTGATATAGAGTCCAGCCATAATCAGTACTGCGCCCGCAAGCTGCATCCCGGTCAACGTTTCCCCGAGTAACACCGCAGCGCTCGCCAGCCCGACTACCGGCACCAGCAATGATAACGGCGCCACGCGCCAGGTCTCATAGCGCCCCAGTAACGTGCCCCAGATGCCGTAGCCAAGTATAGTGGCGACAAAAGCCAGATAAAGCAGCGACAATATCGTCGTCATATCGATGGTAATAAGGCTTTGCGTAATGTGATCCGCCCCCTCCAGTAGCAGCGATGACAGCAGGAACGGCAGGATCGGGATCAGCGCGCTCCAGACCACCAGCGACATCACCGCCGGGCGCGGACTATGTTGCATAATTTTTTTATTAAAGATATTGCCGCAGGCCCAGCTAAATGCCGCCGCCAGAGTCAGCATAAATCCCGACATCGCTATATGCTGTCCGTTGAGACTGGCTTCAATCAATACCAGTACACCTATGATCGCCAGGGCGATCCCCGCCAACTGCTTACGTTGTAACCGCTCGCTAAAAACAAACGCCCCCAATGCCATGGTAAAAAAGGCCTGCGCCTGTAATACCAACGACGCCAGTCCTGCGGGCATACCAAACTTTATCGCGCAAAAGAGAAAGGCGAACTGCCCAAAGCTTATCGTCAGCCCATAGCCCAGCAACAGCGTAAGCGGGACTTTAGGCCGGGCGACAAAGAAAATTGCCGGAAACGCCACCAGTAAAAATCGTAATCCTGCCAGCAATAATGGCGGCATATGGTGCAGGCCTACTTTGATGACAACAAAATTGAGCCCCCATACGACAACCACCAGTAACGCCAAAAAACCGTCTTTACGCGACATCATCGGCCCCTGTCATTATTAAAATTTTGTAAAAAGGTAAGTTATCGGAAATCAGTGCGCCATAACAGGACTTTTCTTTTTACCGTGAGCATGGCATTGAACAACACACGATGGGCAAAATCCTGCGTTATGGTATGTTAAGACTACGCTATAGCGTATAGACATCATGCTTTTGCGGGCACGGTAGATTAAAACGTCCCGATACGTAACCTCCATTTCAGGCAGGAAAAATGAATCCAGGATTGAGACGTTCGACGTTGGCTCTACTCGCCTCATCGCTGTTATTGACAATTGGACGCGGCGCCACGCTCCCCTTTATGACCATCTATCTTAACCGTCAGTACGGTTTAGGCGTGGATCTGATTGGCTACGCGCTGACCAGCGCGTTAACGATTGGCGTCATTTTTAGTCTTGGCTTTGGGATTCTGGCGGACAAGTTTGATAAAAAGCGCTACATGTTACTCGCGATTATCGCCTTCGCCTGCGGATTTATCGCCATCCCAATGGTGCATAATGTCGTACTGGTTGTCCTGCTTTTTGCGCTTATTAACTGCGCCTATTCGGTTTTTTCTACCGTCCTGAAGGCCTGGTTCGCCGATAATCTCACCGCGACAACAAAAACACGGATTTTTTCGCTCAACTATACCGTACTCAATATCGGCTGGACGGTTGGCCCGCCGCTCGGCACGCTGCTGGTGATGCAAAGCATCAATTTACCCTTCTGGCTTGCCGCTATCTGTTCCGCATTTCCGCTGGTCTTTATTCAGGTATGGGTGACACGTTCGGTTGCCGCCAGCGAGGGGAAAAATGCCGCTATCTGGTCTCCCTCCGTTCTGCTGCGCGACAAAGCATTATTGTGGTTTACGCTTTCGGCATTTCTGGCCTCCTTTGTGGGGGGCGCCTTTGCGTCCTGTATTTCACAGTACGTTATGGTCGTTGCCGATAGCGGCTTCGCGGAAAAAGTGGTAGCCGTCGTCCTGCCGGTTAATGCGGTTATTGTGGTCAGTTTGCAATACGCCGTGGGCCGTCGACTTACCGCCGTCAATATTCGACCAATGATGACGACCGGCACCGTCTTTTTTATCGCTGGGCTCATCGGATTTATTTTTTCAGGCGACAATCTGTTTTTTTGGGGGCTTTCAGCGGCAGTATTCACGATTGGCGAAATTATTTATGCCCCCGGCGAATATATGTTAATTGACAACATTGCGCCTGCCGGGATGAAAGCCAGCTATTTTTCAGCGCAATCGCTGGGCTGGCTGGGTGCGGCGGTAAACCCGCTGGCCAGCGGCGTCATCCTGACGACACTTCCCGCCTGGTCGCTTTTCGTTGTCCTGATAATCGCCATTGTGTTCGCCTGGGCACTGATGTTAAAAGGAATGCGGATTACCCCTACGCAACAGGCTATCACCTGTTAATTATCTGCAGCCAGTGATGTGCGCAGTTTCTGGCGCACCGGGTTAACCCTATATATTGCAGGCTAATTATCTGCTGTCACTGCGGTAATTCAGGAATATTCCTGGGCGCTGACGAAAATATTCTAATGCTTTACCCTTCCAGTAAAATAAATACGCAATTCAGACTTTGCTTAAGTATAAATTAGTACTATAGTCTGTACGAGGTTTTTTAAAAAAGAGGATGCACGCTAAAATAAGGAGAAACGAGATGTTAGGCAGTATTAACCTTTTTATCGTTGTATTAGGAATTATTTTATTTTCCGGATTTCTGGCCGCCTGGTTCAGTCACAAATGGGATGATTAATGAACGGAGATAATCCCTCGCAGAGCCGGCCCCTTGCTGCATCGTTGCGCAAGGGGCCGCTTTTGTCTGGATGGCAGGCAAAAAAAAACCGCCGGTTCACCAGCGGTAAATGCTTGCATGGATAGATTTGTGTTTTGCTTATACGCTACCGGGCAAATTCTTGCGAGGATAACGGATCGCTAACGACTGTAGCACCGTCAATATCAATGAAGCTTAAACGATACGCAACCAGACCTGAATAAGACATTATGGGATCTTTTTGTCCCCCAGGCGCTTTTACAAGACCCATGGTATCAGGCCAGCCGCGTGCCTCGTATGGCTGACCTGGAGATTGCCGGTTAGCGCGCGTTATTTTTGCAGTCGGTTCACGCGAACAAGCGGTTCCTTCGCTTTCTTGTCCAGACTACCGTTAATGTTGATCATTTGATCCGGCTGAACTTCCCGCCCATCAAATACGGCGGAAGGAATTATCACGTTAATCTCGCCGGATTTATCACGAAATACATAGCGATCGTCGCCTTTATGATCAATAAGGTTGCCGCGCAGCGAAACGGTCGCGCCATCATGCAGGGTTTTTGCCTGTTCGATGGTCATTTTTTCTGCATCATCCGTACCGCGATAACCATCCTCAATAGCATGAGGCGGCGGCGGCGCCACGTCTTTTTTTAATCCCCCTTGATCATCCGCTAGCGCGTAAGGCATTATCAGCAAACTTAAAAATGCAGCCACCGGTAGTTTCATGCTCTCTCCTTAATAACGTCTATTTGACGTATTAAGTCTGGCCGCTATTTTTAGTTTTTACAAACATGAATTTACCCGCAGGATATTAAGCAATAAAATCAACCCATCCGGATTAATATGCAACCGATATCAGCGCCGGTGAGCACGAAAGCGTAACGGCGTAATAGTTAACTCGCCACATCGCTGAAGTCATATGCATCAACGTCTTGATAGCAATTCAGAATAATCGGCTTTATTTTTTGAGGATAATGGCCTTACGCATAATCAATGACAGTCATCGCCGCAGAAAAGTAAGCAAGTTATGCAACAGCGGGTTTGTTGGTAACTGGATAAAATAATCATTCACTGACAATGTCATAAAATAAATATGCCATACTTGAGAAGAACGAACATATTTCATTTGTCTCTGTAACGGAAAAATAAACGATGAGATTAGAACAGCACGATATTGTCACCCTTGATGAAGCCGAAACCATCGATAGCCTGACAAAAAAACTTGGTCATTTACTGGTTAACCAGAAACTCCGTCTGACCACTGCAGAATCCTGCACTGGCGGGAAACTGGCTTCAGCATTGTGCGCAGCAGAAGATACGCCCTCATTTTACGGTGTGGGTTATGTCACCTTTACTGATGAAGCCAAAGCAAAAATCTTACGCGTACAACGCCACAGTCTTGCCGAACATACCGCCGTCAGCGAAGCGGTCGTTACTGAAATGGCACAGGGCGCTAAGGATCAGGCTGAGGTCAATATCAGCATAGCGATCAGCGGCTATGGCGGTCCGGAAGGCGGCGAAGATGGCACGCCGGCGGGCACCGTTTGGTTTGCCTGGAATATTAACAATACAACTTTTACAAGCCGACAACATTTCAACGGAGATTGTCAGGAAGTATTGGAAAAATGCGTACGCTTCGCCCTCGCTGAATTGCTTTTTCTGTTAACGAAGAAAGCATAAAAAATAATTTCATCTGACCGGTCAGAATAACTCCCGGTCAGAATAAAAAAATGCGAGCCTATGGCCCGCATCGTATGCGCAATATTTCAGAATATATTTACGAAATATCAGGAGTAAAATTAATTGCCGGATTTCCGTCCGCCACTGTGGCTATTCTGGCCACCTTTTTTACCCGCTTCAGATGCACGCTGTGGGTCGTTTTTAAAGTTCCCACCGCTATGCTGACCGCCTTTACGACCTGCTTCTGAGGCTTTCTCTTTATCTTCTGCAAAATTACCGGAACCGCCGCGATGTTCTGCCATAATATAATCCTCATGATGATGTTGCGTTTTAAATATGATATGTCTTCTCATATCATGTGATACAGTTCTAAATCTAGTCGCCCTGTGCGCAGTGTCAAATTCATTTCTGCATTATTTACATAACGCCGATACATGGCGGAAAATATATTTTTTGAAAACATCAACAGCGAAGCGGTAATAAATCTTTGGCAATCAATCCACCACGGAAAAATAAGTAGAAAAATCCGAATGCACGCCCTTGTTATATTCAGACAATTTAACCCCATAAATTTAACTGGCTGTCATCAGAAGTGCAGGATTCATTTTCAGGCGGTTGTTCGACAGTGCCGAACAACCGTATCAGCTTAGCGATCGAGCCCACGATATTGTAACATGGGGTCAATATGCGGTTCATGTCCACGCCAGGCTGAATAAAGCGTTTCTAAATCAGTACTATTCCCCCGGGAAAGGATAGCATCACGAAAACGCTGCCCGTTTTCACGCGTCAGGCCGCCCTGCTCTACAAACCATTGATAACCGTCATCCGCTAACATTTGCGTCCACAGGTAGGCGTAGTATCCCGCTGCGTAGCCGCCGCCGAAGATATGGGCAAAATAACTGCTGCGATAGCGGGGCGGCACTGCCGGTAAATCAAGATGCTCGGCGGCCAGCGCCTGCTGCTCGAACTCAGCGACAGACTGCTCTGCTACGCTCTCCTCCAGCATATGCCAGCGCATATCCAGCAATGCGGCGCCGAGCAATTCAGTCATATCGTAACCTTTATTAAATAAACTCGCCTTGCGCATTCTTTCCTGTAAATCAGCAGGCATTTTTTCACCGCTGTCGACATGACGCGCGTAGCGTTCGAACACACGCGGATGGCTCGCCCAATGCTCATTAATCTGGGAGGGAAACTCAACAAAGTCGCGGGGCGTATTGGTACCTGAAAGCGTGGCATAGCGTTGGACGGCAAACAAACCATGTAGCGTATGACCAAACTCATGGAAGAGCGTAATAACGTCGTCCCAAAGCAGTAATGCAGGCTGCCCATCAACCGGTTTCTGATAGTTACAAACATTGTATATAACGGGCCGGGTTTCGTTGAGTGTGGATTGCTCGACAAAATTCCCCATCCACGCGCCGCCGCTTTTCGAGTCCCGCGCGAAGAAGTCGCCATAAAATAACGCCATGCCGACACCATCGGAATCGAAAATCTCCCACACCCGAACATCAGGGTGATACACCGGAATGTCAAAACGCTCGACGAAGGTGATGCCGAATAGCTGGTTGGCGGTCCAGAAAACCCCCTCTTGCAAGACCGTATTTAAGGCAAAATAGGGCTTCAGTTGCGCTTCATCTAACGCATATTTTTCCCGCCGTACCTGTTCGGCATAGAACATCCAGTCCCAGGCCTGAACGGTGTAGCCGCCCTGCTCACCCTCAATGACGTTCTGAATTTCCGCCTGTTCATTGAGTACGCGCTGACGCGCTGGCGGCACAATGCCACGCATAAAGCTCAGTGCGGCTTGCGGCGTTTTCGCCATCTGATCGGCCATTTTCCATGCGGCATAATTGGGGAAACCCAGCAGTTTTGCCTGACAGCGACGAATCTCTACCAGACGCTGAACGATAGCGCGGGTATCGTGGGCATCTCCTTTTTCCGCCCGAGTCCATGACGCTGCGAATAAATTTTCGCGGGTCTGGCGATCGCGCAGCGTAGCAAGCGCAGGCTGTTGCGTCGTATTAAGGAGCGGAATGAACCAGCGCTCCTCCAGGCCTTTTTCACGCGCCGCTTCAGCAGCGACGGTCATTTCTTCCGGGCTTAATCCTGCCAGGCAATGCGCGTCATCTACCGCCAGCCCGCCCGCTTTACTTGCCGCCAGCAGACGCTGATTAAACTGGCTCATTAAGGTCGCGGATTCAGTATTCAATACCTTCAGCCGCGCTTTATCCTCTTCGGCAAGCTGCGCGCCTGCCAACACAAAACGCTGATGGATCACATCGACCAACCGTAGCGACTCATCATCCAGCCCCAGTGAGTGACGCTGTTGCCAGACGGCATCCACGCGAGCGAATAACGCGCTATTCAGATAAATATCGTTGGAGAGCGCCGCCAGCTCGGCAGAAAAGGCCTCATCCAACCGCTGGAGTTCATCGTTAGTGTGCGCGGCCGTCATCGCGAAAAAAACGCTGGTGACGCGTGACAGAAGCGCCCCGCTTTGCTCCAGCGCCAGAAGCGTATTCGTAAAATCAGGGGCCGCCGGATGATTGACGATGGCCTCGATTTCCACACGTTTTTGCCGCACGCCCTCATCAAAAGCAGGACGATAATGGCAATCTTTGATCCGATCAAAACGCGGTGCCTGATAAGGCAACATACTCTGGTCTAACAAAGGATTCGTCGACATTTTTCACTCCTGAAAATAGGTTGATCATAAGAGTAAGCTTCCCCCTATGCTGACCGCAACCGTGTTAACCAGGATTACCCTTTCATAAACGCCGCGTGCTATGGTAATACAACACAAAAAGCGTTGAGGAACTGTGTGATGATCGTTTTAGTAACTGGAGCAACCGCAGGGTTTGGCGAGTGCATTGCACGCCGTTTTGTTGAGAATGGACATAAAGTCATTGCCACGGGACGTCGTCATGAACGCCTGCAAGCGTTAAAAGATGAGCTTGGCGAGAACGTATTGACCGCCCAACTGGACGTGCGCAACCGCGCGGCCATCGAAGAGATGATGGCCTCTCTGCCTGCGCAGTGGCGCGATATTGATGTGCTGGTCAATAACGCCGGTCTGGCGCTGGGTCTTGAACCGGCGCATAAAGCCAGCGTAGAAGACTGGGAAACTATGATCGATACTAATAATAAAGGCTTAATTTATATGACCCGCGCCGTGCTGCCAGGAATGGTCGAACGTAATCGCGGTCATATCATTAACATCGGTTCAACCGCCGGCAGTTGGCCTTATGCTGGTGGCAACGTCTATGGCGCGACGAAAGCCTTTGTGCGCCAGTTTAGCCTGAATTTGCGCACGGATTTACACGGCACGGCGGTTCGCGTGACCGACATTGAACCGGGTCTGGTTGGCGGTACCGAGTTTTCCAGCGTCCGTTTCAAAGGCGACGATGAGAAAGCGGGTAAAACTTACGAAAATACCACCGCGCTCACGCCAGAAGACATTACCGAAGCGGTATGGTGGGTGGCCACACTCCCCGCGCATGTGAATATTAATACCGTTGAAATGATGCCTGTTACCCAATCCTTCGCAGGGCTCAGCGTCCACCGTAGCTAAGGGGTTATACCCGGTCTGCGGGCCGGGTAATCCCTGGCAAACGTATCTGCAACCAGAAACATGAAAGGTATAGACCACCACGGAAAAGTGGTAGAGTATCCGGGTCAACCGCCTAAAAAGTAAGAATGAATGACCGTCGAAACGCAGCTTAACCCTACACAGCCAGTCAACCAGCAAATTTACCGTATTCTTCGGCGTGATATCGTGCATTGTCTGATCCCGCCTGGCACGCCGCTATCAGAAAAAGAGGTCTCAACCCGTTTTAACGTTTCGCGTCAACCGGTGCGCGAGGCTTTTATAAAGCTGGCGGAAAATGGGTTGATTCAGATCCGCCCTCAGCGCGGTAGTTATGTGAATAAGATTTCGCTTTCTCAGGTACAGAATGGCTGCTTTGTTCGGCAGGCAATCGAATGCGCGGTGGTCCGCCGTGCGGCGGCGATGATCACCGACAACCAGTGCTATCAACTGGCGCAAAACCTGCACCTGCAACATATTGCCATCGAGCGCAAACAGATTGATGATTTTTTCCAGCTTGATGACGATTTCCACCAAAAGCTGGCGCAGATCGCCGATTGCCAGTTAGCGTGGGATACCATTGAAAATATCAAAGCGACAATCGACCGGGTTCGCTATATGAGTCTGGATCATGTTTCTCCGCCGGAGATGTTGTTGCGCCAGCACCATGATATTTTCTCCGCGCTGGAAAATCGTGACGGCAATGCGGTTGAGAGCGCAATGACCCAGCATTTGCAGGAAATTAGCGAATCCGTTCAGCTTATCCGTCAGGAAAACAGCGGCTGGTTTAGCGAAGACTAACCCCCCTTTAACGTCGGGGTGAGACGCCTTCTCCGCTTTCTCACCCTGCACATTCCCGCCTAAAAAGCCGTGAGCTTGATCAAAAACAAAAAAAATCCGCAACGAGAAGCGTATTTATATGTCGCCCGTCATGCGGGGAAACCTGCGGGCTTTGGCTGTAAGTTTGAAAGGAGAAAACACCATGATGACATACGATCGTAACCGTAACGCAATCACTACCGGTAGCCGGGTCATGATAAGCGGCACGGGTCATACCGGGATTATCAAAGCCATTGAGAGCGAAGGTCTGGATGCAGGTCAAATTCGCCGCGGCAAAACGGTGATTGTCGAAGGTTGTGAAGGTAAATTCGCGCCGGTCGAACTGATTCGTCTTGGCATGAACTGATACCACTGGCCGCTAAGAACCGCCCCGGCCTTCCCGGTAGCATAATGCTACCGGGTCTCTGTTGCGCTATTTCAACCGCTCGGCATATTTCGCCACGCTCGCTTTCGCGCCATATGTCAGTAAACTGTCATAGGCTTCTTGCACTTTTTGCGTAAACCGCGCCGCCTGCGGCAAATCGTTGCCGAAAATTTCAGCCATTCCCAGCAGCGCCTTAACACGACTGGCGCCTTCTTCACTATTTGCCACGGCGCGCTGAATAACCGGCAATAGCGGATCGCTGACGTCGATCGCCTTGCCCTGCTCATCCACGCCGCCAACGTAACGCATCCACCCCGCCACGCCCAGCGCCAGCAAATCAAAATCGCTATGATTAGCAAGATGCCAGCGAACGGAGTCCAGCATACGCTGCGGAAGTTTCTGGCTGCCATCCATCGCAATCTGCCAGGTACGATGACGCAGCGCCGGATTACGGTAACGCGCAATCAACTGATCGGCATAACGCTGTAAATCTACCCCCTGGACTTTTAGCGTGGGCGCCTGCTCGCGTAACATTAACGCCTGCGCGGTCAGACGATAGTTGTCGTCATCCATACAGTCATTAATATGCTGATAGCCGGCAAGATACCCCAGATAAGCCAGGAAAGAATGACTGCCGTTAAGCATTCGCAGTTTCATCTCTTCAAACGGAACCACGTCGGCGACCAACGTCGCGCCCGCGTTTTCCCACTGCGGACGACCCGCCACAAACGTATCTTCTATCACCCACTGACGAAACGGCTCACAGGCGACACCCGCCGGATCGCGCACGCCGGTCAGTTGTTCGATTTTATCCAGCGTCTCCGGCGTGACCGCAGGGACAATCCGATCAACCATGGTTGACGGAAATGTCACGTTTTGCTCGATCCATATCGCCAGTTCCGCATCCACCTCCCGGGCGTAAGCCGTCACAACCTGACGCGTCACATGCCCATTTTCCGGCATGTTATCGCAGGACATCACGGTAAATGCCGATAAGCCTGCGGCTTTACGACGCGCTAACGCTTCGACAATAATACCCGGTGCCGTTAGCGGTTGATGCGGATTTTGCAGGTCGGCGGCAATCATGGGATGTTCCAGCAGAAGTTGGCCCGTGGCTGGCGAATGACAATACCCTTTCTCGGTAATGGTCAGAGACACAATCGCTATTTGCGGTTCGCACATCGCCGCCAGCACACGTTCCAGACCATCAACCTGAACATGCAACGCCGCTTTGACGACGCCCACCACACGCGCCGTCCAGGCTTCCGCCGACATCTCCGCCACGGTATAGAGGTTATCCTGCTGCTTTAGATCGGCAATCTGCTGTTCGCCGCCAATAAGGTTAACCTCATAATAGCCCCAGTCGCTATGCTGCTCCGCAGCCAGAATATCTGTATAAACCCCCTGATGCGCGCGATGAAACGCGCCAAAACCGAGATGGACCATCCGCGCCACCAGCGCCGCGCGATCGTAATCAGGAAGCGTCGCCTTTGCCGATAAAAGCCTGTTTTGCATTTTATAACCTCTATATTCTGAAAGCGGAACAGTCGCAGAGTAACGCCTGCCCTGGTGCATTTGGATTTACGCTAATTAAACAAAAGTGGCCGGACAGCATGGCCGAAACCGCATTAGCGTTCCGGCCATACCGTCGACACGATTTAACTCGTCTGGGTTGCGGAGTGGCGTAACTTCTCTGCCGCTGTCGCTTCCGCCGCATCCTCAGGCAAGCTCAGATCGCGATCTCTGACCTCCGGCATCAACAACGCAGAAATCAGACCAATACACGAGTAGAGCACCAGCATAATTAATATGGGCAGCCAGGAATCGGTCATGTTACAAAAGATCCCCGCAAGAACAGGGCCAAAGCCAACCGCCACCAGGCCTCCTGCCTCTTTTGAAATCGCCATCCGGGTGAAGCGATTACGCGATCCGAAAATTTCCGCCATGGTGATGTTTTCCAGCGCAAATAATCCCAGCACGGCAAAGTTATGAATAACAATGAGCGCCGCCATAATTACGCCAGGGCTATACGTTTTATCTACCACAATAGACAGCATCGGCCAGGCGAGGATAATCGCGGAGATATTCAATATTATATACGGCAGCCGACGACCGTATTTATCGGACAACCACCCTAATAGTGGGATAGTGATAAAACCAATTACGGAACTTATCATTAACGCATCGGTTGGGATAGATTTGTTAAATAATAACGTCTGAACTAAATATCCGGCAAGGAAGGTTTGAATAAGCCCCGAATTCCCAGCTTGTCCAAAACGTAAACCGGTGGCCAGCCAGAAAGATTTGCTGGTAAACATCGCGCCCAATGTATTTTCTGACGCAGACGTTAACGCTGGCGATTTTTCGCCTTCACTTACTTTTTCGAATACCGGACTTTCTTTCAGATTCATTCGCAGCCAGATCGCGAATATCATGACAACGACGCTCGCCAGGAAAGGAATACGCCATCCCCAGGCGATCAGCTGTTCGCGTTCAAGCGCAAAGAACATCACCGCCCAGATCGCCGTCGCGCTCAACGTACCGCAGTTGGTGCCCATCGCAACCAGCGAGGAAATGATGCCACGCTTTCCTTTCGGCGCATACTCGGCCAGCATGGTACCCGCGCCGGAAATTTCCGCCCCGGCGCCCAGCCCCTGTATAATTCGCAATGTCACCAGTAATACTGGCGCAAAAATGCCGATTTGCGCATACGTCGGCAGTACGCCAATCAGCGTGGTGCAGATCCCCATCATGGTGATGGTAATAAACAATACTTTTTTTCGTCCGATGCGGTCGCCCATTTTACCAAAAACAAAGGCGCCGATAATTCTGGCTATATAACCTGCACCATAGGTGCCCATTGCCAGAATAAGCGCCATCGCGGCAGACTGTTCCGGGAAAAATATCTCATGGAAGACCAGAGCCGCGCCTAGTGAATATAACTGAAAATCCATAAATTCAAGCGCGGTGCCTAACCAGCCAGATACGGCAGCGCGCACTAAATCCTGAGTCGATCGTTCATGCTTTATTTGTGTCATATAGGCAATCTCTAAGAGGTAAGATGCGTACCACTTACTCGCAATTATTTATATTATTTCGCAAACGTGAGTAAGACTTTGCAGCATTGACGCTGGTCTTTCTCGAAAAGCTCAATCGCGTCGGTGACATGTTGATAATCAAATGTATGCGTTATCAGCTTATCCGGATCAATAAGCCCTTTATTCAGCCAGTCAATCACGACCGGGAATTTATTGGCATTAAGACGCGATGAATAAATAGCCAGCTCTTTTCCGGTAATACCCTGCTGTACAATCTCACACGGGTCGCTGGAAAATCCCATCAGGACAATGCGTGCCGCAGGCGATGCAAGGGTAATCGCCTCTTGCAGGATAGCGGGATGACAGGCGGCATCGACAATCAAGGTCGGTTTTAGCGCCTTCTGCTGTAGAAATTCCGCCAGTGAATGTTGACCATTATTGAGGGTCCAGTCAGCGCCGCTCTGCTTCGCCATTGCTAAACGCTCTTCAATGCGATCAACGACTATGACCGTTTTAACCTGATAAACCCCCTTCAGCGCCTGTACGGTCGTCAATCCCATCGGGCCTGCGCCATAGATAAGCGCCACGTCCTGCTCGGTTGGATTCACCTGCCCCGTCACATTTGCCGCAATGGTAAACGGCTCAACCATGACGGCATGATGATCTGCGATGTTGTCCGGTATGCGATGAGCATTACGGGCCGGCGCCACCGCATACTCGCTGAAACCGCCGTCACGATGCACGCCCAGCACCACCAGCGAGGTACACACATTGGGTTTACCGACTGAACAAGGGTAACAATGCCCGCAACTGATCACCGGATCGACGGATACCCGTTCTCCTATCCGGTCGTGATTGACGTTGTCGCCTACCGCGTCGATGACACCGAAAAATTCATGGCCTATGACACGGGGATATTTTGCAAAGGGATTATGTCCCCGATAAATATGACTGTCGGAACCGCAGATACCCGCCAGTTTCACTTTAATACGAACTTCACCCGGCGCAGGCTGAGGAAGCGCGCGCGTTTCGATAGTTAATGTATTCGGTTTTTCGATTACGATGCTTTTCATTTTTCGCTCCTTACCAGTTCCACAGTGTGCCGTCTTCCAGGCGGGCCACCGGCAAATAGGCTGGATCGTACGGATATTTCGCCGCCAGTTTTTCATCAAACTCAATGCCCAGTCCTGGCTTGTCGCCCGGATGCATATAGCCGCCCTCGAACGTCCAGTTATGCGGGAAAACCTCCAGCATTTGTTCGGAGTAGCCCATAAACTCCTGCACGCCAAAGTTAGGCACCCACAGGTCGAAATGTAATGCCGCGGCCATACAAACCGGCGACAGATCGGACGGCCCATGCGAACCGGTACGCACCTGGTAGAGCGAGGCAAAATCGGCAATGCGGCGCATCCCGGTAATACCACCGGCATGGGTAAGCGTGGTGCGGATATAGTCAATCAATTGCTCTTCAATGAGCTGTTTGCAATCCCAGATACTGTTAAAGACTTCGCCTACCGCAATCGGCGTGACCGTATGCTGGCGGATGAGGCGGAAGCACGCCTGATTTTCAGCCGGCGTCGGGTCTTCCATCCAGAACAAACGATAGTCTTCAATACATTTGCCAAAGCGGGCAGCCTCAATAGGCGTCAACCGGTGATGCATATCGTGCAGAAGATGTTCATTAAAACCGAACGTATTACGCACGGCGTCAAACAGCTTTGGCGTAAAATCGAGATACCTTTCCGTTGACCACAATTGTTCTTCCGGCCACTGGCCTTTTGTCGCGGGCTCATAGGCCAGCCCCTTGCCTTTCGCCATGCCGTAGGTGGTTTTCATCCCCGGAACGCCGCACTGCACGCGGATTGCTTTGAACCCTTGCTCTTTATGACGCGCGTAGTCTTCCAGCACATCGTCGATGGTGTGGCCTGTGGTATGGCAATACACCATGACGCCTTCACGCGAAGCGCCGCCGAGTAACTGATACAACGGCATATTGGCGGCTTTGGCTTTAATATCCCATAGCGCCATATCAACCGCGGAAATGGCGGACATGGTGACAGGGCCACGGCGCCAGTACGCGCCTTTGTAGAAGAACTGCCAGATATCTTCAATGCGGCGAGCATCCCGCCCGATAAGCTGTGGGCACAGGTGATCGGTAAGGTACGAGGCCACCGGGAGCTCGCGTCCGTTCAGGGTGGCATCCCCCAGACCGGTGATCCCGTCTTCCGTGGTTATCTTTAAGGTGACGAAGTTACGCCCTGGACACGTAACAAAAACTTCAGCCCCTACAATCTTCATTTTTATTCCTTACATCGCATTATGGGATGCAGGAAATTTACCCAACTGAGCTACTACCATACAAGTATATTAATGTAAAAAGCGCTGCCAGATCACAAAATGTTCTGGTCGCGCGGCAATGTTACGTACGTCCCCATCCGACGACGATAATCAGCATTCCACACAGCGCGATCAGCGCGCCGCACCAGTCATAAACCGTGAGCCGGACGCCATCGACAACACGTAACCACAGGAGCGCAGTACAGACATATACCCCACCGTAAGCCGCATAAACCCGCCCACTCGCCGCCGGATGCAAGGTCAAAAGCCAGACGAATAACGCAAGTGACGCGGCGGCGGGCAGAAGCCACCACACGCTGGCGCCGCGCTTAAGCCATAGCCAGGGAAGAAAACATCCAATGATTTCACAGAGGGCGGTGACAAAGAAAAGCAGAGTCGTCTTTAGCATGAGATTCATTTGGTTACGAAATGATAAGTGATAATACAACAGAATATCGTTACGGTTATCCGGCCATTCTTGTGTATATGCCAGGCATAAGGATTGGTGTAGAATTTACAGGTGGTTTACCGCTTTTTCCCCTCTAATGAAAGGATGTTGTGATGAACAATACGCTGAGCAAACGCCTGTGCCTGACGGCAATGCTTACGTTGGCGGCCGTTGTATATACTACTTCCGCATTCGCTGAAACCAGTAAACTGGTGATTGAATCGGGAGATAGCGCACAAAGTCGTCAGGAAGCGGCGATGGAAAAGGAACAATGGAACGACACTCGCAGTCTGCGTCAGAAAGTGAATACCCGCGCAGAAAAAGAGTGGGACAAAGCCGATGCCGCCTTTGATAACCGCGATAAATGCGAGCAAAGCGCCAACATCAACGCCTATTGGGAGCCTAATACGCTGCGGTGTCTGGATCGTCGTACAGGTCGCGTTATTACGCCCTGATGCAGGATAACTAAAAGGAAGTGTAAGGATACAGTATGACAAGTGACTACAAGGTCAGACTGCGCCCGCTTGAGCGTGAAGATTTACGATTTGTCCACCAGCTTGATAATAATGCCAGCGTTATGCGTTACTGGTTTGAAGAGCCGTATGAGGCTTTTGTCGAACTGTCGGATCTCTACGACAAACACATCCACGACCAAAGCGAACGGCGCTTTGTCGTCGAATGCGATGGTGAAAACGCTGGGCTGGTAGAACTGGTGGAAATTAACCATGTGCATCGGCGGGCGGAATTTCAGATTATTATCTCCCCGGAGTACCAGGGAAAAGGCCTGGCGTCACGCGCGGCCAAACTGGCGATGGATTACGGATTTACCGTACTCAATCTCTATAAATTGTATTTGATCGTCGATAAAGAGAATGAAAAAGCGATTCACATCTACCGTAAACTCGGGTTTAGAGTAGAAGGCGAGCTGATTCATGAGTTCTTCATTAACGGCGAATACCGTAACACCATCCGCATGTGTATCTTCCAGCAGCAGTATCTGGATGAACATAAAACGTCCGGTTCTACGCTCCTGAAACCCACCGCGCAGTAAACGCGGCGCGGTAGTCACGGAGAATCGCACCGCGCCCGGTTTAGTAGTAATCGATACGATTTTTAATGGTGTAATGGTGGGACACTGCCGGCTTAACGCTCTCATCGACGATAACAAGCCGGCAGTCAACAGGGTTCGCGTACGCATCATATTCGCAGCTCTGTGTGACGTTGCCGACCTGTCGATCATCCACCCGGCTGACTGCCGTGTAATCCAGCTTTTTACGCGGGTCCGCGGAGGGTTTTGCCGTCACAGAGAGCGTATTCTGCGAGTTTATGGTTGTCTTACCTAGCGGATAACCTTCGCTATCATAGCGATACTCGACTTTCATCTCTTTGCCCGTCGCCGATACCACAAAACCGTTGTCGTCCGTTTCCCAGGTCACGCCCGCCGAAGGCAACGCCGCCAGCTGGCACTTCCCCTGTAACTGCACCTTTTTTTCCAGCGTCTGAGCATCCCGGTAATAATTGGCATCCAGCACGAGCGCCAGCCCCGTATTATTCTCCAGATCGTGTAACTCAAGCGTATCAAAACAGCCTTCCTGTGAAAGCGTACCGGTGACCTGCTTCGCCACTTCGCCATTCTCACTCATCAATGTCTGGCTGAAATCCTTTACCGGACCACGTAATGGATCAAAATCAAATTCGTTCGAAAAACTGGCCATTTCCGGCGTAAAAGACTCAAGGGATTTCGGGTTATCACAACCTGCCAGTATCATGCACAATAACGTCAGTAAAAGGGGTTTCTTCACACGTATCACCAGGATGAAAAGATATTTATCATCATATTAGCAAATACAGTTATTTACACGAAAAATGCTAAGCTTAGAACATCGTCATTAATCACAGGAGTTCATGATGAAAATCGCAACTGCAATAGCCGCTCTGGCGTTAGTCAGCGCCCCCTCGCTGGTGATGGCGGCACCGGGATCGTGCGAGAGAGTAAAAAGCGATATTGAACAACGTATCATCAATAACGGCGTACCGGCGGATAATTTTACGCTCACTATCGTTCCTAACGACCAGGCCGATCAGCCCGACTCACAGGTGGTGGGCCATTGCGCGAACGACACGCATAAAATTCTTTATACCCGCACCAGCAGCGGCAATGCGCCAGCCAATACCTCTCCCGCTCAAGACGGTTCATCCGCCGAACCGCAATAATCTCCTCCTGCCCTCCGGGTCCGGAGGGTAACGCTCTTTGACATGGATTAATAATCCTTACTCCCAAAGGGGTAAACTCATTACATCATTAGCATGTTAATAATTTCGTTATAGTTATCAATATATAGCGAAATAATAACGACAATGGAGTGAGTGATGCCCGGAGAAAAGCAACAAACAGGCGTTAGCCGCAGGACGTTAGTGAAATCAGCGGCGCTTGGCTCACTGGCGCTGGCTGCCGGAGGCGTATCTTTACCGTTTGGGATGCGTACCGCGGCCGCGGCGGTGCAGCAGGCCATGCGCAACGAAGAAGATAAAATCGTCTGGGGCGCCTGTTCGGTCAACTGCGGCAGTCGCTGCGCCCTGCGTTTGCATGTAAAAGATAATGAAGTCTGGTGGGTTGAAACTGATAACACTGGCGACGATGTCTACGGCAATCATCAGGTTCGCGCCTGTCTGCGGGGCCGTTCAATCCGTCGGCGCATTAACCATCCGGATCGCCTTAACTATCCCATGAAACGCGTTGGCCGCCGCGGCGAAGGCAAATTTGAACGCATTAGCTGGCAGGAAGCGCTGGACACCATTAGCGCCAGCCTGAAAAAGACCGTAGAGACCTACGGCAATGAAGCCGTTTATATCCACTATTCATCCGGCATCGTAGGCGGCAACATAACCCGCTCGTCGCCTTCCGCCTCGCCGGTGAAGCGTTTGATGAACTGCTACGGCGGTTCGTTGAATCAATACGGCTCATACAGTACCGCGCAAATTTCTTGCGCCATGCCCTACACCTATGGCTCCAACGACGGCAACAGCACGTCTGATATCGAAAACAGTAAACTGGTGGTCATGTTCGGCAATAATCCGGCTGAAACACGCATGAGCGGCGGCGGCATTACCTGGTTTCTGGAGCAAGCGCGTGAACGCTCAAATGCGCGCATGATCGTGATAGATCCGCGCTATACCGATACCGCTGCCGGACGTGAAGACGAGTGGATACCGATTCGCCCCGGCACCGACGCCGCGCTGGTGGCAGGGATTGCCTGGGTATTGATTAACGAAAATCTCGTTGACCAGCCTTTTCTCGACAACTATTGCATCGGCTACGATGAAAAGACCCTTCCGGCTGACGCGCCCCCCAATGGCCATTATAAGGCTTATATTTTGGGCCAGGGCGAGGACGGTATCGCCAAAACGCCGCAGTGGGCGTCACACATTACCGGCATCCCCGCCGATCGGATTATCAAACTGGCGCGCGAGATAGGTAGCGTCAAGCCGGCCTACATCTGTCAGGGTTGGGGACCGCAGCGTCAGGCGAACGGCGAACAAACCGCTCGCGCCATCGCCATGTTACCGATTCTGACCGGCAACGTCGGCATTCATGGCGGTAATAGCGGCGCACGCGAATCCACTTACACCATTACCATTGAACGTCTACCGGTCCTGGAGAATCCCGTTAAAACCGCCATCTCCTGCTTTAGCTGGACGGACGCCATTGCGCGCGGCCCGGAAATGACCGCCCTGCGCGACGGCGTACGCGGCAAAGATAAGCTGGATGTCCCGATCAAATTTCTATGGAACTACGCTGGCAACACCCTGATTAATCAGCATTCGGATATTAATAAAACCCATG
Organism: Salmonella sp. 32082101201600294FB01SM01; assembly: GCF_017572865.1. NCBI lineage: Bacteria > Pseudomonadati > Pseudomonadota > Gammaproteobacteria > Enterobacterales > Enterobacteriaceae > Salmonella > Salmonella sp. 32082101201600294FB01SM01. The sequence continues at coordinate 1,196,735 of NZ_JAGESB010000001.1, read as the reverse complement.
AAATTCTTCAGGATGAAGCGAAATGCGAAATGATTGTGGTCATCGACAATTTTATGACCTCTTCCGCGAAGTACGCCGATATTTTACTGCCGGATCTCATGACCGTCGAACAGGAAGATATCATCCCCAATGATTACGCCGGCAATATGGGATATCTGATTTTTATCCAACCGGCGACGACGCCTAAGTTCGAGCGCAAGCCCATCTACTGGGTACTCGGCGAAATCGCCAGACGCCTCGGCGACGATGTGTATCAGCGGTTTACCGAAGGCCGTACCCAGGCGCAATGGCTGCAATATCTGTACGCCAAAATGCAGGCAAGAGATCCGGCATTGCCCGCGTATGACGAGCTGAAAAAAATGGGCATCTATAAACGTAAAGATCCCAACGGCCATTTTGTCGCCTATAAAAAATTTCGTGAAGATCCGCAGGCCAATCCGTTAAAAACGCCGTCCGGTAAAATCGAAATCTACTCAAGCAAACTCGCTCACATCGCCAGTACCTGGGAGCTGGCGGAAGGCGACGTGATAAGCCCACTGCCGATTTATACCCCTACTTTTGAAGGATGGGACGATCCGAAACGGAGTACCTTCCCGCTACAGCTGTTTGGCTTTCACTATAAATCCCGTACCCATTCAAGCTACGGCAATATTGATGTTCTGCAGGCCGCCTGTCGCCAGGAGGTGTGGATAAATCCGCTCGATGCGCAAAAACGCGGTATCGCGAATGGCGATAAGGTTCGCGTCTTTAACGATCGTGGAGAGGTGCGTCTACCCGCCAAAGTCACGCCGCGTATTCTGCCCGGCGTCAGCGCGATGGGTCAGGGCGCATGGCATAATGCGGATATGGCTGGCGATAAAATTGACCACGGCGCCTGCATCAATACGCTCACGACGCTGCGTCCTTCCCCCCTGGCAAAAGGGAATCCTCAACATACAAATCTGGTGGAAATCGAAAAAATCTAAGCCGCCTGCTCCGGGACGTTTTTACGCGCCCGGAGCTCCCCGTTTTGCGAACACAACGACATTTAAAACTCTTTTTGGATGAGCATAGTGAGCTGTTATGAAAATCACCAACCCTGAGGCATTAATGGCGGCCAGTATCAGCCGACGAAGCCTGGTAAAAACCTCCGCTATCGGTAGCCTTGCGCTTGCCAGTAGCGCTTTCACCCTTCCGTTCTCCCGCATCGCCCACGCCGCAGCAGACCTCGCATCTGGCAATGTGGCAGAAAAAGCGGTCTGGAGTTCATGTACCGTTAACTGCGGCAGCCGCTGTCTGCTACGCCTGCACGTAAAAGATGACACCGTATATTGGGTTGAATCAGATACCACGGGCAACGATGAATATGGCAACCATCAGGTACGCGCCTGCCTGCGCGGTCGTTCCATTCGTCGCCGGATGAACCACCCCGATCGCCTGAAATATCCGATGAAACGCGTTGGTAAACGTGGAGAAGGCAAATTCGAACGTATCAGTTGGGATGAAGCGTTGGATACCATCGGCGATAACCTGAAACGTATCCTCAAGGACTACGGCAACGAAGCGGTACATGTGCTTTACGGTACCGGCGTGGACGGCGGCAATATCACCAATTCTAACGTACCGTATCGCCTGATGAACGCCTGCGGCGGCTATCTCAGCCGTTACGGTAGCTACAGCACCGCCCAAATCAGCGCGGCCATGAGCTATATGTTCGGCGGCAACGACGGCAACAGTCCGGATGATATCGCCAATACAAAACTGGTGGTGATGTTTGGCAATAACCCCGCGGAAACACGTATGAGCGGCGGCGGCGTGACATACTATGTCGAACAGGCGCGCGAACGCTCCAACGCCCGGATGATCGTCATTGACCCGCGTTATAACGACACTGCCGCCGGCCGCGAAGACGAGTGGCTGCCGATTCGCCCAGGTACCGATGGCGCGCTGGCGGCGGCAATCGGCTGGGTGCTGATTACCGAAGATCTTATTGATAAACCGTTTCTGGATAAATACTGCATCGGCTACGACGAAACCACTCTGCCCGCCTCGGCCCCGCGTAACGCGCACTATAAAGCCTATATTTTGGGTCAGGGCGAAGACGGTATTGCTAAAACGCCGCAATGGGCCGCGCAGATTACCAGTATTCCGGCGGAAAAAATCATTCAACTGGCGCGGGAAATCGGCTCGGCGAAACCGGCTTACATTTGCCAGGGCTGGGGACCGCAACGCCACTCTAACGGGGAGCAGACCGCACGCGCAATCGCCATGTTGTCTGTACTCACCGGTAACGTCGGCATAAATGGCGGTAATTCCGGCGTGCGCGAAGGCACCTGGGATCTGGGCGTCGAATGGTTTTCTATGCTGGAGAACCCGGTAAAAACCCAGATTTCGGTCTTTACCTGGACCGACGCTATCGATCATGGCGCGGAAATGACCGCCACACGCGACGGCGTACGGGGAAAAGACAAGCTCGACGTGCCGATCAAATTTTTGTGGTGCTACGCCAGTAATACGCTGATCAATCAGCATGGCGATATCGCCCACACCCACGAGGTGCTTCAGGACGACAGTAAATGTGAAATGATCGTCGGCATCGAGCACTTTATGACCGCGTCGGCAAAATATTGCGACATTCTGCTGCCTGATTTAATGCCGACCGAGCAGGAAGATCTGATTTCCCACGAATCCGCAGGCAATATGGGCTATGTCATTCTTGGTCAGCCCGCCACCTCGCCGAAATTTGAAAGAAAGCCCATTTACTGGACGCTCAGTGAAGTGGCTAAACGGCTTGGTCCGGACGTATACCAGACCTTCACAGAAGGCCGCACGCAGCATGAGTGGGTCAAATACCTGCACGCAAAAACCAAAGCGCGTAACCCGGAAATGCCGGATTACGAAGAGATGAAACAGACAGGGATTTTCAAGAAAAAATGCCCGGAGGAGCACTACGTCGCTTTCCGCGCCTTCCGCGAAGACCCTGCCGCCAACCCACTGAAAACGCCGTCCGGTAAAATCGAAATCTATTCCGAGCGTCTGGCAACCCTCGCCAACACGTGGGAGCTGAAGAAAGATGAGATTATCCATCCTTTACCCGCCTATACGCCAGGCTTTGACGGTTGGGACGATCCGCTTCGTCAGCGCTACCCGCTACAGCTAACCGGCTTCCACTATAAAGCGCGTACCCACTCCAGCTACGGCAATATCGACGTCCTGCAACAGGCGTGTCCGCAGGAGATCTGGATCAACCCGATTGATGCGCAAGCGCGCGGCATTCAGCACGGCGACACCGTGCGGGTCTTTAACCAGAACGGACAGATGCTCATTCCGGCAAAAGTCACGCCGCGCATATTGCCTGGCGTCACCGCTATCGGCCAGGGCGCCTGGTTAAATGCCGACATGTTTGGCGACAAAGTCGATCGCGGCGGCTCCATTAACATTCTGACGTCGCACCGACCTTCCCCACTGGCGAAAGGTAATCCGTCACACAGTAATCTTGTTCAGGTTGAAAAGGCGTAAGGAGTAACCCATGACAACCCAGTATGGATTTTTTATTGATTCCAGCCGTTGCACCGGTTGCAAAACCTGCGAACTGGCCTGCAAGGACTACAAAGATCTCACTCCCGACGTCAGTTTCCGGCGGATATATGAATACGCAGGTGGCGACTGGCAGGAAGATAACGGCGTCTGGCACCAGAACGTCTTTGCCTACTATCTCTCCATCTCCTGTAACCACTGCGAAGACCCGGCCTGTACCAAAGTCTGCCCGAGCGGCGCGATGCACAAGCGCGATGACGGTTTTGTGGTGGTGAATGAAGAGGTCTGTATCGGCTGCCGCTACTGCCACATGGCCTGCCCGTACGGCGCGCCGCAGTACAACGCGGCCAAAGGTCATATGACCAAGTGCGACGGCTGTTATGACCGTGTCGCTGACGGCAAGAAACCGATCTGCGTCGAATCCTGTCCGCTGCGGGCGCTGGATTTCGGCCCGATAGACGAACTGCGCAAAAAACACGGTGAGCTGGCTGCCGTCGCGCCGCTGCCGCGCGCGCATTTCACGAAGCCGAATATTGTGATTAAACCCAACGCCAACAGCCGCCCGACCGGGGACACTACCGGTTATCTGGCCAATCCGAAGGAGGTATAAGATGGGAAGTGGATGGCATGAATGGCCGTTGATGATCTTCACGGTCTTTGGTCAGTGCGTGGTCGGTGCGTTAATCGTTAGCGGACTGGGCTGGCTGACGGCAAAAGACGATACCATCGCCCGTCAGCGCATCGTGCGCAGCATGTTTTTTCTGTGGCTGGTGATGGGACTGGGATTCCTCGCGTCGATTATGCATCTCGGCTCGCCGATGCGCGCGTTTAACTCGCTTAACCGCGTAGGCGCTTCCGCTCTGAGTAATGAAATCGCCGCAGGATCGGTGTTCTTTGCCGTAGGCGGCATCTGGTGGCTGGTGGCGGTACTCGGTAAAATGCCCCCGGCGCTGGGTAAAGTGTGGCTGCTGGTCAGTATGGCGCTCGGCATTGCATTCATCTGGGCAATGACGCTCGTTTATCAGATAGATACCGTGCCAACCTGGTATAATGGCTACACCACGCTGGCCTTTTTCCTCACGGCATTCCTGTGCGGCCCGGTGTTTGCGGCGCTACTGCTACGCATCGCGCGCGTCCCATTTTGCAGCGTGACGTTTGCCAGTATTAGCGGCCTGGCGTTGGTGGTGTGCGTGGCGGTCATCGTACTACAAGGGCTGTCTCTCTCAACCATTCACAGTTCCGTGCAACAGGCCAGCCATCTCGCACCGGATTACGGTATGCTACAGGTCTGGCGCATTGTCTTGCTTGCTGCCGGATTAGGCTGCTGGCTATGTCCGCTAATCCGTCGCCGCGAACCGCATACCGTTGGTTTGCTGCTCGGTGTCGTGCTGGTGCTGGCAGGCGAAATTATTGGCCGCGGACTTTTTTATGGCCTGCATATGACCGTAGGTATGGCCGTCGCAGGTTAATTTATGCGTGCGGGGCGACCCGCACCTTTCGGGATTGTTTGAATGACCACTTTTTTACAACGTGATGATTTTTCAGTAACGGCGCGTGTTCTTGGCGCGTTGTTTTATTATTCGCCGGAAAGCCACGAAACCGCTCCTCTGGTTCAGGCGCTATTAACCGACGACTGGCAGGCGCAGTGGCCGCTTGATGCCGAGGCGCTTGCGCCTGTGGCGGCTATGTTTAAGACCCACAGCGAAGAGTCGTTGCCACAGGCCTGGCAGCGTCTGTTTATCGGCCCTTACGCTCTGCCGTCTCCGCCGTGGGGTTCCGTCTGGCTGGATCGTGAGAGCGTATTATTTGGCGATTCTACATTGGCGCTACGTCAGTGGATGCGCGAAAACGGGATTCAGTTTGAAATGCAACAAAACGAGCCAGAAGATCATTTTGGGTCGCTGTTGCTGCTGGCGGCCTGGCTTGCCGAGAACGACCGTCATCATGAATGCGAACAACTCCTGGCCTGGCATCTGTTTCCGTGGTCGTCCCGCTTTCTGGACGTATTTATCGATCATGCCGGGCATCCGTTTTATCAGGCGTTGGGGCAACTGGCGCGTCTGACTCTGGCGCAATGGCAAGCTCAACTCATTATTCCCGTCGCTGTAAAACCGTTATTCCGTTAATCCCCACAAAAGGCAGGATTTTACCTGCCTTTTCTCCCATTGCGGCCTATTTTTATCTACAAAAAGTGACAACGTCACACTACGTTTCTATTTTTAAGATAATTCTTTATCGTGAATGTTCACGCGAAGCCGCATAAGGGCAAAACATAATTGTTAATAGATGTTTAACAGTGTTAAACATCACGCTCCGCTGGAATCCTTCCCAACCTGTTGCTATAGCTCAAAGCACCCTGCCGGAACATGGCATAACAACACGCGACTCTTAACGTCGCCATAACACATGCAAACAGGGAGACACACCGCAATGCACACCCTCACCCTAAAACGCGTACTTGGGTTCACTATCGTCATTTTGCTGTTACTGGCGCTGTTTATCTGGGGAATCGGTCTGGAGACGCTGAAAGCGCGTCAGGTCGATCTGCTGTATCTCGGACAACGGCATTTGATGCTGGTCTTTACGTCCATGTTTTTTGCTTTACTGGTCGGTATCCCGAGTGGGATTTTACTCAGCCGTCCTGCGGCAAAAGGATTTGCTGAATATGTCATGCAAATCTTTAATGTTGGTAATACCTTGCCGCCACTGGCCGTCCTGGCCTTAGCGATGGTGATTATCGGGATCGGCGATACGCCCGCCATTGTCGCGCTATTTCTGGCTTCTCTTCTGCCTATCGTCCGCAATACCTATGCGGGCCTCTGTTCCGTTCCCGCCTCACTGATTGAAGCGGCGAACGGGATTGGGATGACAAAATGGCAGCGGCTTCGCCAGGTAGAGCTACCTAATGCGTGGCCAGTGATGTTGTCCGGTATTCGCATCGCGACCGCCATCAATGTCGGCACCGCGCCGCTGGCCTTTCTGATCGGCGCCAGCAGCTACGGCGAGCTGATTTTCCCGGGGATTTATCTCAACGATTTTCCGACGTTGATCCTCGGCGCAACGGCCACGGCATTATTCGCGCTGATTCTTGACACTCTGCTTGCCTGGTTTGGGCGACGCCTTAGCCCTCATACCGTCTGAACGCATAAATAACAATAAGGAGCGTTAAATGAGATTCAAAAAACACCTGTTGGGATGGCTTGCCGCAACGCTGTTGTTCAGTAGCCAGACGCAGGCCGCGCCGCTGGTTCTCGCCACCAAAAGCTTTACCGAGCAGCATATTCTTTCCGCTATGACCGTTCAGTATTTGCAGAAGAAAGGCTTTCAGGTTCAGCCGCAAACCAATATCGCCGCGGTGATTTCACGTAATGCGATGGTGAATAAACAAATTGATATTACCTGGGAATACACCGGTACATCGCTGATTATTTTCAACCGTATCGATAAGCGCATGAGTCCACAGGAAACCTACGACACGGTAAAACGCCTGGATGCGAAGCTGGGCCTGGTATGGCTCAAACCGGCTGACATGAACAATACTTACGCGTTCGCGATGCAGCGCAAACGCGCCGAGTCGGAAAATATCACCACCATCTCGCAAATGGTGGCAAAAATCGAACAGGTCCGGCAGAACGATCCTGACCACAACTGGATGCTCGGTCTCGATCTGGAATTTGCCGGGCGCAGCGACGGGATGAAGCCCCTTCAGCAAGCCTACCAGATGCAGCTCGATCGCCCGCAAATACGACAGATGGATCCAGGGCTGGTCTATAACGCCGTTCGGGATGGGCTGGTTGACGCCGGGCTGGTCTATACCACCGACGGACGGGTGAAAGGGTTTGATCTGAAAGTGTTGGAAGATGATAAAGGCTTCTTTCCAAGTTACGCTGTCACGCCCGTGGTGCGTAAAGAGGTGCTGGAAGCCAATCCTGGCCTTGATGACGCCTTAAACACCCTTTCCGGCCTGCTCAATAACGATGTGATATCGACCCTAAACGCTCAGGTCGATATCGAGCATCGCACGCCGCAACAGGTAGCCCATCAATTTTTGCAGGACAAAGGTCTGCTGTAAGGAGCGCCTATGGATACGATACATTATATGCTGGATAACGCAGGCTATCTCGCCAGCCTTACCTTTCAGCATCTCTGGCTGGTCGCGCTGGCCGTCGGTCTGGCGATTATCATCGGCGTACCGTTAGGCGTTTTGATTGTACGCCACAAATGGCTGGCAACGCCGGTATTGGGCGCAGCTACGCTACTTCTTACCATTCCGTCTATCGCGCTGTTTGGGTTAATGATCCCGCTCTTTTCGCTAATCGGACATGGTATTGGCGTTCTGCCCGCCGTGACGGCTGTTTTTCTCTACTCTTTACTGCCGATTGTCCGTAATACCCATACTGCGCTTGATAGTTTGCCGCCCGGTCTGCGTGAAGCGGGACGCGGCATCGGTATGACTTTCTGGCAACGGCTGCGCTGGGTCGAAATCCCAATGGCCCTACCGGTTATTTTCGGGGGTATCCGCACCGCGGTAGTGATGAATATCGGCGTGATGGCGATTGCCGCGGTGATCGGCGCCGGCGGTCTGGGGCTGCTACTGTTAAACGGCATTAGCGGCAGCGATATTCGCATGTTAATTGCCGGCGCGCTGATGATCTGTCTACTGGCAATTGTACTTGACTGGCTGTTGCATCGTCTGCAAGTCGTACTGACACCTAAGGGGATACGATAATGATAAAACTGGAAAATCTCACCAAACAATTTGTACAGAAAAAGGGTCAGCCGCTAAAAGCCGTCGACAACGTCAACCTGAATGTGCCGGAAGGCGAAATGTGCGTCTTACTCGGTCCCTCCGGCTGCGGCAAAACCACCACGTTAAAGATGATCAACCGGCTGATCGCGCCCAGCAGCGGTAATATTCTTATCAACGGCGAGAATACCAACGATATGGATACGGTAACGCTACGCCGCAATATTGGGTATGTTATCCAACAAATCGGCCTGTTTCCTAATATGACGATTGAAGAAAATATTACCGTTGTGCCGCGCATGTTGGGTTGGGACAAAGCACGCTGCAAGCAACGCGCCGAAGAGTTGATGGACATGGTGGCGCTGGATGCCAGAAAATTTCTGCATCGCTATCCAAAAGAGATGTCCGGGGGACAGCAACAGCGTATTGGCGTGATCCGCGCTCTGGCCGCCGATCCGCCGGTACTGCTGATGGATGAGCCCTTCGGCGCGGTGGACCCAATTAACCGCGAAGTGATCCAGAACCAGTTTCTGGATATGCAGCGTAAGCTAAAAAAGACCGTGATGCTGGTCAGCCATGATATCGACGAAGCGCTAAAACTCGGCGACCGTATCGCCGTGTTCCGTCAGGGGCGAATTGTACAGTGCGCCAGTCCTGATGAACTGCTGGCCAAACCGGCTAACGAGTTTGTCGGGTCGTTTGTCGGTCAGGACAGAACGTTAAAGCGTTTGCTACTGGTCTCCGCAGGCGATGTTACCGACCAACAGCCAACCATTACCGCGCGGCCTTCCACGCCGTTAAGCGAGGCGTTCGGCATTATGGATGATCACGATATTCGCGCCATTACCGTCATTGACAACGACGGTAAGCCACTGGGATTTGTGAAGCGCCGGGAAGCGCGGAACGCCAGCGGAATCTGCGCCGATATCACCCATCCTTTCCGTATTACGGGCAAAGCGGAAGATAATCTGCGTATTGTGCTGTCCAGATTGTACGAAAGTAATACCAGCTGGATGCCGATCGTTGATGAAGACGGGCGCTATAACGGTGAAATCTCTCAGGATTACATCGCCGACTATCTCAGCTCAGGCCGCACGCGTCGGGCGCTAAATATTCACGAAAGCAGCTAACGTTGCCGCCGGATGGCGTCTCGCTATCCGGCAGTATCATTATTGTACGCAATATTATATCGCACATAGTGCTTTTGCGTCTGACGCCATTTCCCCGCAGAATAGGCTATCCTGAAACTCCCTGTTTACCCGCTCATGCATCGTTTACACGCTTACCCGGATCTGCGCACGATGTTTCGTCGCCTGCTGATCGCTACGCTCATCGGTATTCTCGCGGCGCTGGCTGTCGCCGCCTTCCGTCATGCGATGCAATTGCTGGAGTGGATTTTCCTGAGTAATGACACCGGCAGTCTGGTGAATGCGGCTGAGGGGCTTTCGCCCTGGCGACGGCTGATTACGCCGGCGCTTGGCGGCCTGGCCGCTGGCCTGTTGCTGTGGGGGTGGCAAAAAATGAACCAACAGCGCCCCCATGCGCCCACTGACTATATGGAAGCATTGCAAACCGACGGGCAATTTGACGTTGGCGCCAGTCTGGTGAAATCGCTGGCCTCGCTGCTGGTCGTGGTCAGCGGCAGCGCAATTGGTCGCGAAGGCGCAATGATCCTCCTCGCCTCGCTGGCGGCATCCAGCTTTGCCAGACGCTTCACGCCGCGTGAGGAATGGAAATTATGGATCGCCAGCGGCGCCGCTGCGGGCATGGCGGGCGCTTACCATGCGCCGCTGGCGGGCAGCCTGTTTATCGCGGAAATCCTGTTCGGTACCTTAATGCTGGCTTCCCTCGGCCCGGTTGTCGTTTCCGCCGTCGTCGCCCTGCTAACCACCCATGTATTAAACGGTAGCGATTCACTACTCTATACCGTACATCTGACCGTTGATCTCCACGCGCGGGAGTACGTCATGATAGTCAGTACCGGTCTGGTCGCCGGTCTGTGCGGCCCATTGCTGATGTGGCTGATGACGGCCAGCCATAATAGTTTCTTACGCTTAAAATTGTCCCCGCCCTGGCAACTGGCGCTGGGCGGGCTTATTGTCGGATTACTGTCGTTACTCACGCCCACGGTATGGGGAAACGGCTATAGCGTCGTACAATCATTTTTGCTCTCTCCGCCGCTATTCTCGCTGATTGGCGGAATTTTTGTGTGCAAAATCCTGGCGGTGCTCGCCAGCAGCGGGTCTGGCGCGCCGGGCGGCGTCTTTACGCCAACATTATTTGTCGGATTATCAATTGGAATGTTTCTGGGTCGGATATGGGGATTCTGGCTGCCAGGCTCGGATGAAATAGCAATTTTATTGGGGCTGGCGGGTATGGCGACGCTACTGGCGGCGACAACCCATGCGCCGATAATGTCCACCCTGATGATTTGTGAAATGACCGGCGAGTATCAGTTACTCCCCGGTCTGCTGATTGCCTGTGTAGTCGCGTCAGTGCTCTCGCGAACGTTACGCCATGATTCTATCTACCGCCAGCACGCTGCCGAGCATTGACAAACGAATATACTGCCCCAGCTCACGCTGCTCGGCGCGCGGCAGGTACGGCAACTCGCCAATCAGCGGCGCTGGCAGTTTTTTCCCAAGCACATCAATAATTTCAGCATAATGCGCCAGCCCAGGATTGATACGATTCGCCACCCAGCCAATTAATGGCAGTCCATCGTTAGCGACAGCTTGCGCAGTCAGTAGCGCATGATTAATGCACCCCTCCTGAATCCCTACCACCATCAATACCGGTAACTGTTCCTGTACCACCCATTCGGACAATGGACGTAAATCATTCATCAAACTACGCCAGCCGCCAGTGCCCTCCACAACCACGTGGTCCACTTTATCGCTCAGGTTCGCCAGACCGTTGGACAGCAAGGTGTAATTTATAGGACAGCTATGCGCGACGCTGCTTTCTTCTTCGCTTAACGCGATCGGATTAATCGCCTCATACGGCAACTCCAGCGAAGAGACGCTTTGCAATACCAGCGCATCTTTGTTGCGCATCCCTTCTGCAGTCTCTTTGCTCCCTTTAGCGACAGGTTTATACCCTGCAACGCTCTTACCACCCGACGCTAACGCTTGTAGTAATGCGCGGGAAACCACCGTCTTCCCAACAGAAGTGTCTGTACCTGTAATAAAGAAACGCTTCAGCATCACTAACTCCACCGTTATGCTTCGAAAATATAAGCCAGGAAAATAATACAGTGGAGAAAGTCTAAGATATGGCAAGGGCAATCAGCTTGAGTTAGCGCAAATTTTTGTACAACAGTTAAAAAATGTTAACCCTGTAATAGACGAATCAACAAAGAGCCGTTATACATCGCGTCTTTTACCAACGCCGCCCCGGCCATCGTGCCCTGGTTGGTAAACTGCGTGCTTTCCACAACCGTGTTCCTGCTGTAGGCAGGCAGCGCCTGCTGACGGATACTGTCAGCAATGGCCGGAAAAAGGATATCAGCCGCTTTACTTAGCGGCGAACCAATAAGAATTTTTTGCGGATTAAATAAATTCACCATGATAGCCAGAATGCGTCCGACATGCGCGCCAACGCCGCTAATAATATCTTTTGCTAATAGATCTCCCTGCATCGCCGCCTGACACAGTGAATCTACCGTTAACGGCTGGCCGTGCAACATTGAACTCATCGACTGATTAAGCCGAAGCTGCGTAAGTTCCAGCACGCTATCGACGCTGGCGATGGTCTCCAGACAGCCATGATTACCGCAATAACAGCGCTTACCATAAGGATCGACCTGGGTATGCCCAATCTCTACCAGACTGCTACTGCCCGCATGAAGCAAATGACCGTCGGTGATAACGCCCGCCCCCACATTATGATCAATCACCACCTGGATAACGTCGCGCGCGCCGCGTGAGGCGCCAAAAAGCGCCTCTGCCATCGTCCAGGCGCTAATATCATGCTGAATGTAAACCGGTACGCCGGTGTGCCGCTCCAGCGCATCTCCCAAAGGCATCTCTTTGACATCTTCGTAATACGGCATCCGGTGCACAACGCCGTTTTCGGTATCGATAATGCCCGGTAACGTAATGGCAATGGAGGTCAGACGCTCCAGTTTCTGCTGATGGCGGGTAAAAAACCGATCAACGTGCGTAATAATTCGCTCAAGCAACGGAATGGCTTCGGTTAACGGCAGCGGCAGACACTCTTCTACCACCAGTTTGCTGCTAAGATCGCGTAGCGCAAGGAAAATTTCGCCACGGCTAATACGAATAGATAAATAGTGCCAGGCTTCCGTTTCCACCATCAGCCCGACGGCGGGACGTCCACGACTGCCCGCCTCTTTAATTTCAAGTTCCTGAACCAAATGCGCTTCCAGCATTTCGCGAACAATTTTCGTAATACTGGCAGGCGCCAACTGCGCCAGACGAGACAGGTCAATTCGCGATACCGGTCCGAGCTGATCAATCAGGCGATACACTGCGCCAGCATTGGTCTGCTTAATTTGATCGATATGCCCAGGCTGACTATCAGCAACCACCGCTCACTCCCTTTATTTTCGCGCTCCGAAATAATCTGTGTGCTATGGTGAAACACTTCAATACTCGCCGTCAACTTTTTGCTTAGCCGTGTGATTAACTGCACATTTTCACCCTTTTAAAGCGTAATTAATCCCGTCGGGCAGCCAGTAATAGCAGTTGGCAAAACCGCTGTACGGCATGACTCTGTTCATGATGCTTTGGCCATACCAGCCACATTTCAGATACGGCGTCCTCTTCTGCCAGGGGAACCCAGCGCATCTCGCTCATCTGTACACGCTTAAAGGATGCCGGCAGAATCGAGACACCCAGTCCCGCCGCCACCAGACCGATAATGGTCATTGCCTCGCCAACCTCCTGCGTGATGGTCGGCGACAGGTTATAGCGCCGCATCAGGCCGAGAATATCGTCGTAGAGGCCCGTCCCGACATGCGGATCGAAAAAGACGAAAGGTTCTTCCGCCAGTTCTGTCAGACTGACGACCGGCTTTTGCGCCAGCCGATGTTCGCGCGGGATCATGGCCATAAGCGGCTCATGCAAAATCACCTCGCGATTAAGTGTGTCGGGCAGCGGCGTATTCCGCAGCAAGCCAATATCCAGTACGCCTTCGTTGAGCGGCGCGATTTGCTCACGCGTATTCATTTCACGCGTTTGCATATGCACCCCCGGATAGGACTGGCGGAACAGCGAAAAGGTATGCGATACCGCCCGAATAAAAGGCGCTGAAGACGTAAAGCCAATACGGATTTCTCCCGCTTCGCCCTGATGCAACCGCTCGGCGCGAGCGGCGGCGTCGTTTACCAGACTCAGGATGTGTCGGCTATCCACCAGAAACTGTCGCCCGGCGGCGGTTAACGCTACGCTGCGGTTGGTCCGCGCCAGTAATCGCGCGCCGACCTGCTGCTCCAGAATTTGTATCTGCTGACTCAGCGGCGGCTGCGAGATATTGAGGCGCGCGGCGGCGCGACCAAAATGCAGCTCTTCTGCTACTGCCACAAAGTAACGTAAATGACGTAATTCGATATTCATATTTTTAACGTCTTATTTGAGACAATTAATATATTAGACAGAATATTTTGCTTTTTCTATGCTTTACATGTCGGTTATACCCGTCTCCTGTTGACGGAGATGTAAAGCAAGGATTTAACGTGAGTCGTACAACTATTCTCGATGACGCCACGGCGAGCGATATCGATGAACAATGCCATTCTCAGCCGGTTCAATTTATTAAACGCGGTACAGCGCCTTTCATGCGCGTCACGCTGGCCCTTTTTTCCGCGGGCCTGGCGACTTTCGCGCTCCTTTATTGCGTTCAGCCTATACTACCGGTACTTTCCCAGGAGTTTGGCGTCTCCCCCGCCAGCAGCAGCGTTTCACTTTCTATTTCTACCGCCATGCTGGCTATCGGCTTACTTTTTACTGGCCCGCTTTCTGATGCGATAGGCCGTAAACCGGTGATGGTCACCGCCTTGTTATTAGCCTCCTGCTGCACATTGTTATCAACCATGATGACCAGCTGGCATGGTATTCTGATTATGCGTGCGCTGATCGGTCTATCGTTAAGCGGCGTCGCCGCGGTGGGAATGACCTACCTGAGCGAAGAAATCCATCCCAGCTTTGTCGCTTTCTCCATGGGGCTCTATATTAGCGGTAATTCCATCGGCGGGATGAGCGGGCGTTTATTAAGCGGCGTCATGACCGACTTTTTTAACTGGCGCATCGCGCTGGCGGCCATCGGATGCTTTGCGCTGGCGTCCGCGCTGATGTTCTGGAAGATTTTACCCGCCTCACAACATTTCCGTCCCACGTCGCTACGGCCTAAAACGCTATTTATTAATTTCCGTCTCCACTGGCGCGATCGGGGGTTACCTCTGCTGTTTGCGGAAGGCTTTTTACTGATGGGCGCGTTCGTCACCCTGTTTAACTACATTGGCTATCGCCTGATGCTCTCCCCCTGGGAATTAAGCCAGGCCGTGGTCGGACTGTTATCCGTAGCCTATCTCACCGGCACATGGAGCTCGCCGAAAGCTGGCGCAATGACCTCACGCTATGGCCGGGGGCCGGTGATGCTGTTCTCTATCGCAGTAATGCTGGGCGGGCTTTTACTGACACTTTTTACCTCGCTTTGGCTGATTTTTGCCGGAATGCTGCTTTTTTCCGCCGGCTTTTTCGCCGCGCACTCCGTGGCCAGTAGTTGGATTGGCCCGCGTGCGCGCCGGGCGAAGGGACAGGCCTCGTCACTTTATCTTTTCAGCTATTATCTGGGGTCCAGTATCGCCGGGACGCTAGGCGGCGTATTCTGGCATAGTTACGGCTGGAACGGCGTAGGCGGTTTTATCGCGCTAATGCTGGTGCTGGCCATCCTGGTCGGGACGCGGTTACATCATCGTCTTCACGCCTGAAAAGAAATAATCCGGCGATAGCAACGTGCGCTATCGCCGGGCTGGTTTCACGCCACGACTCACTGTTTACCACAGACCTGTCAAGCTTGATACTCCCATGACTTCTCTGATTGCATCCAGCGCCAGAAGCGTAAATACCACCCAGATTATCGGATTCATATACGGTGTACTTGTTATTCTGGAGAGCGAATATTACCGACTCTGCGACCAAAAATAACGGCCGGTAACGTAAAGCTACCTATTATGGTGGGGGCTGACATCGCGTTACCGGGGGATTGTACATAGCGTTACATGCCGAAACCAATCACTCACGGAAGCCTTTTGATAACAGCGATATAGTCATTTCACCGGCCCCGCAGTGGGGTTGAATGAAAACCAAATCGAGGGTATCAAAATGAAAAAAGTATTAGCTCTGGTTGTTGCCGCTGCAATGGGTCTCTCTTCCGCAGCATTCGCGGCTGAGACTGCAACGCCTGCCAAAACAACCCAGACCACCCAGCACCACAAAAAGCAGCATAAGAAAACCGTTGAGCAAAAAGCGCAGGCGGCTAAAAAGCACCAGAAAAAAGGTGGTAAAGCGCCAGCCAAAACCACGTCAAAACCAACTACTCAACCGGCTGCGTAAGTCGTAACATGCTGCGGCGCGCCCCCGCGCCCGTTTTTACGGCGCTAAATTGTTCTGGTTTAGCGCCGCCTTCCGGGAGGGCAAAAAAGTGTCTCGCTACCGCTTTGAGCTCATTCTTATCGTGCTTATTTTATGCGCCGTTATTGCCACGCATTTCTATCTTTCCTGAGTGTAGTTATCTGATTTTACTCCCACTTTCTTACCGTCACGTCTATAGTAGTACTGAGGGTTTGTTGTTAATAATCATAATTACCCACCAGAGTGTGATATGCATAAAACCATTGCTGTATTACTGGGCATAGTGTGTTTTTTACCGGTTATGGCGAAAGCCGGGGAGGCTGAAACAGACGCCACGGATGCCAGCGACGTTAAAACGCTTTTTTTTAACCATGACGATCGGGTGCCCGTCGCCGATCCTACCCAATCGCCGTGGGATGCCATCGGGCAACTAGAGACCGCCAGCGGTAATTTGTGTACGGCAACGCTTATCTCCCCGCATATCGCCCTGACAGCAGGTCACTGCCTGCTAACGCCACCGAAAGGAAAACCAGACAAGGCGGTTGCGCTGCGTTTTGTGGCGCGAAAAGGAGTATGGCGCTATGAAATCCACGGCATCGAAGGCCGCGTTGAACCGTCGCTGGGCCGACGCCTGAAGGCGGATGGCGATGGCTGGATTGTGCCGCCTGCCGCGGCAAGCTGGGATTTTGGTCTGGTAATATTGCGCTACCCACCTTCCGGTATCACGCCAGTGCCTTTATTTACCGGCGATAAAGCGGCGCTCACTGCGGCGTTGAAAGCCGCAGACCGAAAAGTCACGCAGTCCGGTTATCCGGAAGATCATCTGAATGCGCTTTATTCCCATCAGGATTGCGTCGTGACCGGCTGGGCGCAGAATGCCGTACTCTCACACCAGTGCGACACGTTACCTGGCGACAGCGGCTCGCCGCTCTTATTGCACACGGATAGCGGATGGCAGCTTATTGGCGTACAAAGCTCCGCCCCTGCGGCTAAAGATCGCTGGCGCGCCGATAACCGCGCTATATCCGTCACCGGCTTTCGCGATAAGCTGAAAGCTCTGGCGCAGGATTAATGCGGGAATCGCTGCCTGAATCGACAGGCAGCGATCGTCTCAGGCAAATTTGATCATGACCATTCCGGCGAGCAGCAATATCACGCCAACCCAGCCTTTGGGGTTTAAGCGCTGACCGAAGAGCACCCAGCCCGCCGCCAACGTGGCGGCAATACCAAAACCGCCCCATAATGCATACGCCACCGACAGGTCTATCCCTTTAACCGCCTGGGAAAGCGCGCTGAAGGCGGCCAGAACAGCGGCAAGCGATAAGATGCCATAGCATTTACGGCGAAAGCCGTCCGAAAATTTCAACAGTACGTTAGCCGCGATTTCCAGCATTATTGCCAGCCCAAGCCAGGCGCCGTGTATCCATTCAAATTGTTGCACGAGCCGCCCCCTTCACCGGTTTGCCGGGTTTACGCGTCCCTGATTTGATCAATACGATGCCGGCGACCAGCGTCAGCAAGCCGGCAATCTTCATGGTTGATAATGCTTCATCAAATAGCAGCACGCTAAAAATGGTAATAAATAAAATGCCGATCCCTTCCCATAAGGCATACGCTACACCCAGGGCAATCTTTTTTACCGCAAAAGAAAGGAATATATATGACAGCGTGATCATCACCAGCATTAAAATAAAACCCGCATTGCCATTACCCACGCTAGCCCATTTCATTGAGAGCGTGCCGGTAATTTCAGTCGCGATAGCCAGAGCTAATAAAATCCAGTAAAACATGACACTTCTCCTGCATGAGAATATACTCTTTCGAGTCTGCTGCACGCAGCAAACTAAAAAATAAAATCAGTTAGCACAGCGCGTTGCGCCAGCTCAGGCAGAAGTGAGAGACTAAAGTGCGTTACGCCAGTGCTGCTCGCCGATAAGCAGGAAAAAGGAGGTAGAGTGAAGATGCGTTTGCGTGGAGAAAAAAGCGCTGAACATATTGTCCATAATATTACAATTATCCGCAGTGTTGCTTCTCGTCATCGCGGATGATAATTGTCCTCGGTAGTTGAACACGCCTGATTTGTATCATAAGCCAGGAATTAACTCAAAATATTTTCACTTCTTTACCTGAAGTGTTTGATTTTAACCAGAACAGGTCGACCGACATCACATTATTATTCGTGTCGGCATCAGAAAACAGGGACTGATATGGCAAAACCGATCATCACGCTCAATGGTCTAAAAATCGTCATTATGCTGGGAATGCTGGTGGTTATTCTGAGCGGTATCCGCTTCGCCGCAGATATCATTGTTCCCTTTATTTTGGCGTTATTTATTGCAGTCGTTCTCAATCCCGTTGTGCAACGGATGACCCGATGCCGAATTCCGCGCGTTATCGCCGTATCATTGCTCATTGTGATTATTGTTATGTTAATGGTACTGCTACTGGCCTATTTGGGGACATCATTAAATGAACTGGCTCGTACCCTACCGCAATATCGCTCCTCATTGGTGATACCGTTGCAACGTATTGAACCGTGGTTACAGCGAGCAGGCATTGGCGTGTCGGTTGATGAGCTGGCGAAATATATCGATCCAAACGCCGCCATGACTCTGGTAACGAACCTGCTCACCCAGCTGTCCAATGCCATGTCGTCCATCTTTTTATTGTTATTGACCGTGGTATTTATGCTGCTGGAGGTTCCACAATTGCCTGAAAAACTGCAGCAGATGATGAGCCGTCCGGTGGAAGGCATGGCGGCAATTCAACGCGCGCTTGATAGCGTTTCCCATTATCTGGTGTTAAAAACAGCGATCAGTATCGTGACGGGGCTGGTCGCATGGGGAATGCTGGCCGCGCTGGATGTCCGCTTCGCCTTTGTCTGGGGTCTACTGGCCTTCGCGCTGAATTATATCCCTAATATTGGATCGGTGCTCGCTGCCCTGCCGCCCATTATTCAGGTGCTGGTATTTAACGGGTTTTATGATGCGCTGCTGGTGCTGGCAGGCTATCTGCTGATTAATCTGGTCTTCGGCAATATCCTTGAGCCACGTATCATGGGACGTGGTTTAGGCCTTTCAACCTTAGTGGTATTTTTGTCGTTAATTTTCTGGGGCTGGCTATTAGGTCCGGTGGGCATGTTGCTCTCCGTTCCGTTAACCATCATTGTCAAAATCGCCCTCGAACAGACCACCGGCGGGCAGAGTATCGCCGTTCTGCTTAGCGATTTAAACAAAAGATAAAATGCAATACATACACAAAATCATTCAAGATGCCTCGCGGCGGCAAGGGAAGAAATCCCCGGGAGCATAGATAACGATGTGACCGGGGTTTCTGAGCGCAGCCAACAAAGAGGCAGCTTAAAGGATGAAGTTTATAAAAACGGCCTCCGAAGAGGCCGCCGCACGTTTAAAAGATTAAAGCGCTTTCAGAATTGCATCCACGCTGGCTTTGGCATCGCCAAACAGCATTTGCGTATTCTCTTTAAAGAACAGCGGGTTCTGCACACCAGCATAACCAGTATTCATTGAACGCTTAAAGACCACGACATTCTGTGCTTTCCACACTTCGAGAACCGGCATACCGGCGATCGGACTGCGGGGATCGTCTTGCGCCGCCGGGTTCACCGTATCGTTCGCGCCAATCACCAGCACGGTATCGGTATCGGCGAAATCATCATTGATTTCGTCCATTTCCAGCACGATGTCATAAGGCACTTTCGCCTCCGCCAACAGCACGTTCATATGACCGGGCAAGCGCCCCGCCACCGGATGAATGCCGAAACGCACGTTGATACCGCGCGCACGCAGTTTTTCGGTGATTTCCGCCACCGGATACTGCGCCTGCGCCACCGCCATCCCGTACCCCGGCGTAATAATGACGGAGTGGGAGTTTTTCAGCATCTCAGCGGTCTCTTCCGCTGTGATTTCGCGATGTTCGCCAGCTTCCTGATCGTCGCCTGTTGAGGAGCCGTCAGTACCGAACCCACCGGCAATAACGCTGATGAAAGAGCGGTTCATCGCTTTACACATAATGTAAGACAGGATCGCGCCTGACGAACCGACCAGCGCGCCGGTCACAATCAGCAAATCGTTGCTTAACATAAAGCCAGCCGCCGCGGCAGCCCAACCGGAATAGGAGTTCAGCATTGAAACAACCACCGGCATGTCCGCCCCGCCGATAGAAGCGACCAGATGCCAACCAAACGCCAGCGCGATAATGGTCATCAGCAGTAGCGCCAGTACCTGTAGACCCACGCTTTCGGTGCGGACAAAAACCAGCAGCAACAGGAAAGAAACAACCAGCGCCGCCAGGTTCATTTTGTGACGGTTAGGCAACATCAACGGCTTAGAAGAGATTTTGCCGCGCAGTTTACCAAACGCTACGATCGATCCAGTGAAAGTGACTGCGCCAATAAAGATACCGAGGAAGACTTCGGTCAGATGGATATTCACCAGCACCGGTGCCAGACTGGCGTCATGGTACAGATAGCTGTTAAAGCCAACCAGTACCGCCGCCAGGCCCACGAAACTGTGCAGAATCGCGACCAGCTCCGGCATCTCGGTCATCTCAACTTTTTTCGCCATGCGGATGCCAATCGCGCCGCCAATAATCATGGCGACCAGAATCCATGCCACGTTGCCGGTATCCGGCCCGAAAATGGTCGCCAGCAACGCGATCGCCATCCCGGCAATACCGAAGTTATTCCCCTGGCGGGACGTTTCATGCTTTGAAAGCCCGGCAAGACTGAAAATAAACAGGATCGCGGCAACAATGTATGCAGCTGTAACTAATCCTCCAGACATGTGTTACCCCTTAGTTTTTCCGGAACATTTTCAGCATACGCTGAGTCACGGTGAAGCCACCGAAAATATTAATGCTGGCGATAAGCACCGCGATAAAGCTCAGGAAGCTGACCCAGCCGCCCTGACCAATTTGCAATAATGCCCCGACAACAATAATCCCTGAAATTGCGTTGGTCACCGACATTAATGGCGTATGAAGCGCATGAGACACGTTCCACACCACGTAATAACCAACCACGCAGGCGAGCGCAAACACGGTAAAATGGCCGAGGAACTCTTTTGGCGCGACATCGGCCAGCCAGCCAAAAAGAATGATCGCCAGCGCCATTAACGCATACTTCCGCCAGGGTGAAGCGGGCTTTTCCGGCTCTTTTGGCGCAGGTGCTGCTTTAGGCGCGGCCTGTGGCTGCGCGGAAACCTGGATTGGCGGCGCAGGCCAGGTAATGTCGCCGTCGCGAATCACCGTCACGCCACGGATCACAACATCGTCAAAATCCACGTCAATATTGCCGTCTTTCTCTTTGCACAGCAGCTTCAGCAGGTTAACCAGGTTGGTGCCATAAAGCTGGGATGACTGCGTCGGCAAACGCCCCGGTAGATCGGTGTAGCCAATCACTTTCACGCCATTGTCCGTCGTCACAACCTGATTGGCGACGGTATATTCGCAGTTACCGCCATTCTGCGCGGCCAGGTCGACAATCACGCTGCCGGCCTTCATAGAATCGACCATATCGCGGGTAATCAGCTTCGGCGCTGGTTTGCCCGGAATCAACGCGGTGGTAACAATGATGTCGACCTCTTTGGCCTGGGCGGCAAAGAGCGCCATTTCCGCTTTGATAAACGCCTCGGACATCACTTTGGCGTAACCATCGCCGCTACCGGCTTCCTCTTTAAAATCCAGTTCGAGGAACTCAGCCCCCATACTCTGGACCTGCTCTTTGACTTCAGGACGAGTGTCAAACGCGCGGACAATCGCCCCCAGGCTGTTTGCCGCGCCGATAGCCGCAAGACCGGCTACGCCCGCGCCAATCACCATCACCTTCGCCGGCGGCACTTTCCCGGCGGCAGTGATTTGCCCGGTAAAGAAGCGTCCAAATTCATGCGCGGCCTCTACAATGGCGCGATAACCCGCGATATTCGCCATTGAGCTTAACGCGTCGAGCGACTGCGCGCGGGAAATACGCGGCACGGAGTCCATCGCCATCACCGTAACCTTACGTTCGGCAAGTTTCTCCATTAACCCAGGATTTTGCGCAGGCCAGATAAAACTGACCAACGTAGTCCCGGGGTTCAGTAAAGCGATTTCATCTTCTTCAGGCGCATTAACCTTGAGAATAATTTCCGACTGCCAGATAGCATTGCCGTCTACAATATCCGCGCCAGCCTGCGCAAACGCTTTGTCGTCAAAACTTGCCAGTTGACCCGCCCCGCTTTCGATAGCGACGCTAAACCCCAGCTTCAGTAGCTGCTCTACCGTTTTCGGCGTCGCAGCGACACGGGTTTCATTGGGTAACCGCTCTTTTGGTATGCCAATTCGCATAAATGTTCCCTTCCATCGGTATTTTTGATGATGGTTTGTCAGTAAGCGCGAGAAGCGTACGCCTGCCCGCGTTTGAGGTAAATGTTACCCCTGCAGAATAAAACCGTTACAAACTCTCTATAACCTACTGAAAATAACGCCTGTGATCTAGCGCCAAAAAACAGAATTTTTTATCAAATTTGCAAAACATGAACGATTCAGCCACTAAGCAGCCATAATGCCTTGAAAATGGCCTGCGAGGGCTGATAATTCGCTCAAATTTGACAGTAAAACATCATTAAACCTCTGTCGATATCAAGAAATTAACATTAAATTAACTTATTAAATTCATGCGCTTCATTAGCTTAGCCGCCCGGACGCCGTTTTTTTCGACATATCGGCAAATGTTATCATCAAAGATAGGATACATGACACGATGCGTGAAAAATCCCGCAGACATCCATATGGTTTAAATGCAATAATCAGCCACGTTTCTAGTCAATAACAATACCAGTACCTGGTTTGCGCAAGGCGAAGGATTATTTTTATGAAGCTTAAGAACACTCTCCTGGCGTCGGCTCTGCTTTCTGCGGCTGCTTTTTCTGTCCATGCAGCAACAGAACTGACGCCGGAGCAAGCGGCTGCACTAAAACCTTATGACCGCATCGTTATTACCGGTCGTTTTAATGCTATTGGCGATGCGGTCTCCGCCGTGTCCCGCCGCGCAGATAAAGAAGGCGCAGCCTCCTTCTATGTTGTCGACACCTCGGAGTTCGGCAACAGTGGTAACTGGCGTGTTGTGGCGGACGTGTATAAAGCCGACGCGCCGAAAGCCGACGCGCCCAAAAATCGTGTCATTAATGGCATCGTGGAATTACCGAAAGACCAGGCCGTACAATTAGAACCGTATGACACCGTCACCGTTCAGGGCTTCTACCGTAGCCAGCCGGAAGTTAACGATGCCATTACGAAAGCGGCGAAACAGAAAGACGCATACGCTTTCTATATTGTTCGTCAGGTGGATGCGAATCAGGGCGGAAACCAGCGCATCACTGCATTTATCTATAAACAAGATGCGAAAAAACGCATCGTCCAGAGCCCGGACGCTATTCCGGCAGACTCTGAAGCTGGCCGCGCCGCGCTGGCTCAGGGCGGCGAAGCTGCGAAGAAAGTCGAAATTCCAGGCGTCGCTACGTCAGCCTCGCCGAGCGCCGAAGTAGGCCGTTTCTTCGAAACGCAATCCACCAAAGGTGGGCGTTACACTGTCACACTTCCGGATGGCACAAAAGTTGAGGAGCTGAATAAAGCGACGGCTGCGATGATGGTGCCTTTCGACAGCGTTAAGTTCACCGGCAACTACGGCAATATGACAGAAATCTCCTACCAGGTCGCCAAACGCGCGGCGAAGAAAGGCGCTAAGTATTATCATATTACGCGTCAGTGGCAGGAGCGCGGCAATAACATCACCATCAGCGCCGACCTCTATAAATAAGGCGCGCGTCGCCATCAGGCTTCTCGCCGGATGGCGGCATACCTGCCTTATCAGGCCTACACGATCGTTCAACGGCAGGCCTGATAAGCCACCATCAGGCACTTTCTCGCGGGATGCCAGTTCCGTCAAATATCGCGATGAATCTCACTTTTCGCTTTTTTGGCGATAAATCTTATCCAGGCCGTTGCATGCAGTCCCTTCTCTCCGTAAAATCCCGCGCCTTAGTGGCTTTCACCATTTTTATGCGTTTTGCCATAATAATTATTCTTCCAATTTCATTTTTATAGCTGGATACCAATGGAAAAAAAACTGGGACTGAGCGCGCTGACCGCGCTGGTTTTAAGCTCAATGCTTGGCGCAGGTGTTTTCAGTCTGCCCCAGAATATGGCCGCCGTTGCCAGTCCGGCTGCGTTGTTAATTGGCTGGGCCATTACCGGCGTGGGGATACTCTTACTGGCATTCGCCATGTTAATCCTCACACGCATTCGCTCCGAGCTTGACGGCGGTATCTTTACTTACGCCCGCGAAGGCTTCGGCGAACTGATTGGCTTTTGTTCTGCCTGGGGCTATTGGCTGTGCGCGGTCATCGCCAACGTATCCTATTTGGTTATCGTCTTTTCAGCGCTGAGTTTCTTTACCGATACGCCTGCGCTGCGTCTGTTTGGCGACGGTAATACCTGGCAGGCTATTGTCGGCGCTTCAGTCCTGCTCTGGATTGTCCATTTCCTCATCCTGCGCGGCGTACAAACGGCAGCCAGCATCAATCTGGTCGCGACTCTGGCGAAACTGTTGCCGCTCGGCGCGTTTATTGTGCTGGCTATCATGATGTTCAAACTGGATACCTTCACACTGGACTTCACCGGTGTTGAGCTCGGTATTCCCGTATGGGAACAGGTCAAGAACACCATGCTTATTACGCTGTGGGTGTTTATTGGCGTTGAAGGCGCCGTCGTCGTCTCGGCCCGAGCGAAAAATAAACGCGATGTAGGCCGCGCCACGCTACTGGCGGTACTCGCAGCGCTGGGAATATATCTCCTGGTCACGCTGCTTTCTCTTGGCGTTCTTGCGCGTCCGGAACTGGCGGAGATGCGTAACCCGTCGATGGCCGGTCTGATGGTGAAAATGATGGGGCCGTGGGGAGAAATTATTATTGCGGCGGGGCTGATTGTGTCTGTCTGCGGGGCTTATCTAAGCTGGACTATCATGGCGGCGGAGGTGCCATTTCTGGCGGCAGCCTATAAATCCTTCCCGGGCATCTTCGCGCGACAAAATGCGCAAGGCGCGCCTTCTGCGTCGTTATGGCTCACCAATATCTGTGTGCAAATCTGTCTGGTGCTGATCTGGCTGACCGGTTCAGACTACAACACGCTATTAACGATTGCGTCAGAAATGATTCTGGTGCCCTACTTTCTGGTCGGCGCATTTCTGCTGAAGATTGCAACGCGTCCCCTCCATCGGGCGGTCGGTATCGGAGCCTGTATTTATGGCTTATGGTTATTATATGCGTCGGGTCCCATGCACCTGCTGCTGTCCGTCGTACTGTACGCGCCTGGATTACTGGTTTTCCTGTATGCGCGTCGGACGCACAAGCATGACAACGTATTAAATCGTCAGGAAGTCGTGCTGATTGGTTTATTGTTGGTCGCGGCGGTTCCGGCTACGTGGATGCTGGTGGGTTAACAACCTCCCCATCGTAATATCCGTATGTATTACGATGGGGAAACCACGGTCTTTGCCAATATTAATGCCATTTAATCCAGCAAAAAATCAGCAGCCACGCGCTTAGCCCCCAGCAGACCACCGCACCGCCAAGCGCGACGGGCAGGCGCATCACGCCGCTGAAATACCATAGCGTTGCAAGATAAATGAAATAAGGAATGATCGACCACATGCTAAAGACGATGGTGGTACGCATCGCGTCGATGCCCCGCTCGCTGGCCACGATATAGTGCGCGATAAGCGCAAACGTTGGAAACAGAGGAATTAATCCGGCGATATAATAATTTTTCGTTTTTGACAGCAGACCAATCAATACGACGACCAGCGCCCCCAAGGCAGCTTTAATCACGAGTCCCATTACCTTGCCTTAACACGCTAATAACAACAGCGTGTAGCATAACGGAACCGCTCTCGTTTAGAAAAGATTTATGGAAGGGAAAACAGAGGCGGTGTATGTTGGCGTTTTCTATTCTCCATTTATAATATGAACCGCATTGTATTTGTTGAAGACGACGCTGAAGTGGGTTCTCTCATTGCCGCTTATCTGGCGAAACATGATATTGATGTCATTGTTGAGCCGCGTGGTGACCGGGCGGAGGATCTTATCCTCACCACTCAGCCCGATCTGGTTTTACTGGATATTATGCTTCCAGGTAAAGATGGCATGACGATATGCCGCGATTTACGCCACCGCTGGCAAGGCCCGATTGTCCTGCTCACCTCGCTGGACAGTGATATGAATCATATTCTGGCGCTGGAGATGGGCGCCTGCGACTACATCCTCAAAACCACGCCTCCGGCCGTTTTGCTGGCGCGTCTGCGCTTACACCTGCGGCAAAGCGAACAAACGCAACAGGCAAAAAGTCTTCAGGAGAGCGCGCTTACGCCGCATAAAGCGCTGCGTTTTGGCGCGTTAACCATCGATCCCCTTAACCGGGCGGTCCAGCTCAACGGCGATTTCATATCGCTCTCCACCGCCGATTTTGAATTGCTCTGGGAACTGGCGACACACGCCGGACAAATTATGGATCGCGACGCGTTGCTAAAAACGCTGCGCGGCGTCAATTATGATGGTCTGGATCGCAGCGTGGATGTGGCGATTTCCCGCCTGCGTAAGAAACTGCTGGATAGCGCTGCTGAGCCCTATCGTATAAAGACCATTCGCAATAAAGGCTATCTTTTTGCCCCTCATGCCTGGGACGAAACGACGGGATAAGTTAGCTGCAGATTTTACCTGCCTTTATCAAATCACAGTGGCGATGCTCATCACCGCCACTGTTCAAAAAACAGACATTGTATACATGAATGCTATTTTTATTAGTCGAAACGGCCCCTTTATTACCGTTTTCTCTGCGTTGCGGTTCTTCATTACGTCTTTTTCGCCCAAGAAAATTAAATTAAAAAAACTCGAAGCCAGTTCACAAAATTGATAACAGAATGTCTGACCGGCGCTATATTGCCGTCTTTTTTCGCAAATTGTGAAATCAAACAAATCATAATCATGAATATATAATAACAAATATATTCACCATAAATATATGCGTTTCCGATAGTAACTTTTGTATTAATTAATAACATATAAGAAAAGTTAGCATTTGCTGAAATAATATTATTCAGATTAGGATGCCTTTGATTCAACGAATCTGTAGAAGTTCAATCTTTTGCAAATAAGTTAAGTTTTTAAGGATAAAAAAATGAAAAGAAAAGTATTGGCACTTGTCATCCCGGCTCTGCTGGCTGCTGGCGCGGCACACGCCGCTGAAGTCTATAACAAAGACGGCAATAAGCTGGACCTTTACGGGAAAGTAGACGGCCTGCACTATTTCTCTGACAATAGTGGCTCTGACGGCGACCAAACCTATGTTCGTTTCGGTTTTAAAGGCGAAACGCAGATTAACGACCAACTGACCGGTTACGGCCAGTGGGAATATAACGTTCAGGCTAACACTACCGAAGGCGAAGGCGCTAATTCCTGGACTCGTCTGGCATTCGCCGGCCTGAAATTCGGCGACTACGGCTCATTCGACTATGGTCGTAACTACGGCGTCCTGTACGACGTGGAAGGCTGGACCGATATGCTGCCTGAGTTCGGCGGCGACTCCTATACTTACGCAGACAACTACATGACCGGTCGTGCTAACGGCGTGGCCACCTACCGTAACACTGATTTCTTCGGTCTGGTAGACGGTCTGAGTTTTGCTCTACAATACCAGGGCAATAATGAAAATAGCGGTAACGGTAATGAAGGTACAAATAACCGTACTGATGATGACGATTTCCGTAGAGAAAACGGAGATGGTTTTGGTATTTCTACCACTTACGATTTTGGCATGGGCTTTAGCGCAGGTGCTGCTTACACAACATCTGACCGTACAAACGATCAGGTTTCGCGTGGCGAACAGTATGCAAAAGGCGATAAAGCAGATGCATGGACTGCTGGCTTGAAATATGATGCCAACAACATCTATTTAGCCACTATGTATTCTGAAACCCGGAATATGACGCCATATGGCTCTTTGGATTCTTATGCTCATGGTGGTGTGGCTAATAAAACACAAAACTTTGAAGTTACTGCGCAGTACCAATTTGATTTCGGTTTACGTCCGGCAGTTTCCTTCCTGATGTCTAAAGGTAAAGACCTTGTCAATAACGGCGTAAATGATGACAAAGATTTGGTTAAATATGCTGATGTAGGTGCTACCTACTATTTCAACAAAAACTTCTCCACCTATGTTGATTATAAAATCAACCTGCTGGATGACGACGATAACTTCTATGCAGATAACGGCATTAATACCGATGACGTTGTCGCGCTGGGTATGGTTTACCAGTTCTAATTATTCATTAATTCTTCTCAAGCCCGCCGTTTCGGCGGGCTTTTCTTTTTTCATCACCACCGTTCTAAAAACAGAACGCACTGTTCCCTGGGTACGGATTGAACGATTCTTGTTCGCTCTCTATGGTTTGCTTATCGCCCGACAAAAGGAACATGCTAATGATCAGTCTCGTCCCGTCTCTGCTTTCCAGAACCGCGCTTCTCTTTCTGCTCACGGCCACAGGCGCAGCCACCGCCGCCCGCCCGGCAGCGGATATTATTTTGCATAACGGTAATATCATCACTCTGAATGATGCCCAGCCGCAGGCCAGCGCGCTGGCGATTTCCGGCTCGCGGATTGTGGCGATTGGCGATGATACGGCGACAGATGAATGGCGCGGCGACCATACCCGTACCATCGATTTACAGGGTAAAACCGTGATACCCGGCCTGACCGATACCCACATCCACGCCATTCGCGGCGGACAAACCTGGACATTCGAAACCTACTGGTACAACAGCCCTTCGCTTAAAGACGCGCTGGATAAATTACGCGCCGACGCTAACCGTCGTCCCCACGATCAATGGGTAGCCGTAGTGGGATCGTGGATACCGGCACAATTTGCAGAAAACCGGGCGCCGACGGTAGCCGAACTGAGTCACGCCCTTCCCGATCATCCGGCTTATATTCAGTATCTTTACGACTATGCGTTAGTGAATCAGCGCGGTATAGACGTACTTGGCCTTAACGACACCCCTCCTCCTGATTTAGCGGGAATCCGCGTAGAGCGCGACGCAAAAGGTAGCGCCACGGGGAAATTATTTGGTGACATCGCCGCGTTTAACCAGCTTTTTGCCAGCATAAGTAGTAACGCCGATCGCGAGAGCGGTCTGCGACAATTTTTCGCTGATATGAACGCTCGCGGCGTGACCGGCATCATTGACCCCTCTGCCGGGCCTGCCGCCGCTTATGAGCCTTTATTTGCAATGCGAAACCAGGGGGATTTACCGCTGCGCGTGGGGTATCGCATTCCGGTACAGCCGGAAGCGAAAGGTCATGAAGCGCAGTGGTTCAGCAACCTGATGGCCTTCCGCCCGGCGCGTGCCGATGACGGGCAACTGGCTTTTCTTGGCCTGGGGGAAAGCCTGGTGGCCGGAATGAATGACGGCGTGCGGATGGCCCCAGGATTTTCTTCCTCAGAGCAGGACAAAACCGCGCTTCGCCAGGTCGCGACGTTTGCGGCAAAACGGGGAATACCGCTTGAGATCCACGCCTATACCGATGACAGCGCCGACGCGATATTGACGATTTTTGAGCAGGTAGCGCAGCAGTACGATCTGCGCCCTCTCCGCTGGTCTATTGCGCACCTGAATACCGGTTCGCCACAGACGCTTGAGCGAATGCGTAAGCTGGGTCTGGCATACACTGTGCAAATGGGGCCTTACTTTGAGGGGCTTGCCATCCGTGACGCCAATCCACCCGGCGCGACGGACAATTCGCCGCCGGTTCGACTGGCGCTGGATAAAGGGCTTGTCGTAGCTGGCGGCACCGATTCGACGCGTATTGGCATTGCCGGTGTCTGGCACGCTATCGAATATCATATCACCGGTATAGCGTCAGGCGGTTCCGTGCGTAAACCCGCCAGCGAGCGGCTCACGCGTCTGGAAGCGCTAGCGTTATATACACGTCATGCCGCCTGGCTCGCCTTTGCCGAACAACACCGGGGCCAGCTTAGCGTCGGAAAACAGGCCGATCAGGCGGTACTCAATCAGCCATTTATGACGATGCCGGAAGACAGAATTGATACCATTCGCGCTGTTTTGACGCTTGTCGATGGACGCATTGTTCACGAAAGTCCGGACCTTAACGCCGGACAATGAGGTTGTCAGTTGACGCAAAGCCTGCTTTTATAACCCACCAGCGGCGCTGACGGGAAATCTTTTCCGTCAGCGCGCGATAGAGCTAATGTATTAAGATCCGGTGGGCGTTGATGAAAAAGCTGTTTGTGCAGTTTTACCTTTTGCTGTTCGTCTGTTTTCTGGTCATGACCTTATTGGTCGGACTGGTGTACAAATTCACCGCCGAACGCGCGGGCAGGCAATCGCTCGACGATCTGATGAAAAGTTCGCTCTATCTGATGCGCAGCGAACTGCGGGAAATCCCGCCGCGTGAATGGGGGAAAACGTTAAAAGAGATGGACCTGAACCTCTCTTTCGATTTACGCGTTGAACCGTTAAATCACTATAAGCTTGATGCCGCCACCACGCAGCGACTGCGTGAAGGCGATATTGTCGCGCTTGACGATCAATACACCTTTATTCAACGTATCCCGCGCAGCCATTACGTCCTGGCGGTTGGCCCGGTTCCCTATCTCTATTTCCTGCATCAAATGCGACTGCTGGATATCGCCTTAATGGCGCTCATTGCCTTTTCTCTCGCCTTTCCTGTGTTTATCTGGATGCGCCCGCACTGGCAAGAAATGCTCAGGCTCGAATCCGCCGCGCAGCGCTTTGGCGAGGGTCATTTGACTGAACGCCTGCACTTCGATAATGGCTCCAGTTTCGAACGTCTGGGCGTCGCGTTCAACCAGATGGCGGATAATATTAATGCTCTGATCGCCAGTAAAAAACAGCTGATTGACGGTATCGCCCACGAACTTCGCACGCCGCTGGTACGTTTACGCTATCGGCTTGAAATGAGTGAAAATCTGACACTGCCGGAATCACAGGCGCTCAATCGCGATATTGGTCAACTGGAAGCGCTGATTGAAGAACTGCTCACCTATGCGCGCCTTGACCGACCACAAAATGAACTGATGTTGACCGAACCCGACCTCCCCGCCTGGTTGCTCGCGCATTTGCAGGATGTGCAGAGCGTGACCCCGGAACGTGCCGTAAACCTTCTCACATCTGTAATCGGCGATTATGGCGCGCTTGATATGCGGTTAATGTCGCGAGTGCTGGATAACCTGCTGAATAATGCGTTGCGCTACAGTCGTACCACCGTTCAGGTCAGTCTGTTACTCGACGGCAGTCAGGCAACATTGATAGTCGAAGATGATGGCCCCGGCATTGAAGCGGATGCGCGTGAGCGCATATTTGAACCTTTTGTCAGACTCGACCCCAGTAGAGACCGGGCGACAGGCGGCTGCGGGCTTGGACTCGCCATCGTACACTCTATCGCCCTGGCGATGGGCGGTAGCGTCGTCTGTGACGAGAGCGAACTGGGCGGCGCAAAATTTAGCTTTCGCTGGCCGGTCTGGCACGCGATGCCCGACATGACCGCTGCCTGACGCATTTTGCACGCTGGTTGAGCGGCGGGAACTGTGCTATACAGATAGTATGTTGTAACTAAAGTGAATGATACCATGTCCCGCTACGATCTCGTTGAACGCCTGAATGGCACTTTTCGCCAGATAGAACAACACCTGGCGGCGCTGACGGATAATCTACAGCAGCATTCGCTACTTATCGCCCGTGTCTTTTCACTGCCGCAGGTGACCAAAGAGGCGGAACATGCGCCGCTGGATACTATCGAGGTAACGCAATATCTGGGGAAAGAGGCCGAAGCGCTGGCGCTACATCACTATCGCCATTTGTTTATTCAACAGCAGTCCGAAAACCGCAGCAGTAAAGCCGCCGTCCGCCTGCCTGGCGTCTTATGCTATCAAGTGGATAATGCGATACAGTTAGATCTGGAAAATCAGGTACAGCGCATTAACCAGTTGAAAACCACCTTCGAGCAGATGGTTACGGTAGAGTCCGGTCTTCCCTCAGCGGCACGTTTTGAGTGGGTGCATCGGCATCTACCCGGCTTAATTACGCTGAACGCTTACCGCACGCTGACGCTTATCAATAACCCCGCCACCATACGTTTCGGCTGGGCAAATAAACATATTATTAAAAATTTAAGCCGGGATGAGGTTCTGAGCCAGTTGAAAAAAAGCCTCGCGTCGCCGCGCAGCGTCCCGCCGTGGACGCGCGAACAATGGCAATTCAAGCTGGAACGGGAATATCAGGATATCGCTGCCTTACCGCAGCAGGCCCGACTCAAGATTAAGCGTCCGGTTAAAGTACAGCCGATCGCCCGCATCTGGTATAAAGGCCAGCAGAAACAGGTGCAACACGCCTGCCCCACGCCGATTATCGCATTAATCAACACGGACAACGGCGCTGGCGTGCCGGATATTGGCGGGCTGGAAGACTATGACGCCGATAATATTCAGCACCGTTTTAAACCACAGGCGCAGCCGCTGCGACTGATTATTCCGCGACTGCACCTGTATGTGGCGGATTAACGTCCCGGCGTCATACTGCCAACCATCAATTCCGGACGTACCCAGGCGTCGAACTCCTCATCGCTAAGATATCCTAATGCCACGGCTGAGGCTTTGAGCGTCAGCCCTTCTTTATGCGCCTTCTTCGCAATCTCCGCCGCTTTATCGTAACCGATGTGCGTATTCAGCGCAGTGACCAGCATCAGCGACTCATTCAGCAACTGCGTAATACGCTCGCGGTTTGGCTCGATTCCTGATGCACAGTGTTGATTGAAACTCGCCATGCCATCGGCCAGCAGGCGCACCGTTTGCAGAAAATTATGAATAACCATCGGACGATAGACGTTGAGCTCAAAGTTGCCCGATGCGCCCCCCATATTGATGGCCACATCGTTACCCATCACCTGGCAACATAGCATCGTTACCGCTTCACACTGGGTCGGGTTCACTTTACCAGGCATAATGGAACTGCCCGGCTCATTCTCAGGGATAGCAATCTCGCCAATGCCGCAGCGCGGGCCGGATGCCAGCCAGCGAACATCGTTGGCGATTTTCATCAGCGAGGCCGCCAGCCCTTTTAATGCGCCATGCGCCTGTACCAACGCGTCACAGGTCGCCAGCGCTTCGAATTTATTCGGGGCGGTAACAAACGGCGCCGCGGTAATCGTCGCCAGTTCCTCGGCCACGCGCCGGGCATATTCCGGGTGGGTATTAAGCCCTGTCCCTACTGCGGTTCCGCCGAGCGCCAGTTCCGCGACGTGCGGTAAACTGTGCTCAATGTGCCTGAGGTTATGTTCCAGCATGGCTACCCAACCGGAAATCTCCTGGCCTAAGGTGAGCGGCGTCGCGTCCTGCAGGTGAGTACGGCCAATTTTGACAATATCGGCGAAAGCGTGGGATTTATCGCGAAGCGTATCCGTTAATGCGGATAATTGCGGGATGAGGTGTTCGCGTAACGCCAGTAACGCCGCCACGTGCATGGCGGTTGGGAACACATCGTTTGAGCTTTGACTCTTATTGACGTCATCATTGGGATGCACCTTGCGCTCCATACCGCGAACGCCGCCCAAAATTTCACTGGCGCGGTTCGCTAACACCTCATTCATATTCATGTTGCTTTGCGTACCGGACCCGGTCTGCCAAATCGCCAGCGGAAACTCATCAGCATGTTTTCCCGCCAGCACTTCATCAGCCGCCTGGATAATCGCGCTGGCTTTTTCCGCCGCCAACAACCCTAAGTCCTGGTTGACCTTCGCAGCGGCGCGCTTGGTCAACGCCAGAGCGTGAATGAGCGAGACGGGCATTTTCTCCGTGGAAATCCGAAAATGCTCCAGCGAACGTTGAGTCTGCGCCCCCCACAGTTTATCTGCCGGGACTTCAATCGCGCCCATTGAATCTTTCTCGCGGCGTACCGTTACCATTACCTGCTCCTTACTCAAGTTGATGAGATCATGTGTCGATATTGCTCACATGTTTGCGGTCTTATGAGTATTAACGATAACAACACAACGGTGTAGACCGGATAAGGCGCTTGCGCCGTTCTCCGGCAAAATAGCGAATCATGTTACCGCCCCGCAGGGCGGCGACATTACTTAACGCAGCGCGCGCACTGCGATGACTGAATCTGCTGGAAGAAATCGTTGCCTTTATCATCCACCAGAATGAAGGCCGGAAAATCCTCCACTTCAATTTTCCAGATAGCCTCCATACCCAGTTCAGGATATTCCACGCACTCCAGGCGCTTGATACTACCCTGCGCCAGAACGGCTGCGGGGCCGCCGATACTGCCCAGGTAGAAGCCGCCATGTTTCTTACAGGCATCGGTCACCTGCTGGCTGCGGTTGCCTTTCGCCAGCATGATCATACTGCCGCCCTGCGACTGGAGCTGATCAACATAAGAGTCCATCCGTCCTGCGGTAGTCGGCCCAAGCGACCCGGAGGCGTACCCTTCCGGCGTTTTTGCCGGCCCCGCATAATAGATAGGATGATCTTTGATGTACTGCGGCAAACCTTCGCCTCTGTCCATCCGTTCTTTCAGTTTAGCGTGCGCGATGTCGCGGCCCACAATAATCGTGCCGTTCAGCGACAGGCGCGTTGATACCGGATACTGCGACAGTTGTTGCAGTATCTCGCTCATGGGACGGTTAAGATCAACGCGCACCGCCTCGCCCTCTCCCGCCTGGCGCAGCGCCTCTGGAATATATTTACCGGGATTGCGCTCCAGCTTCTCGATCCAGATCCCTTCCCGGTTGATCTTCGCTTTAATGTTTCGATCTGCGGAGCAGGATACGCCCATACCTACCGGACACGATGCCCCGTGACGCGGCAATCGGATGACACGAATATCGTGAGCGAAATATTTGCCGCCGAACTGCGCGCCTAAGCCAAGATTTTGCGCCTCAAGCAACAATTCTTTTTCCAGTTCAATATCGCGGAAGGCCTGCCCGTGTTCATTGCCTTCGGTCGGTAGCGCATCATAGTATTTTGCCGAGGCCAGCTTAACGGTCTTCAGGTTCGCTTCCGCCGAGGTGCCGCCAATGACAAACGCAATGTGATACGGCGGACAGGCGGCGGTACCCAGCGTACGCATTTTATCAACGAGATAATTTTTGAGCTTACCCGGCGTCAGAAGCGCTTTTGTCTCCTGATAGAGGTAGGTTTTATTCGCCGATCCGCCGCCTTTAGCGATACAGAGGAATTTATATTCATCGCCATCGACGCTGTAGAGATCGATCTGCGCCGGCAGGTTAGTACCGGTATTGACCTCTTTGTACATATCCAGCGCCGCGTTTTGCGAATAGCGCAGGTTATCTTCGATATAGGTGTTATATACGCCGCGAGCCAGCGCCGCTTCATCACCTCCGCCAGTCCAGACGCGTTGGCCTTTTTTGCCGACAATAATGGCCGTACCGGTATCCTGGCAGGTGGGCAACACGCCCTTGGCCGCGATATCGGAGTTTCGCAGGAATTGCAGCGCGACATATTTGTCGTTTTCACTGGCCTGCGGATCGCGCAGAATATCCGCCACCTGCTGCTGATGCGCGGGACGTAGCATAAAAGACGCATCGTGGAAGGCCTGACGCGCCAACAGCGTTAGCGCTTCCGGCGCGACTTTCAGGATCTCTTGTCCTTCAAATTCGGCGACGGAAACATGTTCGCTGGTCAACAAGTAGTACTCGGTATCGTCCTTTTTGAGGGGAAAAGGGTCTTGATAAAAGAAGGGTTTGTTTGACATTGTGCTCTCACTTACCGCTCGGTATGGTTATTCTCTGGGCAGGTGTTCCATTGCCCGACTCAAAGCGAGTAACACTATCCTACACAATTTTTTAACAAAAACTGAGACAAGTACGACTTTTTACGCCCGGAGGTTACTTCATGCGGGTTTCTTGGTTTAATACCTCCCATTGATCTCCACATTGAAACAGGGCTTGATAATGCAAAAACTCATTAACTCAGTGCAAAACTATGCCTGGGGAAGTAAAACTGCGTTAACGGAACTTTATGGCATCGCCAATCCGCAGCAGCAGCCAATGGCTGAACTCTGGATGGGCGCGCATCCCAAAAGCAGCTCGCGAATCACCACCGCCAACGGCGAAACCGTCTCCCTGCGTGACGCCATCGAAAAGAATAAAACCGCCATGCTGGGCGAAGCGGTAGCCAACCGTTTCGGCGAACTGCCGTTTCTGTTTAAAGTACTGTGCGCCGCGCAGCCGCTCTCTATTCAGGTACACCCGAATAAACGCAACTCCGAAATCGGTTTCGCGAAAGAAAATGCGGCGGGTATCCCCATGGATGCCGCAGAGCGGAACTATAAAGATCCTAACCATAAACCAGAGCTGGTTTTTGCCCTGACGCCTTTTCTGGCGATGAACGCGTTCCGCGAATTTTCTGACATTGTCTCTTTACTGCAACCTGTCGCCGGCGCGCATTCCGCTATCGCCCACTTTTTGCAGGCGCCAAACGCTGAACGTCTGAGCCAGCTTTTCGCCAGCCTGTTGAATATGCAAGGCGAAGAAAAATCCCGCGCGTTAGCCGTACTCAAAGCGGCGCTTAACAGCCAGCAAGGCGAACCGTGGCAAACGATCCGCGTGATTTCAGAGTATTATCCTGACGACAGCGGGCTTTTCTCTCCTTTGTTGCTGAATGTGGTCAAACTGAATCCCGGCGAAGCGATGTTCCTGTTTGCCGAAACGCCTCACGCTTATCTGCAGGGCGTTGCGCTGGAAGTCATGGCGAACTCCGATAACGTTCTGCGCGCTGGCCTTACGCCAAAATATATCGACATCCCTGAGCTGGTCGCGAACGTGAAGTTCGAACCTAAGCCTGCCAGCGAGTTGCTGACTGCCCCGGTAAAAAGCGGCGCGGAGCTGGACTTCCCAATTCCGGTTGACGATTTTGCTTTTTCACTGCACGACCTGGCGCTTCAGGAGACGAGCATCGGCCAACACAGCGCCGCGATTCTGTTCTGCGTTGAGGGTGAGGCGGTGTTACGTAAAGATGAACAGCGTCTGGTACTGAAGCCGGGTGAATCTGCCTTTATCGGCGCGGATGAGTCTCCGGTTAACGCCAGCGGCACAGGCCGTTTAGCGCGTGTTTATAACAAGCTGTAGCAACGTACTGAATTTTTTAACAACTCTTGCTAAGCTTATAACAGACGTAAAACTCCTCCAGGCGGTTTAATCCGCCTGGTTTCATTTTTATGGACAATTGATATGAAAAAAACACTGGTAGCTGCAGGTGTAGTAATTGCACTTGGCATCGTCTGGACAGGCGGCGCCTGGTATACGGGGAAAAAGCTGGAGAACCATCTTTCAGAAATGGTGACTCAGGCCAATGAACAGCTCAAGCGTACTGCGCCGGAGGCCGGTGTCGAATTAAGTTATCAAAACTACCAGCGTGGCGTGTTCAGTAGCCATCTGCAACTGGTTGTCAAACCGGTTGCCGGCGCAGACACTACCTGGTTGAAACCCGGGCAAAGCATTGTGCTGGACGAGTCCGTTTCACATGGTCCCTTCCCGCTCGCCCAGCTCAAAACGCTCAATCTGATCCCTTCTATGGCGTCGGTAAAAACCACCCTGGTGAATAACGATGCGGCAAAACCCCTCTTTGATATCGCGAAAGGCGACACGCCCTTTGTTATCAATACCCGCATTGGTTATGGCGGCGATACCCGCTCCGATATCTCTCTCAAGCCGTTAAACTACGAGAATGCCGGTGAAAAGGTCGCCTTTAGCGGCGGCGAGTTCCAGCTTAACGCCGATAAAGACGGTAATGTGGTTTCGCTGTCGGGCGAAGCGCAGAGCGGCCTGGTCGATGCCGTTAACGAATATAATCAGAAGGTCCAACTCACCTTTAATAATTTGAAAACAGACGGTACCAGTAAGCTGGCAAGCTTTGGCGAGCGTGTAGGCGACCAAAAGTTAACGCTGGATAAACTGTCCATCGCCATTGAGGGTAAAGAGATGGCGGTGCTGGAAGGGATGGAAATTGCCGGCAAGTCCGATCTCGTCAACGACGGAAAAACCATTAACAGCCAGTTGGATTACTCGCTTAACAGCCTGAAAGTGCAGAATCAGGATTTGGGCAGCGGTAAATTAACGCTGAAAGTCGGTCAAATCGACGGCGAAGCCTGGCACCAGTTTAGTCAGCAATATCATGCGCAAACGCAGGCGCTGTTGAATCAGCCGGACGTGGCGCAGAATCCTGAGCTTTATCAGCAAAAAGTCACTGAAGCGTTCTTTAGCGCTCTCCCCGTGCTGTTAAAAGGCGATCCGGTACTGACCCTGGCGCCGCTTAGCTGGAAAAACGCCAAAGGGGAAACCACGCTGAATCTGTCGCTGTTCCTCAAAGATCCGGCAACCACAACGGCACAACCGCAAACGCTGGCGCAGGAAGTCGACCGCTCCGTGAAATCGCTGGATGCGAAACTGGCAATTCCGATGGACATGGCGGTCGAATTTATGACGCAGATAGCAAAACTGGAAGGCTATCAGCAGGATGATGCGGAAAAACTGGCAAAACAGCAGGTGCAGGGGCTGTCCGCAATGGGTCAGATGTTCCGACTGACAACGCTGAAGGATAATACTATCGCCTCCAGTTTGCAGTACGCCAATGGCCAGATCACGCTCAACGGACAAAAAATGCCGTTGGAAGACTTTGTCGGCCTGTTTGGGATGCCGGCGCTTTCCGTTCCGGACGTTCCGGCGCTGCCTCAACAGTAATCGCCTTGCCGGGTGCCGCGACGCTGCACCCGGTCTGCGCCGAACGACGCGCAGCCTCTACTTTTGCGTTACCAGGCGAGCGGCTATCGTTTGACTCCGCACATGGTGCTCGTCGTGAGCAATACGCTGCAATATTCGTTCGGCCAGGGTATAGCCTATTTCTCGCGCCGGCGTACTGGCCCAGATAATCGGCAGGTCGTCGAGGGCGTTCTCCGCCACATCAGCAAACGCCGCCAGCGACACCTGCTGCTCGAAATAACGATCGACACCGCTCTCGCCACTCTGTCGTCCGGCTCTCAGCAGGCCAAACCACGCCCCCATCGCAATGGTTTCGTTGTAACAAACGACAGCGCTAATGGTCGGATTGTATCGCAACAGCGCGGTAATGCTTTCTGCTGCCTGCTTCTGACTGGAAGCGCATTCCACGACCCACTCGCTGTGAAACGGTAGACCGTATTTTAACAACGTCGCGCAATAGCCGCCCACGCGCTCCGCGCGGGTTAAAGATGCGCTTTGTCCACCCAGCCAGGCGATGCGCTGATGGCCCTGACGAATAAGGTACTCCGTCAGGAGCTGCGCCGCCTGCATGTTGTCAGGCCGAACGGTATCGGCATCATCAAGATAGCTGGCGCGTGACGCAAACACGACCGGAATTCCTTGTGCGTCGGCCTGCGCTCTCAGCGCTTCGCTACTGCCCGCCGCACCGGCGATCACCATGCCATCCACACCCTGATTGAGCAACATGGTAAAACGCTGATTTAGCTGTTCGCCATCTTTCCCCCCGTGCAGGAGAAAAACCATACGGCCTTGCGCTTCCAGCGCTTCCGTTAACCCGGCGGTCAATTCGGCATAAAAGGGTGCCGATAAATCACGCACGATCAAACCGATAACGCCGCTTTGCCCGCCACGCAGCGCGGACGCCTGGCGGTTACGCACAAAACCCAGTTGTTCAATTGCCGCGTTCACGCGCTCGCCGGTCGCGGCCGATATTCGCCCCTTGCCGCTCAGCACTAAGGAAACGGTGCTCACCGACACGCCAGCCGCCAGCGCAACATCGTGGATAGTGATTTTTTTGGCGATAGCCATGTCAACAAATCGCTCCAGAACCTGACAGATAAAACGTTTTACCTATTCGTTATCTTTATACGCGTTATTATCGGTCAGTAATGTGATTAATGCCGCACTAAAATTTGATAAAACGTTTTATCTTTTCGCCATCATAACCTGACACCGGCCTTTATTAACAAGGAGTCGTTAGATGACGACGAAAACCACGCCAAAAATAACGCTATGGGAATTTTTCCAGCAACTGGGCAAAACGTTTATGTTGCCCGTCGCCTTGCTCTCGTTCTGCGGCATTATGCTCGGTATCGGCAGCTCGCTCAGTAGCCACGACGTTATCACCCTGCTCCCCGTGCTGGGTAATCCCTTGCTACAGGCTATCTTCACCTGGATGAGTAAAGTAGGTTCTTTTGCCTTTAGCTTCCTGCCGGTGATGTTTTGTATCGCGATTCCGCTCGGTCTGGCGCGGGAAAACAAAGGCGTCGCCGCGTTTGCCGGGTTTGTCGGTTATGCGGTCATGAACCTTGCAGTCAACTTCTGGCTCACGGCAAAAGGCATTCTGCCGACCACCGATGCGGCGGTGCTGAAAGCCAATAACGTACAAAATATTCTGGGCATCCCCTCTATCGATACCGGCATCCTCGGCGCCGTTATCGCTGGTATTATTGTCTGGATGCTGCATGAACGGTTTCATACCATTCGTTTGCCGGATGCGCTGGCTTTTTTCGGCGGTACGCGTTTTGTACCTATCGTTTCCGCCGTTGTGATGGGGCTCGTCGGCCTGGTTATCCCGCTCGTCTGGCCGGTTTTTGCGATGGGAATTAGTGGACTGGGTCATATCATCAATAGCGCCGGCGACTTTGGACCGATGATTTTCGGCACCGGCGAGCGCCTGCTGTTGCCTTTTGGTCTGCACCATATTCTGGTAGCGCTGATTCGCTTCACCGAGGCGGGCGGTACGCAAGAGGTATGCGGGCATACCGTGAGCGGCGCATTGACTATTTTCCAGGCCCAACTCAGTTGCCCAACGACGCACGGCTTCTCTGAAAGCGCCACTCGCTTCTTATCGCAAGGCAAAATGCCAGCGTTTCTCGGTGGGTTGCCGGGCGCCGCGCTGGCAATGTACCACTGTGCCCGTCCAGAAAACCGCCCTAAAATTAAAGGATTATTGATTTCCGGTTTAATCGCCTGCGTTGTCGGCGGTACAACGGAGCCGCTGGAATTCCTGTTCCTGTTCGTAGCGCCGGTGCTGTACGTTATTCATGCTCTGCTGACCGGGCTGGGCTTTACCATCATGGCTATTCTCGGCGTCACTATCGGCAATACGGATGGCAATATTATTGACTTTGTGGTGTTTGGCATCCTGCATGGTCTGTCAACAAAATGGTATCTGGTACCGGTAGTGGCGGCGATTTGGTTTGCGGTTTACTACCTCATTTTCCGCTTCGCCATTACACGCTTTAACCTCAAAACACCGGGGCGCGAAGCGGAGATCGCCACCAGCATTGAAAAAGCGATCGCTGGCGCGCCAGGAAAATCCGGCTACAACGTGCCTGCTATCCTGGCGGCATTAGGCGGCACGGAAAACATCGTGAGTCTGGACAACTGCATCACCCGCCTACGTCTGTCCGTGAAAGATATGTCGCTTGTCGATGTCCAGGCATTGAAGGACAATCGTGCGATAGGCGTCGTACAGCTCAATCAGCATAATTTGCAGGTGGTTATCGGCCCGCAGGTTCAGTCGGTAAAAGATGAAATGGTTGGTCTGATGAATACCGTTCAGGCATAAGGAAGAGATATGTTCGATTTTTCACAGGAAGTTGACCGTCGCGGGACATGGTGTACGCAGTGGGATTATGTCGCCGATCGTTTTGGCGAAGCCGATCTGCTCCCCTTTACGATCTCGGATATGGATTTTGCCACCGCGCCGTGTATCCTGGAGGCGCTAAACCAGCGCCTTTCCCACGGTGTGCTGGGCTATAGCCGCTGGAAAAATGAGGCGTTTTTAGGGGCAATTACCCACTGGTTTGCGACACGCCATCAGACCACGATAGATGCCCACTCCCTCGTATACGGCCCCTCCGTTATCTATATGGCGTCCGAGCTTATCCGCCAGTGGTCCGACGAAGGCGATGGCGTGGTAGTTCATACCCCCGCTTACGATGCTTTTTATAAAGCGATTGAAGGCAACCATCGCATCGTCACTCCCGTCCCGCTGGAGAAAGAAGGCAACGCCTGGTATTGCGATATGGCCAAACTGGAGGCGGCGCTGGCGCGTCCGGAAAGCAAAATCCTGCTGCTGTGCAGTCCGCAAAATCCCACCGGTAAAGTGTGGACGCGTGACGAGCTGGAAACGATGTCAACGCTGTGCGAGCGCCATGGCGTACGGGTGATTTCCGATGAAATTCACATGGATATGGTATGGGGAAACCAGCCGCATATTCCCTGGAGCAATGTCGCGCGCGGAGACTGGGCGCTGCTCTCCTCCGGCTCGAAAAGCTTCAACATTCCGGCATTAACCGGCGCTTATGGAATCATTGAAAATAGTGAAAGCCGTGAACGCTACCTGGCCGCCTTAAAAGGGCGCGACGGCCTCTCTTCGCCAGCGGTGCTCTCACTCACGGCGCATATTGCCGCGTATCAGCACGGCGCGCCGTGGCTGGATGCGTTACGCGCCTCGCTGGCGGCTAATATGCGCTATATTGAGCAGGCGCTGAATGGCGCCTTTCCGACGTTGAACTGGCAAGCGCCGCCATCGACCTATCTGGCCTGGATTGATCTCCGTCCACTCGGCATTGACGATCAAAAATTACAGCACACGCTCATTCATCAGGAGAAAGTCGCCATTATGCCCGGCGATACCTATGGCACAGAAGGCCGGGGATTTGTGCGTCTGAATGCCGGATGCCCTCGCCTGAAACTTGAAAAAGGCGTCAACGGATTGATTAACGCTATCCGCACCGTTCGCTGATACCGTCTACAAGCGGGGTGTTGACCCTTTATCCTAAGATGCGATAACAGAGCCCCCCGTGAGCTAACCGGGGCGCGTTAAAGAGAATGATACAAAATTTCTCCCGCGCTCTCGCGAAGTTGCAACGTAATGGCTCCGTTTTTGCAAAATTTCCAGAGCATTATCAATCTGTAGTATAATGGTGCGCACTTTTATTAAAAATTGAGTGCGCCCATGATTGATATTACGCTTCCTTTGACTGACATCCACCGCCACCTTGATGGCAACATTCGCGCCCAAACAATTCTGGATCTTGGTCGGCAGTTCAACATCGCCCTTCCCGCCCAAACGCTGGAAACGCTGATTCCGCATGTCCAGGTCACCTCAACCGAACCCGATTTAGTAAGCTTTCTCACGAAGCTCGATTGGGGGGTAAAAGTCCTGGCATCGCTTGACGCCTGCCGCCGTGTGGCCTTTGAAAATATTGAAGATGCCGCACGTAACGGCCTGCATTACGTCGAGCTTCGCTTTTCGCCCGGCTATATGGCGATGGCGCATCAGTTACCGATCGCAGGCGTGGTTGAAGCCGTTATCGACGGAGTACGCGACGGCTGTAACACGTTTGGCGTCGAGGCGCGACTCATTGGCATTATGAGCCGTACCTTCGGCGAGGCGGCATGTTTACAGGAGCTTGATGCGCTGTTGGCGCACAGAGAGAAAATCACCGCGCTGGATTTAGCCGGTGATGAGCTGGGCTTTCCCGGCAGTCTGTTTTTGTCGCACTTTAATCGGGCGCGCGATGCGGGCTGGCATATTACCGTTCACGCTGGCGAAGCCGCAGGGCCGGAAAGTATCTGGCAGGCGATTCGCGAACTGGGGGCCGAACGTATCGGACATGGCGTAAAAGCTGTCGAAGATCGCGCGTTAATGGATTTTCTTGCACAGCAGCGTATCGGTATTGAATCCTGTCTGACCTCGAATATTCAGACCAGTACCGTCGCATCGCTGGCAGATCATCCGCTCAAAACCTTCCTTGAACATGGCGTTCTCGCCAGTCTTAATACGGACGATCCGGCTGTTCAGGGCGTAGATATTATCCATGAATATCACGTCGCCGCGCCAGCGGCAGGATTGAGCCGCGAACAGATTCGCCAGGCGCAGATTAACGGTCTGGAAATCGCCTTTCTGAGCGATGACGAAAAACGTGCGCTGCGCGAAAAAGTGGCCGCGGCGTAAAATTGCTTTATTGATGCTAACGCCCTCTCTCCGCCTGCGGTTTAATGCTATCCCAGGCGGAGAAATGCGACATCTCAGGCAAGACACAGCGTCGCGCGATGTTTTGCCGATTCCATGCCCAGTTCAATCAACTCCATAATTTGAATCGCCTGGCTTGCCGGCACGGGATTTTCACCATTACCGTTTAACGCATCGCGGATGGCGGCATAATATGCCGGATAGTTACCCGGCAACGTAAGCCAGTTCTCTTCTTTGCGCTTCTCTCCCTCAACCAGGGTCAATACGCCGTCACGCATGTCATATCCCCAGTCTTCCTGCGGTAAACGCTCGCCGTTTTTTAACCGTTCTTCCTGGGGATCGAGGCCATATTTTACATAGCTACCGCGCGAACCATGAACGATGTATCGCGCGGATTCCGCCGCGGCCAGCATCGTACCGTGCAAAATCACGCGGCGCTGGGGGTAGGATAAAATCGCGTGGAAATAATCTGTAGATTGCGCACCCGGACGCAGCTGCGCTAAATCCACCGTCATGCTGACCGGCAGGCCAAAAAGTTGAATGGCCTGATCCAACAAGTGCGGCGCCAGATCGTACCAGATACCACTTCCTGGCCCGCCTTGCTCGCGCCAGCGGTCGCGCACCTGGGGACGGAAGCGATCAAAGTGGGATTCAAACAAGGACACCTCGCCGAGCACGCCATCCGCCAGCAAGGCCTTCAGCGTCAAAAAATCGCTGTCCCAGCGTCGGTTGTGGAAGACGGAAAGTACCCGACCAGTGCTCCGCGCAAGCGCATCCAATTCTCGCGCCTGTGACAGTGTCACGGTAAAGGGTTTATCAACCACCACATGCTTACCGGCTTCCAGCGCAGCTTTCGCCAGCGGGAAATGGGTATCGTTGGGCGTCGGGATCACGATCAGGTCGATATGCGGATCGTTAAATAAATGTCGGGGCTCAGAGACCACGGAAACCGCCGGCCAGTCTGCTTTCACTTTTGTTTCATCGCTGCT
Source organism: Salmonella sp. 32082101201600294FB01SM01 (assembly GCF_017572865.1). NCBI lineage: Bacteria > Pseudomonadati > Pseudomonadota > Gammaproteobacteria > Enterobacterales > Enterobacteriaceae > Salmonella > Salmonella sp. 32082101201600294FB01SM01. The sequence continues at coordinate 1,151,774 of NZ_JAGESB010000001.1, read as the reverse complement.
GGATACCGCCGCAAGCTCTAGCCCTGGCGTTCCCATAATTAAGGGCGCATGAAAGGTTTTACTGGCGTAGCCATAACCGATTAACCCAACGCGGATTTTGTCATTCATCTCACTGCCTCCGGTTTTAGATATCGCTATTCCACACCATCGTGCGATTAGCCGCAATAGCGTCCTGACCATCAACGTAGCATCAAATGATTAACTTGTTACAGAACAGAGGCTAAAAACGTTTCCCTCCCTCTTGCCGACCGTTCGCCAGGAAAGTAACATTTACCCCCTGTGTTTATGGATAAATCAAAGCAAATGTCGTCAATAATGAATCGTCTTATTGAATTAACTGGGTGGATAGTTCTCGTTATCTCAGTCATTCTTTTAGGTATTGCCAACCATCTTGACAATTACCAACCACCAGAGCCCACGGCTTCCGTTCAGAAGAAGTAAGCGTCAGATAATGTAAAGGCATTTTCGCGTGGTACGGTAAGCGGCGCCCCGGGGGGTGCAAAGAAAAGTCAAAAACCGGCAAAAAAAAACGAAATATGTCCTATCTGGTCTGACGTTTATTGCCTGTTGTAGGAAAGCGCGTTAACCTTTCGCCCCAGGCGCCATGTGGCGCCTGACTCTTTACCGGTAAGAATATTCCCTTTTTACCTGCACCCCTGACCTCTCACTGGTGCGGTTTTGTTTATTTTTTATCAGTGACTACTCCGTTGGCATTATATTTAATATGGATCAACTTTATATGACTGTTCAGGATTATCTATTAAAATTCCGCAAAATTAGTTCGCTCGAAAGTCTGGAAAAACTGTTCGACCACCTTAACTATACCCTTACTGATGACATGGATATTGTTAATATGTATCGCGCTGCAGATCACCGCCGTGCCGAACTGGTTTCCGGAGGACGCCTGTTTGATGTAGGTCAGGTTCCGCAATCCGTCTGGCGCTATGTGCAATAAAGAAAGTAGCGTTTAACATCAAAAACCTTATAATATTTGCCCCAAAATGAGCGGCATGACCGTTAACGCGCGTAACCCCGGAGAAGATATGACTACAACACCGCCACAACGAATTGGAGGCTGGCTTCTTGGCCCGTTAGCCTGGCTGTTAGTCGCGTTGTTGAGCGCCTCGCTGGCGTTATTACTCTACGTTATGGCGCTTGCCACACCGCAAACGTTCAAGACGCTTAGCGGACAGGAAACCGGTAATTTACTGCTATGGGGCATTTCATTTATTACCGCTATCGCCATGTGGTACTATACCCTGTGGTTGACGATCGCATTCTTCAAGCGCAGACGCTGCGTGCCGAAGCATTACATTATCTGGCTGCTGGTGTCGGTGTTACTGGCGGTTAAAGCATTTGCCTTTTCGCCCGTCTCAGATGCCTTTGCCGTGCGTCAGTTACTCTTCCCACTGTTGGCGACGGCGCTCATTGTGCCTTATCTCAAACGTTCAGCGCGCGTTAAAACAACGTTTGTTAATCCGTAATAACCCTACAGTTAACCTGTTGTCGCCTGTGGTAGTTTGACAGATAATAGGCGGCTTTTTTATTTCAGGCCGAAACATGACTGATTACCTGCTGCTCTTTGTCGGAACTGTACTGGTCAATAACTTTGTACTGGTCAAATTCCTGGGCCTTTGTCCCTTTATGGGCGTATCCAAAAAACTGGAAACCGCCATGGGGATGGGCCTCGCGACGACCTTTGTCATGACGCTGGCGTCGATATGCGCCTGGCTTATCGACACCTGGATACTTATTCCGCTGGATCTGATTTATCTGCGGACGCTGGCCTTTATCCTCGTCATTGCTGTGGTCGTGCAATTTACCGAAATGGTTGTACGGAAAACCAGCCCGGCGTTATACCGCTTGTTAGGCATCTTCTTACCACTGATTACCACTAACTGTGCGGTTCTGGGCGTAGCGTTACTGAATATTAATCTCGGTCATCACTTTCTTCAGTCGGCGCTGTACGGATTTTCCGCCGCCGTCGGTTTTTCATTAGTGATGGTTCTGTTTGCCGCCATCCGCGAACGCCTTGCCGTGGCGGATGTGCCCGCCCCTTTTCGTGGTAACGCGATAGCATTGATTACCGCAGGATTAATGTCTTTGGCCTTTATGGGCTTTAGTGGTTTGGTGAAGTTGTAATGAATACTATCTGGATTGCCGTTGGCGCCCTGACCCTTCTGGGCCTGGTGTTCGGCGCCATTCTGGGTTATGCCTCCCGCCGATTCGCGGTTGAAGATGATCCGGTTGTTGAAAAAATCGATGCGATTTTGCCGCAGAGCCAGTGTGGTCAGTGCGGCTATCCCGGCTGTCGCCCCTACGCCGAAGCCGTGGGTCTCCAGGGCGAGAAAATCAATCGTTGCGCGCCCGGCGGCGAAGCCGTCATGCTGAAAATGGCAGAGCTGCTAAACGTAGAGCCGCAGCCATGCGATGGTGAAGAACAGCAGGCCGCGCCAGTACGTATGCTGGCAGTTATTGATGAAAATAACTGCATTGGCTGCACAAAATGCATTCAGGCCTGCCCGGTTGACGCCATCGTTGGCGCAACGCGCGCCATGCACACGGTCATGAGCGATCTCTGTACTGGCTGTAATCTGTGTGTCGATCCGTGTCCGACGCACTGCATCGAATTACGTCCGGTGAATGAGACGCCCGACAGTTGGAAATGGGATTTGAACACCATTCCCGTTCGCATCATTCCCGTGGAACAACATGCTTAAACTATTTTCCGCTTTCAGAAAAGATAAAATCTGGGATTTCGACGGTGGTATTCATCCGCCCGAGATGAAGACCCAGTCAAACGGCACGCCGCTGCGCCAGGTGCCTTTAGCGCCGCGCTTTGTTATCCCTTTAAAACAGCACATTGGCGCTGAGGGCGAGCTGTGCGTTAGCGTCGGCGATCGCGTGCTACGCGGCCAGGCGCTTACCCGTGGACGTGGGAGAATGCTGCCGGTACACGCGCCCACCTCCGGGACGGTTATCGCTATTGCCCCCCACTCGACGGCACATCCTTCGGCGCTGGCGGAGTTAAGCGTCATCATTGATGCCGACGGCGAGGACCGCTGGATTGAACGCGAGGGCTGGTCTGATTACCGCGCCCACAGCCGTGAAGCGCTCATTGAACGCATTCATCAGTATGGCGTTGCCGGGCTTGGCGGCGCGGGGTTTCCCACCGGCGTTAAATTGCAGGGCGGCGGCGATAAAATCACCACGCTTATTATCAATGCCGCAGAGTGCGAACCTTACATTACGGCGGACGATCGTTTGATGCAGGACTGCGCCGCGCAGATTGTGGAAGGTATTCGCATCCTGGCGCATATTCTGCAACCGCGTGAGGTATTAATCGGCATTGAAGATAACAAACCGCAGGCTATTTCCATGCTGCGCGCCGTACTGGCTGACGCCCACGATATTTCGTTACGTGTTATCCCAACCAAATACCCTTCCGGCGGCGCAAAACAGCTCACCCAAATACTGACGGGAAAACAGGTTCCCCACGGCGGGCGCTCCTCTGATATTGGCGTGCTGATGCAAAACGTCGGTACGGCTTATGCCGTTAAACGCGCCGTGGTTGACGGCGAACCGATCACAGAACGCGTTGTCACCTTAACGGGTGAAGCGGTAAGCCGTCCGGGTAACGTCTGGGCGCGGCTCGGCACTCCCGTTCGTCATTTGCTTAACGATGCCGGGTTCTGCCCTTCCGCTGACCAGATGGTCATCATGGGCGGCCCGTTGATGGGATTCACCCTTCCCTGGCTTGACGTACCGGTCGTAAAAATCACCAACTGCTTGCTGGCGCCATCCGTGACTGAAATGGGAGCGCCTCAGGAAGAGAAAAGCTGTATTCGTTGCAGTGCTTGCGCTGACGCTTGCCCTGCCGACCTTTTACCGCAGCAGCTTTATTGGTTCAGCAAAGGGCAGCAGCATGACAAGGCTACCGCTCACCATATTGCTGATTGTATAGAATGCGGCGCCTGCGCCTGGGTCTGCCCCAGTAATATTCCGCTCGTCCAATATTTCCGTCAGGAAAAAGCGGAGATTAATGCGATCAGGCTTGAAGAAAAACGCGCCGCCGAAGCCAAAGCACGTTTTGAGGCTCGTCAGGCAAGACTGGAGCGCGAAAAAGCCGCCCGCCTTGCACGTCATAAGAGCGCAGCGGTACAACCAGCGGCAAAAGATCAGGATGCCATTGCCGCTGCGCTGGCGCGGGTAAAAGAGAAACAGGCGCAGGCCACGCAACCGGTGGTTATTCAGGCGGGTAGTCTGCCAGACAATAGCGCCGTCATCGCGGCCCGTGAAGCGCGTAAAGCGCAAGCGCGCGCTAAACAAGCCACTCATCCGATGGCTGACAGCGCGATACCCGGCGACGACCCGCGTAAAGCTGCAGTGGAGGCAGCCATCGCCCGCGCCAAAGCCCGTAAGCAGGAGCAGCAGGCCGGAAGCGAACCTGCCGAACCGGTCGATCCGCGTAAAGCCGCGGTGGAAGCGGCCATCGCCCGCGCCAAAGCCCGTAAGCAGGAGCAGCAGGCCGGAAGCGAACCTGCCGAAGCGGTCGATCCGCGCAAAGCCGCGGTGGAAGCGGCTATCGCCCGCGCCAAAGCCCGCAAGCAGGAGCAGCAGACCGGAAGCGAACCTGCCGAACCGGTCGATCCGCGTAAAGCTGCGGTGGAAGCGGCCATCGCCCGCGCCAAAGCCCGCAAGCAGGAGCAGCAGGCCGGAAGCGAACCGGTCGATCCGCGCAAAGCCGCGGTGGAGGCGGCTATCGCCCGCGCCAAAGCCCGCAAGCAGGAGCAGCAGGCCGGAAGCGAACCTGTCGAACCGGCCGACCCGCGTAAAGCCGCGGTTGCTGCGGCGATCGCCCGCGTTCAGGCAAAAAAAGCAGCACAGCAGCAGGTAGTTAACGAGGATTAAATGGTATTCAGAATCGCAAGCTCGCCTTATACCCATAACCAGCGCCAGACATCGCGAATCATGTTGCTGGTATTAATCGCCGCTCTGCCGGGGATTGCCGCGCAGACGTGGTTTTTTGGTTGGGGAACGCTTTTCCAGATCGTTCTGGCTGCCATCACGGCGCTCGTCGCGGAAGCCATTGTCCTTAGACTGCGCAAACAATCGGTCGCCAGTCACCTACAGGATTATTCCGCGTTATTGACGGGGCTTTTGCTGGCGGTCAGCATCCCTCCGCTCGCGCCCTGGTGGATGGTCGTGCTGGGAACCGGATTCGCCATTATTATCGCTAAACAGTTATATGGCGGGCTGGGACAAAACCCCTTTAATCCGGCAATGATCGGTTACGTGGTGCTCTTAATCTCCTTTCCGGTGCAAATGACAAGCTGGTTGCCGCCTTATGAAATAGCCGCAACAACGCCCGATATGCTGGACACGTTGCGGATGATTTTTACCGGGCATACCGCCAGCGGCGGCGATATGACACTGCTACGTATTGGTATTGACGGTATCAGCCAGGCGACGCCGCTGGATACGTTTAAAACGTCCTTGCGCGCCGGGCACTCCGTTGAGCAAATCATGCAGTACCCGATATACAGCGGCGCGCTGGCTGGCGTGGGCTGGCAGTGGATTAACCTCGCCTGGCTTGTCGGCGGCGTATTCCTGCTGTGGCAAAAAGCTATCCGCTGGCATATCCCGGTCAGTTTTCTACTGACGCTGGCGCTATGCGCCGCGTTAGGTTGGCTTTTCTCGCCCGCTACGCTGGCCTCGCCGCAGCTTCATCTGCTGTCAGGCGCCACCATGCTGGGCGCATTTTTTATCTTGACGGATCCGGTTACCGCCTCCACGACCAACCGTGGACGTTTAATTTTCGGCGCGCTGGCTGGGGTATTAGTGTGGCTGATTCGTAGCTTCGGCGGCTATCCGGACGGCGTTGCTTTTGCTGTCCTGTTGGCGAATATCACGGTTCCTCTGATCGACTACTACACGCGCCCCCGCGTCTATGGACATCGCAAAGGATAAACCATGCTGAAAACGATTCGTAAACACGGTATTACGCTGGCGCTTTTTGCCGCAGGTTCTACGGGATTGACTGCGGTGATTAATCAGATGACAAAATCAACCATCCACGAACAAGCGCTGCAACAACAGCATGCCCTGTTCGATCAGGTATTGCCGCCAGATCGTTACAATAATAATCTGCAAGATAGCTGTTATCTGGTCGATGCGCCCGCCCTCGGCAAAGGCACACATCGTGTTTTTATCGCTCGCAAGGATGATAAACCCGTAGCGGCCATCATTGAGGCCACCGCGCCAGATGGCTATTCCGGCGCTATCCAGCTTATTGTTGGTGCAGATTTCAACGGTACCGTCCTGGGGACGCGCGTGACGGAACATCATGAGACGCCAGGGTTAGGTGATAAAATTGAGCGCCGTTTGTCTGACTGGATTACCCACTTTAGCGGTAAAACCATCAGCGGTGAAAATGATACGCACTGGGCGGTGAAAAAAGATGGCGGTGATTTTGATCAATTTACCGGGGCGACAATAACGCCGCGCGCCGTGGTGAATGCGGTTAAACGCGCCGGGCTGTACGCCGAATCACTGCCCGCTCAGCTCCCCCATTTAACCGCCTGTGGAGAATAGCCATGAGCGAAATAAAAGACATTGTTGTTCAGGGGTTATGGAAAAATAACTCTGCTCTGGTGCAGCTACTTGGCCTGTGCCCTTTACTGGCGGTGACGTCTACGGCAACCAACGCTCTGGGGCTGGGTCTGGCCACAACGCTGGTATTAACGCTGACCAACCTTACGGTATCCGCACTACGTCGCTGGACGCCGGCAGAAATCCGTATCCCGATTTACGTTATGATCATTGCCTCGGTGGTAAGCGCAGTACAGATGCTGATCAATGCGTATGCGTTCGGTTTATATCAGTCTTTAGGGATTTTTATTCCGCTGATTGTAACGAACTGCATTGTTGTCGGTCGCGCCGAAGCGTTTGCCGCGAAAAAAGGATCGTGGCTTTCCGCGTTGGACGGTTTTTCCATCGGCATGGGCGCGACAGGCGCGATGTTCGTGCTGGGTTCGCTGCGCGAGATCCTCGGGAATGGTACGCTTTTCGATGGCGCGGATAGCCTGCTGGGAGGCTGGGCAAAAGTATTACGGGTCGAGATATTTCACACCGACTCGCCTTTCCTGCTGGCGATGCTACCGCCAGGCGCGTTTATCGGCCTGGGGCTCATGCTGGCGGTAAAATATCTTATTGATGAAAAAATGAAGAAACGCCGCGCCGAAACCGCGCCTTCCGCTGTTCCGGCAGGTGAAACAGGGAAAGTCTGATGAACAAAGCAAAAAGGCTGGAAATTCTGACGCGCCTGCGCGACAACAATCCGCACCCCACAACGGAACTCAATTTCACGTCGCCGTTTGAGTTGCTGATTGCCGTGTTGCTTTCCGCGCAAGCAACCGACGTCAGCGTGAACAAGGCTACCGCCAAACTTTACCCGGTCGCCAATACGCCAGCCGCGATGCTGGAACTGGGCGTAGAAGGCGTGAAATCCTATATCAAAACCATCGGTTTATTTAACAGTAAAGCGGAAAACGTGATTAAGACCTGCCGTATTTTACTGGACAAGCATAATGGCGAAGTGCCGGAGGATCGGGCGGCGCTGGAAGCGCTTCCCGGCGTGGGCCGTAAAACCGCTAACGTGGTGCTAAATACCGCCTTCGGCTGGCCGACCATCGCCGTTGATACGCATATATTTCGTGTATGCAACCGAACACAGTTCGCGCCGGGTAAAAATGTCGAGCAGGTAGAAGAGAAGTTACTGAAAGTGGTGCCGAATGAGTTCAAAGTGGACTGCCATCACTGGTTAATTTTGCATGGCCGCTATACCTGTATCGCCCGAAAACCCCGCTGCGGCTCCTGCCTCATTGAAGACCTTTGCGAATACAAAGAAAAAGTCGATATTTGATATGCTCGGAGCGCGTCCGTCACGCCAGCGCGCTCCCACCTTCGGCCTGGATCTATTTTAGCCATCAATCATTCCAGTCTCTGTCCTTTTTCTGATGTAATGTGCTTTCGTTTTCCCTCCACGTCAGGTTAATCATTTTTTTAATCGCAAAAATTTCTATCTATCCGTGATCAGGATCACTTTGATAACTTCATGTGAAATTTAATGACATCTAAGGTTACATTTACAACCGGATAGACTGACGCCCCGTTTTCACTACAAAATATTACTCTGCCATTTTTTCAGATAATGGCCTATATCACTGCTTTTCACCTTAAATAGCAGAAGATATCGCCTTTCACCCAAACCAATCGCCTTTTTGCAGTGTAAAAATCTGCCATTCTTCAAATGAAGAAATTTAACGCTGGATAACATTTCTGACATCGGACGATTCAACCAGAAGAGTTATATGTAACAGATTATTACAAAGCTCTTGTCTGGAGAGGAAAGATAGTGAACATTACCTGCCGTTTCCCCTCCAATATAACAATCGGACGGATGAGTCTGACTCATCACGCGCCAGACAATCCCTGTTAATACGGGGCGTAAAAAAGAGGTAAAAGTGTCTACTGCAAACAAAAAACCAACTGAGAGCGTCAGTTTGAACGCTTTCAAACAACCGAAGGCGTTCTATCTCATCTTCTCGATAGAGTTATGGGAGCGTTTTGGTTATTACGGCCTGCAAGGCATTATGGCCGTCTACCTGGTAAAACAACTGGGTATGTCAGAAGCGGATTCCATCACCCTTTTCTCTTCCTTCAGTGCGCTGGTGTACGGCCTGGTCGCCATTGGCGGTTGGTTAGGTGATAAAATTCTGGGCACCAAACGCGTTATTATGCTGGGTGCCGTGGTGCTGGCTATCGGTTATGCGCTGGTCGCATGGTCTGGTCATGACGCTGGCATCGTCTATATGGGCATGGCGGCTATCGCTGTGGGTAACGGTCTGTTTAAAGCTAACCCGTCTTCCCTGCTGTCTACCTGTTACGCGAAGGACGACCCGCGTCTCGACGGCGCATTTACGATGTATTATATGTCCGTCAACATCGGCTCCTTCTTCTCTATGCTGGCGACGCCGTGGCTGGCGGCGCGTTATGGCTGGAGCACCGCGTTTGCGCTTAGCGTCGTCGGTATGCTGATAACCGTCGTTAACTTTGCTTTCTGCCAGCGCTGGGTGAAAAGCTACGGTTCCAAACCCGACTTTGAACCGATCAACTTCCGTAATCTGCTGCTGACAATCGTGGGTATTGTCGTTCTGATTGCGGTCGCCACCTGGCTGCTGCACAACCAGGATATCGCGCGTATGGTGCTGGGCGTAATCGCTCTTGGCATCGTCATTATCTTCGGTAAAGAAGCGTTTTCCATGCACGGCGCGGCTCGCCGTAAAATGATCGTCGCCTTTATTTTGATGCTGCAGGCGATTATCTTCTTCGTACTGTACAGCCAGATGCCGACGTCGCTGAACTTCTTTGCCATTCGTAACGTCGAGCACTCTATTCTCGGTATCGCGTTCGAACCGGAACAGTATCAGGCGCTGAACCCATTCTGGATCATTATCGGCAGCCCGATTCTGGCCGCTATCTATAACAGGATGGGCGATACGCTGCCGATGCCGATGAAATTCGCCATTGGTATGGTGCTGTGTTCCGGCGCGTTCCTGATTCTGCCGCTGGGCGCCAAATTTGCGAACGATGCCGGCATCGTATCCGTAAACTGGCTGATCGCAAGCTACGGCCTGCAAAGTATCGGTGAGCTGATGATCTCCGGTCTGGGACTGGCAATGGTCGCACAGTTGGTTCCGCAGCGTCTGATGGGCTTCATCATGGGTAGCTGGTTCCTGACAACGGCAGGCGCTAACATCATCGGCGGTTATGTCGCCAACCTGATGGCTGTGCCGAGCGACGTGACTGACCCACTGATGTCCCTGGAAGTCTATGGTCGCGTATTTATGCAGATTGGCATAGCAACCGCCGTTATCGCCATCCTGATGCTGCTGACAGCGCCTAAGCTGAACCGTATGACCCAGGACGATGATACCGCTGAAAAAGGCTCTAAAGCCGCTACAGTTTAATTTTCCGGGAAACAACATTCAGGCCGCTAACTGTGCGTTAGCGGCTTTTTTTTTGCTCGTCCCCGCACTACCATACTTTAAACCTCAGCAAAAAGGAGTTACCGATGAAACTGTTCTACAAACCGGGTGCCTGCTCTCTTGCTTCCCATATTACCCTGCGCGAAATTGGCAAAGACTTTACGCTTGATGGCGTCGATCTCGCAAAAAAACGCCTGGAAAATGGTGATGATTACCTGGCAGTCAACCCTAAAGGACAGGTTCCGGCTCTGCTGCTGGATGACGGCACACTGTTGACTGAAGGCGTCGCCATTATGCAGTATCTCGCCGACAGCGTTCCCGACCGCCAGCTTCTGGCGCCGGTAAGTAGTCTTGCTCGCTATCATACGCTGGAATGGCTCAACTATATTGCAACGGAACTGCATAAAGGCTTTACCCCTCTGTTCCGCCCTGACACGCCAGAAACACTCAAACCCGCCGTTCGCGCCGGTCTGGAAAAGAAATTGCAGTATGTGGATGAGTCGCTTTCAGACGACCAGTGGATTTGCGGCCAGCGTTTTACCATTGCAGACGCTTATCTGTTTACCGTATTGCGTTGGGCCTATGGCGTAAAACTGAATATGGACGGGTTAACGCATATTGAAAGTTATATGCAGCGTGTCGCAAAAAGACCGACCGTTGCGGCAGCGCTTAAAGCGGAAGGACTGAATTAATGTCATGTTGCCGGATAGCTCGCTGTACCGCCATCCGGCCTCTTTTTAACAGCAATAATTACAGCCGCGTTGCGCTGAAGTAATGTTCAGGGTTAGCGATCCTGTCCTGGGCCGCCACGACCTGCAGTTCGTACTCCTGCATCGTTTTGGTGGCGATCATAATCTCATAGACTGCCGCCGTAACGTGCTCCAGCGCCTGCTGCAACGTCGCGCCCTGCAAAAGTTTGACCAGCAATAAACCACTGGTGACATCGCCAACGCCAACCGGCTGACGTGAACCGAAATCCACCAGCGGACGGCTAATATGCCAGGCTTCCTGCGCTGTCACCAGCAGCATTTCAAAGCGTTCTGAACTGTAACCGGCGCGGGCGAGATGTTTTACCAGTACAATTTCTGGCCCCTGAGCAATCAGTTCACGCGCCGCCTGCACGGCGTCATCCACATTATTCACGCTATGTTTGCTGAGAATTTCCAGTTCAATCAGGTTAGGCGCGATAATATCGCTGGCGGGTAGCGCATAACGCACATGGAACTCTGCGACGCCAGGCGCCACGATACAACCCTTTTCCGGATGCCCCATCACGGGATCGCAGAAATATTTTGCCTGCGGATTTGCCGCTTTAACCTGGCGCACAATACCGAGAATGTGTTCTCCCTGCTCGGCAGATCCCAGGTAACCGCTAAGTACGGCGTCGCAGTGCGCTAACTGGCCAATGTCCGCAATCCCCTGGACAATCTCAGTCAGATGGCTGGGCGGCATAACACAGCCGGTCCATTTACCATATTGCGTGTGGTTAGAAAACTGAACGGTATTCAGCGGCCAAACATTCGCGCCAAGACGGCGCATGGGAAATTCGGCGGCGCTGTTGCCCGCATGTCCGAAAACAACATGGGACTGGATAGCGAGGATATTCTTCATTTTTTTACCTGAACATCAAAAATAAGGGAGTGATTTCTCACTCCCTGTTACTTAATGCCTTATTTCCAGCAAATCAGACAATAGTTCTTTTTGCCGCGACGTAATAAGGTATAGCGGCCAAACAGACGGTCCTCATCGTTAAAGATGTATTCAGGATCGGATTGTTTTTCACCATTGATAGTGACAGCGTTGGAGGCGATAGTCTTACGCGCCTGACCACGTGACGGCTGGAGCTCGGCGTCTACCAGCGCCTGCATCAGGTCGGCGCCTTTTTCCATTTCAACCATCGGTACGCCGTCCTGCGCCAACTGCTCAAAGTCAGCTTCGCTCAGCGCGCTCAGTGAACCGCTGAACAGACATTCAGTGATCCGTTTCGCCGCGACCAGCCCTTCTTCACCATGAACCAGGCGCGTCACCTGCTCGGCCAGCACATACTGCGCGCGCGGCGCTTTCCCGCTGTTTTTATCTTCTTCTTCCAGGGCATTGATCTCTTCAATGTCCATAAAAGTGAAGAATTTCAGGAAGCGATAAACATCGGCATCTGCGGTGTTAATCCAGAACTGGTAGAATTTGTACGGACTGGTTTTCTTCGGATCCAGCCAGACAGCGCCGCCTTCGGTTTTACCGAATTTCGTGCCGTCAGCTTTGGTGATCAGTGGAACGGTCAAACCAAATACCTGATTCTGGTGCAGGCGACGGGTCAGGTCGATACCGGAAGTGATGTTCCCCCACTGGTCAGAACCGCCAATCTGTAAGGCAACGCCGTGCAGTTTATTCAGACAAGCGAAGTCGTACCCCTGTAGCAGGTTATAAGAGAACTCCGTGAAAGAGATACCCTGATCGTCACGGTTCAGACGCTGCTTCACCGCTTCTTTGTTGATCATCTGATTAACGGAAAAATGTTTACCGATATCGCGCAGGAAAGTCAGCACATTCATGCTGCCGAACCAGTCATAGTTATTGGCCGCGATAGCGGAGTTTTCGCCGCAATCAAAGTCCAGGAATGGGGCAACCTGTTTACGAATTTTCGCCACCCACTCCTGAACGGTCTCTTCAGTGTTCAGTTTACGCTCGGCGGCTTTGAAGCTCGGGTCGCCAATCAGACCGGTCGCGCCGCCTACCAGCGCAACAGGTTTGTGCCCTGCCTGCTGGAAGCGTTTCAGGCATAACAATGGAACCAGATGCCCCAAATGCAAGCTGTCAGCGGTAGGATCGAAGCCGCAATAGAGCGCGATCGGGCCTTGCGCCAGTCGCTCTGCCAACGCGTCTTCGTCCGTCACCTGGGCTACCAGCCCCCGCTCTTGCAATTGTTTAATCAAGTTACTGCTTGCCATCAAAATCTCCATGTATAAAACGACTGCACCTTTGCCGGTACACGACTTTTCGCCAGACGCGAAAGAGACATAGCATAAAACGGCGGATTCATCCGCACCAGTGCTTAAAACAAGATTTTTGCATCTTTAGGGCGCAAGACGGTCGATTTTCCATGCGCCGTCGTCGCGTTGGTATAAAAAGCGATCGTGCAGACGATGTTCGCCGCCCTGCCAGAACTCCATCTGTTCGATACTCACGCGAAAACCGCCCCAGAAGCTGGGTAACGGCACTTCGCCCTGTTGAAACTTCTGCTTGAGCTCCAGGAATTTGCTTTCGAGGATACCGCGCGCGGAAATGCGGCTGGATTGTTTAGAGACCCATGCGCCAATCTGGCTGTCGCGCGGACGGCTGTGGAAATACCTCACCACCTCAAGTGTGGAGAGACGCTCGGCTTTGCCTGTCACCATCACCTGGCGTTCAAGCATATGCCAGGGAAATAACAGGCTGATACGCGGATTGTGCTCAATCTGATGCGCCTTGCGGCTTCCCAGGTTGGTATAAAAGACCAGGCCTTTTTCATCATAATGCTTGAGCAATACAATACGCTGGTACGGTTGCCCCTTGTCATCTACGGTCGCCACGACCATTGCCGTCGGATCGGCCAGTCTGGCGTCGCACGCTTGCCCAAGCCAGCGCTCGAATAAGGTTAACGGTTCAGCGGGTAAATCGCGGCGACGCAAGCCGCCTTTCGTGTATTCACGGCGCAGATGCGCGATCTGCTGCAATTGGTCGTTATCAGACATGGCGTTGATCAGAAATAAACAGTGGGTGGCGCTATTGTGCGCCCCCATACTGAAAATCTCAACGCTTCGGATTTTGTAACTGACAGTTATTAAGCACAATTCTGTCTCGTTTATAGACCGTGGCGCTCTCGCCTTGCGACCAGAAAACATAAATCCCGTCGGTATAACGCGCGCCCGAGGCCGAGATTCCTTGCTTCAGGGTCAGCAGCTTATTGTCATAAACAAAACTGACCTCTTCACGCGGGTTATTGACTTTAACGGTAAGCGGCTTCTCATCACACTGGTATTCCAGCGTATCCGTTTGCATACGTTCAACAAATTGTTGATAAACGCTACAGCCGGTCAGCAGCACAGGTAAACACATTATTGCGATCTTTTTCATAGGCATATCCCGAAAGCTCTCCTGCTTCTGGAAGGGCAAACGCCCCTTCCTGACCTTGCTAGTTTACCGATATAGGGTCCGGGAAAAATTCAGTTAACTCTGAGTTATTGGGTTAGCCGGGTAAATAGCGCCTAAAACACTGGCTTCTGTAGCCCCCGTCACGGAAGGTAAATTTCCCGGCAGGCCCGCGAGCGTTCGCCAGGCAAGCCATGCAAAGGCCAGCGCTTCCATATCATCGCCGCTAATCCCCGCCTTATCGGTGGTCGAAACCTCGATACCGGGCAACAACGCCGCCAGACGGGCCATCACTAACGGATTCCGGCTTCCACCGCCACAGACCATCAGCCGCTCGCAGCCGCCATTGAGCAGCACCTGTTGGGCGATGGAGACCGCCGTCAGCTCAGCCAGCGTGGCCTGCACATCGCGCGCGTCTGCACCAGGGAAAGCCGTAAGATGACGTTCTAACCAGCCATAGTTGAAATATTCGCGTCCTGTACTTTTGGGCGCCGACGCAGCAAAGTACGGATCGCGCAACATCTTTTGCAGCAAGGGAAGAATAACCTGACCTTCTTTCGCCCATGCCGCATCTTTGTCGTAGGGCTGCGCGCATTGTCGCCAAATCCACGCATCCATCAACATATTACCCGGCCCCGTGTCGTACCCGCGCACCGCCTGTCCGGGGAAAAGCAGAGATAAATTGGCGATGCCGCCGATATTCAGGACCATACGTTTTTCCGTCGGATGTCCCAACAGCGCGTGATGGAAAGCGGGCACCAGCGGCGCGCCTTGTCCGCCCAGCGCAATATCCCGCCGCCGAAAATCGCCGACCACTGTAATCCCCGTATGGGCGACGATGTGATTATTATCGCCAATTTGCAGCGTATGCGGGGCCTCGCCGGTCGGCTCATGCCAGACCGTTTGCCCATGACAACCAATGGCGACGATATCCCGCGGCTGCAAACGTTGTTGCGCTAACAGCGCATTAACCGCCTGTGCAAAAAGCCGGCCTAACTGGGTATCCAGCTGGCCGAGTTGCGAGAGCGTAAGCGGTTGTCCCTGGCAAATATCGAGAATGCCTTTTTTCAGATGAACGGGAATGGGCCAGGTGAGACTTGCCTGTTGCGCAACCATGGTTTCATCAATTGCCGCCAGTACAACATCCACGCCATCAAGGCTGGTCCCGGACATAACGCCAATAAAACGGCCCGATTTCATACCTCTTCCTTATTAAGCTGGGTTAAGCCTTAACACTCGGCATAACGTATTTTGCAATGCGATGCCCGCGTCACGTTTTTTGCCGTGCCGTCCACGGATATCAATGACCTATCTTTTCTTGCTTCCCACTTCGTTTAAGATTAGTTAATTAACTTCTGATTATGATTTTTACATTCTTTTGGCAGAAGATATGACCTTAACTGCATAAATGCCATATAATTTAGCTATAGGGATGCTGAAATAGCGTTTCGTGAAGAACAGGAGATGGGTAAATGATTAAACGTGTACTGGCCGTTTCACTGATGGGGTTATCCTTAGCGGGGTGTGTTAACAATGATAGCCTTTCGGGTGATGTTTATACCGCATCCGAGGCTAAACAAGTTCAGAATGTAACGTACGGTACTATCGTTAACGTTCGTCCGGTTCAAATTCAGGGCGGTGATGATTCTAACGTGATTGGCGCTATCGGCGGCGCGGTGTTGGGCGGATTCCTCGGCAACACTATCGGCGGCGGTACGGGTCGTTCACTGGCGACCGCGGCAGGCGCGGTGGCTGGCGGCGTAGCGGGCCAGGGCGTCCAGAGCGCAATGAATAAAACCCAGGGTGTGGAACTGGAAATTCGTAAAGACGATGGCAACACCATTATGGTTGTGCAGAAACAAGGAAATACGCGTTTCTCGGCAGGTCAGCGTGTCGTGCTGGCCAGCAATGGCAGCCAGGTTACTGTCTCTCCACGCTAAACCAGGCTTTACGTGTGGTCACATGGCCACACGTATGCCCCTGCACCTCAATCGTGAGAGTGCAATTCCATAATGTTGTGTTCAAGCTTGGCGATAAGTTTAATCAGAATCTCAATCTCCTCTGAAGAAATCCCAGCCAAAATTTCACCGCGCGTTTTATGAATGACCGCTTCCATCTCAGCGATCAGCGGCTCCGCTTTCTCGGTCAGTTTAATGCGCTTAGCGCGACGATCGCTGGCGCAGGTTTGCCGCGAAATTAGCCCCTTATCTTCAAGTTGATCCAACGTGCGTACCAGCGATGGCTGCTCAATGCCTATCGCTTTAGCCAATTGAATCTGCGACTGGTCAGGCGGCAATTGATGAATATTGTGCAACGTGACCCAATGTGTCTGCGTCAATTCCAGAGGCTTGAGGCGATGGTCAATCAGAGCACGCCAAATGCGCACTAACCGTGCCAGATCAGAACCTAGTGGCGATTCCAATTTCATCTCCTTATAATTAGCTTGCTAAGTTATTATGCTGATTTTAGAATAGTGTGCAGTATTTGTATTCTCAAAACAAATGTATTGCTAAATTTGCTTACCAATAGACATTTTTTCAGACATAGTGCGCACCTGGCACCTGTAGCTTCAGTTTTGGCTAAAACTAAAGCATCGATGTCTGACGCAAAGGAACATTGCTTGTGAAGTGTATACTCAACGCCACAGGATTGCCCTTACAAGATCTCATGTTGGGAGCATCTGTTTACTTTCCGCCATTCTTTAAAGCCTTTGCGCTTGGGTTCGTTATCTGGTTGTTTATTCACCGACTCCTGCGTGACCGGATATACTCTGATGAAATCTGGCATCCCCTGTTAATGGATCTCTCCCTCTTTACGCTTTGCGTATGTCTGGGCCTCGTTTTACTGATCGCGTGGTAAATATGTCGTTAAAAACAATAAAATATTTTTCTACTCTCATTGTCGCCGTCGTCGCCGTTCTGGCCGCGTGGTGGTTATGGAATTACTATATGCAGTCACCGTGGACACGCGATGGTAAAATCCGCGCGGAACAGGTCAGCGTAACGCCGCAGGTTTCTGGCAGCATTACCCAACTCAATATCAAAGATAATCAGTTCGTCAACGCCGGGGACGTTCTCTTTGTCATTGATAAAACGCCCTTCCATATTGCAGAACTTAACGCGCAGGCGCAGTTGGCCAAAGCGCAGTCCGATCTGGCAAAAGCGAATAATGAAGCCGATCGACGTCGACATTTATCGCGTAACTACATCTCTGCTGAAGATCTGGATAGCGCCAATCTGAATGTTAAAGCGATGCAGGCCAGCGTAGATGTCGCACTGGCGACGTTAAAACAGGCGCAGTGGCAGCTTAGCCAGACGGAAGTAAAAGCGCCGGTATCCGGCTGGGTGACCAACCTTTCCACACGTACCGGTGATTATGCCAGTACCGGTAAGCCGCTTTTCGCCCTGGTAGATAGCCATTCATTTTATGTAATGGGATATTTCGAAGAAACCAAACTACGCCATATCCGCGAAGGTGAGCCTGCATTAATAACACTGTATAGTGGCAATATTAAGTTACAGGGTCACGTTGGCAGCATCGGGCGCGCTATTTACGACCAAAGCGTGGAAAGCGACTCCGGTTTAGTGCCCGATATCAAACCCAACGTACCGTGGGTACGTCTGGCGCAACGCGTACCGGTACGTATCGAATTTGACGCTTTGCCGCAGGATATCACGCTCGTCTCCGGCACTACCTGCAGCGTAGCCATTGGACAGCGGTAATGAAACTCTCCCTGCCGGCCCTGCGAAATACGCCCTGGTTTAAAGCGACCTCCGGCCAGTGGCGTTACGCGTTGCGCAATACCATTGCTATGTGTCTCGCGCTGACATTCGCTTATTATCTCAATCTGGATGAGCCCTACTGGGCGATGACTTCGGCCGCAGTGGTGAGCTTTCCGACCGTAGGCGGCGTAATCAGTAAAAGTCTGGGGCGTATTGCCGGGAGTTTACTCGGCGCGACCGCCGCGTTAATTATTGCCGGCCATACGCTGAATGAACCCTGGTTGTTCTTATTTAGCATGGCTGCCTGGATCGGTTTTTGTACCTGGGCCTGCGCGCATTTTACCAATAATGCCGCTTATGCTTTCCAGTTGTCCGGCTACACGGCGGCAATCATCGCGTTCCCGATGGTTAATATTGTAGAAATCACGCAGTTGTGGGATATCGCCCAGGCACGTGTATGTGAAGTTATCGTCGGCATCCTCTGTGGCGGCATGATGATGATGATCCTACCCAGCACATCGGATGGCACTGCCCTGCTCACCGCGTTGAAAAACATGCATGCGCGCTTGCTGGAACATGCCAGTCTACTTTGGCAGCCGGAGACTACCGACGCCATCCGCTCCGCGCATGAGGGCGTGATTGGGCAAATTCTGACCATGAACCTGCTGCGTATTCAGGCCTTCTGGAGTCACTACCGTTTTCGCCGCCAGAATGCATTGCTAAATGCATTGTTACACCAGCAATTACGGCTAACCAGCGTGATCTCCAGTCTGCGTAGAATGCTTTTAAACTGGCCGACGCCGCCGGAAAACAGCCGCGAAGTCATTGAACAACTCTTAGCTGAGTTGGCAAAACCGCGCGCGGACAGCTACACCGTGGCGCGGATTATTGCGCCGCTACGCCCGCAGGATCAACAGGATTATCGTCACCTCGCGTTCTGGCAGCGATTACGCTATTTTTGCCACTTATATCTGCGCAGCAGCCGTCAGTTATATCTGATCGAAAGCGGCGCGCCGGTGGATCAAATCCATATCCGCCGCACTCCCGGCCTTGCGCGGCATACGGATAACGCAGAGGCCATCTGGAGCGGCGTGCGTACCTTTTGCACGCTCACGGTGATTGGCGCCTGGAGTATTGGCGCGCAATGGGAATCCGGGCCCGGCGCATTAACCCTGGCGGCGATCAGTTGTGTCCTCTACTCCATCGTCGCCACGCCGTTTAAGTCGCTCACCTTATTGATGCGAACTTTAGTGCTGCTGTCCTTATTCAGCTTCGTGGTGAAATTTGGCCTGATGGTGCAAATCACCGATCTGTGGCAATTCTTGCTTTTCCTTTTTCCGCTGTTCGTCACGATGCAACTGCTTAAACTGCAGATGCCTAAGCTGGCGGGACTGTGGGGGCAGCTTATCGTTTTTATGGGCTCATTCATCGCCGTGACCAATCCGCCGGTGTACGACTTCGCCGACTTCCTTAACGATAATACCGCCAAGATTGTCGGCGTCGCGATTTCCTGGCTGGCGTTTGCGATTTTGCGCCCCGGTTCCGATGCCGTAAAAAGTCGCCGCCATATCCGCGCGCTACGCCGGGATTTCGTCGATCAGCTTAGCCGTCATCCTTCCCATAGCGAAAGCGAGTTTGAATCGCTGACCTATCATCACGTCAGTCAGCTCAGCAATAGCCAGGATGCGCTGGCGCGCCGGTGGTTATTACGTTGGGGAGTGGTACTGCTGAACTGCTCGCATGTGGTGTGGCAGCTGCGCGCCTGGGAGTCGCGTTCCGATCCGCTTTCCCGGGTGCGGGATATTTGTATATCCCTGCTGCGTGATGTGATGAGCGAGCGCGGCGTGCAGCAACGCCCGCTTGCCGTCACGCTACAGGAACTGCAGCGTATCTGCGACACGCTCGCACATCATCATCAACCCGCCGCGCATGAGCTGGCGGCGATTATCTGGCGTTTACACTGTTCGCTGTCGCAGCTGGAACAGGCTCCAGCGCAGGGAACACTGTCTCCGGGTTATTTAATGACGCCGCAGGCGTAACGCATTCCGCCGCCGCCGAGCGGTTTCGGCTGATCGGACATGTTATCGCCGCCCACATGGATCATGAGCGCTTTATCTTTCACTTCATCAAGAGACTTCAGACGCGGCGCAGTAACCGGTTCGGTGGCGATACCATCATTATTAACGACTAACACCGGGAGGTCGCCCAGATGCCCCTGGCCTTCCGGTCCTTCATGCTTGCCGGTATTTTGTGGGTCCAGATGACCACCAGCGGCCTCTGCGGCAACTGCTTTGCCGTCTTTAATCGCGGGCTGGCAGCTACCGTTGGCATGAATGTGAAAACCATGCTCGCCCGGCGGTAACGCTTTAAGGTGTGGGGTAAATTTTAAGCCGCCTTCGGTTTCATCGATGACGACGGTGCCGATAGACTGTCCTACGCCTTGCGCCGTCACCAGGTTCATCTCTACTTTCTCGCTGGCGGCCTGCGCACCCGCACAGGCCAGCAGCGTCACCATCGCTAAACTTAATCGCTTCATAAAACCTCCGTTACATGTGGTCGTCTGTTAAGTGTAAACCACTGGCGAAAACATGAACGGAAAGTCAACGAGTTGGCGATTACGGCACGTCATAACCCAGTGCCGCCTTGCGGATTCGGAACCACTGTTGACGCGACAATGACAGCGTTTCCGCTTCTAGTGCGGCGCGTACGCGTTCGATTTTACCCGAGCCAATAATCGGCAGCGGCTGCGACGGCAAACGTAAAATCCAGGCATAGACCACCTGTTCAATAGAACTGGCGTTGAGTTCTTGCGCGATAACGGAAAGTTCCTGGCGCAACGGCTGATAAGCCTCATCATTAAACAGCCGACCGCCGCCAAGACATGACCAGGCCATCGGACGAATACGCAGTTGCTGTAATTGATCTAATGTGCCGTCCAGCAACAAAGGCTGATGAACCGGCGAGATCTCCACCTGATTGGTCGCCAGGGTGAACGGCAGGCGCGATTGCAGCAACGTAAATTGCGCTGGCGTAAAATTAGAAACGCCAAAATGGCGCACTTTGCCGCTTTGATGTAGATGTTGAAACGCCTCGGCGACGTCATCCGCATCCATTAACGGATCGGGACGGTGAATTAACAACATATCCAGATAATCTGTCGCCAGATTTTTTAATGACTGTTCGGCGCTCAGAATAATATGGCGGCGATCGGTAATATAATGACCGAGCCTATTTTCCGCTCTGGCGGTGGTCGCAATACCGCATTTGGTAACGATTTGCAGTTTTTCCCGCAAATGCGGCACCAGCGTTAGCGCCTCGCCAAACGCCGCTTCGCACTGATAACCGCCATAAATGTCCGCATGGTCAACGGTAGTGACGCCCAAATCCAGATGTTCTTCGATAAAACTCACTAACTGACGCGCGGACATATTCCAGTCCATCAGACGCCAGTAACCCATGACAAAACGCGAAAACTCCGGGCCTTGTGGAGCGATGGTGATACGCTGAACCATAACAGATTCCTCATAGAGAATAATGAGGTTGAGTATACGCAATTCCGCGTTTAAAAGAGTGAAGGTTGTTGAGGATCTTCCGATGGGAGAGGCTTGTTTGCGCGTATTTTACGCAAGAAACGCTGGCGACAAAGCCGCAGTACATTTTGTTTCTCGGCATCGCTCATTTTTTGCCAGTTAAACCGTTCGTCGCGGCTGCGCATACAGCCCCGACAAAAGCCACGCTCATCAGACTGACAGATACCGCGACATGGGCTTGCTACAGGAAAAAACTCCAACTGCTCGGCCACATCCCCTCCTCAACGTTTGGCGCTTATGACTATTGAAGACGCTAACTGACATTATGGCAACTCTGCTTGCAGTAGACCGACTGGTCTACTATACTGCCTGCTATGAATAAGCAAACCGAACACGATACCCGCGAACATCTGCTGGCCACCGGCGAGCAGCTTTGTATGCAGCGGGGTTTTACCGGCATGGGGCTTAGCGAGTTGCTCAAAACCGCCCAGGTGCCTAAAGGGTCGTTTTATCACTACTTTCGCTCGAAAGAAGCCTTCGGCGTCGCCATGCTTGAGCGACATTATGCCTGCTATCATCAGCGTCTTACGGCGCACTTCACCTCCGGTCCCGGTAATCATCGCGATCGTCTTCTCGCCTGGTATCAGGAAACGTTAAATCAGTTTTGCCAGCAAGGCGCCATCAGCGGTTGCCTGACGGTGAAACTGTCAGCGGAGGTCTGCGATCTGTCGGAGGATATGCGCTCTACGATGGATAAAGGGGCGCAGGAGATCATGGCACTGCTTGCACGCGCGCTGGAAGATGGCCGTAATAGCCACTGTTTACATTTCACCGGCCAGCCGTTGCCACAGGCGCAGGTACTTTATGCCCTGTGGCTGGGCGCCAATTTGCAGGCCAAAATATCCCGTAGCGCCGCGCCGCTGGAAAATGCGTTGGCGCATGTTAAGACCATCATTGCAACGCCTGAGCAGTAACAGGCGTTTTTATTTCCTTTATTACAAGACGACCGGTCTACTTATATCAGGAGCCACTATGTCATCAGCAAAATTGTTTACCCCCCTCAAGGTGGGTGCCATCACGGCGACAAATCGCGTATTTATGGCGCCTTTGACGCGTTTGCGGAGTATTGAACCGGGCGACATTCCTACGCCGTTAATGGCGGAATATTACCGTCAACGCGCCAGCGCCGGATTGATCATCAGCGAAGCCACACAAATCTCCGCACAGGCGAAAGGTTATGCCGGCGCACCGGGATTACACAGCGATGAGCAGATCGCCGCCTGGAAAAAAATCACTCAGGGAGTCCATGCCCAGGGCGGCCATATGGCGGTGCAACTGTGGCATACGGGCCGTATTTCACACGCCAGCCTGCAACCAGGCGGACAAGCGCCCGTCGCGCCATCCGCTATCAATGCGGGAACCCGCACCTCTTTGCGTGATGAAAACGGCCAGGCCATCCGCGTAGAGACTTCCACGCCGCGCGCGCTGGATACTCACGAGATTCCAGGGATCGTCAACGATTTCCGCCAGGCTATCGCCAATGCCCGAGAGGCAGGCTTCGATCTGGTGGAGCTGCACTCCGCGCACGGTTATCTGCTGCACCAGTTCCTCTCGCCGTCTTCTAATCACCGTACCGATCAGTACGGCGGCAGCGTAGAGAATCGCGCCCGTCTGGTGCTGGAAGTGGTTGATGCCGGCATTAAGGAATGGGGCGCGGACCGTATCGGCATCCGCCTTTCTCCTGTCGGCACTTTCCAGAATGTCGATAACGGCCCGAATGAAGAGGCTGACGCCCTTTATCTGATTGAAGCGTTAGGCAAACGCGGCATTGCTTATCTGCATATGTCTGAACCAGACTGGGCGGGCGGCGAACCGTACAGCGACGCGTTCCGTGAAAAAGTGCGCGCACGTTTCCACGGTCCCATCATCGGCGCTGGCGCCTATACGCCAGAAAAAGCGGAAGATCTGATCGAAAAAGGGCTGATTGACGCCGTGGCGTTTGGTCGCGATTACATCGCTAACCCGGATCTGGTAGCGCGTCTGCAATGTAAAGCGAAACTCAATCCACAGCGTCCCGAAAGTTTTTATGGCGGCGGCGCGGAAGGCTACACTGACTACCCTACTCTGTAATTTCATTGATAGCGGCCTCACATCGCCGCTATACTTTGAATATCTTGACTATTTTAAGGACAACGAAAATGCGTTTATTGCATACTATGCTGCGCGTCGGCGATTTGCAGCGTTCCATCGCTTTTTACACTAACGTTCTGGGCATGAAATTGCTGCGTACCAGTGAGAATCCGGAATACAAATACTCGCTGGCCTTTGTGGGATATGGTCCGGAAACGGAAGAAGCGGTCATCGAACTAACCTATAACTGGGGCGTTGAGAGCTACGACATGGGTAATGCGTACGGGCATATCGCGCTGAGCGTTGACAATGCTGCTGAAGCCTGTGAACGCATTCGTCAGAACGGCGGCAACGTGACCCGTGAAGCGGGGCCGGTAAAAGGCGGTTCGACCATCATCGCCTTCGTTGAAGATCCGGATGGCTATAAAATCGAATTGATTGAAGCTAAAGACGCAGGCCGCGGTCTGGGTAACTGATCCCCCGCCGGGCGCAGGTCACTGCGCCCGTTGTTTTACTGCATCCCGGCGTAAAATTTGCCATAATACGCGCTGCATTTTTTCGTATTAAGAGACTCAGATGTCCGATAACGCTCAACTTTCCGGTCTGTGCGACCGTTTTCGTGGTTTTTATCCTGTCGTCATCGACGTTGAAACTGCAGGATTTAACGCTAAAACCGATGCGCTGCTCGAAATCGCCGCCATCACGCTGAAAATGGATGAACAAGGCTGGCTGATGCCGGACATGACGCTGCATTTCCATGTGGAGCCATTCGCTGGAGCCAACTTACAGCCGGAAGCGCTCGCGTTTAACGGTATCGATCCCTCTAACCCGCTACGCGGCGCGGTGAGTGAATATGAGGCGCTACACGCTATTTTCAAAATGGTGCGTAAAGGTATCAAAGAAAGCGGTTGTAGCCGCGCCATTATGGTCGCGCATAACGCCACTTTTGATCACAGTTTTATGATGGCCGCCGCAGAGCGCGCCTCGCTGAAACGTAACCCGTTTCATCCGTTCGTCACCTTTGATACCGCGGCATTGAGCGGACTGGCGCTGGGACAAACGGTGTTATCAAAAGCGTGCCTGGCGGCAGGTATGGAGTTTTACGGCGAAAAGGCCCATTCCGCTTTGTATGATACCGAGCGGACAGCGGTGCTGTTTTGTGAAATCGTCAATCGCTGGAAGCGCCTGGGCGGCTGGCCGTTACCTTTGCCGACGGACAAATAACGAGGCTAACAACGCCACTCTTGCTCACGATGGCAGTAAAAAAGCGACCTTTACAGGTCGCTTTCTCCTTTCACAGATTACTCTGCGTCCGGCTCCTGAGTTTTATATTTTGCCGCAGTTTCTTTAATAAGCTGCTGCAACTCACCACGCTGATACATTTCAATCACAATATCACACCCGCCGACCAGCTCGCCGTCCACCCACAGTTGTGGGAATGTCGGCCAGTTGGCGTATTTCGGTAATTCAGCGCGAATATCCGGGTTTTGCAGGATATCAACATAGGCAAAACGTTCCCCGCAGGCTGAAAGCGCCTGAACGGCCTGCGCAGAGAAACCACAGCTTGGCAGTTTCGGTGAACCTTTCATATACAGGAGAATCGGGTTTTCAGCGATCTGGCGCTGAATTTTTTCGATAGTGGTGCTCATTGTCTCGCTTCCTTAAACTACTTTTACGACTGAAGCCTGTCATTGTAACGGGTCAGGCTGGCAACGGAAAATAACATTTTCCTCATGCCTTATTATTTTACCGTCTGCGGGAATAAGTTGTATACAAAATATCTTTTAAGCGGGTTGCCACGCAGTGATTTGTAGATAACGCGTTCGTATTTAGCATTAATTGCTATTTTTTTTACATCTGTTAACGAAACACAGCTTCAGAAACCAAAAGCAATTACCAATCTGTGCTTTTGTAGATTAGAATTATCAGGTTTTGTAAATCATACGCAGGCATGAATCGCCTGCCTTTAACAGAGGATTGCTCAGTGGCGCGGATAAACAAAATCTCGATCACGCTCTGTGCTTTACTTTTTACTACTCTCCCTTTTACGCCAATGGCCCATGCTTCCAGGCAAGCCAAAGCGACGCCTGCTGTTTCTCATGTCACGAAAACGGCAGATAAAAAGAAAAGCACAACGAAAAAGATCAGTAAGACCAACAAAAAAAACGTAAAAAAAACCTCAAAAACCAGCCGTTCTTCTTCCGCTTCTACGCCAAAACGTACCACCGCCTCCACGAAATCTCGTCATACGACGCATCGTCGTAACAGAACCGCGCCCACGTCAATCGCCGCCCTCGACGTAACGGAAAAATGCACGACGCGTAAAGGCCGTAAGCCGCACTGCGTGAAGGGGAAAGGAACATTGCCGGTCTCTATTGCCGATGCGCATCGTGCAAAAGTACAAAAAGCGACGAAAACCGCGATGTCCAAACTCATGAATCAGATTGGTAAACCGTATCACTGGGGAGGCGCGTCGCCGCGCACCGGTTTTGATTGCAGCGGTCTGGTTTATTATGCCTATAAAGATTTAGTGAAGATCCGTATCCCCCGAACGGCGAATGAGATGTATCACCTGCGTGACGCGGCGCCCATTGAGCGTAGCGAGTTGAAAAACGGCGATCTGGTGTTCTTTCGTACGCAGGGGCGCGGCACCGCCGATCACGTTGGCGTCTATGTCGGCAACGGTAAGTTTATTCAGTCCCCGCGCAGCGGTCAGGAAATTAAGATCACCTCACTGAACGAAGAATACTGGCAACGTCATTATGTCGGCGCCCGCCGGGTGATGACGCCTAAAACAATTCGCTAATATTTTATCCTGTCGTTTAACGACAGGATAACTTCTTCTTTTGCGCCACCTCTCAATTTGCTACCCTATCCTTACGCGCACCAGGGTTATTGTGCGTGCGCAATATTAATAATAAGGAGAGAAGCAATGTCGTTCGAATTACCTGCATTACCGTATGCCAAAGATGCTCTGGCGCCGCATATTTCTGCCGAGACGCTGGAATATCACTATGGCAAACATCATCAGACTTACGTGACCAATCTTAACAATTTGATCAAAGGCACGGCGTTTGAAGGCAAATCGCTGGAAGAGATCGTGCGCGCCTCCGAAGGCGGTATCTTTAATAACGCCGCTCAGGTGTGGAACCACACCTTCTACTGGAACTGCCTGGCGCCAAACGCTGGCGGCGAACCGACCGGGAAACTGGCTGATGCTATCGCGGCATCTTTTGGCAGCTTCGCGGAATTTAAAGCGCAGTTCACCGATGCCGCTATCAAAAACTTTGGTTCCGGATGGACATGGCTGGTAAAAAGCGCTGATGGCAAACTGGCTATCGTTTCTACCTCAAATGCCGGTACGCCGCTGACTACGGATGCAACGCCGTTGCTGACGGTTGATGTGTGGGAACACGCGTATTACATCGACTACCGCAACGCCCGTCCAAACTATCTGGAGCATTTCTGGGCGCTGGTTAACTGGGAATTTGTTGCGAAAAATCTCGCCGCATAAGTCTGAGTACGCAGAAGGTACGCCTTCTGCGTTTTAGAGAGGGATAGACAGAGGAGACGCCCCCCTCAGAAGAGAGGAAATCAGTGCAGAGCGGCCGTTAATCCACCTGCGACAATCACGCCCAGAACAATCAGCGTAGTAATCAACGAAAATTTCAGGTCGGTACTCATCAAGTTTTCTCCTTTTTATTCCCACACAAAAAGTGATATAGCGCATTTTTGCACATTCCCGCACAAAAATCTCTCATGTTTTATATTGATAACTGTTTTTAACGCTTCCCCTTTTCCTCAAGATCAGACAAAATTCCAGGCTTACTGAATTAGCGTAACGGCCATTGACCCCTTCCTGACGTTCCGTGTCGTTTTTCCGGCGTGCCGCAACCCTGATGTTGCGATTAGGGTGTGTGTAGGCAAACGTTTACCTGGCGTTTCTCAGGAGCTTAGCGAGGGTCTGGAGTGAAATGTAATGGCAACAATTAAAGATGTAGCGAAACGGGCAAACGTTTCCACTACAACTGTATCACACGTAATCAACAAAACGCGTTTTGTCGCTGAAGAAACGCGTAACGCGGTCTGGGCGGCAATTAAAGAGCTGCACTACTCTCCCAGCGCCGTCGCGCGTAGCCTGAAGGTTAACCATACCAAGTCGATAGGCTTACTGGCGACCAGCAGCGAAGCGGCCTATTTTGCCGAAATTATCGAGGCGGTTGAAAAAAACTGTTTCCAGAAAGGCTATACGCTGATTTTAGGCAACGCCTGGAATAACCTGGAAAAACAGCGCGCCTACCTATCCATGATGGCGCAAAAGCGCGTGGATGGCCTGCTGGTGATGTGTTCTGAGTATCCAGAACCTCTGCTTTCCATGCTGGAAGAGTATCGCCATATTCCGATGGTGGTGATGGACTGGGGTGAGGCGAAGGCCGATTTTACCGACACGGTGATTGATAACGCCTTTGCAGGCGGCTATATGGCGGGTCGTTATCTGGTTGAGCGCGGCCACCGGGATATTGGCGTTATTCCCGGCCCGCTGGAGCGCAACACCGGCGCGGGCCGGCTGGCAGGCTTCATGAAAGCCATGGAGGAGGCGCTGATCAACGTGCCGGACAACTGGATTGTTCAGGGCGACTTCGAGCCGGAATCCGGTTACCACGCGATGCAGCAAATTTTATCGCAGTCACACCGCCCTACCGCCGTTTTCTGCGGCGGCGATATTATGGCGATGGGCGCGCTTTGCGCGGCTGACGAAATGGGGCTTCGCGTACCGCAGGACGTTTCGGTGATCGGTTATGACAATGTGCGTAACGCCCGTTTCTTTACCCCGGCGCTGACGACGATTCACCAGCCCAAAGACTCTTTAGGCGAAACCGCATTTAATATGCTACTGGATCGCATCGTCAATAAGCGTGAAGAGTCACAGTCTATTGAAGTTCATCCACGCCTGGTTGAGCGTCGCTCGGTCGCTGACGGCCCGTTCCGCGACTATCGGCGTTAATCCCCGCAGTCGGGAGCCTCTTCTGGCTCCCGAAGCCACTCCCGATTCAACGTTTCGCTATCGCCCAAATAGTCCAGCAGCCATGCCAGCGCGGGCGAGGCCTCGTTTTGCTGCCACGTCACGCAACAGGCCGCATCGGGAAACGGATTCTCTAACGTCAGCGCCACCCATTTTCCGCTGTCTATCCACTGTCGGGCAAAATGCGTCGGCACCATTCCCACGCATAGTCCTGCCGACAGGCAGGTTGCCGATGACTCCCAGTCCGGTACGACGACCCTTTTTTGGTTATCCAGCAACCAGGTAATCCGTTTCGGTAAGGTTCGCGAAGTGTCTTCCCTGACCAGCGACGGCCAGTTGCGCAGGGTATCGTCGCTTAACGGCCCAGGCATTGACGCCAGCGGATGATCGCTTGCCACTACGCAGCTCCAGCTCAGGGTCCCCATATCCCGAAAAGCGTAACGCCCCCCTACCGGAATCGCCTGCGTCGCCCCAATCGCCAGTTCGACACGCCCGTCGGAGAGCGCGTCCCAGACGCCGTTAAACACCTCCTGAAAAACCAGCAGTTCCACATCGTCAAAATGGCGATAGAAATCGACGATCATCTGCCGGGTACGTTCTGGTCTGACGATATTGTCCACCGCAATAGCTAACTGCCCGCGCCAGCCATTAGCAATTTGCTGACACTGCTGGCGAGTGATCTGCATTTTTTTGATAACAGAACGCCCTTCTTTTAAAAACCAGATGCCAGCAGGCGTCAGTTCAACATCACGGTGACGTCGTACAAAAAGCGGTACGGCCAGCCACTCCTCTAGCTGACGAACGGTGTAACTGACTGCTGAAGGCACACGGTGCAGTTCCTGCGCCGCCGCGCTAAAACTGCCATTGCGCGCCACGGCGTCAACCACTTCAAGCGAGTATTCCGACCACATAATTTGCCTACAAAAATTTTGAATTCACTGGACAAATATTAACGTTTCACAACCGTAATTTCACTCCCTACACTCTGCGACAATGTCTGTCTGATAAGAAAGAGAAACAAATATGCAACCTGGAAAAGGTTTTTTAGTCTGGTTAGCCGGCCTTAGCGTGCTGGGGTTTCTGGCTACGGACATGTACCTGCCCGCGTTTGCCGCCATACAGGCGGATTTACAAACGCCTGCCGCCGCGGTCAGCGCCAGCCTCAGCCTGTTTTTAGCTGGCTTTGCCGTCGCGCAACTCCTCTGGGGACCGCTATCGGATCGTTATGGCCGTAAACCGATTTTACTGCTGGGGTTATCTATCTTTGCACTCGGAAGTCTGGGGATGCTGTGGGTAGAAAGCGCGGCAGCACTGCTGACGCTGCGCTTTGTGCAGGCCGTCGGCGTTTGTGCGGCAACGGTAATCTGGCAAGCGCTGGTGACCGATTATTATCCTTCGCAAAAAATTAACCGTATCTTCGCCACGATCATGCCACTGGTGGGATTATCCCCGGCGCTTGCGCCCTTACTGGGAAGCTGGATACTGACGCATTTCTCATGGCAGGCGATTTTCGCCACCCTGTTCGTGATTACGTTGTTGCTGATGTTGCCAGCGCTGCGCTTAAAACCATCGGTAAAAGCGCGTACCGAGGTACAGGATAAACTCACTTTCGCGACGTTGTTACGCTCTAAAACCTATCGCGGTAATGTGCTGATTTATGCCGCCTGTTCCGCCAGCTTTTTTGCGTGGCTAACAGGATCCCCGTTTATTCTCAGCGCGATGGGTTACAGCCCGGCAGTGATTGGCCTAAGCTATGTTCCGCAAACCATCGCTTTTCTGATTGGCGGATATGGTTGCCGCGCGGCGCTACAAAAATGGCAGGGCTACCAATTGCTTCCGTGGCTGTTAGGGCTGTACGCGCTGAGCGTTATCGCCACCTGGGGAGCGGGCCTTCTGAATAATGCCTCACTGGTGGAGATCCTGATTCCTTTCTGCGTAATGGCGATTGCTAATGGCGCCATCTACCCTATCGTCGTCGCGCAAGCGTTACGCCCTTTCCCTCAAGCCACGGGGCGCGCTGCGGCGCTACAAAATACGCTGCAACTGGGGTTATGTTTCCTGGCAAGCCTGGTGGTTTCATGGCTCATCAGCACGCCGCTGTTGACCACCACCAGCGTAATGCTCTCTACCGTTGTTCTGGCGGCGTTAGGTTACAAAATGCAGTCTCATGCAGAGTGCGCTGAGGCCGAATTTCACCATGCCAATGTCGCCCACGACAAGTCTCACTAAAAGCTTGTTAACCGCTGGTAATTAGCACGCTAACAATTTTCGGTTGAATCATCAAAAATTGCGGCCTATACTGATTCACGGTTGTTTATATTACGATAATTATTAGGCATTAACGGGAACCGGAGCGTTCCCGATTCACCATGGATGGCCTTTTCGGCAAGGGTTCCTCCCTTCCTCTGTTCTACGTCGGATAACTGGCTCACGGAATTGCCCGTGGGATTTCTCACAAAGCCAAAAAAGCGTCTACGCTGTTTTAAGGTTCTGATCACCGTCCAGTGATGGAGAAACTATGAGTTCATCGTGTATAGAAGAAGTCAGCGTACCGGATGATAACTGGTACCGAATCGCCAACGAATTGTTAAGTCGCGCGGATATTACAATTAATGGTTCCGCCCCGTCTGACATTCGTGTTAAGAATCCCGATTTTTTTAAACGCGTCCTTCAGGAAGGATCGTTGGGGTTAGGTGAGAGTTACATGGATGGCTGGTGGGAATGCGAGCGTCTGGATATTTTCTTCAGCAAAGTCTTACGTGCCGGTCTTGAAAATCAACTCCCCCACCATGTTAAAGATACGCTCCGTATCCTCGGCGCGCGTCTGATTAATCTACAAAGTAAAAAACGCGCCTGGATTGTCGGCAAGGAACATTACGATCTTGGTAATGACCTTTTTTCCCGTATGCTCGATCCCTATATGCAATATTCTTGCGCCTACTGGAAAGATGCCGATACGCTGGAAGCGGCACAGCAAGCCAAGCTGAAATTAATTTGCGAAAAGCTACAGCTACAACCCGGGATGCGTGTGCTGGATATCGGCTGCGGCTGGGGCGGCCTGTCGCAATATATGGCGACCCATTATGGCGTTAGCGTGGTGGGCGTAACGATCTCCGCTGAACAACAAAAAATGGCGCAGACGCGTTGCGAAGGTCTGGATGTCTCCATTCTCCTGGAAGATTATCGCGACCTTAACGATCAGTTTGACCGAATCGTCTCCGTCGGTATGTTCGAACATGTCGGGCCAAAAAACTACAACACCTATTTTGAGGTTGTTGACAGGAATTTAAAACCGGATGGTCTTTTCCTGCTCCATACTATTGGTTCTAAAAAAACCGATCATAATGTCGATCCGTGGATCAATAAGTATATTTTCCCCAACGGTTGTTTGCCGTCTGTTCGTCAAATCGCCGAGGCCAGCGAATCACACTTTGTAATGGAAGACTGGCATAACTTTGGCGCCGACTATGACACGACTCTGATGGCGTGGCATGAGCGCTTTATCAATGCCTGGCCAGAGATTGCGGGCAATTATAACGAGCGCTTTAAACGTATGTTCAGCTATTATCTCAACGCCTGCGCGGGTGCGTTTCGCGCGCGTGATATCCAGCTTTGGCAGGTGGTATTTACGCGCGGCGTTGAAAACGGTCTGCGCGTTCCTCGCTAATCATCTCCCCCGCATTTCATGCGGGGGAATCTTATTTTCCGTTAGCCAATGTCGGCCTGATTTCTGACCGCATTTTCTCGTGCAGCCAGTACGCGTTCTACGGTATCAACAACCGCCTGCGTTTGCGGATCGATCTCGATATTCACACGCTCACCCAGTTTTTTTCTGCCAAGCGTAGTACGTTCCAGCGTTTCCGGAATGAGATGCACGCAGAAGCGCGTTGGCGTTACCTCGCCGACGGTCAAACTGATGCCGTCGACGCCGATAAAGCCTTTATACAGGATATACTTCATCAGGGACGCATCCTGCACTTTAAACCACACCTGATGGTTATTTTCGGAGGTCAGGATTTTCGCGATCTCCGCCGTCGTAATAATATGCCCCGACATCAGATGACCACCGATTTCATCGCTGAATTTGGCGGCGCGCTCTACGTTGACCTCATCACCTACCCTCAACGCGCCCAGATTGGTGATGCGCAACGTTTCTTTCATCAGATCAAAGCTTATCTGGTTGCCGTTTATTTCAGTCACCGTCAAACAGCATCCGTTATGCGCTACCGACGCCCCCGTCTCCAGCCCCTCCAGCATGTAGTCCGGTAACGTCACCACATGGGTGCGAAAGTTGGGTTTTTCATCAATCGATACCAGTTTCGCGGTACCCTGTACGATCCCCGTAAACATATCTTCAACTCCTGAAATAAATAAAAGCAGAACTGTTCAGCACAATAGCAGGTGGAAAAACAGCTTGCCAGCAATGCGCCGTTAACAACTGTTTTTTCGCTGGAGAAATAGTAATACCCCGCTACAATAGACTGAAATTTCCCCTGCTATTTCTTTTGGCTGCCACTACGGCGGCTTTTTAGTCTTTCATATAACAACAAAATAAAAGGTGAATACGTGCAGAAGTATACCAGTGAAGCGCGTCAGTTATTAGCGTTAGCGATACCGGTGATCCTTGCGCAAGTGGCACAGACCGCAATGGGATTCGTCGATACCGTCATGGCAGGAGGCTATAGCGCTACGGACATGGCTGCCGTCGCTATCGGCACCTCTATCTGGCTTCCCGCCATTTTGTTTGGTCACGGCTTACTGCTGGCCTTGACGCCTGTGATTGCGCAACTCAATGGCTCCGGCCGTCGTGAGCGTATCGCGCATCAGGTTCGACAAGGGTTCTGGCTGGCGGGCTTTGTCTCCGTGCTGGTGATGATCGTCCTGTGGAATGCCGGATACATTATCCGCTCTATGCATAATATTGATCCGGCGCTGGCCGATAAAGCCGTGGGTTATCTTCGCGCGCTACTGTGGGGCGCGCCAGGATACCTTTTCTTTCAGGTAGCGCGAAACCAGTGCGAAGGTCTTGCCAAAACCAAACCGGGTATGGTGATGGGATTTTTGGGCCTGCTGGTGAATATTCCGGTGAACTATATTTTTATCTATGGCCATTTTGGTATGCCTGAACTCGGCGGTATCGGCTGCGGCGTTGCGACCGCGGCGGTCTATTGGGTGATGTTTATCGCCATGCTTTCTTACATTAAACACGCGCGTTCAATGCGTGATATTCGTAATGAAACAGGCTTTGGCAAACCCGATAGCGTCGTCATGAAGCGCCTGATTCAACTGGGGTTGCCGATTGCGCTGGCGCTGTTCTTTGAAGTGACGTTGTTTGCGGTCGTTGCGCTGCTGGTTTCGCCATTAGGTATTGTGGATGTCGCGGGTCATCAGATTGCGCTTAACTTTAGCTCGCTGATGTTCGTACTGCCGATGTCGCTGGCTGCGGCGGTAACGATTCGAGTGGGTTATCGTCTGGGCCAGGGCTCAACGCTGGATGCGCAAACCGCAGCGCGTACCGGTTTAGGCGTCGGCATTTGTATGGCTGTGGTTACCGCGATCTTTACCGTTACTCTGCGTAAGCATATTGCTTTGCTCTACAATGACAACCCTGAGGTCGTGACGCTTGCCGCGCAATTAATGCTGCTCGCTGCGGTTTACCAGATTTCCGACTCTATACAGGTTATCGGCAGCGGTATTCTGCGCGGTTATAAAGATACGCGTTCCATCTTTTTTATCACCTTTACCGCCTACTGGGTGTTAGGTTTACCCAGCGGTTATATCCTGGCGTTAACGGATCTGGTGGTTGATCGTATGGGACCGGCAGGCTTCTGGATGGGGTTCATCATCGGCCTGACCTCGGCGGCGGTGTTAATGATGCTACGGATGCGCTATCTACAACGTCAGCCGTCCGCCATCATTTTGCAGCGCGCTGCGCGATAATACGACGATAGCCGTCGCATGGCGGCTATTTTCTCGACATGTTGCATATTTCCACCGCAATCAGGTGATTTCAGGAAGAAAATTGCGATTTCCCTCTTGCCTCATTGCAGTTGTGACGCTAATATTCGTCCCCGTTGTCACCTACAACGTTGCGTTCATAGCTCAGTTGGTTAGAGCACCACCTTGACATGGTGGGGGTCGTTGGTTCGAGTCCAATTGAACGCACCATCATTTTAATGCGTCTGTAGCTCAGTTGGTTAGAGCACCACCTTGACATGGTGGGGGTCGATGGTTCGAGTCCATTCAGACGCACCAATCCATTATCTTGTTTAATTTTATAATACGCTATCTGGTGCTTGTGTCAGGCTAAAAGCGATTATTTTCAGTCTCTCATCTTTATCGTCAAACAAATCAACGCGCTGCTCTATACGCTATTACCCTCTTAACCTTCGCAGTGGCCTGAAGAAGCATACCAAAGGCATTTATGGTGTTTCGGTAGAATGCGCATAATCTATCTTCATCACCATACGTAACAAGGCTGCAACGGGTTCAAATAACGTTTCAGGAATTTTATCTCCACGTTCCACTTCAAAAAATAATGAGCGGGCCAGCTCAACATTTTCAACAACGGGGATGCAGTTGCGTTCAGCGATGTTAACAATATAGTTAGCTTGAGCATCACTACCTTTTTCCAGAACGCGTGGTATTGGCATATCGGTGGGATGATAGCCAAGACAAACCGCAATATGCGTTGGATTACGCACTACCGCAACAGATTGTTTAACAGATTGAGCTAAACTCCCACTTTGTATTTCACTCTGCATTTCCCGACGCCGTGTCTTCATTTGAGGGTCTCCCTCCAGATCTTTATGCTCCTGTTTTACGTCATCTTTACTCATTTTTAGATCTTTTCTAATCTTATAATATTGAAAAGAATAGTCCAGTATGCCAACGACGATATAAAAAGCCATCACCCCTACCCATAACCATTTTATTAAAGAAGAAACTACAAGCAGGCCACAGGCTAACCCACAGTACGGTAGTGCCCGAAAAGTACTGGCATAATAATAAAAGAAAAAGGCAAAGATAAGAGATAGCATGATAACTTTTAGGCTGGATTTACATAATTCCACTACGCTATGTAAAGAGAATATCTGCTTAAAATTACTTACCGGATTTATATGCTCGCTTTTAAAACCAATGGCCTTGCTGGCAATAACCACCCCCACCTGAAGAAACACGCTACCCACAGTAGCAACTATTACCCCTGCGCCCAGAAACAGCAGTGCAGAAGTCAATGACTCTATCAAAGCATGAGTCAATTGCGTTAATGCATAAGAAAATGGTTTATTTACTAATTGTAATGTGAAAGTTATTGACGCAATCAGTATCAAAATCATCTTTTCAGTAAAAAAATGAAAATACAAATAAAGCGCAATCAGCTGAAATAATGATGTTATTTCAATACTTTTGACGACCTGCCCTTCCTTACGGCCATCACGTAATTTCTTTTCTGTAGGCTGTTCTGTTTTCTCGCTCATACAGATGGGAACCAGTCTTTCAGATAAATATAAAATTTATCGCTTTCAACCAAATAGTGATGAAGAGCATAAGGGAATGAGATCAGGAGCGTCAGTAGAACTAATATACTTTTGAGCGGCATTGAGAAGAAAAACACATTCAATTGTTGTGCCGACCGATTTAAAAGACCTAAAGCCAGATCGGCTAATACCATACATATTATGGCAGGAAGAGAGAAACTGACACATAATTGATAAAGCGTTCTCCACTCTGCCTGGATATATTTTAAAAATTGCCGATCAAATAATAAAGTACGCCCCGGTGGTAAATATTGGTATGACTCATACAGAATGTTTAATATAAACTCCATGCCGCCGCTTATAAAGAAAATAACACACAAAAACTGGCTGAAAAGCAAGCCAAAAAGTGAGGTTTCAGCTTCCATTGTAGAATTGAATATCGTACCCATTGTCGCGCCACGTAAAGTATCAAGCAGAAACCCCGCCATATCAACGGCCCAAAAGGGAACCGCCGCACAAAACCCAATTAAAAAACCAATAATCACCTCTCCGGTGACTAACCCTAACCAACTGTAATCTTTACCAATATGCATCATAATCTTCTGCTGGTAAATGATTGGTAAGATGGGAAAGGTAAGTGACATAAGCACGCCATTACGTAAAAGCGCGGACCCTAAACTGCCACTTTTTAATAGGGGAAGTAATAAAGAGAGGCTCAATGGTCGAATAAAAGCCACAGCCAATGCAATAAGCCACTCATTTACCTGTTGTGCCATTCAACCATGCTCTCCAATTCGTAACATTATCTGCCGGGTATAATTCAACAGGATACCGCTAAGCCATGGGTAGCTGACCATTAAGGTTATTGCAATTGCCAATAATTTAATCATGAACTGTAGCGTTTGGTCCTGTATTTGAGTCAAGGCCTGAACAAGGCTTACGATGACACCAACTACCGATGCCACCAACACCACCGGCATAGACGTAAACAGGACGATCCATAAAAGTTGCGTTACAAATTGCGTCAATTCAGAATCATTCATGAAAAGCTCTGTACCAATTGCGCCAGTGTCAGATCCCAACCGCCTGCCAGTAAAAATATTAGCAGCTTAAACGGCAATGAAATGGTCATCGGCGACACCATCATCATCCCCATAGCCAGCAGTATATTTGAAATAAGCAGGTCAATAGCCAGAAAGGGAAGATAAATAAGTAATCCAATCCGAAACGCCTGCGTTAACTGACTCACCGTAAATGCCGGAATTAATATGAGCAAAGAATCAGGTTTTATCTTTCTTTTTATGTCTTCAGGCCAGGTTCGTTTTATCAAATTCCGAAAATAATTGGCTTCCTTTTCTTCAGAGTTTTTTTGCAAAAACTGTCGATAAGGCGCTAATGCTTTACTGTCCCACTCCGACGTCCAGAAAGGAGCGCCAGCGACCTGAACCGGATGCCAGCGCTCTTTTACAGCTAATAGCGTCGGCCCCATAATGAATAAGGAAAGTACAAGCGCGAGGCCATACAGTGCGATATTTGGGGGAACTTGTTGAATACCCAGAGCATTTCGTAAAATCGAAAATACCACCGCCAGTTTAAGGAAAGAGGTTCCCATGACGATAATGAGAGGCAGTATTGAAAGCAGAAACAATATACCAATCAGTTGCAAAGGCGAATCGGGTAAAGACATACTGTATCTCTCATGACACGACCTGGAACGCTATTAT
Organism: Salmonella sp. 32082101201600294FB01SM01; assembly: GCF_017572865.1. Taxonomy (NCBI): domain Bacteria; kingdom Pseudomonadati; phylum Pseudomonadota; class Gammaproteobacteria; order Enterobacterales; family Enterobacteriaceae; genus Salmonella; species Salmonella sp. 32082101201600294FB01SM01. The sequence goes on along the minus strand of NZ_JAGESB010000001.1, from coordinate 1,113,990 downwards.
ATTGTTCGCATATTATTTTTCTTATCAGGTTTACGCTGTATTTTTGGAAAGATACCAACGTGTAATACGCACCATAAATTCATTGCCACAGGCAATCAACTCACCTTGCCCAATAATACGGTCATTTACTCTTATCGTCACCTCTGGCGCAAAACATCCACCTACAGGCAAAACGTCCCCCGTTTTAAGTTGCCGTAATTGTCCAATTTCCAGACTCGCACGTCCGATCTCAAAGAGCACCTGTTGTGGTATCTGCTCAAGTTCGACTGAAGACGTTCCGTCACTCTTTGACATTGGGCTCCCTGACGCAAGTAGCGTTTCGATATCCTGGACTAATTCGTCAAATTTCATCGTGTTATCCTCTGTCAGCAATACCCTTGCGTAGATTCCCCCTGGTAGTTGAATAGCAAAAAAACCGAGTCTGATGTCGCCAAAGCAATGAATCCGAACGCCCATGCCGATTTCGATAGACTCAAGTTCAATTAATGTAAGCTGGCACCAGCCTAAATATACAGGGACTACAATAGGAGGAGCAGGATAAATCTGTTGACGCTCAGCAGAAAGCTCTCCGACTATATTGCGCAAAAAACCCGTTGGCCATGTAAAAATAATGCTATGGAACTCATGTTCTTCAACTATCCATTTAATATGCAACGCTAGCTGATGTGGTAGATTACTGCAGGATGTTGGCGGTTCGTTCTGACAGAGGGTGGCATCACTGGCTTGCAATAACGGCGCCAGCCCCCATTCAGCTATTCCATATAGCAATTCAGGATCGATAGCCGATCGATTAGCGGTGCCAATTAACCCTTCACACCAGCGCTGCCAGCATTGTTCTGCAATCCACACCCTACCCAGCTCATTATGATAATTTATGGTAAATAATGTCCCTTGCTGTACTGGATATTGTTGCATACTCAATGTCAGCTCACCAATGGTAGCGCCTTGCGTTGGAAGCATCTCCACCCACGGACGCTCTTCATTCGCTATTCTTAACATAGAATATCTCCAGGGAAATTATATACCCCATATGCAGCAACTGAGACTCCAGCCACTGCTTTAGCGCTTTCATCGAACGGTAAATTTCATGATGAGGGACATTGATTCTTAACTGGATTAGCCCCCCTGATTCACATACTTCACACTCTACACCGTCAAGATAACCGCCACTAACACGATAACGTTGCGTGAAAACCACGTTCTTATTCAATGCTGCAGGAGGATTATTCTCACCAATGGGTAATGCCTGGTGCATGAGTTGTTCAAAGTCCATACGTTCCGCCTCCGCCTCGTTATCATCCTGATAAGACTGGCATGGCAACCCTAGACTTCCTTCAACTTTGGTAATACGCATCGCTTAATACCATAGTAATTTTTTCTTTCTTTTTCATAAGCGCATTAAAATTCTTCTGTAATTCGCTTCGCCGGGAGACAAGCTGCTGATACTGATTTTCTAACTGCTGCCGTTGCGTCAAAAAGCTCTGCGCCTGTGTGAATAGTCCGGCCATTTGTTGTTTCTTATCCAACAATAAATGACAAGATAACGTACCTTGCCAGCCCATTAATTCTTTCAGTCTGGTAGTCACTGCTAAAACGCGCGTCTGGCAAATCTGCTGTTCCGTAATAATCGCCTGTTGCTGCTGATCAAGTACGGTAAGTTTGCCGCGTAATTGCTTTTCACGCCGCGCGATTATCTCCAGCAAAGTTTCCATGATCACTCGGTGAGTATTTGGTGTAATTTTTCTATGAGTAGCTCGGGTCCGCATACTTCATCCTTACTTTGTCGCAAAAATGTGCAAATATCCGGATAGGTATCAATGGCTTTGTCAGTATCTGTATCAACTCCTCGCTGGTATTCCCCAATGCGTATTAACAGTTCAACCTCCTGGTAAAGCGCCAGGCGCCGTCGCAATATAGCCGCCAGTTGACGATGCTCATGGCTGGTAACGACTGGAAAAACGCGGCTGAGCGTTGCCAACACGTCAATGGCAGGATAATGCCCCCTCTCTGCAAGCCGTCGGGATAGCACAATATGTCCATCAAGCAGTGAACGGACTTCATCCGCCAACGGCTCATTCATATCATCGCCTTCCACCAGTACCGTATAAAATGCGGTAATACTGCCTTTTTCCCCCATTCCTGTACGTTCTAAAAGTCGTGGCAATGCACTAAATACGCCTGGCGGATATTCCCCAGAAACCGCGGTCTCTCCGGCGGCCAGAGCGATTTCCCGCGCGGCCCTGGCATAACGCGTCAGTGAGTCGGCAAGCAAGACGACTCGCTTTCCATTATCGCGAAAAAATTCTGCTATCGTGGTGGCCACAAACAGCGCCCTCACGCGCTCTAAGGCGGGTCTGTCAGAGGTTGCGACAACAATGACACAACGTTTTCGGGTCTCTTCAGACAGTGTAAAATCGATGAATTCGCGGACTTCTCGTCCACGCTCACCAATTAACACCAGAACATTACTGTCTGCGTCTGGAGCATTACACAGCATCGCCAGAAGCGTGCTTTTCCCCACGCCAGGAGCAGAAAAAATACCCACTCGTTGCCCTTCGCCACAGGTCGCAACGCTATCAATAGCGCGAATCCCCGTCATTAATGGTTGAGTGATAGGCTGTCGAACCATTGCGGGAGGAGGCATTGCATCATAGTCTTTCCAGCAGACGTCGGGCAGTTCGCGGCCATCAAGGGGACGACCAAAGCCATCAATGACTCGCCCTAATAACGCTTCGCCCACGGGAACCTGATGGCGTCGCCTTAAGGCCGTCACTTGCTGCCCGCAGTGAAGTCCGATAGTACTCGTAAAAGGAGATAGCAAAGCTTTGCTGCCATTAATCCCCACGACTTCAGCAAGTTCTTCTCCAGGCTTTATACAGCACAACTCGCCCATAAATACCCCAGGCAACCACGCATTTAACAACGTTGCGCTGACATCCTGAATTCGGCCCCATCGACAATAACCATCAGGGGGCGGATATTTCAGCCTCAGACGTTGCATCAATTCATTCTTCATTGTCCGCCAACTCCTCTTCGCTAAGGTCAATACTTTCTACCACTTGTATAAGGCTCTCCTCTCCTAATTCCTGCCATGACAAAATCGGTACGTCGAACAAGGTGGCTTCTGTAATTTTTCGCAAGAAACGTCGGGTGTCGACAGAAGTGACAATGAATAATTTGGCTGACTGCTTCAGCGCCTGCTCGATAAGTTGCAGGATCTGCGTCTTATGACGAGACGACAGCGCAGTATAGGTCCCCATTGCCGTCTGGCGAATGGATTCACGCACGAGGTTCTCAATACCTTCGCCGATCCGCAAAATCGGCAGCGGTTTTCCTTCCGGATTAAGACGACGCAGAATATGACGGCGAAGCGCGATACGGACATATTCTGTCAACATCAGGACATCTTTTTCACGTGGTGCCCAGTCAATTAAGGTGCCGAAAATAAGACGTAAATCTCTAATAGAAACCCGCTCTGATACAAGCCGCTGCAAAGTTTCAGCGATTTTATTAATGGGTAACTGGCGCTGAAGTTCTTTCACCAGCTCAGAGTAGTTTTTTTCCATCGCATTCATTAGATAACGCGTTTCCTGAACACCAATAAACTCTCCCATATGCCGAAGCAGGACACATTTTAATAAGGCAGAGATACGTTGGCTGCCCGCGAAAACGTCCAGTCCAAAACCTTGCGCCTTATGGGCCATGTCTTTTGTAAGCCAACATATCTGCCCCATCCCGTTCGGTAACGTCTGGCTATCACCCACCACACTGGCGTCCGCGCCTATCAATAAATAATCCGCCTGGGCGGGAATAGATAAACTAAATACGGGTTCCTGATATAGCAGTACCGTCAATTTTTCGGTGGGTTCAGGCAAAACCTCAATATTCACCTCAGGGAGAGGGACGCCGGTATCCTCAAATAAAAACCATCTCATGGCGTCAATATCACGAATCAGGTCGGCAGAATGTAACGTCGGGGTAAGACGTAAGATTAGAGGACATGCGCCGGGAACCATACTATCTTTTTCCGGCGCTTCGACGCCATTTGCGGAAACCACAGTCTTTTTGCGGCGAATGAGGATAATTGGCAATGCTAACAACGCTGAAAAGAAAGCGAGAGTAATAAAAGGAAAGCCAGGAATTAAAGCGAGGAGCATTAAAACCACAGCGGTTAATATGAGCGACTGAGGTTGTCTGGCAATTTGAGAACTCAACTCTGTCGCCAGGTTCTGGCGTTTCTCACCCGGAACACGGGTGACAATAATTCCCGCGCTAAGGGAAATCAGCAGCGATGGAATTTGTCCACATAAACCATCTCCGATTGACAGTACGCTATAAGTGTGAACAGCCTCACTCATCGACATATCATATTGTACGATAGCGATAATAATACCGCCGATAATGTTCACCAGAACAACAATAATACCGGCAATCGTATCGCCTTTAACAAATTTCATCGCACCGTCCATCGCACCGAGAAAGCGGCTTTCCTGCTGGACGTGCTGTCTTAATGTACGGGCATGGTCTGCATCGATAACTCCGGCACGCAAATCGCCATCGATACTCATTTGTTTGCCTGGCATCCCATCAAGCGAGAAACGTGCGCTAACTTCCGCCACCCTCTCGATACCTTTTGTAATGACAATAAACTGCACGATAGTAATGATGGTAAATACGACCAACCCAACGGTGAGATTTCCTCCTACGACAAACTTACCGAAAGCATCCACAATATTACCGGCATTATGTTGTAACAGTACCAGCCGTGATGTGCTGATTGTGAGTGACAAACGATATAATGTAGTAATAAGTAATAAAGACGGAAATACCGATAAATCGAGAGGGTCACTAAGATAAATAGCAATTAAGAGCAGGATCACTGAAAACATAAGGTTGATAGTAATCAGGATATCAACCATCCAGGTCGGCAAAGGTAACAGCATCATCACAATAGCGATTAATAACACCGTCGCCAGAACCATATCCTGCCGACCCGCGCATACACTGAGCCACTGTTGCGCCCTGGTTCCCTCACCTAACCATGAACGCATTGCGACTCCAGAAATTTTATTTGTCGATGATGTAATCGTAACCAGAGCTCGGCGGAGCTGGAAAGAGGAGGAGAACAGCTCATTGCAAGCCCGTCGCGCAACAAAAATAATCGCTGAGGAATACCCTGGAACGCTGCAGGTTTCCAGTGAGTTAAGGCTTTAAAAAGCAGATCTTCGTCTAAGAAGGTTTGCTTGAGTATCTGACATAAGTGAATACGACCGTTATGATAGTTTAGATAGGTTTCATATTGTCCTTGCCGCCAGAACATATTGGTTGCTAAAGGCCGTTCAGCCAATCCTGCTAATTGAATAAAAAGCTGAATATTACGTTCAGTAATGAGATCCCAATCCATCCTGCCGCCTCATGATGAGCCAGAACGCCAATTTACCTAAATATTGAAAGCCAGGTATCAGAATAAAACCTGATTTACCTTTACTTCACGAAGCGTTTCGAGAATTTGTTCACGTTGATCTTCGTCGTTAAAACAGTTATCGGGTATCAGCATAAACTGCGCATCAAGTTGTTGGAGTAGCCGATTGAACATCTTCGATGAAGAAACTATAGCGGTAAGTCTATCAAGCAACCAATCACTGAAAAGCCAGCGCTCACAAATAATATCGAGTAGTAGCGGCAGTAATGTATTAGGCGGCAACTGGCAAATCCACTCCTCACGCTGGCACTCTTTTTCAAGGCCAAGGAATAACAACAAACGACGCAAACGTACTAATGCTGCGGCCAAACGACTTTGCTCCGAGGGTTCGATGCATATGCTAAGTTCAAAGGCTATCGCTCTTAGCAAAATACGGACCCGTTCACAGCGATCCGGCCAGTCTGCCACGCGTCTGAACCACTGCGATAAGGGCATTTCATCGTTGTCTATCGCCTGTTGCATAAAACGCTTCAGCGAGGACAGCGTAGCGGTATCCACTTCGCCAAGTTCCAGTAAACTAAAAACGGCAAGTTCCCATCCCTCCTCCGCTGTAAGCGTATCCAGTTGCGATTGCAAATCGCGTTTTTTCTTTTTTGACAACCCGCCGGCAGTAAGCGCCATTGCAAGAGCGATAATTTGATACGCATTCTGTAAATCAGGATCACTATTCTCTTCGGTAAGCGGACGCAACGGTGCTCCATTATCCTCCTGTATTTGTTTTATCAAACGCAGCAAAGCCTGCTGTCTGCGCTCCAGTTTCTCAGCATCAGTGAATTTATAACTTTCGCGCAGTTTACCACTCAGCGCCATTCCTATTTCTTCCATCGTCTCATAGAGCGCTGCCCCCGTCGTTTCCTGTAACTCCTGGAGAGCTAACATTGAAGGCGAAATAACCTCTTGTTCCTCTATAACCTGGCCAGGGGTAAATGCTGTAGGGGGCGTCATTTTTATCTCATTAATTTTAATATTCATCGCTACCTCCTTTATCTTCACCATTACGTAACCATTTCAGTAACGCGTTGAAATGACGAGAAAGTGAAAATTCAACGGCATATCGTGTTGAGGAAAGTTCAGCCTGATCGGGAGAGAAACCAGACTCGATAATCAACGTAAACCGCTTGCCAAAAGTTTCACGCATCAATGCCTCTTTTTCAGGATGAATACGCAAATAAAGCGCTCCCTCTTCCGCCATAGCCGTAGCCTGGCGTGCCAGACGATGGCACATAACACTGTCTACCGACTGTTGGTCGAACCAGGCCAACAGAACCTGTTCTATACTATTTTTAATATGATGCTCTGCTTGATCGACCAATGAACGAAATTGATTTTCATCGTCTTGTAAATGTTTTACATGCTGTTCCAGCCATTCCACTTCCATTTTTTCCAGCGTATTTTTACGCAACCACGCTAGTTCTTGTTGCTGCTCAACTTTCTGTTCACGCTGATAACGATAGGCGTCTCGGATGATTTTTTCAGCCTTACGGTAAGCGGAGCTCACAATAGCATGTGAAACTCTCTTAGCTTGTTGCTCTTGTGCAAATAAAGTTAATTGTAATGTTATCCACTGTGACTCAATAATATTTCGAGCGGGTAGCTTATGGTTAATTTCCGTCAGTGGAAGTGAAGTGAAACTCATAGCAAATGCTCCATGAAGATAATCTCGGTAAGAGAAGTCTTCGGCCAAAGTATACGCTGCGGAGGGGGTAATAATACTAATAGCGCATGTAAAACCGCATCGTCATGCGCTTCCCGATTAAGAATGGCGGTACCGATCTGCAATGCAGTTTGTTGCATCACTTGCGGAGGAAGTAATTTGCCATCTCTTTGCCCCAACCAACCATATAGCTGCCAGATCTCATCCTCGCTAAACCACTGTAGAAGCAATTGCCGATACTCTGGTAGCATAAAATAGTCACTGCACCTGAGTTTGAATAATCCCAGCCCAAAGGCAAATGCCGATATACGCGGCGCAAGACGAACCTGCCGTTTTTGCCTGTCATTTAAACAGGCTGGAATAACAGAGCTTCCCCTTAGTCTATTTAACGCTCTGTCAAGAAGACGATCCAACTCGGGCCGATCGCCATAACGCCAGCAGTTTGAAGGATGAAAACCCAGCTTATCAAGCCATTCCGGTACAGCGTAACGAGCAGGTTGCCAGAAATAACGATAAAGTTGCAACACCTCGGGATCAGGTCGGCTCAAAAACGGCGTCTCAGGCAAAAATAGCCGATCAGGATGCCCACTCCTATTAACAGTCCTGTCAACGATAACATCAACTGATAAGGGTATTTCATCAACCACTTCTCCACCTTCCCTTTATTGGCGTTGATCACGTCCATAATCCAGAATGTTTGTTTCACGGGTACATCAGGTACCATTCTGAATTCAGCAGGCTGCATCAAGATACTAATCTTACTGTATTGCAACCCAGGAATTGACATTTCTATTAAATCTTTAATTTTTACCCGAAAGGCCTCCATATTGACCTGAGGTGAATATTTTATAAATACGGCAACTGAGCTCGGAGAAGCGTTACTTCCCTCATCATAAGTCGGTAGCGCAATGGTCACTTTTGCATTAATTACGCCCTCCATCTGACTCAGCATTCCTTCAATTCTTTGTTCTTTTAAAAAATTAATCTTCTGCTGTTCTTCCTGGGGTGATACCACTAACTGATTAGCCGGAAACATCTTATCCGCCGTTGTAAACTGCCGATGCGGATAACCGTTAAGTCTAAGTAGCTCAACCGCATTAATAAACTGCGACTGCTCGACACGTAAGGTTACACCATCCTCTTCCTGTTTTTTTTCCGCATCAATATGATGCTGCATAAGTAATGCCAGCATTTGATTCGCCTCATCTTCTGGCAATGAGCGATAAAGATCCACATCACATGCCGTAAGAAAGAACGTAAGGACAGTAAGAAATACTATACGCTGAACCTTCATGTCATGCTATCCAGCTTATTAAGCGCTTGCGATGCTGCGCCTGATATTCTGGCAAGATAATCGACGCCTACCGTTAACTGCATATAATCCATTTGTCTGGTCAACATAACCTGCGGTAATAAAGCACTGGCGTTACTGGTGGATGCATCATCTTTCAGCAATTGTTCAAAAAAATTAATTTGCTCCTGGCTCGGTTCTGCAGAGGACTTTACATAAGATTGAGTGCTTACAGGCACTACGCTCATATCAGAAATATTCAATTTTCAAACCCCTCATTTGGTGCAGGAAATAACAGACGCAGCGCCATAGCCTCTGGCAAATCAATATCCGATAAAATTTTCGCGGCTTTTAGCGGCTCATTTAAACCCGCCAACAATAATGCCAGACATACCAACTGTAATTTTTTATCCGGAACAATAACCGTTAGCGCTGGTAACATCGCATGTACCTGGGAAATCAGGCTATGGTTAACGCCCGCAAACATGATTTCCAGCAGCAACCGTCGAACATCGTCGCTAATAACTTCAGATTTTAGCAATGATTCCACTAAGCATATCCTTGATCATTTTGATCAGTGAACTTTCGTAATTAATAAATGTAGAATACTGCTGTAAGGCAAATTGCGCTTTAATCATCGATTCTGGGTTGAGCAAATCATTACCATTCATTTTGTCATTAATGGCCTGGCCTGCCTGGTGCGCCATGTGGGAGAGCATATCCACTAATTGTGCAATATCCATAATGCTTTTCCTTAAAATAAATACATCGTAAGGATACTGGCAACATAGCAAAATTTAGAAATCAATGAACATCCGGTATATACCTGAAAACGATTACTCCGGCGCACGTTGTTCTGGCGTCACTTGGGCCAGCAAACGATATAATGGGCTGCTGACCTGCATACCGGTCATTGCCATCCCATCCATACCGAAGCGAGTAAAACTCATTAGTCCGTAGGTAATATCATTAAAGCGCTCTAATAAATGAGGCTGTAGTCCCAAACTACCACTCCAGTATGAATGCGTCATTACCGTCGCGGTTAAGGCTAATCTACCTCCCAGGGAGACAGCTTTAGCAATCGCCATACTTTTGCGTTGATTGACAAAACAATTAGCAATACAAAAAACGGCATTGCCTATACTGTCGTGAGCCATAGGCAAATGATGTTTATGATGGTAGATAAGACAGGCGACATCCGCAATGGCAATAGCAAGGCCAATTCCCGCCAGGGCTAAGAGCGGTGCGCCTCCACCACTTAGCACTGTTAATGCTATTCCAGCGGAACAGCATAAAATCTGTCCGCCCAAAATGACCGTTTGCCAACTAAAAATTTCTTTTGGAAAACATTCTATCACTCGTTTCGCAAGTCCAGCCAATACCCGCTCTTTTCCTTGTTGAGGTCCTATTCTACCACTCTCTATATTGGTTTCCGGATGTGGCAATGAGGGACATGGAGGTGATTCCTCAGGCGCGTAAACAGGACGTTGCCCTCCTACCTGAGCATTTGGGCTAACAGGTTTCATGGTTCTCCCCGAGATGTATGACCAGAACTGTCCATTAATGCAGGTGTAGTAGCAGATTGACAGAGCGATGCCATTTGTTCCGCCAATAACACACTGGGATCGGCATGAAGTTCATCAACAGAATTTTCCCGATCGTCGCCAGAGCGGCGGGCAAGGCAATAATCCAGTACCGCACCTATCGCCGTCAGGCTAACGGAGGTAATTACACTCCCCATGTCCAAAGAGGCCGCAATATTTTCAGCGGCGGGCAGTGGAAACTGTAGGGGTAAAACCAACATAGAAATAGCGATTCCTGAACGTATTAATAAAGAAAGACAATTAGCAAGGGTGTTAGCGCAGTTAAGACTTGCCCCACATTTTAAGGCCAGCGCACTGACCACAAGAGCAACGCTATCACTGGCGGTTTGTAACGGCTCCTTTTGCTGACATATCAATTGATAATTATGATACGCACAGCAAGCATCCCCAATAGCAATCACGAGCGCCGCCCCCGCAAGAATAGCAATGGGTAATCCTGCCCCGCCAGAAATTACCGCTGCAGCAACCGATAACCCAAACACGACTGTCGCACCCAGCGCACGAATAGTGTATTGCATAAAATGTATCGCATAATCCCTCTGCTGCCTTATTTGTTCAGGCGTAAGCAGCACCGGGGCTGCGGGGGTACCTGGGGCTGGAATTTCAGGGGGAGGAAACGATACCTCCTTCGCTTGTATATCGGAAGGAGGGCTATTACCATCGACTATATTACTTGCCGCTGACGGAATATGAATTTTCATATTTCGTTCTGTTATTTAAGCAATAAGAGTATCAACCATTATTTGCGCATTCTGGCGAATCTCACTCCATGAGGCATCCGCATAACTCATCTTGATTGCGGTTTGAAAAGCCTCTCTCGCCAACCCGGGTTCCCCCATCATTTTGAGACAGACGCCCGTTTGGTAAACCGGTTCTGGATGGCTGGCATCCAGCATTAAGGCATGTCCATAGAAATTAATGGCCGTCGTGTATTCTTTAAGCATCATCCAGGTGCCAGCCAATGCAATATGGGCACGCCAACTCCATGGCTGGGCCATCACCAGCCAGCTAAAATCGATTACGGCGCGCGAATAATCCCCCTCCTGCCATGAGGCGTAACCACTGGCATAAACGGTTTCCGGATCAACGGATAATAGCTGTTTCAGAATGTCTTCGGGTATTTTATTTTTCTGATCTTCTTTCATCATCATACCTATTGATTGTTATTTTCACGTGATAATGATTTACGTCAGGAAGGTCATTTAAAAACGTCGCTGGATAAGATGCTCGGCGGATAAAACTGTCCAGTTATCGCCATCAAGCTGTGTAAAGGTCGCTCCCATTACTGTCAGGATGCGCAATAATTTCCTGCGTAGCAGGGCTTTTTTTTCATCCAGAACGTCGGTGATTATCAACATCTTTAAACATGTTAACTGCGGGTGATGCACAAATATCCCGCGTAAAAGTCCCAGTAAGTGAAACAATTGCTGTGGTCGAGGTTGCCCGGGCGTCAGGCGCCTGAACTCACAAATAATCATTTCTTTTGCCTCAATACGATAGATCACCAGGTAAGGCGATAATATAAACTGTTGCCCAAGTAATATGGCGGTCTCCCCTAAATATGCAGGCTCAGTAAACACCTGATGCCGACGCAACCATTGCTCTATTTCTTGCACCATATTTACCTCGTTAATGCCCGGAGTATTTCAGCAAGAACCGTGACCAGTGACGACCCCACACCGATGATTTGCTGCATAATTTCAGCCGCTTTCTCCATAATATCCATCAGGGATTTATTATAAGATTGGGCCCCATTTTGTTGCAGGTCGGCAATCGCTTTATCTTGATCACTTTGACGTTGCGCTACACCAGCCCCCAGGCCCATGACGCCCCCAGCTGTGTGGCCTACGGCTTGACCCGCTATAAGACCGGTTTCCCCGCCTACAGCCCCTAATCCTATCGTCAGCACTCCCGACAATATTGCGCCACCCGCAGTAATCATTGATGCTTTAAACGCTTCATCAATTGTTTTCATTTGCGTCTGTAAAACATTGACTTGCAGTTCCCAGCCCAGCCGTTGTTTTACTACGTTATAGCTGCGCATGATATCGCGCAACTTTTTGGCAAGCTCCATTAGCTTCGTCCAGATATCATCAAATAACAGAAGCATTGATTCAGTACCCATTCCCTCCCCGGAGGGAGCTTGACTGGAAGAAGGCGTTAACAAGGAAGGCGCTGGTAATACCAGTGCTACGTTACTCGCTTCCATATTTTTATCCTCAGATTAAGCGCGACAGCCAGCTATTCTCGCCTGAACGCTACTATAGTGATCAATGGTATCTAATACATCTCTAAGCGCGGCACCGCTACTCTTATAAAGCTCCTCTAAGCGTTTTTGTTCTATCTTTTTTTGGTCTTCCGTTTGTTGCATTATGAAATCCAGAAATCGTTGCTGAGTTATTAATTGCTCTATTTTCTTTTCGAGCTTCGCTTTTTCTGTGTTAACCATGCCAGTATTCATCTGACTGGCACCCTCGGTTGCACATCTGATAGCCTGTAAGCCTTTAAATGAACAATCCCTCAGTAAGGCATACAGGATTTTTTGGAACATATTCCAGAGAACTTTCTTACGAAAATTTTTTAACAGAAATTTTCCCCCTTCTTGCGCATATTTTTCCAGGGCTTCTTTTGCCGCTGCTTTTGCCATGGCTTTCACCCCCTCTTTCGTAAAGCTTTTTCCCGCGCTTCGCGTCATATTATTTTCTACCTCACGAGAAAACTCGGCAGACTCCTCTGCCATCTCATTCGCCATAACCATTTCACGTTCAAGCGGCTCAAATTGTTTGAGAAAACTTTCGCTCACTTCTTCGCCAAACTTTTCAGCCAACTCCTCTATTTCTGCTTCCCCTGCACCAACCATACGCTCAACCACTTCCTCGCCAAAACCGGAGTCAAGCACTTTTGCAGCTGCGCCAGATAAACCTCTCGTCGCCATAAAAGCACGGCCAATCTGGAAAACATCCAGTGCCAGCGCGACGGCTTCACAACCAAATTGAATCTTACTTGTCACGTCAATAATCGCCTGACAGGTATCGTGGTCAGCACCGCACATCATTGCCGTTTCGGCTCCGGCTTTAACCATTCCTGCACAACCTGCGGCTATATAAGCTACGCCGCTAGCCATTTCTGCGGGATTACCGGACAGAAAACCTTCCACAACCTTTAAGGCGCCAATCACGGTTTCAAATATGCCGGTAATCCAGTCAAAAATAGCGCCAAAAATGCCCGCTTTACGCGCTTTATCCTCCTGCTCTATCGCTTTCTGGATCTGCTCCTGATACTCCTTTACCTGCTTATCACGTAATGCATTTTGCACCTCAGTTGCCCGCTCAAGCTGTTGGCATAACGATTGAGCGTTATTACCAAAAACGCTGAGTATTAATGTCGTCATCATCATTGATAAAACCGCGGGATTGGTCTGCAAAAAGTCAGGCAATGATGGACGCTTATGATTTCCGGGTACGGCATCAAGCAGTTGCTTCAACGCATTGCTTGCCTCCTGAAGACTAATTTTCCCTGACAGCAGACACGCGGCGTTGCCATCGCCAAAAGTAGAATTCACACGATGCTGGCGCTTTCCCAGCGAACCCGAGGAAACGCAACTGACATTGCTTAAGTGATGATGTGTTAAGGCGGTTACTCCTGCGGCGCTATCGCTATTACTGTGAATTCGATTCATTTTTAGCTCCTGTCAGAAAGTTGCTGTAACATCTTTTCTGCACGTAGTCGGAGGATTTGATGTTCACTGACCTCGCCGCAAATACGCACCACGGCCTTTAGCGCTTTTATTGCATAACAGACGTTATCACACGCGAGATAGCATTCCGCTGCGGCCCATGGCGCCTGCGGCGCATCAATCTTAATTTGTGCCGCGCGTCCATAGGCGTATATCGCTTCCCCCCAATGTTTTTGAGCCTGGCAGCATTCCCCTAACCTAAACCAGTAGTCAAATGACCAGGCATCATATATCGTCAACAATTGAAAAAGTCGCGCTGCGCCGGCGAACTCTTTTACCTCCATAAGCTGCATGGCATAGCGATACAAAGTATTAAGCGGCTGTGTAACATCGTCATCCAACAACATACGCAGCGAGCCGCCACGCCGGAAAAATCGCATCGTGTCATGTGCCTGTTGTAGGGTCGGGTCTTTTTTCATGAGTACGTTTTCTGCGCTATCATACTGGAAATTTCCCCCCACTTACTGATAAGCCCTGTCAGTTGGGTAAGGACAGCGTTAAGCTCCTGAGACATTTTTTGAATTGTTATCTGCCCCTGACTCATAAGATCGGTATTCCGGTTGGCGTCATTATCCAAAGCCGCTTTGATCGCCTGTAGACCACCTTTATCCAGCTTCCCATGATCGCCATATTTAGCCATATATTCATCAATGGTCAGACCATCGATGAGAATACCGTGATCGCGCATGTATTTAATTACGTCATCAGGCACCTCCTCTTTGGTTTTAGCATCCCCTTTTGCTGCTTTAGCAATCACCTCATCCATCTCATTTGACTTTTCCTGGGTATTTCTGGCACGTTCAGCGTTCTTCTGGACTTCAATAAATTTATCGTTTGCAATAGCCTGAATAACCATAAGGAGAATAAGCAAAACACCATACCCTTCGGCAAACGGATTTTGCTGGGATAAGTCATCCTGCCCCCCGGTATCAGTGTTGCTAACGCCGAAACTATTTTTAAACACAATAGGGTTTTGACTTCCCCATAAGATGTTTCCTGAAGACATTATGCTTTACCTTTTTGTTTTTCCTGACGGTATCTCCACCGGGGCTTGAGCATTAAGTTGTTTCAGTCGTACTTCAAGTTGTTTAAACAAACTTACTATTTTCTTTAAATCCTTCTCGGCCTCCTGGTTAACCCCGGCAACGCCTTGTGGAAATAGGTTATGAAGAATACTCTCTGTCTCTCTGCTCTTTTTGGGGCTCTCTGCCCTTTCAGCAAGCTGTTGACTCACCTTAGCCCGGATTTGGTGAAATTTTTTAAGACAGTGATTTAGCTGCATGTAACTTTGCTCTAAATCACGATATTCACTAAACGCAGCCTTTTTCTTTATCATCATTCCCCTCCATATACACGATAGATAATTAACGTGCTAACTAAGAGCCTATCCCATTAGAGCTATTTTACTTGCCATTTTGGACCTGGGCAGTGCTCAAAATCCTCACGTACTACGTGTACGCTCCGGTTTTTGCGCGCTATCCGTGTCCAGGCTGGCTGCGCCAATTAACGCCTGGTGGGATAGGCTCTAAGATATTTTTACTTTACTCTTGCTCACTCACTACAAGTGCGCTGTTATGGTAACGATAATAAATAATGTTGATGATATTTTCGGCCTGCTCGATCGCTTCAAGCAATAAGGTGTTTTGCTGATATTGCTGCGGATCCTGTAACTTACCGTTGTTCTCTTCTAACTGTTTCCGGGCAGCCCTTAATTGTAAAATTATGCCTTTGGCCTCTTCACGCGAATGAAGCAGCAAATCTTCTAACCGGGTCAGAGTTGTCATTTTCCACTCACTTAAAATCTAATGGATAGTTAATCAAAGTATCATTATGTTTAATCGTTACCACATCGGCACTCAGATGGACAATTTCTCCCCCATTGGGTAACAATGCCCCTACACGTAAACGCTCTTTATTCGTCAGTAATAAGTAATTACCATGGCGACTCTGTACAAAGCCAGCCACTGACGCAGGCAGATACTTGCTTTCATCATGAGAAGGCGCAATATCCTGATAAATTAAAGAAAGAGCGGGGTCCTTTTTCTTTAATGCTGCTAACGTTTCTTGCAAAATGCGTTGATGAGATTCATCCAGTACACCACTGATAACAAAAGAGCGCCGCATTGGCGTAACATTGACAAGCCCCACTAAACCGTTCTCTATTATCGCAGAAATAATATCATCCCCCTGAGACTGATGAGAATGACTAATCTGCCAGTGCAATAACCCGGGAATATCTGCAAGTAATGGTTGAACCTTACGCCATTGCTGATCCATTTGTATATCATCATGAATTAACACGCTTCCCGGCCCTTCGCTGGATACTTCAGCATGCGGGTAACCCATTTTTATCAAAACATCCTGCACTTCTCGTACCAATAAGTCATCACAGATTACACCATCCCGATACATGACCCCCCATGATTCGAGAGTCGCTCTCACCTTTTGCATCTGTTCGCTTGACGAACAATATCCGGACAACTGCAGGCTTCCATCTTCTTTCCATTGCGCCCGCACATAATGAATATTGCTTTTGTCTAATAAAAACTTAACCCGCAAAGGTAAGTCATTTACCGTTTCAGGCTGACCGCCAACACTTAACAGGACACCCATTCCACCGATGAAAATCAAGAATACGCCAGTCAACCACCAGTACCCTGATCTGGAAACGGGTATTTGATAATCAGCAAGTTCACAATCCTGTTTACCAAACGCGATAGCCACTCCCGCAACCTGCAAAACCCCACTGGATGGTAGCGGTTTATTTGGATTAAATCTGCGGCCGTTAACTTTAACTCTGGCTTTCCCGGCATCAACAAATAAACTATCTGCCTGTTCTCTCAGAATAATTTTTTCATTTATAGTAAGCGGAATACAAATATCGCATCCTTTCTCCCCCAGTGACAGGTTACCTTCATTCAGCCATACTTCCCGGCCTTGTAAAACGTGACCTAAAAAACGTATTTTCCATGAGCTCTTTGGATTAACCATGAGATATGCCATTATTTACTACTGAGGCTTTAATCAAAAAAAGCCTGATTACACTATGCACTTGAGTCGTATCATTGCGAAACAAATGACCTACGACAGGAATATCTCCCAATAAAGGGATTTTGTTTTGCGAGTGGATTTGTTTACCTTGTTTAAATCCTCCCAGCAATAGACTTTGCCCGGCCAATAATGTGGCTTGCGAAGCAATTTCAGAATTTTGCACTTCGGGCAGCGGGTCTGTTTCGCTTTGCGTATCACTTTGTTGTCCATCCTGAATATTAAGATTAAGCATTATTTTTTGCGTGCCATTGTCATTTAACAAGCGAGGTGTAACGCGCAACAAAGAACCCGTAGTGATGGATTCAAGTTTAGCCACTTTTTCTCCCTGCAGTTTGGTATAGAAAGTAATATTCTTATCCAGCACAGCCTGGATATTATTTAAAGTCACCACAGATGGCTGGGAAAGTACATAAGCCTGAGAGCTTTTTTCCAGGGCATTCAAACGCACCATAAAGTTTGAGGTATCGCTGATTACCGTTGAAAAACCGCTAGCTCCACCGTCATTCAAACCTGTATTGAACGCAATTTTCTTGCCACCCAGCGACACTGCCGTTCCCCAGTCGATGCCTAACTGGTTAATATCGCCAGCATTAACATCGATAATTTTCACCGAAATCTCTATCATCTGCTGGCGTTGATCTAATTCTGTGATGAGTTTCCGATACCCGGCCATATTGGCCGCATAATCACGAACGATCACTGCATTCTGGCGTGGGTCGGCAGCAAACATGGGCAATGCCTGTGTAGCGGGTGAACCATTGTTCGTCGATGACGCCGGGACGCTGGTTTTACTCATCTCACGCAATACACTCACGACCCCAGGAACCACGACGGACTGATCGCGATATTGGTATTGGGTATCCATCGCAGTGGCATACTTAAGCGTATATATACTTACACTCACCGCACTGTCTTTTCGTTTGATTAACGCATTATCCAGCACTGAAGCTAATTGACTAATACGGGTCAGGCAACTGGGAACACCGCTCACCTCCACAGCTCTGGTACCGGTAATTTCTTTAACCTCGCATCCCGGTGATGAAAGGATATTCTGGCTGCGTAAGTAATGAATGAACCGCCCAGTAGATAAAATATTGAAAGTGATAACCTGATGTTTTAATAACGATGCAGGATATACATATAACATGCTACCATCAAACCAGGTAAGCAAATCATATTGTGCTGCCAGGTTATTCAAAATATCGACCGGTGGTCCAGGCGGAATTTTTCCACTAAATGTAGCTGTTATCAATGGGCTAATAGTAATAGCCGTATCATAGTTCTCTGAGAGCAGATGTAAAACCTCTGCTAATGGCATTTGTCTGGCATAAAGGGTGAAGTCATTACCTTTCCATGATAACTCATCACTCTTTGCCGTATTGAGTATAAATAGTAAAATTAAAATTAAACGTTTATTTACTACCATTTTATACCCCACCCGAATAAAGTTTATGGTGATTGCGTATTACATTTTTTAAAATGCAAGTTAAAGCCAGGTGTTTTTCTATCTCAATAGCAATAAGCTCAGAGCTACTACTTGTGGTATAATAACCGTTTAACCATCCTCCATCCGCTGTGAGCTGTATAGCATAATCATGGACATCCGGGTGTGCTGCAAGCAGTAGTGTCACATAGGCAAGACAAGGCTTAGGTAAGCTTTCCAGGTCATTTAAGAACAAAGAAATAGAAAATGCTTCTGAGAAAATTTCTCCTCTGGCAGGATGCCCATCAATAGTCATTATCCAGGATCGGCTATTACCTTCGGCCTTGATATCCTGAATTAATGGAATGCCTTTTAAAACTGCCAGCATGAATCCCTCCTCAGACATAAATGAGAGTTTCTATCAAATTCGCTCACAACCACATCCGTAAAAAGCCTGATTCACATTTATTTCGACTATACTCTTCTTGTACAATATCAGGATGCTGTCTACATACACCTTGTGACAGGCGATTCTATCATTCGGATTTTCCGATAAATTTACAATTACACTTTCAGTATTGACATAAAAAATTACAATTTGAAAAATTATTTATTAAATAAACTGTTACGATGTTTTTACATCGCCGCTTTATTAAAAAGTAATTGTAGTCATCGACTGGGTTATATATGAAGAAATTTACCTTCCTAATGATAACACCATCGATTAATCTTCTGATGAAACTATATGTACTGCGATAGTGATCAAGTGCCAAAGATTTTGCAACAGGCAACTGAAGGAAAGCATTATGAATTTGCTCAATCTCAAGAATACGCTGCAAACATCTTTAGTAATCAGGCTAACTTTTTTATTTTTATTAATAACAATAATTATTTGGCTGCTATCTGTGCTTATTGCAGCTTATATATCAATGGTTCAGAAACGGCAGCATATAATAGAGGACTTATCTGTTCTATCCGAGATGAATATTGTACTAAGAAATCAACGATTTGAAGAGGCTGAGCGTGACGCTAAAAACTTAATGTATCAATGCTCATTAGCGACTGAGATTCATCATAACGATATTTTCCCTGAGGTGAGCCGGCATCTTTCTGTCGGTCCTTCAAATTGCACGCCGACGCTAAACGGAGAGAAGCACCGTATCTTTCTGCAGTCCTCTGATATCGATGAAAAAAGCTTTCGTCGCGATAGTTTTATTCTTAACCATAAAAATGAGATTTCGTTATTATCTACTGATAACCCTTCAGATTATTCAACTCTACAGCCTTTAACGCGAAAAAGCTTTCCTTTATACCCAACCCATGCCGGGTTTTACTGGAGTGAACCAGAATACATAAACGGCAAAGGATGGCACGCTTCCGTTGCGGTTGCCGATCAGCAAGGCGTATTTTTTGGGGTGACGGTTAAACTTCCTGATCTCATTACTAAGAGCCACCTGCCATTAGATGATAGTATTCGAGTATGGCTGGATCAAAACAACCACTTATTGCCGTTTTCATACATCCCGCAAAAAATACGTACACAGTTAGAAAATGTAACGCTGCATGATGGATGGCAGCAAACTCCCGGATTTCTGATATTACGCACAACCTTGCATGGCCCCGGATGGAGTCTGGTTACGCTGTACCCATACGGTAATCTACATAATCGCATCTTAAAAATTATCCTTCAACAAATCCCCTTTACATTAACAGCATTGGTGTTGATGACGTCGGCTTTTTGTTGGTTACTACATCGCTCACTGGCCAAACCGTTATGGCGTTTTGTCGATGTCATTAATAAAACCGCAACTGCACCGCTGAGCACACGTTTACCAGCACAACGACTGGATGAATTAGATAGTATTGCCGGTGCTTTTAACCAACTGCTTGATACTCTACAAGTCCAATACGACAATCTGGAAAACAAAGTCGCAGAGCGCACCCAGGCGCTAAATGAAGCAAAAAAACGCGCTGAGCAAGCTAACAAACGTAAAAGCATTCATCTTACGGTAATAAGTCATGAGTTACGTACTCCGATGAATGGCGTACTCGGTGCGATTGAATTATTACAAACCACCCCTTTAAACATAGAGCAGCAAGGATTAGCTGATACCGCCAGGAATTGTACACTGTCTTTGTTAGCTATTATTAATAATCTGCTGGATTTTTCACGCATCGAGTCTGGTCATTTCACATTACATATGGAAGAAACAGCGTTACTGCCGTTACTGGACCAGGCAATGCAAACCATCCAGGGGCCGGCGCAAAGCAAAAAACTGTCATTACGTACTTTTGTCGGTCAACATGTCCCTCTCTATTTTCATACCGACAGTATCCGTTTACGGCAAATTTTGGTTAATTTACTCGGGAACGCGGTAAAATTTACCGAAACCGGAGGGATACGTCTGACGGTCAAGCGTCATGAGGAACAATTAATATTTCTGGTTAGCGATAGCGGTAAAGGGATTGAAATACAGCAGCAGTCTCAAATCTTTACTGCTTTTTATCAAGCAGACACAAATTCGCAAGGTACAGGAATTGGACTGACTATTGCGTCAAGCCTGGCTAAAATGATGGGCGGTAATCTGACACTAAAAAGTGTCCCTGGGGTTGGAACCTGTGTCTCGCTAGTATTACCCTTACAAGAATACCAGCCGCCTCAACTAATTAAAGGGACACTGTCAGCGCCGTTCTGCCTGCATCGCCAACTGGCTTGCTGGGGAATACGCGGCGAGCCACCCCACCAGCAAAATGCGCTTCTCAACGCAGAGCTTTTGTATTTCCCCGGAAAACTTTACGACCTGGCGCAACAGTTAATATTGTGTACACCAAATATA
Source organism: Salmonella sp. 32082101201600294FB01SM01 (assembly GCF_017572865.1). Lineage (NCBI taxonomy): Bacteria > Pseudomonadati > Pseudomonadota > Gammaproteobacteria > Enterobacterales > Enterobacteriaceae > Salmonella > Salmonella sp. 32082101201600294FB01SM01. The sequence goes on along the minus strand of NZ_JAGESB010000001.1, from coordinate 1,092,912 downwards.
CCAGTAATAAATAATTTGTTACCACCCTGGCAGTTGCAGATTCTTTTGGTTGATGATGCCGATATTAATCGGGATATCATCGGCAAAATGCTTGTCAGCCTGGGCCAACACGTCACTATTGCCGCCAGTAGTAACGAGGCTCTGACTTTATCACAACAGCAGCGATTCGATTTAGTACTGATTGACATTAGAATGCCAGAAATAGATGGTATTGAATGTGTACAATTATGGCACGATGAGCCGAATAATTTAGATCCTGACTGCATGTTTGTGGCGCTATCCGCTAGCGTAGCGACAGAAGATATTCATCGTTGTAAAAAAAATGGGATTCATCATTACATTACCAAACCAGTGACGTTGGCTACCTTAGCTCGCTATATCAGTATTGCCGCAGAATATCAACTTTTGCGAAATATAGAGCTACAGGAGCAGGATCCGAGTCGCTGCTCAGCGCTACTGGCGACAGATGATATGGTCATTAATAGCAAGATTTTCCAATCACTGGACCTCTTGCTGGCTGATATTGAAAATGCCGTATCGGCTGGAAAAAAAATCGATCAGTTAATTCACACATTAAAAGGCTGTTTAGGTCAAATAGGGCAGACTGAATTGGTATGCTATGTCATAGACATTGAGAATCGCGTAAAAATGGGGAAAATCATCGCGCTGGAGGAACTAACCGACTTACGCCAGAAAATACGTATAATCTTCAAAAACTACACCATTACTTAATATTATCTTAATTTTCGCGAGGGCAGCAAAATGAAAGAATATAAGATCTTATTAGTAGACGATCATGAAATCATCATTAACGGCATTATGAATGCCTTACTACCCTGGCCTCATTTTAAAATTGTAGAACATGTTAAAAATGGTCTTGAGGTTTATAATGCCTGTTGCGCATACGAGCCTGACATACTTATCCTTGATCTTAGCTTACCTGGCATCAATGGCCTGGATATCATTCCCCAATTACATCAGCGTTGGCCAGCAATGAATATTCTGGTTTACACAGCATACCAACAAGAGTATATGACCATTAAAACTTTAGCCGCAGGTGCTAATGGCTATGTTTTAAAAAGCAGTAGTCAGCAAGTTCTGTTAGCGGCATTGCAAACAGTAGCAGTAAACAAGCGTTACATTGACCCGACGTTGAATCGGGAAGCTATCCTGGCTGAATTAAACGCTGACACGACCAATCATCAACTGCTTACTTTGCGCGAGCGTCAGGTTCTTAAACTTATTGACGAGGGGTATACCAATCATGGGATCAGCGAAAAGCTACATATCAGTATAAAAACCGTCGAAACACATCGGATGAATATGATGAGAAAGCTACAGGTTCATAAAGTGACAGAGTTACTTAACTGCGCCCGAAGAATGAGGTTAATAGAGTATTAACCAGGGGCATCCGATGGTATTAAGCATTGGTCATATTTTGATGAGCCTTACGCCACGCAGTATTGCTCATCATCGACAAAATCCATACGGATGCCCTGGTATGCCGCACCATTTATCACTACCTTAGTCTTCATTTAATCATGATATAGTAGAATCCCCTTATTTAACGGGCTTTACCATGTCGTATTCTATCGGCGAATTTGCCAGACTATGCGGTATCAATGCCGCCACGCTAAGGGCATGGCAGCGACGCTATGGTTTATTGAAACCGCAGCGTACTGATGGCGGGCATCGCTTATACAGCGATGACGATATTCGACAAGCGCTTAGCATCCTCGACTGGGTGAGAAAAGGCGTACCGATAAGCCAGGTCAAACCCTTACTATCGCGTCCGGTCATTCGCCTGGGCGATAACTGGATAACGATTCAGGAGACGATGCTTCAACATCTCCACGAAGGGCGAATTGACGCGCTGCGGCAGTTGATTTATGACTGTGGCCGGGAATATCCTCGCGCAGAACTGGTGACCCATTTATTGCGTCCGTTGCGCAGCAAAGTGTCCGCGCATCTTCCCGCCGTGATGACGCTGCGCGAAATACTGGATGGCATCATTATTGCCTACACCTCTTTTTGCCTTGAAGGCGACAGAAAAGCGCCTGGCAACAATGCCTTTATTAGCGGATGGCATCTCTCGGATCACTGTGAAATCTGGCTGGAAGCGTTGACTCGTACCGGACAAGAGCTGCGGCTCAATGTGCTTCCCTCTCCACCAGCCATGCTGGCGCCCGAGCTGTTCGCCCAGAGAAAATGGTTCCTGGTGACCACCGGAAAGCTCACTACCGGGCAGAAAAAACAGCTTGCCCAGTGGCGCAACGTGGTCGCTTCGCTGGAGGTTATCACACTATAAGCGCTGAAATAGATTTCTTCCCCTCATTCTATCTTATTGATATTTAACTACGTCAAAAAAATTCCCGCGAAAACTTAGACAAAAAAACAAAGTTGTGTAAGTTTTAAATCAGCGTGAGATAACATTTTGCGCCATTGGCGTCAGTCGTCGTACTTTCAATAAGGGGCAATCATGAATAACAAACCCGTAGTCGGCATTAGCGGATGTCTGACTGGCGCCGCGGTACGCTTTGATGGCGGACATAAGCGTATGGATTTTGTCATGAACTCTCTGGCACCGTGGGTGGACTACAAACCGATCTGCCCGGAGGTGGCGATCGGCCTGCCCGTGCCTCGCCCTGCGCTGCGTCTTATCCAGACGACCTGTGGCGACATTCGGATGCGTTATAGCCATGCCCCGCACGATGACGTTACCGAGCGAATGAATGCCTTTACCGATCGGTTTCTGCCAACAATAGGCGAACTGGCGGGGTTTATTGTGTGTGCAAAATCGCCCAGTTGCGGAATGGAGCGCGTTCGCCTGTATGATGAAAAGGGTAACAGGGGCCGCAAAGCTGGCACGGGGCTGTTTACCGCCGCGATGATGGACAAATATCCCTGGCTGCCGATAGAGGAAGATGGTCGCCTGCACGATCCGGTACTACGCGAGAATTTCATCGCACGTATCTTCGCGCTACATGAATTAAATGCGCTACGCGCGCAGGGCTTGAGTCGTCATAGTTTGCTCGCGTTTCATAGCCGATACAAACTTCAGCTTCTCGCCCACCACCAGGCCGGCTACCGCGAAATTGGCCCTTTCGTCGCGCGTCTGCATGAGTGGGACGATCTGGATGCCTTCTTTGTCCGATACAGAGAAAAACTGATGGCTATCCTGCGCCATCCCGCTTCACGTAAAAATCACACCAATGTGCTGATGCATATCCAGGGCTATTTTCACCGTGCGTTGAACAGCAGGCAACGCGCGGAATTACGCGAGGTGATTCTCGGCTACCGGGCGGGCCGACTACCTATCCTGGCACCGTTAACGCTGCTGAAGCACTATCTGGCGGAACATCCGGATGACTATCTACGCAGCCAGAATTATTTTGAGCCGTACCCTGATACATTAGGGCTGCGCTTAGCCATCAACTGATAACCCTGCGCATCGCTAACGGCGGGCAACCTGCCCGCCATGGTGACAATAGCGACAATTCAAAGGCGATTTCGTTATTGCCAACAGACTGTTTCCACCCTGATAGCGGCTATGACCGCGCCAGAGCGTTAATCACGGTTTCCATAGCCTGTTTTTCTAACGCGCTACGTTGGATGCGTTGATTCGCCAGCGCGGTTCTTAGCACGCCCGCAATAACAATATATTTAGGCTCCTGCCCCAAATCGCGCATTTCAAGCACGACCTTGCCCACCACCCGGCACATCTCGCGGTACAGCTCGTCATCTTTTGTCGGTTTTGTCATACGTTTTACTCGTCGCCAGATCAAACCAACAGAATATAACAGTCTTCTCTATTAAACAAAATTTGATGCAAATCAAAGAAATAACGCAGTTTATTATTCATGGTTCATACGTTGTTCGTATTCTAGTCTCTGGCGAGGCCATTTTTTCGAAACGCCTAATCAGTTCCGCCAGGCTACCGGCCTGCATTTTTTCCATGACTCTGGCGCGGTGCACCTCTACGGTACGCACCGCGATATTCATCGCTTCCGCAATTTCACGGTTCATAAATCCTTTTGCCACCAGGCTGGCCAGCTCACGCTCTTTCGGCGTCAACTGCTGGTAACAAAGTATAATCTCACGGCGCGCCACCGCTGCCGATGAAACCGTCAGCGCACGCTCCAGCGCCGCCTGTAGCGGTTTTACCGATACCGGTTTTTGCAGAAAATCGACGGCACCGCGTTTCATCTGCTCCACGGCCATCGGTACATCGCCATGCCCGGTAAGAAAAACAACCGCCAGGGTACTTCCGCACTGGCGCAACGCATCATGAACGCCCTGCCCATCCAGTACCGGCATTCGCATATCCAGTAATACGACCCCGGCCTGATACAGACTGGCCTGCGCCAAAAAATCCGCCCCCTGCGTCCAGCATTTTACGTCATATCCCAGACTTTCCAGTAAAAACGCGCACGCGTTAGTGACCGCCGTATCATCATCCAGTAGATGAATTGTCGCCATCCCTGCCCCCATGTTCATGTAAGAAATGTATCGTGACCACCGTTCCCGACAGACCGTCCGGCGCGGTCTGGTTCCTGATGCTGATATCGCCCCGCCCATACCGCACCAGCCGCTGGCAAATCGCCAGCCCTAAGCCCATCCCCTCTTTGCGGGTGGTCATAAACGGCTGAAACGCCTGACGTAATAGCGCCTCGTCGATTCCCCCGGCGTTATCCTGTAAAACGATACTGATGCCGTTTTCAGTACGTTCAGCAACGACCCATAAATGGGTGGCGCCCGCCTGAGCCGCATTAAGAATGATATTCGCCAGCACCTGTTCCAGCAGCACTGACGGCAGCGTTACACGCAGCGCAGCGCTAACCTCGGTATGCAGAGTCACTGTCGGAAACTGTTGCGCCATACGCAACAATTGCCAGACATGATCAATCGCCTCGCGAATGGCTATGGCCTTCCACGCTTCGGTTAGCACCGGGTTGCCCTGCGCCTGGCTGACCCAGTGACGCAGGTTACGCAGAGTATCCGCACCGCGTTGCGCCTGCTGGTCAATCTGCTCCAGCGCCGGCAGCAAGGGATGCTGTTCATCTGCAACGCGCAGTCGAATCAGGCACCCCTGGGCATAATGTCGAATCGCGGAAAGCGGCTGATTAAGCTCATGGGCAAACCCGGAGGTCATTTCACCCAACACGCTCATTTGCCGGGCGGTTTCCAGCGCCCGCTCATGCTGATGAAGGACTACGCTATTACGTTCCAGTTGCTTTCCACGTCGACGCACCAGCAGCATGACCCAAATATAATTGAGCGTGAGCAACAGGAACGCCAGAATCACGCCGCCAACCATTAGCTGATGCTGGATTAACCAACTTTTGACATCCAGCCACAGTCGACGCTGCTGAGGGTGCTGACGAACATCGCGCAGCAACGCTTCCACCTGACTGGTCGACGCAGGCGCGCCCCAGTGAAATGGCGCGGCGGCGGGCGCGTTGAATAGCGCTCGCGTTACGCGATCCGCCAACGCATCGCTTACCGCAGGTAGCGCCGCGAACGACCAGTCAGGATATAACGGCGTACTGGTTAAGCAAGGTAGGGGCGTCGGTCGGGAAAGCAGCGCGATAAAGTCCTTTTTATTAATCAAGCCTTCCTGATCCATATTTTCTAACAGGCACACTGGCACAATTGCCGCCTGCACCGCTTTTTCGCGCAGCATATAGACTAAGGCATCGCCAGGGAATCCGGTAAAACGGAGATGAAAGTCGCGCTCCGGGCGTAAGCCCGCGTCGCTGAGCGCTTTATAGCCTAATAAATAGCCGCCAAACGCCTGAGCATCAATCGCGCCGACTGTCTTACCGATGAGATCATGCGCCGTGGTGATGCCGCTATCGCGCCGGGTCAAAATCACGCTGCCAATAACATTACTCACCGCTTTCCCATCGCGCGTGGAGCGCAGGGAAGCTAACCAGCGCAGCGGCGCATGGCTGTTCAGTTGGACAAATTGAGCCGGGTTGGTTATCACAAACTGCACGGTTCCCTGGTTAACGGCCTCCTGCATTTGATGCAGATCCAGCGGCTGGATGTGAAAGGTTTCGCCTGGAAGCTGTTGGCTTAATGTCTTTGCCAACGGTTGCCAGTGGCTACGCGTAGACGCCTCGCCGCGCATGGCCAAAATACCGATATTCCACGTCCCTGCCCACGCGCCATGACAAAGTAGCCCTACTGCCGCCAACACCGCCAGGCACCTTACGGTTTTACCTCTCACCCCAATATCCCTGTCAATTATGTTGTTTTAGATCAACAACAAGCCGGGTATGTGGTTAACCACAATAGAGTGCACCCCGTCTCGATTTTTACACTGTAAATCATCAACATTTTTTATTCATTACACATGAACCAACATCGTGACAAATGTTTCATTGTTGGCAATGTGGACGGGAGTCAATATGGACAGCAGTAAACGGCTATTTCTCCAGCAACTCGGCGCCCTGACCGCTGGCGCCTCGCTGGTTCCGCTGGCTGAAGCGAAATTTCCTTTTTCGCCGGAGCGGCATGAAGGCTCTCCCCGACACCGTTACGCCATGCTTATCGACCTGCGGCGTTGTATCGGCTGTCAGTCCTGTACCGTAAGTTGCACTATTGAAAACCAAACGCCGCAGGGCGCATTTCGTACGATGGTGAACCAATACCAGGTCCAGCGTGAAGGTAGTCAGGAAGTCACGAATGTGCTATTGCCGCGTCTGTGCAACCATTGCGATAACCCCCCCTGTGTGCCGGTCTGCCCGGTACAAGCCACCTTTCAGCGGGAAGACGGCATTGTGGTGGTGGATAACAAACGCTGCGTCGGCTGCGCCTATTGTGTCCAGGCGTGTCCTTACGACGCCCGATTTATCAATCATGAAACGCAAACTGCCGATAAATGCACGTTTTGCGTCCATCGTCTGGAAGCCGGACTGTTACCCGCTTGCGTAGAGTCCTGCGTCGGCGGCGCGCGTATTATTGGCGATATCAAAGATCCCCATAGCCGCATCGCCACCATGCTTCATCAACATCGCGACGCTATCAAGGTATTAAAGCCGGAAAACGGCACGTCGCCCCATGTTTTCTACCTGGGTCTGGACGACGCCTTTGTCACCCCATTAATGGGCCGTGCGCAGCCCGCGCTTTGGCAGGAGGTCTGAATGACGCATTCACTCATCATTGAAGAAGTGCTGGCTCACCCGCAGGACATTAGCTGGCTGCCGTGGGCGGTACAATATTTCTTTTTTATTGGCATTGCCGCCTGCGCCGCACTGTTTGCCTGTTATCTTCACTGGCGGAAAAAAGACGCCGCAACAGAAGAAAATCGGGCATTACTGATTGCCATTACCTGTGCGATTACCGCACCGCTGGCGCTGACGGCGGATCTGCACCAGACCGCCCGCGTCTGGCATTTCTATGCCTGGCCGACGCCCTGGTCGTGGATGCCCTGGGGAGCGTTGTTCCTGCCGCTGTTTACCGGATTTCTCGCTCTGTGGTTCCTGGCGCAGCAAATAAAACGATTATTCAATAAAAGTTACAACGTCACTAAATGGTTGGCGTTAGCCAGCGCGCTTTGCGCGGTGGGCCTGTTGATTTATACCGGCCGCGAAGTCTCAGTTGTGCTGGCGCGCCCAATCTGGTTTAGCTACGCCTTCCCCGTGGCGATGTTTCTTAGCGCCTTACAGGCGTTCTTCGCGCTGATGATTGTCGCCGCCCGACGCGACTCGGTAAGGCTGCCAAAAATACTGTGGGGACAACTCTGGACGCTGGCGGCGCTGGGGCTGGTTGTGGCCATGTGGGTCAGCGGCGATACGCTTTCCGGCACGGCAATCCGTCAGTGGATTACCGTCGCCCTGTCAGCCAAATATTACGCTGTCGGCTGGCTAGCGCTGTGGGTATTCACACTGCTGTTCTGTAGCCTGGCGCTACGTCATCCGTTATCGGAGCTAAGACGCGTCCTGCTGGTTCTGAGCGCGCTGGCGCTATGTTGGCTGATGCGCTGGACATTGTTGATTCAGGTACAAACCGTACCCAAGTTCAACGCGCAATTTAACCCTTACTCGTTACCAGGCGGAACGGATGGCTGGCTGGCTATTCTCGGCACCTTCGGCCTGTGGATAGCGCTACTGATTATTATTCGTGAAACGCTGAACGGACTCACCAGGAGATTACAACATGGCTAATTTAACCCGTCGTCAGTGGCTAAAAGTCGGTCTCGCCGTCGGTGGGATGGTCACTTTTGGTCTGAGCTACCGTGATGTGGCGAAACGCGCAATTGATGGCCTGTTAAACGGGACGTCCGGCAAGGTAACGCGCGACCGCATCTTTGGCAATGCGTTAATTCCGGAGGCGCAGGCGCAAACGCACTGGCAGCAAAATCCACAACAAACCATCGCCATGACGCAATGCTTCGGCTGTTGGACACAGTGCGGTATCCGCGCCCGGGTTAATGCCGATGGCAAAGTGATACGCATCGCCGGCAATCCCTATCACCCCTTGTCGCAGGAACACCCGATTGACTCGTCCGTCCCTTTTAGCGAAGCCATGGAGCAACTGGCGGGAGAAAGCGGTCTTGACGCCCGCTCAACCGCCTGCGCGCGCGGCGCCACGCTGCTGGAAAGCCTGTACAGTCCGCTGCGACTGCTTGAACCGATGAAACGCGTGGGTAAACGCGGCGAAGGGAAATGGCAGCGCATCAGCTTTGAGCAGCTTATTGAAGAAGTCGTGGAAGGCGGCGATCTGTTTGGCGAGGGTCATGTGGACGGACTGCGCGCGATTCATGCGCCGGATACGCCAATTGACGCAAAGCACCCCAGTTTCGGGCCCAAAACCAATCAGTTACTGGTCACGAATACCAGCGACGAAGGCCGCGATGCGTTTCTGCGTCGTTTTGCGCTAAATAGCTTCGGCAGCAAAAATTTCGGCGCGCATGGCGCCTACTGTGGACTGGCTTACCGGGCCGGCTCCGGGGCGCTGATGGGCGATCTGGATAAAAACCCGCATGTCAAACCCGACTGGGAAAACGTGGAGTTTGCGCTCTTTATGGGCACCTCCCCGGCACAGTCCGGCAATCCGTTTAAACGCCAGGCGCGTCAGTTGGCGAGCGCCCGGCTGCGTGAGAATTTTCAATACGTCGTGGTCGCCCCCGCCCTGCCCTTATCAACGGTGCTCGCCGATCCTCGCGGTCGCTGGCAACCGGTCATGCCCGGCAGCGATTCGGCGCTGGCAATGGGGATGATCCGCTGGATCATGGATAATCAACGTTATAATGCTGATTATCTGGCGATTCCCGGCGTACAGGCGATGCAGCAGGCCGGCGAGCAAAGTTGGACCAACGCCACGCACCTGGTCATTGCGGATGAACTGCCGACGCTTGCCGGACAACACCTGACGCTACGCCATCTTACGCCCGATGGCGAAGAGACCCCCGTCGTACTTAATACCGACGGCGAGTTGGTCGATGCCTCCACTTGCCGACAGGCACGGCTTTTCGTGACGCAGTACGTTACGCTCGCCGACGGCCAACGGGTCACGGTGAAGAGCGGGTTGCAACGCCTGAAAGAGGCGGCAGAAAAGCTCTCGTTGGCGCAATACAGCGAACAGTGCGGCGTGCCGGAAGCGCAAATTATCGCGCTGGCGGAAACCTTTACCGGTCACGGACGTAAAGCCGCGGTCATCAGTCACGGCGGCATGATGGCCGGCAATGGGTTTTATAACGCCTGGTCGGTCATGATGCTTAACGCGCTGATCGGCAACCTCAGCTTGTCCGGCGGCGTCTTTGTCGGCGGCGGCAAATTCAACGGCGTTAGCGACGGCCCCCGCTACAACATGAACAGTTTTGCCGGAAAAGTGAAACCGTCCGGATTAAGTATTGCCCGTAGCAAAACCGCTTATGAAGCATCGGAAGAATACCGCGACAAAATTGCCGGCGGGCAATCCCCTTATCCAGCCAAAGCGCCGTGGTATCCCTTTGTGGCAGGCCAGCTTACCGAACTGTTGACCTCCGCGCTCGAAGGCTATCCTTATCCGCTTAAAGCCTGGATTTCCAATATGAGCAACCCGTTTTACGGTGTTCCCGGTCTACGCGCCGTGGCGGAAGAAAAGCTAAAAGACCCTCGCCGACTGCCGCTCTTTATCGCGATTGACGCCTTTATGAATGAAACGACGGCGCTGGCGGATTACATTGTGCCGGATACGCACAATTTTGAGAGCTGGGGCTTTACGGCGCCCTGGGGCGGCGTAGCCAGTAAAGCCACTACCGCCCGCTGGCCGGTTGTCGCCCCCGCCACTCACCGAACGGCGGACGGGCAACCTGTCTCAATGGAAGCCTTTTGTATTGCGGTAGCAAAACGGCTCCATCTGCCCGGCTTCGGCGACCGGGCGATAACCGATCCGCAGGGCAATGCTTTTCCACTGAACCGGGCGGAAGACTTCTATCTGCGCGTAGCCGCTAATATCGCCTTTATGGGCAAGACGCCGGTCGCGCCGGCAAATCAGGAAGATATTACACTTACCGGCGTCAGCCGCATTCTGCCAGCAATTCAGCACACGCTTAAAGCTGATGAGGTCGGTCGCGTGGCGTTTATCTACTCGCGTGGCGGCCGGTTTGCGCCCGAGGATAGCGGCTATACGGAGCAACGGTTAGGTAACGCGTGGAAAAAACCCTTACAGATCTGGAATGCAGATGTCGCCGCCCACCGTCACGCCATCACCGGGGAGCGTTTCAGCGGTTGCCCGGTCTGGTATCCGGCGCGTTTGTCAGATGGTCGTGCGATTGACGACCAGTTTCCCATTGGGCAATGGCCGCTGAAACTGATTTCATTTAAATCAAATACCATGTCCAGCTCAACAGCCGTCATCCCGCGCTTACACCATGTGAAGCCAGCAAACCTGGTGGCGCTGAATCCGCAAGACGGCGAGCGTTATGGGCTGCAACATGGCGATCGGGTACGGATCATTACGCCGGGCGGTCAGGTCGTGGCGCAAATCAGTTTGTTAAATGGCGTGATGCCAGGCGTCATCGCCATCGAACACGGATATGGTCACCGCGAGATGGGCGCAACGCAGCACTCTCTGGATGGCGTGCCTATGCCGTATGATCCACAAATCAGGGCAGGCATAAATCTTAACGATCTGGGCTTTGCCGATCCGACAAGAACCATTACCAACACCTGGCTCGACTGGGTTTCTGGCGCGGCGGTACGTCAGGGGCTACCGGCAAAAATCGAGCGTATATAACCCCAGGGCCGGAGAGCGATATCGTCTTATTTCGTCGAGGGTAGCGACTGATAAGCGAACGCTGTCCGGCTGCATATACTCACTGAATCGTGCAAGCCCAACTATTTTACGTTCACCCCGTCATATTACATAGAAAATATATGACAACACTCACAAAACTATTTTTCCCTTCTGTAAGCAATTAATATTTAACACATTGGCTGCGCTTCTGATTATTGACATTCATTTGGGGTTACTTCCGGTTGACCGCATAATCTGTGATTGAATTCACCGCATGACAACATTGCCATAAATACAATTCAACTCACTACCCGGAGGCAATATGTTTAAAGAAGAAAGACGTCATGCCATCATTAATTTACTGATAAAGGATAATAGTGTTAGCGTCAGTAAACTTTCAGACCTTTATAAGGTTAGCCAGGAGACTATTCGTTCCGATCTACGCTATTTCCAGAAATCAGGTATGCTTCAGCGTTGCTATGGCGGAGGGATTTTAAACCGTGACGCGCTGAGTAAGCTTATCACTGAAAATAAGATTGATATCTCCAGCACTATCGCCACGCCAATCCATCAGGATGCAAAACTGCGCCGGGAAAACACAAAAAAAGCAGGCAAGGTGTGTGTTTTAGGCTCATTCAATATTGATGTTTCAGCAACCGTGCCGTGGTTTCCACAAAGCGGAGAATCCATTCTGGCCAGTCAATTTGGATTCTATCCTGGCGGTAAAGGAGCCAACCAGGCTTTAGCGGCAAACAATGCCGGCGCTGCGGCGCATTTTATTTTTAAAGTGGGCAAAGATCAGTTCAGCGCATTTGCTATGAATCATATTATTCAATCAGGCATCACCTCATACAGCGCGTATCAAACAGATAAAGCGCCCACCGGTAGCGCATTGATCTATGTCTCCGCCGTGGATGGCGATAATATTATCGCCATCTACCCTGGCGCCAATATGATGCTCACCACGCAAGAGATTAACGAGCAACACCGTTATATCGCCGAGTCTGACGTTATGCTAATGCAGCTCGAAACGAACATTGAAGCGTTGACTGAATTTATTCGCCTGGGAAAACAAGAAAATAAAATGATCATGCTGAATCCTGCCCCCTATACGAAACAGGTGACGCATTTATTATCTGATATTGACATCATCACGCCGAATGAAACTGAAGCCTCTTTTTTATCCGGCGTAACCATTACTGATATTAATGATGCGAAAAAAGCCGGAAATATTATTCTGCAATCCGGGGTGAAAAAAGTCATCATTACCCTTGGCGCCCGTGGTTCTCTGCTCTGTGAGCACGCCCGCACGTTGTATATTCCTGCGTGGAGCGCCGTGGTAAAAGATGCCGCCGGGGCCGGTGACGCTTTTAATGGCGCCTTAGCCGCCGCGCTGGCGCGACAAGCAGACATGGTCGCAGCCATTCAATATGCCTCCGCTTTCGCTTCTCTGGCGGTGGAACAAGTCGGTGCGTCGAGTATGCCTCAGCACTTGCAGGTTTTACATCGAATGCGTACCCAATCTAATAAAGTCATTAACATTAATTAACAGGTGACATAATGAAAATTTTATTTATTGGCGAATCCTGGCACATTCATATGATTCACTCTAAAGGTTTTGATAGCTTTACATCGAGCAAATATGAAGAAGGCGCAGACTATTTATTATCCTGCTTACGCCAGGGTAATATCGATGTGGACTACATGCCTGCCCATATTGTGCAAACTCGTTTTCCACAAACCGCCGAAGCATTAGCCTGCTATGATGCGATCGTCATCAGTGATATCGGTAGCAATACGTTCCTGCTACAAAACAGAACGTTTTATAATATGGATATTATTCCTGATGCATTACAACTTATCGCGGATTATGTTGCTGAGGGCGGCGGTCTGTTGATGATCGGCGGGTATTTATCCTTTACGGGAATAGAAGCAAAAGCCAATTATAAAAATACGGTTCTGGCGGAGGTATTGCCGGTTGATATGCTGGATGTAGATGACCGCGTAGAACTACCGCAAGGATGTAAAGCAGTAAATACTGCGGTAGAGCATGTTATTACCCAGCCATTTAGCGAATGGCCGCCGCTATTGGGCTATAACAAGCTTATCGCCAAAGAAAATAGTCAGGTCCTTGCTGAAATTAATGGCGATCCACTGTTAGTTATGGGTACTTACCATAAAGGGAAAGTATGTTGCTTTGCCAGTGATTGTTCACCGCACTGGGGAAGCCCGCAGTTTCTGCAATGGGAACAGTACGCCACCTTCTGGTGTAATGTTTTACACACAATAAAAAAATAATATTACCCAGGCGAATATAAATTTCGCCTGCCCTGCCACACACTGAGTCATTAAGAATATGAATGATACTTATCTCTATGGCGAAATGTTTTCTGAAAACATATTGACAAGCTATCGGATTTATGGAGACAGAAAATCATTACTCACGCCGCTCATTATCCTTCACGGCGGCCCTTCTGGCGGCTTTGATTATTTATTAAATTATCGCCATCTGGCTGATGACGGGCGCATGGTAATATTTTACGATCAATATGGCTGCGGTCGTTCAACGCATTTTCCTCATGCCGACGCGTCTTTCTGGACTATTGCGCGTTATCTCCGTCAATTAACCCAATTAATTAATCACCTGGGTATTGGACACGGGTATTCGATACTGGGACATTCCTGGGGCGGAATGCTTGCCGCAGAGCACGCCTGCTTACAGCCTGCCGGGCTTCGCGGGACGATACTGGCCAGTTCGCCGGCCAGTATCGCCCTGTGGCAACAGGAAGGCATACGGCTCTTTAACGCTCTGACGCCAATGTCCGATGACGATATCAAAAACGTCATTATGCCCGCCGTCATTTATCAAAACCCACCGGAACAGCTGGTCGCTTATTATGCCAGGCACGTTTATACCCTCGCGGAAGAAGCCGTTCATGTTCAGCGATCTAATGCGCAGTTCGCCGCCGACCCTACGGGTTATCACATTTTATGGGGAACCAATGAACTGGCGGCAAATGGCAAACTTGCCGACTGGGATATTACGCCCCATTTGTGCCAGATACGCTGTCCTGTTCTGGTATTACGCGGCGAAAACGATCAGGCAACCGAGCGCGTCGTCTCTCCGCTGCTCTCTCACATTTCAGACTGCCGCGCGGTCACTATTCCCGGCAGCAGCCATAACCCACATGAAGAAAATATCGCGCCCTGCCTCGCAGCGGTAAGCGCGTTTTTACGCGATCTGGCATAAAAAGCCATTAAGGTATTTATCATGAAAAAAGTCAAAAAATTGTCTCTTACCGATTTAGTGCTTTATGGTCTGGTGTTTATGGTGCCTATCGCGCCAGTCTCTCTTTATGGCGTCGTTTATAATCTTTCGCACGGTATGGTTGCGCTGGTTTATATTATTGGCGCGATCGCGATGTTTTTTACCGCGTACAGCTACTCTACCTTATCGCAACATATCTCCTCGTCGGGTTCGGCCTATGCGTATGCTGGCGTATGCATTAATCCCGCCGTAGGGTTTCTGACCGGATGGATATTACTGTTGGATTATCTTTTGTTCCCTACGCTCGTGGCAGTGCTGGGCGGCGTCGCGGTCCACGCTATTTTACCGCAAATCCCGGTCTGGGTCTGGCCGTTGATTTATGTGGCTATTGGCACCGGAGTCAACTATCTCGGGATACAGCAAACGGCGAAATTTGATAAGTTACTGGTCTTCATTCAACTCGGTATTCTGGCGATTTTCGTTCTGCTCATTGTCCGTCTGTTGATGCTGGACAGTAGTCAGATAACGCTTTCCTTCCGGCCTTTTTTCGATTCACAGTGGTTCACCCCAGGGCTCATCGCGACGGCGATTTCGGTGGCTGCGCTGAACTTTCTCGGCTTTGACGCTATCAGTACATTAAGTGAAGAAAGCGAAGGCGGGGGACGCGCCGTCAGTAAAGCAACGCTGTTGGCGTTAGTTTTGGCGACGGTACTGTTTATTATCGTTGTGGCGTTTGCGGCGTTCGCCACCGGTAATGTCGACCGCTTCGCGGAAGGTAATGCGACGAATGAAGCATTTTTCACCATTGCCGGCAACGTTGGCGGTATCTGGCTCAAAGTGGCGTTTTCCATCATTGTGGCGTTTGTGTGCGCCGTCGGCAACATTATTACCGCGCAAACGGCGGTGTCCAGAGTGCTATTTTCAATGGGGCGCGACCGAATGTTGCCCGCCTTCCTCGCTCACGTCCATACCACGCGTAAAACGCCGGATTATGCCATTCTGTTTACCGGCGGCGTCACCCTACTGCTCAGCTACCTGTTTTCCGGCAAGATTGAATCTATCTCCACGCTGGTGAACTTTGGCGCGCTTTTCGCTTTTTTTGTCGTGAACCTGTGTGTGTTTATCCTGTTCAATTTCCGGATGAAAGCCCAGCGGCGCATTTTCGCCCATGTCATTTCGCCGATCATGGGGATGATCGTCATCGGCTACGTCTGTTTAAACATGAACATTCACGCTCTGATACTCGGAATTAGCTGGGCGGCGATCGGGATAGCGATTCTGTGCTATCGAAAAGCACACAACCAAAACATCGCCATCGACCTGGAAGGCAAAAAGTTGCTCGATTGACATTATGCGCAACAACACCCACTGTTGCGCAACGCCGCCCCTGTTCGGGCGGCGTCATCGCCAGCGACATCGTAAACAGCGTAATAACAAACCGTTGTGGATCTGCACAGATGTCTTTTGAAACAGGGTTTTCATTTTCCTTTTTTGTAAATTTCAGCGTATAATGCGCGCCAATTGTCTCTTGAATGGTTTCAGCGCATTGGACTGTAAAACTCAACGACTAAAATTATCCCCTTCCCGTTGGGCTGAAACGCGAGCACACATTCCTCTGCACGCTCTTTCGATGTCACCTATCCTTAGAGCGAGGCATCATCACTTTAGCAACACAGGCTTAGCTTCCGGGCCGTGCGCGCCCGAAGCCAGATTTCCATATCCTCCTCAACTTAAAGACTAAGACTGTCATGAAAAAGACGAAAATTGTTTGTACTATCGGTCCGAAAACCGAATCCGAAGAGATGTTAAGCAAAATGCTGGACGCGGGCATGAACGTGATGCGTCTGAACTTCTCTCATGGCGATTATGCAGAACACGGTCAGCGTATCCAGAACTTGCGCAACGTGATGAGCAAAACTGGTAAAAAAGCCGCTATTCTGCTTGATACTAAAGGACCAGAAATCCGCACCATTAAACTGGAAGGCGGTAACGACGTTTCGCTGAAAGCGGGTCAAACCTTCACTTTTACCACCGACAAATCCGTGGTCGGTAATAATGAAATCGTTGCCGTCACCTATGAAGGCTTCACCAGCGACCTGAGCGTTGGCAACACCGTCCTGGTTGACGATGGTCTGATCGGTATGGAAGTGACCGCCATCGAAGGCAATAAAGTAATTTGTAAGGTGCTGAACAACGGCGATCTGGGCGAGAACAAAGGCGTTAACCTGCCGGGCGTTTCTATTGCTCTGCCGGCGCTGGCTGAAAAAGACAAACAGGACCTGATCTTCGGTTGCGAACAGGGCGTTGACTTTGTTGCGGCGTCCTTTATCCGTAAACGTTCTGACGTTGTCGAAATTCGCGAGCATCTGAAAGCCCACGGCGGCGAAAACATCCAGATTATCTCTAAGATCGAAAACCAGGAAGGCCTGAACAACTTCGATGAAATTCTCGAAGCTTCCGACGGCATCATGGTTGCGCGTGGCGACCTGGGCGTAGAAATCCCGGTTGAAGAAGTGATTTTTGCGCAGAAAATGATGATCGAAAAATGTATCCGCGCACGTAAAGTCGTGATCACCGCGACTCAGATGCTGGATTCTATGATCAAAAACCCGCGTCCGACCCGTGCAGAAGCAGGCGACGTTGCGAACGCCATCCTCGACGGTACGGATGCGGTTATGCTGTCCGGCGAATCCGCAAAAGGGAAATACCCGCTGGAAGCCGTTTCTATCATGGCGACCATCTGCGAACGTACCGACCGTGTCATGAACAGCCGTCTGGACTACAACAACGACAGCCGTAAACTGCGCATTACGGAAGCGGTATGCCGCGGTGCGGTAGAAACCGCCGAAAAACTGGAAGCGCCGCTGATCGTGGTAGCGACCCAGGGCGGTAAATCCGCTCGCGCCGTGCGTAAATACTTCCCGGACGCCACCATCCTGGCATTGACCACCAATGAAGTGACCGCCCGTCAGTTAGTACTGAGCAAAGGCGTGGTATCGCAGCTGGTGAAAGAAATCAATTCTACTGATGATTTCTACCGTCTGGGCAAAGATGTCGCCCTGCAAAGCGGCCTCGCCCAGAAAGGCGACGTCGTAGTGATGGTCTCCGGCGCGCTGGTTCCAAGCGGCACCACTAACACCGCCTCTGTTCACGTACTGTAATAATTGTTGTGTGAATTAATTTGTTTAAAAAAGCGCCCTTCCGGCGCTTTTTTTATTTAATCGATAGCCACTATTAATAAAAAAATCAAATCGGATTTTACTATCTAATTGCGGATTATCTAAGAAGAATCCGATGGAAGCCCCCTGTTTTCTTTCGGTTTTTTAGGGACTTTCATGCATTTCGATGCTTCTTTGAGCGAACGATCAAAAATAAGTGCATTCCCATCAAAAAAATATTCTCAACATAAAAAAGTTTGTGTAATACTTGTAACGCTACATGGAGATTAACTCAATCTAGAGGGTATTAATAATGAATCGTACTAAACTGGTACTGGGCGCGGTAATCCTGGGTTCTACTCTGCTGGCTGGTTGCTCCAGCAACGCTAAAATCGATCAGCTGTCTTCTGACGTTCAGACTCTGAACGCTAAAGTTGACCAGCTGAGCAACGACGTGAACGCAATGCGTTCCGACGTTCAGGCTGCTAAAGACGACGCAGCTCGCGCTAACCAGCGTCTGGACAACCAGGCTACTAAATACCGTAAGTAATAGTACCTGCGTAATAAAAATGGCGCACGATGTGCGCCATTTTTTTTACATATATAACCACACAAAATATAAGGTTATTATTATGAACCGTACTAACAGGCTGATCTTAGGTGCAGTAGTTCTGGGTTCCACGTTACTGGCAGGTTGTGCCAGCAACGCTAAAATCGATCAGTTGTCTTCCGATGTACAGACGCTAAGCGCTAAAGTTGAGCAACTGAGTAATGACGTAAATGCAATGCGTTCCGACGTTCAGGCTGCTAAAGACGACGCGGCTCGCGCTAACCAGCGTCTGGACAACAAAGTAGTATCCCACGTCCGTAAGTAATTTGACGCACGATATAAAATGGCGCACATCGTGCGCCATTTCTTTATACATATAACCACTCATAATATAAGGATATTATTATGAACCGTACTAACAGGCTGATCTTAGGTGCAGTAGTTCTGGGTTCCACGTTACTGGCAGGTTGTTCAAGCAACGCTAAAATCGATCAGTTGTCTTCCGATGTACAGACGCTGAGCGCTAAAGTTGAGCAACTGAGTAATGACGTAAATGCAATGCGTTCCGACGTTCAGGCTGCTAAAGACGATGCTGCTCGCGCGAACCAGCGTCTGGACAACAAAGTATTCCGCATCTGTAAATAATTTGACGCACAATATAAAATGGCGCACATCGTGCGCCATTTTTTTGTCCGTCGTTTGCTGCGAAGGCTACTGCGTCGCGCGCGTTTGCCCCTCTTCCCCGACAAAACCGTTCTGAGCGGATTCGACTGCGGTCGTATTTACCGCTGGCGTCTGCCCGGCGCTCACACTGACAGGATACCCGGCTCGCCGGTATAGCGCCTTATCGACCAGGCGACTATCCACCCCTTGCGCGTTTCTGAACGCGGTAAATTCCGCAGGCAACACGTAGGGCATCGTCTGCACGTTTTGCTCTTCTTCCGGCGATAGCGGCCTGTGTACCTCTACATAACGAATGCCATTCGGCTCGACAGAGAATTTCACCGGCTGGTTAATCACTTTTACCGGCGTCCCCGTTCTGACCTGCGCAAATAACGCTTTGATGTCCGGCGCGTTCATGCGAATGCAACCGGAACTCACGCGCAGACCCACGCTATCCGGCGCGCTGGTACCATGAATGAGATATTCCCCATTACCGTGCGCCAGACGCAGCGCATAGCGTCCCAGCGGGTTATTTGGCCCGGCAGGGATCACCGGCGGCAGCGTGATCCCCCGCTCAAGCGAACGTTGGCGTATGCCCGCCGTCGGCGTCCACGTCGGGTTGGGGATCTTTTGCCCTATCCGGGTGTCCATGACGGGAGTTTCCAGTCCCTGCAAACCGATGCCGATGGGGTACACCTGAACGCGGTTTTCTCCCGGCGGGTAATAATACAGCCGTAGCTCCGCGAGGTTGACGATAACGCCTTCCCTGGGCGCATCCGGCAATAGCATCTGCGAGGGAATGGTAATTAGCGTACCGGGCTTAGGCACCGGCGCAATCGTATTGTTCGCTTCAAGAATGAGCATCGCCGCCGTATCAAAACGCCGGGCGATAGCCTGCAGGTTTTTATCACCTTCCTGTACGGTATAGGTTTGATTCTGACCAATAAGACGGCTGCCTTCGGGCGGTAATGGATAATCAACCGCCCAGGCTGCCTGTAACGCGCTATACGCGCCGATAATAGCTAGAGTAATGAAAGACGCACGTTTCATACCAAACCTCCTGTATTCCTGGTGATGTCCTCTGCGACGGCTGATAGCGCTTCGCTTATCAGAACAACAAAATACACGCTCTGTCCCCTCTGGATAAAGCGACGTCGCCGTCCGACAAAGGATTTGACATCAGGTAGAACGCTGTCTGTACAGTTTAGCTAAGAGTGGCGGCCTTAGCGCGAATTGCGCGAATCATTGCTTCCAGCCCCTGAGAACGAGAAGGCGTGAGGTGCTGTGTAAGCGCCATTTTTTCGAACCATGGCCGGACATCAAAATGCACAATATCCTGCGCCGTCATTTGGTGGTACAAAATAAATACCACCGCCATAAGGCCTTTAACGATCGCCGCGTCGCTGTCGCCCTGCAATTCGATAATGCCGTTGGCGTTTCGCCGCATCACGATCCACACCTGGCTCTGACAGCCATGAATCGTATTTTGCGGATTGCAATCCTGCGGATTTAACTCCTCCAGGCGCTGGCCCAACTCAATAATATATAAATATTTCTCTTCCCAATTAGCGCAACGCGTAAAGTTACGCAGCAATTTTTCTTTATCCGGTAGCGCAGCCATAAAACCTCACTGTTATCCCAATAAGCGGTGGATACGCGTTAATCCTGCCACCAGTCGGTCCACTTCTTCATGGGTGTTATACATCGCCAGCGAAGCCCGGCACATTGCCGGCACGCCATACCAGGCCATGAGCGGCATCGCGCAGTGATGCCCCGTTCGTACCGCGATGCCGTAATTATCAAGAAAGCTGCCGACGTCATAAGCATGGTGTTTACCCAGATTAAACGCGATGACGCCCAACCGCTGCGCCGGGCCATATAGCGTGATATCAGGCACCTGCGCCAGTTGCTCCAGCGCATAGCGCATCAGCATCTGCTCATAATCGCCAATCTTATCCAGTCCCAGCGATGTCACATAGTCAATCGCCGCGCCCAGACCGATGATGCCGCCAGTATTCGGCGTTCCCGCCTCAAAACGCCAGGGCGCTTTCGCCCATGTCGTTCCCTGCGTCAGGCTGACGGTCGAAATCATCGACCCGCCCCCTTCCCACGGCGGCATTTCTTGCAGCAACGCCTCTTTAACATACAGAATGCCAATGCCGGTCGGCCCGTAAAGTTTATGGCCGGAGAAAACGTAAAAATCGCAGTCCAGCGCCTGGACGTCAACAGCATGGTGCATCACGGCCTGGGCGCCATCCACCAGCACTTTCGCCCCATGCTGGCGCGCCAGCGCAATCATGTCCGGCAGCGGGTTTTCCGTCCCCAGCACATTGGAAACATGGGTAATGGCCAGCAGTCGGGTCCGGTCATCGAACAGCGCAGCTAAGGTCTCCAGCCGCAGCGTACCGTCAGGATGCAACGGGATCACGCGCAGTTCAGCGCCTTTGCGCTCGCACAGCATCTGCCAGGGAACGATGTTGGCGTGATGCTCCATCTCGCTGATGATAATGTTATCCCCGGCGCGAATATTTTCCGTTCCCCAACTGTTGGCGACAAGGTTAATGCCCTCCGTCGTACCGCGCACGAACACCAGTTCTTCTGCGGAGCGGGCGTTAATAAACCGCGACGCCTGCTTACGCACATTCTCCATGCTTTCGGTCGCCTGCGCGCTTAACGTATGGATACCTCGATGTACCGCAGCATAGCCGTGACGGTAGAAGGCAGATTCAGCGTCAATCACCTGATTGGGTTTTTGAGCGCTGGCTGCGCTGTCCAGGTAAGCCAGCGGCAGGCCGTTAACTTCACGCTGCAGTATGGGAAAATCTGCCCGTACTTTTTCTACAGGAAATGTCATACCAGGCCTCCGGGCAGTCGCTGGCCGATTCGCGCCAGCACCTGCTGTTTAAGGGTGCTATCATGGATAGCTTCCGTTAACTCTGCGGCAAACGCGTAAAGAATCATGTGCCGCGCCTCCTGCTGCCTGATGCCGCGTGATTGCAGATAAAACATCTGCTCATCGTCAATACGCCCGATCGTCGCGCCGTGGCTGCACTTCACGTCATCGGCATAGATCTCTAATTGCGGTTTGGTATCGACTTCAGCCAGTTTCCCCAACAACAGGTTATTATTGGTCATCTGGCCGTCGGTTTTAATGGCGTGTTGCGCCACGTTGATCAGGCCATTAAAGACCGCGCGTCCTTTGTCGCTGACGATGGTCTTGTGCAACTGGCGGCTGTTACAGTAACCTTTGTTATGTTCCAGCCATGTCCGCGTATCGCAGACTTCATTTTTCACCGGCATCGCCAGACTATTCAGTCGAAGCGTCGCGTTTTCGCCATTCAGTTGTGAGCTGCTGTGGTGACGTAGTACTGCGGCGCCCAGCAGAAAACTGTGGCTAAACGCCGAGGCGTCTGTCGCCAGCAGAAGATCGTTATGCGCAAAGTGATAGCTGGACGCATTTTCAAACGCCAGTTTGATATGACGCAGTTGCGCATTGTCTGCAACGTTCATCGTCAGACGCGCGCCGGTAAAATGTTTTGCCGCTGTAAGGCTGACATAATGCTCAATAACCGTCGCTTCCGCGCCTTCCGCCAGCGCCAGATGGTGGCGATAATGCGCGGTATTCAGCTCGTCGCTATCCACGCCCTGCGTGATATGCATTAACAGTAGCGGCCTGGTCGGACGCTGATTTCGCCGTACCTGTATATACGTGACACATTGCGCCAGGCTTTCCGTCAGATGCAGAAAAACCTCGGGATGTACCGGCGCGGCAAGCGTCTGGCGCTCATCCCTGACGCTAACGTCAAATCCGCTGTTTTGCGTGCTATCACTGAGCTCTGGCATAAACCGACCATCGACAAACACCAGCCGCACGGCATCGATTTGCAGCGCCAGCGCATCACGCTGTGCGGCGCTGATAGTCGCACACTGCTGGATAAACTGGCTATGGGTTAAGCCCTCCAGCGGCGTGTATTTCCAGTCTTCATGTTTACGCGTCGGCAATCCCAGACGTAACATCTGTTGTAAATGTTGTCTTGCCTGCTCAGTTCGACTTACTCCTTTTTCTTCAAAGAGATGCTGCCATTGCTGTAGCGCTTTACTGCTGTTCGGTAAGCCAGCCATAACCCTGCTCCTCCAGTTGTTTGACCAGAGTAAAATCGCCGGATCGGACAATTCGCCCCTGATAGAGGACATGGACGTAATCGGGTTTGATATAGTCCAGTATGCGCTGATAGTGGGTCACGATAATAAAAGCGCGTTTATCGTCGCGTAACGCGTTGACGCCTTCCGCCACAATTTTTAACGCATCGATATCCAGTCCGGAGTCAGACTCATCAAGGATGCACAGTTCCGGCTCCAGCACCGCCATTTGCAAAATATCATTGCGCTTTTTCTCCCCGCCGGAAAAACCGACGTTTACCGAACGGGTCAGCAAATCTTCCGGCATTTTCAGCAATGCGATCTTTTCTTCCATCAGATCCTGAAAATCAAAGCGATCCAACGACGTCTGCCCGCGGTAGGCGCGCACGGCATTCAGCGCGGTTTGCAGGAAAAACTGGTTACTGACGCCGGGGATTTCTACCGGGTACTGGAAGGCCATAAAAATCCCTTCGCCCGCCCGTTCCTCCGGCGACAGTTCAAGCAGATCTTTACCTTTGAACGTAACCGAGCCGCCGGTGACCTCGTAATCTTCACGTCCCGCCAGGGTGGCGGAGAGCGTGCTTTTCCCGGAACCGTTCGGCCCCATAATGGCGTGAACTTCGCCGGGGCGAATCTCCAGATTCAGGCCACGCAAAATCGCTTTTTCTTCCACACTGACCTGTAAATCTTTAATGCTTAACATGGGTTTTCCTTCATCATTAACCGACGCTGTGCTCAAGGCTAATCGCCAGCAGTTTTTGCGCTTCAACGGCAAACTCCAGCGGCAGTTCCGAGAAAACGTCTTTACAGAAACCGTTGACGATCATCGAAATAGCGTCTTCTTCGCTGATGCCGCGTTGCAGACAATAGAAAAGCTGATCTTCACCGATGCGTGATGTTGTCGCCTCGTGCTCCAGCTGCGCGCTGTTATTGCGGCATTCAACATACGGGAACGTATGCGCGCCGCAGTCCGCGCCAATCAACATGGAGTCGCATTGGGTGAAATTTCGGGCGTTGGTCGCCGTCGGCATAATTTTTACCAACCCACGGTAGCTGTTCTGGCTGTGGCCGGCGGAAATGCCTTTTGAGATAATGGTTGAGCGCGTGTTTTTACCGATATGGATCATTTTGGTGCCGGTGTCAGCCTGCTGATGTCCACTGGTCAGCGCAACGGAATAGAACTCGCCGATAGAATTATCACCACGCAGAATACAGCTCGGGTATTTCCAGGTAATCGCCGAACCGGTTTCCGACTGGGTCCACGACATCTTGCTGTTTTCCCCTTCGCACAACGCACGCTTGGTCACAAAGTTCAGAATACCACCCGTGTTGTTGTCGCCCGGGAACCAGTTTTGTACGGTGGAATATTTTACTTCAGCATCTTTATGGATGATGACTTCCACTACCGCGGCGTGGAGCTGATAACTGTCGCGTACGGGCGCGGAGCAGCCTTCGATATAACTCACATAGCTGCCTTCATCCGCCACCAGAATCGTGCGCTCAAACTGACCGGTTTTCTCGGCGTTAATGCGAAAATAGGTGGATAACTCCATCGGGCAACGCACACCTTTGGGAACATAGATAAATGTCCCATCGGAAGCGACTGCCGCATTCAGCGCGGCAAAAAAGTTATCGTTCCCCGGCACGACGGTGCCAAGATATTTCCTGACCAGGTCAGGGTGATCGTGTATCGCTTCGCCAAAAGAACAGAAAATAATGCCCTGTTCCGCCAGTTTTTCACGGTATGTGGTCGCTACGGAGACCGAGTCAAAAATCGCATCGACGGCGACCTCTTTCCCTTCGCGAACCGGAACGCCAAGCTGCTCGAAGGCGTCTTCAACCTCTTTACTCAAAAAGGTATTCGCGCCCGTTTGCTGTACGGCTCCCGGCTGGGAAACGCAGCTATCGTCGCAGTTTCCGCATGATGGCGCAGAGTAATAACTGTAGTCCTGATAGTTCAGTTTATCGTAGTGCGCCTTCAGCCAGTGCGGTTCATCCATGTCCAGCCAGGCTCTATAGGCATTGAGACGAAATTCCAGCATCCACTCAGGTTCGTTACGCTTTGCGGAAATCGCGCGCACCACCTCTTCGCTGATGCCTTTTGCCAGTTCATCAGTGGGTAGTTGCGTGAAAAATCCTTCTTTGTAATTAAGGCGTCCGCCTGTCCAGATGCCGACCTCTTCCGTTGCTTCAGTATTACGAGACATAGTACCGCCTATACCCCAAAACTTTCGCCGCAGCCGCATTCATTCTGGGCTTTGGGGTTATGAAATTTAAATAACTGGTTCAGCCCTTCCTGTACGTAATCCACTTCTGTTCCGTCAATAAAAGGCATCGCCTGTAACGGTGCGAAAAGCTTTGCGCCTTCGGCTTCAAAAACCAGATCGTCTTTATCCGGCTCCCGAACGGTATCCAGAACATAGCCAAATCCGGCACATCCCGTCTGTTTTACGCTTAACCGCACGCCCAACATGCCCGGCTGCTTTGCTGCCAGTTCACGTATGTGCGCTGCCGCCGCTGGCGTTAGCGTCAGCCCTTGCCAGGGGAAGTCCTCCGGGTTAAACGTGTCTGAATGCAATTCCATAGAGTTACCTCGCGTTCTAAATCACCAGGATATAACAGCATGTTAGTGATAATGATTATCACTTCAACCCCTTAACCGCAGGGGCTTTCCAACAAATGGTCATATTGAGCGCCTTTTATTAAGCATAGACCCTGTCCGCCAGGTCATACGATAGACAAAAAATCACTTAACCTTTTGATAATTAACGATTTATAAGATGTTAACCGTTCTGGCAGGTCAAAAACGAAAAGATGTATAGAAAATGACTATTTAATTAATAGGCTGTCGACATTGCCGGGTGGCGAGGTCAGAACCCCATTTTTTGTATGGATACCTGGCGTTGCGCTCTTTATAATCCGCTGCGGTTCTATAACTCAGTTTGAGCTATAGGTTTATGTAAACTCTTTCCGGCATTTCAGGTGCTGAATGAGGCAAGAGGCTTAAAATATGGTTGTTACGCTCGCGTATATCGCACTTTTTTTGGTTTTCTCGTGGGTCATCTCGAGAATTAATCAAAAAAGCGATTCCCTGTCGAAAAGCGTTTTTATCGCTATCTTTTTAGGGGCTGTTATTGGTTTATCCCTGCATTTTATTTCAGCAAATCACACTAAAACTATTATCGAATGGTACAGCATCGTCGGCAATGGTTACGTCCACCTGTTAAAACTGGTCGCTATACCGCTAATTTTTATTTCTATTCTTTCCGCCATCAATAAACTGGAAAATAGCGCCGGCATCGGAAAAATGTCGCTGACGATCGTCGGATGCATGTTATGCCTGGTGATGGCTGCCGGTTTTATCGGATTACTGACCGCTCATGTGCTGGGGCTTGATGCCAGCGCTTTTGTGCACATGCCGTCAATGTTAACTACGGAAGAAGTCAATAAGACTGCCGCGGTGTCGATTCCCCAGTTAGTGACATCGCTGATCCCGACTAATATTTTTCTTGATCTTACGGGAGCCAGAAGTGTTTCCGTTATCGGCATCGTTATCTTCACGCTAATAGCGGGGATCGCTCTGTTAAAGGTCAAAAAAGAGGCGCCGGAAGAAGGTCAGAAATTAAGCGCAGGCATTAACGCTATTCAGATCTGGGTCATGAAGATGGTACGTATCGTTATTGCATTAACTCCCTATGGCGTCATGGCATTAATGACTACCGTATTTTCATCATACCGCCTTGAACAATTCGCCAGTTTACTTGGTTTTATCGGTGCCTGTTACATCGCGATTTTCATGATGTTTATCGTGCACGCCATTTTGCTGATCCTCAGCGGTAATAATCCAGCGCGTTATTTCAGAATGGTCTGGCCCGTCTTAACCTTTGCGTTTGTTTCCCGCAGCAGCGCAGCCTCTATCCCGCTGGCCATTTCCGCCCAGGAAAAATTTGGCGTACAAAGCACCATTGCCAATATTTCCGCCTCGTTTGGCTCCAGTATGGGGCAAAATGGCTGCGCCGGGATTTATCCGGCTATTATGGTAGCGATGATTGCGCCCACCATCGGCATTGATCCGCTCTCGCTGCATTTTCTGGCCGCGATGTTGCCTGCCATTGCGCTAGGGTCTATTGGCGTAGCCGGCGTCGGCGGCGGTGGTACGTTCGCGGCGCTGATTGTCCTGTCGACGTTGAATTTTCCCGTTGCGCTGGTCGGTATTTTTATTGCCATCGAACCTATCGTTGATATGGCCCGCACGGCTCTGAACGTTAACGGATCGATGATGTCAGGTGTGCTGGCTAACCGTATTTTGAATAATCATACGGCTGACGACATGCCAGCGGTTATTGACAGACCTTAGTTTTTTACGCGCCCGGAAAAGAAAAACCCTTAAGTCTGTTCAATACAGGCTCAAGGGTTCCGGCCCCATCCGGCGCTTATCTCCGGCACTCTTAATGGCTTAGCTCTTGAAGGGGCATAAGAACAATCTCATAAAGAGAGCACGCCTTTTTAGCACAAATGGCGATCTGTATTTTTTTTAAACAAAATCAAGGGGGTTATCTATTACCTGGGGACAGGGTCTGGTGAGATTGCCTGGTAACATAGCCGGATGGCGGCTAACGCCTTATCCGGCCTACACAGACTTTATTAATGCACTCCCAACCGCCAGGCGAAATAGATCTCTTCTTTCAGTTCGGTTGCAGAGAGGGTGAGGAGATCGGCAAACTCTAACTCCAGCTGTTTTAAACGCTTCAAATACTGCGCGGGAGAAAGTTCGGTTTTATCACGGCGTAAAAATTCAATCGCCAGTTGGGTTGGGTCTAAATCAGTAGACATATCATCCTCGCTTATGTGTAAACGTGCACAGTATATCACCTTTTTCTGCGCACATTTTGACCAAAAGCAATATGCATCACACTTTTATGGTGACAACGTCACACAATCGCCGTAGTAAGACGCGAAGAACAGCACAGACGTCCCTGTTCATCAAAGATCTCTATCTGCCAGACCTGATGGCGAGCCCCGGTATGCAACGCTTTACAGACGCCCCGTACACGCCCCTGACGCGCCGACCGTACATGGTTGGCATTCACCTCCAGCCCCACCACCTTTTGCTCCCCCTGCGTACACAGATAGCCTGCGACCGAGCCGATACTTTCCGCCAGCACCACAGACGCTCCGCCATGCAGCAAGCCGAACGGCTGTTTGGTGCGATGATCGACGGGCATTGTCGCTTCCAGCGTATCGTCCCCAATACGCTCAAAGCGGATATCAAGCAGGCCAACCATATTCCCTTCCCCCATCGCATTAAGCGCATCGAGGGTCACTTCACGTTTCCAGATCAACCTATAATCTCCAGTAATGCCTGCAACGGGTGACGCACGCCCGTACCTTCAATGCGTTTAACCTGGCTTCGGCAGGAATAGCCGGTTGCCAGGCAGCGGTTTCGCGGTAGACGTTGCATCGCCTGATGCCAGGATAGCTCATAAATTCCCAGCGAATTTTTATGATTGGTGAGTTCATGTCCATAAGTGCCCGCCATACCGCAGCAGCCTACGCTGACATTTTCCAGCTTCGCGCCAAAATGGGCAAAGATGGCGGCCCACTGCGCAGGCGCGCCGGGTAACGCCGTGACTTCCGTACAATGACCAAAAAAGTACCACGGTTCGCCGCTCACCTCGACGGACAGTCTTGCATTTATTTCCTGCGCCAGCCATTCATTCACCAGCAACACATGAAAATCGCCGCGCTGTTCGCCCAGCGCCAGTTTGTATTCGTCGCGATAACACAGGATCAGCGCCGGATCGACGCCCACCATTGGCATCCCCAACGCGGCGATCCGATTAAGGAACTCAGAGGTTTTTTTCGCCGTTTTCGCAAAGCGATTAAGAAAACCTTTAATATGCTGCGCCTTACCATTCGGCGAGAACGGTAACAATACCGGCCTCCTGCCCAGTTTTTCCGCCAGGCGGATAAAGTCCGCCACGACCCGGGCGTCGTAGTAGCTGGTAAACGGGTCCTGAACCACCAGTACCGTTTTCGCTTTTTGCTCGGCGCTCATGCGCTCCAGTTGCTCAAGCGTCAAATTAGCGGACGGATGGCCCACCAGTTGCTGTTGCAATGAAGGGGCAGAAAGCAGAGGTAAATCCACCATACCGATATGTTTTTTCGCCAGATTACGAACCACCGGTTGGTTAATAAAAAAGTTAAAGGTCTTTGGCGCACGCGCCATCAGCGGCGCGTAGGTCTCGACCGTCGCCACCAGATGATCGCGTACCGGGCGCAGATAACGCGTATGGTAAAGCTGTAAGAAACGTGAACGAAACTCCGGAACATCGATTTTAATCGGACACTGGGTCGTACAGGCTTTACACGCCAGACAGCCGGACATGGCCTCTTTAACTTCATGGGAAAAGTCATACTCGCCTTTGCGTTTGTGCCAACTATTCCGGGTGCGGGCAATCAGCGTGCGTAAGCTGGCGCGTTTTTCTGGCAACTCCTTTTCCAGCTTCAACGGATCGACGCCGCGATCGGCCAATAGACGGAGCCATTCCCGCACCAGCGTCGCCCGCCCTTTCGGCGAGTGGATCCGGTTAAGGCTAATTTTCATCGACGGGCACATTGGGCTTTTCGCATCGAAATTAAAGCACAGGCCGTTACCATTACACTCCATAGCGCCGCGCCAGGTCTGCCGTACCGCCAGCGGAATTTGCCGATCCCAGGTGCCGCGTTTTACCGCATCCACCTTCATCATCGGCGCCTCTATCCCCTGCGGTGGACAGATTTTACCCGGGTTAAGTCGATTATGCGGATCAAAAGCCGCTTTTATTTTGCGCAGCTCGCCATACAGGACTTCGCCGAAAAAGGCCGGGCTGTATTCCGCACGAAAACCTTTTCCATGCTCGCCCCACAACAGCCCGCCGTATCTGGCAGTCAGTGCGACGACCTCATCGGAGATCTGTTTCATCAGCAGTTCCTGCTGCGGATCGCACATATCCAGCGCCGGACGCACATGCAGCACCCCGGCATCCACGTGGCCGAACATGCCGTAACTTAAGCCATGACCATCCAGCAGAGCGCGAAATTCGGCGATGTAATCGGCCAGATGTTCAGGCGGCACGCAGGTATCTTCCGCAAAAGGAATCGGTTTGGCTGCGCCTTTCGCATTACCCAGCAGCCCTACCGCTTTTTTACGCATCGCGTAAATACGCTCAATACCCGTCAAATCGGTACAAAGTTGCCAGCCGATCACGCCCGCTTCCGCACGCGCCATCAGGCCATCCAGCCGGTGGCACAGCGCCTCGACCTGCCCGTCAATAAGCGCTTCATCGTCACCCGCGAATTCCACGATATTCAGGCCAAGCATCTCTTTATCCGGCACATCGGTAATCAATTCGCTAACGGAGTGCCAGACAATATCTTCCCGCGCGAGGTTAAGGACTTTGGAATCGACCGTCTCGACGGATAAGGCGCGCGCATCAACCATAAAAGGGGCGTTACGCAGCGCGGAATCAAAGGAGTCGTATTTTACATTCACCAGACGGCGGACTTTGGGTATCGGGGTAATATCCAGCCGGGCTTCAGTAATAAACGCCAGCGTCCCTTCCGACCCCGTTAAGATGCGGGTAAGATCGAAGCGGGTCATGTCATCGTTAAAGACGTGGCGTAAATCGTAGCCTGTCAGGAAGCGATTGAGCTTTGGAAAGCTATCGAGGATAAGTTGACGGTTTTCCAGGCAGGACTGATAGACGGTCTGATAGATGCGGCCTGGCATCGTCGTGTTTTCACCCAACGTCCGGGCAAGCTCTACGGGCATCGATTGCGTGTCAAGGATATCGCCCCCCAACAATACGGCCCGTATGCCTAAGACGTGATCTGACGTTTTTCCATAGACCAGCGACCCCTGACCAGAGGCATCGGTATTAATCATACCGCCAAGCGTTGCGCGATTACTGGTGGAAAGTTCCGGCGCAAAAAAATAGCCATACGGCTTTAACGCCTGATTAAGCTGATCTTTTATCACTCCCGCCTCTACCCGCACCCATCCCTCTTCAGGATTAATTTCAATAATGCGGTTCATATAGCGGGACATATCAACAATAATGCCCTGGTTTAGCGCCTGGCCATTCGTGCCAGTACCGCCGCCTCGCGGGGTAAATATCAGCGACGTAAAGCGCGGCTCCGCCGCCAGACGGGCAAGAAGCGCGACATCCGCCGTAGAACGGGGAAACACAACAGCATCGGGAAGAAGCTGGTAGATACTGTTATCGGTCGACATTGTCAGACGGTCGGCATAGCTGGTTGCCGTATCGCCCGTAAACCCTTGCTGCTCCAGCGCCTGCAAAAAATTGAGCACCAGCTGAACGACGCCGGGTGCCTGAGAAATTTGTGGAATCATTATAATGACCTTTTCCTGCGGTCTATGTTGTGAACGGTGGCGCCCAACCCGGCGAGCGCGAGCGGTCTACGCACAGGAAGGGATGCTTAATCGTTTGCGTGTTGCGTTATTTGTTGTATCACATTTTTTTCCTGTGCGCCCAACAGAATTACATGCAGAATCGGCCTGTTAAAAACCGCTGAAATTGCTCATCATTATAGGGTGTGGTTTGCATGTTCACGTCGCGCCAACGTTCTGGCGCAAAGACAAAGGTGAAAAGTATTTATGGTAAATGTTCGTCAGCCCAGGGATATTGCGCAAGTGCTGCTATCGGTGCTGTTTTTAGCCATCATGATTGTGGCCTGTTTGTGGATAGTACAGCCTTTTATTTTGGGGTTTGCATGGGCAGGTACGATTGTTATCGCGACCTGGCCCGTTTTGCTGAAATTACAAAAAATATTGTGGGGCCGCCGCTCGCTTGCCGTACTGGTCATGACGCTGCTGTTAGTGCTGCTCTTCGTTATTCCCGTCGCCTTGCTGGTGAACAGCATTGTCGACGGTAGCGGCCCGCTCATCCATGCAGTGACCGGCGGCGATATGACGCTACCCGATCTGGCATGGTTAAATAATATTCCGTTAGTTGGCGCCAAACTGTATGCCGGATGGCATAGCCTGCTGGATATGGGCGGTAGCGCTATTATGGCGAAAGTGCGGCCTTATATCGGCACAACCACGACCTGGTTTGTCGGTCAGGCGGCGCATATCGGACGCTTTATGATGCACTGCGCCCTGATGCTGTTGTTTAGCGCCCTGCTTTACTGGCGCGGCGAACAAGTGGCGATGGGAATACGTCATTTTGCCTGTCGTCTCGCGGCTAAACGCGGCGATGCGGCGGTTCTGCTGGCTGCCCAGGCGATCCGCGCCGTGGCGCTTGGCGTGGTGGTCACCGCGCTGGTACAGGCGGTACTTGGCGGCGTCGGGCTGGCGATTTCCGGCGTGCCTTACGCTACCCTGTTGACGGTAGTGATGATCCTTTCGTGTCTGGTTCAGTTGGGGCCGTTGCCGGTATTGATTCCAGCCATTATCTGGCTTTACTGGACAGGCGACACCACTTGGGGCACCGTGCTGCTGGTTTGGAGCGCCGTCGTCGGCACTCTGGATAACGTGATTCGCCCGGTACTCATCCGCATGGGCGCCGATTTACCGCTGCTTCTGATCCTTTCCGGGGTAATCGGCGGCCTGATTGCATTCGGTATGATTGGTCTGTTTATTGGACCGGTGCTTCTGGCCGTGACCTGGCGTTTGTTCTCCGCATGGGTACATGAAGTTCCGGCGCCGACGAATGAACCAGAGGAGATCCTTGAAGAGCTGGATGACATCGAGGAAGCCAACAAGCAGTCATAATCCCGTCGGGCGGTATTGCCGCCCGATGCTTTAGCGACGTTTATCAATTCAACGCACACCCCATTTTGATTCGCCCGTCTGTTCCCCGCCGCATCTCATTTCTGTCGCAAATCCGTTACAGTTTTTAAACTATTGAGACGAATCTGATCGACGCAAAAAGTGCTCATGCCTACTATTAGCACACGGTTATAAATCAACACATTGATTTATAAGCATGGAAATCCCCTGAGTGAAACAACGAATTGCTGTGTGTAGTCTTTGCCCGTCTCCTACGATGGGCTTTTTTTTTAACTTTTTTCGCTGCATTGTTACATAAGCCAGCTCCCGTTTCCCTTCAACACCGCGATATCTGCAACGAACAAATAATATTGCACAAAATAGTGTGATTCTGTTCAAGTCGAAACGGTGTCGGTGGTGCTATTTATAGCATCACTTTTTTCATATAAAAGCCTAAAAAATGATGAACGCGTTAGAACTACAAGCACTACGGCGTATTTTTGATATGACGATTGAAGAATGCACAATCTATATCACCCAGGATAATAATTCGGCAACCTGGCAACGATGGGAAGCTGGCGACATACCCATCTCTCCAGAAATCATTGCCAGGCTAAAGGAAATGAAAGCCAAGAGACAGCGACGAATTAACGCCATTGTTGACAAAATAAATAACCGCATCGGCAATAATACAATGCGTTACTTCCCTGATTTATCTTCTTTTCAGTCCATTTATACAGAGGGTGATTTTATCGAGTGGAAAATTTATCAATCTGTTGCTGCCGAACTTTTCGCACATGATCTGGAGCGGCTGTGTTAGACGTAAACTTTATCGCCGCATCGTATTGATACCGGATAGAAAACCACACAATCACGACATTGACTTGTCACCCTATCCAATATGCTTCCTGCCTGTGTATACCACTGTAACGTTCAGGCGGCATCTCTGAGTCAGATAATATGAAAAATCGTTATTTCCCTACCGCTGTAGGGTTGTATTTTAATTACTTTGTACATGGCATGGGGGTTATCCTGATGAGCCTGAACATGTCATCGCTTGAACAGCAATGGCATACCAGTGCCGCAGGCGTATCTATTGTGATCTCTTCGCTTGGTATTGGCCGGCTAAGCGTTTTGTTAATCGCCGGTATGCTTTCCGATCGCTTTGGTCGCCGTCCTTTTATCATTCTGGGGATCGCCTGTTACCTGATTTTTTTCATTGGCATTCTTTATGCTCAGACGATTTTTGTCGCTTATGCCTGTGGCTTTTTAGCAGGTATGGCCAACAGTTTTTTGGATGCAGGTACCTATCCCAGTTTGATGGAAGCCTTCCCTCGCTCCCCCAGTACGGCAAATATCCTGATCAAAGCATTTGTCTCTGGCGGGCAATTCTTGTTGCCCATTATTATTAGTTTATTAGTCTGGGCTAATATGTGGTTTGGCTGGTCCTTCCTGCTTGCCGGGGCGATCATGCTTATTAATGCTCTGTTTTTATTACGCTGCCCTTTTCCACCCTATCCTGGTCGGATATTGAAGCCTAAAATCTCGCAAGCGCCTGTCGCAGGCGCACATCATTGCTCCCTCATCGATCTTATCAGCTACACCCTTTATGGCTATATCTCGATGGCAACCTTTTATCTTATCAGTCAGTGGCTGGCGCAGTATGGACAGTTCGTCGCAGGCATGTCGTATACCCAATCCATCAAACTGTTAAGTATTTATACCTGCGGCTCGCTACTGTGCGTTTTTATTACCGCTCCGTTGGTCAGAAAAACAATTCGTTCTACCACATTATTGATGTTTTATACCTTTATCTCTTTTATTGCGCTTCTGACGGTCTGCCTGCATCCTCAGGTCTATGTTGTTATGATCTTCGCATTCGTCATTGGATTCTCTTCCGCCGGTGGCGTAGTACAAATCGGCCTGACGCTGATGGCGGCCCGTTTTCCACAGGAGAAAGGTAAAGCGACCGGCATTTATTACAGCGCCGGCAGTATCGCGACGTTCACTATTCCGTTGATCACAGCGCGGATTTCAGAAATGAGCATTGCACATATTATGTGGTTTGATACCGGTATCGCCGCAGTGGGATTTCTCCTCGCGCTGTTCATCGGTTACCGAAGTCGGGCTGAATCACAACATCACGCTGAAGCAGCGTCAACTGCGCAATAAATGTTAGCGTGCCAACTGCAATATTATTGCCTTGCTATGCAAAATAAAACGTTAGCCATTATCACCGGGAAACAAAAAATGTAATTTTCGTGTTAATTATTATTCATTATCTTCACACTTATCAGAAAAATTGCGATGAGCATCACGAGTTATATGTGTTAAACAACAAATTCGCAGCAATTTTTATATTTCATGGCTAACAAATGAAATGCTATCAATGCAATAAACCTGGCATTTTAAACGCCATGTTATGTACATATAACGACAGTACCGACTTATAGTGTTACTGAACAATCGCTGCATGTAGTAAAGCAGTAATAAGCAGGACATTGAATCAAACCATCAGCAAGGAGCTGTGAACAAATGTCTCAGAACAAGGCTCGCAACATGCCATATTTGCTGGCTGTTATCTGCATTTATTTTAGTTACTTTCTCCACGGCATGAGTGTTATTACACTAGCCCAGAACATGACTTCCCTTGCACAGAAATTCTCCACGGATAGTGCCGGTATCGCCTATTTAATCTCTGGCATTGGTCTTGGCCGTCTGGTCAGTATTTTATTCTTTGGCGTGCTGTCCGATAAATTTGGCCGTCGGGCAATAATACTGCTTGGCGCCGTACTATATATGCTGTTTTTCTTCGGTATTCCCGCCAGCCCTAACCTGATGATCGCTTTCATATTAGCGGTGTGTGTCGGCGTGGCGAACTCCGCGCTGGATACTGGCGGATATCCTGCATTAATGGAGTGTTTTCCCAAAGCATCGGGCTCGGCAGTTATTCTGGTTAAAGCGATGGTCTCTTTTGGGCAAATGATTTATCCCCTTATTGTCAGCGCCTTGTTAGTCAACCATATCTGGTACGGCTACGCGGTGGTAATCCCCGGTATCCTTTTCGTCCTCATCACGTTGATGCTGTTGAAAAGCCGCTTTCCCAGCCAACTTGTCGATGCCAGTATTGCGAAAGAATTACCCCAGATGAACAGTACTCCCCTCGTCTGGCTGGAAGGCGTAGCTTCCGTTTTATTTGGCGTCGCCGCGTTCTCAACCTTCTATGTGATTGTGGTCTGGATGCCTAAATATGCGATGGCCTTCGCCGGAATGGCGGAATCCGACGCGCTGAAAACCATCTCTTATTACAGTATGGGATCGTTGGTTTGCGTGTTTATTTTTGCCGCATTGCTGAAAAAAATGGTTCGCCCCATCTGGGCCAATGTTTTCAATGCCGGGCTGGCGACACTCACCGCTGCGGCAATTTACCTGTATCCCTCGCCACTGATCTGTAACGCTGGCGCCTTCGTGATTGGTTTTTCCGCTGCTGGAGGTATTTTACAATTAGGTGTATCGGTAATGTCGGAATTTTTCCCTAAGAGTAAAGCTAAAGTCACCAGTATATATATGATGATGGGGGGCGTTGCTAACTTTATTATCCCACTGATTACCGGTTATCTCTCTACTATTGGCCTGCAATAT
This sequence comes from Salmonella sp. 32082101201600294FB01SM01, assembly GCF_017572865.1. Taxonomy (NCBI): domain Bacteria; kingdom Pseudomonadati; phylum Pseudomonadota; class Gammaproteobacteria; order Enterobacterales; family Enterobacteriaceae; genus Salmonella; species Salmonella sp. 32082101201600294FB01SM01. Next base: position 1,056,490 of record NZ_JAGESB010000001.1, on the reverse strand, counting down.
ATCATTTTGTTAGATTTTGCCTTTGCACTACTGACATTTATCACCGCCATTATTGTATTTATTCGCTATTATCGCGTATTTAAGATCCCGCAAAATGATGTCCGATTTGGCGAGCGTTATTTCCAGTAAAAATGTTAACTATGCGCAACAGGCATGCGCCCTGCTCTGCACTGCCCACTTATTAAGGAGTATAAAATGGATGTTACCGCAAAATATGAATTAATTGGTCTTATGGCGTATCCTATCCGTCATAGCTTATCGCCCGAAATGCAAAACAAAGCGTTAGAAAAAGCGGGGCTACCCTATACCTATATGGCTTTCGAAGTGGATAACACGACGTTTGCCAGCGCCATTGAAGGACTGAAAGCATTAAAAATGCGCGGTACGGGCGTCTCCATGCCAAACAAACAGCTCGCGTGTGAGTATGTTGATGAATTAACGCCAGCAGCAAAACTGGTTGGCGCTATCAACACCATTGTTAATGATGACGGCTATCTACGCGGCTACAATACGGATGGTACGGGCCATATTCGGGCAATTAAAGAAAGCGGTTTCGATATTCGAGGAAAAACCATGGTGCTGCTCGGCGCGGGAGGCGCGGCTACCGCCATTGGCGCCCAGGCAGCCATTGAAGGCATTAAGGAAATTAAACTGTTTAACCGTAAAGATGACTTTTTCGAAAAAGCGGTTGCCTTTGCGAAGCGGGTGAATGAAAACACCGATTGCGTCGTTACCGTCACCGATCTTGCCGATCAGAACGCTTTTACTGAAGCGCTTGCCAGCGCAGATATTCTGACGAACGGCACCAAAGTTGGCATGAAACCATTGGAGAACGAATCCCTGATCGGCGATGTTTCCCTGCTCCGCCCTGAATTGCTGGTCACCGAATGTGTTTATAATCCGCATATGACAAAGTTATTGCAGCAGGCGCAACAAGCTGGTTGCAAAACAATTGATGGTTACGGCATGTTGTTATGGCAAGGAGCCGAACAGTTTGAACTGTGGACAGGAAAAGCATTTCCATTGGACTATGTGAAGCAGGTGATGGGATTCACAGCCTGACCGGTAAAATTATAATTGCGACGAATGACAATGAAGGGTACCAAATGAAAACCGTAACTGTAAGAGATCTCGTGGTTGGCGAAGGCGCGCCAAAGATCATTGTGTCGCTAATGGGAAAAACCATTACCGATGTGAAATCGGAAGCACTCGCCTACCGTGAAGCGGATTTCGATATTCTGGAGTGGCGTGTTGACCATTTTGCCAACGTGACGACGACGGAAAGCGTACTTGAGGCCGCCGGCGCCATCAGGGAGATTATTACCGATAAACCCTTGCTATTTACCTTCCGCAGCGCGAAAGAAGGCGGCGAACAGGCGCTAACCACCGGACAGTATATCGCTCTGAATCGTGCAGCGGTTGACAGCGGTCTGGTCGATATGATCGATCTCGAGCTTTTTACCGGCGACGATGAGGTGAAAGCCACCGTCGGCTATGCTCATCAACACAATGTTGCGGTGATCATGTCTAACCATGATTTTCATAAAACGCCCGCAGCGGAAGAGATTGTTCAGCGTCTGCGTAAAATGCAGGAACTGGGCGCCGATATTCCGAAGATCGCCGTCATGCCGCAGACTAAAGCCGATGTTCTGACCTTACTTACCGCCACTGTAGAAATGCAGGAGCGCTATGCGGATCGTCCGATTATTACCATGTCGATGTCGAAAACCGGGGTAATATCTCGTCTTGCCGGCGAAGTGTTCGGTTCTGCAGCAACGTTTGGCGCGGTGAAAAAAGCATCTGCGCCGGGACAAATATCGGTAGCCGATCTGCGTACCGTATTAACTATATTGCACCAGGCGTAATACTTTATCGTGTGGCGGAATATTCTCTTTCTGCCACAATAAAAATAAATAGTTATCTGACATGAATATGTTCCATATTCATTGAAAGCCGCTGTCTTTATTACTTTAACACAGTTATATCGATATTGCTTTCAGGGATAATAGTGGAGTAAATATGAAAATCAATAAGCCATCACGCATTAATGGCCGCGTTCCCGTGCTATCTGCACAAGAAGCAGTAAATTATATTCCAGACGAGGCCACTTTATGTATTCTGGGCGCAGGCGGCGGTATTCTCGAAGCGACAACATTAATTACCGCACTGGCAGATAAATATCAAACAACCCAGTCACCACGAGATTTATCTATTATTAGCCCTACCGGATTAGGTGACCGCGCCGATCGCGGCATCAGCCCGCTGGCGCAGGAGGGATTGGTAAAATGGGCGCTATGCGGACATTGGGGGCAATCTCCCCGTATTTCTGAACTGGCTGAACAAAATAAAATCGCCGCCTATAACTACCCACAAGGCGTATTAACCCAGACGCTGCGCGCCAGCGCCGCACACCAGCCGGGTATTCTGAGCGATATCGGTATTGGTACCTTTGTCGACCCTCGCCAACAGGGCGGAAAATTAAACGACGTGACTAAAGAAGATCTCATTAAGCTGGTAGAGATCGATAATAAAGAATATCTCTATTATAAAGCGATAGCGCCTAATGTGGCTTTTATCCGCGCCACCACCTGCGACAGCGAAGGCTATGCATCATTTGAAGATGAGGTGATGTATCTTGATGCGCTGGTGATCGCCCAGGCCGTTCACAATAATGGCGGTATTGTAATGATGCAGGTGCAGAAAATGGTAAAAAAAGCCACGCTGCATCCAAAATCCGTGCGTATTCCCGGCTATCTGGTGGATATTGTGGTTGTCGATGCCGACCAGACGCAACTCTATGGCGGCGCGCCGGTAAACCGATTTATCTCCGGGGATTTCACTCTTGATGATAGTACCCAGCTTACCCTGCCCCTTAATCAGCGCAAGCTGGTAGCCCGACGCGCGCTGTTTGAAATGCGTAAAGGCGCGGTAGGCAATGTGGGCGTAGGCATTGCCGACGGTATTGGTCTGGTCGCTCGCGAGGAAGGCTGCGCCGATGACTTCGTGCTGACCGTAGAAACCGGCCCGGTGGGCGGTATTACCTCTCAGGGCGTGGCCTTCGGAGCCAATGTCAATACCCGCGCGATCCTCGATATGACCTCACAATTTGATTTTTATCACGGCGGTGGGCTCGATGTCTGCTATTTAAGTTTTGCCGAAGTGGATCAACACGGTAATGTCGGTGTACATAAATTCAACGGAAAAATTATGGGCACCGGCGGGTTTATCGATATTAGCGCAACGTCGCAAAAAATTATCTTCTGCGGAACTCTGACGGCCGGAAGTTTAAAAACTGAAATTACCGATGGCAAATTAAATATTCTGCAGGAAGGTCGCGTGAAAAAATTCGTCAGCGAACTGCCGGAAATTACGTTCAGTGGAAAAATTGCGCTTGAGCGCGGGTTAGACGTGCGTTACATCACTGAACGTGCGGTTTTCACTCTCAAACAAGATGGCCTGCATTTAATTGAAATTGCGCCAGGCGTCGATCTGCAGCGGGATATTCTTGACAAGATGGATTTTTCACCGGTTATCTCACCAGATTTAAAACTGATGGACACAAGATTATTTGCCGATAGCACTATGGGATTCACGCTTCCTGACGCAACACATTAAAAGGAGTACAAATATGGATTTTTCATTAACTGAAGAACAAGAACTATTACTGGCCAGTATTCGCGAGTTAATCACCAGCAATTTTCCGGAAGAGTATTTCCGTACCTGCGATCAAACGGGCACCTATCCCAGAGAATTTATGCAGGCGCTGGCGGAAAACGGTATTTCGATGCTGGGCGTCCCGGAAGAATTTGGCGGCATTCCGGCTGACTATGTAACGCAAATGCTGGCGCTGATGGAAATCTCAAAATGCGGCGCTCCGGCCTTTTTGATTACCAACGGCCAATGCATTCACAGTATGCGCCGTTTTGGTTCCGCAGAACAACTGCGTAAAACAGCAGAAAGCACTCTGGCCACCGGCGATCCAGCATATGCGCTCGCCTTAACAGAACCTGGCGCGGGATCTGATAATAATAGCGCCACAACAACCTGGACGCGTAAACACGGTAAGGTTTATCTTAACGGCCAAAAAACGTTTATCACCGGTGCAAAAGAATATCCTTACATGCTGGTTCTGGCGCGCGATACGGAGCCAAAAGATCCTAAAAAAGCGTTCACGCTTTGGTGGGTGGACTCAAATAAACCGGGCATAAAGATTAATCCGCTGCATAAAATTGGCTGGCACATGTTGAGTACATGCGAAGTTTATCTCGATAATGTCGAGGTTGACGAAAGCGACCGGGTCGGTGAAGAAGGCATGGGTTTCCTCAATGTCATGTACAATTTTGAGATGGAGCGTTTGATTAATGCGGCGCGCAGTACAGGTTTCGCCGAATGCGCATTTGAAGATGCCGCCCGTTACGCCAACCAGCGTATCGCCTTTGGTAAACCCATCGGCCATAACCAGATGATCCAGGAAAAGCTGGCGTTAATGGCCATCAAAATCGAAAACATGCGCAATATGGTGTTGAAAGTCGCCTGGCAGGCCGATCGGGAAGAGTCACTGCGTACCAGCGCCGCGCTGGCTAAGCTGTACTGCGCACGCACAGCGATGGAAGTGATTGACGATGCGATTCAGATTATGGGTGGGCTTGGTTATACTGACGAAGCCCGTGTCTCCCGCTTCTGGCGCGATGTTCGCTGCGAACGTATCGGTGGCGGCACGGATGAAATTATGATCTATGTGGCAGGACGCCAGATTCTGAAAGACTATCAGAACAAGTAAGGATCGTACCGGAACGTCTTATTCGGCCTGACCGCTTTACGGCGCCAGGCCGGATAAATCAGATAAATTTCGCCGTCAGGTATTTGGCAGCAAATACGCCTGCTCAACCAGACTATTTTTAAATTGCTTACGATAATCGTTGGGAGAACATCCTACATGCCGCATAAACAATTTGGCAAAATGATCCACATTTTCATATCCTACCCGCCATGAAATTTCTGCCAGTGGCGACTCAGTGTTTGTCAGCGCAAACTTGGCCTCGGTCATACGTCGTTGAATAACATAGTTGATAGGGGATATATGATATTCCTTGGCAAATTCATGGCATATATAACTGACGCTGGCGCGAAATTTTTTCGATAGCTGGTCAAGCGTGATTTTTTCACGATAATTATTATTGAGATAAACAAGCACATCCTTAATTAATACATCTTTTTTAATGTAGCCTTGTTCAGAACGATAGGCATTTTTAAAATTTTCATAATAAAGCGCGGTCAGTGTGTAAGCAAATGCATCGTATACAGAGGAAGCCAATACGTTTTTCCCCTGCGGAAGTAACACGCTTAATTCATTAAAGATACTTTTAATGACCTCTTTCCCCTGAACCACGGAAACCACCGGACAGGAATGACTCTGCAATAGTTGGTTTTCTTCCCAACCTGGAAAACAAAACCCATACAGCGCACAGGTATAGGTAGTAGCCGGCGAATTGCTGTCGGATGCTACAGCGTGTAGCCGCCCCCGCTCAACGACGACAATATCGTCCGCATGCGCGACGTAGAGTGAAGAGTCAATAATTAACCTGGCTATCCCTTTTTTGACGTAAATAAGCTCTGTTTCATTATCATGCATATGATGGCCAGACTCCCAGTTTGGATCATCGCTAATGACAAAACGTGAAAATCGAGGGGTCTTGTCCTGTTCAAAAATCGTCTCCGCGGCGGAGTCAAAACAGCGCTGATACATAATAACCTCTGTCAGGTTTAAAAAGATAACCAGGATAAAATAAAGCGAGCGTCAGTGTTGTACAACCGTGGAGATTACCAGCAAAACAAGATTATTCGTTCCGAATGCAAGATATTATGTTCTTTTGCAGACAGCTCAGATTACCTGTCGATAGCGTATTATCAGACAAAAATACATAGCCGACATATCTTTGATGTTTTCTTTTAACCTCACAGAAACAACATCGCACGTTTCATGTTAAAAAATGATGATATGCTTCGCACTTATTATTCTCACTACCGTATTTATATTTTTATGACGCCCTTTTCAGATGGTTGCTAACGATTCTCCGTTCGCAGATTTTTCGTGCAAGATTGTTGGCAAGGAAAACAGATTGATCCATCGTAAACCTCTTCAGACTGCCGCAGACTATTTTCAGTCAGATTTACGTTACTTATCCGCACGCGACTCACTGGAGATGCAATGAAAATAATAACCTGCTTTAAGTTGGTGCCTGAAGAACAGGACATTACCGTGACCCCGGAGCATTCGCTCAATTTTGATCGTGCCGAGGCCAAAATCAGCCAGTTTGATTTAAATGCAATTGAGGCCGCCGCGCAGTTAGCTGGCGATGGCGACGAGATCGCCGCGCTCACCGTCGGCGGCTCTCTGTTACAAAATTCAAAAGTCCGCAAAGATGTGTTATCCCGCGGGCCGGATGCGCTTTTTATGGTTCAGGATGCGCAACTGGAGCACGCCCTGCCCAAAGAAACCGCGCTGGCGCTAGCATCCGCGGCGGAGAAAATCGGCTTTGACCTGCTGCTCTTTGGAGAGGGCTCCGGCGATATTTATGCCCAACAGGTGGGCCTGCTGACTGGCGAACTCCTGAAACTCCCCGTCATCAACGCAGTAAGCCATATTCAACGCGACGGCGACAAAATCATCGTTGAACGCACACTGGAAGAAGACGTTGAAATTATCGAGCTCACGCTGCCCGCGGTGCTTTGCGTGACCTCAGATATTAACGTTCCACGCATCCCGTCAATGAAAGCCATTCTCGGCGCCGGGAAAAAAGCCGTTACGTCTTGGCTGGCGAGCGATATCCACTGGACCCCAACCACGCCACTGGCGGAACTGGTCGCCATCTCGGTACCGCCGCAGACAGAACGCAAGCATATCATTCTCGATAACGATTCGCCGGAAGCCATTACCGCACTGGCCGACCATTTGAAAAAATCCCTGAACTAAACCCAACGGAGAAAAATTATCATGAATCATTTAGCTAACGTATGGGTATTTAGCGATAACGTAGAGCGTTATGCCGAATTAATGACCGGCGCGCGGCAGTGGGGAGAAAAAGTTTACGCCATCGTGCAAGGAAACACGGAGATCGACTACGTTAAAGCGCTTGGCGCTGATGAGATAGTCATTCTTGAATCGCATACGGATTTGCAGCGCGTGGAAAACTATGCCGAAACGCTGGCCTCGTTATTAGGCGACAAAAATGGGCTACTGCTCATGGCGGCGACCAAGCGCTGCAAAGCGCTGGGCGCCCGGCTGAGCATCCAGCTTGACGCCGTGATGGTGAACGACGCGACGTCTATTGACCTCCTCGACGGGACGCTACACGCAGAGCATCGCATGTACGGCGGACTTGCTTTCGGCAAAGAGAAATTAAACAGTCCGCAGGCGATTATTACGCTGGCACCCGGCGTGCTGGAACCCGCCGCCCCTCTCCCCGGTCATACCTGCCCGCAGACCACGCTGGCATATATTGCCCCACGCCACGAGGTATTGTGCCAGCAGCGGCGCGCGAAATCGTTAAGCAGCGTCGATTTGAGCAAAGCCAAACGGGTCATCGGCGTAGGACGAGGTCTGGCGGCGCAAAGCGATCTGGATATGGTGCATAAACTGGCGACCGTCCTCGGCGCAGAAGTGGGCTGTTCCCGCCCCATTGCGGAAGGTGAAAACTGGATGGAACGCGAGCGTTATATTGGCGTATCCGGCGTTCTGTTGAAATCCGATCTCTATCTGACGCTGGGCATTTCCGGCCAAATTCAACATATGGTGGGTGGAAACGGCGCAAAAATTATTGTCGCAATTAACAAAGATAAAAACGCGCCCATTTTCAATTATGCCGATTATGGTCTGGTGGGCGATATCTATAAGGTTGTTCCTGCCCTCATCGACCAGTTAAGCCGCTAATTCCTTTTTCAACGCACATCTCCCGTCGTCGATACGGCGGGAAAGGAGCATAAAGCATGTCGGATGATAAATTTGACGCTATTGTGGTGGGCGCAGGCGTAGCAGGAACGGTCGCCGCGTATGTGATGGCAAAAGCGGGACTGGATGTACTGGTTATTGAACGCGGAAACAGCGCGGGCAGCAAAAATATGACCGGTGGCCGGCTCTACGCTCACAGTATCGAAAGTATTATGCCGGGATTCGCAACGTCCGCCCCCATCGAACGTGTCGTTACCCGTGAAAAAATCTCCTTTTTAACCGAAGAAAGCGCCGTCACACTTGATTTTCACCGCGCGCCCCCTACTCCGCCCCTTACGTCATATACCGTACTGCGCAACAAACTGGATCCGTGGCTAATGGCGCAGGCGGAGCAGGCTGGCGCGCAGTTTATCCCAGGTGTACGGGTCGACGCTCTGGTACGTGAAGGCAATCGCGTCACTGGCGTTCAGGCCGGGGATGATATTCTTGATGCGAATATTGTGATTCTCGCGGACGGCGTGAATTCCATGCTGGGCCGTTCACTGGACATGGTGCCTGTCTCTTCTGCGCATCACTATGCCGTCGGCGTAAAAGAGTTGATTGGGCTCTCTCCGGCACTTATTGAAGAGCGCTTTAATCTGGCGTCCCATGAAGGCACCGCCTGGTTATTCGCTGGCGCGCCCTCCAACGGGCTCATGGGCGGCGGGTTTCTTTATACCAACCGCGATTCGGTTTCTCTGGGGCTGGTATGTGGCCTGGGCGACATTGCTCACGCGACCAAAAGCGTACCGCAAATGCTGGAAGATTTTAAACAGCATCCGGCAATACGCCCTTTGATTCAGGGGGGAACGCTGCTTGAATACTCCGCTCATATGGTGCCCGAAGGCGGCATAGCAATGATGCCGGAGCTGGCAAATGACGGTGTGATGATTGTCGGCGACGCCGCCGGTCTTTGTCTGAATCTCGGCTATACCGTCCGCGGCATGGATTTAGCCATCGCGTCCGCGCAAGCGGCCGCTCAAACCGCCATTGACGCTAAAGCGCGGCAAGATTTTTCCGCCGCAAGTCTTGCCGGGTACAAGCGCGCGCTGGAGAAAAACGGCGTGTTACGCGATATGCGGCATTTCCGCAAACTCCCCGGATTAATGGAAAACCCACGGCTTTTTACCGAGTACCCGCGAATGGCGGCAAACATTGTGGGTGATCTGTTCACCGTTGATGGCGGTCCGATCCCACCGTTGCGTAAAACTATCCTGTCACATGCGAAAAAAATTGGACTGGTAAATCTATTAAAAGACGGCATAAAAGGGGCTACGGCATTATGAGTTCGGACAATAAGGTGAATGTTGACGTCAAATTGGGCGTAAATAAATTTCACGTAGATGAAGGACACCCACATATCATTTTGCGATCCTCGCCTGACATGCAGGAGTTTACTAAATTAATAAAAGCCTGCCCTGCCGGACTCTATAAGCTGGACGATGCGGGAAATATTCATTTTGACTCCGCGGGCTGCCTGGAATGCGGGACCTGCAGGGTTCTCTGCGGCAATACTCTTCTCGAAAAATGGGAATACCCGGCGGGAACGTTCGGCGTTGAGTTTCGCTACGGCTGACGCTCTGAAACACCGGATAACGACGCTACGGCGTCTTATTCGGCTTGCCCCCGGAGATTACGTCATTTGTATTAATAGAGAACAAGTCAATGAGTGTTACATTAACGTTTGACGCCGCGCGGCGGAAAACCTATCGCGAGTCCGGCTACTGGGGCGATGCTTCACTGGGCGACTACTGGCGGCAAACCGCACGCGCCGTACCCGATAAAATCGCCGTGGTCGATAATCATGGCGCGTCCTGGACCTACGCCGCACTCGACTGCGCGGCAAGCCGCCTGGCAAACTGGTTGCTGTCTCAGGGGATTCAACCGGGCGATCGCGTGGCCTTTCAGCTTCCGGGCTGGTGTGAGTTTACCCTCATTTATCTGGCCTGCCTGAAAACGGGCGCGGTATCTGTCCCGCTACTTCCCGCCTGGCGAGAAGCGGAGCTGGTTTGGGTGCTGAACAAATGTCAGGCTAAAATATTCTTCGCCCCCACCGTGTTCAAACAGAATCGTCCGGTCGATCTTATCCTTCCGCTACAAAATCAACTGCGCCATCTGACGCATATTGTCGGCGTGGATAAACTGGCGCCTGCCACCACAGCGCTTGCGCTTAGTCAAATCATCGACCGCAGCGAACCGTTGCAGTCAGACATTAACATTCACGGTGATGAACTGGCGGCAGTGCTGTTTACCTCCGGCACAGAAGGAATGCCGAAAGGGGTAATGTTGACCCACAATAATATTCTTGCCAGCGAACGGGCGTATTGCGCGCGGTTGAATTTAACCTGGCAAGATGTGTTCCTGATGCCTGCGCCACTGGGCCACGCCACCGGATTTTTACACGGCGTCACCGCACCCTTTTTAATCGGGGCGCGTAGCGTATTGCTGGACATCTTTACCCCAGAAGCCTGCCTTACCTTATTAGCGCAGCAACGCTGTACCTGTATGTCAGGCGCGACGCCGTTTATTTACGATCTGCTTTGTGCCGTTGAGCAACAGCCTGCCGACCTCTCCTCACTGCGATTCTTCTTATGCGGCGGCACGACTATTCCCAAAAAGGTTGCCCGCGACTGCCAGCAGCGCGGTATCAAATTATTGAGTATTTACGGTTCTACAGAAAGTTCTCCGCACTCGATGGTTAATCTGGGTGATTCGACTTCACGCATGATGAACACCGATGGTTATGCCGCCACCGGTGTAGAAATTAAAATCGTGGATGAAGATCGCAATACGCTTCCAGCAGGCCACGAAGGCGAAGAAGCCTCGCGCGGGCCGAACGTTTTTATGGGATACCTGGACGAGCCGGAACTTACCGCCCGCGCACTGGATAATGAGGGCTGGTATTACAGCGGCGACCTCTGCCGCATGGATGAAGACGGTTATATCAAAATTACCGGGCGCAAAAAGGATATTATTATACGTGGAGGTGAAAATATCAGCAGTCGCGAAGTCGAAGATATTTTATTACAACACCCTCGCATACACGATGCTTGCGTCGTTGCTATGCCTGATGAACGCTTAGGCGAACGTTCATGCGCGTATGTGGTCTTAAAACCGCCGCACCTTTCGCTGGCGCTGGAAGAAGTGACCGCTTTTTTCAGTCGAAAACGGGTAGCGAAGTATAAATATCCGGAACGGATCGTCATCGTAGAAAAACTGCCCAGAACCGCCTCTGGCAAAGTGCAGAAGTTTCTGTTGCGGCAGGATATTATTGAGCGGCTGCGCCAGGAGCACACCGCGGAGTAAATTGCCGGATGGCGACGTTAACGCCGCCATCCGGTATCACACTACTTCTTCAGTTCAGCCAGACTCAGCCAGGTCTGAACCACGGTGTCCGGGTTCAGCGACAGGCTGTCGATCCCCTCTTCCATCAGCCAGGCGGCAAAGTCTTCATGGTCGGACGGACCCTGACCGCAAATTCCAACATATTTACCCTGTTTTTTCGCCGCGCGGATCGCCATCGACAGCAGCGCTTTCACCGCGTCGTTACGCTCGTCAAACAGTTCAGACACCACGCCGGAATCGCGATCCAGCCCCAGCGCCAGCTGCGTCATGTCGTTAGAACCAATCGAGAAGCCATCAAAATATTCGAGGAACTGTTCAGCCAGCAAGGCATTGGACGGGATCTCGCACATCATGATGATCTTCAGCCCGTTCTCGCCGCGTTTAAGCCCCTGGCACGCCAGCTCTTCGATGACCGCTTTCGCCTGGTCGACCGTCCGCACGAACGGGATCATGATTTCGACGTTGGTAAGGCCCATATCGTTGCGCACGCGTTTCACCGCTTCGCATTCCAGCGCAAAACAATCGCGGAAACTTTCTGCGACGTAACGACCCGCGCCGCGGAAGCCCAGCATCGGGTTTTCCTCATGCGGCTCATAACGTTCGCCGCCGACCAGGTTGGCGTATTCGTTGGACTTAAAGTCAGACAGGCGAACGATAACGCGTTTCGGGTAGAACGCGGCACCTAACGTCGCGATCCCTTCCGTCAGTCGACCAACGTAAAATTCACGCGGCGAGTCAAACCCTTTCATCATCTCACGAATGTCGTTTTGCAGCGCGGCATCCTGGTCGTCAAACTCCAGCAGCGCGCGCGGGTGAACGCCAATCATACGGTTAATGATGAATTCCAGTCGCGCCAGACCTACGCCTTCATTCGGCAGGCAGGCAAAGTCAAATGCCCTGTCCGGGTTGCCGACGTTCATCATGACCTTCAGCGGTAGCTCTGGCATGGTATCTACGCTGGAGCTTTTTACGCTGAAATCCAGCATGTCGGCATACACATAACCGGTATCACCTTCTGCGCAGGAGACGGTTACTTTTTCGCCATCTTTCATGCGTTCGGTGGCGTCGCCGCAGCCGACTACCGCCGGAATACCCAATTCGCGGGCGATAATCGCCGCGTGACAGGTGCGCCCGCCACGGTTAGTGACAATCGCCGCCGCTTTTTTCATGATCGGTTCCCAGTCCGGGTCGGTCATATCGGTGACAAGCACATCGCCAGGCTCAATACGGTTCATTTCGCCGATATCATGAATAACTTTTACCGTACCCGCGCCGATACGATGCCCAATGGCGCGACCTTCGGCAATGATTTTCCCCTGCGCATGTAGCGTATAACGCTCCATCACCTGGCCACGGGAGCGCACGGTTTCCGGACGTGCCTGCACAATAAAGAGCTTACCGGTATGACCGTCTTTCGCCCATTCGATATCCATCGGACGACCATAGTGCTGCTCAATCTGCACCGCTTGTTTCGCCAGTTCCTGCACTTCTTCGTTGGTGAGCGAGAAAATGTCGCGCTGTTCCTGCGGCACATCTTCAATCTTCACTTGCTTGCCGTGCTCCTGGGTGGCGGCGTAAACCATGCGGATTTTTTTCGACCCCATGGTGCGGCGTACGATGGCCGGACGGCCTGCCGCCAGGGTTGGCTTATGGACATAAAATTCATCCGGGTTAACCGCGCCCTGCACCACCATTTCGCCCAGTCCCCATGCCGAGGTGATAAAGACCACCTGGTCAAAACCGGATTCGGTATCGATAGAGAACATCACCCCTGACGAGGCGAGATCGGAGCGAACCATCCGCTGCACGCCAGCGGAAAGCGCTACGCCGCGATGATCATATCCCTGGTGAACGCGATAAGAGATGGCGCGATCGTTAAACAGAGAAGCAAATACGTGTTTCACTGCCACCAGTACCGCATCGAAGCCCTGAACGTTAAGAAACGTTTCCTGTTGACCCGCAAACGAAGCATCTGGCATATCTTCCGCCGTGGCGGAGGAACGCACGGCAAAAGAGGCATTTTCATCATCCGACGAAAGCTGCGCATAGGCATCGCGGATGGCGTTTTCCAGCTCCGGCTGGAAAGGAGTGTCGATAATCCACTGGCGGATCTGCGCGCCCGCTTTCGCCAGCTGGGAGACATCATCAATATCTGTCTTATCCAGCAGCTCATAAATGCGCTGATTTACGCCGCTTTGATCCAAAAACTGGTTAAACGCATCGGCAGTGGTTGCAAAACCATTCGGAACGGATACGCCCATGCCGGAAAGGTTAGTAATCATTTCACCCAGGGAGGCATTTTTGCCCCCAACTCTGTCTACATCATTCATGCCGAGTTGGTTATACCAAAGCACCAGCGGTGACGAGCCATTGTTGGACATCGAACAATCCTTTTGTGATAAATGAACGAGTTTAAGAAACACATAGTTGCGTATTTATCCTGGCATACTTAAACCCGCGAAAAAAACGGTGAATCGTTCAAGCAAATTTATTTTTTCATTTTTTCAGATTGTTTACGTAGTTGCGCAAACCCGCGCATAGCACGGCATTCCCTTAATCACCCCCGGTATAAACTGCGTTTCCAGGAAATGAAACACACTTTTCATTAATTATAAAAAGCGCCTGTCATTTTATAAAATAAGCGACAAGTTATACGTTTCCCGTTACTTTTAATTTATGCTTTCAGATAATTATGTTTACTCTTCAGGATGAACAGAATGGATAATGTTGTTGATCGCCATGTTTTCTATATTTCTGATGGTACCGCCATCACCGCCGAGGTCCTGGGTCACGCGGTTATGTCGCAGTTTCCGGTGACGATCAGCAGCATCACGCTGCCATTCGTGGAAAACGAAAGTCGCGCCCGCGCCGTCAAAGACCAAATTGACGCCATTTATCAGCAAACCGGCGTTCGCCCGCTGGTATTTTACTCGATTGTTTTACCTGAAATTCGCGCCATCATCTTACAGAGCGAAGGTTTCTGCCAGGATATCGTCCAGGCGCTGGTGGCGCCGCTTCAGCAGGAGATGAAACTGGATCCGACGCCGATCGCTCATCGTACTCATGGGCTTAATCCGGGTAACCTGAACAAGTATGACGCCCGTATTGCCGCTATCGATTATACCCTGGCGCATGATGATGGCATTTCATTGCGCAACCTCGATCAGGCTCAGGTCATTTTACTTGGCGTTTCGCGCTGTGGAAAAACGCCCACCAGCCTCTATCTGGCGATGCAATTCGGTATTCGTGCGGCTAACTACCCTTTCATCGCCGATGATATGGATAATTTGACGCTGCCCACATCGTTAAAACCGCTACAACATAAACTGTTCGGCCTGACAATTGACCCTGAACGCCTGGCGGCTATTCGCGAAGAACGCCGTGAAAACAGTCGCTATGCCTCGTTGCGTCAGTGCCGCATGGAAGTGGCGGAGGTTGAAGCGCTGTATCGTAAGAATCAGATCCCCTGCCTGAACAGCACCAATTATTCCGTTGAAGAGATAGCCACCAAAATTCTCGACATTATGGGGCTTAACCGCAGGATGTACTAGCAAACTAGTTTAATGGGTTGGTTTTTGTTATCATGCCGTTCTGCCTGCGAGGTGTGACACGCCTCGCACTTGAAATCAGCAGGGATTGGTTTATCGTGATGCCCATCACTTCCCGGTAGTCCTGCCGTTGAAGCAACAAATTTCTGAGACTTGTAATGAACAGAACCGACGAACTCCGTACTGCGCGTATCGACAGCCTGGTAACACCGACCGAACTCGCGCAGCGGTATCCTGTATCGTCCTCCGTCGCCAGTCACGTTACCGACTCCCGACGCCGGATAGAAAAGATTTTAAATGGTGAAGATCCACGGCTACTGGTCGTCATTGGCCCCTGTTCGATTCACGATCTGAATGCTGCTATGGAATACGCGACGCAGCTCCAGGCACAACGCCAAAAGCATCAGGCGCGTCTGGAAATCGTCATGCGCACCTATTTTGAAAAACCGCGCACCGTTGTGGGATGGAAAGGCCTGATTTCCGATCCCGACTTGAATGGAAGTTACCGCGTCAATTATGGGCTTGAACTGGCGCGTCGCTTGCTATTGCAGGTGAACGAATTGGGAGTACCGACCGCCACAGAATTTCTTGATATGGTCACCGGCCAGTTTATTGCCGATCTGATCAGTTGGGGAGCGATTGGCGCGCGTACCACCGAAAGCCAAATCCATCGAGAAATGGCTTCTGCGCTCTCTTGTCCGGTCGGCTTTAAAAATGGTACGGATGGCAATACTCGCATTGCCGTTGACGCTATTCGCGCCTCCCGCGCCAGCCATATGTTTCTCTCGCCGGATAAAGACGGACAGATGACCATCTACCAAACGAGTGGCAACCCGTATGGGCACATCATCATGCGCGGCGGTAAAAAACCTAACTACCACGCTGAAGATATTGCCGCCGCCTGCGACACGTTGCATGAATTTGATCTGCCGGAACATCTGGTCGTCGACTTCAGCCACGGCAACTGTCAAAAACAGCATCGCCGCCAGTTGGAGGTATGTGATGATATTTGCCAGCAGATTCGTAATGGCTCCACGGCAATTGCCGGGATTATGGCCGAGAGTTTTTTACGGGAAGGCACGCAAAAAATTATCAGCGGTCAACCATTAATCTATGGTCAGTCCATTACCGATCCCTGCCTGAACTGGGAAGATACGGAAGTTCTGTTGGAAAAACTGGCCGCGGCGGTAGATAGCCGCTTTTAATAGCTCGCCCATCCTGCCGGGATGGGCGTTTCTTCGATGCTTTACCCGCCCTTTTCTCTCCGCGCGCGTATATCACTCCACAGAATTAGCACTTGCTGTTATCGCATTAATTATTGATAATAATAATCATTGTGAGTTTGATTATTAATAAATAACATGTCGCGTATGGATAACACCGAGCTGCCTCACCCTAAGGAAATAGACAATGAAACGCTTCTCCCTGCCGCTGAACGGCGCGTCAACAGTCAGGCGCTATTAGGTCCGGACGGCAAAGTCATTATCGATCACAACGGTCAGGAGTATCTGTTGCGCAAAACTCAGGCCGGTAAGCTACTGTTAACCAAATAGCGCTCCGCCAGCAGACGATACTGCTGGCATCAGGCTAACTTGAACAACTGACCTCCAGCCGCTTTCCCCACTCCGGTGGTCGGCTGGCATAGTCATCATCTCGATCGGTAAAAGGTTGACGTAAAACTTCATGCAACCGATGCAGTTCCGCCATATCTCCCTGTTCAGCCGCATCTATCGCGCGTTGCGCCAGCCAGTTGCGCAACACAACCGCAGGATTCACGCGTTGCATCTGCTGCTGGCGTAGCGCGTCATCCACCGCCTCTGTGCGCAATCGCGCCCGGTAGCGATCGAACCAGGCATCGAACGCCGTGCGATCGATAAACGTATCCCGCAACGGCGAGGAAGCGCTCTGTTGCTCCGTATGGCTTAACATCCGAAATGTACGGGTATAATCACTCCCTTCGCGCGCCATCAGACTAAACAATTCATTCAGTAAAGCGTTATCGTCTTTTTGCTCGGTAAAGAAGCCCAGCTTCTGGCGCATTCGCTGCCCATAGTGCGTTAACAACGCGTCCTGGTAACGATCCAGCGCTCTGTTTAACGCGTCGATCTCAATAAAAGGAGTTAGCGTCTGCGCCAGACGTTGTAAATTCCACAGCGCCACCGACGGTTGATTATCGAAGCGGTAACGTCCCTGATGATCGGAATGGTTACCAATGAAGCCGGGATCGTAGTCATCGAGAAAACCAAAGGGGCCATAGTCGATGGTCAGCCCCAGAATCGACATGTTATCCGTATTCATAACGCCGTGCGAAAAACCGACGGTTTGCCACTCGGCGATAAGTCTTCCGGTACGCGCCGCCACCTCTTCAAACCACAAAGCATATTTTTCCGGGACATCCTGCCATTGCGGCCAGTAATGACGAATAGCGAAATCAGCCAGTTGCTGAACTTTTTCCGGCTCACGGCGGTAATAGAAATGTTCGAAATGACCAAAACGCATATGACCTTGTGCCAGACGCATTAACATGGCGCCCGTTTCCTGCGTCTCTCGCTGAACCGGCGTATCGCTGGCTACGATAGATAACGCGCGCGTAGTGGGAATACCCAGATAATGCATGGCTTCGCTGGCAAGACTTTCTCGTATGGTTGAACGCAGGACGGCGCGTCCATCCCCCATTCGCGAATAGGGTGTTAATCCGGCGCCTTTCAGATGCCAGTCGAGGGTCGAGCCATCCGCCAGGAGCTGTTCGCCCAGCAAAATACCGCGTCCGTCGCCGAGTTGTCCCGCCCAGACGCCGAACTGATGCCCGCTATATACCTGCGCGACAGGCGACATACCGGGTAATAAGGTTTCGCCGCCCCAAACGCCAGCGCCATTGGTAACGTCAAATAACGACGCGGGAATGGCTAACTGCTGCGCCAGTTCGTCGTTATACCAAATCAGTCGCGCATTTTTTAACGGTGTGGGTAAAAGCGCGGTATACGTTGCTGGCAGTTCATCGCGCCAACGGGCAGTAAAAGACAGGGTCATAGGGCCTCCTGTCTTCAGTGTAGACGGTTAATCACCGGTTAAACACCGGCAAACAGAAAGGTTATCGCTGAACGAGTTTAATGAGCTGGTTTACCGGCACCGGAGGCCATAGTCCGCCCTGGAATGCGCTAAACCCCAATGGCGCTGCGCGCGCAAACATCGCCTCAGTATCAATACCGGCAATCATCAGCGACTCGCAGCTGGAGGAGATCTGGGCAACGATAGCGTGCATGAATGGTTCGAATGAGATCATTTCAGCTCGCTGCTGAATAAAATTTTTATCCAACATGACTCGTTTGAAAAGTCCATCGAAAATAGCTTTAGTCGACGCCTCGCCTGCCCCAAAATTTGCCAGCATTAATGGGAAATGCATTGCCAGATTAGCTAACGTTTCATTGTTTTTGCCCTGGTTTAACCCAGGATAATTCTCATTTATAGCTAATTCAAGAAACGGAAAGCGTGCTGCCCGGGAAAAAAGTTCGCTATCTAATAATAAGTCACTAATTGCAGGCGGTAAATTAAGCCATGCAATAAGTTTATGCTGAATAAAAAAGTGCTGACAGGTTTCTAACAACGCAAGTTTTTCAACAAACAGACAGTATTGCTCCTCCACCGAAAGGCGAGGCGCTACCAACTCAGTCGGCATCCGCACGGCGCCGTCTTCAGCGGCAAACGTTGCAATAATCTCTAAACCAACAAGCCGAGCGTTTTCATCCATGACGGGAAGGAAAAAGAGTTCGGAATGGTAAAGCTCATCAAGTGAAGCAATCATTACGCCAGTCCCATGGTTAGGGCGCTATTCGCCATCCAGTCACTACGGACGGAAACAGACGTAACTTCAGATACTAATTGAAGCGTCATCATTTTTCTTGTTTACCGGTAAACCGGTTCCTTTTTTTAACTTACTCTGATTATAAACCAATATCCAATGTTGTACTTTTAACAGGGCGTGAGCACGCCCGTTTTTAATAAAAGTACGTTTGTAAATGCTACGGTTATATCATTATATATGATGACAACAGATGTCATAAGTTCAACCGACGGTATGTTAAAAATAGACTATAAAATTTATATCGTCTGCGAGGTTAAATTCGCCGTGCCTGCCAGAAGTTTTTTCGCCAGTACACATTATCCAGCGATGAACGCATCACGCCACGACTGGTAGAGGCATGAATAAACTCATTATTTGTATCGTAAATACCAACATGTAAACCACTTTCGCCCGAACCGGTTTTAAAGAAAACCAAATCTCCGGGCAGCAATTCATCTTTATCGATTCTGGTGCCGATTTTTGATTGTTCACGCGTATCACGAGGCAACTGCAAATCAAACTTGTCGCGCATAGTGACTACCACAAAGCCGGAACAGTCCACACCTCTGCGACTCATGCCGCCGTAACGGTATGGCGTACCGCGCCAGGACTGCAACTGATCGTTCAAACCCGCAATGACGGTAATGGAGTCTGATAATCTGGCGTTTGGCGCCGGTGCCCGATGAGTACTGCATCCTGCCAGGAACAATGCTGTGATAACAAGAAGCCAAAAACGCATGCCGCAACAATCCTCTGTTTTTATTTTGGTATTAATTTAGCGTCGAAATTACCTGCTTTTCAAGAAACGATTTTACTTAAGTGGCCGAAATGAGCATTGGATGCCCCTCAACGTCGAGTCGTCGAAAGCGCAGACCGTAGGCTTGCGCCAGATAAGAGGGGGTGAGCACCTCTTCCCGGCGGCCGCAGGCAATGAGTTTACCGCGCTTTAGTAACCAGGCTTTATGCGCATGGCGCAGCGTGTGGTTCAGATCGTGGCTACTCATCACAATCGCAATTCCTGCCTGACACAAATGATGTAATACCCGATCCAGAGCGTTTTGTTGCGCAACATCGAGACTGTTCATCGGCTCATCAAGCAGCAATAATTGACCGACCGGATTAGCGTCAGGATGAATTTGTAGTACAACGGCAGCAAGGCGAACACGTTGCCACTCGCCACCGGAAAGCTGATTCACGCTTCGCCCCAGTTTGTCGCCCAATCCAAGCATATCGGCCACCTCGTTAAGCTGCCCGGTTCGCGTTTTATCAGGTTGATGCAATGTCAGGTAATGCCAGACCGGCATGGCGAACGGCGGATTTTGCTGTTGCGCAAGATAAGCGCGGTGTTGGGCAAGCGTTGCCGTCGCCCATGCCTCCAGCGGCGCTCCGCCAAACCTGATGCTCCCCTCGCCTGAGGTTAACCCCGCCATACGCGCCAGCAACGTGCTTTTTCCGGCGCCGTTCGGCCCGACAAGGTGAAGGATCTCTCCTGCGCTTACTTCGCCGGAAAGCGGCCCCAGGCGGGTGCTCTCGGCGACGTCCTTTAATTGCATCAATTGAGACATTATTTTGCCAACGCGATTTTTATGCTTTCCATCACAATAGGATCTTCAGGCGTCATATCCGGCGAAAAACGCTGTACCACCTGACCATCCCGGCCTACCAAAAATTTTTCAAAATTCCACAGAATATCATCCGGATAGAGTGGCGTACGCCCTTTGCTTACCATCCGTTCGTAAAAGCCGCTCTTCTCCGGCGCGACTGCCGTTGGCGCAGCGGCTATCAGTTTTTGATACAGCGGATGACGCGCGTCGCCATTCACATCAATTTTACTGAACATCGGGAACGTGACGCCCCAGGTGCTGGCACAATAGGTTTTAATCTGCTCTTCGCTGCCTGGCTCCTGCCCCATAAACTGGTTGCAGGGAAAACCCAACACGACAAACCCCTGATCTGCCCACGCCTTCTGGATATTTTCCAGCTGTTCATATTGCGGCGTCAGACCACATCTGGAGGCGACGTTTACAATGAGCAGCACTTTTCCGACGTATTTTTCAAGTGTAGTGACCTCTCCATCAATCGTCGTAACGTGAGTATTAAGAAGCGAGTTTTGCATGGTGTCTCCCTGATGTCGGTAGAATAGCGGGTTTCATCGTTAGCCTTTAATCATAGACTGCGAATGATGAAAGCAGTTGTTTACCGATGCGCTAACGCGCGGATTTGAGCAGCAGCCAGATAAACACTGGTGCCCCCAATGTGGCGGTGACCACCCCGATAGGCAGTTCAGCCGACGCCAGCGCCAGTCGGGCGACCACATCAGCCAATAGCAGGGCGATAGCCCCGGCCAACGCACAGCCGGGAAGTAAAACCCGGTGATCGGTTAAACCACATAAGCGCAGGATGTGCGGAATAACCAGACCGATAAAACCAATCGCCCCCGCCATCGCCACGCTGACGCCCACCATCCAGCCGGTGGCGACGACCAACAAATTGCGCCAGAACCACAGCGGCAGGCCAAGCTGCCGCGCCGAGGTTTCCCCTAGCGCCAGCATATTCAGCGGTTGCGACTGGCAACATATCCAGATCAGTACCGGGATGAGCGCAATCATTAGCCAGCTCTGCTGCCAGTCAACGCCGCCGAATCCTCCCATCATCCAGTACATTAATTGCCGCAGATCGAAAGAGGTGGAAAAATAGATAGCCCACGTCATCAGCGCGCTACAGATAATGCCCAGCGCGACGCCCGCCAACAACAAGCGGCTGGTAGAGAGATGGCGGCGCGCAAAACGCAGCAGGATTAACGTAATAATGAGCGCGCCGGCTATAGCGCACAGTCCCAGCGCCCATCCAGGCAGTTGCCCCTGCCCCAGTAAGACGGCGGCAATAAGCCCAACACCGGCCCCATTCGAAACGCCGAGCAGGCCCGGTTCAGCAAGTGGATTTTCAAACAGCGCCTGCATCACAGCGCCCGATAGCGCCAGCGCAGCGCCAACCAGCAATACCGCAAGCGTGCGGGGAAGACGAATTTGCCAGACAAACAGTTCTCCCCGGGCGCTTAACCAGTCACCGGGGGCAATCCACTGTTCGCCTGCGCATAAGCTCAGAAATGTAGCCAGTAGCACCAGCAGTGACAGGCTCAGAAGCCAGCGAACGTTTCGTCGCTGTTGTTGGCGGGCAAAAGTCAGCATGTTATCCATTCAGCTGAAAAGAGGTAGCGTGATTTTACGGTGGGTATCCTTTACTTGAAAGAAAAAAGGCCGCAATGCGGCCTTTTTAGTTATACGAGTCATCTTTCAGGCTAACAGATACGCTGTCATCCCGCTGATCTACTTTCGGGATGGCAGCGTATCTGCCGCAATACACCCTGATGGATGTTATGCCTGGATCTGATTACTCTTCTTTGGGCGAAGCGTTCTCGACCCGGCTCTTTAACTTCTGCCCGGGTCTGAAGGTCACCACGCGCCGTGCTGTAATAGGAATATCTTCACCCGTTTTCGGGTTACGCCCCGGACGTTGATTTTTATCACGCAGATCGAAGTTACCAAAACCAGAGAGTTTCACCTGCTCACCGTTTTCCAGAGCACGACGGATCTCTTCGAAAAACAGTTCAACCAGTTCTTTGGCATCCCGCTTGCTAAGCCCAAGCTTATCAAACAGATATTCTGACATTTCAGCTTTTGTAAGCGCCATAGGTTCAATCCCTCAATGATGCCTGGAATCGCTCTTTTAATGCCTCTACACATTTGGCGACGGTAGCGGCAATCTCCTCTTCTTCGAGTGTACGGTTGGTATCCTGAAGGATCAGGCTGATAGCGAGGCTCTTATAACCCTCCGCAACACCCTTACCGCGGTACACGTCAAATAAGTTTACGCCAACTACCTGATTTACGCCAACTTTCTTACATTCGGATAAAATATCCGCTGCGGGAACGTTTTCTGCAACAACAACCGCAATATCGCGACGGTTGGCCGGGAAGCGTGAAATCTCCCGCGCCTGCGGCACGATACGGTCTGCGAGCTTATTCCATTCCAGTTCAAACACCAGCGTACAACCATTCAGATCCAGTTTACGTTCCAGTTCAGGGTGAACAACCCCAATAAAACCAATACGTTCATCTTTCAGATAAATCGCCGCAGACTGTCCCGGATGCAGAGCCGGATTCATCTCCGCCTTAAACTGGATATCACCCAGTTTGCCGGTTAAATCCAGTACTGCTTCCAGATCGCCTTTCAAATCATAGAAATCAACGGTCTCTTTTGCCAGGTTCCAGTGCTCATCATAGCGGTTGCCGCAAATCACGCCAGCCAGCATCAGATCCTGTCGAATACCCAGATTGGCTTGTGTATCCGGAACGAAACGTAAACCGGTTTCAAAAATACGCACGCGATTCTGCTGGCGGTTTTGGTTATAGACCACCGTCGTCAGCAATCCGCTCCACAGAGACAGACGCATCGCCGACATCTCAACGGAGATAGGGTTTGGCAGCAGCAGCGCTTCTGCGCCTGGATGGATAAGCTGTTGTACTTTAGGATCGACAAAGCTATAGGTAATCACTTCCTGATAGCCTTTGTCGTTCAGCATGGTTTTAACCCGCTTCAACGACAGATCGGCTTCACGGTGCGTCCCCATGATTAAACCGGCCTGGATTGGCTCGTCCGGAATATTGTTATAACCGTAAACGCGGGCCACCTCTTCCACCAGATCTTCTTCAATTTCCATATCGAAACGCCAGGTCGGCGCCACGGCTTTCCACTCGTCCTGCCCTTCGGTCACTTCACAGCCCAGACGACGCAGAATATCACTGACCTGCTCATCCGCAATATGATGCCCGATCAGGCGATCCAGTTTACTGCGACGCAGCGTAATGGTGGCGCGTTTCGGCAACGTTGCTTCGTTGCTCACATCAATTATCGGACCCGCATCACCGCCACAGATATCAAGAAGCAGACGAGTAGCGCGCTCTATCGCTTTATATTGCAGCGCCGGGTCTACCCCGCGCTCGTAGCGGTGAGACGCATCGGTATGCAGACCGTGGCGGCGAGCGCGACCGGTGATAGACAGCGGATTAAAATACGCACACTCCAGCAGCACATTTTGCGTTTCGCCGTTCACGCCGGAATGTTCGCCGCCAAAAATACCGGCTATCCCCAGCGCCTTATGGTGATCGGCGATCACCAGCGTGTCCGCATTTAACGTCGCTTCGCTACCGTCCAGCAGGACGACGGTTTCACCCTCTTTTGCCATCCGCACGACAATACCGCCATCAATGCGATCTTTATCGAAAGCATGCATTGGCTGACCCAGTTCGAGCAACACATAGTTGGTGACGTCAACCACCGCATCGATGGAGCGAATACCGCAGCGACGCAGTTTCTCTTTCATCCACAGCGGCGTCGGCGCGTTAACATTGATGCCTTTTACCACCCGGCCAAGATAGCGTGGACACGCATCAGCGGCCTCTACCGTAATCGGCAGCGTATCGCTGATGGTTGCCGCAACCGGCGCCATTTCAGGCTCCTGGAGCGGCGCTTTGTTCAGTACCGCCACATCACGCGCAACGCCGATGATACCTAAGCAATCCGCACGGTTTGGCGTGACGCTAATTTCGATGGTATTGTCGTCGAGCTTCAGGTATTCACGGATATCGGTACCCAGCGGCGCATCCGCCGGCAGTTCGATAATGCCGCTGTGATCGTCGGAAATCCCCAGTTCGGAGAAGGAGCACAGCATCCCTTCAGACGGTTCGCCGCGCAGTTTTGCCGCTTTAATTTTGAAATCGCCCGGCAGAATAGCGCCAATGGTGGCCACCGCTACTTTCAGCCCCTGACGACAGTTTGGCGCGCCGCAGACGATATCCAACAGGCGTTCTCCGCCAACGTTGACTTTCGTTACACGCAATTTGTCAGCGTTCGGATGCTGGGCGCACTCAACCACTTCCCCAACCACAACGCCATTGAAGCTTCCCGCGACCGGCTCAACGCCGTCTACTTCCAGGCCAGCCATCGTAATCTGGTTAGCCAACGCATCGCTATCAATTGCCGGGTTAACCCACTCGCGTAACCACAGTTCGCTGAATTTCATTGTTTTATCCTGCCTTTATTTAAACTGTTTGAGGAAACGCAGATCGTTTTCGAAGAATGAACGCAGGTCGGTGACGCCGTAACGCAACATGGTCAGACGTTCCATCCCCATACCAAAAGCGAAGCCAGAATAGATTTCCGGATCGATACCGACATTACGCAGCACATTCGGATGCACCATCCCGCAGCCCAGCACTTCCAGCCATTTGCCGTTTTTACCCATCACATCCACTTCCGCAGAAGGTTCGGTAAACGGAAAATAAGAAGGACGGAAGCGAATCTGCAGATCCTCCTCAAAGAAATTACGCAGGAAGTCGTGCAGCGTACCTTTGAGGTTGGTGAAGCTGATGTTGGTATCAACAATCAGACCTTCCATCTGATGGAACATCGGAGTATGCGTCTGGTCGTAGTCATTACGGTATACACGGCCCGGCGCAATAATACGGATCGGCGGTTGCTGCGCTTTCATCGTCCGGATCTGGACGCCAGACGTCTGGGTCCGCAGCAGACGGGTCGCGTCAAACCAGAAGGTATCATGATCGGCGCGGGCCGGATGATGACCCGGAATGTTTAACGCATCGAAGTTATGGTAGTCATCTTCGATTTCCGGGCCAGTCGCCACGGTAAAACCAAGCTCGCCGAAGAAACTTTCAATACGGTCAATGGTACGTGTGACCGGATGCAGACCGCCGTTCTCAATACGGCGCCCCGGCAGGGAGATATCAATGGTTTCAGCGGCCAGACGGGCGTTAAGCGCTGCGCTTTCCAGCTCGGCTTTACGCGCGTTAAGAGCCTGTTGTACCTGCTCTTTCGCGGCGTTAATGACTGCCCCGGCTGCCGGACGCTCTTCCGGCGGCAGATCGCGTAGGGTCGTCATCTGAAGGGTTAAATGCCCTTTCTTGCCCAAATATTCGACGCGTACATTGTCTAACGCGGCAACATCTGACGCCTGGTTAATGGCGGCCGCTGCATTGGCAACCAGCTCTGCGAGATGTGACATGGTTTTCCTCATTGTGTCGGTGAAGACACCGGTTCATTGGACGTAATCTCTCGATTTCAGATACAAAAAAAGCCTCCATCAGGAGGCTTTTTTGCGCTGTTTTTCGTTTCGTTTTTCACGCGCTAGCCTCCTGGGATCAGGTGCTAAAGTAAAAAAAGAAACGGAAAATAGCAGCGTTCATGCTTGCGTTACCTTATGTGGTAAAACCGAATATCCTTTATTGAAAAAGGTTACAGGTCAATTGTCAACTCACTGAACAGTAAATAAAAGAGAGGGAGCCAGGCTCCCTCTTTTCACTGGCTTATGCCAGAGCTGCTTTCGCTTTTTCAACCAGCGCGGTGAACGCGACTTTGTCGAATACGGCGATATCAGCCAGGATCTTACGGTCGATTTCAACAGAGGCTTTTTTCAGGCCGTTGATGAATTTGCTGTAAGAAATACCGTTCTGACGTGCTGCTGCGTTGATACGCGCAATCCACAGTTGACGGAACTGACGCTTACGTTGACGACGGTCACGGTAAGCATACTGACCAGCTTTGATAACTGCCTGGAAGGCAACGCGGTATACGCGAGAACGCGCACCGTAGTAGCCTTTGGCTTGTTTCAAAATTTTCTTGTGACGTGCGCGTGCAATTACACCACGTTTTACGCGAGCCATATGTGCTCTCCTGTATCTATTCTAATTAAAAAGTTAAAAACGTTAACGGCTTATGCGTACGGCAGGCACGCGATAACCAGGCCCAGATCGCCTTTAGAAACCATGGCTTTCGGACGCAGGTGACGTTTACGTTTAGTCGCTTTTTTGGTCAGAATGTGACGCAGGTTAGCGTGCTTGTGCTTAAAACCACCTTTACCGGTTTTTTTGAAGCGCTTAGCAGCACCGCGTACGGTCTTAATTTTTGGCATTTTAATAACTTCCACTTCGCATTGTTAATAAACGAAACATAGGCGAACAAAACCTGTGAAGCCTGAAGGCTTCACAGAATTGTTACTTGAAGGCCTTACTGTTTCTTCTTAGGAGCAAGCACCATGATCATCTGACGGCCTTCGATCTTCGTTGGGAAGGATTCGACCACTGCCAGTTCTTGCAAATCGTCTTTCACGCGATTAAGCACTTCCATACCGATTTGCTGGTGGGCCATTTCACGACCGCGGAAACGCAGCGTGATTTTGGCCTTATCGCCCTCTTCGAGAAAGCGAATCAGGCTGCGGAGTTTTACCTGATAGTCGCCTTCATCTGTCCCAGGACGGAATTTAATTTCCTTCACCTGGATAACTTTTTGCTTTTTCTTCTGTTCCTTAGAAGACTTACTCTTTTCATAGAGGAATTTGCCGTAATCCATTATACGACAAACCGGCGGCTCGGCGTTAGGGCTGATTTCGACTAAGTCTACTCCGGCTTCTTCAGCTTTTTCCAGAGCTTCTCTCAGACTCACAATACCAAGCTGCTCGCCTTCCAGACCTGTTAAGCGAACTTCTTGCGCGCGAATTTCGCTATTAATACGATTCGGACGCGCCGTTTGAACTCGTTTTCCGCCTTTAATACTTTATTCCTCCAGTTGTTGAAGACTGCGGCTGCGAATCTCTTGTTGCAGCTTCTCAATCACGTCATTTACGTCCAGACTGCCCAGGTCTTTACCGCGGCGGGTGCGAACGGCAACTTTGCCTGCTTCCACCTCTTTATCACCACAGACCAACATATAAGGGACACGACGTAAAGTGTGCTCGCGGATTTTAAAGCCAATCTTCTCATTTCTCAAGTCTGCTTTTACACGAATGCCCGCATTTTGTAGTTTCTGCGTCAATTCGTTAACGTATTCAGACTGCGAATCGGTAATATTCATCACGACTACCTGAACAGGCGCGAGCCATGTCGGGAAGAAACCAGCGAACTCTTCGGTCAGAATACCGATGAAGCGTTCCATCGACCCAAGAATCGCACGGTGAATCATTACCGGCACCTTACGCTCGTTGTCTTCGCCTACATAGGAGGCGCTCAGACGAGACGGTAAGGAGAAGTCCAGCTGTACTGTACCGCACTGCCATGCACGATCGAGGCAGTCATATAAGGTAAATTCAATTTTCGGACCGTAGAATGCGCCTTCACCCAGTTGATACTCAAACGGGATATTATTTTCTTCCAGCGCAACCGCCAGATCCGCCTCAGCACGATCCCACATCTCATCGCTGCCGATACGCTTGTCAGGACGAGTGGAAAGCTTGACGACGATCTTCTCGAAGCCAAAGGTGCTGTACATATCGTAGACCATACGAATACAAGCGTTAACTTCATCGCGGATCTGCTCTTCGGTGCAGAAGATATGCGCATCATCCTGCGTAAAGCCGCGTACGCGCATCAGACCATGCAGCGCGCCTGATGGCTCGTTACGGTGGCAGCTACCGAATTCCGCCATACGCAGCGGCAAATCACGATAGGATTTCAGACCCTGGTTAAAGATCTGAACGTGGCCCGGGCAGTTCATCGGCTTGATGCAATATTCGCGGTTTTCTGAGGATGTGGTGAACATCGCATCTTTATAGTTGTCCCAGTGCCCGGTTTTTTCCCACAGCACACGGTCCATCATGAACGGGCCTTTAACTTCTTGATACTGGTACTCTTTGAGTTTAGAACGAACAAAGACCTCCAGCTCGCGGAAGATAGTCCAGCCGTCGTTATGCCAGAACACCATGCCCGGCGCTTCTTCCTGCATATGATACAGGTCGAGCTGCTTACCAATTTTACGGTGGTCGCGTTTTGCGGCCTCTTCCAGGCGCTGCAGATAAGCGTTCAGGGCTTTTTTATCTGCCCATGCCGTACCGTAAATACGCTGCAACATCTTATTATTGCTGTCACCGCGCCAGTATGCGCCAGCAGTTTTCATCAGTTTAAAGTGATGGCAGAAACGCATATTCGGCACGTGCGGACCACGACACATGTCGACATATTCTTCATGATGGTACAAGCCTGGCTTATCATCATGGGCAATGTTTTCATCAAGAATGGAAACTTTGTAGCTTTCACCACGCTTCACGAAGGTTTCACGCGCTTCGTGCCAGCTGACTTTCTTCTTGATAACGTCGTAATTTTTCTCGGCGAGCTCATGCATCCGCTTTTCGAGCGCTTCGACATCTTCCTGAGTTAGCGTGCGGTCAAGATCAACGTCATAGTAAAAACCGTTGTCGACAACCGGGCCGATCGCCATTTTCGTGTGCGGCCAAAGTTGCTTGATAGCGTGACCTAACAGATGCGCGCAAGAGTGACGAATGATCTCCAGACCCTCTTCATCTTTTGCGGTGATGATGGAAAGCGTCGCATCATTTTCAATCAGATCGGAAGCATCAACCAGCTCGCCATTCACACGGCCCGCAATGGTGGCTTTCGCCAGGCCAGGACCAATGTCCAGAGCAACATCCATCGGGCTTACAGGGTGGTCATAATGGCGTTGGCTGCCATCAGGAAGAGTAATAACAGGCATGTTATATCCTTATTTGCAGTGGTGACCCATACGCAAGATCACATACAAAGAGAAAATGAATTTATTGACAGTGAGTTGTGTATCCATCTAGCCAACCATTGCTAAATTGGCGCACAACCTTCGACACAGACGAAAATCGCTATTTTCGTCCGGCATGACGATGGTAACACTAAAAAAAGGGAGATGGCATCACTCTGTAGCAAATCAAGACCCTTGACAGGATTTCTCCGTTATCTTTCTACGCGCCGTATAGCGCTTCTCATCGACAACCTAACTTCTGCGCCAGACTCCCCTTTGTTGTTTTCACCTCGCTGGCTACCGCTTCAGGCAAGGCAGACCACAGCGTCAGCACTGGCTTCGTTTTATGTTCGATAGCGTCCACGGTAACCTGATAGTCGCAAAAATTCGCCGAACGGGGCGTATTCTGATCCATAATAAACGCAGCGTAATTTCCTTCACTTTTTGACGGCGCCGTTCCGGTGAATAAAACCTTCCAGTACCCGCTGGGAATTTCTACCGTCGCATCTTCTGGCAATGTGGCGATATGCCGCTCAAAAAGGGGGCCGGTCACTACGTGCACTACAGATACATCAGCCTGTTTGGCAAGTTCGCGCACCCGGTTTTCCAGTGCAGCCCATGCTCCCTGATTCAGGGCGGATTTCTGCGGCGTAATATTCGATAAATAATTTAACGACGGCCAGTCCGATACGCCGCCCAATCCTGCCAACGGCGCCTGGTGTCCCCTATCGACTTTTAATAGCGTATGGGCATTTTTATAGGCGGAAGGGGCCAACGTATCCGAGGGCGGTAAATCGGGGTCCTGCGCCCAGTTCCGCGGGCGACCGCTTGCCTGGCTGGTTTTTGTCACGCTATAGGCAACCCAGTTGGCAAATTTCGTGGCGCTATTATTATTGAGCGTATAGACATGGCGATAGATTGTTTGTTGACTTCCTCCTTGAGGACAGCCAACGCTACAGTTATCAGGTTGTTGAACGAGTACGTTACGATGGGGTAACTCGGGTGCCGATGTTGTATCCTGGGGAGGATACGATGTAGTACATGCGCTTAATAATACTACGGGCAGTAATTTTAGCAGATTAATGGTCTTATTCACTTTTGCTTCCTTAATAATAACTGCCCTAATAATTCAGATAGTAATAATTTGGTTATATTACCCTACCAGCCGTTAGATACTCTCATCATTAAAGACAACACTATCACGGTAAAAATTAATAACAGATAAACATCGAAGTCATCATAGAAAATGAGCTCAAAAGAATACAACGTGATATTCATGTTGATACCAAAAAACATCGTATTATATGCATAATCGTGAAGCCAATAATTTCTCGCACTCAGATAGCGAATGAAAAATGGATATTCAATAATATCTGACGCATTTTTTTCAACACCATTTTTCAACATTAAGGCAACGTATCCTCTCAATGACTCGCTGCTGGCAGGAGTTTAGTTATATTTAAAGGTTTAATAAGCACTGCGCATCATGCTGCTGTGCTTATTACTTTGTAAAAATAAGAGTATTCACTTTCATATTCAGGGGTAAAAAGTGAACAAATACAGCTATTGCGCAACGATGATTGCCGCCATACTCAGTACGACCACAATGGCCAATGCCAGTAGCCTTGCTATTTCAGTGGCGAATGATGATGCAGGTATATTTCAACCATCCTTAAATGCCCTTTATGGGCACAAGGCTGCAGACCGGGGTGATTATACTGCCGGGCTCTTTTTAGGCTACAGCCACGATCTCACTGACGCCAGTCAACTCTCTTTTCATATCGCGCAAGATATTTATTCTCCATCAGGCGCTAACAAGAGAAAGCCTGAAGCCGTCAAAGGCGACCGCGCGTTCAGCGCCTTTCTTCATACCGGACTGGAGTGGAATTCATTAGCCACCAATTGGTTACGTTATCGTTTAGGTACCGATATCGGCGTTATTGGTCCTGACGCAGGTGGTCAGGAGGTTCAGAATCGGGCGCATCGAATAATAGGCGCAGAAAAATACCCTGCCTGGCAGGATCAAATTGAAAACCGTTATGGTTATACGGCCAAAGGAATGGTGTCCCTTACGCCAGCTATTGATATTCTGGGCGTCAATGTGGGCTTCTATCCAGAAGTCTCTGCTGTCGGCGGCAATCTCTTCCAGTATTTAGGGTACGGCGCAACCGTTGCGCTGGGAAATGATAAGACCTTCAACTCTGATAATGGGTTTGGGTTACTGTCCCGCCGAGGGTTAATACACACTCAAAAAGAGAGATTGATCTATAAGGTATTTGCTGGCGTTGAGCGCAGGGAAGTTGATAAAAACTACACGTTACAGGGGAAAACGCTGCAAACAAAAATGGAAACGGTGGATATTAATAAAACCGTGGATGAATATCGCGTCGGTGCCACCATCGGCTATTCTCCCGTCGCATTTTCTCTTTCTTTAAACAAAGTCACGTCGGAATTTCGCACCGGAGACGACTATTCTTATATCAACGGCGACATCACCTTCTTCTTCTGAGGCGTCACCACGGAATAACCGGGTTACGTAATGTAACCCGGTACAATATTACATCTTATAGCCCAGCGTTACCGTAGTGCGGCGATCGGTATGTTCAGGCGCTGATTCAGGCGGCTGCGAGTTCCACGTTAAATTATACCCCACCTTTAGACCAAAATGTTCGTTAATGGCGACATTGAGGGCTGTTTCCGAATTTAGTGTGGTGTCTTCTGCGCCAAATACTGACACCCCCTGTGTAAACTTAGCATTGTCAGTTAACTGCCAGGCATAGCTGCCGGAAGCATAACCCAACGGCTGCGTTTCAGTGGTATCGTCCGTATGTTCGTCATAGCGAACCCCTGGACCGAATTCAAAACGGAAGCTGTGCACTGGACCATTAAGGAACTGCCGCCCGTAACCGGCGGTCAGTACGTCGCGCTGACGATAACCGTTGAAACGGTCTGTCAGCCAACTGGCCTGGCCAAAGGTATAATCATAATCCGTCATATTAAAACGGTTACGCGCGCCTACCGCATATTTTTCTGAAGAGCGTTCATCATTAGAGGAGGTATTGCTGGCATTGCCCCATAATGACCAGGCGGTACGTTGTCCATACCAGGTCATCGCCGTGTCAGCCGTTAAGGAAGAACTTTTAGTATTGCCTGACTGAGCAAGGTAGCCCGCATTCAGATTACCTTCAAAAGGTTTTTTCGCGGTGGAGGGATCATCCATGACAGTAAAAACGGAATCATCGGCGGCGGCATACAGAGACGCGAACACGCCACCCGCCAGCATAACTACAGCGGGTACTGCCTTCAAAAGCTTCATTTATATAGAGTCCGTACAACTAAAAAAGAGACCACGACGGTCCCGGAAACTTTCATAGGGATCAATGACAAACGCCCCTGGAAAGGTAGCGAATTATAAGAAGCCCCGAATAACATAGCAATCAATTACTATTTCATTTTTTGAATAAGAACCCTCCCGAAGCATTCATTTATTTATATAACTTTACATCGTACTTCTTTAAATAAAGATCCGGAAAATCATGTTGTTAATTCCTTCACTTTCCGGGGATTAAGTGCCAGACTGAAATCAGCCTAACAGGAGGTAACGATGGTACGTATCTATACGTTGACGCTTGCGCCCTCTCTCGATAGCGCAACAATCACGCCGCAAATTTATCCCGAAGGTAAACTGCGGTGCTCCGCGCCGGTATTCGAACCCGGTGGCGGGGGTATTAATGTCGCTCGCGCCATTGCGCATCTTGGCGGCACCGCGACCGCAATTTTCCCGGCTGGCGGCGCTACCGGCGAACATCTGGTCGCACTACTGGCTGACGAAAATGTCCCCGTGTCTACCGTCGATGCGAAGGACTGGACGCGTCAGAACCTGCACGTCCACGTCGAGTCCAGCGGCGAACAGTATCGTTTTGTTATGCCCGGCGCCACGCTGGACGATGACGAATTTCGCCAGCTTGAAGAACAGGTACTGGAAATTGAATCCGGGGCAATTCTGGTTATCAGCGGCAGCCTTCCGCCCGGCGTTAAGGTCGAGAAACTCACGCAACTGATTTCCGCCGCGCAGAAGCAAGGCATTCGCTGCATTATTGATAGCTCTGGCGACGCGCTCACCGCCGCGCTGGCGCTTGGCGATATCGAACTGGTGAAACCTAACCTGAAAGAATTGAGCGCGTTGGTTAATCGCGATCTGACGCAACCTGATGATGTGCGTAAAGCGGCCCAGGAATTAGTGCAAAGCGGCAAGGCTCGCCGGGTAGTGGTCTCTCTGGGGCCGCAAGGGGCACTGGGCATAGACAGTGAGAATTGCATCCAGGTTGTTCCTCCCCCGGTGAAAAGTCAAAGTACTGTTGGCGCAGGCGACAGTATGGTAGGCGCGATGACGTTAAAACTGGCGCAAGACGCGTCGCTGGAAGAGATGGTGCGCTTCGGTGTGGCGGCAGGCAGCGCTGCTACGCTCAATCAAGGTACGCGTCTGTGTTCTCGTGACGATACCCAAAAAATATACGCCTATCTTTCCGCGCAATAATCGTTTCCCCCTCGCCGAGGGGGAAACCGGAAAATCGGTTAACGGGCGGCGCATCCGCCGCTGCTAAAAACACAGTTGCTCCCAACAAGGTGAACGATGGCCAGTGGCGATATTACCCGTTATGTTATTACCGTAACCTTCCATGAAGATTCCCTGACCGAGATTAACGAACTCAATAATCATCTGACGCGCAGCGGTTTTTTGCTGACATTAACGGACGATGAAGGGAATGTGCATGAGCTCGGCACCAATACGTTTGGCTTTGTTAGCGCTCAGAGCGCTGATGAAATCAAAGCGCTTGTCGCCGGACTTGCGAAAAGCGCGTTAGATAAGGATGTCGACATTACCGTGGCGACCTGGGAGGCGTGGAGTAAAAACGCACAATAAGTGCCATTCCCGCCGCGGCGCGTCCGCGATGTGCGTTAGTTCGTATTTTTTAACCGCATTTTTGCGCTAACCTTATGATCTAGCAGACAACGTGGGGAGAGACATTATGTGGCAAGCTATCAGTCGTCTTTTAAGCGAGCAAGTCGGTGAAGGCGAAATCGAACTGCGTAATGAACTGCCTGGCGGAGAAGTTCATGCCGCATGGCATTTACGTTATGCAGGCCATGATTTTTTCGTGAAGTGCGATGAACGAGAAATGCTTCGCGGTTTTACCGCTGAAGCCGATCAGCTGGAGCTGCTCTCCCGCAGTAAAACCGTTGTTGTGCCTAAGGTATGGGCGGTAGGTTCGGATCGGGATTACAGCTTTTTAGTCATGGACTACCTCTCGCCCCGCCCGCTGGATGCTCATAATGCGTTTATTCTTGGGCAACAGCTGGCGCGTCTGCACCAATGGAGCGATCAACCTCAATTCGGTCTCGATTTTGACAACGCGCTCTCTACCACGCCGCAGCCGAATACCTGGCAACGCCGTTGGTCGACTTTTTTCGCCGAACAGCGCATTGGCTGGCAGCTTGAACTCGCCGCGGAAAAAGGCATTACTTTTGGTAATATTGACGCCATTGTTGAACATGTTCAGCAACGTCTGGCGTCGCATCAACCGCAGCCTTCTCTTTTGCATGGCGATCTATGGTCGGCGAACTGCGCGCTTGGCCCTGACGGCCCCTATATCTTCGATCCAGCCTGCTATTGGGGCGACAGAGAATGCGATCTGGCGATGCTGCCGCTGCATACCGATCAGCCACCGCAGATTTATGATGGCTATCAGTCCGTTTCGCCGCTACCGCTGGATTTTCTCGACAGGCAGCCGATTTACCAGCTCTACACCCTGCTTAATCGGGCAAGGCTGTTTGGCGGTCAGCACCTGGCTACTGCGCAAAAAGCGATGGATCGGCTGCTTGCGGTATAGGTACAGCCCATGCCGGATACGGGCTATCCGGCATTTTTCAGTTTACATGAAGCCTAACAAGGAAAAGAAAAAGTAGCCGAGCACGATAATAATGACCGGCAAAATATAGAGCGGGAAAAACTGTAAAAAGATGGTATGGTGCGGCACCACGATACGTGACTCTATCTGCTCACGCGTTAGCCCTTCCGCGCCTTTTGCTTTTTCCAGAATCAACTGATCTTCCACGCCTTCACGCAAAAAACGTGACTGGCGGCTCATTCTGGCGCCGGAATCCTGCATCGCCAGCCCGACAAAAATCAGAATAAAAATGAGCCAGAAACCGATATTCAGGCTTCCCTGAAAATTCGGCGTCGGCGAGTTGTACCAAAAAACATTCAGAAACGGCGTATTCACGCGCATCATGTCTATCATTACGTGGGTAAAATCCAGCATTACCGCATTTATCCCCTCCTGCTTTTCACTGTGCGCATACATAAATTTAAGGACTGAGATGAGCGTGGAAAGCAGTGCCGGAATAAAAATAACCCACCCAACAACTCTTTTTAGGATTGCAATGCGTCCAGCTTGTTGATACGTCATGAGTTCCCCTTGATAAAGACGCGTCGTTTTGGCCTAAGTCTACCTGTTGATTCCCGTTTTCGCCTGATCTTTAAGGGCGATATACTAAGAACATGGTCATAATGAACGCTTAATTCGTTATTTTTTAATCTCAACAGGAGAGGTTGTGATGTCAACCCCACGTCAAATTCTTGCTGCAATTTTCGATATGGATGGACTACTGATCGATTCCGAACCGCTCTGGGATCGCGCTGAACTGGACGTGATGGCAAGTTTAGGCGTAGATATTACTCGGCGCCATGAGTTACCAGACACGCTTGGGCTACGCATTGATATGGTTGTCGATCTCTGGTTTGCGCAGCAACCGTGGAGCGGCCCCGATCGCCAGGAAGTGACAAACCGTGTCATTGCCCGCGCGATTACGCTTATCGAAGAGACGCGCCCTCTTTTACCGGGTGTGCGCGAGGCCGTGGCGCTGTGTAAAGCGCAGGGGCTATTAGTGGGGCTTGCCTCGGCATCGCCGCTGCATATGCTGGAAAAAGTGCTCACCATGTTTGAGCTGCGCGACAGTTTTGACGCGCTGGCCTCTGCGGAAAAATTGCCCTACAGCAAACCGCATCCGCAGGTCTATCTGGATTGTGCGGCCAAATTAGGCGTTGGTCCATTAACCTGCGTGGCGCTGGAGGATTCGGTGAATGGTCTAATCGCGGCAAAGGCGGCGCGAATGCGCGCCATTGTGGTGCCAGCAGAAGAAAACCAGCATGATCCGCGCTTTGCGCTGGCGAATGTCAAACTTAACTCACTGACAGAGCTGACGGCGGCGCATCTACTCGGTTAAGATGTTTCCGAAACAAAGTCAACGGGCAATTAGCCGCTGAGCCAGACGGCAAGCGGCTTTGACAGAGACAAAGAGTTACAACGTCACCACTTCCGCCTACTGTATAAAAACCCTATACTGTATGAATTGACAGTTTAATGGGTTTTATCATGACGGCGGAAGGACATCTTCTTTTTTCTATAGCCAGCGCGGTTTTCGCCAAGAATGCCGAGTTAACGCCCGTCCTTGCGCACGGCGACTGGTGGCATATTATTCCTTCGGCTATTTTGACCTGTCTGCTGCCGGATATCGACCACCCCAAATCTTTTCTTGGTCAGCGCCTGAAATGGGTATCGAAACCGATCGCCCGCGCGTTCGGTCACCGGGGGTTTACCCATAGTCTGCTGGCGGTCTTTGCCCTACTGGCGACCTTTTATCTCAAGGTTCCGGATACGTGGATTATCCCGGCGGATGCGCTGCAAGGCATGGTACTCGGCTATTTAAGCCATATCGTCGCGGATATGCTCACCCCCGCAGGCGTTCCCTTACTGTGGCCGTGCCGCTGGCGTTTCCGCCTGCCTATTCTGGCGCCGCGCAAAGGCAATCAACTGGAGCGATTTTTATGTATGGCGTTGTTTGCCTGGGCGGTGTGGATGCCGCAGTCCATGCCGGAAAACAACGTCATACGCTGGTCTTCGCAGATGATCACTATCCTGCAAATGCAGTTCAATCGTTTTATAAATCACCAGATTGATTAGTAAATCAACGCCAAAGTCATTTTTGGTATAAACCATTCCATTTGAATATAAGAGCCAGCTCACAGTTCTGCTAATCTTGCGCGAACAGAATCGCTAAAACACAGCGCTTCATAATAAAAAAATCAGGAGAACGGGGATGAATTTTCCATTAATTGCGAACATTGCGGTGTTCGTCATTCTGCTGTTTGTACTGGCGCAGGCCCGTCATAAACAGTGGAGTCTGGCTAAAAAAGTGCTTGTCGGCCTTGTGATGGGCGTGGTCTTTGGTCTGGCCCTGCACACCATTTATGGCGCTGACAGTCAGGTGTTAAAAGACTCCATTCAGTGGTTCAATATTGTCGGCAACGGCTATGTGCAATTGCTACAAATGATTGTGATGCCGCTGGTATTCGCCTCTATTTTAAGCGCCGTGGCACGACTGCATAACGCC
Organism: Salmonella sp. 32082101201600294FB01SM01; assembly: GCF_017572865.1. Lineage (NCBI taxonomy): Bacteria > Pseudomonadati > Pseudomonadota > Gammaproteobacteria > Enterobacterales > Enterobacteriaceae > Salmonella > Salmonella sp. 32082101201600294FB01SM01. Next base: position 1,018,740 of record NZ_JAGESB010000001.1, on the reverse strand, counting down.
TCTCAATTGGGGAAAATCAGTTTTCTGACTATCGGCACGCTGCTGTTTACTACCCTTATCGCAGCGCTGGTAGGCGTGCTGGTTACCAATCTGTTCGGACTGACGGCGGAAGGTCTGGTTCAGGGCGGCGCGGAAACCGCGCGTCTGAATGCCATTGAGACGAGCTATGTCGGCAAAGTGGCCGATCTCAGCGTGCCGCAACTGGTGCTGTCTTTTGTACCGAAAAATCCGTTTGCGGATCTGACTGGTGCAAATCCTACGTCTATTATCAGCGTGGTGATTTTCGCCGCATTCCTGGGCGTGGCCGCGCTTAAACTGCTGAAAGATGATGCGCCAAAAGGCGAGCGTGTGCTTGTTGCTATCGATACCCTGCAAAGCTGGGTGATGAAGCTGGTGCGTCTGGTGATGCAACTTACGCCTTATGGCGTACTGGCGCTGATGACGAAAGTGGTTGCCGGCTCCAATCTGCAGGACATTATTAAGCTTGGAAGCTTCGTGGTAGCGTCATATCTTGGTCTGGCGATAATGTTTGTGGTTCACGGCATACTATTGGGCGTGAACGGGATTAGCCCGCTGAAATATTTCCGCAAGGTGTGGCCGGTGCTGACATTTGCCTTTACCAGCCGCTCCAGCGCCGCCTCCATTCCACTTAATGTGGAAGCGCAAACCCGCCGCCTGGGCGTGCCGGAGTCCATCGCCAGCTTTGCGGCCTCTTTTGGCGCGACCATCGGCCAAAACGGTTGCGCCGGTCTTTATCCTGCGATGTTGGCGGTAATGGTTGCGCCGACGGTCGGCATCAACCCCTTAGACCCCGTATGGATAGCCACGCTGGTGGGTATCGTTACCGTAAGTTCGGCGGGTGTTGCCGGCGTTGGCGGCGGCGCGACCTTCGCCGCGCTGATTGTGCTGCCTGCCATGGGCTTACCGGTCACGCTGGTCGCGCTGTTAATCTCCGTCGAACCGTTGATTGATATGGGCCGTACCGCACTGAACGTGAGTGGCTCAATGACCGCGGGTACGCTGACCAGCCAGTGGCTGAAGCAGACCGATAAAACCATTCTCGATAGCGAAGAAGACGCCGAACTGGCGCATCGATAATACATTATCGGGAGTTCACATCGTCTGAGACACGACGATCAACAACTCAAAATGTCTGTCACTAAAAACGCCGGTCTCCAGTACCGGCGTTTTGTTTTTTCTTAGTCAGCGATTTCGTTTTCCTGGCGAACCTGATTCGCCCAACGTTGCGCCGATTCTGGCACGCTAAAGGCGGGCGACCGTTGAAATGACTCCCCCGTCAGAACAAAGGCAACATATTTACCGCGCAGTATCCAGACGTCGCGAAACGTATCCATTTTTATCGCATGTTCCGGCGGCGCGGGTTCAACACGCGGAATATAGCTAATAATCTGGCGATTTTGCTGGCGAAGAGGTTTCATCATTAATGCTTCACTAAAAGAGGCTAAGGCTAAAAATCAGAAAAACACTATTTTAGCCGATCTTCGCCCCCGACGTCCTGTTCCGCGCGTGCGATTTCCCCGTTATACCCTGTCTGCCGTTCCGCTCTCCCCCGGCATAATTGCTGAAATGTTCTATAGTTAGAGTGATTTTGACTACTACCACGCCCATTTCAGTGATGAAAGCAGGAGACGAGTTCAATGTCGCATAATGAGAAATCCCCCCATCAGTCCCCCGTGCATGATACCCGTGAATCACAGCCCGGCCTGGACTCCCTGGCGCCGTCAGACGGTTCACATCGCCCCACGCCAGAACCGACGCCGCCGGGCGCACAACCAACGGCCCCCGGCAGCTTAAAAGCGCCCGAGACCGCGAATGATAAGCTCACCGCCCTCGACGCCTTTCGTAAAGGCAGCGAAAATTATGCGCTGACCACCAATCAGGGCGTGCGCATCGCCGACGATCAAAATTCTCTTCGCGCCGGCAGCCGCGGCCCTACGCTGTTGGAAGATTTTATCCTGCGCGAGAAAATTACCCACTTTGACCATGAGCGTATCCCGGAGAGGATCGTTCACGCCCGCGGATCTGCAGCGCACGGCTATTTTCAGCCATATAAGGATCTGAGCGACATCACGAAAGCCGCGTTTCTGTGCGATCCACAGAAAATTACCCCGGTCTTTGTTCGCTTTTCGACAGTACAGGGCGGCGCGGGGTCTGCTGATACCGTACGTGATATCCGCGGTTTTGCGACCAAATTTTATACCGAAGAGGGAATTTTCGATCTCGTCGGTAATAACACGCCGATCTTTTTTATCCAGGATGCGCATAAGTTTCCGGATTTTGTGCACGCCGTTAAGCCCGAACCTCATTGGGCTATTCCGCAAGGACAGAGCGCGCACGACACCTTCTGGGACTATGTTTCCTTACAGCCTGAGACGCTGCACAACGTCATGTGGGCAATGTCGGATCGCGGTATTCCACGGAGTTATCGGACGATGGAAGGGTTCGGCATTCACACCTTCCGTCTGATCAATGCACAAGGGAAAGCGACCTTTGTCCGTTTCCACTGGAAACCGTTGGCAGGTAAAGCCTCGCTGGTGTGGGATGAGTCACAAAAACTGACCGGTCGCGATCCGGATTTTCACCGCCGGGATCTGTGGGAGGCCATCGAAGCGGGCGATTTCCCGGAATACGAGCTGGGCCTACAACTCATTGCCGAAGAGGATGAATTTAAATTCGATTTTGATCTGCTCGATCCGACCAAACTGATTCCGGAAGAGTTGGTGCCAGTACAACGCGTCGGCAAAATGGTGTTAAACCGTAATCCGGATAACTTTTTCGCTGAAAACGAACAGGCGGCATTTCATCCAGGGCATATTGTTCCCGGCATTGATTTTACCAACGATCCGCTGTTACAGGGGCGTCTGTTCTCTTATACCGACACGCAAATCAGCCGTCTGGGCGGGCCAAACTTCCACGAAATTCCGATTAACCGCCCTACCTGCCCCTACCATAACTTCCAGCGTGACGGTATGCACCGGATGGATATCGACACCAATCCGGCGAACTATGAACCGAACTCCATTAATGACAACTGGCCGCGCGAAACGCCGCCAGCGCCAAAACGCGGCGGCTTCGAATCATACCAGGAACGCGTGGATGGCAATAAAATCCGCGAACGCAGCCCCTCTTTCGGTGAATATTACGCGCATCCTCGCCTGTTCTGGCTCAGTCAGACGCCGATAGAACAGCAGCATATTATTGACGCGTTCAGCTTTGAACTGGGTAAAGTCGCCCGCGCGTATATTCGGGAGCGGGTGGTCGATCAGTTAGCGCATATTGATGTCACGCTGGCTCAGGGCGTCGCGCATAATCTCGGTTTTGCACTCACCCATGAGCAAACGCAAATTGCCCCGCCTCCTGATGTCAACGGTCTGAAAAAAGATCCGGCGCTCAGCCTGTATGCGGTGCCAGACGGCGATGTTAAAGGCCGCGTGGTCGCTATCCTGCTGAACGACAAGGTTAACGCCGCCGATCTGCTGACCATTTTGCAGGCTTTAAAAGCTAAAGGCGTCCACGCAAAACTGCTCTATTCACGGATGGGTGAAGTAACGGCTGATGACGGTTCAACATTAACTATTGCGGCAACCTTTGCCGGCGCGCCGTCGCTAACAGTCGATGCGGTAATAGTACCGTGCGGCAATATTGCCGATATCGAGAGTTGTGGCGATGCCCGTTACTACCTTCTGGAAGCCTACAAACATCTGAAGCCCATCGCACTGGCAGGCGACGCCCGACGGTTTAAGGCGCTTTTAAACATTGATAGCCAGGGGGAAGAAGGACTTGTTGAGGCAGATAACGTTGACCACCACTTTATGGACACTCTATTGACGTTGATGGCGGCACACCGTGTCTGGTCGCGTGCGGGGAAAATTAACGCGATTCCTGCATAAACGGCAAAAAATGCGGCGCATTCTTGCGCCGCAAACTCAGGAGCTAAATATCAAGAAAACTGCCAGGACGATATCCACGTTCCGCAATCGCTGCCTTGAGTGACGCAGACGTCAACACCTCCAGTTCAGTTAAGCGGGGGTAACAATAGGCGCTCTGGCGAATAATGTTGTCCACAAACGCCGGATGACACATCACCTCCAGAGAGGCCTCTCCTCGATGCGCCGAGGCATCCAGAATGCGTAAAAAGCACGCTTCGGTGATCTCCTCGCCGTAAAATTCACTACTAAATCCTTGAGTACTGCGCAAATCCGACGGCAGATCGTCTGCGTTCAACACCGTCTGGCGGTCAATACGTAACGCAATCCCGCGCTGCGCCGCAAAGCGGGCGACGATGGGGAAAATTTGCGGGAACATATGCACATGATGGTGACTGTCGAGATGCGTTGGCTCGCGGCCAAATACGTCGATGAAACGCTGATACTGACACGCCAGCTCATGCGCAATTTCATCCAGCGGAAGCGTATCCTCCTCCGCCATTTGCCAGATCCATTTCCCCAACAGGCCGTCTCGCGTCAGGCCCGGCATCTCTGACACCGGTTTGCCTAACGTCAAAACAAAATGCATTCCCACCCCAAGCGCAGGCAGCTCGCGGCTAAGCTGCGCCGCATGGCCAATAGCCTCGCCATTGACCAGCGCCGTCGTGGAGGTCACAACGCCGTTGCGATATGCTTCAACAATGCCGTAATTTTGCCCTTTACTCAGGCCAAAATCATCGGCATTCACAATCAACACGCGTTCCATAGCCTACCTCTGTCAGTGGTGCTTACCTTTAAGCGCTTCGATGCAAGCGGCAAAATTAGGCAGCCATTTTTCATGCGCCAGAATGAGCTCACGCGCCAGGACTTCTGCGTCGCGGTCGGAATGCACCAGCGGACTCAGGTTAAGCGCCAGCAGCACATCATTAAAGTTTCCGCTCAGCGCCGCATTGCTGGCCGCGACCTCAAATCCTTTAATAGTGTGGATAAGCCCCAGCACTTTTTCGTCAAAACGTGTGATACGCGGGTGCGGCGTCGCGCCATTGCGTCCCAGAATGCAGGTCATTTCCACCGCCCAGTCCGCCGGGATATTCTCGACATGCCCATGATGTGGAATATTAACGTAATGCTCAGTCTGCTTGTCATTATAAATAGCGTTAATGACTTCACAAGCGGCATCGGAATAATAAGCGCCGCCGCGTTGTTCAAGCTCTTTCGGCTTCACGTTTAGCTCAGGATTTTTGTACAAGTCGAAGAGTTGTTTCTCCACTTTCTGTACGACCTGAGCGCGCGCGCCGCCTTTGTAATATTCGCCCATTTCAATCGCCAGCATCTCTTTTTGCTTGAAGTAATACAACAAATAAGAGCACGGCAGCATGTTCAGCGAGCGAATCAATCCTTCACTAAACGGCAGATCAAAGATATTTTTTACGGTTGACGCTTTCAACTGACCGGACGCCACGCCATCCAGTAATTCTGCGAACCGTGAGGTGCCATTCACCAGCACATCTTTAATAAAGACCATATGGTTTAGACCAAACAGGTCAATGGAAAGATCGTCATTCTCATTCAGCGCCAGCACGTCATGAATAAACATTTTCATGCCGACAGGAATATTACATACGCCGATGAATTTTTTAAAGTTGGTATGGCGATAAACCGCTTCCGTCACCATCCCCGCCGGATTAGTAAAGTTAATGACCCACGCATTCGGACATAATTCCTCAACATCCTTAATGATGTCAAAAATAACCGGAATGGTGCGCAACCCTTTAAATAAACCACCAGCGCCGTTGGTTTCTTGCCCCAGATAGCCGTGGCTAAGCGGGATACGCTCGTCCAGTTCACGGGCTTTGAGTTGACCAACGCGCAGCTGGGTAGTAACAAAATTAGCATCTTTCAGCGCTTCCCGACGATCCAGCGTTTTATACAATTTTAGCGGAACGCCTGCTTTATCAATCATTCGCTGGCAGAGATCATAAATAATGTCCAGCTTCTCTTTCCCGTCTTCAACGTCAACCAGCCATAATTCAGTGACAGGTAATTCATGGTAGCGTTTAATAAAGCCTTCAAGTAATTCAGGGGTGTAGCTGCTCCCGCCACCAATAGTGACGACTTTTAATTTCTGGCTCATAATATCTCCCTTCAGTGTATGACACTGATATGTATTACGCTATGCCCGCTCGTAAGAAATAGCGTGACGTTCCCCGCGCTATTGGGGCAAGCGTGAAATGTAATTAATCGAGCAATGCAAACCGTTACTCATTAATTTCCGTCAATCGCTTCCGATAACTATTCGGCGTGAATGAGGTCATCTTCTTAAACGTTTTAATAAACAGACTTGGACTGCTATACCCGGCTTCATAAGCAATATCCGTAACCGAATAGTTGGTCATTTCCAACTGTTTCTTGGCAAAATTAATGCGAATCTCATTAATGATTTGCATCGGCGTTTTGCTGTAATAACGTCGGGTGGCGCGCGTCAGATACTCCTGGGATTTTGCCGACAGGCGCACCATATTTTCCAGCGCATGTTCGCCAAACTGCGTTTTATCATGCATTATCTCCACGGTTGCTTTCAGCCATTGTGGAATATCATCATAAACCTGCTCTTCGCGGTAATGACGTAAGCGGTTTATAATATAAAATGTCACCACTTCAATAAATTCGTCGAGCCCATTACCGCGAAAGTTCAACGACGCAATCACCGTTTCAATATAGGTAAGGAAGGTGCTATTCGCCCTGTATACCTGCGATGCCACAAAACAAAACGGCAGTAACGGAAGATAATGCTGTTCAAAAAAACGTTTACTAATTCCTACGTTCAGAATACGCGTTGCGCCAAACTCATAGAAACTTTGGTGGTTCGACCCCACCGGGATAAAAACAAAATCTCCACGTTCCAGCAGCACACGCTTCCCGTTGATCTCCTGGTAATAACGTCCGGTTAATACCAGGGTAAATTCATAGTAGTCGTGCTGATGCAGCCCGGTGACGCTTTCCGTCTTGTTATAGATAAACACATGGAAATTTTTGCCATTGAAGAGCTGCTGCTCATAAACCGTTTTGATTTCCGTTGCGTTAACCTGTAGCTGCATCATCCGCCCCCTGTTATTTCAGTTTCTCATGGAGCTCAATCAACTCAGCGATCAGTTCACGAGCCAGCATTGAGGTCATCAAATGATCCTGAGCGTGAACCAGGACCAGACTGACTTTCATTTTGCCTTCGCCCTGATCGCCTTCGATGAGTTTTGTCTGCACAAGATGCGCTTCATTGAGCGCTATGCGCGACTGATCCATCATCGCTTTCGCCGCCTCAAAATCGCCTTCTTTCGCTTTTCTGAGCGCGCCATATGCCAGGCTGCGCGCCTGACCAGAATTGATGATAAGCCCCATAACGACTTCTTCGAGTTCCTCAGCCGCTGTCTGGTTATCTACAACATTTTCAAGATCAAACATAGTCTTTCCTCTGATTCAGCCCGGCATGGCATCCCATGCCGGCGCGGAGTTTAGAATTTCAGTGCGTTAGCGATATCTTCTTCGCTTTCTTCCTGCTCGATGGCGTTCTGCGCTTTGTTAGCCACCACCACGAAGGGGAGATAAATCAGGGTAGCGACCGCCAGGTTAAATAGCGCAACCAGCAACGCGGCGACACTGCCGTTGGTGTTAAAGAACGCCCCCAACCCGGTTGGCATGGTCCACGGCGCAATATTGGTAATCGGCGGAATAATACCCAAATAGTAAGCCACCAGCGTAATCGCCGCCAGAATCGGCTGAACCAGAATGAAGGGGATAAACATCACCGGGTTCATAATAATCGGCAGGCCAAACAGGATGGGTTCGTTAATCTGGAAGATACCTGACGGCAGCGCCAGTTTTGCCACCTGGCGATAGTCCGCGCGACGGGATGCCAGGAAGATAGCGATGATCAGACCCAGCGTTGCGCCGCTACCACCGAGGAAGATATAAGAATCCAGCATCGGTTTCGCCCAGATATGGAACGTTTTACCGGCTTCCAGTGCCGCATCGACGGAGCCATACTGCTGGTAAATAGAGATGTTTTCCAGCGCCCAGGGCGTCATGATGCCGCTGTCCAGCGCGGTCAGCGCCAGCGAACCATGAATACCAAAGAACCATAGCAGCGGTACAAAAATGACATATGCCCACCCTACCACGCTACCCAGCGATGCCAGCGGCGTAGAGATAGTGTCCATAATAATCTGATGGAAGTTAGAACCGTAATTAGACAGCGCCCAGGCAATAATCCCCATAATAGAGAGAATAATAAAGCCGGGAATTAATGCTGAGAATGAACGAGACACCGAAGCCGGTACGCTGTCCGGTAGTTTAATCACCCAGTTGCGCCGGACAATAAATGTAAACATCTCCGCGACCACCAGGCCAATAATAATACCGGAGATAATATTCGCGCCGCCCAGCCAGTTAGCGCCTACGGCATAGGCCTCGCCGACACTATACGGCGTTACGGTCATAAATGCCGCCACGGAGAGCAGTCCGGCGGCCAGCGCATCAACCTTGCGCTCTTCCGCCAGCGCCATACCGATAAAAAATGGCGCCATGAGCGACATAATGCCCAATGTGCCGTTATAGACGTTCCCGCCGATGCCTTTCAATCCATTAAGTGTTTCAATGGTTGAGGCATCAAGCCGAATGCCCATGGAATAAAAAAACGACCCCTCCCCAAAGCTCAGGAAAACGTTATTAATTAATACAAACATCGCCCCCGCAAGGGTTAATGGCATTAAACGAATAAAGCCGTTCTTGATTGCATTAACGTGTGGCTGCTTTCCTATTTTTACAGCAAAAGGAAGGAGTACCTTTTCAAGTGAAGCAATGACGTTACTCATAGAAAAATACCCTTAAATACCGCAATAAAATATTGCGGTTAGTGTATGAAATAACTCTTTGACGGGAAAAATTAAAAAATAATTAATTCGCGGCGGCTTTTTTAATTGCCGCTACCGCAGCTTTAAGCACGCCTAAACCATCTACCTTGCCGTACAACATTGAATCAATGACTTCTACCGGTTTACCGGGTAATAAACGCTGAATTTCGGGGAGCATATAAGCAATTTGCGGGCCTAATAACACGACGTCCGCTGCCGGGCCTTTTTCACCGGCCAGGGTTTCAGGGAATGCTTCAATAATCACCGGCACTTCATATTTTTCAGCCTGAGCGCGCATTTTTGATACCAGTAACGATGTTGACATGCCCGCAGAACAAAACAGATAAATGTGTTTCTTTTCCATAAAAACCTTCCTCATGTGCGATTATCTGTCAACCAGATACGCCGCAAGCCTCAACCTGCATCCATACTCTGGGCGACTTGCGTAACCGGATTTACTTTTTTAGGTGGCTGAAATGAGTATACGGGATCGGACCGCCGGATGGTATTTCCTTGACCCACTAAATTGTCTCTCATTGACCTGGCGTTATGACCCCCCTCACATTTCGGGCAAATAATTCGCGATAATAAATAAGGTTATTGCAGGCACAAAAAAACCGGCTCGCAGGCCGGTTTCCTTGAATGTTCAGGCAATGTACAGTTGTTACTGCTTCGGCGCCTGTGGGTCAGTGTCGTACTCCGCACAGGTCTGGTAGCCGGAGTTAATCACGTGCCCGGTATCATCCAGCGCAACAAAGTAGGTTTCCGCTTTACCATCACGTTGACCCAGGATGTAGGTCTGACAGGTACCGCGCGCATGAATCATGCTCACTTCAGATGACGGTTTGCCCGCAATCTGCGCAACCTGTGCCCTGCTCATTCCTTTTTTAACATCTTTAACGACAGGCTCAACAAATTGGTCTTTTGTACGATCATACGCCGTACAGCCTGCCAGCATAGTCATTACCGCCGCTGCGCTTAAAATTCCTGCTACGTTCTTGTTCATTTTCCGTCCTCTTGTTTATCAGCGTGTTATGTAAGCCTGGAATACATCAGAATATTTTTCAAGCCGCGACCCGCCACAAAAAGTCTTTCGGAAAATTCTCTAACGCAGCGACATGTTGTTTTAAACACCGCTTAGCCCGCCAAACCTTGTCGTTTCAGCGGCGAAGGGTTAGCTTTAACAGGGTAAAGATTCATTTTTTTAATGTCGAAGGGGGTTAAATGACTCTGCAGCAAGAGATAATCCAGGCGCTTGGCGCGAAACCGCATATCAACCCTGAAGAAGAAATTCGCCGCAGCGTGGATTTTCTTAAAGCGTACCTGAAAACCTATCCCTTTTTGAAATCGCTGGTGTTAGGCATCAGCGGCGGGCAGGATTCGACGCTGGCCGGGAAACTCAGCCAGATGGCTATCGCCGAATTGCGGGAAGAGACCGGTGATAATGCGCTGCAGTTTATCGCCGTTCGTCTGCCTTATGGCGTGCAGGCCGATGAACAGGATTGCCAGGACGCCATTGCTTTTATTCAGCCGGACAGAGTACTCACCGTCAATATTAAAGGCGCCGTCCTCGCCAGCGAGCAGGCGCTGCGCGAAGCGGGAATTGAGCTGAGCGATTTTGTTCGCGGCAATGAAAAAGCGCGTGAGCGAATGAAAGCGCAATATAGCATCGCTGGTATGACTCACGGCGTCGTGGTGGGCACCGACCATGCGGCGGAAGCGATAACCGGGTTCTTCACCAAATATGGCGATGGCGGCACCGATATTAACCCGCTTCATCGCCTTAACAAACGCCAGGGCAAACAGCTTCTCGCAGCACTGGGCTGTCCTGAGCATCTGTATAAAAAAGTCCCCACCGCCGATTTGGAAGACGACCGCCCTTCACTGCCTGATGAAGCCGCGCTGGGCGTAACGTATGACAATATTGACGATTACCTGGAAGGCAAAACGCTGGACTCCGCCATCGCTAAAACTATCGAAGGCTGGTATGTAAAAACTGAACATAAGCGCCGTTTGCCGATTACGGTATTCGACGACTTTTGGAAAAAGTAATCGTACTTCTACTGTTGTGCCGGATATCGCTCGTCTATCCGGCCTCCTCTCTTCCCAGCCTCTTTTTTAATCACCCACCCGCTGTTATACTGGATGAATAACCAGTTAACGGAGATCACTGTGGTACGGCGTCAATCAGCCCCCCGCCTTGAGTTTGAAGCGGCGGCCATTTACGAATATCCAGAACATTTACGTCCTTTCCTCAGCGAATTGCCAGCCTTACCGGGCGTCTATGTATTTCATAGCGAAAGCGATACGCTGCCGCTTTATATCGGTAAAAGCGTGAATATTCGCAGCCGGGTGCTTTCACATCTGCGAACGCCTGACGAGGCCGCTATGCTGCGACAGGCGCGGCGGATAAGCTGGATCTGCACCGCTGGGGAAATGGGCGCGTTGCTGCTGGAGGCACGGCTGATCAAAGAACAACAGCCGCTGTTTAACAAGCGGTTACGTCGTAATCGCCAGCTTTGCTCGCTACAGTTGAGCGAACAAAAGATTGAGGTCGTTTCCGCCCGCAGCGTCGATTTTTCCCATGAGCCAAACCTGTTTGGCCTCTTCGCCAACCGTCGGGCGGCGCTGCAAAGCTTACAGAACCTCGCCGACGAACAAAAATTGTGTTATGGCCTGCTGGGGCTTGAACCGGTAAGCCGTGGGCGCGCCTGTTTTCGTTTCGCTCTGAAGCGCTGCGCTGGCGCGTGCTGTGGGCAAGAAACCCCGCAGGCGCATTTTCTTCGTCTGCAGGCCTCGCTGGAACGGTTACGTGTGGTTTGCTGGCCCTGGAAAGGCGCTATCGCGTTAAAAGAGAGCCGCCCACAAATGACCCAGTTCCACATTATCAACAACTGGTTATGGTTGGGGGCGGTCCCCTCGCTGGATGAGGCCGCCACCCTGGTGCGCACCCCTGCGGGCTTTGATCAGGATGGCTATAAAATTCTCTGTAAGCCACTAATGTCAGGTCAATATGAGATCATTGAACTGCACACCGACTGTCGCCAGTCATAAAGAAAACCGCCGATCCTGTCCACCTCAACGATTGTGTTGTCGACAAGACCGGCGGTCTTAAATTATGCGGAAAGTTATTCTGCCGCAGCAGGCATTTTACCTTCTTGCGCCGGGCGTTCTGTCAGACGCTTCTCAAAATTAGCGTTATATTGCTTTTTCTGCTCCGGCGTCAGAACGTTATAAATTTTATTCTGGGTTTCCATATGCGCCAGCATATTGGCCTTGCGCTGCGCTTCCATTTTCGTAATTTGCGCTTCGGCTTTGGCTTTATCGAAGGTATCGCTGGCGATAATATCATGCATGGCGCGACGCTCTTCCAGCGGCGGACGTTTCATTTGCTCGCGCTGCGCTTTCATAATGTCGCGAATTTGTTGCTTCTGTGCGTCCGTCAGGTTCAGGTTTTTAAACATCATATCGTGATGTGGGCCAAATTTACCTTTATGCTGCATCATTGGCTTCGCATCCGCTGGCGCGGCGGTGGTAGTCTCAGCGGCATGAGCCAGATTCGCAGCACCCATCGCCAGGGTAGAGGCAACAAATAGAGCAGTCAGTTTACGCATATTTCCATCCTTCCTTTCAGTTATTTTTACGGCATATTTAAAACAGCGCCGTGTTGTCGTGATTAACTTTAACCGTCTTAGCGTCAATTAGTCAGAACAACGGTAAAACAATGAAAGTATAAAAAACACTTTTTCGCCAATTGTGAAGAAAAAAAGAATAAATTGCGCAGAGTTGAAAGAGAAATATACAACAGCATGATATAGCAGAAATTATGCAGAACTATAACGCAGCAACGCTTATTAATAAAGCAATTCTCCAGGAATAATCCGTAATAGCATGAAACTGTGTCCCAAATCATCCCTGTAATCCTAACGTGAGCTTACAGGGACGTTTATCAGGGAAGTCTTTCCAGCATTAATCCAGCCCGCAATCCGCAGGCGACAGAGGGATTAGGAAAGAGAACATATTCAACGTCATGCGTCACCGTCACACGCTTATCCCCCTCCTCGGCCAGCAACGTTCCCTTCGCAAAGGCAGTAAAATTCAGCGTTTGCGCATCCATATAAAGCGCGAACTTGTCGCTGTGACGCGTGATTTGCGACACCACCCGATAGCGTAGCGGCGGCGAAAACGAGGTTGACGTTTCGACACCGCTCAGCAGCGCCGACAACGCCTGCGAGGTTACACTGAACTGCGTCAGATCGTTTTGCCCAAACGGCAACGCCTTTCCCAACTCCAGCGTACAGGAAAGCGCGCCGAAATGTTCAGAGCTAAAGTGCGTAAACGTACCGCCGGGCGCCTGATGAAATACCAACGCCTCCAGTCCTGCCGCGCCCAGCCACGCCAGAAAATCTGTCTCCCACGGGCGGTCGCGCTGCGGCAATACGCCAAAACGCAAATGATGCGAGCCACGAATGGCGGTATGCAGATCCAGATGCCAGCGTACCCGCGCCTGGCCAGATGAAAATAAGGTCTCCAGACTGAGCTCCAGCTCACGCGCCCGCCGCGTTTCATCGCTTTCGGCAAAGGACTGCCAACGCCCGCCAAACATACGGTTCATATCGCTGTGACAATAGCGTATTCCCGCCGCCAGCGCCTGCGGATTGCCGAGTACCACCAGCACTCGCCACGTTAACGTCAAGCTGCCTGAAAACAGCGCCGACAGCAGCCTATCCAGCATCTCGACCGGCGCGGTTTCATTGCCGTGTATCCCCGCAGAAAGAATTAACGCGCGGTCGACCGGCGCATCGGGCGTGAGTTCAAGCAGACCATGGCCTAACCAGCGCCAGCGAAAACCCGCGCTCTTCCCCTGCGTCACCCGTGGTGTCGTGCCGCTTAGCGTCAACGCCAGAAAGTTATCCATCAGCCGCCCCCGTTTGCTGGAAAGGATAAACCGACCCCAAATCCAGCAGACGCGTTAACATATCCAGCGCCTCCCGGCCTTCTCGCAATAATAACGGATCGGCCAGATCGGCGGCGGTCAGGCGATCGCGATAATAACGATCCGCCCACGCGTTAAGGGCCGTAAACAGAGCGTCATTCATCATTACCGCTGGATTCACCGCCCGTCGTTCTTCTTCTGTTAACACCACGCGTAATCGCAGACAGGCCGGGCCGCCGCCGTTGGCCATACTTTCTCGCAAATCAAATACCTGCATCGCGCTGATGGGGTTATCCTCCGCCACCAGCTTATTCAGATAGCGCCAGACGCCGACATGGTCCTGACATTCCCGCGGCAACACTAACAGCATTGAGCCGTCGTCACGGCTTAGCAACTGACTATTAAACAGGTAGGTCGCCACAGCATCTGATACAGAAACCTCGCCGGCGGGCACCTCTATCGCCATAAAACCGTCAACGCGCGTACGCAACTGATTAATGAGCACTTTCTGCCGGGCAAACGCCGCTTCGTGACAAAACAATACCTGTCGATTCGAAACGGCGATGACATCATTATGGAATACGCCTTGATCGATGACCTCCGGGTTCTGCTGAGCGAAGATAACCTGTTGCGGATTCACCTGATTAAGACGCGCCACGGCCTCGCTGGCTTCGCGGCTCTGGCGCGCCGGATAACGAGCGGGTCGTATTTCATTCTCCTCTTCGCGCCCATAGACAAAAAGCTGCACGCCTGCCGAACCATACTCGCCGCCAAGACGGTTATGATTCGCCGCGCCTTCATCTCCCAATAATGCGACCTGCGGTAACGCGCTATGCACTGAAAACTGACTTTCATCGCGAAATATGGCGCGTAGCAGCGCTTCGGTAACAGGCGCCTCAAGAGCGCGATGAAATTTATTGTTTAAATTCGCCACCGTCAGGTGAACTTTCCCGTCCAGCGCGTCTGCCGATGGGCAAACCGTCGCCGCATTCGCAACCCACATTGGCGACGCGGAACTCACACTGGAAAGCCAGCGTGGCGCCTGACGCGCAACCTTATCCAGAATCTGCTCATCGCTACCCGTGAAGCCGAGCTGACGCAACGCCGGAATAAAAGGCCGCTCATGCGGCGGGATCACCGCCTGGGGAAAGCCGGCATCCGCCAAAGCCTTCATCTTTAGCAGCCCCTGCTTTACCGCCAGACGAGGATTCGACACCTGAAAACGGTGGCGGGTCGATGCCTCATTGCCGAAGGATAGCCCGGCATAATGGTGCGTAAGCCCCACCAGACCGTCAAAATTAACTTCATGCGCCGTCATACCGCCTCCCTGCGAGAAAAGTCGAGGCCGGGGCTTAATGTCGCAGGCAACGTCAGTTCGGGAGATTCCAGACTGGCCATCGGCCAGGCGCAATAATCGGCGGCATACCAGGCGCTGGGCCGATGGTTGCCAGACGCGCCGATACCACCAAACGGCGCAGTACTCGCTGCCCCGGTGAGCGGTTTATTCCAGTTAACGATCCCTGCCCGCGCCTCCAGCAAGAGCTGTTCGAACTGCGCGCGATCCGTCGACACCAGCCCACACGACAGACCAAAACGGGTATTATTCGCCAGACGAATCGCCTCATCGAAATGCGCATAACGCCAGACGCTCAGCAGCGGACCAAACACCTCTTCATCCGGCACATCCGCGACGCCCGTCAGCTCAATGATGCCAGGCGTCAGCAGAGAGGTTCCCTCTTTGACCTTCCGCGGCGCCAGTAGCGTGCGACCGCCTAATGCCTCTCGTTGACGCCAGGCCTCCATCACATGCTGTGCCGCCTGCGCTGAAATCAGTCCGCCGATAAACGGCTGCGGATCATCGTCCCATCTGCCGGGCTGCAGACGTCCGGCGACGTCAACCAGCCGCGCCAGAAATGCATCTCCCTGCGCACCCTGTTTTACCAGAAGGCGTCGCGCGCAGGTACAGCGCTGTCCGGCGGTAATAAACGCCGATTGCAGCGTCAGATGTACCGCCGCATCTATATTTGCCACATCCTCAATAATGAGCGGGTTGTTTCCGCCCATTTCAAGAGCCAGGATTTTTTCCGGCTGGCCGGATAGCTGGCGATGAAGCTGATATCCGGTACTGGCGCTGCCGGTAAACAGCAGTCCGTCGAGATCGTCGAGCGAACTCAGCGCTTGTCCGGTCTCCCGGCCGCCCTGCACCAGATTAAGAACGCCTGCCGGTAGCCCCGCCTGTTCCCAGAGTTTTATTACCGTTTCCCCGGTCCATGGCGTTAGCTCGCTAGGTTTGAAAATCAGCGTATTGCCTGCCAGCAACGCGGGCACAATATGGCCATTCGGTAAATGGCCGGGAAAGTTATAAGGGCCGAATACCGCCAGCACACCGTGAGGACGATGGCGCAACGTCGCGGCGCCATCGACAAGTTCGCTTTTTTGTTCGCCTGTTCTGGCATGGTAAGCCTTAATCGAGATGGCAAT
Source organism: Salmonella sp. 32082101201600294FB01SM01 (assembly GCF_017572865.1). Classification (NCBI taxonomy): domain Bacteria; kingdom Pseudomonadati; phylum Pseudomonadota; class Gammaproteobacteria; order Enterobacterales; family Enterobacteriaceae; genus Salmonella; species Salmonella sp. 32082101201600294FB01SM01. Next base: position 1,002,469 of record NZ_JAGESB010000001.1, on the reverse strand, counting down.
CTTATTGATCATCGCCGTCACTTCGGTTGCCGCCTCCCAGCGCGGTTTACCGGTTTCACGCGCGATGACCTCCGTGAGCTCGGCTTTATGCGCCTCCAGCAGGGCGGCAAATTTCTCTACGATAGCCTGTCGTGCCGCAAAAGGCTCTCTGGCCCAACGAGGAAACGCCGCGCGCGCCGCCTGACAGGCCTCGGCGACCTGTGCCGCATTAGCGTCATTCCCCTGCCAAAGTATCTCCGCGCTCACCGGGTTCGTTTTGCGGCGGCGTTCGCCCTGACCGGTTATCCAGTCGCCGTTTATCCATAGCGTCATACGGTTTTCTCCTCAGCGCAAAGGCGTACCAGCCGAACGTGGTCGCCCGCGCGACATTTCAGCGCATCCAACTGCGCGGCGGTAAGTACAAGTCGTGAAGTCTGCGGATCGGCACGCACCAGCGCGGCCCGAAAGTGGTGATAGTTTTCATTGGCGACCAGACATGCCGGATAGTCGCCAGGCGCGGGTTGCCCTTCCGCGACTTCCACCAGTCGGCTTTTACGAATGGCCCGCACGCGGTCAATATCACACTCCAGCGTCGGCCCGCCGTCGAAGATGTCGATATAGTGGCGATAGCGAAAGCCTTCCTTTTCCAGCACCGCGCGGGCTGGCGCCGTTTGCGGGTGGACTTCGCCAATTACGGCCTGTGCCTCTTCAGATAAGAAGTGGGTATAAATAGGATGTTTGGGCATCAGCTCGGCGATAAACGCTTTTTGCCCGGTACCGCATAAAAAATCCGCCCGGCTGAAATCCATAGAAAAAAAGCGTTTGCCGAGACTTTGCCAGAAGGGAGAATAACCGTGCTCGTCAATGACGCCGCGCATTTCCGCCACCACTTTCTCATTGAATTTATCGCGAAACGCGGCCATAAACATAAAGCGCGATTTTGACAACAGGTAGCCGTTACCCTCTTTACGCCATTCGGGATCGAGAAACAGCGTGCAAAGCTCACTGCTGCCGGTATGATCATTACTCAGGAATAATGTTGGCAACGCGTTATATACATTCAGCTCTTTGGAGGCATGAACCAGCGTACCGACACGATAGTTATACCAGGGGTCGTTAAGACCGACCGCGACCTCAATGGCGCAGATCCCGCCGACCTCACCCGTTTCACTGTCCTCGAGAACGAATACATACCCTTGTTCGCCTTTTGGCAGCTCGTCGGACCAGGTTTTTAGCGCGCGTTCAATGCGGGCCGCCAGCGTCGCTTCATTTGCCGGTAGCGAGGTTAAGCCGCCGCCCGTTTTGCCTGCAAGCTGCATCAGCGCGGCGATATCCGCATGTTCGACAGGACGAATCACCCGCATGATGCGCCTCCCGTCTGAAGGCGTTCGCACGCCAGGGCAAAACGATCAAGCCCGGTGACTATCTCCTCGTCGCTCACATTTAACGCTGGCGCAAAACGCACCACGTCGCCACCGGCAATGAGCACCATCACGCCTGCTTTTGCCGCTTCTTGGGCGATGAGTTTGGCTTTTCCGGCAAACTCCGTCTGTAGCACACAGCCAAGCAGTAGCCCCAGCCCGCGAATTTCACTGAACATGCCAAAACGCACATTAAGGGTATTTAGACGTTCAATAAACGCATCGTGGCGCTGTCTGACGCCGTTTTGCATCTCCGGCGTATTGATGATATCCAGTACTTTTCCGGCAACTGCCGTCGCCAGCGGATTACCGCCGTAGGTGGTGCCATGCGTGCCTGGCGTCATGACGCTGGCATAGTCTTGCGTGGTCAGCATCGCGCCGATCGGGAAGCCGCCGCCCAACGCTTTAGCGGTCGTCAGGATATCGGGCGTAACGCCATAATGCATATATGCATACAGTTCGCCGGTACGTCCGACGCCCGTCTGCACCTCATCAAAAATCAGTAACGCCTGATGCCGGTCGCACAATTCACGCAGCCCCTGCAAAAAAGCTTTCGTGGCGGGGATCACGCCGCCCTCGCCCTGCACAGGCTCTACGATCACGGCGCAGGTATTGTCATCAATTAGCGCACTGGCGGAATTCAGATCGTTATAGGCTGCATGACGAATATCCGGCGGCAGCGGCGCAAAGTCCTGTGAATAGGTGGGTTGACCGCCAGCGCTGACGGTAAAGAGCGTGCGACCATGGAACGCGTTTTTAAAGGCCACAATGCCGCTTTTATGATTGCCGGCACGATCGTGGGCATATTTGCGCGCCAGTTTTAATGCTGCTTCATTTGCTTCAGCGCCTGAATTACAAAAGAAAACGCGTTCGGCGAAGGTAGCGTCGATCAGTTTTTTCGCCAGTCGCAGCGCCGGTTCATTGGTGTAACCGTTCCCGGTATGCCAGAAGCGATTCGCCTGTTCATTTAACGCCTCGCGCAGCGCCGGATGCGCATGTCCCAATGCGTTGACCGCGATCCCGCCAGCAAAATCAATGTACTCTTTCCCCTGCTGATCCCACAGGCGTGAGCCTTCTCCACGTACAGGAATAAAAGGCGCGGGAACATATACCGGCACCATCCATTCATCAAAGTTTTCACGCGTAACTGACAGAGACATAGCGACCTCTTTTGGTAAAAATAAAGTTATTTATATGTTAATTAATATGAGTGTTTGCGCTGTAAATGTAGATTGCAGCATTCGTGCCAGCCAGCGTTAACATTGCATAAACAGAAGTGATAAACGGTAAATCAATGGGTTACAGCGTAGCGATATTCACTTTTACTGCATGAAAAGTGAATATTTCCGCATAATCGGTGGCTAAAAAGAGGAAAAAGCGAAATATTATTCAGTTGCCAAATATAATTCTGGAATTGTGATCTTATACGAAATTTACTGGAAATTACCGCCCCGTTCTGGCGCATCTGCACGCAAACCGTGCCATTTTCGCGCTATAGAAAACATCATACGCTTCCATTGGCCGAATCTGACGATGAGTGGCAGTCACCCGGTAAAATTTCTGTTACCATCCCAACACGATTCACCTTGCAAAGTGGCAGTGACTATGAAATTTGTCTCTTTTAATATCAACGGCCTGCGCGCCCGTCCCCATCAGCTTGAAGCGATTGTCGAAAAACACCAGCCCGATGTGATCGGTCTACAGGAGACAAAAGTCCACGACGAAATGTTCCCGCTCGAAGAGGTCGCGAAGCTGGGCTATAACGTTTTCTATCATGGACAAAAAGGCCATTACGGCGTCGCGCTGCTAACAAAAGCCACGCCCATTTCCGTCAGACGCGGTTTCCCGGATGATGGCGAAGAGGCGCAACGCCGCATTATCATGGCGGAAATCCCCTCGCCGCTGGGGAATATCACCGTCATTAACGGCTATTTCCCACAGGGGGAAAGCCGGGATCATCCGTTGAAGTTCCCCGCGAAAGCGCAGTTTTATCAGAACTTGCAAAACTATCTTGAAACGGAACTCAAGTGCGATAATCCGGTATTAATTATGGGCGACATGAATATCAGCCCGACCGATCTGGATATTGGCATCGGCGAAGAGAACCGCAAACGCTGGCTGCGTACCGGTAAATGCTCCTTCCTGCCGGAGGAGCGTGAATGGATGTCGCGGTTACTGAAGTGGGGATTAGTGGACACGTTCCGTCAGGCGAATCCGCAAACGATGGATAAATTTTCGTGGTTTGATTACCGCTCAAAAGGTTTCGTGGATAATCGCGGGCTGCGTATCGACCTCTTGCTGGCAAGCGCTCCGCTGGCGGAACGTTGCGCAGAAACCGGTATAGACTACGACATTCGCAGTATGGAAAAACCCTCCGACCATGCGCCGGTCTGGGCGACGTTTCGTGTTTGATTTCGCTTTCTGATTAACCGTAAGTCCGGGATAGCGCGACGCTTCCCGGCAGGAATAACGACCTTAACGACAATGATAAAAAAACTCGATGTTGTTGCCGCCATCATTGAACGCGACGGCAAAATTCTGCTGGCCCAGCGCCCAGATCATGCGGATCAAGCCGGTTTATGGGAGTTTGCCGGCGGTAAAGTCGAGCCCGGCGAAACCCAGCCGCAGGCGCTTATCCGCGAGCTACGCGAAGAGTTAGGGATTGACGCCACGCCCGGCATCTATATCGCCAGCCATCAACGCGACGTGTCTGGCCGACGGATTCATTTGCACGCCTGGCATGTGCCTGCGTTTAACGGTCTGATACGTGCGCTGGAACATCAGGCATTAGCCTGGTGTACGCCGGAAGAGGCGCTGGAGTACCCCCTCGCCCCGGCGGATATTCCGCTATTGCAGGCGTTTATGGCTTTACGCGACGCCAGACTAACGGATTCGTGCTGATGGTTTTTTCGTCACGCTGGCACTGGAGCAAGACGCCTTCCACTTTGATTACCGCGCCTTCGGAGTAATTCTGATCCTGGTAAACGCAGCACTGAATGCAGGGCTGGGATGACTGACCGCGCGTGCTGAAAACTTCCGGCGGGACATTCACCTGAATATCAGGACGACTGTTCTGGTTTGCCAGCCCGACCATTGGCATTATCGCCATCACGGCGACCACGAGGCTTCGGCGCATAGGATTTCCTTATTTTTCTAAGTATATTCTCAGTATAACGGTAAGCCGCCGTGAAAACTTTAATCCTCTTTTGTCATCGCTTTTAGTTATGACCCTCGCCCCGTTATGAATTTACTTAGCAGCGTCATTTTTTTCTTGCTTACCGTCACATTGCTGATGGTATAGTCGAAAACTGCAAATACATATTCTGATAAAACGCAAATACAACCACATTAATATATAAGAGGTTTTTATATCTATGGATCAGACATGTTCTCTGGAATCGTTCCTCAACCATGTACAAAAGCGCGACCCGCATCAAACCGAGTTCGCGCAAGCCGTCCGTGAAGTCATGACCACCCTGTGGCCGTTTCTTGAACAAAACCCCCGTTACCGCCACATGTCTTTACTGGAACGTTTGGTTGAACCAGAGCGCGTAATTCAGTTTCGCGTAGTGTGGCTGGACGACAAAAACCAGGTGCAGGTAAATCGCGCCTGGCGCGTGCAGTTCAACTCTGCTATCGGCCCCTATAAAGGCGGTATGCGCTTTCATCCTTCGGTAAACCTTTCCATCCTTAAGTTCCTCGGCTTTGAGCAAACCTTTAAAAATGCCCTCACCACGTTGCCGATGGGCGGCGGTAAAGGCGGCAGCGATTTCGATCCGAAAGGGAAAAGCGAAGGCGAAGTGATGCGTTTCTGCCAGGCGCTGATGACTGAACTGTATCGCCATTTAGGGCCGGATACCGATGTGCCTGCCGGGGATATCGGCGTGGGCGGGCGCGAAGTGGGCTTTATGGCGGGGATGATGCGCAAGCTTTCCAATAACAGCGCCTGCGTCTTCACCGGCAAAGGGCTTTCCTTCGGCGGCAGTCTGATTCGCCCGGAGGCGACGGGTTATGGCCTGGTCTACTTCACCGAAGCGATGCTTAAACGTCATGGTCTTGGTTTCGAAGGGATGCGCGTCGCCGTGTCCGGCTCCGGCAACGTAGCGCAATACGCCATTGAGAAAGCGATGGCCTTTGGCGCGCGCGTGGTTACCGCGTCGGATTCGAGCGGGACAGTGGTCGATGAAAGTGGCTTCACGCCAGAGAAGCTGGCGCGTCTGTGTGAAATTAAAGCCAGCCGTGACGGTCGCGTCGCTGACTACGCCCGTGAGTTTGGCTTAACCTATCTGGAAGGCCAGCAGCCCTGGAGCGTACCGGTGGATATCGCCCTGCCATGCGCGACGCAGAACGAACTGGACGTTGACGCCGCGCGCGTACTGATTGCCAATGGCGTAAAAGCCGTGGCGGAAGGGGCAAATATGCCAACCACGATTGAAGCGACCGATCTCTTCCTTGAAGCGGGCGTACTGTTTGCGCCGGGTAAAGCCGCCAACGCGGGCGGCGTGGCGACATCAGGGCTGGAAATGGCGCAGAACGCCGCGCGGTTGAGCTGGAAAGCCGAGAAAGTGGATGCCCGTCTGCATCACATTATGCTGGATATCCACCACGCCTGTGTCGAGTACGGCGGCGATAATAAGCATACCAACTACGTTCAGGGCGCCAACATCGCCGGTTTCGTGAAAGTCGCCGACGCCATGCTGGCGCAGGGCGTCATTTAATCCCGTCGTCAGGCCAGATGGCTTTACGCTTATTCGGTCTGACGGCCTGTCTCCTCAGCAGGCGGGCTTTTTTTGCCCGCTCGCTTACGCGGCGCGCTCTTTTTCTTTTCTCCACCGCCTGGCGCGACTATCCCTCTGAAGCGCTTCACCGGCGTGCGCTTAGCCTGATCGATCAGCTGATATAACGTGCCGACCAGCGGTTGCATAAAATCCTGATAACGGCACTGCTTTTCGCTGATTTGCGTCAAAACAGATTCCCAGTGCGCGGTCATATCTGGACGGGCCGCCATTTCCGGCAGCGAATGTATTAACGCTTTGCCAGCATCGGTAGAATGAATGTAGCGCCCTTTTTTGGTCAGGAAGCTACGTTTGAACAGCAGTTCGATAATCCCGGCGCGCGTGGCTTCCGTCCCCAGCCCATCGGTCGCGCGCAGGATCTTTTTCAGATCTTTATCCTGCACGAAGCGGGCAATTCCGGTCATCGCGGAAAGCAATGTCGCATCGGTGAAATGACGCGGCGGCTGGGTTTGGCGCTCGACCACTTCCCCCTTTTCACACAGCAACTCATCACCTTTGGCGACAACCGGCAGCGGCGTACCGTCGTTTTCCTCGTCGCGCTCTTTACTGCCCAGTAACGTCCGCCAACCGGCCTCCGCCAGAAAACGCGCTTTGGCGACAAATTTTCCTTTGGCGATTTCCAGTTCAATAACGCATTTACGAAACACCGCGTCCGGGCAGAACTGCATCAGATACTGACGCGCAATCAGGGTGTACACTTTCGCTTCGTTTTCCGTCAGATGGACAGAAGAACTGCGCGCCGTCGGGATAATCGCGTGGTGCGCATCCACTTTTTTGTCATCCCAGCAGCGATTGCGCGTATCAGGATTAACCACAGGCTGCGGCAGTAAATCCGGGGCGTGGACGCTAATCGCGTTCATGACCGCCTGCCGTCCGGCAAAGTGTTCTTCCGGCAGATAACGGCAGTCGGAACGCGGATAGGTAATCAGTTTGTGGGTTTCATATAGCTTCTGACAAATATCAAGCACGTTTTGCGCGCTCAGGCCAAAACGTTTAGCGGCTTCAATCTGTAGCGTCGAGAGCGAAAACGGCAGCGGCGCGGATTCTGATTCCCGTTTATCATTATAACTGGTTACCAGCGCGGGCTGACCGTTGATTCGGTTCACTACATGCTCCGCCAGCGGACGATGCAGCAAGCGCCCCTCTTCATCCTGATAAGGTTCGCACGCCTCGCTCGGCTGCCAGATAGCGGTAAAACGCTCGTCGGCAGGCGTAACGATGTGCGCCTTTACTTCAAAGAAGTCTTTGGCGACGAAGTTCTCAATCTCTTCGTCTCGCCGCACCACCAGCCCCAGTACCGGCGTCTGCACGCGTCCCACGGATAACACGCCCTGATAGCCGGCATTCCGGCCCAGGATCGTGTAAGCGCGGGTCATATTAATGCCATACAGCCAGTCCGCTCGCGCTCGCGCCAGCGCGGAGACGCACAGCGGCACGAAGTCGCTGTTCGCCCGCAGCCTGTCGATAGCACGCTCGACCGCCTGCGGGTTAAGGTCGTTTATCAGACAACGCCGCACCTGCTGGCGCTTTTCGGCAGGAAGCTGGAGATAATCCAGCACTTCATCAACCAGAAGCTGCCCTTCGCGATCCGGGTCGCCGGCGTGAATAATTTCACCGGCTTGATGCAAAAAGCGCTTAATCACATTGAGCTGTTTGGTGACGGAAGGACGAGGCTGAAGCTGCCATTTTTCCGGCACGATAGGCAGGTCAGCCAGATTCCAGCGCGCATAACGGCTGTCATACGCATCCGGCTGCGCCTGTTCCAGCAAATGACCAATACACCAGGTGACGACCTGCCCGTTTCCGCACTCAATAAAACCATCGCCTTTACGGTGCGGTTTTGGCAGCACATCCGCAATGGCGCGCCCCAGACTCGGTTTTTCGGCAATAAACAACCGCATCAGGTTAACGAATCTCAACCATAGCGCGACCGCCGCGGGCCTCGACCAGTTCGCCAATCGCGGTCAGATCGATACCAAATTCCGCCGCGGTGGCTTTAACATCGTCTTCGGCGTCCGGCGTTACCGCCAACAACAGACCGCCTGACGTTTGCGGATCGCACAGCAGGCTACGAACTTCACGCGACATGTCGCCCATCAAATGACCATAGCTGGCGAAGTTGCGCTCTGTGCCGCCCGGTACGGCGCCCAGAGCAATATACTCTTCCACACCCGGCAGTTTAGGGATGTCCTGATAGCAAAGCAGCGCCTGCACACCTGCGCCCTGGCACATCTCGCTCAGGTGCCCCAGCAGGCCAAAACCGGTAACGTCAGTCATAGCTTTTACGCCGTCGATATTGGCAAACGCCGCGCCAGCAATGTTCATCCGACACATGACTTCCGTCGCCAGCCCCTGATGTTCAGGTTTAAGCAGCGATTTTTTCTCGGCGGTGGTCAACACGCCAATCCCCAACGGTTTGGTCAGAAAGAGCTTGCATCCCGCCTGCGCGGTACTGTTTTTCTTCACCCGTTCGGTCGGCACTACGCCTGTGACCGCGAGACCAAAGATCGGCTCCGGGGCGTCAATCGAGTGTCCGCCCGCCAGCGCGATACCGGCCTGACGGCAGGCAAAGCGCCCCCCCTCGGTCACTTCACGCGCAATATCGGGCGACAGGGTATTAATCGGCCAGCCAAGGATCGCGATCGCCATAATCGGTTTGCCGCCCATCGCAAAAATATCGCTGATGGCGTTTGTTGCCGCAATGCGGCCAAAATCGAACGGGTTGTCGACTATCGGCATAAAGAAGTCGGTGGTGCTGATAATACTGGTGCCATTACCCAGATCGTAAACCGCCGCATCATCGCGGGTTTCATTACCCACCAGCAGGTTCGGGTCGACGAACTTCGCCTGCTCGCTATGCAGGATAGTCTCCAGCACTTTAGGGGAAATTTTACAACCGCAACCAGCGCCGTGGCTGTATTGCGTTAAACGAATGGCTTGCTCGCTCATGGACATCTCCTGTCATTGCATTCGCGCTATGGTAGCGCTCATTCCCTGATGTGGTAAGTATCACTGTCTGAATTACCGCGCCTTTGCTCAGAATCCAGACAGTTTTATCCCTCAGCGTCAGAAATAACGCACAAACGGCGTGGGGTCGGGGGTACTGATCGTCGTTGACGCTTTGAGCTGCGGCGTGCCGAGATAGAGAAAACCAACAATTTTATCCTGCGGGCGACACTCAAAGGCTTCCCGCACGATAGCGCTCTCCGTTAATGCGCCGCTACGCCAGATACCATTAAACCCTTGCGCAATCGCCGCCATTTGCATCGCCATCACCGCGCATCCGGCAGACATCTCCTGTTCCCACACCGGAACCTTATGGTTTTCTTCGCATTTCGCCACCACGGTAATGATCAGCGGCGCGCGAAACGGCGCATTACGCGCTTTTTCGTTCGCTTTCTCATCGCCCCCGGCAGCGGCAGCGCCTCGTTCAAGCACGGCGCTGAAGCGGTCGCGCCCCTCTCCTTCAATCACAAAAAAACGCCATGGCTGTAGAGATTTATGATCGGGAACACGCATTCCCGCCCGCAGAATGTTCTGTAATTGCTCTCCGACAGGCGCCGGTTCTGCGAGACGAGAGGCGCTACGACGGTTGACCAGCAGTTCTAGTGCATCCATTTGATTAACTCCAGCAATGATATTTATTCACAAAATTAACACGAGAGCGGATTTTGTTACAGCGCAGGCAGTGATTCCTGCTGACAACTGCCTGATGGGTCATTACGATAGCCACATCTTAATGCTTTATCCTCACCAAGGTATAAGCGTTGTTACTCAGATAGGGAGAATACATGCGAACCCTGTGGCGATTTATTGCCGGATTTTTTAAATGGACGTGGCGAGTGTTGAACTTCGTCCGTGAAATGGTACTCAACCTGTTCTTTATTTTTCTGGTTCTGGTGGGCGTTGGGATCTGGATGCAGATCGGTAACGGCAGCAACAGTGAGCAAACCGCGCGCGGCGCTCTGCTGCTGGATATTTCCGGCGTCATTGTGGATAAACCGTCCACCAATCACCGTCTGGGCGCGCTGGGTCGCCAGTTATTTGGCGCCAGCTCCGACCGTCTGCAGGAAAACTCCCTGTTTGACATCGTCAACGCTATTCGTCAGGCGAAAGATGACCGTAACATCACTGGTATCGTTCTGGATCTGAAAAACTTCACCGGCGCCGATCAGCCGTCAATGCGCTATATCGGTAAAGCGCTGCGCGAATTCCGCGACAGCGGCAAACCGATTTTTGCCGTGGGTGAAAACTACAGCCAGGGTCAGTATTACCTCGCCAGTTTCGCCAATAAAATTTGGCTTTCCCCACAGGGTCAGGTAGATCTTCACGGCTTCGCTACGAATGGCCTGTACTACAAAACGCTGCTGGATAAGCTGAAAGTCTCTACCCACGTTTTCCGGGTCGGCACCTATAAATCCGCCGTCGAGCCGTTTATCCGCGACGATATGTCGCCCGCCGCCCGCGAGGCCGACAACCGCTGGATAGGCGAACTGTGGCAGAACTACCTGCATACCGTTTCCGCCAATCGCCAGATTTCGCCGCAACAACTCTTCCCCGGCGCCCAGGCTATTATCGACGGGTTAACCAGCGTGGGCGGTGACACCGCCAAATATGCGCTCGACCATAAACTGGTGGACGCCCTCGCCTCCAGCGCAGATGTTGAAAAAGCGCTGACGAAGCAGTTTGGCTGGAGTAAAACCGAAAATAACTATCGCGCGATCAGTTATTACGATTATTCGCTGAAAACGCCTGCGGATACCGGCGGTACTATTGCGGTTATTTTCGCCAATGGCGCGATTATGGATGGCGAAGAAACGCCAGGGAATGTCGGCGGCGACACTACGGCATCGCAGATCCGCGACGCACGTCTTGATCCTAAAGTGAAAGCGATTGTGCTGCGCGTCAATAGCCCAGGCGGGAGCGTCAACGCCTCCGAAGTTATCCGCGCCGAACTGGCGGCGGCAAGAGCGGCCGGCAAACCGGTGGTGGTCTCAATGGGCGGCATGGCGGCCTCCGGCGGTTACTGGATCTCTACGCCGGCAAACTATATCGTGGCCAGCCCCAGCACGCTGACGGGTTCAATTGGCATCTTCGGCGTCATCAATACGGTAGAAAACAGCCTGTCGTCGATTGGCGTACACAGCGACGGCGTTTCCACCTCGCCGCTGGCGGATATTTCGATGACCAAAGCGCTGTCACCGGAAGTGCAGCAGATGATGCAACTCAGTATTGAGTACGGCTACAAACGCTTTATCACGCTGGTGGCAGACGCGCGTAAGCGTACGCCGGAGCAGATTGATAAAATCGCACAGGGCCATGTCTGGACCGGAGAAGACGCGAAAGCCAATGGTCTGGTGGACAGTCTCGGCGACTTTGACGACGCCGTCGCCAAAGCGGCGGAGCTGGCGAAACTGAAACAGTGGCATCTTGATTACTATCAGGACGAACCGACGGTCCTTGATATGGTCATGGACAGTATGACCGGATCAGTACGCGCCATGCTGCCGGAGGCCATTCAGGCGATGCTCCCGGCGCCGCTCGTTTCCGCCGCCAACACGGTGAAGGCCGAGGGGGATAAACTGGCGGCATTTAACGATCCGCAAAACCGTTATGCGTTCTGTTTGACTTGCGCGAACGTTCGCTAATGCTTCATCAATAGCCATACCGGATGGCGGCGTCTGCTCATAGCCGCCATCCGATAATCATTAATACGTCCTTCGCGACACGACTGAACATTATCATGCAAAAGAAATCAATTTACGTTGCCTATACCGGCGGTACTATCGGTATGCAGCGCTCAGATAAAGGGTATATCCCGGTGTCCGGGCACCTTCAGCGCCAGCTGGCGCTGATGCCGGAATTCCACCGCCCGGAGATGCCGGATTTTACCATCCATGAATATGCCCCGCTGATGGATTCATCAGATATGACGCCGGAAGACTGGCAGCATATCGCTGCAGATATCAAAGCGCACTACGATGAGTATGACGGTTTTGTTATTCTGCACGGCACCGACACGATGGCGTTTACCGCATCGGCGCTCTCTTTCATGCTGGAAAATCTGGGTAAACCGGTTATTGTGACAGGGTCACAAATTCCGCTGGCTGAGCTGCGCTCCGACGGGCAAATTAATTTGCTGAATGCGCTTTATGTCGCCGCCAACTATCCTGTTAATGAAGTAACGCTGTTTTTTAATAATCGTCTGTTCCGCGGCAATCGCACGACCAAAGCCCATGCGGATGGTTTTGACGCTTTTGCCTCTCCTAATCTGCCGCCCTTGCTGGAAGCAGGAATTCACATTCGCCGTTTAAATACGCCTCCCGCGCCCTACGGTTCTGGTGAATTAATCGTTCACCCTATTACACCGCAGCCAATAGGCGTAGTGACCATTTATCCGGGGATTTCCGCCGAGGTAGTACGTAACTTTCTGCGTCAGCCGGTAAAAGCGCTGATTCTGCGCTCTTATGGCGTAGGCAACGCGCCGCAAAATAAAGCGTTTTTACAGGAGCTGAAAGAGGCCAGTTCGCGCGGCATCGTGGTGGTTAACCTGACGCAATGCATGTCAGGGCGAGTCAATATGGGCGGGTACGCTACCGGTAATGCACTGGCGCACGCTGGCGTGATTGGCGGTGCCGATATGACCGTCGAAGCCACCTTAACCAAACTGCATTATTTGTTAAGCCAGGGTCTGGACACTCAGGCGATTCGTAGCGCGATGGCGCAAAACTTGCGTGGTGAATTGACGCCGGATGATTAAAAAATCCCGACGACAAGGAGAAGATAATGACAAACCGGGCCTTATTACTGGTCGACTTGCAAAATGACTTTTGCGCCGGCGGCGCGCTGGCTGTAGCGGAAGGCGACAGCACCATCGACATCGCCAACGCTCTTATTGACTGGTGCCAGCCCCGGCAGATTCCGGTGCTGGCCAGCCAGGACTGGCATCCCGCGCAGCATGGCAGCTTCGCCAGCCAGCATCAGGCGGAACCCTATAGTCAGGGAAAGCTGGACGGGCTGCCGCAAACGCTCTGGCCGGATCACTGCGTTCAACATACCGACGGCGCGGCGTTACATCCCCTGCTTAACCAACATGCGATTGACGCCTGCATCTATAAGGGTGAAAACCCGCTGATTGATAGCTACAGCGCGTTTTTTGACAACGAACATCGGCAGAAAACTACCCTTGATACCTGGCTTCGCGAGCATGACGTTACCGAGCTTATCGTGATGGGGTTGGCGACCGATTACTGCGTAAAATTTACGGTGCTGGATGCGCTAGAGTTGGGCTATGCCGTTAACGTTATCACCGATGGCTGTCGCGGCGTGAATATTCACCCGCAGGATAGCGCACACGCGTTTATGGAGATGGCGGCGGCAGGCGCGACGCTGTATACGCTGGCAGACTGGGAAGAGACGCAGGGCCAGGCTGTCGCCAGGTAGCGGAGCAGGTATCGTATCCGGTCAATACATCACGCAACGGTGAGACCATTGCATAGATCTGTGGGCCGGATACATCACGTCAGCGTCGCTACCAGGCAAAGCTCAACGCAGGCTGGAGAGCGCTTCTAACGAAACTCTTCTCGTTTCAATGCCAAAACAAAATAATATCAGCGCGCACGCCGCCAGCAGCATACCCAGCACAACAAAAACGGTGACAGATCCATAGCGGGTCAGCAAAACCGCCACACCGTAGGGGGTAAAGACAGCGACAATCCGCCCTACCGCATTCACAAAACCCGATCCACGTAATCTAAGGTGCGTAGGCCATAATTCGGGAACGTAAACCGCCGAGGCGAAGCAGACGTACATATACAGAAAGGAAATCATGACTAGTCCATAAACCAGAATGGCCCATTCCTCAGTCTGTATTGAGTAAAAATATCCTACTACCGCAATAATGATAAGCAACAGCGAACCAAATAACCGTCTGGGGAAATGATCAATAATGAGCGCGGCGATAAATATGCCCACCGGCGCGCCAATCATAATGATGGCGGTCATGAAAATGGATTTTGTAACATCAATTCCTGAATTAACAAAAATTGTCGGGATCCATACCGTAATGGTATAAAGCGAAATGTTCATCGCAATCAATACAGTGATCGCCACTAACGTGCGCCGCAGCATTTGTCCTTTGAATAATATCCAGAATGTACCGTTTTCAAAGCGCGATTCCATGGATTTATTGCTTTCCTGATGCGGCGGCAAAATAATACTTTTTTCTTTTTCTATTTGCGATTCAATCATGAGAAGCTGTTGTTCAGCCTCGCGTTGCCGCCCTTTACCTGCTAACCACCTGGGCGATTCGATAAAGTACTTCCCCGAAAGAGACCACGCCAGCAGCATCCCTATCCCGCCAAGAAGAAACATCATCCGCCAGCTTAAAAACGCAATGACCACTACGCCAATCCCCGCAGACAGCATCGGTGACCAGTTCCCTACAAAAGAGAGACGCGCGGACCATTTTCCTCGTACAACGGGAGGGATAAACTCGGTAAAAGAAGCATATCCAACCATAATCAATGCCCCCATGCCTGTCCCCATCAGACAACGAAAGAAAATCAGCCAGTACATATTGGGAACAAATGCGGCAGCCGTTGCGGAGATGCCCACAAGCAACAAATTAATGCGAAACGCTTTTCGACGCCCCAGGTAATCCCCAATAAAACCGCCGGTAAGCGAACCAATAAAATAGCCAAGCATCAGTGCCGATGTGAACGCGGCATTAAGATAATTATTCGACCAGCCATTGTTTATCAATTTGGCCAGAACCACATTTCCTGAGTAACTCAAAAACCCCGTTAATAGCAGGCCAAAACTAATTATTCCAAAAATACGAAAATGAAACCGGGATAAAGGTAAGCGGTCTAGTCTGGCGCCGATATGATCATTGTCTTCCATCTGGATGGCCTCTAACGCAGCAAAATAATAAATTATTGTCTCGCGGCAAAGGGGTATTTGCCGCACTTGCTATCATCTGCCGTTTTTTTTTGGCATAGTCCAGGCGAAAACAATCCAGTCAAGGATAATCTATCGATTAATAGACAAGCTGGATATTATTTTTATCGCAAAATGCGATCCATTCATCACCTGGCGTTTTATTCGTTATCAGGTAATGGATATGACTAAAATCGACCAACCGCACGAACGCTTTGCGATCAAATTTTGAGTGGTCCACCAATAACGCCACCTCTGTGGCCTGGCGAATCATCGTTTTTTTGATTTCAGCTTCCGCCTCGTTAGAATCAAGCGCCCCGCTCGCCATATCCAGCCCTTTACAACTCATTACCATAATATCAACATGATAACGGCTGATTATTTCTTTAGTGATACGCCCCTGCAGCGATAGCGTATTTTTATTTAACTCACCGCCCGTAGAAACAAGATTAATGTCCGATTGCGCCAGTTCATGGAAAGCTTCCGCTGAATTAGTTAACAAAGTAAGATCGTTTCGGTCTTTCAGGAGTTTTAGCAATTCCATTACCGTACTGCTGGAGTCGGCGGCCATCGTTGTTTTGTTTTTAATAAACGGAAGCGTATTACGGGCTATAATTTGCTTCTCTTCATAGAACGATTTTGCACGCTTATAAAAATGGATATTGTCAGCCAGCACCGCCGAATTTAATACCGCACCGCCATAAGTTCGAGTCAAAAAGCCTTCATCTTCGAGTTTTTCCAGATCGCGTCGAATTGTCTCTTCGGTTACCTGAAAAATTGAACTCAAGTTAGAGACTGTTACTTTTTTATCATTAGCGACCATTTGTTTGATCGCCTGAATCCTGTCTTTCGCCGCCACGATTACACCTCTGTTTTCGACGTCATGATAAACGTTGAGTATCTCACAGACTATGTTTACTTTCAAAATAAGCCGTTTGAATAACAGATTTTATCTGCATTTCGCCAAAAAAGAGGTGTAATGTATTGCTTATGGATTGTCCAGCGCTTCCGCCATTTGTCTCATCAATAACGCATCGTCATCCGTTAAGGTGATGGACAGCGCAGCGATATTCTCTCGTACCTGCTCCGGCGACGTGGCGCCGCTCAGTATCGAAATCAGTTCGCTTTGTCGCAATATCCACGCCAGCGCCAGCGTCGGAACGGCGCAATGGTATTTGTCGCACAATGGCTGCCACTGCTCCAGCATATCAATAACCCGCAACATATTCTCACGCTGGAACCAGAGTTTATTCGCTCGCGCCCCGCCGGGAACATAGTCACGGGTAATGGTGCCGGTTAACAAGCCCTGCTCCAGTGGCGAATAAACCTGTACCACGATGCCGTGCTCGCGGCATAGCGGCAGCAGCTCCGTTTCCAGCGCCCGGTCAAGAATGCTGTATTTCGCCTGTATGATGTCCAGCTCGCCATGTTTAAGGTATTCGCGGATATGGCTGACATCTACATTCGCCGCCCCGATAGAACGGATTTTCCCCTCTGCTTTCAGCTCATTGAGCACGCCAACGGTTTCTGCAATCGGCGTAAAAAACGGCGGTACCGACTGCCAGTGGGTCATATAGATATCGATATAATCAATCCCTAGTCGCTGGAGACTGGCATCGACTTCTTTACGAATAGAGTCCGGAGAAAGATTTTTATAGAGCTGGCGATCGCCGACTTTATTGAACAGGCTTCCTTCCCGCTCCCAGACGATCCCGCATTTGGTCTCCACCACCATCTCGTTACGCGGTAATTTTTTCAGCGCCTGGCCGACAATCACTTCGCTATTGCCAAAGTTATAGCCCGGCGCCGTATCAATCAGGTTAATACCGCAACGGTGCGCCTCAACGATAGTATCGATGCAGACCTGCATATCGAGGTTGCCATTCCATGCCGGACCGCCGCCGATAGCCCAGGTGCCGAGTCCCATACGGGAAAGCGCTATATCTGTATTACCTAAAGGTATCATTTTCATCTGCCGCTATTACCCTTCGTATTCATTCAGGAGTTGTTCCACTAGCATTCTGTTTTTCACGCCCGTTGTGGCGCCCACGCTGAGTACCGATATCGCGGCCGTCGCATTGGCGAACCGTGCGCATTCACGCAGCGTTTTTCCCTCCAGTAGCGTGGCGATAAATCCCGATGCAAAATTATCGCCGGCGCCAATAGTGTCGATGGCGGTAATGCCTGCCACCGCAGGCACCTCCATTTTTATATCGGCGCTTTTGATAAAGCAGCCTTTCTTGCCAGTTTTAATCACCACTGTTTTTACGCCACATTGCAAAAAACAATCGGCAATATCATCCAGCGTCTCTTTCCCGGTCAGTTTTTTGGCTTCATCAATATTAGGAAACAGATAATCGACAAAACTTAGCGCTTCGCGAATATCGTCCAGAGTTTCATTCAGCCGCGGTTTGATCATGTCAGCGCAGATAACCAGTTGATGCGCTTTCGCCTGCGTAAAAATAGCCGTTAATGCTTTGCCATCCAGCAGCGGGCTGTTAAAGATACTTGCCAGTGATAACAGCCTGACCTGAGAAAAACGGTCAAAATCGACATCGTTAATATTTAGCTTCCACAGACTGCCGTTACGGTTAGTGACAAAGGTGCGCTCACCATCATCAGTCACCAGCCCAACATTAATTGAGGTATCAATATCAGCATCCTGCTTCAGGCTCTGAATATCGATATTCTCCTTCCGACAGTGGTCGAGAATAAAATATCCTGCCGCATCGTCGCCAACGCGACTCATTAGCGCAGTGCGATGCCCGAGACGCGAAATAATCGTGGCTTCATTAATCGCATCTCCCCCTGTGGTCATGGCAATTCGTTCTAATGGATACGAATCGACATCAAAGATATTTTTACTAACCGGTTGCAAAGGAATGTCGACAATGGCCGCCCCTATGCAAAGAACTTCGATTTCGTCCATATCATCATTCCGCTTTACCATCTGAACCAAACAGTTTGATTTTTTCCAGTGCGCGGGCTTTTACCGCTTTGCGTACTTCGCGTTCCAGATGCAGGAACGGCTGATCCTGATTCTCTTTTACCGCTACCATCGCAGCCTGACACAATTCGGTGTGGATATTGATTTTCGAGATGCCCAGCGAAATGGCTTTTTTGATATCCGCGTCGCTAATACCGGAAGCGCCGTGTAACACTAGCGGTACGGAAACTGCCTGGCGCACGCGCTCCACGACCTCAAAATTCAGTTTTGGTTCAGAGGTGTACACGCCATGCTGGTTGCCGATGGCGACCGCCAGCGAGTCACAACCGGTGCGCGCTACAAATTCCGCCGCCTGATCCGGGTCGGTATAGTGATACCCCGCCAACGCCTCTTCATACACCGTTTCGTTCCCTACGTGCCCTAACTCCGCCTCTACCGGAATACCCAGCGGATGAAAGAAATCAACGGCTTCTTTGGTCAGGCGAATATTTTCTTCAAAATCAAAGGATGAAGCGTCACGCATCAGCGAGTTCATGCCGTGCGTCCAGGCATTATGGATAATGTCCATGCTACGTCCATGATCCCAGTGGGTAATTACCGGCACAGAGGCTTTTTTAGCCATGGAAACCATCATATGAGAGAAGTCTTCAAATGAAGTATTGCCCACAAATCCGGTACCAAAGGAGATAATAACCGGCGAATTTGCCTCTTCCGCCGCATCAATCACTCCCCTCAACATTTCCGCATTCCACACGTTAAAGTGCGCAATCGCGTAATGTTTATTTTGTGCATCATTTTCCCAATATTTTATATCTGCCAACATCGCTGTTTCTCCCGTTTTTTATTAATCGCAAACTTTAATAACGCCTTTAATAATGTCGCGTTTGTTATTCACCGACTCTTCAAATGCACGTTGCACGTCTTTGTAATCGTAAATATGCGTCACCATTGATTTCACATCGAAACGCCCGGAGGAGATGGCATCAATAGTCACCGGATAGCGGTTGGCATAGCGGAATACCGTCTGGATGGAGACTTCACGGTTAATTTTGAGGAAATTAATCGCTGAATCTCCCGCGACAGTGCCGACAATCATGATCTTCCCGCCGCGCATGACCAGATACGGCGCTTGCTGAGTTGTGACGGCGGAACCGGCGGTTTCAAACACAATATCGGCGCCCATATCGTCGGTGAACTGCTGGCAGCGCGAGACAGTATCTTCTTTCGCCCCATTGATAACGGTTGTCGCTCCCAGTCGTTCAGCCATTGCTAGCCGTTTTTCCAGTACATCTACTACCGCGATATTGGTCGCCCCCAGACACTTACACGCTTGCAGGGTCATTAAACCAATGCAGCCCGCGCCGAGAATGACGATTTTCTTACCCGGTTTAACATCCGCCAGCATTGCCGCGTGCATTCCAACAGCAGCGGGTTCCACCAGCGCACCTTCCATAGTGTCCATATTGTCCGGAAGCTTGTACGTAAAACTTTCCGGATGGCACAGATAGTGAGTTAAGGCCCCGCGATAATTCGGCTGCGTCGCCATAAAATCAACATCCGGACAAATATTGTATTTTCCTTCCAGACAATAGCGGCAGTGGCCGCACGGCACGCCCGGCTCGATATTAACCCGATCGCCTGGCTTAAATTTGCTTACCCGCTTGCCGACCGCAATGACCGTTCCGGCACACTCATGACCGAGACCAATTTCCTGATTTGGATCCTTCGGCGGAATGAATGGCCCGGATTCAAAACCGTGAACATCTGAACCGCAAATACCGACATATTCCACTTTGATCAATACTTCGTTTTCTTTTGGTACTGGAATATCAGCCGCCATAATTGTCATGGTGCCAGGCGTTTTTAATATCGCTTTTGAATTTTTCATTTTTATTCCTTTATTTACTCGTGACCTTATCAATGCCCAGACTTTCGACCGAAACACCCCTGGTCTCGATTCCGATAGTCGCTATTGCAACAGCGACGATAATCGAGACAGCGCCCAGCAGGACGAAAACGCCCGTCACGCCATAACCGTTGAGTAATACCGCCACTGCATAGGGGGCAGCGATACCGCTGATTCTGCCGACAGCGTTCGCCAGGCCGGAACCGCGAAGTTTCGCTTCTGTTGGCCAGATCTCCGGCACATAGACCGCCGAGGCATAACAGACATACATATAGACAAAGGTAATCAGGAAAAAGCCAATTAAGGTGATAAGCAACATGCTGGTTTGCAGTGAATAAATATATCCCAGCACGGCAATCAGAATTAATAAACCGACACCCATGGTTTTGCGCGGAATTTTATCCATTACCAGCATAGCGATAAATATGCCAAACGGTGCGCCGAACATACTCATGGTATTTAAAACGATCGAATCTTTGAGGTTGATGCCCTGCGTCATAAAGATGGTGGGCAGCCAGTTAATTAACGTGTATTGCACAACGTTCATGGCAATCAGCACGCAGGAACCCAAAATAACGCGTTTCAGTAATACGCCAGTGAGCAACGCTGAATACGGTACGGAACGCGGCGGCTTGCCGCTGCTTTCAATAATAACCGGCGGCAGCGGTTTTCCTGTCTGACGTTCGACGCCTGCTTCAATGGCCTGCATGACCTTTTCGGCTTCCTGATAACGCCCGCGCGATTCCAGCCAGCGGGGAGATTCAGGGAAGTATCGCCAGGCAAGCACAGTAGCAATCAGCGACAGCACAGCCGGGATCAGTAACTGCACGCGCCAGTTCCATTCCGCGCTAATTAGCGGCGTCAGCCCCATTGCAATCAGGGAACACAATGGATATGACCAGTTGCCAATAAACGAAACACGACTCGACCAGGTTCCCCGATTTCTGCCCGGCATATATTCGGTAAAACCAGCAAACAGGGTGACCAGTAGTGCCCCTAATCCCACGCCCATCACAAAACGACAGGCGATCAGAAAGCTCATATTCGGTGAGAATGCGCCAACCACCATCGCGGCGATATGGATTGCCTCATAAAGAATAAAGGCGTTCCTGCGCCCGGTTTTATCGCCGATAATGCCGCCCACCAGCGCGCCGAGAAACATCCCCGCTGTGGTAATGGCGGAGAAGGTGGCTGTCGTGGAATTATCGGTCCAGCCTAACTCCTTGAGCTGGGCAAGAATTAATCCGCCGACGGCATTACTCCAGCAAACAAGCAGACCAAAGGCGACGACGGCAAACATTGATGAATGCCAGCGGCAATCCGGCAGGCGATCCAGCCGGGCGCCGCAGTGCGGTTTTGTTATCTGTTCCATGCGATAACGTTCCTTTAGCAGAAGGGTTATTCATCAAAGTCGTAGGTCATGATCACTTTAATGGCTGTCTTATCGACCATTGCGTCAAACCCTTCGCGCCACTGAGAAAGACCGATACGATGGGTGATCATCGGTTTTACTTTGATAGCGCCGCTGGCAAGCAGGCGAATCGCATTGCGCCAGGATGTGGAGTCATAGGCCATATGCCCAATGATGCTTTTGTTCCAGGAAGTAATGTCGTTGATGGAGAAATCGAGCGGCTTAAATCCCATACCGACGCGAACCACTTCACCATTTGGCCGTAGCATGTCGATGGCCTGTTTAAGCGCAATGTTGGCACCGGAGCATTCGATCACCAGACCGAGGTTGTCTTTGCCGCAAATCTCCCGGCAGCGTGCGACGACATCTTCCGTGGAGCCGTTAACAAACGCCGTCGCGCCGAGTTCTTTGGCCACAGGGAAACGGACAGGAACATCCTCATCCAGACCAACCACCACGATATTTACCGCCCCCATAATGCGGGCCATTTGGACCGAAAACAGACCTAACGGACCGGTGCCGATGACTACCACGTCCTGGCCGGGTAAAAATTTGGATTGCTGGGCGATAGATTTATAGGCGTTGCAGATAGGGTCCAGAACTGCGGCTTCCTCGTAATCCACGCCTTCCGGGATCTCCCACAGGGCATGGCGATGGATTTTCAGGATTTCTCCCGGAACCAGGCAGTATTTGGAGAATCCACCGCCCCAGGTGTTGTTATCCAGACCCAGATTCACTTTTTCTGTACAACACAGAAAATCGCCTTGTTCACAGGCAGGGCAAACGCCGCAAACGTGTCCGCTGTTGTCAGAAACCACGCGCTGGCCGACTTTCCAGTCTTTCACTTTTTCGCCCACCCGCGCGATACGTCCGGCGAATTCATGACCGCGAACGGAGTTAAATTCGTCGGACCCGCTGTCAACGTTATAGTGCTTCATATCCGCGCCGCAGATCGCCGCCGCTTTGATTTCGATAATCACGTCTTCCGGACCGCATACCGGCTCCGGGACATCAATCATTTTGTAGCCGCCAAAGGCCTTGCCAAATCTCGCCAGTGCTTTCATTGCATCTTCCTTTGTGTTTGGTGTGCATCAATGCTCATCATACTTATCCATAAAATCTTTAAGGTCAACAATAAATCTTTAAAACACAGATAATGATCTGTATTTGCCAACCAAGATCACAAACTCAACGAAACAAACGGCGATAAAACCAAAAAGATGGAAGCCGTATCGCGAAAGACGGCGCGAACGCCTGCGCAGGTTTCCATGGATGAAGACGCTAATCTGCTGCGGTTATTTTTTCGCCACCCAATTCTGTGGCGTGTTTCTGTGTTAAATGTCAAAAAGGATCGTTAAAGAAGCCCGCGCGGTGTTTATTAAACCGGCGCAGAAGATTGTCGACAAATATGGTCTCGATGGGATCGCTCTTGACTGGGAATATTCGGTTAACGTCGCATTTAAAAGCGCTTCGTCAGCTAATGAGCCCCAAAAGCGGGTCACCCTCGCCGTCGGCACGAATGCGGAAAATCCGAAAAGCTGGCTGGACGTGAAAGCTATAGCCCCGTAGCTCGACTTTATCAATCTGATGACTTACGACATGGCCTTATGGCACGCAGTATTTCAACGCCAATCCGTATGACTCAAACGCCTGGCCTGCTGCTGACAGTAAAGTCTGCCGGGGGAAGGCACTGTTTGCCCTCTCTTATGAAAATCCGCGCCGGTGGGGATCAACGCGGACCAGATTAAAAAGCGCGGGCTGGCCGGCGCAATGTTCTGGGAATAAGGCACCGATGACAATAACCAGTTAGCAACACAGTTGGCGGACCCGCTGGACATTAAGCGTTATTCGTAAAAATATGGCGGGCCTGTATCTGGCAGCAATGAGCAGGCCCGGTAAGCACAACGCATTGGCAATTAAACCACCGGATGGCGACTACCTCTTATCCGGCTGCCGTTACTGCATTTTCAATGTCGCAATCGGCTTTGACGTAATACCGAAATCCGCTTTGAGCTGCTGCTTGCTTTTCATCACCATCTGACCGTGAGTATCGATCGTCATATGTTGCGCTTCGGTATTGTGCCGCGCCTGCCATAGCATCACCAGCTGTAGGCTGTTTTCTTTCTGTTCCGGCGTCAACGCCACGCCATCCGGCCATTTACCCAGCTCAACGGCGGTGGATAAACGTTGATACACTTCCGGCGTCATGCTGTTAATGATCTCATCAAGATTCATGATGTGTCCGCTCCTGTGGAATAATTTGCTGAATCGTTTTTTCAGCCTTTCAGTTGATCGCCGTTTTTCTCGTCAGAAAAGGCCAGCGAGGCCGAGTTAACGCAATAGCGCTCACCGGTTGGCTGCGGACCATCCGGGAAAACGTGTCCGAGATGCGCATCGCAGTTTCCGCAACGAATTTCGACACGCTGCATGCCATGAGAAAAATCGTCTATGTAACGAATCGCCTCTTCGCTGACAGGCTGGTAAAAGCTAGGCCAGCCGCAGCCTGAATCGTATTTGGTGTGGGAGTGAAAAAGCGGCGTATCACAGACCAGGCAGTGATAAACCCCATCGCGTTTATTATGTAGCAGGCGTCCGGTAAATGGCGGTTCTGTGCCACGATCCTGCGTCACGTAGAATTGCATTTCGGACAATTTTTTCTTGAGTTCTTCTGCTGAAGGTTGGTTAGCCATTTGCTCACATCTCACTTTAAACGTGCTCACATTGCCTGACCGATTCTAACAAAACATTAACACCTCAGTACCAACTTTTGTTCTAAACTTGATCATTGCGAAATGGCGGCTCACGAATCGTGACTGATGTCACATTATTATCTCGGTTGCCCTTTAAAATTCGGGGCGGCGCCCCCATGTGGTTTCAAGCCGAAAGGAAGAGTGAGGCGAATCAGCCGCGCAAAGGTTGTGCAGAGGATTGATTTGTCGCAATGATTGACACGATTCCGCTTGACGCTGCGTAAGGTTTTTGTAATTTTACAGGCAACCTTTTATTCACTAACAAATAGCTGGTGGAATATATGACTATCAAAGTAGGTATCAACGGTTTTGGCCGTATCGGTCGCATTGTTTTCCGTGCTGCTCAGAAACGTTCTGACATCGAGATCGTTGCAATCAACGACCTGTTAGACGCAGAGTACATGGCATACATGCTGAAATATGACTCCACTCACGGCCGTTTCGACGGTACTGTTGAAGTGAAAGACGGTCATCTGATCGTTAACGGTAAAAAAATCCGTGTTACCGCTGAACGCGATCCGGCTAACCTGAAATGGGACGAAGTTGGTGTTGACGTAGTGGCTGAAGCTACCGGTATCTTCCTGACTGACGAAACCGCGCGTAAACACATCACCGCTGGCGCGAAAAAAGTGGTTCTGACGGGTCCGTCTAAAGACAACACCCCAATGTTTGTTAAAGGCGCTAACTTTGACAAATACGAAGGCCAGGACATCGTTTCCAACGCTTCCTGCACCACCAACTGCCTGGCGCCGCTGGCTAAAGTTATCAACGACAACTTCGGTATCATCGAAGGTCTGATGACTACTGTTCACGCGACTACCGCAACCCAGAAAACCGTTGACGGCCCGTCTCACAAAGACTGGCGCGGCGGCCGCGGCGCATCTCAGAACATCATCCCGTCCTCTACTGGCGCTGCTAAAGCAGTAGGTAAAGTACTGCCGGAACTGAATGGCAAACTGACCGGTATGGCGTTCCGCGTTCCGACTCCGAACGTATCCGTTGTTGACCTGACCGTTCGTCTGGAAAAAGCGGCTACCTACGAGCAGATCAAAGCTGCTGTTAAAGCTGCTGCCGAAGGCGAAATGAAAGGCGTTCTGGGTTACACCGAAGACGACGTTGTATCTACCGATTTCAACGGCGAAGTATGCACTTCCGTGTTCGATGCTAAAGCAGGCATCGCGCTGAACGACAACTTCGTGAAACTGGTCTCCTGGTACGATAACGAAACCGGTTACTCCAACAAAGTACTGGACCTGATTGCTCACATCTCCAAATAAGTTGAGATGACACAGTCATTGGTAAGAGCGACTTAGGTCGCTCTTTTTTTTGCTTAAAGATATACCCGTCATACTTCAAGTTGCAGGTGTGTTGGCTATGCTTTCTCACCCGAATCACTGACGGAAGTCGAACTTATCGGGATGAATCAGGGATGTCCCTGGCCGTAGGTTACCTACGGTTGTTCAAATTCGTTCCCGATGAATTTGTCGTTCACTTGCCGCGTTACTCGGCCTGCGGCCCCGCCTCTACGGGCCAGCGCAAGCACTGGTCAAGGCACAAGCGCCTTGTCATGCAACTCGAATTATTTAGGGTTAAGAGGATTGCGTAATGATTAATAAAATTTTTGCCCTCCCGGTTATCGAACAGCTTACCCCTGTCCTTTCCCGTCGTCAGCTTGATGACCTGGATCTGATCGTCGTTGACCATCCGCAGGTTAAAGCCTCTTTTGCATTACAGGGCGCGCACCTTCTCTCCTGGAAACCCGTTGGCGAGGAAGAGGTATTGTGGCTCAGTAATAATACGCCTTTCAAAACCGGCGTGGCGCTACGCGGCGGCGTACCGATCTGCTGGCCCTGGTTTGGACCTGCGGCTCAACAGGGTCTGCCGTCACACGGCTTTGCGCGTAATCTACCGTGGGCGCTAAAAGCGCATAATGAAGATGATAATGGCGTAATGCTGACATTTGAGCTGCAAAGCAGTGAGGCCACCCGGAAATACTGGCCGCACGATTTCACGCTGCTGGCACGTTTTAAAGTGGGCAAAACCTGTGAAATTGAACTGGAAGCGCATGGCGAGTTTGCAACCACATCCGCGCTCCACAGCTATTTTAACGTTGGCGACATCGCCAACGTTAAGGTCAGCGGACTCGGCGATCGGTTTATTGATAAAGTTAACGACGCTAAAGAAGATGTCCTGGCCGACGGTATACAAACCTTTCCGGACCGTACCGATCGCGTTTACCTCAATCCTGAAGCATGTAGCGTGATCCACGATGCGACATTAAACCGCACGATTGATGTGGTCCACCACCATCATCTTAACGTCGTAGGCTGGAACCCTGGCCCGGCGTTGTCCGTCAGCATGGGCGACATGCCGGATGACGGCTATAAAACGTTTGTCTGCGTTGAAACGGCTTATGCTACTGCGCCGCAACAAGCCACAGAAGAAAAACCCTCTCGTCTGGCGCAGACTATCTGCGTCGCAAAACGCTAAAAGTGAATGGATAACGGCGTTGCTATAGGCTCTGGAAGGCGTCAGCCGCCATCAGGCATGACCTGCCGGATGGCGGCACTTACACATTTTATCCGGCGTCACACCATATCCAACGCGGTTTTCCCTTTTGGCGCAGGCCAGGCGTTGTCCAGTAAGGCAAGTTCGTTTGCTGACAAGGTAATCTCAAGCGCCGCCGCATTTTGCTTCACGTGTTCTGTACTTCCGGCTTTCGGGATCGCCATCACGCCCGGATGCGCAATCACCCACGTCAGTAAGATTTGCGCCGCCGTAGCGTTATGCGCTTGCGCAATTTCATTCACCACCGGATGATTCAGTAAACCGCTACGTAATCGGCCAGCCTGCGCCAGCGGGCTATAGGCCATCACTGGCATTCGCTGTTGTTGACACCACGGCAATAAATCATACTCAATACCGCGTGACGCCAGATGATAGAGCACCTGATTTGTCGCGCATTGCTGTCCCCCAGGGATGCGCCACAGCGCCTGCATATCGTCATAAGCAAGATTAGAGACTCCCCAACGGCGAATTTTCCCCTGCGCGATTAGCCGCTCCATACCTTCAACGGTCTCTTCGAATGAAAAGTTTCCGGCCCAGTGCAATAGATAGAGATCGAGATAATCTGTTTTCAGACGACGCAGGCTTTCCTCACAGGCGGCAACTATCTTCTGGCCGCCAGCGTTCCACGGGTACACTTTTGACACCAGAAATGCCTCATCGCGTCGCCCTGCCAGCGCCTCGCCCACGACCTTTTCCGCCCCGCCGTCGGCATACATTTCCGCCGTATCAATAAGGCGTAACCCCAAATCCAGCCCCACGCGCAGCGCCGAAACCTCGCGCTGACGTTGATCCGCGCGCTCGCCCATATACCATGTTCCCTGTCCGATGGCAGGAAGCGTCACCTGCCCGCAAAACGTTACGTTTTTCACTGATTTCATTTCCTTTTCAATGTCACTCGACGGTAAAACAATACAGGACTCTTAGACCCTACGGTAATGTCCGGCATCATACCGCGCAAGGGGGCGATTTTCTTGTCACTGACGAACGTCATCCGCAATCATGTCGACGATGCGGGTAATATGCGCGGCGGGTCGCTGATTCAGTAATAATTGACGCATCACATTCATATAGGGCGTCACATGTTGAAAGAACTCCAGATATCCTTTACAGAGATAATTTTGCCGTTCGCCGCCGTCCATGCAAATTCGATGTTTCGGACAACCGCCGTGACAGGCAAAGCGCCACGTACAGTTCTGGCAGCGTGAGGAAAGGTTTGCTTTAGCCGCGCCAAACTGCTGCTGAAAAGAAGAAGCCGCCATTTCTTCTAAAGAGTGTTGCTGCAGATTGCCCAGTTTATAGGCGGGAAAAACAAAATGGTCACAGCTAAACACGTCGCCATTCTGCTCCACCAGCAAACTTTGCCCGCAGGTCGACTGCATCGTACAAAGCGTGGCGGGCTCCCCCATCCAGACGCCAAGTAAGTTGTCAAAAAGCTGTACGAATATGCGTCCGACATCGTGACGTATCCATTGATCAAAAACATCGCACATAAAGGCGCCCCACCCTTCAGGCGTGACGGAAAAGGGCATCAGCGAAGGCGAATCCTCATTGTCAGATAACGTCAAAGAACGCTGCGTTTTTTGCGCGAGCGGCTCAACAATGGGAATAAATTGCAGGTGTTTACTTTCCAATTCCTGCGTCAAAAAATGATAAATAGCGTTGCCATGACGGCATGACACATCATTCACGACAGTGAGCGTGTTGAACTCGACATCATTTGCCTGCAGAAGGCGGATAGCATTAACGACACGGGAAAAAGACGCCCGCCCTGACGGCGTTTTCCGGTAATTATCATGAACGACTTGCGGCCCATCAATCGATATACCAATCAGGAACTGGTGCTGCGCAAAGAAAGCCGCCCATTCTTCATTGATTAATACGCCATTGGTTTGCAGACTGTTGTAAATAGTTTTGCCGTTGGCATAGCGTTGCTGCAAGCGCACCACTTTTTGGTAAAAAGAAAGACCGCATAGCGTCGGCTCTCCCCCCTGCCAACAAAACGAGACCGCTGAGGATGGCGTATCATCAATTACCCGGCGGATATACGTCTCCAGCACATCGTCAGACATGACGCGCTGGCCCCGGGGTTTATCAAGATAGAAACAGTACTTGCACGATAAGTTACACAGACTGCCGCTGGGCTTGGCTACGGTATTGAATACTATGCTCATTCGTCTTACTCGCTGTGAAGAATGGGTATAGCATAAGCGGGACGTGACAGGGCGATATCAGCCAGCATTGCAACAATTATTACGCTAATTGTTAGCGCAGTTGTAATCACCTGGATTTTTCATATAAAAGGCTAGTTTTTTAAATTGATGTAACAAAGTATAAATCACATAAGGCTGCGCCATACCCGGTCAACAGCGCATTTATGCAAGCCGCCATGTTCGCGTTTCAGACAGCACAAAGCCTGCATAACGCAGGCTTTGTCATGGTTTTTCTGGCAAATTCAATCAATCAGAATCTATAGGTCACGCCAGTAGAAAGGATACCGGTCCAGGATTTATCCACCATCGGGCTATCGGTAATTTCATCCGACAGACGGGTGTAGCGCGCAGTACCATATACGCTCCAGTTACCGGCGAAATTATAGTTAGCGCTCAGTTCAAGATACGGGTTCCAGCTATCGTTCGGGTTATAGCCGCGCAGGCCGCTACGCGAAGATTCTTTACGTGATACGCCGTAATAGTAATCGTTCTGGTTCTCGCTATTCCATTCAACCCCGATACCTGGCGTTAAGGTCAGCCCGCCATTGGTATACCGATAAAGCCAGGCCAGATCCCAGACAATACCGTTACTGTTATCCAACGTATCCCCTGCCAGTGAGGTACGCAGGAATCCATACTGGGTGTGATGCGCGTAAGAAACGCCCGCCATCATAGTACTTTTACGCCTGTCCAGACGACGCAACTGATGGTCATCGCTGTCGCCCGGTTTGAAGTACATCGGGGACCAGTATGCCATGATTGACAACTTATCGGCATTGTCATTCCACAAGTAGTAGCCGCCGCCCAGACCACGGAACCAGAAGTTTTCGCTTTCATAAGCGATGACCGGTATCGGATAAACATCGCTATCGTAATCTTTATAAGGGTGTTCAACCACACCAACGCCTGCGCCCAACGTCAGGTTGCTTTCAGCGTGCGCGACGCTGGCGGATGTTGCAATAAACACGCCAAGAGCCAGAAGTTTAAGTTTGGTCACAATCCATAATTCCTTATTTAAATGTTCTGCGGCAAAAGTGTAACCGCCAATACCTGTAAGCCCAACTATTTTACACAATGTAACCGTTTAATATCACCATCACCGATTATTTTCAGATGATCGGTTGATGATCGTTATGTGACCGGGAACGCTTTTTCTGATATCCACCAGCCTTTTCTACCTGATGAGTTATTGATATGTCATCGAAATCCACTGACGCGTACAGGCAAGTTTTGCAAATGCCATCTACGCTTAATGTTAAGAAGGTGTATCACCGGACACGTTGATCTTCTGGCCAATAAAATGGCATGAGAGTTGCTTTTTTTTCCTTAGCAGAGACGGCGTTCAGTCTACCTCTTCCGGGAGCCTCTACTATTCATATGAACGGCTCTTAACATGTGCGAAAAAACGAAAGGATGGCATATCATGAATATATTCGATCACTATCGCCAGCGTTACGAAGCTGCCAAGGACGAAGAGTTCACACTGCAGGATTTTCTTACCATTTGTCGGCAAGATCGCAGTGCTTATGCCAACGCGGCAGAGCGGCTATTAATGGCTATCGGCGAGCCTAATATGGTCGACACTGCCCAGGAACCCCGACTTTCCCGACTCTTCTCCAACCGGGTTATTGCTCGCTATCCTGCGTTTGAAGAGTTTTACGGCATGGAAGACGCGATTGAACAGATTGTCTCTTATCTGAAACATGCGGCGCAAGGGCTGGAAGAGAAGAAACAAATTCTCTATTTGCTGGGACCTGTGGGGGGTGGCAAATCATCGCTCGCTGAACGGCTGAAATCGCTAATGCAGCGCGTGCCAATTTATGTTTTAAGCGCCAACGGCGAGCGTAGCCCGGTCAACGATCATCCGTTATGCCTGTTTAATCCGCAGGAAGATGCGCAGATTCTGGAAAAAGAGTACGGTATTCCGCGCCGCTATCTCGGTACGATTATGTCCCCGTGGGCGGCCAAACGCCTGCATGAGTTTGGCGGCGATATTACTAAATTCCGCGTGGTGAAAGTCTGGCCCTCCATTCTGGAGCAGATTGCCATCGCCAAAACGGAACCCGGCGATGAAAACAACCAGGATATTTCGGCGCTGGTCGGCAAGGTGGATATTCGTAAACTCGAACACCACGCCCAGAACGATCCGGATGCGTATGGTTACTCTGGCGCGCTGTGCCGCGCTAACCAGGGGATCATGGAGTTCGTCGAGATGTTTAAAGCGCCTATTAAGGTGCTGCACCCCTTGCTGACCGCAACTCAGGAAGGTAACTACAATGGTACGGAAGGTATTTCCGCCCTGCCCTTTAATGGCATCATACTTGCCCACTCAAACGAATCTGAATGGGTGACTTTCCGTAACAATAAAAATAACGAAGCGTTCCTTGACCGTGTCTATATTGTGAAGGTGCCTTATTGCCTGCGAATCTCCGAAGAGATCAAAATCTACGAGAAACTACTTAATCATAGCGAGCTGGCTCATGCGCCCTGCGCGCCGGGCACGTTGGAAACGCTTTCGCGTTTCTCAATTCTTTCTCGCCTGAAAGAGCCGGAAAATTCCAGTATTTACTCGAAAATGCGCGTTTATGACGGTGAAAGCCTGAAAGATACCGACCCCAAAGCCAAATCGTACCAGGAGTATCGCGACTATGCGGGCGTGGACGAAGGGATGAACGGTCTCTCCACCCGATTCGCCTTTAAGATCCTCTCCCGCGTATTCAACTTCGACCATGCGGAAGTGGCGGCAAACCCGGTACATCTGTTCTACGTTCTGGAACAACAAATCGAGCGTGAGCAGTTCCCGCAGGAGCAGGCTGAACGTTATCTGGAGTTCCTGAAAGGCTATCTGATCCCGAAATACGCCGAATTTATCGGCAAGGAGATCCAGACGGCCTATCTCGAATCTTACTCTGAGTACGGGCAGAACATTTTTGATCGTTACGTGACTTATGCGGATTTCTGGATTCAGGATCAGGAGTATCGCGACCCGGATACCGGTCAACTGTTCGATCGCGAGTCGCTGAACGCCGAACTGGAAAAAATTGAAAAACCAGCGGGTATCAGTAACCCGAAAGATTTCCGTAATGAGATAGTAAACTTTGTCCTGCGCGCCAGAGCCAACAATAGCGGCCGTAATCCAAACTGGACCAGTTACGAGAAGCTGCGCACGGTGATTGAGAAAAAAATGTTCTCTAATACTGAAGAGCTGTTGCCGGTCATTTCTTTTAACGCCAAAACGTCGACTGACGAGCAGAAAAAGCATGACGACTTTGTCGATCGGATGATGGAGAAAGGGTATACCCGTAAGCAGGTTCGTTTGTTGTGCGAGTGGTACCTGCGCGTGCGTAAATCGTCGTGATGTTAATGCCCGGTGGCGCTTGCGCTTACCGGGCCTACAAAGTAATGTTCTGTAGACTGGCTAAGCGTTAGCGCTATCCGGCACTGACAGAACAGGCGCTCAGTTGGCAGTACGGGGGGCATATGACCTGGTTCATAGACCGACGTCTTAACGGCAAAAATAAAAGCACGGTGAATCGCCAGCGCTTTTTGCGTCGTTATAAAGCACAAATTAAGCAGTCAATTTCCGAAGCGATTAATAAACGCTCTGTGACCGATGTCGACAGCGGAGAGTCCGTCTCTATTCCAACCGATGATATTAGCGAACCGATGTTTCATCAGGGGCGCGGCGGTCTGCGCCATCGCGTCCATCCGGGTAACGATCACTTTATCCAGAATGATCGCATTGAGCGTCCGCAAGTCGGTGGCGGCGGCGGTTCCGGCAGCGGTCAAGGTCAGGCCAGCCAGGACGGCGAAGGCCAGGATGAGTTTGTTTTTCAGATTTCAAAAGATGAGTATCTGGATCTGCTCTTTGAAGATTTAGCGCTGCCTAATCTGAAGAAAAACCAGCATCGCCAGCTTAACGAGTATAAAACTCACCGCGCCGGTTTCACCTCAAACGGCGTGCCGGCCAATATCAGCGTGGTACGTTCGCTACAAAACTCTCTGGCGCGCCGTACAGCAATGACGGCAGGAAAACGCCGCGAACTGCACGCGCTGGAAACGGAACTGGAGACCATCAGCCATAGCGAACCAGCGCAACTGCTTGAAGAGGAGCGGTTACGTCGGGAGATTGCCGAACTACGGGCTAAAATCGAGCGAGTGCCGTTTATCGACACCTTTGATTTACGCTATAAAAATTATGAAAAACGGCCTGAGCCCTCCAGCCAGGCGGTGATGTTCTGTCTGATGGACGTCTCGGGTTCGATGGACCAGGCAACCAAAGATATGGCCAAGCGTTTTTACATTCTGCTTTATCTGTTTTTGAGCCGAACGTATAAGAACGTAGAAGTGGTTTATATCCGCCACCATACCCAGGCGAAGGAAGTGGACGAACATGAGTTCTTTTATTCGCAAGAGACCGGGGGGACGATTGTCTCCAGCGCGCTTAAACTCATGGATGAAGTGGTTAAAGAGCGCTACGACCCGGGGCAGTGGAACATCTATGCGGCGCAAGCGTCAGACGGTGATAACTGGGCCGACGATTCACCGCTGTGTCATGAGATTCTGGCGAAAAAGCTGCTGCCGGTAGTGCGCTATTACAGCTATATCGAGATTACCCGCCGCGCCCACCAGACCTTATGGCGCGAGTATGAACATCTGCAGGCGACGTTCGATAACTTCGCCATGCAGCATATTCGCGATCAGGAGGATATTTATCCGGTATTCCGCGAATTGTTTCAGAAACAGAGCGCCAATCAAAGTGCATAACCCTAAACCTGCCCGTTGTTATTACGGGCAGGTTTATTAGCAACTTAACGTTCACCCTTCGCGACTGATATCATTATTCGCGTATAGCGTGAATGAAGCTGTTCTGACCTATGTTACAAATTGATTCGTTAGCGCTATGCCTTTGCGTTAATATTACAAACACCACGGCCATTCCATGCCTGGCAACGGCGGCAACTCCATACCATCTGGATCAAAGAGAGTACACCAGTGTACATGTTCACCAACGGGCTTAACTTCAGCTGCTGGAACTCTTTCAGGCGCCTGGTCGTCTGCCATAACCGATGCGGAAAAACCCGCCGCCAATAATGTAAAAAGCGAGATAGCAGCCATTTCTTTCAACTTTTTCATCATTCCCCCTACAGGAATAAGAGAATAACTAAATTATCCTTACCGCTCGACGCTCCTTTCACTGTAATAATAATGGTTTTCCTATTTTTAAAAGAAATAACGTAACATCGTTACCTGAAAATTTACTTTCGCTACCATTAATAACCATTGAAAATATCAACACATCGAATTATTGCCGCAATTAAACCGAGAATGATTTTTATTCCATAACATCAACACGTTTTATTTTTAAACAGTCTATTAGAGGAATTCTCATCGCTATGGTAAACTAACGCATCCGACTTTCAGGGCTGTAGTTCATCATGAATTTGCATCATAAAGCGCTCAGGCACTTTATCTCGGCAAGCGTCATCGTTTTGACATCGTCCTTCCTGATTTACGAACTTATTGCCAGCGACAGGGCAATGAATGCCTATATGCGTTATATCATGGAGAGAGCCGATTCGTCGTTTTTGTACGATAAGTACCAGAATCAGAGCATCGCCGCACATTTGATGCGAACTTTTGAAGCGCCGGGAGACCCCGTCACCGCAGAAAAACGCCGCGCGTTTTGCGACGCCTTTGAGGCTATTAACGGTACGCACGGTGTCAACCTGACCCGGCATAATTACCCGGCGCTACATGGCACCCTGCAAACCGCCGCTACACAATGTACCGATAATCTTGATGACGCCCTTTTACTGCCTGCGTTTGATCAGGCGGTAAGCATCAACCGTTCGCAGGACGACCACAGTCACGGGCTGGGCACACTGGAGCTTAAATTCCGTTATTACGTTGATTTAAATAAACATTATGTCTATTTCTATGATTTAATCAACTCACGGCGCTTCGCCATGCATCGTTGGACTTTTTTACAAAAAGGCACAATGGGTATTAACAGAAAAGATATAGATAAACTTTTTACCGGCCGTACAGTTATTTCAAGTATTTACATGGATGATATTACCCAGGAAAACGTCATGAGCTTTTTAACGCCAGTCTATCTGGCGGGAACGTTAAAAGGTATCGTGATGGTAGATGTTAACCAGGATAATTTAAAAAATATTTTTTATACCCAGGACCGTCCGCTGGTTTGGCGTTATCTTAACGTAACACTAAAGGATATGGACTCCGGAAAAGAAATTATTATTAATCAAAGCAAAAATAATCTGTTTCAATATGTGAATTATAGCCATGATATCCCTGGTGGGCTGCGCGTTTCGTTGTCCCTTGATTTAACCTATTTCCTTGTCTCGTCCTGGAAAGCGCTGGCCTTTTACTTACTGGCAACGGCGCTCCTGCTTAATATGGTACGGATGCACTTTCGGCTTTATCGCAACGTCACACGCGAAAATATTAGCGATGCCATGACCGGGCTTTACAACCGTAAAATATTAACACCAGTGCTGGAACAGCGACTGCAACGCCTGGTCAATACCGGGACGCCGGTGACATTTGTCGCTATTGATTGCGATAGGTTAAAACTGATCAACGATACCCAGGGGCACCAGGAAGGCGACCGAATTATTACCCTGTTGGCGAAAGCGATTAAAACATCGATTCGTAAAAGCGATTACGCCATCCGCCTCGGCGGCGATGAGTTCTGTATTATTCTTGTTGATTACGCGGCGGATTTGGCTATCCATCTGCCGGAGCGTATTATTCGTAACCTGCAAATTATCGCACCGGATAAGACAGTCCATTTTTCTGCCGGGATTTATAATATGCAGCCCAATGATACGATTAATGATGCCTACCAGGCTTCCGATGCGCAGCTCTATCTGAACAAACAACAAAAACAACATCGTTCATCATAGTGCTTCGCAGTAAATGTTCATATTGCACCAGGAGTGAGAAATGGCCGAAATGACTGAAGTCGCGAAGGGTGTCGCTACACACCAACGTTTAGTGGCTTTATTAACCCAGGAGAACGCGCGCTATCGTGTGGTTAGCCATGAAGCGGTAGGGAAATGCGAAGCGGTATCTGAAATACGCGGTACTGCGCTGGGCCAGGGCGCAAAAGCGCTGGTCTGTAAAGTCAAAGGCAACGGCGTCAACCAGCACGTTCTTGCTATTCTGGCGGCCGATCAGCAAGCCGACCTCTCTCAGCTTGCTTCACATCTGGGCGGCTTACGCGCTTCCCTTGCCAGCCCGGCGGAAGTCGATATGCTGACCGGCTGCGTTTTTGGCGCGATCCCGCCTTTCAGTTTTCACCCCAATCTGAAACTGGTCGCCGATCCGCTCCTGTTTGAGCGTTTCGATGAAATTGCTTTTAATGCCGGCCTGCTGGAAAAATCAGTCATTATGAATACACAGGACTATCTGCGCATCGCCCGACCAGAACTGGCAGTCTTCCGCCGCTTTCAGTCATCGCCAACGGCTTAGAGCCTATCCCCTTCAAGGAGCAATACAGACACAACGATAATGATAAAAATGGCGAAAAACGACGCCATTATCATCAGCGCTTCAAGAAACGGTGGATCGTACATAATTGTATCCTCAGGAAGACAACAATGACGGTTCACCTGTTAGCAATACGCGGCGTTGATGGCAATTTAATGACAACGCCGTTTTTCACGTAGAGATTGTCTTTCAGGCAGTTGCCTGAAATTCGCATCAATCGTTAAAAAGGCCTGTGCGCTTTGCCGTTTGGGCGTAAAGTAGTCAGGCTTACTTTTTGGCAAGGAAACCATAATGTTTGATGTCACTCTGCTGATCCTGCTCGGACTGGCAGCTCTGGGATTTATCAGCCACAACACCACTGTCGCCGTCTCAATTCTGGTGCTGATTATTGTCCGCGTAACCCCGTTGAATACCTTTTTTCCCTGGATTGAAAAACAGGGACTCACCGTCGGGATTATCATTCTGACCATCGGCGTGATGGCCCCTATCGCCAGCGGAACCCTACCGCCCTCCACATTGATCCACTCTTTTGTGAACTGGAAATCGCTGGTCGCGATTGCCGTCGGCGTTTTCGTCTCCTGGCTGGGCGGTCGCGGCATTACGCTGATGGGAAACCAACCGCAGCTCGTCGCCGGGCTGCTGGTCGGTACGGTACTTGGCGTCGCGCTGTTTCGCGGCGTGCCGGTCGGCCCACTGATTGCGGCGGGGCTGGTCTCTTTAATTGTGGGGAAGCAGTAACTCGCCCGTCAGATACTGGCCTGGCGTCTGCCCCAGGCCTTTTTTAAACATGGTAATGAATGCCGTGGTGGAATCATAACCCAGCATTTGCGCCGTCTGCTGTACATTACGTCCCGCGATCAGCGCTTGTAGCGCCAGAATTAATTGCAACTGATGACGCCAGCGACGAAAGCTTAGTCCCGTCTCTTTGACGACCAGCCGGGCAAGGTTACGCTCGCTCATCGCGAATACGCTGGCCCACTGCCCTAACGTATTCCATCGCGCGGGCTCCTGCGCCATTGTCTCAACCATTTGGCGAATTTTCGGATGCCCCGATACCGGTAATTGTAATTGTTCCTGCGGCTGCTGCGGCAGTTCATCAAACAACACCTGAATAAGGCGCTGCGTTGGCATTTGCGCTCTTTCGGGATCGGTTCTGCGCGCCAGCGACAAAATCAACTCCCGGCATAACGGCGAAATTTTCAGCGTGCAGCAACGCTCCGGCATGACGACCGCTGCAGGTTCAATAAATAAAAAGCACAGTTCCGCCCCTGCGGTCACATGATTACTGTGCGGCAGCGAGCCGGGGAGCCAGACGGCATACTGGGGCGGAACCATCCACATCGCATTTTCCACCTCGCAGGTAATCGCGCCGTGCAGAGCGAGAATCAACTGTCCCTTGCGATGCTGATGGCGAGGGCTAAACAGTTCATCATCCCTGGCGCGAATACAAAAGGCCACAGCGGCATCGTGGTGAAGGTCGGGATCGTAACCGTCCAGTCTCAGGCCAATCATTATATTGTCCGATTTTAGCGATAAATTGTCATTTTAGCTTGATTCATCCAAACAGTAAAAACTGTTAAGGTATCGCCTCGCCTGACGAGATGAGAAAACGATGACGACAGCCCTTTCACCACGCGGCAAACAGGGCGCTTTACTGATTGCCGGTATTTTGATGATAGCCACTACGCTGCGCGTAACATTTACCGGCGCTGCGCCGTTGCTGGAGACAATCCGTTCGGATTACGGTCTTTCCACCGCCCAGACGGGCCTGCTAACAACCTTGCCGCTTCTGGCGTTTGCACTGGTTTCGCCGCTGGCGGCCGGTATTGCCCGCCGGTTTGGGATGGAACGCAGCCTGTTTGCCGCAATGCTGCTGATTTGCGCGGGTATTGCCCTCCGCTCCCTGCCCTCCGCTACATTATTGTTTGCCGGAACTGCCATTATTGGGTGCGGGATAGCGCTGGGTAATGTGCTGCTACCAGGATTGATTAAGCGCGATTTTTCACAACATGTCGCCAGGCTGACGGGCGCGTACTCATTGACGATGGGCGCCGCCGCCGCGTTGGGGTCTGCGCTGGTGGTTCCGCTGGCGTTGCACGGTTTTGGCTGGCGCGGCGCGCTGTTAATGCTAATGCTGTTTCCGCTGTTGGCGTTTCTTATCTGGTTGCCGCAGTGGCGCACTACCCGCTCAGCTAACCTGAGTAGCTCCCGGGCATTACATGAACGCGGTATCTGGCGTTCGCCTTTAGCCTGGCAAGTTACGTTGTTTCTTGGGCTTAACTCACTGATTTATTATGTGATTATCGGCTGGTTACCAACAATACTCATCAGCCACGGTTACAGCGAAGCACAGGCAGGATCGCTACATGGCCTGCTGCAACTGGCGACCGCGGCGCCTGGGTTAGCCATTCCGCTTATTTTGCATCGCCTTAACGATCAACGCTGGATTGCCGCGCTGGTCTCACTATTGTGCGCAGTGGGCGCGGCGGGGCTTTGGTTTGTGCCGGGCCAGGCGATCATCTGGACGCTACTGTTCGGCTTCGGTTCAGGCGCGACGATGATCCTCGGCCTGACGTTTATCGGCCTGCGCGCCAGTTCGGCGCATCAGGCGGCGGCGCTTTCCGGCATGGCGCAGTCGGTCGGGTATTTACTGGCGGCATGTGGGCCGCCCGTCATGGGAAAACTTCATGATGCCAGCGGTAGCTGGTATCTACCGCTGTCAGGCGTGACGGTTCTGGCTATCATCATGGCGATTTTCGGCCTCTACGCCGGACGCGATCGAGAGATAGCGTCATAAATAAACCTGATACCCACTTGAATGCCTGATGACGCTTCGTTTATCAGGCCTGATCCATTAAAATCATTACCGCTATCCGACAAAAGTACCGTAAGCGACACCAACACAGGAGGGAAAAATGCGAATCCAGTGTAAGCGCGTCTATTTCCCGGCGGAAAAAGACGATGGTTATCGGGTATTGGTTGACAGGCTATGGCCGCGAGGCATTAAAAAATCGGCGCTGGTCTATGATGAATGGAATAAGGCCATTACGCCCTCAACCGAATTGCGCAAAGCCTTTCATAGCGAACTGATTGATTTTAACCACTTCGCGCAGCAATACCGGGCAGAACTTGCGCAACAGCATCAAGAAGGCAAACGGCTGGCGGATATTGCCCGACACCAACCGCTAACGTTGCTATACGCCGCTAAAGATACTCGCCAGAACCATGCCATTGTGCTGGCGGAGTGGCTACGAGAGCTGTGATTGTCGTGCCGCCGCCTGGCCTGGTTGTCTGTCCGGGGACAACGGCATCAAATGTTCTGCCCGCACCCAGGCAAAACCGTGCTGACCATCGGCGGAGGCTACGTCGCCCGTAACCAGCCACAGCGCCCGAGGCGCTTCTTTCGGCAGTAAGGTAACGTGTCCATTTACCGGGTTAATGAATTCATCTCCGGGTTGACACAGGCAAAATAGCTCAACCGACTTACCTATATTCCGCCGTCCGGCGGGTGTTTTAGCGCCAATAACTATTGCCAACGCGCCCGGCTTTAACTGAAACATATTTTCTTGCGCCGCATGAAACTCATTATCAGATTGTTCTTAATCATATCCCGTCGGACCGCAGGTTGTCACTTTTTCGTATCAGGGTGCTCTCTGCGCCATAATGTCCACTCATCAATGATTTCGCCATTGGGCAATTTGCAATCGGAACGCACGCCTTGTGGGGTCTGCACCGGCATCAGCGTACCGCCTTGTTGCTCACAGTAGACGGCTGCCGGATTAGGCATCCCAATGCGCGGCGGCCTGGGGGCGTTGGGTTGCGACGATGAACAAGCGCTCAGCAGCAATACGCCTGGCAACGCAATCCACGTAAATTTCATAACGACTCCTTAAAGCGATATTTTGTCCAGGATAACCTGGCGGGTACGCTATTTCCATACTTTCTGTCAGCGCTTTAGCGGGTGTTTATCCCGGGTTAAGTCAGTAATAGCCACGCCCTGTCACAAAGTAACCGACCTTTTGTCGCTGAGAAAACCCTGCTATTCTGGCACCCCCTGAACAGTGAAGGTAATAGCATGAGAGTGGGTATCCTCTTCCCTGTCGTCATTTTCATTACGGCAATATTATTTTTGGCATGGTTTTTTATTGGCGGTTACGCCGCGCCGGGAGCATAACCATGAGGAAAACAACGATGGTGTTGATGGGCATCGCGCTAATTGCGGCGGCGGGTACCGAACTGGGCTGGTGGTAAATTCATTTTGAATAATAAAGGCTACCTGTCGTAGCCTTTATTATCTCTGAAAGTTCTGCGTTTAGCTTTTGATTTTTCTGTAGATTAACAGCACGACAATCGCGCCGATCACCGCGACTGCAAAGCTGCCGAAGTTGAAACCATCCACTTTGCCAAAGCCAAAGAACGTACTGATCCATCCTCCGACTACCGCACCAACGATCCCCAGAATGATCGTCATAAAGAATCCGCCGCCATCTTTACCTGGCATGATCCACTTAGCCAAAATACCCGCAATAAGTCCAAAAATAATCCATGAAAGAATGCCCATTTTTTCCTCACTTATGTCTTAACGTTAGCGGTTTATTTGCCGTTAAAAAGAATAGCACATCGTCAGG
Organism: Salmonella sp. 32082101201600294FB01SM01; assembly: GCF_017572865.1. NCBI lineage: Bacteria > Pseudomonadati > Pseudomonadota > Gammaproteobacteria > Enterobacterales > Enterobacteriaceae > Salmonella > Salmonella sp. 32082101201600294FB01SM01. The sequence goes on along the minus strand of NZ_JAGESB010000001.1, from coordinate 961,395 downwards.
AAAGTGAAGTTTGTGATATCTATCACCTTTTAGCGTCGTGGATAAAAGCGCATAAATATCAGGGTTGCAATCATTAATGATAACGATTATCTTTATCAATACCGAGTAGTTGAGTTTATAACCCACCTGTTCGGTACGACATTGCTCACATTGCTTCCAGTATTATTTGCCCGCCTCACCGAGTGCGGGCTTTTTTTGCTAACCGCTATCTATCCCATGCCGAATTCATGGTCTTTTTCAGCCGCGCTATTTTGCGTGATACGGGGTCATCTCCAGCGCAGTACATTCATCCTGCTTGTCCTGCTGCATAAAACCCACGGTCACCATAAACAAACCGATCATAAATGGCACTTCATAAAGCTCTTCAATCAAATCTGTGTAACGCGCGTTATGCAGGAATATCGGCGACAACCACCGATGATGCTCGACAGTGTCGGAAATCAGATATGAACATGCCGTCACGGCAAACAGCCACAATGGCAGAGAAACGTCCCGCAGACGACGAACAATCTCCTTACGTAGCCCGGCAGAAAACAGGACTGGCAAGACTAACGCAGCAATTAATAGCACTGAAATCATTCTGAACAGTATACGCGGCTCGTCAGGGAAATAGTCACGCCCCCAACTGGTGCTTCTACCCAGCAGTACCAGCCACCAGACAACAGCCCATAGCCAAAACTGCTTTGCCCCTTCGGGACGGGAAAGTGGCCGTATATACCAGGCGGTAAATAGCGCCCCAAACAGTAACCATAACGCTTGTCCGTTTTCAATCCATCGGACCACCACGCCGTTAAGCAAAGGCAATTGCCAGTCCGCCGTAAACGGGATGACCACAGCGGCAAGCGCAAGAGTAAGTGCTGACGAAGTTAATCGGGTATCGAGTTTCATGATCATAAGACTCTTCTGGTTTTTAATACCCAATCATAAGTTTTATGAATACGCCCTCATTAGCAAACAATGCGATATTCTTAATGTTTTCTTAATGTTTCTTTTCAACCCATGTCTGATGTAAATAAACAGCGCTTTTCAATACGCAAAAACCGCATCACGCTGGCGACGCGTGATGCGGTTTCTCATTTAAAAAATCAATTTATATCAAATAGATACTACAAGATCCTTACCAACCGCAAACGTCGTGTTCGTTTTCGGTATCGTAGGAACGCACGGTATTGACCAAATCCTTCACAACTTCTGCTGCAACTTCAGGTACCAGCAACGTCATCGGTGCTTCCGTTTCATAGTCCACAGAGACGCCGTTGCTATTATTCGTGACCGTGACGGTATAAGTAGCTTTTCCCATTATTATTTTCTCCCGGCATGAATGACTTTTCGTGAGGTCGCCCCTTCCATCAGTACTTCCGGCGCGACAAAAAAGTCGATGTTAAAATAGGTATCATCCGTCATGACCTCAATATTGTGCCACTTTTCCGGAGGAAACACGCCAAACTCGCCGGCATTGATCACCATGATCTCTTCCGGCTCAGAGCAATGTTCATCAGCGTATCCGAGATATTTGACCGCCCCCTGCATCACCGAGAGGCGAGGATAAACGCCGGGTCGCGTTCCCTTATCAAGGTGGCGTTCGAAAATTCCGGCAGGCGCCGTCTCTTTGTTCCAGAATGGCGTGGAACGTGTATGAATATGATTTTGTGGAATTTGCCGCATTTGCTTCCCTCTTCCCGCAAGTTACTCAGCGATAATCTCATCGCTGTCGTAAAAAGGTTACGCTCCAAAAACAGCATTTTAAATACCATTTATTGGTTACTATTTTGCTGTTTTCCACGCCATAAAACCGAAAGGAGAGCAATAACCCGCCGTTGACGACGGGTCCAGGGGTTAAGACTGGAGCGTTGCCAGCCGGGCGGCAAATCCGACGAAAAGAAGGCCAATCAAAGAATTGCCCACTTTTGCCAGTTTCTTTTTGGTACCAATATAGTGGGTTACAAAAGCGCCAGAAAGAATTAAAAAGCTCAGATAGCAAAAACTGACGATTTCAAGGGTGGTCGCCAAAATAAAAAATGACACCCCAGTATGCGGCGCAGTAACGTCAATAAATTGCACAAAAAAGGAAACATAAAAAAGTATGGCTTTAGGATTAGTCAGGCTAAGAATTAAAGCACGCTTAAAAATAGCGCCAAAAGGAACTACCGTTTCCGTCGCCGCCCCCCCCTTTGAGGTCAGCGTGGCGTAAAGGATTTTTGCGCCAAGGTAGAGCAGATAAAACGCGCCGAGATAGCGAACAATGTTAAACAGAACCGGCGTTGTTTTGATCAGCGTCGCCACGCCCGCATACGCCAGAAACATTAATATCGCATCGCCGATAAACACGCCGCATGCGGCAAGATATCCTCCTTTAACCCCGCGTCCCACGCTGTTTTTAAGCACAAAAAGCGTATTCGGCCCCGGTACCAGAACGATAAAAATCGCCCCAACCAGGTACGTCCAATAATTCAGAACACCATACTCCGCGAACACATTAACCTCTTCCTGAAAACATTTACGCTTAGCTGCGAAACAGTATGCTAACGAATGCACCGGAAGATGGGAAGCGAAACCACGTCCCTCCAGCCGCTATTCCGCCACGCTTATATCCACATCACCCAAAAACGTTCTTGTATCGCGCCCCCCGCAGGCAATCACCAGGTATTGGCCCACGTTTCCTCATGGGGAATTAACGCGCGCGTCGCACCAAAGACAGAGATGCCAACACATCACTGATATCGCTCTCATTCAGATTCGGCGCATTAAAGTGCGTTCTCAGCCACACCATATCCTCATGGCTGAAAGCGCCGACCATCAGGCGCTGGCTGATAATGATCAACATTTGATTATCAAGTTGTCGAATACGTTGCCGGGTGACCGACAAGGTTTGTATAGGAAAGGAGGGTTCTGGGCCGGTTCGCCACTGCGCTAAATAGCGGTACTGTATCGCTTTACTGGCATCCATTAGCGAACGAATAAAAGGGGTTATCGAATGCGGGTCCAGACCGTTATTTTTCGCTTCTTCTTCAGCCTCGGCAAAAACATTTTGTTCACGCGTGAAATCCTCTATCGGCAGATGGTGCTTCATTTTATAAGCAGCCACATCTTTCATTAATAACATGCGTTCATTGAGCGCGGTTAAGAGTGCGCCAAGCGATACCGACGTTACCGAATCGGCAAAAGTGGTGCTGCACATCAATAAAGAACAAAGAAAAATGGCGATATGACGAATCATTAATCAACCTCCTTTTACGGAGGCCTGACAGTAATTTACCTTTATTAAGATAACATTAAGTAATTATTACAGATTGGTATTAATGCTTATTCGTTTAAACTGGAGTGATAAAAAGAACAGGCCGTTGATTCTGCGGAATCTTCACCTTCACTTAAAGTGCATAAAATATACAACAAATCACACAAATGTGATGCACATCACGTTTTTATGATTTTTTATTACGGTTTTATGATATAGGTCTAATTTTAATAGGTCACTAATTTCTCTCCCCCGCTCAGGGAGATCGGCTTCAATTTACATCGAATATGGTGAAATATGACTACCATTACACTAGTCAACGAACAAAATAGTACTGGCAATCCTTTTTCTGCACATATGTTATGTGAACAGCGAGCTATTCAGGAAATTACTTACGAACTATTGCAATCGCAGCAGCATGTCTCAAATAAAGATATCATCGCCAAACTTATTGAAAAACTGGAAACAGAAAAAGACGTAGTGCAGCTTGATATTTACCGTAATGCCTTAGAAGCCGTTTTGTTTCAGACACCTGACGACATCTAATATATACCCAAAATAATTCGAGTTGCTTAAAGGCGGCAAGGGAGTGAGTCCCCAGGAGCATAGATAACTATGTGACTGGGGTGAACGACAAATCTGCCGGGAGCAGATTTGAACGTCGCGTGCGACGGCCCGTCAGGGCGAGGCCCATGGATGGGCCGAGTAATCCGTAGCCAACACATAAGCAACTTGAAGTATGAAGGGTATAAACAAGGGAGGGGGTTACTCCTCCCCTGTTCGTTAATAATGCAGATGCCTCAACGTGCGGTGCCTGATTTTTCGTAGCCGTTTGCATGGATTTGCGGTGCAACATGCTGCATGCTTTCTGGCATCTCATGCTGCCGGTATACGGCTGGCAGTAATGTTAAGCCTGAGCCATTTTTCACATGAAGACTAAATTTACCCGATTCTTTTAACGCCTGAATAAGATTTTCCTGGGCGGGAGTTAATGTCTCATCATGCCACAGAACAATATGCTCGAAAGACGTTGATAAAAGATCGGGCATCGGCGCCTGCCAGGGGATGACTTCAACTCGCATACCTTCACTACAATATTTAATCGTTTCCAGCCATAGCTCAATGGGGTCGTTCAGCGAAAACGCAGCAATAAGCATTGTGCCTGCTGGCGCCTTTCGTACGCTACTTAGCTGGAACGTGGCGTATTCAATAATCGCAGTATCCAGTAATGCCTTTTCAAATCGGCGTGCATCATCATCGCCTGCGGACAACCACAGCCGTAAAGGACGCAGTATTGACTCAATTACGATACACGGCGGAATTTCCCGACCATAACGCCAGAGTAATTTTCGCAATTTGGCGGGTTCGAATTTTCTACACTGCGCTAAAATCTCTTCCTGGTAGAATAACCATCCCGAGCGGCAATGCGTTTCTTCACCATAGAGGGCAGGTTTAATCTCTTTTAATGAGAAGCCTTTGCTTAACGCGTCGATAATATGCTGTATTCTGATAGCATCTTCTATGCAATAAAAACGATTGCCAACTTCATCTTTGGTAGGTTGAAGCAGGCCATAGCGTTCCCAGGACCTGATATTTGCTGTTGTGACACCACACTGCGCCGCCATTGCGCTAATACTAAAAGTAGCCATGCCTGTCTGGCCTCATGATGATGTAAGAAAGCATAGTGAACCTAAACGCCATCAGAAGCAAATCATTATTAAGCAATGACCTTACTATTTACACGTGAAATTACATTATCGACATTATTTATTGTCAGCCAGTGCGTAAAGGCTTTAGAGACGGACAGTATTTGATAATCCAGAACTGTTCTACAACCTAATTTAGTCAGAACATGGTAGCGTACTGAGTAAATAGTTTTTAAATGTACATTCAGCTCACAGCTTATTTGTCGGATATCCATTCCTTTAACAAGCATCGCCAAAACATTTCTTTCATTCGCCGTTAATCTGACTTTCTCTGACCTGGGAAAAAATTGACCAGCAGCGGCCAAAATCAGTAATTCACGCCACTCAGCTATAGAGGCATCGACCTTTATTCGATATATGGCATGATGTTCATCAATAAAGTTATATTCATTATGGGTAACAATCCCAATGAGTACCGTTTTAAATGTGGAAGTAATATACTGCTGTACTGTGTAGTAATCGTCGATATCAAAAATAATATAATTTACGTTGCCAACTATTATTGCGACGTCCTTAAATAAGGACTCCAGACCATAATTAAGAAACAGGTTTTCGCTCAATAACCTTGTATCTGTCTTTAAAACAGATGATGCGGAACCAGTCATATCCACCTCAACAAAACGAGAGCCATGTGGGAATATCCATTCGATGGCCCGCATAAGATCATCTGCTTACTTCAGCGATGAGAACCTATTAAGTAGTAGTTGAGGAACGCCGTTTGCGCAACCTGACAGACGTCCTGGGGCATCTTATGTGAACTGCGTGGGGATGTGCGTTTTGGCAAAATCCACAAAGCGTACGACCGCAGGCAGCAAAATATGCCAGTCCTTTTGCTCCAGACCTAAATATTCACGCTGCGCCGCACGCAACGTAGCAGCATACTCTTCCGGCAACTGAGGTAACAGCCAGTCAGCCGCCGCATCCTTAGAGGTAAATTTCCCGGTAGAAAGGGTGTACCAGATACGCGCCAGGGTTAAAACGATATGATACTCATCTCCCTGCACATCTGCCGTGGATTGCCAAAGGTCGAGGGGATAACGCAAGGCCTTCAGCAACTGCGCCGCAGGGGCTGGCGTGAACAGCCGTTCCGCGCGTTCGCCCTTTAGCGGTATACTGGTTTCCAGAATTTGGGTTATCAGTAACACCATGTCCCAGTCCTGTTGCGCTGGTTCATAAATCCCCTGACAAATGTCCTCTCTTAGCCACTCGCCAAATTGCATTTCCCGGGAAGGTGGAAAACACCAGGGAACCAGCTGCGAATAAAGCACGACAGTGACCTCCAGAGCGCGTTTTTCTGCCGACGCCCCCGGCGGCGATGAAAGCGCCAGCAATTCCTGCATCAGCATTGCGCGTTGAGTCTCCGTCAGCGGCTGACATATTGTCACCAGCAGATCAATGTCGCTGTTTGGCTTCAGACCGCCCGCGACAGCGGAACCATATAAATGAATAGCACGCAACGTATCGCCTGTGACACGAGTAATCAGGCGACATGCCGCTTCCGTTTGGCATTGAATCGAGGGCGGTATGGACAGCGTCATCATCGCTCCGGGGGCGCAGGTATTTTTTATATTGATTGCCAGAAATATGGCATAACGGCAGAAAAAAAGCTCGCTATTCATAGCGAGCTTTTAACATTGCAATCAGACTTAATGATGTAGCATTTCGTCAACGACCTCATTCGCCTTTAACTGATAAGGATAATAGGTAGGCCAGTTTTCCATCTCTTGCAACAATGCCTGCTGCGAGGTATTTCCCATAAAGATATGGAAATGCGCCGATTTGCGCGGGGCAATGATATGATCGCTAAACTGAACATATTTAGGCGCTTTGCTATTCGCATCTTTACATTCGAACAGATAGCGCACCCCTTTTTTACCCGATGCGTAAGTCAGAATTTTATAGCCGGCATAATTGTATTTACAGGATGCAACGTTATTGTCGCGATGGAATTCTATAACGCCATTTTCAATGCCGATAGTCTCAACATTCGTCGCGTATCCTTTGCGATAATACGCTTTAATATCCTCAAACGTTTTCTCCGGGTCTTTCTTCGCCTTTTGCCTGAAGACAGGGTCCAGTTCGCCGCTGACCAGATAAGGATAGACGGATTGCCACATACCATCCCAGTCGGTGAGCGCGCGATCGCGTACATTAGCGTCATCAAACACGCCCGCTGCCGCTTTTTGCTCAACCTCCGTCATCGGCGCGCCATGAGCATGATGACCATGCGCGAAGGCAGGACTATTTACCAACAGCATTCCCAGAAGCATTGTCAGTTTTTTTAAATGAATCACCAAAACGTTACCCTCATCTTTTTTAGAAAGATGATTGTTATATTATAACATTACATTTATTTCAACAAAAACTCAGCGGCCACCGCGCAGGTGGCCTTTTTTGATATCAACTGGTCCGCCATCGAGGAATTGAACCCCGAACCTTAGAGGTAGAAGCTCTATGCTCTATCCGGTTGAGCTAATGGCGGAAGAAAAATTACGCGGCCATTTTAAGGCAGACGTCTGCGCATTGGCTGCATGCCCGCGCACAATTCTGGCAATGGTCGTGATCGTGCCTTGCACACTCTTCGGCGCAGGCTTTGCAGATATCCGCGCACAGGCGGCATAATTTTTGTGAGTACTCGCTTTCCAACGCCATAAATTGCGCCGCCAGGCGACAAATGGCCGCACATTGCATATCTAACTGGATGCAGTGCTTCATCATTTCGACGTTATCTTCACGCAGACAAGAAGAGGCGCAGATATCACACGCCGCCGCGCATTCATAACACTGCTCAATACACTCACGATGTTCTTGTTGCATAAATGACTCCTTATTTTATTAAGAGGAGTAGATAAGTCTGCACAGAAACGCCGGGATAGCCAAACGGCTACCCCTCTTTTTCATACTTTTTGAACAAAAGTGCTGAATAAAACAGCAATAGTAAAGCCGGAAATCGGCCTCCGTGATGTGACGTCTATACTGTAATGTTCATCTGCTTTTCATCGGAGGTAAAATGGAGTATTTAGCACGACTAAATATCGTTGCGATGCTGATGTCAACGACGTTCTGGATCAATCTGGCGGTCGTTTTTTTCGTCACCCTCATTACTTACTGGCTCATCAACTGGCTACTTAATGTGGTCTATAAAGCGCTACAACGCCCGGATAAAAAGGATGACGCTCATGGGCGGCTGCGGCCTATTGTTTTCGAGATGCTGAAAAAGACCAGTAAAATGCTCATCTTTTTTGCCGCATTTCTCTTTAGTCTGCGCTTTGTCGCCCTGCCCGACCGGTTATTCTCTACCCTCTCTCACGCCTGGTTTTTAGTGGTTGCGATTCAAATGGCGATTTGGCTTGATCAGGGCGTACAGTCATGGATGCGTCATTTACTGTATGCCCCAGGCTCCAATAAAAACCCGGTGACGTTAGTCATTCTTGGTATGATTTTGCGCGTGCTCGTCTGGTCTATGATGCTGCTCTCCATCCTGGCGAACGTCGGCGTGGATATTACCGCACTGGTAGCCAGCCTCGGCGTGGGCGGTATTGCTATTGCCCTGGCGGTACAAACCGTTCTGAGCGATGTCTTCGCTTCGCTGTCGATTGGTTTCGATAAGCCCTTCGAGATCGGCGATTTCGTCGTCTTTAATGATGTAGCCGGTACGATTGAACATATCGGTTTGAAAACCACTCGCATCCGTAGCCTCAGCGGCGAACAGATCGTTTGTGCGAACGCGCAGTTGTTGCAGCAAACCATACACAACTATAAGCGGATGCAAACGCGTCGTATCGTGTTTACTTTTGGCGTCGCCACTGCGACACCGCCGGAAAAGTTACGCCTCATCGGCGATATGGTGAAAAAGATTATTACCGATGTCGGCGAAACACAATTCGACCGCGCCCATCTACTGGCCTTTGGTCAGGATCGGCTGACCTATGAGGTGGTGCATATCGTCAATACCGCGGATTACAATAAATACATGGATATTCAGCAAGAGATAAATATCCGTATTATTGAAAAACTCATTGAGAATGATATCGAACTGGCGCTGCCTAGTCTGGTCGTCAGAGCCCCTGTACAGGTTGAAGAGACCAGGGACTACAGTAATACCGCTGATGCAAAAAACGCAGATAAACGCGTCATGCAGTAAAATCTCTGCCGACAATACCGGGAACCCATGGGTTCCCGGTGCGTTAACGGCGACACGGCAATGCGGAGAAACGACTTGCGGCTATTCCACCTGTAAATGGCGGGTACAGACTTGATCAAGTAGCGCAGACTGATGACTAATCACCAACATCCCTAATGAACGGCTGCGACACACCTCAAGCACGTATACCCATATCGCTTTTTGAATAGACGGATCGAGTTGCGCCGTCATTTCGTCGGCAATCAGAAAACGCGTTCGCGGGTCAAGCGCGCGCAGTATCGCAATTCGCGCCAACTCCCCGCCTGAGAGCTGCATTGGCCTACGCGTCAGCCACTCGGGCTGCACATGCAAACGCCTCATCGTTTCCGGGTCAGGCTGCCAGGCATCACGCACAGCGTCTCCGGCGCTTCGCCAGGGATTAAACGTCAGTTCAGGATGCTGGGGGACAAGCTGTACCGGACAATACTGATGCAGGGGTAACGGGCTACCGTCCAGCAGAACGTCGCCCGCCGTCGGTTTTTGCCATCCGGCCAGGACGCGCCCCAACGTTGTTTTCCCCGTTCCGCTTGGCGCATGAATTCCTACCCGTTCACCGGCAGAAATCGTAAACGTCAGGTTCTGCCATAAGACTTTCCCACCCTGACGAATAACGAGGTCGCGGCAACTTAGCATTCTATTCCCTCTCCGGTCGGCATAAATAACGGGTTTAGTTCAGGCAATGCTTGCCATTGTCGTTTTAACGGCTCACTCATCTCTTCCGGCTGTAATCGTTCACAGCGAATATTGTCCGTGATATAACCCTGATGCAGCGCCACAATGCGATCGGCATACCGCGCCGCCAGCAGCAGGTCATGAGTCACCCACAGCACGCCGCATCCCCGCTCGCAGAGACCTCGCAAGTGCTCAAGCAACTGGTTTGCCAGTGCGGTATCAAGCCAGGCGGTGATCTCATCCGCGAGGATATAACGTGCCTGGCTGAGCGAGGCGTGGCACGCCAGAATTCGTTTAGCCATCCCGCCGGAGAGCTGGCGAGGAAAGCGTTCCAGGACTGTCGGTTCAAGATCGCTTTGCTGCAATAGCTGTACCATCTGCGTCTCATCCCAGGCGCGTCCGGTCAGATGACATGCTCTGTTCAAATGTTTTCTGATATTCAGCATGGGATTAAGCGCCTGTACCCCCTGCGGCACGTAGCTAAACGTATTGCCCCTAAGCTGCCTGATGGTATGTCTGTCCAGCCGGTTGCCATCAAGCGTAATTTCCCCCCGAAAGCGTAAATTTTCCGGCAGCAGATCGAGCAGGCATTGCAGCAGCAGACTTTTTCCCTCCCCGCTGCCGCCAACCAATGCCACCATTTCGCCGGGCGCGATATCAAAAGAGACATTCTGTAATAACGGCGACCAGCGTCTCGCGCCATACCAGCGATAACGCGCGCTTTCCAGCGTAACCTTTTGTAAACTCAGCATACGTCACTCCTTAGCCACAGCCGCTGAGTGGCGCGCGCAAACTGATCGAAGAGCATCACCAGCGTGAATAACATTAGGCCGGGAAACAGCACCAGCCACCAGTTACCATGGCTAATAAACCGTAACGCATCCGCCAGCAACAGCCCCAGCGAAGGCTCATGCGGCGCCAGCCCAAACCCCAGAAAACTTAACGCCGCGCTGTGCAATACCGCATGAGGAAACATCAATAACGTTCCCGTCAACCATTGCGGCAATAGCGCCGGAAAATAGTGATATCGCCAGCAATAAAGGTGTCCATGCCCCAGACGATAGGTCAATGTCAGGTAGTCACTCTGCGCTACCCGCTCTGCGTCGGCGCGCAGAATCAGCGCCAGACGGGGCCAGTGCGTTAACGCCACGGCCGCAATGACGCCGCTTTTACCGCCGCCGAGCGTAAAACAGATAAGGATCAGCAAAAGTAAATGCGGCATGGCGAGCATGGCATCGGTTATCAGCCGCATCAGGAGGTCCAGCCGGGGATGAATGCGCGCCACTGCCGCCATCACTAGCGCGATAACGCCGCTGCACAGCGCGGCGCCAACGCCAATTTGTAAACTTGTGAAGGCCCCCTGAAAGCAACGAAGCCATACATCGCGCCCCAGATTATCGGTGCCAAACCAGTGCTGGATATCAGGCGACAGATGCCGGGCAAGCAGATTAACCTCTGGCGGCTGGCTCAACGTGGCATAACCGTATCCGGCAATAAACAGCAGGCAGGTAACGGAGAGGATCAGACGAAGCAATGTCGGGGCAGGATTATAGAGCATCGGGACGCTCCAGCGATCGATTAAGCACCACCACAAGCCAGGCTGAAATCGTATTTCCGGCAAACACTAATAGCGTACAGAATAAAACGATCCCCATGAGTAGCGGGACATCGCCACGCAGGCCGGCATCGATAGTGGCCTGTCCCAGCCCCGGATACGCAAAGACTTTTTCTGCCAGTAACGCCCCCCCCATCAGTTCGCCCAGAGAAGCAAACTGTAAGCAGAGCGCTGGGGTAATCGCATGACGTAACACCTGGTGACGTAACAGCGACCATCCTTTATCCCCCTGAGCGCGCGCAAAACGAATAAATTCGCTCTTCATTACGCTGGCTATTTTTTCTCGCGTATGCAGCGCAATTTGCCCCATGCCCAATAGACTTAACGCACATACCGGCAACACAAGATGGCGTAAACGTTCCGATAAAAGAGCTGTTCCTGCATTATTTCCGGGGTCCCAGGCGCAACAAACAGGTAATACCGGCCAGCGGACGGCAAACAGCGCCAGCAACAGCATTGCTATCCAGAAAGTGGGCAACGATGACAATAAGTAGCTGATACGGCAAATTATCTTATCCGGCCAACGGTGGAGAAAACGTCCGGCCAGAAAACCCAATGTCACGCCCAGCACACCAGACAACAGCCAGGCGCCAGCCAGCAGCGCGAATGACGTCGCAAAACGTTCCCGGATCACGCTGGCGACAGGCATGTTGAACAGCATGGAATACCCCATGTCTCCCTGGAGCAGACGCCAAAACCAGTGACCGAAACGCTCCCACAGCGGCTGGTCAAGCCCCCAGCGCGCCGCAATCCGCGCATATTGTTCTGGCGGAACATGGAGCAGATCGTTGCCGATATAAGCACGGATAGGATCAACGGGCGAAAAGCTGAGCAAAATGAAGGTGCCGGCAGCCACCAGCACCAACAGAATAATCAGCCGCAAAAAATGGCTGAAGAACAATTTCATCACCGACAGGTCCAGGTCCAGTCATCAAGATTGTTTAACACCGACCAGCTACCGTGGATTTCTGGCGCGCCTTTCCCCAGATCAATACAAGGGTTGGCCAAATAGGTATGCTGAATATTAAGCAGCCATGCCCATGCCGCATCGCCCTGAACGCCCGCGCCCTGCTTTCCATCCCACTCAACCTGCTGCCAGAAAGGAATCGCCTTTTGCCAGTCAGGCGCATCTATAGCCTGTTTCAGATGTGCTTCTACCGCAGGGTTGCTGTAATAGCCCGGGTTATAATATTCCACACCAGCGGCTTTCCCGCTGTAGTGATGGAAGAGTTCCATCGGGTCCAGACTTCCCCAGCCAAACAGCGTAGGGTTAGCGTGCATATGGCGCTCTACGGTTTCCCAGCTTCCCGATTGCAACGAGACGACAATGCCTAAAGGCTGCAACATGGCGCGCACCGCCTCGGCCAGATCCCGCCGGGTGCTGTCGCCACTGGCATACCATAAGGTCAGACGCGCTTCTTTACCTGCTTTTTCACGCACGCCCGCACTGTTTATCTTCCAGCCAGCCTCTTCCAGGATGGCGCGCGCTTTTGCAATATCGCCATCGCTGAATACCACTGAAGGATTTTGCCACGGCAATCCCTGCACCGCGCTATAGGCGGGTATCGCATGGCCTTCCATCACCTGTTCCGCTAGTTGCTTACGATTAATGGCATAGTTAATTGCGCGTCTGATAGCGACATCAGCGGTCACATCGTTGCCGACAGGATAACCGTTAGCATCCTTTTTACCGGCTGGCACCATCGGGAAGACTATGCCCCGGTTTTCAACGCTATCGCGTACCCAGAGTTTAAGATTATCCTGCTGCGGAGCCACCGCCATAGAAGGGGCAATGCGCACCAGTCCCAACTGTCCGCTGCGCGCGGCGGCATAAGCATTATCTTCATCCAGGAAGACAAAAACCAGCCGGTTAAAGTCATTCTTTTTACCTGCATACCAGGGGTTGGCTTCAACAATCAGTTGCTGACCAGGCTGGAAACTGACCAGTCGGTACGGACCGGCGCCTATCGGTTCGCGGGCAAACGTTTTTTCATCATAACGGCTGGCCGGAACAATCCCTAACGACCCGAGTACATTCACAAAGGTGCTCTGCGGATGGCTCAGCGTCATCTCAAGTCGGCGCGCATCCAGCGCTCGCGCATGACTAAAGTTGCCCATGTCAATTTTACCGCCACTCTTCGCCGCTTTGTTATATGTAAAAACGACATCTTCGGCAGTCAATGGCGAGCCATCGGAGAATTTCAGATCGGGTTTTAAGGTCAGTATCCAGGTTTTACCATCGGGGCTGGTGTCCACTTTTTCCGTCAGTAAATTACCCCAACTCATATCGGCGTTTTGCTTGAGCAACGGCGCATGAAGCAATAAGTAACTGCCGTGGCTCCAGCCCAGCATAGGATCAAAGCCTTCCGTTGGCTCAGGGCCAATGGCCAGCTTTAAGGTATGGCCATCTGCCGTGTCCGACGCAGCGAAAAGCGGCGAGGTGAATGCCAGAGCCATCGCGCACGTTATGAGCGCCAGTTTGCCTTTAATCATCAGTTTACCCCAGATTATACGTTGTTTTTGTTCCTCCCGGCGCAGCATAAACGTCGGGAGGCCTCCTGAGGACGGCATTATGGCGAGCATTTGTAATGAAAAAATTGATGCAGAACAGAAAGTATGACGATCTTTTAAAAACATCATACGCACAAACGCCGGGAGCGCCAACGTGGGCTAAAGGCCGCTTTTGATGGGGATAAAACGCAAGAGAAATGATGCCAGGAATAGCGGGTTAATTAACGCCATCTTATTCTCTTATTGCCTTTCTATTCTGTATTACGTCTTCCCATCCGACGCTGTTCATTTTCTCAACGTTATTAGTCAGTGCTGAAACGTAAGAAGGTATCGTAATTAGCGCCTCCTGGCTTTAAACCTAAACCAATATTAAACGAACCGGGCGTTAATGAAACTTACCAGCAGAACGCCAGTCATATGGCAACCCGATGAAATGACATGCTATGGAGTCCAACCGAAAAATGTTAACGCCGCCAGGGCTCGTGATGATTTTTTTAGCCGTACTGTTCTCATTACTGACAGGATGCGCAAGTTATAAAAACACGGCGTGGGGAATATATCCGGCTTCAACGGATATTTGTCCATCAGGTACGACATCAACAGGAGGGTGCAAAGAGTAATATCGCATATTTAATATACACCACTTTTTAAATGACTGTCCGGACATTTTCGGACGGTAAATTTTCTATTAATTTATAATGGACTAATCCCATGACAAATAAAAAACACATTTTTTCAATTATCTTTATTGGTTCTCTTTTAACGGGGTGCGCTACAGGACCATCACCGACAGGGATTGGCTTATATACGGATGTTAAAGGGCCAATTACTGCCACGAGTCTCCCGGCAACCAAAACCGGTAAAGCGTGTGCGCAAACGGTATTGGGTATTGTAAATACCGGCGACGCATCTATTGATTCAGCGAAAAAAGCGGGCGATATTTCTTTAGTGTCGAGTGTTGATTATGAAACTACGGGCTCATATCCGTTTTATGGTAAAACCTGTGTTGTCGTAAGAGGACAATAACAACAGTAAGCCGGCGATGCCGCCGGCTTTTTATCCCATTTTACGTGCCGCTATCTCTGTCTGTTCCTTGCGACTCAGCCCCCGCTTTAAGGTTCTGTTAAGATTTTACGCATACTCTACAAGCAGTTGTTAATAAAGGATAATAATAATGGCACATTTCTCAAGACTGCAAATAACGCTTCACTGGTTAACACTGCTCCTGACAGGCATCGCATATGCGGCTATTGAGTTACGAGGGTGGGCGCCAAAAGGCTCCAGCGTTTATCTGTTTATGAAAGACATGCACTATGATATGGGCGTTCTGGTCTGGGCGCTGATGTTTTTACGGTTATATCTTAAACACAAATACCCGGATCCGGTCATTACGCCTCCCCCTCCTCACTGGCAGCACGTAGCCGCTAAATTAATGCATATCGCGCTTTATCTCACTTTTCTCGCCTTACCGCTGCTGGGCGTCGCGATGATGGCGTCAGGCGGGAAAAGCTGGAGCTTTTTTGGTTTTACTGTACCGGTATTTTTGACGCCAGATAGCACCCTAAAATCGGATATAAAGCGTATTCATGAAATGCTGGCCAATATCGGCTATTTCCTGATTGCCATGCATGCAGCAGCGGCGTTGTTTCACCATTACATACAAAAAGACGATACATTTTCAAGGATGTTACCCGGTAAATCATGACTATTTCGGCCATCCCGGCGTGAGAGAGCACGCCGGGCAAGGCATTATTATTCCAGCGCTATCGGTTTCGACTGATAGCGCCTTATACCGTTTGTAATCGACAATATACGATATTTTTCCGGTTCCACGTGTAGGTGATATGTACGACGCCGCCCTCGCTAATAATAGCGGGATAAGAATACTCACCGTGGTCACTTTCCAGGTCCAGTAGCGGTAGCCATGATTCGCCATTATCCTGGGAAGCAATCAGTGAAAGCGGATAGCGCTTTCCCCAGTTGCCGTTGACCGGATTTAACGCAAGAATCAGCGTACCGTCCTGCATACTAACCAGATCGATACCACTATTATTATTCGGTAAAGATGTCGCGCGGGCAACAGACCAGGTAGCGCCATAGTCGATTGAATCACTGCGAAAAATTGCCCCGCGTGTGCTTCGTAACAACATATGGATATGCCCCGGAGAAGACTCCCACAGCGTAGGCTGAATAACGCCATCCCAGCGCAGGAGGTTTTCCAGACAACATTCCCACAACATCCCCTTTTTTACACCATCCCACAACGCTACGTTTGTCCCGGGAATAGCGTTATCAGCCTCCAGTGGAACAAAAGAGATATTCCAGTGTTTTCCTTCGTCAGAGGATCGATCCACAAATGCCCTCCACCGTTCAGGACTTTCAATCGACCCTGGCGCAATCCAGGCGCCATTTGATGCCAGCAGGAGTTTATTTTTCACGGGACCGCGCGGCAAAATATCATCGTTAACCAACGGAGCTGGCGTACTCCAGGTAAATCCTCTATCGCTGGAGGTGATAAACCAGGTTTTCCACACGTGTACGTCGCTGCCTACTTTATAAAATAACCACAATTTATCCGACGGGTAAAATAACACCGGATTCCAGTGCGCTTCCCCCTCGCGTGCCGCCACTCGCTGCGGTGTTGTCCAGATATTATGTTCATAGCGAGATAGCCAGATGGCTGTATCTTCGCTTCCTTCGCGCAACCCCGCGAACCATGCGGCCACGAGCGTACCGCACGGTAAGCGAACAAGCGTAGAGGCATGGCACTGGAAGGGCTCGGTTCCGCTTTCCGGTAAAATGACCTGCCGATTGACGAGCGCTAATTTCATACCTGCCTCTATTAAATAAGGTAAAAAGCATCAGCTTTTTTATGTATGAAAGTAGTGTTAGCAGAAATAGCATCAACGCGGTGAAAACGATGAACCGCTATACGAATTTATGTTCAGATATCGCGCCCATAACAGGCAGAATGTCGAGAGTGGACAAAAATTGGACTGACCTCGCGGATAATTCCAACTTACCGCCGTCCAATGGCGACGAGGTCAGTGGCACGGGATAATATAGAGGTCAGGGCTATAATATTTAGCGATCTGTGCCTACAAGCATGACGGGATACTTTTCGCTACAGGCAATGAAGGCCCGTCTAAACGGGCCTCTATTAACGCGATTATGATTTGTGTTCAATCGCCTTTGGTTTGCTTTCTATGGCAATTTTTTTCGGTTTCTCGCTTTCAGGGATCTCCTGGTAAATCTCGACCAACAAGAGGCCCTGTTCCAGTTTCGCATTATTCACCTTAGCATGTTCAGGCAAAGAAAAACTCAACTGGAAATCCGCCTTACGAATACCACGATAAATCCAGTGCGTCTGATCCTCTACCGTCTCTTCAGTGTGTTTACCCGTAATATTCAGGTTGCCGCCAACCGTTTCAATTTCAAGCTCTTCCTCTTTCCAGCCAGGAACGCTCACGGTAAGCAGATAGTTATTCGCATCGCGCTTTTGCAGATCGTAAGCTGGCGTCGCAGCGACTGGCGTATCTCCTGTTAATTGACTGAAAAGTCTATCAATACGGTTGAAACGGTCAGAGAAAAGAGAATCAGCAAACACGGGAAGTGCTGACAAGGTTCTGAGTGCCATCATTAACCTCCTGAATCACTATTCAAAAGTTCAACATCAAGGCAAGCATTGCTTGTCCACTGACTACATAGGGACGGAAAAAACATTTTCAAGCCTATAAAAGCCTTTTTTTAGTCACGAATTTAAGTGGTTAACGAAAAGTCTCATCCCGTTCATTGCCATTTCCGCTGTCCCTTCATCTTTACAATTTTTCTTCATCAGCATAATTGATAATGATTATCAATTGCATTAGTGTATACAGGTTGGTTATGGCAGTGACCAACGCCCTTCTCCATTATCAAACCCAGCGCCGCCTTCGGGCGGCCTTTTGGGAGGAAATATGGTCGCCAAAAATAAAATTCACGGTCGTCGTATTCATCAGTCTCTGCAACAGTTACATCATCGTTGTCTTTTTCAGCAACTGGCGGTAAGCCCACCAGGAACAAAATATGTTTCAGTCACCGCTGAAACAAAAAACTGGCTTATTCATCTTGTGACTTCAGAGGGTCGTTAGCACGCGATAGTGGCTGTCCATGTTGTCGCTAAAATTTTAATGAAATGACATTTGAAATGACATTTATACATCTACAATTTGCGCCCGGCTACTCCGGGCGCCATACCTGAAGATATGACACCCGTTGCCAGCTGACAGGAATTTTAGTCATCGTCTCCGGCGTAGAAAAATTCGATATCTTTATTAAACCATTTATCAATGTTGTGCCACATCAGACAACCGGTCAGAAAACTTGCGATCAATATCCCTCCTATAAGCCACTTTTTCACATATACTCCTGAATAACCCCTGTTGATGTCATTATCTGATCGATAATAAAAAGACCATCATTTGAAGAAATAGTTTCACTGACAGATACCGTATGAAACGAGACAGTGAACAGTACCGTTTTCTTCGGTTTTTATGCCATAGTATTGAGCAGTGGTGACAATCATTTTCTATCGCGCCATAATGATTTGCAGCCTATAGTTTATGATTTTAAGATTTGTCTACTCATCACCTATGTCAGTGATGGATAAATTATAATACGCTTTTCTGGCGCACTTTTCGTCAGTAAACAGGAATACTACAGCATTCATCGTATTGATGCCGCTTTATCTCCCGTTCTGCAGGGAATTAACGACAATTTTATGCACAAAGGATACTAATGATGAAACGTAAATTGATCCCATTTGCCCTCTTTCTCGCTGCGCTTAGCGCCAGTACCACCTCTATAGCAGCTTCGCAGGAGATTTCTAAATCTATATACACCTGTAATGATAACCAGGTTATGGAGGTGATTTACGTCAACACTGAGGCTGGAAACGCCTATGCGATTATCAGCCAGGTAAACGAGATGATCCCGATGCGGTTAATGAAAATGGCCTCCGGAGCAAATTACGAAGCCATAGACAAAAATTATACTTATAAACTTTATACCAAAGGCAAAACGGCTGAACTGGTGGAAGGTGATGATAAACCTGTTCTCAGTAACTGTTCCTTAGCTAACTAACCTTCAGAAATGCCTGAAGGCTCATCAGGCATTTCCACTTCAACCTTCCTGTAACGTAACGTTAAAAAATATGTGAATCACTACAATAAAATAATGGCTAATTAGTAACCACTTTTAAACATGGCTAATCCTATTTTTAAAGAAAAGTTCGAACTGTCTTAATTGTCGTTGTTTAGTGTTTAAATGTTTTGCTTTATTAAGTGGCCCAGGTAGAATTCACAGCGGCTGGTAACCATTCATATTCGCACTATTGAACGATTACCAGCCAACCGCGCCAGGGTCTTGCATACGCTCTGGCGCGGTTAAATCCCCAGGCCATAAACGAAATCACAGGTTTCTGCTATTGCTCATATCTTTCACGTTAACCTGCATTATGCTTGCCCACCTGATGTAGAAAAACACCGCTCTGAACCATAGGGTGTGAATTTCATTTTATAAAAAATTGCGGTGCCGGGTGCCTCCCGGTGAACCATACCACAGTCAATATGGCTCGCGAGGAACATTAACTATTTGACTGGACGCCCCGCCGCAAAGGGGGATTCACCGCATAAGAAAAATCTACAACTCACAAGTAATAAAAGACAATAACATTTTTGTGCATTTTTTATAAATGACTATCTTGTCACGTAATAAATGAAATTATTCTGTAACAGTATTGCAGGACAATACTTATTCAAAACTGAAGTGGTCAGTGGGAGTCGAACCCACATCATCAGCCTGACACTGAGGTAATAACATTATACGATAACCACATTGGACCGCCACCGAGGCCTCGAACCTCGCACCATCAACTTAGGAGGTTGATGCTCTATCCAGCTGAGCTAGTGGCGGCTGGGGACTTCTGCCAGGCGCAAAAAAGGTGCTCTCCTGGATAAGATACATACCTTGCTACTTTTCAGTAGTCGTTCAACGGCAGGTACAATATGCGAAGGCGGTCACAAAATCTTGATGACATTGTGATTAATTCCAGGAAAATTTTTCAGAGTGAATCTTGTGAGATCTGGCGTTATTTACACCAGATTGTCCTTCCTGCTTATCACCTACCTGAGCAACCTTGATTGCTTACCACAATCCTTTATCTGTGCTTATGCTGGTGAGATGTTATGTACAGCGTCACTATGACGAAGAGAGTATGACGAAGAGAGAAAAGTCAGGCAGGTACGTGTCACTGGTAAAGAAGCCCTGTTTTATTGACTGGCGGTGCGGAAGGCGAACCTTCCGCATAGCTTATGCTTTTCAGAAACGGTATCCAACCCCGACGTTGAAGCCGTTTATTTTTGTAGAGGAGATGTTGCTTCCTTCATACCCAACATCGACGACGATATTCTCCAGCGGATTCATCTGTACACCTGCGCCCCAGGCAAATCCCGTTTTCCTTGAGGAAATTTTGTTAGAAAAAGAATCGCCATCCTGAGTGGAATGTTCTTTAAACGTCGCCTTTACCGTGCCGACACCTGCCAGCGCGTATAACGAAAAATTGTCAGACAATCGATAGGCTGGCCCAACCATAAAAGAGCCGTACTTCACCTCAAACTTGTCATGGTAATGAATACCTTCAGGCTCAACAGACCCGGAAGCCTGTCTGTCTCCATATAAGTAACTTAGCGAGGAAATAAAACTTACCGGAGAGTCATCCTCATAACGATATTTCACATTTACCCCTCGGATATTTTTGAAATCCTGAACTTTACTTTGTGCATACCCCACGGAAAAGGCGTTAGTATCGGCCTGTGCAACATTTACAACCAAAACGCCTGTAGTAATAACTAAAGTGGATAAAATAATATTTTTCATAACAACTCCTTAATACTACTTATTATTTACGGTGTGTTTAAACACCTGCGGTACCGATCCGGCATTCAGTTATCGCCACTATGCCGAATCGACAAAACCACGAATAATTCACCACTATCGCTCCTGATACGTTTACTTCCTGAAAGAGATTTTTACTACCGAAGTTCTCTATCGCTCCTTAAGGTAACCGGTTCTACAATGTCATCTCACTTTTATAGATTTGAATGCTAATTTTTCTCACGCATATATATTTAACAGAAACTATAAAGTGTTTAGCCACTATGGAACAATAAATTCACCACATAACCTTTTGATATTTAAAGAAAAATCCAACAACCATGCTAAGAGAACTGACGCCGCGTGACTAGAAACATATCAGTAAGCAAACTCGCCATATAACCAGAACATATCTCATTGTGCTTCACAGCCCTCACTTGACGCTCCAGCCGAAATACCGTTATATGCCATCGCTGGTGCCGTAACCATATTCACTATGATGCTCAGCACGCTTTATTCCCGCTCCGATTTAACCTTTTTAATATATCTATCAGTTACAACATTTCTTGTTATAAGAATAGAATCAATACCACAATTACAATATAAATATCACCTGTGTTGAGAGAGAATTTACATTCCAGAAAAATAATAACGGACGCAAATATTGAAAACCCGATAAAAAAGTCTATTTCTCTATAAAACCCATTATTATTAAGAATGGTTAACTCTTCGTTGAATAAAAAATGCCAATGACGTTCCATAATTCTGGAGATGAACTTCACAAGTCATTGCGTATAACAGGAGGCGTTATGAAACATCATGCTTTTATACTTTGGTCATTACTTATTTTTTCATTCCATGTTTTGGCCAGTTCAGGCCATTATCCTGGTTTACAACAGGCATCATGGGAAATTTTTATCTACGATTTTGGTAGTAAAACCCCGCAGCCGCCTGCAAGTACCGATAAAAAGCAAGCCAGGCAGATTAGTTCACCATCCTGCCCGACGGCAAAACCCATGATGTCCGCACCAGTCAATGACGCCAGGAAAGGGAATACTTTCTCCAGAACATAATGTTCTTTATCTACAATGGTGCCGAACGACTACTTTTAGCCGTCCGGAAATCTTGATTGCCATCAAATATAGCTGGCATTATTTATCCTGACGTGTATAGTGCGCCTCGTTATCCCCATTAAGGAATTTATTTGTCTCGTAAAATGACAGGAATTGTCAAAACCTTTGATTGTAAGAGCGGTAAAGGTCTCATCACCCCCTCCGATGGACGCAAAGATGTTCAGGTCCACATTTCAGCATGTCGCCAACACGAAACAGAAGCGCTTATCCCCGGTATACGCGTTGAGTTTTGTCGTATTAATGGCCTCCGCGGACCTACCGCCGCCAACGTTTATCTTTCATAATTCGTCCCTCGGCATTTTTTCAGAAAAATTTAGCGAGCCCGTATACCTCCACAGTCTGCTATGAGGCTTTGCCTGAAAGGCTGCAGAATGTTTTCAGTGGCGAAAATCTAAAGGATTTATTTTGCTGATGACTCCCGTGACCTCTCTTATCATATATCGGGTGTCAGCCCCCTTCTCACTTTGTTTAACGTGAAGAAATGTACAGCCGTTTTTCACTGTGATAGCATCTAATATTGCAAAAGTATTTAACGCTATATACCCATCGTCACAGGAGTGGCTGGCTGCGCGCATTTAACCGAAGTATTTATGTGATTCTATCGGAATTATCTCTATTGCCGCTCAATGCTACGTCATATTCAGTGGGTATAAATCGCCAATATAGTTGTAACGCTATTTATTTTTAGGGTAATAATTGAATGACTTTGCTTTCAGGAAAAACTACACTGGTTCTCTGCCTCTCCTCTATTTTATCTGGATGTACGACGAACGGCTTACCCGCACCTTATAGTATTAATTTGTCGTTCCCGGTCATTACACAAAACCAAATTAATTCCGGTGGTTATTACATAAATGACGCGGAACAAATTCGGACAACTGATGGTCTGTGCCTTGATACAGGCCCAGATCAACAGAATCGTTTGACGCTGCGGGAGTGTAAGCATGTGCAATCTCAGCTTTTCTCATTTCACCGAGACAGAATCATGCAGGGTGAGAAATGTCTGGATGCTGCAGGACAGGGTACGAAAGAAGGCACGCCAATCATTCTTTATTCATGCACGGGTAATGATAACCAGCGCTGGCTCACTGATGATAACAAAATTAAGGGGAAACAGAGCCGAAAATGCCTGGGCACAAATAGCATTATTGTCAGAAAAGGCGACCCTGTTGTATTGGCCGATTGCGATTTTAGTCGTGCCCTGGAATTTACCATCAGGTAGCAGGACACCGCTGTGAAGAGAGAGCCGCTAACCTCATGACACGACAACAGGTTAGCGACCTTTACTTCCACGTGCGGTCAATTTACTTTACGCCCGCAACGTCAGGATGACAAAACGGCGGCTAAACCTTGACACCAGTTATATACCCAGCTTAAATACTGGTCATCCAACCAGTAAAAAGGAAATGGCGATGTTCGTCGAACTCGTTTATGACAAGCGAAATGTTGAAGGTTTGCCAGGCGCACGCGAAATCATCCTCAATGAACTCACAAAACGTGTACATCAACTTTTTCCCGATGCGCAAGTGAAAGTTAAGCCAATGCAGGCGAACGCATTAAACAGTGACTGTACAAAAACCGAGAAAGAACGGCTGCACCGTATGCTGGAAGAGATGTTTGAAGAGGCTGATATGTGGCTGGTCGCCGAATAACGTCCCCTCCTGCGAAAGCGACATATCCGATCGAAAACAGCGCCCTGAGGCGCTGTCTGTGACGATATAACGCAAACGCCACCACTCAGAACATGTAGCGGAAGTGGCGTTTATCGCATGGTCAACATTCTATTTGCCAAATGCCGCCAGCTCCAGTCCTTGCCACTGAACGTTTTGCCCAGTGCCACACCTGTACGCCCTATCAACGGATTATACGTTTTGCTGCGCATCGACACTATTGGTCACGGTTTTACAGTAAAAACGGTACCTGTTCTCAGGTTCTTCCGGCATCAGTGCACCGTTATAATGGTGAGGTGTGACGCTATTGTAGTCGTTCAAGATGTATCCATTAATTTGTCCGGTTTTCTTGTTCATTAAGTCACCTGTTTTGTGTTGAGGTGAGAATATCACCTTTAATCAGGTGACCAAATTTACTGTGTCACTACAAGAATGAGAATAGATGAAATGTTACCTTCCACACAGGGATATAATAATTCTGGTAATTAAAAATTTATGTTTACTTATAAAGTACTAATGATATCGAATCTCTATTTCCGCATATAAATCAACCCAATACAGTTACAATGAGATAAGTGAATGTAGTTTTAAATTCAGTTAGTTGTTTATCTATAGTTGTTTCTTTGGTATTAACAATAATTAATTGATTGTACTGAATAAACTATCATTTTACCTCTGTAATAGACATCTATTTTAGTTTTATTGACGTTAGGCTATGTATCTTACTATCTGCATAAGACATAGAACCAGAAACAAGTCAGGCATTGCCAGAATAAAATCAACGTCATGAAACAATGGGTTATGAACACATATATCATTCAGATAAAAAAGTAATAATCGGGAGAGTAGATATCATGAAAAAACCTGTTTTTTTCCTTCTGACCATGATCATCTGCAGCTATATTTCTTTTGCCTGCGCTAATATCAGTGACTACAAAGTTATGACCTGGAATCTTCAGGGCTCTTCAGCATCTACAGAAAGTAAATGGAATGTCAATGTCAGACAGCTTTTAAGTGGTACTGCCGGTGTGGATATTCTTATGGTACAGGAGGCCGGTGCTGTTCCCACCTCAGCGGTTCCTACCGGACGACATATTCAGCCTTTTGGAGTGGGTATTCCCATTGATGAATACACCTGGAATCTCGGAACCACCAGCCGTCAGGATATAAGATATATCTACCACTCGGCTATTGATGTTGGAGCACGCCGTGTTAATCTGGCAATAGTTTCCAGACAAAGAGCGGATAATGTTTATGTCTTGCGTCCGACAACTGTCGCATCTCGCCCCGTCATTGGCATCGGACTGGGTAATGATGTTTTTCTGACAGCGCACGCACTGGCTAGTGGAGGTCCGGATGCTGCAGCTATTGTCAGGGTTACCATTAATTTTTTTAGACAACCTCAGATGCGGCATTTATCCTGGTTTCTTGCCGGGGATTTTAATCGCAGCCCAGACAGACTTGAAAATGACCTGATGACTGAGCATCTGGAACGAGTTGTAGCCGTACTCGCACCTACAGAACCCACGCAAATTGGCGGTGGTATTTTAGATTATGGGGTCATTGTCGATCGAGCACCTTATTCACAAAGGGTTGAAGCATTACGTAATCCACAACTCGCTTCTGATCATTATCCCGTAGCCTTTTTGGCACGAAGCTGTTAATGAGTAAATAGCGTTGACGACATGTACTTTGAGCGTAAGGTGCAGAATATATATTTATTATAAGGTAAAATTATGAGTTGTTTTACCAGTCCAGCAATTATGGAAATGTTAGGTCATTATAAATGGCGTGTTTATGAGCCATTCAGGTTTTATCTCAGTGAAGATAAAAATGATGTCATTGAAGTACCGGTAGGATTCGTTACCGACCTTGCCACTGTTCCGCGTATTTTCTGGTCATTATTACCACCGGATGGTGAATATGCCAAAGCGGCAATCATTCATGACTACCTGTATCATTATCCATTACGTAACAGAAAAGAGTCCGATCTCATATTCCTGGATGGAATGAAAGTTCTGGGCGTGCCAAAATGGAAAAGGATAATAATGTATTTAGCCGTAAGAATATTTGGCTGGAAATACTATCATTCTCATACCATACAACATAATTAATTTCTCGTTTTTAACACACAAAGAACTATAGAAAAACCTAACGCCTTAATATAGTAATAATGAGACTTAGTGGCTTTCACCAGTTCTCTGTGTGAATATATCATTATATGCTATCATCACAAACCGCCATAGTGGTAAGTAAGGGGATTACAACCTTACCCGTTCCTTTATCCATCCATAAACAAATGACTCATTCGCCTGGCGCTTTTCAGCTAACTCCAGATAGCGTTGTCCCTGACTACAATTCAATGCCCGGATAAGTATCATTTCGCCCTCATCTCTCCGGTGAGAGAGAAAAAATGTTAGTGCCGAAAGCGTCCGTGGCCCAATCTGACCATCTGCTATCAAATCCGGATAAATTTTTTGCTGATCATTAAAAACATTAAGCCAACGCTGGAAGTACTTAATCGGGATTGAGGGTCCCATGTTCACACCAGTATCACAAAGCTCAGCTGCGATAGAGTGAGAGATAATGGCAACCTGATCAAGTCGTGGACCATACCAATAATCTGCCTCAAGGATTTTTAATGCTTGATTACGGGTAAGATTCCGCATATCCCCCATATAGCCATTAGCCCGGGCCGTCGTCAGGGTTATACCCCAATGCGTTGGTCCCCCCCTGTCGTCAGGGTGATCAACGTAACCACCTTCTCTACTAAGGATAGATGCAAAGATTTCATCTTTAGTCATAATGACTCCTTCTAATATTAATAAAATACGTACCTGAATGCTATGATTGATAATGCAATGAATCTGATAAAAAACTTATTGAAGTATATAAACTTAAGTGGATAGCCAACTTAATAAACAATATTAACCAGACCACTAATAAACGGTCTGTTTAATTTAATAGGCAACATAGGTAAGTTTCATTTATTTAGAAAGTATAAGTTCTATTACAGGTCTTGCATCATAAAAAGACATGTTGTATACGTCAGCTCTTTGCCCTCGATGTGATTGACATACGCTACCTATTGAAAAGCATGAACTTATTAATGGGCCGAATGCATCAATTCGTTGTTGGGTATACGTCTGCGGTTCCGGAAGAAAAGGTATCACGCCAGGATTAGACGTAGTGCTTAAACCTAAATAACTGGAATTCATTGTGCTTACACCATCCTTTACCAGACCTGTTGCGCTATCATAAACAAGCGCCACGGCCTTTTGAATATTCTCGGGTAAAATAGATAATGTGGAAACATACTCTCTTTGCAATCGCATCATCGTTTTTTCATAAGCATTAAAGTGACCACCTTGCGTTTCCAGATAGGTGATGGATGGGAGCAAGCTGTAGAAATTATTATCTGCACGAATCTGATATCTGTATAAATTACCTTTGAATGTTGAGCGAGAATAGTACGCTCTGGCTATAGCATATGTTTGATTAACACTTGAGGTTGTTGCAATATAGCGACTGTCACTACTTCCACCACTACATGACCTTCCACTGATAAATTGCTGAAAGTTACGGTTATACCCAAGTAGTGAAAACCCATCGCGAAAAATAACGTCCGGCGGGGTTGAGTCCACACGATACACAAAATCTACTGCATAGTTATTAAAGCTAACTATAGATAAGGTTAAGAGTATTAACTTTTTCATTATTTCTTCCCCCCTCTTACTTGGGTCCAAAGCATTGTGTCGCACTGCACGATGATAGTCCCACAAGAGCATTTGCTGAAAAGGCATTTACAAAAAGCGGATAGGTCCAGATATTTTTTTGAACATGAATCCTTACGGATTGCCCTGTACTATAAAAATATCTTGCCTGGTCAAGAAGTTCTTTAAAGGAGGGTGCCCATATGCTCTGCTTTGATACCGCACATGCAACAACTGGTGTACCACTACCGTTAGCTTTAACCGTTTTTATGCAAAAATAAGGACCAGTATCTATCTGACCAACATGTAATTCACTGATAACTTCGTCTGAGTAATAGGCGTTCGTTTTATCTCCTGTCCACTCAGCGCTGGCATTAAAAGAATAAATGAGAATTAATAATGTATAAACAGGCACAAACTTATTTATATACATACTACTCTCCTGTACATTTAAAATAATTAACAAAGCACAAATTTATTATATCTCATCACATCTAAATCCAGTCTATCATGATTTACTTCAACACAATGTTACCAACCACAACAAACACTCAAATTACTTGTGAATAGCAATTGATACATATATAAAAATTTCATCACTGATAATAAGCACACCTGTTTTATCAGTTACAGAATTCCTGCCACGGTAATAACACAGGTACTTCCGGCTCATATTGATCGCCGTCGTCTGTCTACTGGTTTTCATTTTCAGCAAAGCAGGACATAACTC
Organism: Salmonella sp. 32082101201600294FB01SM01; assembly: GCF_017572865.1. Classification (NCBI taxonomy): domain Bacteria; kingdom Pseudomonadati; phylum Pseudomonadota; class Gammaproteobacteria; order Enterobacterales; family Enterobacteriaceae; genus Salmonella; species Salmonella sp. 32082101201600294FB01SM01. The sequence continues at coordinate 933,315 of NZ_JAGESB010000001.1, read as the reverse complement.
ATTAAGAAATTGACGGTAATTTAACAAACCCGCCCTCTGCAAGAACGTTCTGGATAACTATCAGATCACTATTATAGGATCAAAGAGTGGGGAATAAATCATTATCATCCAACTGAATCATGGACGACATCTTATTAATTAGCAATCTTTTTCCGGTGTAGTGATCCTACCCGCGTAATCTGTCTGTACCCTCCAGGTAAAGTGTCCGGCAATTTAGTCACCCTATTGTTGACCTTCCCCCTGTAAACAGTACCAGTCTAAACTGAAGTTTCCGGGCTTTCTTCCATCTCACAGAAAGGCGCATTGTCATGAAAAAGACCCGTTATACCGAAGAACAAATTGTATTTGCCCTGAAACAGGCTGAAACTGGCACCCGCGTCGGGGAAGTCTGCAGAAAGATGGGAATTTCTGAAGCCACATTTTACAACTGGAAGAAAAAATTTGCCGGGCCGGGCGTGACGGAGCTGCGGCGTCTGCGGCAACTGGAGGATGAGAATCAGCGTCCGGCGGGGATGCTGGTTGCTGATGCAGAGCAGAACCGTTTACCACTGGCAGAGCCGTCGTGACGATCGGGCGATAACCCTGCGTATCCGGGAAATAGCGGAAACCCGGATACGCTACGGTTGCCCGCGTATTCATATTCAGTTGCGCCGGGAGGGATGGCCTGTTAACCACAAGAAAACCCACCGGATTTATTGTCCGGAAGGCCTGAATCTGCTCAGAAAACGCCCCCGCAGACATGTCAGTGCAGCACGCCGTCAGCAGCGCCTGGTCCTGACGCATGTCGATCAGTGCTGGAGTATGGATTTTGTGCCAGATAATCTGTTTAACGGGCGGCGTTTTCGGGCGCTGACTGTAGTGGATAATTTTAGTCGGGAATGCCTGGCGATCCATGCCGGAAAATCGTTAAAAGGCGAGGATGTGGCCAGAATAATGGAGGCACTGCGGGTGCCGGATAAGCGGCTGCCGGTACGAATCCAGACGGATAACGGCAGCGAGTTTATCTCAAAAAGTCTGGATAAATGGGCGTATGAACACGGCGTCACAATGGACTTCTCGCGCTCCGGAAAGCCGACAGATAGCCCGTTTATTGAATCATTTAACGGCAGTCTGCGGGATGAATGCCTGAACAATCACTGGTTCCTGTCACTGGAAGATGCGCAGGAAAAACTCGGCAACTGGCGCAGGGAATACAATCATGAGAGAACGCATTCATCATTAAATGACATGACTCCGGCTGAATTTATCCGAAGTCTCCGGAAAGACGAAGATCTCTGATTTAGCACTTACTGAATTTGGGCCAAGGTCACTTTTATTCGCCAAACTGGCTTTAACGATTACGCCTACTGGGATAGGTTCTAAGTTGATCATCAATACGTAAAATATCTATTTACGAACAAAAAGTAACAGGTAAAAATCTGAAATAAAACCAGCATGACTAAAACTTACTGCAGAGATGCATACGTATTATTACTATGTTTCCAGGATAGCCTTGACTAGTTAAGGCATCTATTTTATATAAATAATGGAAATACTTCACATGAATAAAATACATGTTACATATAAAAATCTCTTACTTCCGATTACCTTCATCGCAGCAACTCTAATTAGCGCCTGTGATAACGATAAAGATGCCATGGTGGAAGCTGAAAAAAATCAAGAAAAATACATGCAAGAAATCCAGCAAAAAGAGCACCAGCAATCAATGTTCTTTTACGACAAAGCCGAAATGCAAAAAGCTATTGCCAATATCAACGCAAAAGGTGGAGCCAATCTTGCGATTATTGAAGTCCGTTTCTTTAAGGGCGGGTATTCATTCATTCGACAGAGCGTTAACACCCCTGCTAAAGTAGAGATGTTTAAATTTAACAACGGCTACTGGGGGGGACCTTCGCCTGTCAACTTAACCATCTTTGGCACTATAACAGAGGAGCAAAAACAAGAAGCACTAAAAGAAGCTTTATTCAAATTCGACTCGATCAATTTCAGCATTATACCAGAGCGTATTAAGGAAACAATTAAACGCGCTAACGCCAGTGGCATCATTTCCGTTACGGAAGATAGCGATATCGTTGTACGAGCAGAGATAGCTCATAATGGCGAATTCGTCTATGACATTACCATTACTGCTAAAAATACAGCACGTGCGGTAATGACCTTAAATAAGGATGGTTCTATTGCCGGATATGAGACCAAAGAACCTTTCGACCCCAAAAAAGAAGCCGAAAAAGCACAGCAACTTGTTGAACAATCGAGAAAAGACATTGAAAGTCAGCGTAAAAAAGCAGCTGAAAAGATGAACGAAATACAGCAGACATTTAAAAAATAGTAGGCGATACAAACATTGATAAAAATTATAGCGCGAAAGAACACGTGCCAGGTACTAAAGCACTGCCTGAAGACAGCGAATCGCCATTTCATTCTCTGACACTGTAATTTTTCGTACTCAAGATGTTTATTTATTGAGTCTTTTTTGGATAACTAGGTGAAGTTATGTGACGCCAGGAACCTGGTCCAGTGGGCGTACTTGTTGGAGCCAGTGTAAGGCCGGGCAGCGCGCAGAAACCGGAGCGTATACGTTGTACGTGAGAATTTCGAGCACTGCCCGGCCTAAAAATGACGAATAAGATAGATAGTTTAAAGAGGCAATATGAAGAATTTTTTCAAAATAATTACTGATTTCATCACGAACATTTCCCTTGATCTATTTGCTATATTTTTATGCATGTTATTCGTATACAAAACAGGACCATCAATTGGTGTGATATCCTTTTTTATTGCATTAATTATGTATCTCATTCTTCATTTTGTTTTTTACTCATTTCGTGAAAAAATCATAAAAAAAATATTCAAATAAGTATTTGAAATTATTGTTTTGAGGTACAAATTCAGCGTAATAAAACAGAGCAACTTAAAAACAAAAAATTAGACGTAGCGAAGTGGAAGAGGACTGCCATGTACTGGACCATGCGACAGGTCGGGAGAGGAATGTACGGGAAAGAGCGCAATACTGTCATTGATATGAACAGGAATATCGATAGCCAGTAAATCACTCCTGTGGTAATGCAGGCCACCTGATGACTGTGAAGGTCGCTTCATCTGAAGCGCCGGTGAAGTCCAGCGATTTAAGTGAAAAGTAGCCAGCAGGCGCTTCTGCTGGTCCATATTCCTCTATTTTGCCAGGCCATACTGAAGTGCCACACAGGTATCTGCCAGAGCGGTCCTAAGCTAATAAATATAAAAGCAGTTACTGCCTACCTCAAGAAATATGCGCTCATGATCATTTAAAGCTCTTTTCAAGAAACTGATAATAAGCTTGTCAATATAATATTATGCAGTCTCTATTAAGCGCCTGGTTTATTTGTTTTGCATAATCATATAGTTGACTTTTCGAGTAAGAATTTTCTTGCAAAGACAAATAAACGTGTTTTATATCTCTAAATAAGCATACATCACCATGGATATGAGCCTCTATATAATTCCCTTCATAGCCTGTACCATAATTAGAGTGAGCTAAAAACTTTTCGCCCTTAGCCATTTTAACCAAACTCTTAAAGCAATTATAACCAAAAAAATCATTTTGACAGGATGCGATCAGGTTCTCCATATGCCAAAATGTAGATAATTTACTCGTATCCAGACCAAATCTGTGGCCGTAGGTATCAAAAGGTGAGAATGTACAATTTGTTTTTACATTATCATTTAATTCAAAAAATGATTTCCCATAGGCGCTGGCACCTCCATTTTTACCGTTCAGAAAGTCCAGTGCAGCATAAATTGGTCTGCTTGTAGGGCTAAAGGTTCTACTATTGGGAGTATATGCTACGGAAAAACCGCCTGTCTGACCATATGGGGCATAAGGTGAATCTGCAAGCTTCTCCAGTTCAAATGCTTTAGTTTCAACTGAATCACGTCCGACATTATAAGCAGGTAAATCGCCAGGTCTGCAACCTAATGCATAAGAGTTCAGATATTCTTTATTTTTTAAGAGAGAGACAAAGTCAATTTTGGCTGCATTAAAATTTATTGTCAGTCGGGCATTTTGTAAAATATCCACCATCTTATTTAGCAAAAGAGTGGAATCTATTTCGGCACCACACTCACGGCTTATCCGCCTGAGCGCTTTTTCTCTTATTATGTCAGCGTCGCGCTGACACCTGGAATGAATATGTGCAAGTACTTGTTTTCCAAAAAGGCGACCATACACCTTTTTACGCTCTTCATTGCTGAGACCGCAAAACACTTCGTCAAAAGAAAGCCTGTACGCTGCGCTTACAGAACCTCTCGCCGCTCTGCTTTCTGGAAATGGCGGAACATCTTCAACAACATTTTTAACTTGCTGAATGTCTGAAGACAGAGGAGTATGTCCGACATTTTTTTCCTTATCTGTTTCCAGATATTGCGGAACCTTTACACTTCCACTATAGCAGATAGGTTTGAGCATATGTCTCCTGAATTTTTACGACTAATAGTATTCACTTTCGCTGACGTATTCTTTATCAGGCTGATATTTCAACACTTCTTAGCCGCCTTGTAGAAGTGCAAATAAAGCATACTAATAATTTCATAAAATACTTAATCTACCCACTATTGCAGTCTATAAATTATCACCTTTTATTGAAATATTATCCTGATAATAACAACAAATCTGATAAGGCACTTTCAAAAAATAGCCAAACCACACATCATAAAGAAAACCACTACAATCAAAACCGGTAACTATCAACTTTCAGGGGGGCTCAGGTTACCATGACGATCGGGGTAAAGGATAGATTACTATTGCGGTCTGAATTGAGGGAGTTTTGATAAATTATTTTGATAACCGTTCGAATGCTAATAATAAAAACGGGAACGTTAAGTCCCCGTTTTAGTTTTTAACAATTATCGTTATCACATATTTGCGATGATCGCGTCACCAAACTCTGAACATTTCAGCAACTTAGCGCCTTCCATCAGACGTTCGAAGTCATAGGTCACGGTCTTCGCGGCAATCGCGCCTTCCATACCTTTAACAATCAGATCCGCCGCTTCAAACCACTGCATATGACGCAGCATCATCTCCGCAGACAGAATAATGGAGCCTGGGTTGACTTTATCCTGGCCCGCATATTTCGGCGCAGTCCCGTGAGTGGCTTCAAACAACGCGCATTCGTCGCCGATATTCGCACCCGGTGCAATACCGATACCGCCAACCTGAGCCGCCAGGGCATCGGAAATATAGTCACCGTTCAGGTTCATACAGGCGATAACGTCGTATTCCGCCGGACGCAACAGGATCTGTTGCAGGAACGCATCGGCGATAACGTCTTTAACCACGATCTCTTTACCCGTGTTCGGGTTCTTAATTTTCAGCCACGGACCGCCGTCAATAAGCTCACCGCCGAACTCGTCGCGCGCCAACTGGTAGCCCCAGTCTTTAAACGCGCCTTCGGTGAACTTCATGATATTGCCTTTATGTACCAGCGTAACGGAATCGCGATCGTTAGTAATAGCGTATTCAATCGCCGCGCGAACCAGACGTTTAGTGCCTTCTTCAGAACACGGTTTGATACCGATACCGCAGTGCTCCGGGAAGCGAATTTTCTTCACGCCCATCTCTTCGCGCAGGAACTTGATCACTTTCTCAGCGTCTGCAGAGTCAGCTTTCCATTCAATTCCGGCGTAGATATCTTCAGAGTTTTCACGGAAGATGACCATATCGGTCAGCTCCGGATGTTTCACCGGACTTGGCGTGCCCTGATAGTAACGAACGGGACGCAGACAAACGTACAGGTCAAGCTCCTGACGCAGGGCAACGTTCAGAGAGCGGATACCGCCGCCAACCGGCGTGGTCAACGGACCTTTAATCGCTACGCGGTAATCACGAATTAAATCAAGGGTTTCAGCGGGAAGCCAGACATCCTGGCCGTAAACCTGTGTGGATTTTTCTCCGGTGTAAATTTCCATCCAGGAAATTTTACGCTCGCCTTTATAGGCTTTCTCGACGGCGGCATCGACCACTTTAAGCATGGCTGGAGTGACATCAACACCGATACCATCGCCTTCAATAAACGGGATAATCGGATTCTCAGGAACGTTGAGTTTGCCGTTTTGCAGGGTGATCTTCTTACCTTCCACCGGAACAACTACTTTGCTTTCCATTCACCTCTCCTTCGAGCGCTTCTGGTTTGCTCGTCTGTCATCGCGCTGCATGTGCAATGGCGTCCTGCTGCACGACTGCGTTAGAGCAATTTTTTGTTAATGTTTTGTAATGAGCATGTCAATACTACCCTATTGTTTGCCGCCATGAAAGACACTCATTATTGCGCTATAATGCGGCAATTAATAAGTTCTGAAAACACCATGCAAAAAACTTCTTTTAGAAATCACTACGTTAAGCGATTCAGCTCACGACAAGCATCTAAATCACGGAAAGAAAACCAGCCAAAACGCGTGGTTTTGTTCAATAAACCTTACGATGTGTTGCCGCAGTTCACGGATGAAGCAGGTCGCCGCACGTTAAAAGATTTTATTCCTGTGCAAGGCGTTTATGCCGCAGGCCGCCTGGACCGCGACAGCGAAGGGCTTTTGGTGCTGACTAATGACGGCGCGCTGCAGGCGCTCCTCACGCAACCGGGCAAGCGCACCGGCAAGATTTACTATGTTCAGGTAGAAGGCATCCCGGATAATGAAGCGCTACAGGCGCTTCGTACTGGCGTCACGCTCAACGATGGCCCTACCCTGCCCGCCGGTATTGAGATTGTCGCGGAGCCTGACTGGCTGTGGCCGCGCACCCCGCCGATTCGCGAGCGGAAGAATATTCCCACCAGTTGGCTAAAAGTCACCTTATATGAAGGCCGCAACCGCCAGGTAAGACGCATGACAGCGCATGTCGGTCATCCCACTCTACGATTAATTCGTTACAGCATGGGCGACTACACGCTCAACGGCCTCGATAATGGACAGTGGCGCGAGATCGCACAGGAGAAAGACAGATGAAACGGCTTCTCATTGCTTTTGCTTTATTAACACCGTTATCCGTTAATGCGGCCAGCTTCGACTGCCAGAAAGCGCAGGCTGCGGATGAAAAGGCTATCTGCGCGCACCTGACGCTGAATGATAAAGACGTGGAAATGCACACCAAATATCAGTTTCTGAAAGGGTTGTTCGCGATGGGCAGTCGCGGCGTGCTGCAGGACGCCCAGCAGAGCTGGCTTATACAGCGTCAGCAGTGCAAGGCCGACGTCACCTGCCTGACAAAAGCTTATAACGAGCGTCTGAAACAGCTTGACGCGATCTATGACCACATTGATAAACCGCTTTAATAAGGATGCCTATGTTCAAGCCGCACGTGACCGTTGCCTGCATCGTACATGCCGAAGATAAATTTCTGGTGGTGGAAGAGACCATCAACGGTAAATCGTTATGGAATCAACCTGCCGGACACCTGGAGGCAGATGAAACGCTGGCGCAAGCCGCCGCGCGTGAACTGTGGGAAGAGACTGGCATCACGGCGCAACCACAGTATTTTATCCGTATGCATCAGTGGATTGCGCCGGATAAGACCCCGTTCCTGCGCTTTTTATTCGCTATCAAGCTTGATCATATTTGCGCGACTGCCCCCCATGACAATGACATCGATTGCTGCCGTTGGGTGAGCGCCGACGAGATTCTGAACGCGCCGAATTTACGTTCTCCGCTGGTGGCTGAAAGCATTCGCAGTTATCAAACGGGGCAATGTTACCCCTTATCTATAGTGGGCGAATTTAACTGGCCGTTTACAGAGGGTGTCAAGTAAAGGGCTGCGTGGTAGAATACGCCGCCTTGAAGTTCAATGTCGCGAGTATTCCAATGTCAGAAAACCCAAAAAAAGTGATCGTCGGCATGTCCGGCGGTGTCGATTCCTCCGTTTCCGCCTGGCTGTTGCAACAACAGGGTTATCAGGTAGAAGGCCTGTTCATGAAGAACTGGGAAGAGGACGATGGTGAGGAATACTGTACCGCGGCAGCCGATCTGGCTGACGCGCAGGCCGTGTGCGACAAGCTTGGCATTGAACTGCATACCGTCAATTTTGCCGCAGAATATTGGGATAACGTCTTTGAACTGTTCCTTGAAGAGTACAAAGCGGGCCGTACGCCGAACCCGGATATTCTGTGCAATAAAGAGATCAAATTTAAAGCCTTCCTTGAATTTGCCGCAGAAGATTTAGGCGCCGACTATATCGCCACCGGTCACTACGTTCGCCGCGCGGATGTAAACGGCAAAAGCCGGTTGTTGCGCGGGCTCGATGGCAACAAAGATCAGAGCTACTTCCTCTATACGCTTGGCCATGAGCAGATTGCGCAAAGTCTGTTCCCGGTTGGCGAGCTGGAAAAACCGCAGGTGCGTAAAATCGCCGAAGATCTGGGGCTGGTAACCGCCAAGAAAAAAGATTCTACCGGTATCTGCTTTATCGGCGAGCGCAAGTTCCGCGACTTTTTAGGGCGCTATCTGCCTGCGCAGCCGGGGAAAATTATTACCGTTGACGGCGATGAAATCGGCGAGCATCAGGGTCTGATGTATCATACGCTCGGTCAGCGTAAAGGGCTGGGAATCGGCGGCACCAAAGACGGTAGCGAAGACCCCTGGTATGTGGTGGATAAAGACGTTGAAAACAATGTGTTAATTGTCGCCCAGGGGCATGAGCACCCACGCCTGATGTCGGTAGGCCTCATCGCCCAGCAGCTACATTGGGTCGATCGCGAACCGTTCACCGGCACCCTGCGCTGTACGGTAAAAACCCGCTACCGCCAGACCGATATTCCGTGCACGATTAACGCGCTGGATGACGATCGTATCGAGGTCATTTTTGACGAGCCGGTTGCCGCCGTTACGCCGGGCCAGTCCGCTGTCTTTTACAGCGGCGAAGTCTGCCTGGGCGGCGGCATTATCGAGCAGCGACTGCCGCTGACGGTCTGATTATTCAATACACAACATCATTCAAGTCGCCTCAAAGCGGCTTAAAAGATGAAGTGTATTTTATTTGATACAAGGAAGCAGTGATTGTGGCAAAGAATTATTATGACATCACCCTCGCGCTGTCTGGCATTTGCCAGTCGGCACGCCTGGTGCAACAACTGGCGCACCAGGGGCACTGTGATGCCGACGCGTTGCACGTTTCACTCAACAGTGTCATTGATATGAATCCCAGTTCTACTCTGGGCGTGTTCGGCGGCAGCGAAGCTAACCTGCGTCTTGGTCTGGAAACACTGCTCGGCGTGCTGAATGCCAGCAGCCGACAAGGACTTAACGCCGAACTGACGCGTTATACGCTTAGCCTGATGGTGCTGGAGCGCAAGCTGTCATCCGCCAAAGGCGCATTGAATACGTTAGGCGATCGCATTAACGGCCTGCAGCGCCAGCTTGATCATTTTGATTTACAGTCAGACACGTTAATGAGCGCCATGGCGGGCATCTACGTGGATGTGATTAGCCCATTGGGCCCGCGCATTCAGGTGACGGGCTCCCCGGCCGTTCTGCAAAGTCCGCAGGTTCAGGCCAAAGTCCGCGCTTCGCTACTGGCAGGCATCCGTGCAGCCGTGCTCTGGCATCAGGTAGGCGGTGGTCGCCTACAGCTTATGTTTTCTCGTCATCGCCTGACGACTCAGGCAAAACAAATTCTTGCTCATTTAACCCCGGAGTTATGATCTATGGAATTATCCTCACTGACCGCCGTTTCCCCTGTCGATGGACGCTACGGCGATAAAGTCAGCGCGCTGCGCGGAATTTTTAGCGAATACGGTTTGCTGAAATTTCGTGTACAAGTCGAAGTACGTTGGCTGCAGAAATTAGCCGCGCACGCAGCGATCAAGGAAGTTCCTGCTTTTGCTGCCGACGCAAACGGTTACCTGGATACGCTTGTTGCAAACTTCAATGAAGAAGATGCCGCGCGCATTAAAACCATTGAGCGCACCACGAATCACGATGTGAAAGCGGTTGAGTATTTTCTGAAAGAAAAAGTCGCCGCGATCCCGGCGCTACATGACGTTTCCGAGTTTATCCACTTTGCCTGCACTTCTGAGGACATTAACAACCTGTCGCACGCGTTAATGCTCAAAACCGCGCGCGATGAAGTGATCCTGCCTTACTGGCGTCAGGTGATTAACGCGGTTAAAGATCTCGCCACGCAGTATCGCGACATTCCGCTGCTCTCCCGCACCCACGGCCAGCCGGCAACGCCTTCCACTCTGGGTAAAGAGATGGCGAACGTGGCGTATCGTATGGAGCGTCAGTTCCGCCAGCTCAACCAGGTGGAGATCCTCGGTAAAATCAACGGCGCCGTAGGCAACTATAACGCGCATATCGCCGCCTATCCGGAAGTTGACTGGCATCAGTTCAGCGAAGAGTTCGTCACCTCACTGGGCATCCAGTGGAACCCTTACACCACCCAGATTGAACCGCATGATTATATTGCGGAACTGTTTGACTGTATCGCGCGCTTTAACACCATCCTGATCGATTTCGATCGCGATGTCTGGGGCTATATTGCGTTGAACCATTTCAAACAGAAAACCATCGCCGGGGAGATCGGTTCTTCTACCATGCCGCACAAAGTTAACCCCATTGACTTTGAAAACTCAGAAGGCAACCTCGGTCTGTCTAATGCAGTGTTGCACCATCTGGCAAACAAACTGCCGGTTTCCCGCTGGCAGCGCGATCTGACCGACTCAACCGTTCTGCGTAACCTGGGTGTCGGCATCGGCTATGCGCTTATCGCTTATCAGTCCACCCTGAAGGGCGTCAGCAAGCTGGAAGTAAACCGCGATCATCTGCTTGACGAACTGGATCACAACTGGGAAGTATTAGCCGAGCCGATCCAGACCGTCATGCGCCGCTATGGTATTGAAAAACCATATGAAAAACTGAAAGAGTTGACCCGTGGCAAGCGTGTCGATGCCGAAGGAATGAAACAGTTTATTGATAGTCTGGCCCTGCCGGAAGCAGAAAAAACGCGCCTTAAAGCCATGACGCCGGCAAATTATATCGGTCGCGCGGTGACTCTGGTCGACGAACTTAAATAATGCCTGCCTCACCCTCTTTTCTTCAGAAAGAGGGTGACTATTTGTCTGGTTTATTAACTGTTTATCCCCAAAGCACCATAATCAACGCTAGACTGTTCTTATTGTTAACACAAGGGAGAAGAGATGATGCGCGTACTGGTTGTAGAGGATAATGCATTATTACGCCACCACCTGAAGGTTCAGCTCCAGGATTCAGGTCACCAGGTCGATGCCGCAGAAGATGCCAGGGAAGCTGATTACTACCTTAATGAACACCTTCCGGATATCGCTATTGTCGATTTAGGTCTGCCGGATGAAGACGGCCTTTCCTTAATACGCCGCTGGCGCAGCAGTGATGTTTCACTGCCGGTTCTGGTGTTAACCGCGCGCGAAGGCTGGCAGGATAAAGTCGAGGTTCTCAGCTCCGGGGCAGATGACTACGTGACGAAGCCATTCCACATCGAAGAGGTAATGGCGCGTATGCAGGCGTTAATGCGCCGTAATAGCGGTCTGGCCTCCCAGGTGATCAACATCCCGCCTTTCCAGGTGGATCTCTCACGCCGGGAATTATCCGTCAATGAAGAGGTCATCAAACTCACGGCGTTCGAATACACCATTATGGAAACGCTTATCCGTAACAACGGTAAAGTGGTCAGCAAAGATTCGCTGATGCTTCAGCTGTATCCGGATGCGGAACTGCGGGAAAGTCATACCATTGATGTTCTCATGGGGCGTCTGCGGAAAAAAATACAGGCCCAGTATCCGCACGATGTCATTACCACCGTACGCGGACAAGGATATCTTTTTGAATTGCGCTAATGAATAAATTTGCTCGCCATTTTCTGCCGCTGTCGCTGCGGGTTCGTTTTTTGCTGGCGACAGCCGGCGTCGTGCTGGTGCTTTCTCTGGCATATGGCATAGTGGCGCTGGTCGGCTATAGCGTAAGTTTTGATAAAACCACCTTTCGTCTACTGCGCGGCGAAAGCAACCTGTTTTATACCCTCGCCAAATGGGAAAATAATAAAATCAGCGTTGAGCTGCCTGAAAATCTGGACATGCAAAGCCCGACCATGACCCTTATTTACGATGAAACGGGCAAATTATTATGGACGCAGCGCAACATCCCCTGGTTGATTAAAAGCATTCAACCGGAATGGTTAAAAACGAACGGCTTCCATGAAATTGAAACCAACGTAGACGCCACCAGCACGCTGTTGAGCGAAGACCATTCCGCGCAGGAAAAACTCAAAGAAGTACGTGAAGATGACGATGATGCGGAGATGACCCACTCGGTAGCGGTAAATATTTATCCTGCCACAGCGCGGATGCCGCAGTTAACCATCGTGGTGGTCGATACCATTCCGATAGAGCTAAAACGCTCGTATATGGTGTGGAGCTGGTTCGTATACGTGCTGGCCGCCAATTTACTGTTAGTCATTCCTTTACTGTGGATCGCCGCCTGGTGGAGCTTACGCCCTATCGAGGCGCTGGCGCGGGAGGTGCGCGAGCTTGAAGATCATCATCGCGAAATGCTCAATCCGGAGACGACGCGTGAGCTGACCAGCCTTGTGCGCAACCTTAATCAACTGCTCAAAAGCGAGCGCGAACGTTATAACAAATACCGCACGACCCTGACCGACCTGACGCACAGTTTAAAAACGCCGCTCGCGGTTTTGCAGAGTACGTTACGCTCTTTACGCAACGAAAAGATGAGCGTCAGCAAAGCTGAACCAGTGATGCTGGAACAGATCAGCCGGATTTCCCAACAGATCGGCTATTATCTGCATCGCGCCAGTATGCGCGGTAGCGGCGTGTTGTTAAGCCGCGAACTGCATCCCGTCGCGCCGTTGTTAGATAACCTGATTTCTGCGCTCAATAAAGTTTATCAGCGTAAAGGGGTGAATATCAGTATGGATATTTCACCAGAGATCAGTTTTGTCGGCGAGCAAAACGACTTTGTCGAAGTAATGGGCAACGTACTGGACAACGCTTGTAAATATTGCCTGGAGTTTGTCGAGATTTCGGCTCGCCAGACCGACGATCATTTGCATATTTTCGTCGAAGATGACGGCCCAGGCATACCCCACAGCAAACGTTCCCTGGTGTTTGATCGCGGTCAGCGCGCCGATACCCTGCGACCAGGACAAGGCGTAGGGCTGGCTGTCGCACGCGAGATTACGGAACAATACGCCGGGCAGATCATTGCCAGCGACAGTCTGCTCGGCGGCGCCCGTATGGAGGTCGTTTTTGGCCGACAGCATCCCACTCAGAAAGAGGAATAAACATTTCTGTGCGTTCTTCCACGCATCTCGTTAAGCATCCGTTATAATCGGTGTCAGATACCAGCCTGCGGATACTTAACATGGAATACCAATTAACTCTTAACTGGCCCGACTTTCTTGAACGCCACTGGCAAAAACGCCCGGTGGTGTTAAAACGTGGGTTTAGCAACTTTATCGATCCGCTCTCGCCGGATGAGCTGGCGGGGCTGGCGATGGAAAGCGAAATCGACAGCCGTCTCGTTAGCCATCAGGATGGCAAATGGCAGGTCAGCCATGGCCCTTTCGAAAGCTACGATCATCTGGGTGAGAGCAACTGGTCGCTGCTGGTACAGGCGGTAAACCACTGGCATGAACCCACCGCCGCGCTGATGCGCCCGTTCCGCGCTCTGCCGGACTGGCGTATCGACGATTTGATGATCTCCTTTTCCGTCCCCGGCGGCGGCGTTGGCCCGCATCTGGATCAGTATGATGTGTTTATTATCCAGGGAACCGGTCGCCGTCGCTGGCGCGTGGGCGAAAAGCTGCAAATGCGTCAGCACTGCCCGCATCCCGACCTGTTACAAGTCGATCCGTTCGAGGCCATTATTGATGAAGAGCTGGAGCCGGGCGACATTCTGTATATTCCGCCAGGATTCCCGCATGAAGGCTATGCGCTGGAAAACGCCATGAACTATTCGGTTGGTTTTCGCGCGCCCAATAGCCGTGAGCTGATCAGCGGTTTTGCCGATTACGTCCTGCAACGGGAGTTGGGCAATACATACTACAGCGATCCGGATATGCCGTCCCGCAAGCATCCGGCGGATATCCTGCCGCAGGAGATGGATAAACTGCGTAATATGATGCTCGATTTGATCAATGAACCCGCGCATTTCCAACAGTGGCTTGGCGAGTTTCTCTCTCAGTCACGCCACGAACTGGATATTGCGCCGCCGGAGCCGCCGTATCAGCCTGATGAGATTTACGATGCCTTAAAGCAAGGCGAGGTATTAGTACGTCTCGGCGGGCTTCGCGTATTGCGCATCGGCGATGAGGTCTATGCGAATGGCGAAAAAATAGACTCTCCGCATCGCCCCGCTCTGGAGGCGCTCGCCAGTCATATTGCACTAACCGCTGAAAACTTCGGCGATGCGCTGGAAGACCCGTCCTTCCTCGCCATGCTGGCGGCGCTGGTGAATAGCGGGTACTGGTTCTTCGAAGGATAAGAACATCGCAATGCCCGGCGACCGCCGGGCTGACGCAAACTATCCACAACGATCGCCGCCAGGTTTGGCGAAATCGTTATATTGCGGATCGCTTGGGTAAATCGAGTGGGCCATTCGATGGCGAAATGACATTTGCCGGTAACGTCGCGCCAGTACGTTATCGCCAAGACCTTCGGCAATATTAGCCAATTGCTGTAATCGTTCATACTGCATCTTTGCTGGATAAGCTACGGCATCAAGCGTAAAGGCGCGTTCCGCAAAGTATTTTGCTTGTTCAAACTGTTGATTATTCTGATAAAGCAGCGAAATACCATGCAACACCATTGATACGTCAGACTGCCGACGTTTATATTCTGCCAGCAATGGGAGATAGAGGGAGGTACTGTCCAGGTCGATGTTTTCGGGCAAATAAAAGCGTAATCGTGATATTACCGTCGCCATTGGTGTTAAACGGCTCTGGTAATACGCGATAAGTTTAAGGTAGAGATCTTTCGCTTCCTTATAATGATGGCCCTGTGCATAAAAGCCAGCAAGATTATTGCTGTCAACCGTCATTTCGCCGAATTCGGCGCCATAAAGCGTTTGCTCAATTTTTAGCGCCTGACTTAGCGCATTAATCGCCTCGCTAATATGCCCTGCATTATAAGCAATATCCGCTTTCTGCTGCAAAAAAGAGGCGACGCGCTCACGATTATCCCAGGTTTTATCTCGTAAAATAACGCTCAGCCACTGCCGCTCCGTTGCGTCTACCTTCGCCAAATAATAGGCTTTACGCGCACTATCACATTCGACATCCCGCTCTTCCAGCGCATCAGAATAAGCGTCGCGCATCCTGTTTAAGGTATAAACCAATGCCTCCGTCGATGCCTTTTTGTCTTTAAGACGCCACGTTAATGCCTGCTCTTGCCAGGCTATCCGCTGACGGTAATCAACCTTGATCTCGTATCGCCACTGCTCTGTAGATGAATACTCTATATGGCGATCGTCACTGTAAACATTAAAGGCCGCCAGGTGTTCAAACATATCGGCCCGATCGCCCGGATAAGTGCCCGCCGGAAATGTTTTCATGATTGCCCGCGCTCGCAGCAGCATTTGCGGCGTTAATTCAGGTTTACCCAGCCATTGATAAATATCGCTTTGTAATAGCAGGCTACGAACAAGCTGTATTGAGCGTTTGCCATATTGCCGCGAGGCCAGCCTCACCGCATCATCAATAAACGTTATGCAGGTTTCATCGCCGGTCATAAAACATGCTGCAGATTGTTGCTGGCGCTGAGACCAGGAAGGCGGATATTCGGCGCTCCAGGCAGAAAAATTTATGGCGGAAAATATCCCGCCATAAATAATAAAACGCTTCACCACAATGCGTAACATTCGCTACTGGCCGCGCTTCGCCGTCAGCTCCGCGATACGTACAATCACCTGTACCGCTTTTTCCATCCCCTCCAGCGTCACAAACTCATGTTTACCATGATAGTTATATCCGCCGGTAAAGAGATTAGGACACGGCAGGCCCATAAACGACAGTTGCGCCCCGTCTGTACCGCCGCGAATCGGTTTCATCTCCGGCGTAATATGACAGTCGCGCATCGCCTGTTGGGCGATATCGAGAATATGCGGATGTTCAACCACTTTTTCGCGCATATTGTAATAACTGTCTTCTATCACCAGCTCGATATAGCAGTCCGGATGCAGTCCCTTACCGACTTTTTTGGCAATCTCCATCATTTTGCGTTTACGCGCTTCAAACTGCTTACGGTCGAAATCGCGAATGATGTAGTGCATTTCGGCCCGATCAACGGTGCCTTTCATGCTGGCCAGATGATAAAACCCTTCGTAACCTTCGGTGGTTTCAGGCGCTTCATCCGCCGGCACTTCCGCGTGAATCCTCGCCGCCAACGACAGCGCATTGACCATCACGCCTTTCGCCGTACCAGGATGCACGTTATTGCCGACGATTTTGATATTCACCGAGGCGGCATTGAAGTTTTCAAACTCCAGTTCTCCCACGCCGCCGCCGTCGACCGTATAGGCCCACTGCGCGCCAAAGGCCTCAACATCGAAGTGCTTCGCGCCTTTCCCTACCTCTTCGTCAGGCGTAAACGCCACTTTAATGTCGCCGTGGGGAATAGGATTACCTTTCAGCACCGCCAGCGCGGTCATGATCTCCGCAACGCCGGCTTTATCGTCCGCGCCCAGCAATGTCTTACCATCGGTAGTAATCAGCGTCTGTCCCAGTAATTGATGCAGTACCGGGAACATCACGGGTGACAACACCTCATCGCCAATCCCTAATGCTATATCGCCGCCGCGATAATTCTCGACAATCTGCGGGTTAACGTTTTTACCGCTGAAATCCGGAGAGGTATCCACATGGGAGATAAAACCAATGGCGGGAATATCCCCCTCAACATTGGCCGGGAGCGTCGCCATCAACGTCCCTTTTTCACTTAATGTAATGTTAACCAGCCCCATCTCTTCGAGCTGCTGTTTGAGCAAACGTAGTAACTTCCACTGCCCCTCAGTGCTGGGAACCTGCCGAACACCCGACTTTGATTGGGTATCCAGCGATACGTAGTGTAAAAAACGCTCAAGTAGTTTATCCATGCAGTCACCCTCACTTTTCGTGACAACATTATTAATAAGCAAGAAAAGACAAATATTGCGTCAGGTCACTTTTATCCCTGCAAACAAGAATATTTCACTTTGACACGCTTTCTGACTATAAAGCTAAGTCAGTAATTCGCAACAAGGATTGGCGATCACAGTGGTTTGCCGTAGAATGACCGCCCTCATTAAGAGTGATTAAGGTGGTTAACCACAAACCCCGCAGCGGTCAGCCATCCGTTGCGTTTACATGGGACAGAGTAAGAAATTGAATAAACAACCGCGTTCGCTTTCACCGCTGGTGCTTTTGTCGGGAATTAGCAAAAGTTTCGATGGCAAAGAGGTCATTTCACAACTGGATTTGACCATTAACAATGGCGAATTCCTCACGCTGCTTGGCCCTTCCGGCTGCGGTAAAACAACCGTTCTTCGCCTGATTGCCGGCCTGGAAACCGTTGATGCCGGGCATATCATGTTGGATAACCAGGATATCACCCACGTTCCCGCCGAAAATCGTTATGTGAACACCGTATTTCAAAGCTACGCTTTATTTCCGCATATGACGGTGTTTGAAAATGTCGCGTTTGGCTTACGGATGCAAAAAACGCCAGCCACCGAGATTGCGCCCCGCGTGACCGATGCGCTGCGTATGGTGCAGCTTGAAGAGTTTGCACAACGTAAACCGCACCAGCTTTCCGGCGGACAGCAGCAGCGTGTGGCTATCGCCCGCGCGGTGGTGAATAAACCTCGCCTGTTATTACTGGATGAATCGCTCTCCGCGCTGGACTATAAATTGCGCAAACAAATGCAGAACGAGCTTAAAGCATTACAGCGTAAACTCGGTATCACGTTTGTTTTTGTCACTCACGATCAGGAAGAAGCGCTCACCATGTCCGATCGTATCGTGGTAATGCGTAATGGCGTGATTGAGCAAGACGGCACGCCGCGTGAAATCTATGAAGAGCCAAAAAACCTGTTTGTCGCCGGTTTTATCGGCGAAATTAACCGCTTTGACGCAACCGTCATTGAACGGCTTGATGAACAGCGCGTCCGCGCCAGCGTAGAAGGTCGGGAGTGCAATATATACGTCAATTTCGCTGTCGAACCAGGCCAAAAACTGAACGTCCTGCTGCGACCGGAAGATCTACGCGTCGAAGAGATCAACGATGATAACCACATCGAAGGGCTTATCGGCTACGTGCGCGAGCGCAATTATAAAGGTATGACGCTGGAGTCGGTGGTTGAACTGGAAAATGGCAAAATGGTGATGGTCAGCGAATTCTTCAACGAAGACGATCCTGACTTCGACCATTCACTTGACCAAAAAATGGCCATTAGTTGGGTAGAAAGCTGGGAGGTCGTACTGGCTGATGAAGAACACAAGTAAATTCCAGAATGTAGTGATTGTCACTATCGTCGGTTGGCTTGTGTTGTTTGTTTTTCTGCCCAACCTGATGATCATTGGCACCAGCTTTCTGACCCGTGACGACGCCAGTTTCGTTAAGATGGTCTTTACGCTGGATAACTACGCACGCCTGCTCGATCCGCTCTATTTTGAAGTGCTCCTGCACTCTCTGAATATGGCGCTGATCGCCACCCTCTCCTGCCTGGTGCTAGGCTATCCTTTTGCCTGGTTTCTGGCGAAGTTACCGGAAAAGATACGTCCGTTATTGCTGTTTTTGCTGATCGTTCCTTTCTGGACCAACTCACTGATCCGCATCTATGGGTTGAAAATATTCCTGAGCACTAAAGGTTATCTCAATGAATTCCTGCTGTGGCTGGGCGTGATTGATACGCCGATTCGCATCATGTTCACCCCGAGCGCCGTTATTATCGGCCTGGTTTACATTTTGCTGCCGTTTATGGTCATGCCGCTCTACTCCAGCATTGAGAAGCTCGACAAACCACTACTGGAGGCCGCACGCGATCTCGGCGCCAGTAAAATGCAAACGTTCATCCGCATCATTATTCCATTAACCATGCCGGGCATTGTCGCCGGTTGCCTGCTCGTGATGCTACCGGCAATGGGCCTGTTCTACGTCTCCGATTTAATGGGTGGCGCGAAAAACCTGCTGATTGGTAACGTCATTAAGGTACAGTTCCTGAATATTCGCGACTGGCCGTTTGGCGCGGCTACCAGCATTACGCTGACCATTGTGATGGGACTCATGCTGTTGATTTACTGGCGGGCTTCCCGCTTATTGAATAAGAAGGTGAGTGATATAAGCGATTAATTGCGCAACGCTAACAAATCCACACGCATCCAGGCATGAAGTTTATTCAAGGGTAAACTTCATGCCTCCGGCATAAAAAACGCATGAAAGCAGTTGCCGCCAGTATTGCAAATCTACAACATCATCCGCGCCAGGCCTTCTTTTACTTTTACCTGTACCGACGCTATCACAGACAGTAATGCGTTTATACGCGAAGCTCTCAGGTTTTATACTGATTGCCAGTCTCTTTTAAAAATTATATTACATCCGATGCGCCCGCAGTTGAGATAAAAAGGGTCGATTTAATCAATTATGTAGTCATTTTTACTCCAGTATAAGTGAGATTAATATGCCGATTACTATAGGGAATGGTTTTTTAAAAAGTGAAATCCTTACCAACACCCCAAGGAATACGAAAGAAGCATGGTGGAAAGTTTTATGGGAAAAAATTAAAGACTTCTTTTTTTCTACTGGCAAAGCAAAAGCGGACAGTTGTCTACATGAGATGTTGTTTGCCGATCGCACCCCCACACGAGAGCGGCTTACAGAGATTTTTTTTGAGTTAAAAGAGTTAGCCTGCGCATCACAAAGAGATAGATTTCAGGTTTATAATCCTAATGAAAATGATGACACTATTATTCTTCGCATCATGGATCAAAACGAAGAGAACGAATTGTTACGTATCACTCAAAATACCGATACCTTTAGCTGTAAAGTCATGGGGAATCTTTATTTTTTAATGAAAGATCGCCCGGATATTTTAAAATCGCATCCACAAATGACGGCCATGATTAATACAAGATATAGCGACATCGTAGATTACCCCCTCCCTTCGACATTATGTCTCAATCCTGCTGGCGCGCCGACATTATCGGTTCCATTAGACAACATAGAGGGGTATTTATATTCTGAATGGAGAAAAGGAAATTTAGATGAGTGGAAAACGCAAGAAAAGGTAACCTACCTGGCAGCGAAAATTCAGTCTGGGATTGAAAAGACAACGCGCATTTTACAGCATGCGAATATATCCGAAAGTACTCAGCAAAACGCATTTTTAGAAACAATGACGATGTGTGGCTTAAAACAGCTTGAAATACCACCACCGCATACCCACATACCTATTGAAAAAATGGTAGAAGAGGTTTTACTGGCGGATAAGACGTTTCAGGCGTTCCTCGTAACGGATCCCAGCGCCAGCCTAAGCATGTTAGCTGAGATAATCGAAGCCATCTCTGATCAGTTTTTTCACGCCATTTTTAGAATAGCCCCCCAGGCTATACAAAAAATGGCGGAAGAACAGTTAACCACGCTACACGTTCGCTCAGAACAACAAAGCGGCTGTTTATGTTGTTTTTTATAAAATCAGACGACGCTTTCTCAAACGTCACGTTCAGGGTTTACTCACGTACTCCATGTTTGCCTACAGAGTAACCTCTTGCCTGGTGCAATAATGCCGCATATGACCGGATCGGATGAGAATAGTCATTTAAATGGCCTTTTTTTCCCGCTCGTCTGGCAATTTGTTGTAAAATTCGCGGCTTCAAGCGGCAGCTTGCTTCTTCCTGGCTGCTGATAACCGCGAGACGTTTTGGAGAGATTTTGGAGAAGAGAAAAAATTGATCATTTTCAATACTCTAAAAGCACCCCATCCTCTGAATAAGAAGGTGGAACTTGAATGATCGGTCGGCTGCTCCGTGGCGGTTTCATGACTGCCATCTATGCGTATCTGTATATTCCCATCATTATTCTGATCGTGAACTCCTTCAACAGTTCGCGGTTCGGCATTAACTGGCAGGGCTTTACCACTAAATGGTACGAACTCCTGGTCAATAACGACAGTCTGTTGCAGGCCGCTCAACATTCACTGACGATGGCGATTTTTTCAGCGACCTTCGCCACGTTGATTGGCTCGTTAACCGCGGTGGCGCTTTATCGCTACCGCTTTCGCGGGAAGCCATTCGTCAGCGGGATGCTGTTTGTAGTAATGATGTCGCCGGATATCGTGATGGCGATCTCCCTGCTGGTGCTGTTTATGTTACTCGGCATTCAACTGGGCTTTTGGTCGTTGCTGTTCTCGCACATCACCTTTAGCCTGCCGTTTGTGGTCGTCACGGTCTATTCGCGCCTGAAAGGCTTTGATGTCAGAATGCTGGAAGCCGCAAAAGACCTGGGGGCCAGTGAGGTAACGATTTTACGCAAAATCATTCTGCCGCTGGCGATGCCGGCGGTGGCGGCGGGCTGGTTGCTGAGCTTTACGTTGTCGATGGACGATGTAGTGGTCTCGTCGTTTGTCACCGGGCCGGGCTATGAAATTTTACCCTTAAAGATTTATTCCATGGTAAAAGTCGGCGTTTCACCAGAAGTGAACGCGCTGGCGACCGTTTTATTGGTGCTGTCTCTGGTAATGGTCATTGCCAGCCAGCTTATTGCTCGTGATAAAACCAAGGGCCGATAAGGCCCGTAATTCAGGGGACGTTAAATGAAAAAATGGTCACGCCACCTGCTCGCGGCGGGCGCCCTGGCGCTGGGTATGAGTGCCGCTCATGCCTCCGACAACGACACGCTCTATTTCTATAACTGGACTGAGTATGTACCGCCGGGCCTGCTGGAACAGTTCACTAAAGAGACAGGCATTAAGGTGATTTATTCGACCTACGAGTCGAACGAAACCATGTATGCCAAACTCAAAACCTATAAAGATGGCGCGTATGACCTGGTTGTTCCTTCTACATACTATGTCGACAAAATGCGCAAAGAAGGCATGATCCAGAAGATCGATAAGTCGAAATTAACCAATTTCCACAACCTCGATCCGGAAATGCTCAACAAACCGTTTGACCCCAACAACGATTATTCTGTTCCGTATATCTGGGGCGCAACGGCGATTGGCGTGAACAGCGATGCTATCGATCCAAAAACCATTACCAGCTGGGCTGACTTGTGGAAACCGGAATATAAAAACAGCCTGCTTTTAACCGACGATGCGCGAGAAGTCTTCCAGATGGCGCTGCGCAAGCTAGGTTATTCCGGTAACACTACCGATCCGAAAGAGATCGAAGCGGCATATGAAGAGTTGAAAAAACTGATGCCGAACGTAGCGGCCTTCAACTCCGATAATCCGGCGAATCCGTATATGGAAGGGGAAGTCAACCTGGGGATGGTGTGGAACGGTTCGGCCTTCGTTGCTCGTCAGGCTGGCACGCCGCTGGAGGTCGTCTGGCCGAAAGAAGGCGGTATTTTCTGGATGGATAGCCTGGCTATTCCGGCGAACGCGAAAAATAAAGAGGGCGCGCTGAAGCTAATCAACTTCCTGCTGCGTCCTGACGTCGCGAAAGAGGTGGCAGAAACCATCGGCTACCCTACCCCCAACCTGGCGGCGCGTAAGCTGTTAAGCCCGGAGGTCGCCAATGATAAGTCGCTCTATCCGGATGCGCAAACCATCAGCAAAGGCGAGTGGCAAAACGATGTCGGCGACGCCAGCGCCATTTATGAAGAGTATTATCAGAAGCTAAAAGCAGGACGCTAATTCAGCCAAAGCGCCTGTCGGGCCTACAGATGAACGTAACGTGAAATGTAGGCCGGATAAGGCGTTACCGGGCAAACAGCACTACAGCCCTTTCAGGAATTTATCAACAAATTCCGGCACAACCTGGCTTGCCGGGCCGTAGTGCTTCTCTTCAAACTCGCTGCCGACCTGGCTTGGCTCAAGATTCAGTTCCACCGTATGTGCGCCGTGCAGTTTTGCTTCATGCACAAAACCCGCAGCCGGATAGACATGACCGGATGTGCCAATGGCGATAAAAATATCCGCCATCGACAGCGCCATATAAATTTCATCCATGCCAAGCGGCATCTCGCCAAACCACACCACGTGCGGACGTAGCGGCGCCGGGAACTGGCAGCAGTGACATTTATCTTCCGGCATCACATCGCCGTTCCATTCCAGAATCTGGCCGCTTTGCGAACAGCGCACCTTCAACAGCTCGCCATGCATATGAATGATGTTGCGATTGCCCGCGCGTTCATGCAAATTGTCGATGTTTTGCGTCACCAGCAAAAAGCGATCGCCAAGCGCTTCTTCAAGCTTCGCTAACGCCAGATGCGCCGCATTGGGTTGTATTTCCGGCTGTTGAAGCTGCTGACGGCGGGCATTATAAAATGTCTGCACCAGCCCCGGATTACGGGCGAATCCTTCCGGCGTCGCCACATCTTCAACCCGATGCTCTTCCCAAAGGCCATCCGCCGCGCGAAACGTACGAATACCAGACTCTGCAGAAATTCCTGCACCTGTAAGGACTAATACTCTTGGGTTTTCCATCATTTCCGGCACCACTCTGTCTCTGAAAAAGATCCGCTGGCGCAGACGTTCACGCAACAGACGTTTATTTTTACGAAAGCGGCTTAATCGATGAAACCGACGCGACTGCATAACAACCTCTTTTTTTGATTAGTCGGTAAGATGTAAAAAAGCAGCACCGCGCATCCCACCTGCATCCCCATGCCGCGCACGCTCAATGCGCGGCGCGCGGGCAACAGGGAGGAGATGGCGCGGCAGTCTTTCCGCCAGTTGCGTTGTTATTGCCGTAAAGTTCGATAGTCCGCCGCCGATCACTAATAAATCGGGATCGACAATCGTCAGTATATTCCCCAGACAAACCGCCAGTAAATCCAGATAGCGCTCAACATGCGCGTGCGCCTGCTCATCGCCCTGCTCCCACAACGCGATAATCTCCGGCGCCTGCAGCGATTGATCATAATAATGCTGATATAGCCACGCAAACCCGCGCCCGGACAGATAATTCTCAATGCAGCCCATCTGACCGCATCCACAACGGCGGAGAGGAAAATCAAACCCCATCAACGTTAGCGCGTCAACCGGCAAACGCATATGACCAAACTCGCCGGTGATATAGCTCTGACCGGTAATCGGCTTCCCGTTTAGCACCAGGCCGCCGCCGACGCCGGTGCCGAGGATAAGCCCCATAACCAAAGGATATTGCGTGAATTCATCATCCCAGGCTTCGGACAAGGCAAAACAGTTAGCGTCATTGTCCAGACGCACATCGCGATCCAGTCGGGCGCTGAGATCGGCGCGCAACGGCTTACCGCTGGCTGCCGGGACATTCGCGGCGTACAGCGTGCCGTCTTCGGTTTCCGGCATACCGGGTATGCCAATCCCTACCGACCCTTTTACGCCAAATCGCTGGTCGGCTTCCGCGACCAGTTCGCACACGGCGTCTAAAAAGGCGCTATAGCTGGTATGGGGCGTGGGAACCCGTTTTTCCCACTGCAGCCGCCGCGTTGAGTCAAATACGCCTAACGCAATCTTTGTTCCGCCAATGTCAAACCCGTAATACATCACCGCTCCTTGTTTTTATATTCCGCGATTACTGGCCGCTCAATACTCGCGCAGGGTCAATGTTGCTCGCCCGCCGCGCCGGATACCAGCTCGCCAGTAAGCTTAACAACAACGCCGTGACCAGTACGTAAACAACGTCCAGCCAATGTAATTCGGATGGCAGGAAGTCGATAAAATAGATATCGCCGGACAAAAACTGATGCCCGATCGCCTTTTCAATCCCATTAATAATGGCGGTAAGCTGAAGCGAAACAACAACGCCGATCGCCACGCCAATCAAACTGCCCAGCAAGCCCGCCAGTAGTCCGTACCAGACGAAAATGGCACGAATCAAACCATCTTTCGCCCCCAGCGTTCTTAATACCGCAATGTCGCCGCTTTTGTCTTTTACCGCCATCACTAAGGTGGAAACGATATTAAAACAGGCCACGCCGATCACCAGAATCATCGCCAGATACATAATGGCGCGAATCATCTGGATATCGCGATACATATAGCCGTAGGTGCCGATCCAGCTCTTAATGTAGACATAGCTGTTAGTCACCTCACCCGCGTCACGCACCAGTTTGTTCGCATTAAACACGTCATGGACTTTAAGCGCGATACCGGAAACGCTGGACCCCATATCCAGATACTGCTGCGCATCCTCAAGCGGGATCATGGCGAAGCTGTGATCGAGCTGGCCGCTCAGTTGCAGAATCCCGATGACATGCAAACGCACGCGTTTGGGCTGGAGCAGCTTATGGTCGGCATTCGCATTGGGGATCATGATGGACACCCAGTCGCCCTGTTTCACGTTCAGCGCATCGGCGACACCTTTGCCGATAATGATCTGCTGTTCGCCCGCTTTGAAATGATCCCAGGCGTGATTTTGCACAAATGACGGTAACGCGCTAAGCTGCTGCTCTTGCTTAGGGTCGACGCCTTTAACCTGAATGGCGCGCAAATTCGCCCCGCTCTCTACCAGGCCGGTAAAATTGATATACGGCGCGGCGGCGGCAATGCCCGGCACCTTCTGCACTTTTGCCAGCGCTTCACGCCAGTTAGTCCACGGCTGATTGACCGCTTCAATCTCCCCGTGTGGAACCACCGCCAGAATACGGTTGTTCAACTCGCGTTCGAAACCGTTCATCGCGCTTAAACCGACAATCAATACCGCCACGCCCAGCGCGATACCGATGGTAGAAATGACGGAAATGAGCGAAACCATACCGCCGCGCCGCCGCCCACGGCTGAAGCGCAACCCAATTAATAATGATAAAGGCGACGCCATTACTCAGCCCCCATCAGGCTCAGTTCCGCCGTCAGGCGACCATCGCGCATCTCAAGCTGGCGGCTCATACGTTTCGCCAGTTGCAAATCGTGAGTCACCACCAGAAACGCGGTTCCCTGCAGACGATTTAACTCGCCCAGAAGCTCAAAAATACTGTCGGCATTACGCGCATCCAGATTACCGGTCGGCTCATCCGCCAGTACCAGACGCGGGTTATTCACCAACGCGCGCGCTATCGCGACACGCTGGCGCTCACCGCCGGAAAGTTCCGAAGGTCGATGGGTTGCGCGATGCTCCAGCCCTACGGCGTGCAGCATTTCTCGCGCCCGAGCGTCAATCTCCGCCGGTTTCTTTTTGCCAATTAATAATGGCATCGCCACGTTTTCCAGCGCCGTAAAATCCGGCAGGAGATGATGAAACTGATAGATAAACCCCAGTTTCTGGTTACGTAATTCCGCTTTTGCCGCAGAAGAGAGTTTGCTCATCGGCTGGCCGCTAAAAATCACATCGCCAGAGGTAGGCGTATCCAGCCCGCCTAACAGATGCAGCAACGTACTTTTACCCGAACCGGAACTGCCGACGATCGCCATCATTTCGCCTTCGCCGATACTGAAGCTGACATCGTGCAACACGTCGGTTTGTACGGTGCCTTCCTGATAGCGTTTGCACAGGTTGTCGCATTGCAACAGGATCTTATTCATAACGTAAAGCCTCAGCGGGTTGAGTGGCGGCAGCGCGCCAGGAAGGATAAAGCGTAGAAAGCAGCGCGATGGCCATTGCCACCAGCGCGATAACGATCACCTGTAATGGCTCTATCGCCACGGGCAACGCAGCGCCATCCAGAAACGCGCCGATGATCGGCATCAGGTTATTTAGTTGGCTGGCAAGCAATGCGCCCAGCGCGGCGCCCAACAGCGCGCCGATAATCCCGGCGCTGGCCCCCTGCACCATAAAGACCATCATAATTTGTCGCGGCGTCAGCCCTTGAGTTTGTAAAATCGCCACTTCGCCCTGCTTCTCCATGACCATCAGGCCCAACGAAGTAATAATGTTAAAAGCCGCGACCGCCACGATGAGACTCAGCAACAATCCCATCATGTTCTTTTCCATGCGCACAGCCTGGAACAACTCGCCTTTGCGTTCGCGCCAGTCCTGCCACTTCGTGCCTTGCGGCAGCGTCTGTTGACTGAGGGTATCGACTTGCAGCGGTTCATCCAGCCACAGACGCCAGCCGGTAATATTGCCTGCCGGATAGCGCATTAAACGCGACGCGTCCTGAATATTGACCAGCATTTCATAGCCATCGACCTCGCTATTGGCGGCAAATGTGCCAATCACCGTAAACAGACGCTGGCTGGGCAGGCGTCCCATTGGCGTAAACTGGCTGGCAGATGGCACCATTAGCCGAATCTGATCGCCGCGGTTGACCCCTAACTGTCCGGCGAGCTGCTCGCCGAGGATGACATTATACTTACCCGGCTGTAATTCGCTTTGCTTCACATTGACCAGATACGGCGTTAATGGATCTTTTTGCGCCGGATCGATACCCAACATCACGCCAACCGCAACGCTACGCGCGCTTTGCAGTACGACATCGCCCGTCGTCAGCGGCGCAATACGGTTAACGCCTTGCAGATTCACCGCTTTTTCCGGCATCTGATTCGGGTTAAGAGAACCATGTTCAGCAGAGAGGATGGCCTGAGGCATCAAACCAAGAATGTTATTTTGCAGTTCGCGCTCAAAACCGTTCATCACCGACAATACCGTGACCAGCGCCATCACCCCCAGGGTAATGCCGATAGTGGAAAGCCAGGAAACGAAGCGACCGAAGCGATCTGCTGCACGCCCGCGCATGTAACGCAGGCCGATGAATAGAGCGACAGGTTGATACATGTAATCCGTCTGGTTGCTGTTAGCAAAGTCCCGAGTATATAAGCGAAAGCGGAATGCGTAAATGTCTGAACCGTAAGAGTTCGTCAGCGCTATTCTGAAAAAGGCCGACAAATCAAGTCACTTACATGTTCATACTTTACCTGTTCGACGTGTTATCCGGCGGATTCAATTTGCTAATAAACAACGATCGCGGATAATAAAGAACATTGCTTATCAGTCATATGCCCCTGAATACCTGAGTCCTTCATGCTGTCCCGGCGCGCAGCCAACCATGAAGCAGCCTGAAGGGTGACGCGTAGAGTGCGGCGTAAAACAAAAAGAGATACTGACAACCGTTATGCCTGAAAAACAACGTTACACGCTGCCGACAAAAGCGGGCGATCAGCGCCAGTTGGGCGAACTTACCGGCGCCGCCTGCGCTACGCTGGTGGCGGAGATAGCCGAACGCCATGCCGGTCCGGTGGTACTCATAGCGCCTGACATGCAAAATGCTCTGCGATTGCATGATGAAATCCGCCAGTTTACCGATCAGATGGTCATGAACCTGGCGGACTGGGAAACGCTACCGTATGACAGCTTCTCCCCGCATCAGGAAATTATCTCTTCGCGCCTGTCCACGCTCTACCAGTTGCCGTCAATGCAGCGCGGCGTCTTGATTGTACCGGTAAACACCCTGATGCAGCGCGTTTGTCCGCATAGCTATCTGCATGGTCATGCGCTGGTGATGAAAAAAGGCCAGCGGCTGTCCCGCGACGCTCTGCGCGCGCAGCTTGACAGCGCCGGTTATCGGCATGTCGATCAGGTGATGGAGCATGGCGAATACGCGACGCGCGGCGCGCTGTTGGATCTCTTTCCGATGGGCAGCGAACAGCCTTATCGCCTCGACTTTTTTGATGATGAAATCGACAGCCTGCGTCTGTTTGACGCGGATACCCAGCGTACGCTGGAGGAGGTCGAGGCCATCAATTTGTTGCCCGCGCACGAATTTCCTACCGACAAAGCCGCTATTGAGCTTTTCCGTAGCCAGTGGCGCGATACCTTTGAGGTAAAACGCGACGCCGAGCACATCTATCAGCAGGTCAGCAAAGGCACCCTGCCCGCCGGGATCGAATACTGGCAGCCGCTCTTTTTCAGCGAACCGTTACCGCCATTATTTAGCTACTTCCCCGCCAATACTCTGGTGGTGAATACCGGCTCGCTGGAAACCAGCGCCGAACGCTTTCAGGCCGATACGCTGGCGCGTTTTGAAAATCGCGGCGTCGATCCTATGCGCCCGCTTTTGCCGCCGGAAGCCCTCTGGCTACGGGTAGATGAGCTCTTTTCCGAGCTTAAACGCTGGCCTCGCCTCCAGCTTAAAACCGACCATCTGCCGGAAAAAGCCGCCAATACCAATCTCGGTTTCCAGAAATTACCGGATTTGGCTATCCAGGCGCAGCAGAAAGCGCCGCTGGACGCGCTGCGTAAGTTCCTCGAATCTTTCAGCGGCCCGGTGATTTTTTCGGTGGAAAGCGAAGGACGCCGCGAAGCTCTGGGAGAGCTCCTGGCTCGCATAAAAATCGCGCCGAAGCGGATATTACGCCTGGACGAGGCGCAGGATGCGGGACGCTATCTGATGATTGGCGCCGCAGAACATGGTTTTATCGACACCCAACGCAATCTGGCTCTGATTTGTGAAAGCGATCTCCTGGGTGAGCGGGTTGCACGTCGCCGCCTGGATTCCCGTCGTACGATCAACCCGGATACGTTGATTCGTAACCTGGCGGAGCTCCACGTCGGTCAACCGGTAGTGCATCTGGAGCACGGCGTCGGGCGTTATGCCGGCATGACCACGCTGGAGGCTGGCGGCATCAAGGGTGAGTATCTGATGCTCACCTACGCCAATGACGCCAAACTGTATGTGCCGGTCTCCTCGTTGCATCTGATTAGCCGCTATGCCGGCGGCGCGGAAGAAAGTGCGCCGCTGCATAAACTGGGCGGCGACGCCTGGTCGCGCGCCCGGCAGAAAGCGGCGGAAAAAGTGCGCGATGTCGCAGCGGAACTGTTGGATATTTATGCGCAACGGGCGGCAAAAGAGGGTTTTGCCTTTAAGCATGATCGTGAGCAATATCAGTTATTCTGCGACAGCTTCCCGTTTGAAACGACGCCCGATCAGGCACAGGCGATTAACGCCGTATTGAGCGATATGTGCCAACCGCTGGCGATGGACAGGCTGGTGTGCGGCGACGTCGGCTTCGGCAAAACCGAAGTGGCGATGCGCGCCGCGTTCCTGGCGGTGGAAAACCATAAACAGGTGGCGGTACTGGTGCCGACTACGCTGCTGGCGCAGCAACACTATGACAACTTCCGCGACCGTTTCGCCAACTGGCCGGTACGCATTGAGATGCTGTCCCGCTTTCGCAGCGCCAAAGAGCAGACGCAAATCCTGGCGGAAGCCGCCGAGGGTAAGATCGATATTCTGATCGGTACGCATAAACTGCTACAAAGCGATGTGAAGCTGCGCGACCTCGGCCTGCTGATTGTCGATGAAGAGCACCGTTTCGGCGTGCGCCACAAAGAGCGAATTAAGGCGATGCGCGCCGATGTCGATATTCTGACGCTCACGGCGACGCCGATCCCGCGGACGCTGAATATGGCGATGAGCGGTATGCGCGATCTCTCCATTATCGCCACCCCCCCTGCCCGTCGTCTGGCGGTAAAAACCTTTGTCCGCGAGTATGATAGCCTGGTAGTAAGGGAAGCGATTCTGCGTGAAATCCTGCGCGGCGGTCAGGTTTACTATTTGTACAATGACGTCGAAAATATTCAGAAAGCCGCAGAGCGGCTGGCGGAACTGGTGCCGGAAGCGCGAATCGCTATAGGCCACGGGCAGATGCGCGAACGTGAGCTGGAACGGGTCATGAACGATTTCCACCATCAACGTTTTAACGTGCTGGTGTGTACTACCATTATCGAAACGGGGATCGACATTCCCACCGCTAACACGATCATCATTGAACGCGCGGATCATTTCGGCCTCGCGCAGTTGCACCAGTTGCGTGGCCGCGTAGGGCGCTCGCACCACCAGGCCTACGCCTGGCTATTGACGCCACATCCTAAGGCTATGACCACCGATGCGCAAAAACGGCTGGAGGCGATTGCGTCGCTGGAGGATTTAGGCGCCGGGTTTGCGCTGGCGACCCACGATCTGGAGATCCGCGGCGCGGGCGAACTGCTTGGCGAAGAGCAAAGCGGCTCAATGGAAACCATTGGCTTCTCACTCTACATGGAACTGCTGGAAAACGCCGTCGATGCGCTGAAAGCAGGCCGCGAACCCTCGCTGGAAGATCTCACCAGTCAGCAAACGGAAGTCGAGCTGCGAATGCCGTCGTTACTGCCGGATGATTTTATTCCGGATGTTAATACCCGACTGTCATTCTATAAACGCATTGCCAGCGCGAAGAACGAAAACGAGCTGGAAGAGATCAAAGTGGAATTGATCGATCGCTTCGGCCTGCTGCCCGATCCAGCGCGTAATCTGCTGGATATCGCCCGCCTGCGCCAACAGGCGCAAAAGCTCGGCATCCGAAAACTGGAGGGTAACGAGAAAGGCGGAACGATTGAGTTCGCCGAGAAAAACCACGTTGACCCTGCCTGGCTTATCGGGTTGCTGCAAAAACAACCGCAGCATTTCCGTCTGGATGGCCCGACGCGCCTCAAGTTTATTCAGGATTTAAGCGAACGTAAAACGCGTATAGACTGGGTACGCCAGTTCATGCAGCAACTGGAAGAAAACGCTATTGCATAAGCGTCAGGCCGGGCGTCATTACCCTGCGTCCGGCCTAATCTTTACAAATTCTTTGCACTTCCCTGCAGTTCCAGACACAGCCAGCCGCCATAATTCTTATTTCCGCTTTTATAAAAATAACCACATAATAATCATGGGTTTATTATAATGTTCAACAATACGCGACTCTCTCGCTGGTGGGCGTTGTTTGCGCTTACCGCGACCATCATGCTTGCCCTTCCCGCGCAGGCAAATACGTGGCCTCTTCCGCCCCCCGGCAGTCGACTGGTGGGAGAAAATAAATTCCATGTCGTTGAAGACGACGGCGGCTCGCTGGAGGCGATCGCCAAAAAATATAACGTGGGCTTTTTAGCCCTGTTACAGGCCAACCCCGGCATTGATCCTTACGTGCCACGCGCAGGCAGCGTGCTGACGATTCCGCTGCAAACACTGCTACCGGACGCGCCACGTGAAGGTATCGTCATTAACCTCGCGGAATTACGGCTTTACTATTATCAACCGGGGAAAAATACGGTCACGGTCTACCCTATCGGGATTGGCCAACTGGGCGGCGATACCCTGACGCCAACGATGGTGACGACCATTTCGGATAAACGCGCCAATCCAACCTGGACGCCGACCGCCAATATTCGCGCCCGTTATAAAGCACAAGGCATCGATCTCCCCGCCGTGGTGCCTGCCGGTCCCGATAACCCAATGGGGCATCACGCGATTCGTTTAGCGGCCTACGGCGGCGTCTATCTGTTACATGGCACGAATGCCGATTTTGGCATTGGTATGCGCGTCAGTTCCGGCTGTATCCGTCTGCGCGACGGTGATATAGAGACATTGTTCCGTCAGGTCACGCCGGGAACCAAAGTGAATATTATCAATACGCCGATTAAAGCCTCGGTGGAGCCAGGCGGCGTGCGACTGGTGGAAGTTCATCAGCCGCTGTCTAAAAATATAGGCGACGATCCGCAGGTGCTGCCGATTGTGCTGAATGGCCCGATGCAAACCTTTAAGGACGCGCCGCAGACCGACGCCGCGGTGATGGAACATGTTATGGAAGTGCGCTCCGGAATGCCGGTGGATGTAACCCGTCAATCAGAGGCGAAACCGCAGTCGCTGTAAGCGTGAATAGCTGACCGATAAAAAAGCCTCGCGATGCATCGCGAGGCTTTTTCTTTTTATTGTGGCAATCGCAGCGGCATTAATGAGGGTTAATGCTTACTTATAGATTACCGCCGTACCGTGAAGGGTATTCGGGCCGGTAACAGAGGTAATACGGAAAGACTTCGCCCCCATCTCCTGCGCTTTTTGCGCCAGCTGATCTTCCAGCGAGCCCAGATTCGTGCCGCCATTCGCGGAAATGGTGCCAAACTGCTGTTGACCTTCTGGCGTTGCCTGAACTTCAACGGCGGCGAAGCTGGCGAATGAGAGCGAACTCAGTACCACAGCAGCGATGAGGGTTTTTACGTTTTTCATAGTGATGACCTTTAGCAGATGAATGGGTGTCGTAAGCATTAACTTAACGATCGATAAGTTAATCATAGATGTGATCTACATCACACGTCAACTTCTTTTTATAATGATCGTTATATAATTTATAAAGATGTTATTTTTCATGTGAATAGAATTGATTTATTTTTCTAATGAATACTCTGGAGCCAGAAGTGGTTTGTTTTTATAATAGAGAGACCGCTCTTTAAACAGGTACAACGGCATCATGACAACGGATACCACGAGTTGCGCGAAGAAAAGCCGTGGCCGACCAAAAGTGTTCGACAGGGAAGCTGCGCTTGATAAGGCCATGACTCTCTTCTGGCAGCACGGCTATGAAGCAACTTCGCTTGCCGATCTCGTAGAGGCTACCGGGGCGAAAGCGCCTACTCTCTATGCGGAATTCACTAACAAAGAAGGATTATTTCGCGCTGTCCTGGATCGCTACATCACTCGCTTTGCCTCAAAGCACGAAGCCCAGCTCTTTTGTGAAGAGAAAAGCGTGGAATCGGCGCTGGAAGATTACTTCACAGAAATTGCCGCCTGCTTTACCAGTACGGACACGCCGGCTGGCTGCTTTATGATTAATACGTCCGCCACCCTCGCCGCCTCCTCGCGCGATATCGCTCGCACGGTAAAATCACGCCACGCCATGCAGGAACAGACGCTCATCCAGTTTTTGCGCCAACGTCAGGAGCGCGGTGAAATTCCGGCGCACTGTAACCCGCAGGTGCTCGCGGAATATATAAACTGTATTTTACAGGGAATGTCGATCAGCGCCCGCGAGGGAGCCACCTTCGAACAACTGATGCAAATTACGCGTACGACCCTGCGCATCTGGCCTGAACTGCTCAAGTCCTGAACGACGCGGCTTCGGATAAAAAAAGCCCCTCAGCCTGAGCGAATGAGGGGCTAACTTGCAGAGTACAGCTTTTTTATGCTTTGTTATCCAGAACCAGTTGACCATTGCCGTCGAGGGGAATTTGCGTTCCGGGGTCTTTATCCATGCGGATTTTGCCCTGCTGATCGCCAATTTTGTAGGTCACGTCGTAGCCAAGCATCTTTTCAGATTTGTCATACACCGTCTTACAGCGTTGCTGCGTGGTAGTGTAAGTATCACTTTCCTGCATTGATCCCTGGATTTGATTGCCAGCATAACCGCCGCCCAGCGCCCCGACGACCGTCGCCACATCTTTACCACGACCGCCGCCAAATTGATGTCCAATCACGCCGCCTGCTACTGCGCCAAGCACCGAGCCGGCAATACGGTTTTCGTCCTGAACCGGTCTGCGATGCGTGACCGTGACATTACGGCACTCCTGACGCGGCGTTTTTACCGTCTCTTTAATCGGTTTAGCCGATATCACCTGCGCATATTGCGGACCACGATCAAATACGTTGAGACTGGCCACTGCCGCCACACCCAGCGCAGCCGCTACGCCAATCCCTATACCCGCCAACATTGATTTATTCACGGGAGTTCCTCCTTCGTTGCTATTGGTAACAATTTTGCAACCAGTATGCGAACAAAGCCAATCGGAATGAGGATGAAAAATGCGGGATGAGGCGGTAAAGCTGAAGGATTCGGACAACTCCGAAGCGAGTGATGGAGAAGCGCTCACCGGCGCGAGCAGCCGGTGAGGCGCAGAGAAATTAATGCAGTTTCAGGCGCGGACGAATGACGCGGTTAATACTGCCCACCAGCATCATCAGGCCGGTTTTAAAATATCCATGCAGCGCTATCTGGTGCATACGGTATAGCGAGATATACACGAAGCGGGCGATACGTCCTTCAATCATCATTGAACCGCGGGTCAGGTTCCCCATCAGACTACCCACGGTAGAGAAGTTGGACAGAGAGACCAGCGATCCATGATCTTTATACTGGTAAGCTTTCAGCGGTTTGCCATTCATCTGCGCCAGAATGTTATTCATCGCGCAGGTAGCCATCTGATGCGCCGCCTGAGCGCGAGGCGGCACAAAACCTCCCTCCGGACGTGCGCAGGAAGCGCAGTCGCCAATCGCATAAATATCAGGATCGCGCGTGGTTTGCAGCGTCGGTTCCACCACCAGTTGGTTAATGCGGTTCGTTTCCAGACCACCAATCTCTTTCATAAAATCTGGCGCTTTGATACCCGCCGCCCACACCATCAGATCGGCCTGAATATATTCACCTTCTTTCGTATGCAGACCGCCTTCGTCGGCGCTGGTGACCATAGTTTGCGTCAGCACGCGAACGCCCAGTTTGGTCAGTTCATTATGCGCGGCGCTGGAGATACGCGGCGGCAACGCAGGCAGAATACGCTCGCCAGCCTCAACCAATGTCACGTTCAGCGCGTCGTTGGTCAGCCCCTTATAACCATAGCTATGCAGCTGTTTTACCGCATTATGCAGTTCAGCCGACAGCTCAACCCCCGTCGCACCGCCGCCAACGATGGCGATATTGACCTTACCGTTCGCGCCCAGATTAGCCGAATACTTGAGGAACAGGTTCAGCATCTCCTGGTGAAAACGGCGCGCCTGATGCGGGTTATCGAGGAAGATACAGTGCTCTTTCACGCCCGGCGTGTTGAAATCATTAGAGGTGCTGCCCAGCGCCATCACCAGCGTGTCATACGCGATTTTGCGCTCCGGCACCAGCAGTTCGCCCTTTTCATCACGCAGCTCGGCAATGGTGATGGTTTTCGCTTCGCGATCGATATCCATCACCGACCCCAGTTGGAACTGGAAACCATGATTACGCGCATGAGCCAGATAGCTCAGCGCATCCACGCCTTCGTCCAGAGAGCCAGTCGCCACTTCGTGCAGCAATGGTTTCCACAGATGGCTGTGATTTCTGTCTACCAGCGTGATTTTCGCTTTTTTCTTGCGCCCCAGTTTATGGCCTAACTGCGTCGCCATTTCCAGCCCGCCAGCGCCGCCGCCGACAATCACGATCTTTTTTAATGGTGTAGTCAACGTGACCCCCTTAAATTTATTAACCAATTGTTAATTAAAAGTTATTAGCATAGCCTTTAATTAACAACAAGTTACGTTAATGAGAATAAGCTTCTGATATGAGAATAGCATGAACGGTGCATTGGTCATACCAAAATTGATGTGCATCAAGTTTTCATGCTGAAAAGATAGACAGTTTGCGAGAATTGAGCATAAAAAAACCAGCCGCAAGGCTGGTTATCCGGTCACTGATAACGCCATATTGCCGGATGGCGTTATCCCAGCGTTTTAAACGCTTTGATACGTTGCAAGTGCGGCGAAATATTTTTGAATTTGTGAGTCTGTTCCTCATCCCACACAATTTCATAATACGGGTGAAGCGCTTGCGCTGAGCGTTGGCTATCCAGCGCTTCGTCATGACGCGAGAGGATCACCAGACAACGATCGCGATTTTTTTCGCGAAAGTTGGTCACGCACTTTGTGGCGATGTCCGCATATTCTTCCGGGCGATCGATTTTCCCCTCCATGTTTTCATAGGGAAACAGGTTCGGGTTAAAAACCACCTGACGGATATCGCACAAAAAGCCAATCCGCTCCGCCCAGTAACCGCCCAGCCCCACGCCACAGATTAAAGGGCGCTCGTCCACATTCAACTGCAACATTTTGTCCACTTCTTTCAGCAGATGCTGCATATCGTGCTTAGGATGCCGCGTACTGTAGCTTACCAGCCGAACATCCGGGTCGATAAACTGTAATTGCAACACTTTTTCATGGTTGCCCGGACTATTTGAATCAAAACCGTGTAAATAAATAATCATCTGGCACCCTCACGAAAACTCGAGTTAATGACCTGCTTTTTCTTCCTGCCAGCGTTCATGTAACTGGTTGAGCTGGGCGCTGGCTGTTTTCCAGCGTGCTGAGTCCATGAGCTCCCGGCGTGAAAATGAACCTTTATGATACAAACGTGTAACACGTTCTGCTTTGATCGGCGACAGATTATCCAACACGCTGACTGCGCCTTTACGATTATTGCAGACCAGAATCATATCGCAACCCGCATCCAGCGACGCCTGAGCGCGCTCAGCATAGCTGCCCATAATCGCCGCGCCCTCCATAGACAGATCGTCGGAGAAAATGACGCCGTCAAAGCCTAACTCCTGACGCAGCACCGTTTTCAGCCAGTACGGCGAACCGCTTGCCGGGCGTGGATCGATAGCGCGGTAGATCACGTGGGCAGGCATAATCGCATCCAGTTTATTCTCGCTAATCAGCGTGCGGAACACCGACATATCTTTGCCACGGATGTCCGTTTCAGGACGTGGATCGCACGGCGTCTCTTTGTGGGAGTCCGCCGTGACCGCGCCGTGGCCGGGGAAATGCTTACCGGTCGTTTTCATCCCGGCGTCATGCATGCCGTCAATAAAGCGCGTTGCCATTGCCAACGCTTTTGCGGGATCGGCATGATAGGAGCGCTCGCCAATTGCCGCGCTGATATGCCCGACGTCCAGCACTGGCGCAAAACTGATATCAATATCCATCGCGATCATTTCGCTGGCCATCAGCCACCCTGCCTCCTGCGCCAGTCGCCCCCCCTCTTCCAGCCCATGCAGCGCAAAAAAAGATTGCGCCGCGGGCAGGTGGGTAAACCCGTCACGGAAACGCTGTACGCGTCCGCCTTCCTGATCGACGGCCACCACCAGATGGTTACGCGATGCCGCCCGAATCTGGCGCACTAATTCGCGCAGCTGTTCCGGGTCATGGTAATTACGCGTGAACAGAATAAGCCCGCCAACCAGCGGATGCGCCAGTATCTCGCGCTCCTCCGCATCCAGCTCACATCCTTCGACATTCAACATTACTGGGCCCACACTGCTCTCCTTATCCTTTCATACGTAGCTGGCGCCAGGTTTCATCGGCCAGCCTGATAAATTGTTGCTCGCCGGTTTGTCGCCAGCGGTATTCGAACCACCCTGCTTTTAGCATAATGACCCACGGGTGCCATAATCGTATCTGTCGCCATAGCTGCCGGGCGTCGATTCGCGCGCGCGCAGCATAAGCGTCTGCCAGTTGTCGGTGCTGGCGTTCATCCTCAACCCATACTGCCGCCAGCTCCAACGCAATATCGCCGTCTCCGGCATACTCCCAGTCAATCAGTCTCAACCCAGCGGGCGTTAATACTATATTGTCGCCATGGACATCCATATGCAAAGGCGCGAGCCGCAGCGGGCGAGGTTCACCGTTTTTTTGCAACTGTTTGAGCCGCCGCAACCAAAACGGCGTACGCCTTGCCGGATCGCAACACGACCAGTACTGCGCCAATAGTGGCGATAGCGCGATACGCCAGCCAAAACGCGGCTGTTGATGCAAATGATACAGTAAGGCCGCCAGTTCGTCGGCATCTGGCAAAGCGGAATTTACCACACCATGCAGATATTCTACCGCCATCCAGCCTGGCGTATAAAAAAGCGCTCGCGGCGCAAGACTGGCCGGCAATTGGGATAAGGCGCGGTAATGACGTAAAAAATGGGCTGGTGGAGCGTCGGGGTCGTGATGACGACGCAGCACGACACGGTGAGTATCGTGAGCAATAATACAGCTCCCGCCGCTTAGCCCCTGCGATGCGGCGACGGCGGGACGATACTGGGGAAAATAGCGCGACAGGATCTCGTCGCGCGTTAAGGGATTATTGTTGTTGGACTGCACCTTTACCTGACCAGATTATCTCGCCCGTTTGCACCAGCATTAACTGCATCTGTAATGCAGGCGCGTTAACGTTACCGGATGCGCTGGAGTAAAGTACATATTGCGCCCCGACATTGCGCGCAATGCCAATAGCTTTACTGCGCGTTCCCAGACTATCCTGCGGAGACAACCCTAACTGTTGTTTTGCCATCGAGAGTTGCTGTACGGAGACCAGCGTAAATTTACCGTTGTTCGCCAGCGCATTACGTAACGTTTCCGTTGCCTCGTTCGCATTTAACGACCCATTCGTCCGGTTATTCACGCTGTCGACAAGCAATACGCTTCCGGCCGTCACGCCATCAGCCTGCAACATTTTGCTGACCAGCGGTTGCATCGCGCCGTTCCAGTCATAGTGGCGCACCTTAGGCGCTGGCTGGCCCGTTTGATCTTCATGTTCGATCGGCCCCGGTTGCTGTGGAATGGTTGGCACAGACGGCACAACAGGAGGCTGTGGTGGCTGCGCGGGTTGTTCTGGCGCTGGTTTTACCTCTTCAACTGGCGCAGGTTGACGTTGCGCCATACACCCGGAGAGAAATATCGCCAGCGCAGCAATGGCAGCGTAGCGATGCATTTTTGTCATCAAAATTCACTCCTCACAAATAAAGATAAAGCCTGACCTTATGCGCCCCCAGATAATTGGCGCTGCCAAATAGCGTTACCGACGAACGCGCGGGTATGGTTACGCTACGCGGCGCCTCCAGCGGATGCATCTCCAGCCCCCGCGCGTCATACCAGTAAAACCGATAATGAACGGTTATGGGCTCTTGCCTTTCGTTATAGACGCGGGAAGAAGCTGATGGCTGGATATCAGACGCCGTCAGTTCAGGCGGCTCTGCGGTGACCCCCGCCGCCAGAACCGTGGACTCCATCACCAGCGACTGCGCGTCGCTTACCGGAATTTCAGGGTGTGACCGGCAGCCGGTAAGCAGCAGCAAGCCCAGAGAAACCGCGATGCATCCTTTGATCATATTTACAAGCCTTTATGCGCCAGCATCGGGCCTAGCGGGCGGCCGCCCAGTAGGTGCATATGGATATGATAAACCTCCTGGCCCCCATGACGGTTGGTATTCATGATTAAACGATACCCATCCTCGGCAATGCCTTCCTGTTCGGCGATTTTCGCCGCCACGGTGATCATCCGACCTAACGCCTGTTCATGTTCCGCCGTCACGTCATTGACGGTTGGGATCAGAATATTGGGAATAATCAAGATATGCGTCGGCGCCTGCGGTGAAATATCACGAAAGGCGGTGACCAGCTCATCCTGATAAACGATATCCGAAGGGATTTCACGACGAATAATTTTGCTGAATATAGTTTCTTCTGCCACGACGTTTTCCTTTTTCATAATAGCCCTTGCAGCGCACATGCTACGCCGAGCCATACTGCGAGTATAGAGTATGAGCGAGTTACCGACGCTCTTTCAACTTTAACCCACGATTTATTAAGCGAAAAATGACTACATGCTGGACTTACCGCCATATCCCCCTGCCATGACGCCTTTGTACGCTTAAAAAATATTTTTAGTTTGCCTGTTTATACCGTTTTACACATTTAATACAAATGCGTATATTTCTCATTTGCATTTTTATGCGCATTAACTAGCAAAGAATGAAAAGGTTCAACGTCATACGTCCTGAACTTACCCCAATAACAAGCAAGGATTTTCAGATGTCTTTCATTCAATACCGCCGGGACAAACACCTTCAGTCCACCGCCGCACCGTCGCTGTTAGCTATGGGTATGGCGATGGCATTTATGCCTGTCGCCTTCGCGGCTGAGGATACCGTTATTGTCGAGGGCGCGACGACCGCTGACGCCGTAAACCGCGAAGAACAGGATTACAGCGTGAAAACGACCGCAGCGGGCACCAAAATGCCGATGACTCAGCGCGATATCCCGCAGTCGGTCAGTATTGTCAGCCAACAGCGTATGGAAGACCAGCAGTTGCAAACCCTGGGCGAGGTGATGACCAATACGCTGGGGATCAGCGGAAGCCAGGCTGACTCCGATCGCATCAGCTATTACTCGCGCGGGTTTGAAATTGACAACTATATGGTTGACGGTATTCCAACGTATTTTGAGTCCCGCTGGAATCTGGGCGATGCGCTAACGGATACCGCGCTGTATGAGCGCGTGGAGGTGGTTCGCGGCGCGAATGGGCTGATGACCGGAACCGGTAATCCTTCTGCCTCAATAAATATGATTCGTAAACACGCCACCAGTCGGGAGTTCAAAGGTAACGTCTCCACAGAATACGGTAGCTGGAATAAGCAGCGTTACGTCATGGATCTGCAAAGTCCGCTCACCGCAGACGGCAATGTCCGTGGGCGCATCGTGGCGGGTTATCAGAATAATGATTCCTGGCTGGACCGCTATAACAGTGAGAAAGCGTTCTTTTCCGGAATTGTCGATGCCGATCTGGGTGCAACCACTGGCCTTTCAGCCGGTTATGAATATCAAAAAATTGATGTCAATAGCCCGACCTGGGGCGGTCTGCCGCGCTGGAACACCGATGGCAGCAAAAATAGCTATGACCGCGCGCGTAGTACCGCCCCGGACTGGGCTTATAACAACAAAGAGATAAATAAATTCTTCGTCACGCTTAAGCAGCGTTTTGCCGAAAGCTGGCAGGCGACCCTGAATGCGACCCATACTGAGGTCAAATTCGACAGTAAAATGATGTATATCGATGCGTTAGTCGATAAAGAGACAGGTACGCTGGTGAGTCCTTATGGCGCAAGCTACCCCGTGGTCGGCGGTACGGGCTGGAACAGCGGCAAGCGCAAAGTAGATGCCATAGATCTCTTTGCCGATGGCGCTTATGAGCTGTTTGGCCGT
This sequence comes from Salmonella sp. 32082101201600294FB01SM01, assembly GCF_017572865.1. Classification (NCBI taxonomy): domain Bacteria; kingdom Pseudomonadati; phylum Pseudomonadota; class Gammaproteobacteria; order Enterobacterales; family Enterobacteriaceae; genus Salmonella; species Salmonella sp. 32082101201600294FB01SM01. Next base: position 891,682 of record NZ_JAGESB010000001.1, on the reverse strand, counting down.
CAGCACAATATGATGTTTGGCGGCAGTTATAGTAAGCAGAATAACCGCTATTTTAGCGCCTGGGCGAACGTCTTTCCGGACGACATTGGCAACTTCAGCGCCTTTAACGGTAATTTCCCCAAAACCCACTGGGCGCCACAAAATCTGGCGCAGGACGATACCACGCATATGAAATCGCTGTATGCCGCTACGCGCATTTCGCTGGCTGATCCGCTGCATCTGATTCTTGGCGCTCGTTATACCAACTGGCGTGTTGATACACTGACCTACAGCATGGAGAAAAACCATACCACGCCGTATGCCGGGCTGATTTATGATATCAACGACAACTGGTCCGCTTATGCCAGTTATACCTCTATCTTTCAGCCGCAGAATAAACGTGACAAAGCAGGTCAATATCTGGCTCCGATTACCGGTAATAACTATGAAGCGGGCCTGAAGTCCGACTGGATGAACAGCCGCCTCACCACCACGTTGTCCGTGTTCCGCATTGAGCAGAATAACGTCGCTCAGGCAACCACTATTCCCATCCCTGGCAGTAATGGGGAGTTTGCCTGGAAGTCTACTGACGGAACGGTGAGCAAAGGCGTCGAATTTGAAGTGAACGGCGCAATTACCGATAACTGGCAGATGACTTTCGGGGCTACCCGGTATGTTGCCGAGGACAATGAAGGTAACGCCGTGAACCCTAATCTCCCGCGCACCAGCGTGAAGTTATTCACCCGCTATCGTCTGCCGGCGATGCCGGAGCTGACGGTCGGCGGCGGCGTGAACTGGCAGAATCGGGTTTACAAAGATACCACGACGCCGTACGGCACTTTCCGCGCCGAACAGGGCAGCTATGCGCTGGTCGATCTGTTTACCCGCTATCAGGTGACGAAAAATTTCTCCGTACAGGGAAACATCAACAACCTGTTCGATAAAACCTACGACACCAATATTGATGGTTCCATTGTTTACGGCGCGCCGCGTAACGTCAGCCTCACCGCCAATTATCAGTTCTGACAGACTGTCGGAGAGCGGCATATAAAGCGCCATTAAAAAAGGCAGCCGAATGGCTGCCTTAATTCTCCCCAACATCATTACTGCTTAGCTGTTACGGATGTACTCATCCATTTCCGTTTTCAGGTTATCGGATTTCGTACCGAAAATAGCCTGAACGCCGGAACCCGCGACGACAACGCCTGCCGCGCCCAGTTTCTTCAGGCCAGCCTGATCCACTTTCGCTACATCGGCTACGCTCACGCGCAGACGCGTGATACAGGCATCCAGGTTAGTGATGTTCTCTTTACCGCCAAACGCCGCAACCAAAGCCGGCGCCATTTCGCTGGTCGCGCCCGCTTTTGCGTCATCAGTAGTGTCTTCACGACCCGGCGTTTTCAGATCCAGCGCTTTGATCAGCACGCGGAACACGGTGTAGTACACAATCGCATAACCGGCGCCAACAATCGGGAACAGCCACAATTTGCTGCTGTTACCGGACAGCACGATAAAGTCGATCAGACCGTGGGAGAACGACGTACCGTCACGCATCCCCAGCAGAATACAGATCGGGAATGCCAGACCTGCCAGAATCGCGTGAATAATGTACAGGATCGGCGCCACGAACATGAAGGAGAACTCGATAGGCTCGGTAATACCCGTCAAAAACGAGGTCAGCGCGGCGGAAATCATGATACCGCCCACTTTTGCGCGGTTTTCCGGTTTAGCAGAGTGCCAGATAGCAATGGCCGCAGCCGGCAGACCGTACATTTTGAACAGGAAGCCGCCAGACAACATACCCGCCGTCGGATCGCCCGCCATATAGCGCGGAATGTCGCCGTGGAATACCTGACCCGCTGCGTTGGTGTATTCGCCGATCTGCATCTGGAAAGGAACGTTCCAGATATGATGCAGACCAAACGGCACCAGGCAACGCTCGATGAAACCGTAAATGCCAAACGCGACAACCGGGTTCTGATAAGCCGCCCACTGCGAGAACGCCTGGATAGCCGTACCGATTGGCGGCCATACGAAAGACAGCACCACACCGGTAAAAATAGCGGCCAGACCCGAAATGATCGGCACGAAGCGTTTGCCCGCAAAGAAGCCCAGATACTCAGGCAGTTTGATACGGTAGAAGCGGTTAAACATATACGCTGCGATCGCACCGGAGATAATCCCCCCGAGAACACCCGTATCAGCAAGGTGTTTAGCGGCGATCTCTTCAGCAGGTAAATGCAGAACCAGCGGCGCAACCACAGCCATGGTTTTCACCATGATGCCATACGCTACTACCGCCGCCAGAGCCGAAACGCCGTCGTTGTTGGTAAAGCCCAACGCCACGCCGATAGCGAAAATCAGCGGCATATTGGCAAAAACAGATCCGCCCGCTTCTGCCATAACGTGCGATACAACGGCTGGCAGCCAGCTGAAGTTAGCGGAACCGACACCCAGCAGGATACCTGCGATAGGGAGTACGGATACCGGCAGCATCAGCGATTTACCGACCTTTTGCAGGTTAGCAAATGCATTCTTAAACATAATTGAGAGTGCTCCTGAGTATTTGTGCTTTTCTACGTTCTCACGCATTGGCGAGGGGGGAGAACCCCGCCGTGGACAGGACATCTAAGTGCCCTTTTATTTATTACACAGAGTAAAATAAATACGTCTGATTTTGTTTGACGGCTATCACGTTTCAGCGCCAGATAGCCTAAAAAGTATCACATTCTGCCAAAATGGGTTTCCGAATGTTTCTATAAGCTCGCTCACCGCCCCTTTTGTGGCGGTGAACTTTACGCGTTTTGCTTATTAATTACGAGCTTTAAAAAAACTCGTTTAACGGATTGATGACAGACGAGACGCGTCAATATGGAACAGGCGAGCAAAGTTATCGGTGGTGATCTGCGCCAGTTCTTCAACGGCAACCCCTTTCAATACCGCCATATATTCTGCGACGTCGCGTACCATCGCAGGCTGGTTCTCTTTACCGCGATGCGGCACCGGCGCCAGATAAGGAGAATCGGTCTCGACTAATAACCGATCCAGCGGCACATAGCGCGCCGCATCACGCAACTGTTCAGCGTTACGGAACGTTACGATGCCGGAAAAAGAGATATAAAACCCCAGATCCAACAATTTGCCGGCCGTTTCTCTGTCTTCTGTAAAACAGTGTAGTACGCCGCCGCAATCCGTCACTTTTTCTTCGCGCAGGATAGCCAGCGTATCTGCACGCGCGTCGCGAGTATGGACAATCACCGGTTTATGCAATTCGCGGCCAATCTGGATATGATGAATAAAAGACGCCTGCTGGCGGATTTTGGTCTCAGGCGTGTAAAAATAATCAAGCCCGGTCTCGCCCATCGCCACCACATCGTCTTCTGCAGCAAGGAGGCGCAGTTCTTCTACGTCATACGCTTCATCCTGATTTAACGGATGCACGCCGCAGGAAAAGACCACATTATCGCGCTTGCCCACCAGCTCGCGCATATGGCGATACCCCGGCAGCGTCGTCGCCACCGCTAAACAGAACTTCACATCGCGCGCGGCGGCTTTCGCCAGCACATCGTCCACGTCCTTATGCAAAGATTGATAATCCAGACCATCAAGATGGCAGTGTGAGTCGACTAAAAACATAATGTCTCTCTCAAAGATGAGGAACAGGCAACAAGGTGCCTGGTTGCAGGTAATGCTCGATGCGGAGAATGAGATCGGTTAATACCAGTTCGCGGTTTAATCCGGTCACATGAAGTAATTGATCACGACAATGGCAAACATCGTTCAGGATTGCCTGAATACGCGCCGGGGATAGCGGCCCCGCCAGCGCGGCAACAACCGCGTCCGCATCAACGTTTGTCAGGTACGACGCGCCGTGCTGACGTTTAAGAGCATCAACCAGCAGCGTCGCCAGCCAGTGCAGGCGCGCCGGGGCTTGCTCATGATTGAGCGCCGTTAATAACGCATACCAGTCGCCCGTATGTAAACTGTCCATTAACGCCTGACACAGCGCCTCACGCTGCGCCCAACGTTCAGACTGCAACAGCGCCAGCGCGGCGCCGGGCGACCCCGCATTCAGGCGTAGCGCCGTGAGCAATGCTTCTTGTGACGCCGTCACTTCTCGCGACAGCCATGACATCGCATACGATTCGGACGGCGGCGCCAGATGATGCAGCCGGCAGCGGCTGCGTAATGTCGCCAACAGACGAGCAGGCTCCGGGCTGGCAAGGAAAAACCAGGTTTGCTCCGGCGGCTCTTCCAGCGTTTTGAGCAACGCATTGGCGGCGGCGTCGGTTAATAGCGCCGCATCCGCAATCCACACCACCTTCGCACCGCCCAGACGGGAGTGCTCGTACAATTTCTCGCTGACCTCGCGTACCGCATCTACGCCGAGACTGCTTTTGCCTTTATCCGGCGTCAGCGTGTAATAGTCCGGATGCGTGCCAGCCTGCATAAGCTGACAACCACGGCAATGCCCACAGCTTTTGTGGCCCTCAGGCTGCTGGCATAACAGATAACGGCTCAGCGCATAGCACAGCGCCTCGTCGCCCATGCCAGGTAAGGCCTGAATCAGTAGCGCATGGTGCCCACGTCCCGCCTGGTAACTTTCTACCAGTTTTTCATAGGCGGGCCGTAACCATGGATACCATTTCATGCCGCTTGCTCCTGCACCCACTTCGTCACAGTGGCGCGAATGTCGCGCATGACGGCATCCAGCGGCTGGGTCGCGTCAATGGTGCGGATACGCGAGTCTTGCGCCGCCAGTTCCAGATAGCGCGCGCGAGTCCGGTTAAAGAAATCAAAAGATTCCTGCTCAATGCGATCCAAATCGCCGCGCGCTCTGGCGCGTTTTAGCCCGACTTCCGGCGTGACATCCAGATACAGCGTCAGGTCAGGGCGAAAATCGCCCAGCACGGCATCGCGTAGTGTCGCCAGCATGGTTTGATCAATGCCGCGCCCTCCCCCCTGATACGCCTGGGTCGAGAGATCGTGTCGATCGCCGATCACCCATACGCCTTGCGCCAGCGCGGGTTTGATTACCGTTTCGACGAGCTGTACGCGAGCGGCATAAAACATCAGTACTTCCGCTTTATCGGTAATCACTTCGTCGCCTACCGCTCGAATATCCAGCACCAGACTTCTTAGTTTTTCGGCAAGCTGCGTACCGCCCGGCTCACGGGTAAAAATCATGTTACGAATACCCAGTTGCTCAAGGGTCTCCACCACCACGTCGCGCGCAGTGGTTTTTCCGGCGCCTTCCAGGCCCTCGATGACGATATAATTACTGCCCATTTTTTTCCTTAAGCACTTTCAGGTACTCCTGCACTGACCGATTATGGCTGGCAAGATTGGTGTTAAATGTGTGACCGCCTTTACCGTCGGCCACAAAATAGAGATACGGCGTTTTCGCCGGATGCGCCGCCGCCTGCAATGACGCTTCGCTGGGCGATGCAATCGGTCCTGGCGGCAGCCCGGTTATGGTATACGTGTTATAAGCCGTCGGCTTTTCCAGATCCGCACGCGACAAGTTACCATTATAACTCGTCCCCATCCCGTAAATCACGGTGGGATCGGTCTGAAGGCGCATACCGATTCTCAGGCGATTAATAAAGACTGAGGCCACCTGATCGCGTTCGCTGGCGACAGCCGTCTCTTTTTCAATAATCGAGGCCATTGTCACCAGTTGGTTCTGATCTTTATAAGGCAGCCCCTCGGCCCGGCCTTTCCAGACAGTATCGACAGTTTTCACCATCTTTTGGTGCGCTCGCTTGAGAATAGCGACATCGCTGGTGTTGGCGGTATACATCCAGGTATCGGGCCAGAACCACCCTTCTACCCATTCAGGATGCGCAAGCTTTAATGCCTGAGCGACAGTGGCGTAGTCATCATCCGGCAATGTATGGCGAATATACGGCGCCTCTCGTAGCTGTTTCAGGTAATCGCTAAGGCGCATCCCTTCCACAAACCGCAACGGGAATTGCGCTTCTTTGCCGCTCTCCAACAACTCAAGCATCTCCCGTACGGTCATCCCCGGCGTAAAACGGTAAGTTCCCGCTTTAAAGTGCGATAACTCAGGCTCCACGCGCAGCAGCCACTGAAATACCCGGGGGCGATTAATGATTTTTTCATCATAAAGCTGGTCGCCAAGCGCCAGCCGCCCCGTTCCCGCCTTGAGCGTAAAGATAGTCTCGTCTTTAATAAGTAACGTGCTGTTCGCCAGATGGCGAACTTTCCACATCCCCACGCTCGCGGCAATACCCAGCACAACCAACAGCAGAAGGAAAACGCCTGACAATTTTTTCATAACTAATTCGGATGCTCACAAAATGGGGCTAAAAATTGAAACAGTGTTCGCGAAGAATACGACGTCCCGTGATAGGCGCGTATGGGAATAATCGGCATTAGCGCGTTGCAGATGATAACCTCATCCGCCTGCCTGACCGCCTCCTCTCTCGCCTGAACTTCAAGGACCTGGAAAGGAGATTGCGCCAGTTGGCGTAAACAAAATTGTCGCATAATGCCGTTCACCCCGGCCTGATCCAGACGCGGCGTAAAAACAATGTCGCCTGTACGCCAGAACAAATTAGCCGCACAGCATTCCGTAACCCATCCCTCGCTGTCAAGAACCAGCGCCTCATCGGCGTCCGTCTGCTCAAGATGAGAGCGAATCAACACCTGTTCGAGGCGGTTCAGATGTTTTAATCCGGCAAGATAAGGATTGCGCCCAAGCGGTATGGGACTAAGGGTAAGAGTGATGCCCTCGTCTTTCCAGCGGGCGTAGTGGGCAGGATAAGGCGACACGCTAAGAATCCGTGTGGGTAATTGACAACTGGCGGCGCTGTAACCGCGTCCGCCTGCGCCGCGGGTAATCATCACTTTCAGCACGCCTTCCCGATGCGGTTGTGCCAGGCAGCGCATCTCTTTTACTAATGCATCCCAATCGTTAAAGGGGATCGCCAAACGAGAGCACGTTTCTTCCAGGCGAGCCAGATGACGGGAAAACAAGGCAATCTCCCCCGCCGCGATCCGCGCAGTGGTAAAGCAACCGTCTCCGAACTGCACCCCCCGGTCATTCACCGCGAGTCGTTCAGTGGATTGGCCGTTAATCAGATACATTCATCCTCCAGATAACCGCCCATCAGAGTGTCAGGGGAATGGCCTGCGCGCAAGGACTTTGCCAGCAAGATAACACGTTATTTATCAGGTTTTCCTTATTTTAATAAGAAAAGGCATATTTATGTCAACCATAACAAATAAATTATAGCAATAATATTAATCACAGCACCTTAAATGAGGAAATTAATTTATTTAGCGAATATATTTAGCAAAACAAAAAGCATTAATTAGATATTATTTATAGTCATAACTTTCACATATGGTCAAAATGTAATTGGGTATCGTCTGACGTTACCCTATCATATTTAATACTGCAATTAGAAAGTCATAATTAATATATTTATTACTCAAAGCCTATTTATCGTGCGCTGAGTAATATCTACGTATCGAGTCGACCATGAAAGGACATTTTTAATGAAAGGAAAATTTGCCGCTGCCGTATTATTCACCGCAATGGGGCTTGCTTCGACTGCAATGGCTCAGGATGGCCAGGTTAATTTTACCGGCAAAATCATCGAAGCAGGTTGCAAAATTAACGGCAGTGTCACCAGTTCTCAGGATGTCAAGCTGGGCGAGGTCTCTAAAACAGCGTTTACCGCCGCTGGCTCAACGGCAGCAACCACCAAGTTTTCATTGGTATTAACCGCCTGCCCTGCAGATCTGCTGGGGAAACCGGTTTCCGTAAAATATGACGGTATGCCGGACACCCTGAATAACGACTATCTGCAAATTACCGGTTACGGTACTATCGGCGTCGCTAAAGGTGTCGCTATCCAGTTGTTGAATAGCGATACCAGCGAACTGCCGCTGGGTACTGAGTCTAAATCCGTTACCATTGCCTCCGATGCGGCAGAAGAAACGAACCTCGACTTTTTCGCCCGTTATATCGCGACAGAAGATAGCGTATCAGGCGGCGATGCCAACGGCGTCGTTAACTTTACCCTGACCTACAACTAATCGCGCGGAATTTATTCTCTCGTTTTAGTAAACCAATAAAGCCGGATGGACCCGGCTTTGCTTTGGAGATACTCCATGAATAAATATAGTTTACTCACTGCCGCCACGCTTATATTCACTACGGCAACCGTACAGGCCGGTGTTATTATCGGCGGAACCCGTATTATTTATAACGGCGATAAAAAAGAAACGTCGATTAGCGTTAAAAATCCGGACCAATCTTCTTATCTCATTCAGTCATGGAGTGACGCCGGGGAAAAAAGCAGCGATAAATCGCCGTTTATGGTCACGCCGCCGCTTTTTCGTTTAGGCGCAGGGCAGGAAAATAATCTGCGAATTCTCCGTACTGGCGGCAATTTGCCGGAAGATCGTGAGTCCCTCTACTGGATGAATATTAAGTCGATCCCATCGACGACAGAAAAGCAGGATAACGTTAACACTCTGCAAATTGCGGTGAAAACCCGCATTAAATTAATTTACCGTCCGCAGGCGTTGACGGAGCAACCGGAAAACGTCACCGCGAAGCTGACCTGGCAGCACAGCGGTAACCGTCTTACCGTGACCAATCCCACAGCCTACTATATGAACTTCAGCACGGTGAAGATAGGAACCAGCACCGTGAAAGACGCTACCTATGTCGCGCCGATGAGTTCCGCCAGCTTTACCGCGCCCGCCGAAGCCAGCGGCGACGTAACCTGGACACTTATTAACGATTTCGGCTCTATCGGGTCTGAACACCACACACGCCTGTAAGACCACACCGAAAGGATATCGGGATGAATGCAGACGCATACAAAAAAATAATGACGCTCAGTCGAATCGCCTGCTTTATCGCCCTGCAGTGCGCACTGCCAGCCGGTAACACTGCGTTTGCCCGCGAATATTTTAACCCAGCGCTGCTGGGGATCGACGGGCCGGGAAAAGAGCTTACCGATCTTTCCGCTTTTGAAGAAGGCATCGGCCAAATGCCTGGCACCTATCGCGTTGACGTCATTGTGAATAAATCGTCCGCTGGCGTGCATGACGTTAATTTTGTTATGCAAAAAGATACGGCAGGCAACACCACTCTGCAGCCCTGCTTCAGCGTTGACTCGCTGCGCGAGTTCGGTATTCGTACCGACGCGTTTCCAAATCTTGCTGGTCACGGCGACTGCGCTAACCTGGCGGCGATCCCGCAGGCCAGCGCCGAGTTCGCCTTTGAACGCCAGCAGCTACGGCTGTCTATTCCGCAGGCCGCCGTAGACAGCCATGCCCGCGGCTACGTCGCCCCGGAACGGCTCGATGAGGGCATTAACGCCCTGCTGCTCAACTATAGCTTTTCCGGCGCCAACACCGAAGCGCGCCGCGGCGATATGACCGACTCCGACAGCTATTATCTGAGCCTGCGTCCGGGCCTGAATATTGGCCCCTGGCGCATTCGCAACTACAGCACCTGGAATCGCAACGTCAACGGCGATAGCGCCGATGAAAGCTGGGATTCGCTCTACACCTACGCCCAACGCAATATTATCGCGCTGAAAAGTCAGCTAACATTCGGCGACAGCACCGCGCCCTCCGAGCTGTTTGATAGTGTGCCGTTCCGCGGCGCACAGCTGGCCTCCGACGATGATATGTTGCCCGATAGCCTGCGTGGCTACGCGCCGGTGGTGCGCGGCATCGCCCGTACTAACGCGCAGGTAATTATCAAACAGAATGGTTACACCATTTATCAAAGCTATGTTTCGCCGGGCGCATTTGAGATTACCGATATGTACCCAACCGGCAGCAGCGGCGATCTTGACGTCACAATTAAAGAGGCCGACGGTAGCGAACAGCATCAGACGGTGGCCTTCGCCTCTCTGCCTATTCTGCAGCGCGAAGGGCGGCTGAAGTACAGCGTGACCAGCGGCCAGTATCGCCCCTATGAGAGCGATATTGACAAAAAAATGTTTACCCAGGCCACCCTGATTTATGGCCTGCCAGCCGGGTTTACGGTATATGGCGGGGGCCAGTTCTCACAGCACTACAAGTCCCTGCTCACCGGGCTTGGAAAAAACCTCGGCGAGTTGGGTGCCGTCTCGGTGGATGGCACTCAGGCATGGTCAACGCAAAAAGATCAGGATAAAGAGAGCGGCCAGTCCTGGCGCATCCGTTACAGTAAAAATATTCTCGAAACCGGCACCAATATATCCATTTCCGGTTATAGGTATTCAACATCAGGTTATTACACTCTCCCGGAAGTACTGGATACCTGGCGTGACGACGAGTCGCAAAATAATAACGACCGCCGCCGCAACCGTGCTGAACTTCAGCTTAACCAGAGTATCGGGGCGAGTCTGGGGTCACTGTCGCTCAATGCTATTAGCGAAGATTACTGGAACAGTGACCGGAAGATGCGCTCTCTCGGTGTGGGTTACAGTAATAGCTGGGGCGGCGTGACGTACAACATCAATTACAGCTATAACCGCAATACCACCGACAGTGACGATAGCGACAAAATCTACGATGAAGATCAGGTCTTCTCACTGAGCATAAACATCCCGCTCGACCGCTGGTTAAGTCACAGTTACGCCACTTACAACCTGAATACCAGCAAACGGGGCAATACCAACCATACCGTCGGGCTAAACGGGTCAGCATTAGAAGACAATAACCTGAACTGGAGTCTCCAGCAGAGCGAAACGAATCACGGCGAAGGGAATGGCGGTTACGCCAGCCTCGATTATCAGGGGACCTACGCACGAATGAATGGTGCCTACAGCTATGACAACGACCAGAAACGCGTTAACTACGGCATGGAAGGCGGCATTGTCGCCCACGCGCATGGTGTCACGCTCAGCCAGTCGTTGGGCGAAACCTCAGCACTGGTAGAAGCCCCCGGGGCGAATGGCGTTACGATAAGCAACCAGACGGGTGTAAAAACCGACTTCCGCGGTTACACCGTGGTGCCTTACGTGACGCCGTACCGTGAAACCGCCGTCTCACTGGATACCGAAACGCTGCCTGATGGTGCTGACGTCGACCTGACCAGCCAGATGATTACCCCCACGCGCGGCGCAATTGTACGCGCACATTTTGATACCCGTATCGGTAAAAGGGTACTCATGAATTTGTCACGTACCCCTACGGAGATAGTGCCATTTGGAGCGCTGGCAACGATAGAGGGTCAACCTGCGGATAAGAGCTTCATCGTGGGTGACCACGGGCAAGTCTATCTTACCGGTGCGCCCGAACGCGGAACCTTAAAGGTAACGTGGGGCCGTACAGCGAATGACACCTGTCACGTAACATTCAATTTAACAGAATTGAATGCGACTGATGGTGTGATGGAAACGCAAGAATCTTGTCGTTAATAACGATGACCATAATCGTCATAAGGAAAACGTATTCGTGAAAAAAACAGTCGGCCTTGCGTTGTTAATATCTGTGTGCCCGTTGATAACGTCCGTTGATGCTCTTGCAGGTATCATAAATACAAGCAGTGCGAATACATCAACTTTACCTTATAAATTCAGCTCCTTTACTATGCCGAGTTCGGCCGGGGGGACAACCTGGTTTGACGACTGGGGGGAACACTGGAAATTGCCAATAATAGCTAGCAGCCAAAAAGGTTATATTGATTTTACTGTGAATGGCGAACCGACAGGGGGAACGACTACTAATGACGCAACGGTGTATAAAACCAATAACCCGGGTGTAGGCATTGCCTATCAAATGACTTACACCCCAGCGGGCGTAGTAACCCCGGATAAAGATTATACGGCTCCATTTCGTTTAGACGTCGATAGTAATGTCAACGCATCCGGCGACCTAATTATTCGCTACATGCTGGTGCGTTTAACGGATGAACTACCGGCGGGCCCCATTACTGAGGTGCCAAGCGTTACTGTTTCTTATCATAACCCAGCGGATAGCGGATATGGAGATGTGACTTTCGTGGCCCGTTCTGGTGTGGCTAGTCAGCCAAAGTATACGGCTTGTGGAATTAACGCACCAACAGAAATTAAACTCAACCCACTTTATGGGAATAGCCTAAAAACGGGCGCACAAAATAGTATTCAGGCGCCGACGATAACGCTCACAAACTGCCCGGGGGCCATCAATGGTATCTCTTATAATTTTTCCGCAGTCTATGGAGCCCACGACGAGGCCAATGGGGTTCTTAATACTGTGACGGGTGATACCTACGCGAAAAATGTTTATGTGCAGATACAGAATACCGATGGTACGCCTCATACAATTAATTCAGCGATCGCGCTCCAGAATTATAACGGCTCCGGGGATTATGTGTTGCCTGACTTTAAAGTGTCTTATTTTATAGATGATGCTGAAAGCGTAACTGCGGGTAATGTCAAAACAGCCATTGAGCTTAAAGTTACTTACAACTAATAGGGATTATATATGATTGTTACAAACAGGAAAAAGACAGTGGCATTCATCATTGCGCTTGGTTGGTTATTTTCCTCATCCAGTCAGGCTGTCAATATTGATATCAGCGGTACCGTTATCGCCTCACCTTGTGTGGTTAACGGCGGCGATGAGTCTCTCGCTATTAATCTGGGGACCGGGATTCAGGCCAATACTCTGGAAACAAGTGGCAGCACTACCCCATGGGTTGAAAAGACATTGACGCTCACCGATTGCCCAGCCTCCACCACCTCATTTAGCGTAGCCTTTGCTGGCACCGCCGACACGGATACAGACTTCTACAAAAATACCGGCACTGCCACCAACCTGAAGCTTGAGTTAACGGATGACAAAAGCGAGCACGCCTATAAAAATGGCGCTGCTCTGAAGGACATCGCAATCCCATCCGACACGCATGCCTATGACCTGAAACTGCGCTCCCGTGCAGTGGCAACAGGCCTCGTGATGCCAGGCACCATCGAGGGCCAAGTACAGGCAACCTTCACCTACCAGTAATCCAGGACGGGACAATGGCGCAACAGATAAATAAACTGCTCCCCGCGTTGGCCTGTCTATGGGCGGTAAGCAGTATTTATTCCGTGCAGGCAACCGATATTAACCTGAGCGGTATAGTAATTGCTTCTGCCTGCATCGTGGATACGGGCACAAAGGAACAGACGGTCACGTTCCAGCAGGCACGCGCCGTTGATTACCTGAAGGTGGGCGATACCAGTGAGTGGCAGGATTTTGAACTGACCCTCTCCTCCTGCCCGCCATCAACTACTCAGGTGACTGCCCTGTTCAGCGGTGATGCCGACACTGACGATGCTACCAAATTCGCTAACAGCCAGGGCAGCGCTACCGGTATGGCACTGGAAATTATGACCCGCGATCATCAGACGGAAATCTCACCGGCGGATACGCTGGCCGTGAAAGTGAACGGCAATGACCACCGGGCCGTTTTCCCGCTCTCTGCGCGCATGTACACACCGACGGGTCGCGTAACGCCAGGGGAATTCAAGACTGTCGTTCAACTGAACTTTACGTACCAGTAGCCTTCAGATCAAGAATACATAAAAAAGCGGAGCGCCAGGCGCTCCGCTTTTTTATTCATAACAGTACTGACTAGATACGTTTGAAAATCAACGAACCGTTAGTACCGCCAAAGCCAAAGGAGTTACACAGAGCGTACTCCAGATCGCTGACCTGGCGCGCTTCATGCGGCACGAAGTCCAGATCGCAACCTTCATCCGGGTTATCCAGATTAATGGTTGGCGGAATGGCCTGATCGCGCAGCGCCAGAATAGAGAAAATAGACTCTACTGCGCCTGCGGCGCCCAACAGATGGCCGGTCATCGATTTGGTCGAGCTCACCATCACTCGGCTTGCGGCATCGCCAAAGACTGACTTAACCGCCTGCGTCTCAGCTTTGTCGCCGGCAGGCGTCGACGTGCCGTGCGCGTTGACGTAGCCAATCTGAGCAGGCTCAATCGCGGCATCACGCAACGCGTTAACCATCGCCAGCGCAGCGCCTGCGCCATTTTCCGGCGGCGACGTCATATGGTAAGCATCGCTGCTCATACCAAAGCCGACGATTTCAGCATAGATTTTCGCACCACGCGCTTTTGCATGTTCATACTCTTCAAGCACCAACATACCGGCACCGTCGCCCAGTACAAAACCATCGCGTTCTTTATCCCACGGACGGCTCGCCGCCTGTGGGTTATCGTTGCGGGTCGACAGCGCGCGCGCTGCGCCAAAACCGCCTACGCCCAGCGGCGTACTGGCTTTTTCTGCGCCACCCGCCACCATCGCGTCCGCATCGCCATAGGCGATGATACGCGCAGCATGACCGATGTTATGCACGCCTGAAGTACAGGCAGTCGCAATAGAGATGCTTGGCCCACGCAGGCCATACATGATAGTCAGATGGCCTGCTACCATGTTAACAATCGTCGACGGGACGAAGAACGGGCTAATCTTACGCGGTCCGCCTTTTACCAGCGAACTGTGGTTTTCTTCGATCAGACCGAGACCACCGATACCGGAGCCGATAGCGGCGCCAATACGGCTTGCGTTCTCTTCCGTCACTTCAAGGCCAGAATCCTGCATGGCCTGTACGCCAGCGACAATTCCATATTGAATGAAGGCATCCATCTTGCGCTGTTCTTTGCGCGAGATAATGTCATCACAGTTAAAATCCTTTACTAAGCCAGCAAATTTCGTTGCATAGGCGCTAGTATCGAAATGGTCGATCAGGCTGATGCCACTCTGACCGGCAAGGAGAGCTTTCCAGGTAGACTCTACGGTATTGCCGACAGGAGACAACATGCCCAGTCCGGTCACAACTACACGACGCTTAGACACGGTTGTCCTCCAGGGAGGGAAAATGATTCTAGTGGGACAAAAAGATAAAACTCAGGCGGTCGAACGACCGCCTGGAGATGTTCACTTACGCCTGGTGGCCGTTGATGTAATCAATGGCAGCCTGAACGGTGGTGATTTTCTCAGCTTCTTCGTCCGGAATCTCAGTATCAAACTCTTCTTCCAGAGCCATTACCAGCTCAACGGTGTCAAGAGAATCTGCGCCCAGGTCTTCAACGAAAGAAGCATTGTTGGTTACTTCTTCCTGCTTAACGCCCAGCTGTTCGCCGATAATTTTCTTAACGCGTTCTTCGATAGTGCTCATACTCTTAAATTTCCTATCAAAACTCGCTTTCGCGATGGTTTTCGTAGTGTATAAAATGTTGAAAAATTTGCAACTAAATCCCGGCAGGTCTTACCACGATTTTACGTTATTTTGCGGCCTTTCGCCCTAATAACGCAAATATTTTTCAATCGTGATTAAACCATGTACATTCCGCCGTTGACGTGCAGAGTCTCACCAGTGATGTAACTCGCTTCGTCAGAGGCTAAAAATGCAACCGCACTGGCGATTTCCTGAGCGCCGCCGAGGCGACCCGCAGGCACCTGCGCCAGGATACCCGCACGCTGATCGTCAGACAGCGCACGCGTCATGTCCGTTTCAATAAAACCCGGAGCCACAACATTGACAGTAATACCACGGGACGCAACTTCACGCGCCAGTGATTTACTGAAACCGATCAGGCCCGCTTTCGCCGCAGCGTAGTTTGCCTGACCTGCATTTCCCATGGTACCAACCACAGAACCAATAGTGATAATGCGACCACAACGCTTTTTCATCATAGCGCGCATTACCGCTTTTGACAGGCGGAAAACGGATGATAAATTGGTTTCGATAATATCGTTCCACTCATCATCTTTCATTCGCATCAACAGATTATCACGAGTGATACCGGCATTATTAACCAGGATATCCACTTCACCAAATTCTGCGCGAATATTTTCCAGAACAGATTCAATAGATGCAGGATCGGTCACATTCAACATCAAACCTTTCCCGTTAGCACCTAAATAGTCGCTAATGTTCTTCGCACCATTTTCACTGGTCGCAGTCCCGATAACTTTCGCGCCGCGGGCAACGAGAGTCTCTGCAATTGCGCGGCCTATGCCACGGCTTGCACCAGTCACCAGCGCAATCTTTCCTTCAAAGCTCATGGTTTTCCTCTTTTATTGCGTAAGTGCCGCAGACAGCGCCGCCGGCTCGTTCAGCGCCGACGCTGTCAGGGTGTCGACAATACGTTTCGTCAGACCAGTGAGGACTTTACCTGGACCCACTTCATAAAGATGTTCAACGCCCTGCGCCGCGATAAATTCCACGCTCTTCGTCCACTGTACCGGATTGTACAACTGGCGAACCAGCGCATCGCGGATAGCGGCGGCATCGGTTTCACATTTCACGTCAACGTTGTTTACTACCGGCACCGTTGGCGCGCTAAAGGTAATTTTGGCTAATTCAACCGCCAGCTTATCTGCCGCTGGTTTCATCAGCGCGCAGTGCGACGGTACGCTCACCGGCAGCGGCAGCGCGCGTTTCGCGCCAGCGGCTTTACAGGCTGCGCCCGCGCGTTCTACTGCCTCTTTATGCCCGGCGATAACCACCTGTCCCGGCGAGTTAAAGTTAACCGGCGAAACAACCTGCCCTTCGGCAGATTCTTCACAGGCTTTAGCAATAGAGGCATCATCCAGACCGATGATCGCAGACATGCCGCCAGTACCTTCCGGAACCGCTTCCTGCATGAATTTACCGCGCATTTCCACCAGACGAACGGCATCAGCAAAGTTGATGACGCCAGCGCAAACCAGCGCGGAATATTCGCCCAGGCTGTGACCTGCCATTAACGCAGGCATTTTACCGCCCTGCTGCTGCCAAACGCGCCAAAGCGCGACGGAAGCGGTTAATAACGCCGGCTGCGTCTGCCAGGTTTTATTCAGTTCTTCCGCTGGACCTTGCTGGGTGAGCGCCCACAGATCATATCCCAGAGCCGCAGAAGCTTCAGCAAACGTTTCTTCTACGATAGGGTAATTTGCCGCCATCTCGGCCAACATCCCAACGCTCTGAGAACCCTGACCGGGGAACACAAATGCAAATTGCGTCATGTTTAAATCCTTATACTAGAAACGAATCAGCGCGGAGCCCCAGGTGAATCCACCCCCGAAGGCTTCAAGCAATACCAGCTGACCGGCTTTAATTCGCCCGTCACGCACGGCTTCATCCAGCGCGCACGGCACAGAAGCCGCGGAGGTATTGCCGTGCCTGTCCAGCGTGACGACGACATTGTCCATCGACATGCCGAGTTTTTTCGCTGTCGCGCTAATGATACGCAGGTTAGCCTGATGCGGCACCAGCCAATCGAGTTCTGAGCGATCCAGGTTATTAGCCGCCAGCGTCTCATCGACAATATGCGCCAGTTCAGTGACCGCCACTTTAAAGACTTCATTGCCCGCCATCGTCAGGTAAATCGGGTTATCCGGATTTACGCGATCGGCATTCGGCAGGGTCAGTAATTCACCGTAACGGCCATCGGCATGAAGATGAGTGGAGATAATACCCGGTTCTTCAGAAGCGCTCAGTACGGCCGCGCCTGCGCCATCGCCGAAAATAATGATCGTACCGCGATCGCCAGGATCGCAAGTGCGGGCTAATACATCGGAACCGACCACCAGCGCGTGTTTAACCGCGCCGGATTTAACGTACTGGTCGGCGATGCTTAACGCGTAGGTGAAACCTGCGCACGCTGCCGCGACATCAAACGCCGGGCAACCTTTAATACCGAGCATACTTTGAATCTGACATGCCGCGCTTGGAAATGCATGCGTTGCTGATGTGGTAGCCACCACAATCAAGCCAATTTGGTCTTTATCGATCCCCGCCATCTCAATCGCGCGATTCGCAGCGGTAAAGCCCATCGTCGCGACAGTTTCATTCGGCGCGGCGATATGGCGTTCACGAATACCTGTACGAGTGACAATCCACTCGTCAGAGGTCTCAACCATTTTTTCCAGATCGGCGTTAGTCCGCACTTGTTCGGGCAGATAGCTGCCAGTACCAATAATCTTCGTATACATGTACGCTCAGTCACTTTTCGGTTATATACCGTTACCTGTAAACGTCTGGCACGCTGGCGGCGCCGGGGAGACAGCGATATTATCTGTGCGCCCGCAGGTTTACGCCTTTGCCATCGTCCAGCGGTTCAAATCCGGCTGGGTATACAGATTCCAGGCGAGCGGCAATTCGCTGAGGAACTTGTCGCTGCACCGCCTGCACTGCCTGTTCAATCGCGACTGCAAATGCTCGCTGATTGGCCGCACCATGACTTTTTATCACCGTGCCGCGCAATCCTAACAGACAGGCGCCATTATACTGGTCGGGGTTGAGGTGACTGAATCGCCTCGTCAGGCTTTTTTGTAACCAACGTTTTAATAACAGCAGCCACCACGACCGTTTTTTCCCTTCGCCCTGTGATTTCAGCAGTGAAAGGAACATTCTGACAACCCCCTCCATCGTTTTAAGTGTGACATTGCCTGTAAAGCCGTCACACACCAGTACATCGGTTTTTCCCGTCAGTAACTCATTCGCCTCAAGGTAGCCGATGTAATTGATGGTTGGAACTGTTTTTAACATTAAAGAGGCTTCGCGAATACTGTCGAGGCCTTTGGTTTCTTCTTCCCCGATATTGAGTAGCGCCACGCGGGGATTTTTGATCCCGACGACCTCTTCCGCCAAAACGGCACCCATCACGGCAAACTGCACCAGCATGGTACTGTCGCAGTCGACGTTGGCCCCCAAATCAAGCACTACCGTTTTGCCCTTTTGCTGGTGCGGTAATACCGTCACCAACGCCGGACGCTCAATCCCCTCAAGAGGCTTGAGCAATAATTTCGCCAGCCCCATCAGCGCCCCGGTATTACCGGCGCTAACGCAAGCTTCGGCTCGGCCTTCTTTCACAAGCTCCAGGGCCACACGCATGGATGTCCCGCGACTGGCGCGGATCGCCTGCGAAGGCCGGGCATCACTGGCAATAACTGACTGTGCAGGGATAATCTGCAGACGCGAACGTTGTTCAAAGTCAGCTTTGGCAAGTAATGGCGTGATAATATCGGGATTCCCGACTAAAAGAAGAGTGAGCTGCGAATTAGCGTTCAGTGCCTGCAATGCTGCAGGCACCGTCACGGAAGGACCAAAATCGCCCCCCATGACATCTAACGCCAGGGTTAGACGTGTCAAGGTATCGTCGCTGCCTGGTTCGGTGTTCTCCGCTTACGCGGAGAAATCCTCACTAAGCTTTATCACGCTTGTACTCTTCGGCTTTTACACCACAGGCACACCTGTGATGCAAAAGGCATCGAGTATCGCGCGATTACTTAGCGATGACCTTACGGCCGCGGTAGTAACCGTCGGCAGTGATGTGGTGACGCAGGTGTTTTTCACCAGAAGTTTTGTCTACAGACAGGCTGGTGACTGCGGTCAGAGCGTCATGGGAACGACGCATGCCAC
Organism: Salmonella sp. 32082101201600294FB01SM01; assembly: GCF_017572865.1. Lineage (NCBI taxonomy): Bacteria > Pseudomonadati > Pseudomonadota > Gammaproteobacteria > Enterobacterales > Enterobacteriaceae > Salmonella > Salmonella sp. 32082101201600294FB01SM01. The sequence goes on along the minus strand of NZ_JAGESB010000001.1, from coordinate 872,328 downwards.
GTTTGGAACGGGTTGGTTTATTCTGTTGTACGGCCATGGACCTTACTCCTCAATTACGGTTTATCCCTGCGTCCGCGGGGAAGACCTATTACTTACGCTTTAAGCTGGCTAATACGGCAAATGGGTTTGGCTTTTGCGCTTCATCAGGCAGTTCGCCAAAGACCATGTCCGCCTCGGACACTTCACAGTGTTCAGAATCATGCACCGGAACTACCGGCAAGGCGAGGATGATTTCATCTTCAACCGTCGCCAGCAGATCGATTTCGCCGAATTCGTTTACCTCAATCGGCTCATACGCTTCCGGCAGTGCTTCAGCCTGCTCGTCGGAACGGACAGGGCTAAAACAATACGTTGTGTGAACCTGATGGGTAAACGGTTTCCCGCAACGCTGGCATTCGAGCGACACCGTAACGACCGCATCGCCGGTTAAAACGGCGAGACGCTGGTTATCGATAGCGAACGACATGGAGCATTCCACATCACTGTCCACACTGACTACAGACTCGGCAACGCGCTCAACCTGATCGGGGGTATAGATACCCTGGTAATCAAGGCGTTTTTGAGCGGTACGAACCGGATCAAGAGTCAGGGGTAATTTTACCTTTTGCATAGGGCGCGCATATTAACTTCGTAACGTCATATAGTCAAAGAAAAAGGCAGCCTGCGGTTGCCTTTTGCCAATAATTCGCACACATTGCGGGTTACAGACTTATTTTCGCTCAAGACGAGTCAGTATGACAGGCTTGAAGACCGAAGAGCATAGTTTAAGATGGCTCTCATCATTACGCTATATCTGAGGGAAAAAAATATGCCCCGTCTCATCCTTGCGTCTACCTCTCCCTGGCGTCGCGCGCTGCTGGAAAAGCTGACGATTCCTTTCGAATGCGCCGCGCCGGATGTTGATGAAACCCCCATGCCGGGCGAAGCGCCGCGTCAGTTGGTGCTGCGGCTGGCGCAGGCTAAGGCGCAATCGCTCGCCGCGCGTTTCCCGAATCATTTGATTATTGGCTCCGACCAAATTTGTGTTCTGGACGGCGAAATCACCGGCAAACCGCTGACGGAAGAAAAAGCGCGTCAGCAATTAGCCAAAGCCAGCGGAAATATTGTGACGTTTTATACCGGACTGGCACTGTATAACTCCGCCTCCGGGCACTTACAAACCGAAGTGGAGCCTTTTGACGTTCATTTTCGCCATTTAAGCGAAGCGGAAATAGACGACTATGTCCGTAAAGAGCATCCGCTGCACTGCGCGGGAAGTTTTAAAAGCGAAGGTTTAGGCATTGCATTATTTGAACGCCTGGAGGGTCGCGATCCGAACACGCTGATCGGCTTGCCGCTTATTGCCCTGTGCCAGATGCTGCGACGGGAGGGCTTCAACCCGCTACAGCAGTAAACGGCCTACTCTGTAGGCTTTTCAAATACCGCTAAAAGCCGTTTCTGCACGTGTTGGTAGCTATCTCCCGTTTATAGGGGAGCAGTTTCGACCGCTTCCAGTTCTAACCAACTGGAAAGCGCTTGTTGTGAACAATTTAGCGCCTGCCGATCTTCACTCTCTTCGTGCGGGCCCGTTTCCTGGTCAATCCATTCACCGACCAGAAAAAAAGCATTGGCATTACGAACTGATGTACGGTGCGTTTTATCCCATAGGGTATCAACAGCGGTATACGTGCGCGTTAAAGAATTCCCCATCTCAGTTCAGTTTTGTAAAAACACGTGTTCTCAATACTCGCCTGACGCGCTCTACGGCGTCAAAAGCGGCTTACGAACTTATTCTCGCGAGCAACTCTCAGGACGTTTACTGTCCTGAAACCTTCCCCTTGCGACTCGTTAAATTCCATCTCGCGATGAGTTTACGCCCCCCTAACATTGCTTCACCTCACGACACATTCCTTTAATTAACGCCGCCAGCATCAGCCGCATCTTGTTGACTATTTATAAATTCAACCATCTGCTGAGTAAGATGGTTTATATCATTCTGCGTAATGAAAAAATTAAATTGTTGATCCTGAAAGTGTTCTTTTGCTGCCAGGTCGGCAAAAACCGCTTTTCCATTCGTTTCAAAGCGGACTTTATTTCCCTGTTTTTGCAGAAACTCGCCCATTGCGACCAGTTGGTCGAGCCGCTTTCCGCGCAGAAAATAATAGCGAGTCATCGTCTCATCCAGCGGTGTTACGGTTTTATTCCACGCAGCGTCAAAGACAAGCTTCACATCAGAGGGGAACTTTAAAGCAGAATGTTTTTTTCTGTTTTCACTACTCACATTTTTCAACCGAAGGATAAATCGATTGTTTACGTCGCGAGCCACACGTAGCTCGTTCAGGAAAACCAGATTATCACGCTCAGACTGAATAACACCGGTGATCTTATCCTCCTGGCCGGTCTCATACACCACAGCAAAGATTTGCCCGTAGGCAGCTAATAGTACATCGTAGTCATCGGCGTAATGACCAAAAGCCTGACGTTGGGCTGGCGTCAACTCACAGACGCCCACCACGGGAGACGTAATGATTTGCGTATTCAAATACTCAACGAAAGCCCGTCGTGAACTATCGCCCTTTCCTTCGCAACCGGTCAGCATCGCGATCACGAGCGGCACGATAACGTATTTTCCCCAACGCTGAGTAAATGAGCGCATCCAGCTAGTATTGGCCATCTGTTCGTCCTTAAACACGCCGAAATCCGGATCGCAAGAATAAACAGTGCACAACGGTAAAAATGCGTCGGATACAGCAAAACAAAAATATTATGAGAAAAGTGAGATTCGGGCAGATAACCTGCCCGAAAGAGGAACTATTTTGCGTTACGCAGCACCTGCAGACAGCGCTTCAGGGCGTTATCCATTGGCGCTTCAATGCGCATGACTTCGCCCGTTCCCGGATGCGTGAACTTCAGCGCCGCGGCGTGCAGAAAGAGACGTTTAAGACCGGTTCCCGCTTCGGTAAGCTGTTGATCAAACTCACGGTCGCCGTAGCGATCGTCGAACGCAATAGGGTGACCGGCATATTGGGTATGTACGCGAATCTGATGCGTACGGCCCGTTACCGGGCTACAGCGCACCAGCGTGGCGAAGGCATAGCGCTCTTCCACCTTGAAGCGCGTTTCTGACGGTTTGCCTTCCTGGCTCACGCGAACAATGCGTTCGCCGCTTTGCAGAATGTTCTTTAATAATGGCGCCTGTACGGTTTTAACGTGCGATTGCCACTGGCCGCGCACCAGCGCCAGATAATCTTTCTGCATTCCCTTTTCGCGCAGTTGCTCATGCAGCGAACGCAGCGCGGAGCGTTTTTTCGCCACCAACAGCACGCCGGAGGTATCGCGGTCAAGACGATGCACCAGTTCCAGGAATCGCGCTTCCGGGCGCAATGCCCGCAGCCCTTCGATGACGCCGAAACTTAACCCGCTCCCGCCGTGTACGGCGGTGCCGGAAGGCTTATTCAGCACCAGAATATGGTCGTCTTCATACAAAATGACGTCCGCCAACGCCGCCACTTTTTGCAAATGCGGCGACACGGCCTCTTCTTCGCGTTCAGCAACGCGAACCGGCGGAATGCGGACTTCATCGCCCGCTTCCAGTTTGTATTCCGGTTTAATGCGTTTTTTGTTCACCCGCACCTCGCCTTTACGCAAGATGCGATAAATCATACTTTTTGGTACCCCTTTCAGTTGGGTGCGCAAAAAGTTATCAATGCGTTGCCCCGCTTCGTCAGCGGCGATAGCAACAATTTTTACGGATGGCGTTTCTGTTTTCATGGGGGGCGATTCTAAATAGCCTGTGAGATTCGCGCCACACATTTTTCTATGCTTATAGAGACGTCTACGCCAGTGGATGAACATTTTTCACTGCGGTTTTGCTGGTTATTAAAGCGATTGGCTCACGCTGGTGAAAAAACTGTGAGTAAGCGGGTGATAAATGGTAAAAGTCATCTTGCTATAACAAGGTTAGCAGTGGAATAATGATGCGGTTTCCGCACCGAAACTTGTTAAAACAAAAAGTTTAGCGGAATAACCCATTTTGTCTGACCGATCATCAACGCAGCAATGGCGTAAGACGTATTGATTTTTCAGACAGTTAGCGGGCTGCGGGTTGCAGTCCTTACCGGTAGATAGGATCTTCTCTGGAGAGTAATGCCCAGGCTGCTTCCCTGATAATTGCGCTGTGTTTCCGTATGAAATACAGGCAACCGACACTCTGCGCCTCTTTGAGCTGACGATAACCGTGAGGTTGGCGACGCGAAATAGTCACGAGGCCATCGGTTCATGCCCGGTAAGGCGTCACCATGCCCGCAGCTTAGTCGTCAACGTAAGAATAATGAGTAAGTTACGATGAAAAGAATGTTAATCAACGCGACTCAGCAGGAAGAGTTGCGCGTCGCCCTTGTAGATGGGCAGCGTCTGTACGATCTGGATATAGAAAGCCCCGGACACGAGCAGAAAAAAGCGAACATCTATAAAGGCAAAATTACCCGTATTGAACCGAGCCTGGAAGCGGCTTTTGTTGATTACGGCGCAGAACGCCACGGTTTCCTCCCGTTAAAAGAAATTGCCCGCGAATATTTCCCCGCTAACTACAGCGCTCATGGTCGCCCGAACATTAAAGACGTGTTACGCGAAGGCCAGGAAGTCATTGTTCAAATCGATAAAGAAGAGCGCGGCAACAAAGGCGCGGCGTTAACCACCTTTATCAGTCTGGCGGGCAGCTACCTGGTGCTGATGCCGAATAACCCGCGCGCGGGTGGTATTTCCCGTCGCATTGAAGGCGACGATCGTACCGAGTTAAAAGAAGCGTTGGCCAGCCTGGAACTTCCTGAAGGGATGGGGCTTATCGTGCGTACCGCGGGCGTGGGTAAATCCGCCGAAGCGTTGCAGTGGGATTTAAGCTTTCGCCTGAAACACTGGGAAGCCATTCAGAAAGCCGCTGAAAGCCGTCCCGCGCCGTTCCTGATCCATCAAGAAAGCAACGTCATCGTACGCGCGTTTCGCGACTATCTGCGTCAGGATATCGGTGAAATCCTGATCGACAATCCAAAAGTGATGGAAATGGCGCGTCAGCATATCGCCGCGTTGGGCCGCCCGGATTTTAGCAGCAAAATTAAGCTGTACACCGGTGAAATCCCGTTGTTCAGCCATTACCAGATCGAATCGCAGATCGAATCAGCGTTTCAGCGTGAAGTGCGCCTGCCCTCCGGCGGCTCCATCGTCATTGACAGTACCGAAGCGTTAACCGCTATCGATATCAACTCCGCCCGCGCGACTCGCGGCGGCGATATCGAAGAAACGGCGTTTAATACCAACCTGGAAGCAGCCGATGAAATTGCCCGCCAGCTGCGTCTGCGCGACCTGGGCGGCCTGATCGTTATCGACTTTATCGATATGACGCCGGTACGTCACCAGCGCGCGGTAGAAAACCGCCTGCGTGAAGCGGTGCGTCAGGACCGGGCGCGTATTCAGATTAGCCATATTTCCCGCTTCGGCCTGCTCGAAATGTCGCGTCAGCGCCTGAGCCCGTCGCTGGGCGAATCCAGCCATCACGTGTGTCCGCGCTGTAGCGGTACCGGCACCGTGCGCGATAACGAATCTCTGTCGCTGTCCATTCTGCGCCTGATTGAAGAAGAAGCGCTGAAAGAGAATACGCAGGAAGTCCATGCCATTGTTCCGGTGCCGATCGCCTCTTATCTGCTTAACGAAAAACGGACGGCAGTTAACGCTATTGAGACGCGTCAGGATGGCGTCCGCTGTGTCATCGTCCCGAACGATCAGATGGAAACGCCGCACTATTCCGTGCTGCGCGTACGCAAAGGGGAAGAAACGCCGACCCTGAGCTACATGCTGCCGAAGCTGCACGAAGAAGCGATGGCGCTGCCTTCTGAAGAAGAGTACGCCGAGCGTAAACGCCCGGAACAGCCTGCGCTGGCGACATTCGCTATGCCAGATGTGCCTCCGGCGCCGACGCCTGTCGAACCGGCGGTTAGCGTCGCCACGGCGAAAAAGGATAATGTTGCCGCCGCGCAGCCTGCCCAGCCGGGTCTGTTTAGCCGCTTCCTAAACGCGCTGAAACAACTGTTCAGCGGTGAAGAAACGAAAGCCGTCGAAACAGCCGCGCCGAAAGCGGAAGAAAAAGCGGAGCGTCAGCAGGATCGTCGCAAGCCACGGCAGAACAACCGTCGCGATCGTAACGAACGCCGCGACACCCGTGATAACCGTGCCGGACGTGACGGCGGCGAGAGCCGCGACGATAATCGTCGTAACCGTCGCCAGGCGCAGCAGCAAAATGCGGAAGCGCGCGATACCCGCCAGCAGGAAACGGCGGAAAAAGTGAAAACCAGCGATGAGCAGCAACAGACGCCGCGTCGCGAACGCAGCCGCCGTCGCAATGATGACAAACGCCAGGCGCAGCAGGAAGTAAAAGCGCTTAACCGCGAAGAGCAGCCTGTCCAGGAGACCGAGCAGGAAGAACGCGTTCAGCAGGTTCAGCCGCGCCGCAAGCAGCGTCAGCTTAATCAGAAAGTCCGCTTTACCAACAGCGCAGTGGTTGAAACGGTTGATACGCCAGTCGTCGTCGACGAACCACGCCCGGTTGAAAACGTTGAACAGCCCGTTCCAGCGCCGCGTACCGAATTGGCGAAAGTTGATTTACCTGTCGTTGCCGATATCACGCCGGAGCAGGATGATAGCGTAGAACCTCGCGATAATACCGGTATGCCGCGTCGCTCCCGTCGTTCTCCGCGCCACCTGCGCGTAAGCGGTCAACGTCGCCGTCGCTATCGTGACGAGCGCTACCCGACACAATCGCCGATGCCGCTAACCGTCGCCTGCGCGTCGCCGGAAATGGCGTCCGGTAAAGTCTGGATCCGCTACCCGATTGTCCGTCCTCAGGAAACGCAGGTTGTTGAAGAGCAGCGTGAAGCAGATCTGGCGCTGCCACAACCGGTTGTCGCTGAACCGCAGGTTATCGCTGCGACCGTAGCGTTAGAACCACAAGCGTCGGTACAGGCGGTAGAAAACGTTGCCGTTGAGCCGCAGACCGTCGCCGAACCACAGGCGCCGGAAGTCGTCGAGGTCGAGACAACGCATCCGGAAGTGATTGCCGCGCCGGTTGATGAACAGCCGCAACTGATTGCCGAAAGCGATACGCCGGAAGCGCAAGAGGTTATTGCTGACGCCGAACCGGTAGCAGAAACCGCCGACGCGTCCATTACGGTGGCTGAAAACGTGGCTGATGTTGTCGTTGTCGAGCCAGAAGAAGAGACAAAAGCGGAAGCGGCTGTTGTGGAGCACACGGCAGAAGAAACCGTTATCGCACCGGCCCAGGTGGTGGAAAAGCCGCAGGACGTTGTCTGCGTTGACGACGATCATAATCACGCCAGCGCGCCGATGACGCGTGCGCCAGCGCCGGAATATGTGCCGGAAACCCCGCACCATAGCGACTGGCAGCGCCCTTCCTTCCACTTTGAAGGTAAAGGCGCGGCAGGCGGACACAGCGCCACACGTGTCGCCAGCGCCCCGGCGACACGCCCACAGCCGGTAGAATGATGTAAATGCTGATACAAAGCCGACCGCCAGGTCGGCTTTTTTATGCCCCTTACAGGGCGATGCCTCACCCCATAGCGTCTTTTAGTCACTCCAGGCGTTTATGAGATCGGGCGGGATAATACGTACGGATGGCGTCGCTACGGGCGCGACAATATGACCACTAACTCAATGACGACTAAAAAAATGCCCGCGCCGGGGTGGATGGCGCGGGCAGACAAAACATATCCAGTTTCGTGATATGTTTCAAAAAGAGGCGTTACCGGTTCAACTGGAAAAGCGACATTCCCTGCATATCGGTAAACGTTTTATAGGACGCCTGTAATGCCGCCTGTTGCATGACGTAGGAGGAAATGACCGAGTTCCAGTCCACATCTACCAGGTTGCTCATCTGCAGTTTCTGTCCCAGCGCACGATCGCTTCCCAGTGAATCCAGCGTACTGAGTTCGCTCAGTTGCGTTCCCAGTTCCGCACGAACGGTCAGGACGTTATTAAGCGAATTTTTTAAGCCGCGATTGGTTTTATCAATGGCGGCAGCGGCCTTTTCTTTTTCCACGTCATTGCCTTCCACCGGGGTCTTGAGTGCGGCAATTGCCGTATCGAGCATGACAAACAGATTCTTTTCGGAGTCCGAGCCATCCGGTTCCGGCACCGCATTGCTGGTGATGCTATTAAAAATTTGCGCTCCCGTATGGCCAATTACCATCGTGCGTGCGGAATCCACCTGCTGGGTAACACTTTTCTCGCCGCCATGATAACCACCTGTCGCCTGGTCGAATGGCGCCGCTTCCGTTTTATACCCGGCAAAGATATAGCGACCATTGCCGTCAGTGCTGTTTGCCAGGTTCATCAGCTGATCGCGGATCCCCTGTAAATCCGTCGCCAGCGACGCGCGGTCATCGTCGCTTAACGTGCCGTTTCCGGCATAGACGATTTTTTCCTGCGCGGTTTGAATCGCCGTCGTCACCTGACTGAGTACGCTTTCTTCCAGCGACACTTTTTGGGTGGCAAACGTACGCGCCAGGGCGTACTGGCTATTCTGCGCCTGCGCCTGAGAGAGTACTACCGCCTGCGACGCGGCGATCGGATCGTCAGATGGGTTGGTAACGCGCTTACCGGTAGACATCTGCTCGCCCAGCTTCATCCATTCGGCCTGAGAATTAGTGATGCCGCTCATATTTTGTTCGTACATCATCTGGGTACTGATACGCATGTCATCCTTCTCCTTTAGCGAATATTCAGTAACGCATCAAACAGCGCATTCGCGGTCTGCAATACTTGCGCATTCGCCAGATAATACTGCTGATAACGCTGCAAATTGCCGTACTCTTCGTCGAGGTTAACGCCGGAAACCGACTGTTGCTGTTTATAAAGCTGTTTAACCACATTCGCCTGCGTGGTGCTGCTGGTTTTCAGCGTTGACGTTTTGTTACCCACATCGCTGACCAACGTGGCATAAGCATCGTTAAAGGTTTTGTTGCCGCCCACTACATTGCTGTTTTGTAAGTCCAGCAATGCCTGACCATTGCGGTTATCGCTGTCGCCGGTATCCACATCAGGATCGAGTTTTGACTCAGACGCCATCGCAATCTCGGCTTCATTTGTCACTTTAACGTTCATGTCGACGATAGCATTGCTGACCGGCTTGAGAAGAAAACTGTCGTTTTTCTGTGCGCCGGTCCCTACCGTCACTTTCAGACCGTCAATCTCCAGTTTTCCGTCAGCATCTTTTGTCGCCGTGAAGGTGGTGTTATCCGCAGTGCGAGTAACCTGCCAGTCTGTACCGTCAAAAACAATCTTATAATCCGTCGCCTGAACCTTCGTGCTGTCGACCACCTTAGCGGTTAGCGATACCGTTTTATCGGCATTATTACTGTTGCTATATACCACCGGCGAGCCAATGCTAAAGAAGTCTTTCCCTTTATTGCCGTCGGCGTCATAACCTTTGGTATGCTGCGCGTTAAACGCATCGGCAAACGCCAACGCCAACTGGCCCAGCGTATTACGAGTCTGATCCAGATCCTGAGAACGGAACGTCAGTAGCCCGCCGAGCGAACCGGTGTTCAGCAACTTTTCCGGAATTTCGATGTTACCGGCAGCCTCATCGACATAAGCGACAGTCGTTCGCGTCGGGTCGGCGCTGGAGGGAACCGCCGCCAACTGACGCGCCGTCGACCCCTGCACCAGCGTATAGCCATTGGCCATCGTCAGGTTATAGGTGCCGCCGTCCTGTACACTCACCTCGACGCCAACGATCTTGTTAAGCTCGCTGACCAACTGATCACGCTGATCGAGCAGGTCGTTCGGCGATGCGCCCGCGCCTACGCCCGTCATACGGGAGATTTGATCGTTCAGGTTAGCTATCTGCTTCGCGTAATTGTTGATTTGCGCCACGCTGGAGCCAATCGCGATATTGACCTGTTTATCCTGATCGCGCAGATACTGATCGGTGGTTTTGAACTGGTTTACCAGCCCTTCCGCTTTACCAATCAGCGCCTGACGCGCCGCAGGATCTTCCGCATTACTGACTAACGTTTGCAGGCTGGTAAAAAAACTCTGCAACGAACCAGACAGTGAGCTGGATTTATCGGCCAGCAGGTTGTCGATTTTCGACATTTGTTCATAGCGCGTGGTCAAGCCGCTGCTCTGGTTTTGCGCGCCGCGTAGCTGATTAGTGATAAACGCATCATATTCGCGCTGTACGCCTGAAACGTAAACGCCATTACCTATCCAGCCGCCAGCCCCTAACGTACTGTTTGCCTGCGCCAGAATAGTTGTCTGCCGGGTATAACCCGCAACGTTATAATTGTTGATGTTATTACTGACGGTATTTAACGCGGCCTGCGCAGCGTTAAGTCCGCTCATGGCGTGATTAATCAAGCTGGACATGATGGTTCCTTTTAATCCTTCAATACTCGTTGTTATCGGCAGCGACTACGTGGACTTGAGCAATTTAAAAGAGATTGTCGAGATTCGCGCTGTAGGTTTTGCTGACCTTTTCACTCATCGCTTTCAACTGCTGAATCATGCTGGTCAATTTACGCGCGTAATTCGGGTCAGTGGCGTATCCGGCGTTTTGCAGGGCCACTGCGCCCTGCTCTGCCGTGGCGGCAGTGGTCACGGCAGCGTAGCGTGGGTTACGCGTTAACAGCGCGACATAATCCGATAACGCCTCCAGATACGAGCTATAGACGCGGAATTTCGCTTTCACTTTTTTCGCTTCGCCATTTTCGTATTCAGTGGTGGTGATTTCCGTCACCGGCCCTTTCCAACTGGCGGTCGCTTTCACGCCAAATACGTTATAGCTGGGTTCGCCATTCTCCCGCAGGATTTGCCGTTGCCCCCAGCCCGACTCCAGCGCCGCCTGCGCCAGAATCAGATGATGCGGCACCCCGCTTTGTTCGCTGGCCAGTCTCGCCGGGAGCGAAAGCCGGGCCAGAAAGTCTTTACTGTCGCCGGAGAGCGGCGCATCGCTGCTGTCCGGCGTTTTCGGTATGGCTTTGCGCACCAGTTGGGTCAGCGCCTGATTTTGATAGCTGTTTACCGTCTCCAGGGAGAATTTAAGCGGTACTTGCGGCGCGTCATCCGCAGGCATCGTCTGCCCGCCCGTCATCTGTTTAACCATCATATCCGCCAGCCCCAATCCCTTACCGGCGGTCATCTGCTGGGCGATCTGCTGGTCATACATGCTGGTATACAGACGCGTCTGATCGCTGCTGAATAAACCATCTTTGGGTAAAGCCTCGCGCATACTTTTCAGCATCATCTGCACAAACATCCCTTCCACCTGACGGGCCACAGGACGGATATTCGCCGCCGGGTCCTGGCCCGCTTTCGCTTTCAGTTCGTTCAGAGATTGCGCATCCCAGGCCGCGCTGGCCAGCAATTTACCGTCTCCGATCATCAGATGATTTCCAGTTTGGCGCGTAGACAGCCCGCGCTCTGCATGGACTGCAAAATCGACATCAGGTCCATCGGCGTCGCGCCAAGCGCATTCAGCGCACGCACTACGCTGTTCAGATTGGCGCTGGAACGCACGCTCTGTAGCGATCCGCCGCTCTGACGCAAATCTATCTGAGTCTGTGGCGTCACCACGGTCTGCCCGCCGCCAAATGGCGTATTCGGCTGGTTGACGTTGAGCTGGCGATTGACTGTCACTGACAAATTGCCCTGCGCCACAGCGCAGCTATCCAGCGTGACTTCCCGATTCATGACCACCGAACCGGTACGCGAGTTGATCACAACTTTTGCATCCTGCGGCGTCACGTTGACTTCCATATTTTGAATGTCCGCCAGAAAACGCACCTGCGAGCTGTTGCCGCTGGGCACGCGTACCTGTACCGTTCGCGCATCAAGCGCAGTGGCGCTGCCGTAACCGCGGGCGCGGTTGATGGCGTCCGTAATTTGCTGCGCCATCGTAAAATCTTCGTCGTTCAATTGCAGATTAATGGTGTTGCCAGCGCCGAACTGAGTCGGCAACTCACGTTCGATAATCGCGCCATTAGTGATGCGCCCGCCATTAAGCTGGTTAACCTGCACGCTACTGCCGCCTGCGGAAGCGCCCGCGCCGCCGACCAGAATATTGCCTTGCGCCAGAGCATACACCTGGCTGTCCACCCCTTTTAACGGCGTCATTAATAACGTCCCGCCACGCAGACTTTTAGCGTTCCCCATTGAGGAAACGACGACATCGATCGTTTGTCCCTGTCGCGCAAAAGGCGGATACGACGCCGTCACCATCACCGCCGCCACGTTTTTCAACTGCATGTTGGTGCCGGTGGGGACCGTAATCCCCAGTTGTGACAGCATGTTATTCAGCGTCTGGGTGGTAAATGGCGTCTGAGTCGTCTGGTCGCCCGTACCGTCCAACCCGACCACCAGCCCGTAGCCGATCAGCGAGTTTTCCCGTACTCCCTGGACACTGGTCAGATCCCGGATACGCTCGGCGTGCGCCAGAGTGGCAACCAGTGCCAGAACGATTCCTGCAAGAGCTTTAAACACATACACCTCGCTTACATCGGCGACAAATTAAGGAAGAAACGTTGCAGCCAGCCCATATTTTGCGCTTCGTTAATATAGCCGTTCCCGACATATTCAATCCGCGCATCCGCCACCTGTGTCGAGGGAACAGAGTTGCTGCCGCTGATGGTGCGTGGATTTACCACGCCGGAGAAGCGGATGAATTCCGTTCCCTGATTAATCGCGATCTGTTTTTCCCCCACGACGTGTAAATTGCCATTGGCCAGAACCTGATCGACGGTCACGGTCAGCGTGCCGCTAAAGGTATTGCTGGCATTCGCGCCGCCTTTGCCGTTAAAAGAGTTGCCGCCGGAGGCCTCCATATCCGCGCGGGAATTACCGAATAATCCCTGCAGATAACGCGGTACCGTATCAAAACCAAAACTGGTTTTGCCGTCGCGACTGGCATTTGCCGACGAGCTTTTACTGGCGCTGACGTTTTCCTGTAACACAATCGTGAGCGTATCGCCGATATTACGCGGTCGACGATCTTCAAAAAGCGGCTGATAGCCATAATTAATCGGCTGCGCAGACTGAAATATGGAGCCATTCGCCACCGGTACCGGGCCAGGTATCGGCTGCGCCGTGGTCGCCCCCTGCACAAGCGGTTTAGCGGGTATCCAGGCGCATCCTGTCAGCGTCGCGACCATCAGGGCCATAACTGGGTAAGCGTGAAGCGCGTATTTTTGCATTACCTTCATCTTCAAAATCAGGGAGCCGGTGGCGTATCCCCCACCGGCGGCCCCTTAGAGTTGCGTCAGTTTCTGCAGCATCTGATCGGTCGTCGATACTGCTTTACTGTTAATTTCATAGGCGCGTTGAACCTGAATCATGTTCACCAGCTCTTCCGCCACGTTAACGTTCGACGTTTCGACATACCCTTGATACAACAACCCCGCGCCGTTGAGCCCCGGCGTGCTTTCGTTCGGCGCGCCGGACGATTGCGTTTCGATATAGAGGTTCTCGCCAATGCTTTCCAGCCCGGTGTCGTTCATAAAGGTGGTCAGGTTAAGCTGCCCGACCTGAACCGGCGCGGCCTGCCCCTGCTGGGTAACGCTGACCACGCCGTCGCGGCCAATCGTGATGCTTAACGCGTTGGCCGGAATGGTGATTGCCGGCTGCACCTGAAAACCGCCCGCCGTCACCAGTTGACCATTCTGATCCACCTGGAAAGAGCCGTCGCGGGTATAGGCAGACGTACCGTCCGGCAGCATGACCTGGAAAAAGCCCTGCCCTTTAATCGCCACATCTTTACTGTTGTTGGTCTGCGACAGGTTCCCCTGACTGTGCAGACGCTCCGTGGCGACCGGACGCACGCCGGTACCGATTTGCAGCCCGGAAGGCAGCGTCGTCTGCTCGGACGACTGCGCGCCCGGCTGGCGGATGGTCTGATACAACAGATCTTCAAATACCGCGCGCTGACGCTTAAAACCATTGGTGCTGACGTTTGCCAGGTTATTGGCAATCACATCCATATTGGTTTGCTGCGCGTCCAGACCGGTTTTGGCGATCCATAATGAACTGATCATAAAATGTCCTGTATTAACTCATCGACAGCAGTTGGTTAGCTCGCCCTTCGTTCTCATCTACGCTGGTGATAACCTTCATCTGCATTTCAAAACGACGTGCGTTGGCGATCATGTCGGTCATGGCTTCAACCGGCTTGACGTTACTGCCCTCCAGCACGCCCGACATAATGCGAATTGACGGGTCGGCGGCCAGTACCGCCCCGCGTTCAGCCTGTGCCTCGGCGGTAAGGCGGAATAAACCGTCATCGCTCCGCTGCACCTCATTGCCTTCCGCTTTGACCAGCTTCAGTCGCCCAACGGGCGCCACCGTGTTTGGCGGGTCGCCGGGATTGAGCGCGGAGATCGTGCCGTCTGCCGCGATGGTGATTTCCGACCCTTCAGGAACGGTGATCGGGCCGCCTTCGCCGATAACCGGATGTCCCTGAATGGTTAACTGCCCGGTCGGCCCCACCTGGATATTCCCGTTACGGGTATATCCTTCAGCGCCATCCGCCGCTTGCACCACCAGCCAGCCGTCCTGCTGCAACGCAACATCCAGCGGGCGGGACGTGTAGTCCAACTGACCCGGGGTCATATCCGCCCCCGGCGTCGACGCCGTAACCAGCGTGCGCGTCGCTAAAGAGAGGCCATCAACGGGCACCGCGCGTAGCGCGTTAAGCTGCGCGCGAAAGCCCGGCGTTGAGGCATTAGCCAGGTTGCTAGCCGTTACCGCCTGCTGGTTAAGCGTCTGGCTGGCCGCCCCCATGGCGGTATAAATTGCGTGATCCATTAAGCTATCCCGTCAGGCGCTTAGCGCAGGTTAACCAGCGTATTGAGGATCTGGTCCTGGGTTTTGATGGTCTGCGCATTCGACTGGTAGTTACGCTGCGCTACGATCATATTCACCAGCTCTTTACTCAAATCCACGTTAGAGGCTTCCAGCGCGCCGTTCGTCAGCTTACCGAAGTTGCCGGAACCGGCAGTCCCCAGCAGCGCTACCCCGGAGGCCTGCGTCGCCGCCCAGACGTTATCGCCCTGGGATGCCAGACCTTCGTTGTTGGCGAAGTTAGCCAGCACTATCTGCCCCAGCACCTGCTCCTGCTCGTTGGAATAGTTGCCAACTACGGTGCCGTCGTTGTTAATCTGGTAGCTCACCAGGTCGCCCGGCTTATAGCCGTTCTGATTGGTGGCGACGATGTTGTTAGCCCCGGTGTTCTGCTGCATGGAGTTAAGGAAGCTGAGGGAGAAGGTGGCCGCTGTCGCGCCATTAATCGTACCGGTGGTGATGTTCACCGTACCGCCGGATTGCAGTGTCCCGTTTGCGTTAAATACCAGAGTGGTTGATGGTGCCGCCGGCGCTGTGGCTGCAGGATCGCTACTGTCATGGGTGTACACGGCCCATTCATTATCTTTGGTTTTCACAAAATAGACGTTCATGTCATGGGCATTACCCTGGCTGTCATAAACGGTGACGGTGCCTTTTTTGTTATACGAATCCGCATCACTCACGCTAAAGGGCGTTTTAGACGGTACAGGGTCCGTCGAGTTCAGGTTGATCTGCATTGACGCGGTGGTGGTCGATTTCGCCGCCATCAGCGTGTTCGGAATGGTGATCGGCGCAGGATTCGCCCCCTGCTGAATGGTCGGCGGCGTACCGGTGGCCGGATAGCCGGTCAACTGCATCCCCTGCATATTGACCAGGTTACGGTTCTCGTCCAGTTTGAACTGGCCGTTGCGGCTATAGAACACGGAACCGTTGCTGTCTACCAGGCGGAAAAAACCGTTCTGGCTAATCGCGACATCCAGCCCGCGCCCGGTGTTCGTTGTCGTACCGTCGGTAAAATCCTGGGTAATCCCCGCCACTTTTACGCCCAGCCCCACTTTGGAACCGGCAAACATATCGGCAAATGATGCCGTACCGGACTTAAAGCCATAGGTGGCGGAGTTGGCGATGTTATTACCGATAACATCAAGGTTGGTGGCCGCAGCGTTCAGGCCGCTAACCGCTTGAGAAAAAGACATGACTGACTCCTGATAAGTGTAAGGGCTTAGATTATTTGCCGAACTTCGTCGAGTGTGGTGGTGCCGTAGGTACCCAGATCCAACAGGTTGCCGTTACTGCCCTTCGTCACGCCCTGTACCAGAGCGAATTGCAGCGGCTGCGCCACCAGTTGCGTCCCGCCATTGCTGGCGGTAATCGCAATGTTGTAAGAACCATTCGGTACCGTTGTTCCGTCCGTTTGCTTACCATCCCAGGTAAAGGTGTGTACCCCGGCTCGCAACTCACCGATCTCCAGCGTCCGTACCACCCGGCCATCTTTATCGGTAATGGTTGCCGTCACTTTGTCCGCAGGCTGTTGCAATTCCACGCCAAACGGCGTCGTGGACGTCACGGCCCCTTCTTCCGCGCCTTTACCCGCCAGAATTGTGGTGCCAGGCACCATAACGCCATGCCCAATCAGCGTGGTCGCCTGTAGGGACTGACTATTATCGATTTGCCCGGAAATAGCCCCCAGCGTCGTATTCAGTTTTTCAATGCCGCTCACGGTACTGATTTGCGCCAACTGTGTCGTTAACTCATTATTTTGTAATGGGTTAGTCGGGTCCTGGTTCTTCAATTGCGCGACCAGTAAGGTCAGGAAACTGCTTTGCAGATCGGCAGCGTTGCTTCCGGTCATCGACCCGCTGCCGGTCGTCGTTTTGACGCCCGTGTTGGTCGGGTCATTCATATTTACGGCAATAGACATACGCGCCTCCTTTACTGGCCTAATGTCAGCGTTTTAAGCATCATGCTTTTTACGGTATTCAGGACTTCGATATTTGCCTGATAGCTGCGCGAGGCTGACATCGTGTTAACCATTTCGCCGACCACATCGACGTTGGGCATTTTGACGTAACCATTAGCGTCCGCCAGCGGATTGCCTGGCTCATAAACCAGCTTTTCCGGTGCCTGACTTTCAATCACGCTGGCGACCTTTACCCCGCCAGTGGCTTGACCCGGCGCGGCGTCCACCTGAAAAACCACCTGTTTGGCGCGATAAGGCTGTCCGTCCGGGCCGGTGACGCTATCCGCATTCGCCAGGTTACTGGCCGCAACGTTCAACCGCTTGGACTGCGCGGCAAGCGCCGATCCGGCAATATCAAAAATGTTTAACAGCGCCACGAATTAGTTTCCTCCCTGTAGCACATTCATCATGCCTTTGAGTTGGCTACCCAGAACGGTAAGCCCCATCTGATATTTGAGACTGTTATCCGCAAACTGCGTACGTTCCCTGTCCATATCTACGGTGTTACCATCCAAAGAAGGCTGATCGGGTACGCGGTAAAGCAGATCCACTGCGGGAGAAGAGACCGCCTGAGCGGGAATATGGTGAGAGGAAGTCAACGTTAACGCGACGCCGCCGGTTTCTTCCCGTCCACGCACCATCACCTTTTTTAACTCACTGGCAAAATCAATATCGCGTGCCTGATACCCCGGCGTATCGGCATTGGCGATATTCGCCGCTAATATTTCCTGACGTTGCGCGCGCAGATTTAGCGCTTCCTGCTGAAATCGTAAGGCGGCATCGAGCCTGTCGAGCATATCTCCTCCGCAAATGGCAAAATTCAGCCGACAGCTTAAATGCCTTCACGCGCGCGTTATCGCCGGAATAAACGCAAAATGCGTCGCTATTTATTGCGTTGATGCTTGCTTCACACGGGTAGAATCCTGTCATGACATCAACCAGGGGGAAGTACCATGCAAACGTTAAAACGAGGATTCGCCGTGGCGGCTTTGCTGTTCAGCCCCCTGACAATGGCGCAGGACATCAACGCCCAATTGACCACGTGGTTTTCCCAGCGTCTGGCTGGCTTCAGCGATGAGGTGGTTGTCACGCTCCGTTCATCGCCTAATCTGCTGCCGAGCTGCGAGCAGCCAGCCTTCAGCATGACGGGCAGCGCGAAGCTGTGGGGCAACGTCAATGTGGTGGCGCGCTGCGCCAATGAAAAACGTTATTTGCAGGTGAATGTGCAAGCGACCGGCAATTATGTCGCCGTTGCCGCGCCCGTCGCGCGCGGCGGAAAATTGACGCCGGCCAACGTCACGCTAAAACGTGGCAGGCTGGATCAGTTACCGCCGCGGACGGTACTGGATATCCGTCAGATTCAGGATGCCGTCAGTTTGCGCGATCTCGCTCCTGGGCAGCCGGTACAGCTTACGATGATACGTCAGGCCTGGCGCGTCAAAGCGGGGCAACGAGTACAGGTCATCGCCAATGGCGAGGGGTTTAGCGTCAATGCGGAAGGTCAGGCGATGAATAATGCCGCCGTCGCGCAAAATGCGCGCGTGCGCATGACATCGGGTCAAATCGTGAGTGGAACCGTCGATTCTGATGGGAATATTCTTATTAACCTATAATTGTGTAAAGATTTTGTCGCGGCTGCCGATGAGATATTCAACCATGATGGTAGCTGGCCGCTACAACGTAACCCTCGATGAGGATAAATAAATGAGCATTGACCGTACCTCACCTTTGAAACCCGTTAGCACTGTCCAGACGCGCGAAACCAGCGATACGCCGGTACAAAAAACGCGTCAGGAAAAAACGTCCGCCGCGACGAGCGCCAGCGTAACGTTAAGCGACGCGCAAGCGAAGCTCATGCAGCCAGGCGTCAGCGACATTAATATGGAACGCGTCGAAGCATTAAAAACAGCTATCCGTAACGGTGAGTTAAAAATGGATACGGGAAAAATAGCAGACTCGCTCATTCGCGAGGCGCAGAGCTACTTACAGAGTAAATAAGCGTATGACTCGTTTGTCAGAAATACTTGACCAGATGACCACCGTCCTGAATGACCTGAAGACGGTGATGGACGCCGAGCAACAACAGCTTTCCGTAGGCCAGATTAACGGCAGCCAGCTACAGCGTATTACAGAAGAAAAAAGCTCGTTGCTGGCGACGCTGGATTATCTGGAACAACAGCGCCGTCTGGAGCAGAACGCGCAGCGTAGCGCAAACGATGACATTGCAGAGCGCTGGCAGGCGATTACCGAAAAAACGCAGCATCTTCGCGACCTCAACCAGCACAACGGCTGGCTGCTGGAAGGGCAAATTGAGCGTAATCAACAGGCGCTGGAGGTGCTGAAACCTCACCAGGAGCCGACCTTGTACGGGGCTGACGGTCAGACTTCCGTCTCTCACCGCGGCGGTAAAAAAATTTCTATCTAATCAGTGCCGGATGGCGACGTTGCGCCTTTCCGGCCTGAATGCCTTGTAGGCCTGATAGCACAGCGCTATCAGGCACTGAATTTACGCCGTCCGGCGAACAAACTCTTTCACTTTAAAGCCCAGCACGGCAAGCGCGGCGAAATAGGCCGCGATACCCGCGATCACTACCGCCATCAAACGTAGCAAACGCCATAACATCGACCCTTGCGACCACTCCGGCATAATATGCAACACGCCGAACAATACGGCGGCCATCACCAGTACGGAAATGATCAGACGCATCAGGAACCACATCCAACCCGGTTGTGGCGTAAAGATATTCTGTTTGCGCAGTTGCCAGTACAGCAGCGACGCATTGAGACATGCCGCCAGACCAATAGAGAGCGACAGTCCGGCGTGTTTCAGCGGTCCAATAAACGCCAGGTTCATTAACTGAGTCATGATTAACGTCACGATGGCGATTTTCACCGGCGTTTTAATATCCTGGCGAGAATAGAAGCCCGGGGCCAGCACTTTTACGACGATCAAGCCAATCAGCCCCACCGAATAGGCGATTAACGCCCGCTGCGTCATTGCCGCATCAAAGGCGGTGAATTTACCGTACTGAAACAGCGAGACCGTCAGCGGCTTCGCCAGAATGCCTAACGCTACCGCGCTCGGCAACGCCAGTAAAAAGCACAAACGCAGCCCCCAGTCCATCAGGCGGCAGTACTCATCATGATTGCCGCTGGCAAAGCTTTTCGACAATGACGGCAACAGGATGGTTCCCAATGCCACGCCCAGCACGCCGGACGGGAACTCCATCAACCGATCGGCATAGTACATCCATGAGACCGAGCCGGAGGCCAGAAACGAGGCAAAAATGGTATTGATGATAAGGGAGATCTGACTGACGGATACGCCCAAAATCGCCGGCCCCATCTGTTTGACCACCCGCATCGCCCCGGTGTCGCGAAAGTTAATGCGCGGCAGCACCAACATACCGATCTTTTTCAAATACGGAAGTTGATACACCAGTTGCAGCACGCCGCCGACGGTGACTGCCCAGGCTAACGCCAGCACCGGCGGATTAAAGTATGGCGCGGCGAATAATGCAAAACCGATCATGCTGATATTAAGAAATGTCGGCGCAAAAGCGGGAATAGAGAAGCGATTCCAGGTGTTGAGAATGGCGCCAACCAGTGAAGCCAGCGAGATCAGCAGAATATAGGGAAACGTAATCCGCAGCAGTTGCGTCGTCAGCGCGAATTTATCCGCAGTATCGGCAAAACCCGGCGCGGTTACCATAATCACCCACGGGGCGGCCAGCATACCGGCCACCGTCACGACGGCCAATGCCAGCGTCAACAGGCCGGAAACGTAAGCGACAAAGATCCGCGTCGCTTCTTCACCCTGCTTGCTCTTATATTCCGCCAGGATAGGCACAAAGGCCTGAGAAAAAGCGCCTTCGGCAAAGATCCGGCGTAGTAAATTAGGGAGTTTAAACGCCACAAAAAAGGCGTCGGTCGCCATCCCTGCGCCAAAAATTCTGGCGACAATCGCATCACGGGCAAAACCCAACACGCGTGAAAACATAGTCATCGAGCTGACGGCAGCCAGCGATTTCAATAAATTCATTTCTTTTGTATTCCAGACCCTGGCGTAAAACTCCTGCATGGCTGATCCATCGACCGGATAACGCAACTTCTGCCGTATCCGGCTGTATCACCGCGCCTGACGACGACGTTAAAACGTCTTATCAGGCCTTACAGACTCCCCACGGTTTGCCATTATTCACTGTGAAAAGAGGTATTATGTAGAGTGGGCATATATACCCGCCATACTTCGAGCTGCATGTGCGTTGGCTTTTCTGCAACTCGAATTATTGAGGGTATAGTACCTGGATTACGATGAATTACTACCGCCAGATGTTACAGAGGATTATTCGCTGATGGCGTCCCGCCACAGCGCCTCCACGACGCGCTGGGCCAAAATCGCCTGCTCCCCCGCCGTTTCCGGAACCGTCTGATTTTGTACGCAGTCAATGAAATGCCGCGCGCATCCGACAAAACCACGCTGTTCAAGCGTCGTTTGCCAACCCGGAATGGGTTTGATGAGAATACCCTGCCCGCGCTCTTCGCGCCATTCACGCATATCCGTCACGTCATACAGCCCGCCGTCGGTGACGGCCTGGACCGATTCACGCTGACTTCCGGCGCGCCGGTGCATACTGGTAGTAATTTGTAGTTTGTCGGCGGAAAAATGATGTTCCGCATAGCACATTTCGCCGGACTCGCTGGTGAGCAACGTGCCGCTGGCAAGGCGCGCCTCGCCGCCCGCCAGCCACAGAGCGGTATCCACGACATGCAGATAGTCATCGAGCAAAGTAAAACGTAAGTCGTGCGGCCCGATGCTATCGGTACGATGTTTATCCATACGCAGTGACGCCGCAGTACCGAGGCGCGTCTTCAGTTCGCGGTACAGCGGCGCGAAACGGCGATTAAAGCCAACCATCAGCGTCAATTTTTTTTGCGCCGCCAGCGCCACCAGCCGTTCGGCATCACGTAGATTTTCCGCCAGCGGTTTATCCACGCAAACATGGACGCCGGCATTGAGAAGTTCGCTGACCACGGCATAATGGCTTGCGGTACTGGAGTGGACGAAGACTGCATCGCAGCCGGACGCTAAATTCGCCAGCGAATCCACATACGGTATGCGCCAGCTTTCGCAGATACGTAAGGCTTTATCCCGCGAAGGAGACCAGGCGCCCTGTAACGTCCATCCGGCGGTGTTGGTTAATACCGGCAGCCAGGCCTTCTGCGCAATACCGCCTAATCCGACAATGCCAATCCGTAATGTTCTCACATTACTCTCCCAGGTGAGCTAACAAAGAATCCAGCCGCTGCTTTAACTCCGCCACTTCGCTTTCCAGCGCTTCGACGCGCGACTGAAGATCGCCCGACGCACTTTCCGGCGCAGACGTCTGGAGAGACAGTTCATCGACGTCGCCGCAAAAAAGGTGCATATAACGGCTTTCGCGCTTACCCGGTTCACGCGCCAGACGGACGACATACGGGCCGTCCTCACGACTGGCAAGCCGTTCCAGCGTGGATTCAACTTCCGCCATATCGCTGAATTCATGCATCCGCGACGCCCGACTACGCAACTCGCCGGGCGTTTGCGCGCCGCGCAGCAGCAGCGTAGTGACGAGCGCCACTTCCGCCGCGCTAAGTTTCAGATCGCCAAATTCGGAATTACAGAAACGCTGTTCATATTTGGTGACGCGATTGCCAAACCCGCTGACCGTACGCAAAAAGTGGCGTTTCACCAGGTTATCGAGTTGTTCTTGTACCTCTTGTTCCGTCAGGTTCATCACCGGTTCACGGTTGGTTTTCTGATTACAGGCTGTCACCACGCCGTTGACGGAAAGCGGATACTGTTCCGGCGTTGTCACCTGCTTTTCCAGCAGACAGCCAATCACTCGCGCTTCAGTGGCGGTTAATTCATATTTCATCGTTTTCTCCCTTTGCCTCTCATTCCGTAAGCCGCTCAACGCCCCGGCGTCCATAACGGCGTGGTTAACGCCGTCAGGACATGGTCGCGCCATTGTCCATCAATCAACAGATAATCTTTCGCATAGCCTTCTTTTTCAAAGCCAAGCCGCGCCAGCAACGCGCCGCTACGTTTGTTGTGCGGCATATAGTTCGCCATGATACGGTGGATATGCTGAGTGCGCTGCATATAGCGAATCGCAGCGGTTAAGGCTTCAAACATCAGCCCCTGCCCCTGCCACTTCTGCGCAATGGAATAGCCCAGATAACAGGCATGAAAAGAACCGCGCACCACATTGGAAAAATTCGCCACGCCGATAATTTCTTTTTCTTCCGGATCAAGTAGCGCGAAATAGAAGGCGGAGCCCTGTTTGTGAAATTCACCGATCATTCCCAGACGCGCCTGCCATCCTGAAGGATAACAATGACTTTCATCTCGGACCGGTTCCCAGGGTTTTAAAAAATGACGATTTTCCGCGTAATAATCGGCCAGACGCCAGGCATCACGCTCATGCACTAAACGTACCACCAGACGATCGGTGGTTAAGCGCACTTTTGGCACGTTACTACGATAGCCAAACATTCTATACCTACTCCTTCCTGTAACGTCTTCAGCACGCCAGTAACATTACTATACCTGCGCAACCAGGCTCTGTGAAAAGCGCAAATCGTCATTTTTTGAATTGCTGCCACATTTTGATGAAAACTCTCGATTAAAAAGGACTTTTGATAAAAAAATATTGTCCCGCTAACGGTAGGAAAAAACGAAACGCCGCCGCAGAATAGAAGACGCTCATCTATTATTTCCCGGGAGGGGAAATGTCGCGCGTCTCGCAGGCGAGGAACCTGGGTAAATATTTTCTTCTCATCGATAACATGTTGGTGGTGCTGGGTTTTTTCGTCGTATTCCCGCTCATCTCTATTCGCTTTGTCGATCAAATGGGGTGGGCTGCCGTAATGGTAGGGATCGCGCTCGGCCTGCGCCAGTTTATTCAACAAGGTCTGGGCATTTTTGGCGGCGCCATCGCCGATCGCTTTGGCGCGAAACCGATGATTGTCACCGGTATGCTGATGCGCGCCGCCGGCTTTGCCACCATGGGTATCGCGCATGAGCCCTGGCTCTTGTGGTTTTCCTGCTTTCTTTCCGGTCTCGGCGGTACGCTTTTCGACCCGCCGCGCTCAGCGCTGGTGGTCAAATTAATTCGTCCGGAGCAACGGGGCCGCTTCTTCTCTCTGTTGATGATGCAGGACAGCGCGGGTGCGGTGATTGGCGCGCTACTGGGAAGCTGGTTGCTACAATACGATTTTCGTCTGGTCTGCGCGACAGGCGCTATTTTGTTCATATTATGCGCCCTTTTCAATGCATGGCTGCTTCCGGCCTGGAAGCTATCAACGGTCAGAACGCCGGTGCGTGAAGGAATGCGCCGCGTCATGAGCGATAAAAGGTTTGTCACCTACGTGCTGACGCTGGCGGGCTACTATATGCTGGCGGTACAGGTCATGTTAATGCTGCCGATTATGGTAAACGATATCGCCGGCTCGCCTGCTGCCGTGAAATGGATGTACGCTATAGAGGCGTGTCTCTCGCTGACGTTGCTCTACCCGATTGCCCGCTGGAGCGAAAAGCGTTTTCGGCTAGAGCATCGGCTGATGGCCGGTTTGCTCGTCATGTCGCTGAGCATGCTCCCCATCGGGATGGTGGGCAATTTACAGCAGCTTTTTACGCTTATTTGCGCTTTCTATATCGGCTCGGTTATCGCCGAACCGGCGCGCGAAACGCTCAGCGCGTCGCTCGCGGACGCGAGGGCGCGGGGAAGCTATATGGGCTTTAGCCGTCTGGGATTAGCCATTGGCGGCGCGATTGGTTATATCGGCGGCGGCTGGTTGTTTGATATGGGTAAAGCGCTTGCGCAGCCTGAACTACCGTGGATGATGCTCGGTATTATCGGCTTCATCACCTTTTTGGCTTTAGGCTGGCAATTTAGTCATAAACGCACGCCGCGCCGCATGCTGGAACCCGGCGCCTGATTTGATACCTGTCGCTATCTCCTCCATACTGGTCAGATACCGACAGTCAAATGGAGGAGAAACGTGAAGCTTTATATTTACGATCATTGCCCTTTCTGCGTTAAAGCCCGCATGATTTTCGGCCTGAAGAACATCCCCGTTGAACTTAACGTGTTACAAAATGACGACGAGGCGACGCCCACCCGGATGATTGGTCAAAAGATGGTGCCCATCCTGCAAAAAGATGATAGTCGCTACCTTCCTGAAAGTATGGATATTGTACATTATGTCGACAACCTCGACGGCAAACCGCTGTTAACCGGGAAACGCAATCCAGCCATTGAAGAGTGGTTGCGCAAAGTTAACGGTTACGTTAATCAGCTACTGCTGCCGCGATTTGCAAAATCCGCTTTCGATGAATTTTCTACCCCTGCGGCGCGCCAGTATTTTATCCGCAAAAAAGAAGCCTCATCTGGCAGTTTTGACAATCATCTTGCGCACTCTGCCGGACTGATTAAAAAGATCGGCGATGATTTACGTTTGCTGGATAAACTCATCGTACAGCCTAACGCCGTTAACGGCGAATTATCGGAAGATGATATTCATCTGTTTCCGCTTCTGCGTAATCTGACGCTGGTCGCCGGTATCCACTGGCCGACAAAAGTCGCGGACTATCGCGATAATATGGCAAAGCAGACGCAAATTAATTTACTCTCCTCAATGGCTATCTAACGCCCGCCAGGCGGCAACCCTTTCTTGCCGCCTTTTTCGGCTTTTTCTAGTGGCGCCATGTCCGCTGGCGCGACATGCTGCTTTGTGTCAAGATTAGGGCATAGGCAACATGCTAAGGAACGCCATGAAAAAGTTTTTTTTTGCCGCTGCGCTGGTAGTTAGCGGCCTGTTAGTGGGCTGTAATCAACTTACGCAATACACCATTAGCGAACAAGAAATCAATCAAGCGCTTGAAAAACGGAATAATTTCTCAAAAGATATTGGTCTGCCCGGCATTGCCGACGCGCATATCGTATTGACTAACCTTGTCAGCCAGATTGGTCGGGAAGAGCCTAATAAAGTCACCCTTACTGGCGATGCCAGGCTGGATATGAATTCCCTGTTTGGCAGTCAAAAAGCGACGATGAAACTCAAGCTAAAAGCCCTGCCGGTCTTTGATAAAGAAAAAGGCGCCATCTATCTTCAGGAGATGGAAGTAGTAGACGCCACCGTGACGCCGGAGAAAATGCAATCGGTGCTACAAACGCTCCTGCCCTATTTAAATCAGTCTTTACGTAGCTACTTTAACCAGCGGCCCGCTTACGTGTTGCGTGAGGACAGCAGTAAAGGCGAAGCGTTAGCGAAGAAACTCGCGAAAGGCATTGAAGTTAAACCTGGTGAAATCGTTATTCCTTTCACCAATTGATTTCGGAGGGCGCGCTCGCGCCCTTTTTTTACGTGCAAACGAAAACGTTTCCGCTTATCCTTTGTTTCCGGCAAAAAGACTATTCCTCAGCCGGAGCTTATTAATGACTGCACCATCCCAGGTTTTAAAGATCCGCCGCCCGGACGACTGGCACGTTCACCTTCGCGATGGCGACATGTTAAAAACGGTCGTACCCTATACCAGCGAAATTTATGGTCGCGCTATCGTGATGCCGAACCTGGCGTCCCCCATCACGACCGTTGATGCAGCGATCGCCTACCGCCAGCGTATTCTCGATGCGGTGCCCGCCGGGCATGATTTCACGCCGTTAATGACCTGCTATTTAACGGATTCGCTCGATGCCGATGAACTGGAGCGTGGTTTCCATGAAGGCGTATTTACTGCGGCTAAGCTTTACCCGGCCAATGCCACCACTAACTCCAGTCATGGCGTAACGTCAGTCGACGCTATCATGCCGGTACTGGAGCGGATGGAAAAACTCGGAATGCCATTGCTGGTCCACGGTGAGGTGACCCATGCGGAGGTTGATATCTTCGATCGCGAAGCGCGTTTTATCGACACCGTAATGGAACCGCTACGCCAGCGTCTGACCACGCTTAAAGTGGTCTTTGAACACATCACGACCAAAGATGCCGCGCAATATGTCCGTGACGGCAACGACTACCTGGCGGCTACCATTACGCCTCAACATTTAATGTTTAACCGTAATGATATGCTGGTTGGCGGCATTCGTCCTCACCTGTACTGTCTGCCGATTCTGAAACGCAATATTCACCAGCAGGCGTTACGCGACCTGGTCGCCAGTGGTTTTACGCGCGCCTTCCTGGGGACGGATTCAGCGCCGCATTCACGTCATCGTAAAGAGACCAGTTGCGGCTGCGCCGGTTGTTTCAACGCACCCTCCGCCCTTGGCAGTTATGCCGCCGTGTTTGAGGAAATGAACGCGCTGGCGCACTTTGAAGCGTTCTGTTCACTGAATGGCCCGCAATTCTATGGCCTGCCGGTGAATACGGGGTGGGTGGAACTGGTTCGCGATGAACAACAGGTACCGGAAAATATCGCGCTGGCTGATGATTCGCTGGTGCCTTTTTTAGCGGGTGAAACAGTACGCTGGTCAGTAAAAAAATAAAAAATGCACTTACCTGTTGCTATATATTGGATTCAACTGTATATATATCCAGTATATTCAACAGGGGGCCATTATGCGTATTGAAGTCACTATAGCCAAAACGTCACCTCTGCCTGCCGGTGCGATTGATGCGCTGGCGGGCGAACTCTCCCGTCGTATTAGCCATCATTTTCCTGAGAACTTGGGTAACGTCACCGTGCGTTACGCTACCGCCAACAACTTGTCCGTCATTGGCGCATCAAAAGAGGAAAAAGAACGCATTAGCGAGATTCTCCAGGAGACCTGGGAGAGCGCTGATGACTGGTTCATCAATGAATAAAAAATGATATGCAGTGATGTATGTTTGCCGGGTCGCCCCGGCTTTTTTATTTGCGCAACTGATGAATATTTCGCCTGACCCTCAAAATAATTGCACAACATCCTAAAAAAATATGAATGAACTGCCGCTTTATTGTTCATATAATTCTTAAAAAGAGAAATTTATCCTCCGGTCTCTTTAAAAACGCAGTGAATAGCCTTATTAATTGGTATACTGAAGTTGCTTCAGAAGAAAAACACGCATTGAACCTCGAGAACCGTTGTCTTATAACACGTACCAGGGGGGCATGATGGAAAAGAATAATGAAGTCATTCAGACCCATCCGCTTGTAGGATGGGACATCAGCACCGTCGATAGCTATGATGCGCTGATGCTGCGTTTGCACTACCAGACCCCAAATCGTCCGGAACCGGAAGGGACTGAAGTTGGTCAAACGCTCTGGTTAACGACAGATGTAGCCAGGCAATTTATTTCAATATTAGAAGCCGGCATCGCCAAAATAGAATCAGGTGATTACCAGGAAAACGAGTATCGTCGCCATTAGCGTGACGCGCTCCCCCTCTCTCAGGCACCGTAAGGTGCCTCACTTATTTCTGGCTTGTATATCTCAGCGCAGTTATTTACCCTGAAATCATCGCGATAGCAGAGAGAAGCTGATGAAATACGACCTTATTATTATCGGCAGCGGTTCGGTTGGCGCCGCCGCTGGTTATTACGCCACCCGCGCCGGGCTAAAGGTCCTGATGACCGATGCGCATATGCCGCCTCATCAACAGGGCAGCCATCACGGCGATACCCGACTTATCCGCCACGCTTATGGTGAAGGCGAAAAATATGTCCCACTGGTGCTTCGCGCCCAGGCGCTTTGGGATGAACTCTCCACACACAATGAAGAGCCTATTTTTGTCCGCTCCGGCGTCGTTAACCTCGGCCCGGCCGACTCCGCTTTCTTAGCCAACGTCGCACGAAGCGCGCAACAGTGGCAATTAAACGTCGAGCGCCTGGACGCGACGGCCCTCGTGACGCGCTGGCCGGAAATTCGCGTGCCCGATAATTATATCGGGCTGTTTGAAGCTGACTCCGGTTTCCTGCGCAGCGAATTAGCCATTACCACATGGCTTCGTCTGGCCCGAGAAGCAGGCTGCGCACAGCTATTCAACAGCCCGGTAAGCCATATTCACCATGATGATAACGGTGTGACGATAGAGACGAGTGAAGGCTGCTACCACGCCAGCAAAGCGCTGATTAGCGCGGGCACCTGGGTCAAAGCGCTGGTACCGGAGCTGCCCGTTCAGCCCGTACGTAAAGTTTTTGCCTGGTTTAAGGCGGATGGACGTTACAGCACTAAAAACCGCTTTCCGGCCTTTACCGGCGAAATGCCCAACGGCGATCAATATTACGGTTTCCCGGCGGAGAACGACGAGTTAAAAATCGGCAAACACAATGGCGGACAGCTAATACAGGCTCCGGAAGAGCGCAAGCCCTTTGCCGCCGTTGCCAGCGATGGCGCGGAAGCATTTCCTTTCTTGCGTAATGTACTGCCGGGTATCGGCGGTTGTTTACATGGGGCGGCATGTACCTATGATTATTCGCCGGACGAGGATTTTATTATCGATACGCTGCCTGGCCATGAGAATACGCTTGTCATCACTGGACTCAGCGGACATGGTTTTAAATTCGCCCCGGTGTTAGGAGAAATCGCTGCGGATTTTGCGTTGGGAAAAACGCCCTCCTTTGATCTGACGCCGTTCCGGCTTTCCCGTTTTAGCCAATAATTTGTCGGCCCCGTAAAGGGGCTGTTTATTAAGGTAAGCTATGCGTCGTCTCTTTCATTTTCTGATGAATAATATTCGCGAACATTTCATGCTTTACGTTATTCTTTGGTCGCTGCTGGCGGTGATGGATATTGTTTATCTCCTTTTCTTTTGATTGCTTTTCATTGACGTTAACTGACACTTCCTGAAAGTTCCTCGCTTTTTATTTCATAACGTTAAGCACGGCAATAATGCCAGTTCCTGCCGTTGCGCGGTTATCAGGGGGAAATATCTCGAAACTTCTGAAGCTGAACCGCAAACAACATCAAAATTATTGAAATAAAAATAAATATCATTCAAATTCTTATTTATAAGTTGCATTCGGCGCTTTTCCACGCCATTTTCATTCTCTCGTGAAATATTGATTGGTGTGTTTATGCAATTTAAAAATACTCCACAGCGTTATGGCGTGGTTTCCGCCGCGCTCCACTGGCTGACCGCCCTGGTGGTCTATGGCATGTTTGCGTTGGGTTTATGGATGGTCACGCTCAGTTATTACGACGGCTGGTATCACCAGGCACCGGAAATACATAAAAGTATTGGCATATTACTGATGATGGCGCTGATCGTGCGTATTATCTGGCGGCTTTATTCTCCGCCGCCCATTGCGTTGACCAGCTATTCCCGTTTAACGCGCGCTGGCGCCGCCGCAGGTCATCTCCTCCTGTATCTCCTGCTCTTTGCGATAATCATTAGCGGCTACCTGATTTCCACCGCCGACGGTAAACCGATTAGCGTCTTTGGCTGGTTTGAGATTCCGGCCACGCTTACGGACGCGGGCGCGCAGGCTGACATCGCCGGAACGCTGCATCTGTGGTTTGCCTGGTCGCTGGTCATTATCTCGCTCTCGCATGGGGTTATGGCGCTAAAACACCATTTCATCGATAAAGACGACACACTGAAACGTATGACAGGAATGTCGTCATCTGACTATGGAGCTCAAAAATGAAAAAAAACCTGCTGGGATTCACCCTCGCATCCTTGTTATTCACGACCGGTTCCGCCGTGGCGGCGGAGTATAAAATTGATAAAGAAGGCCAACATGCGTTCGTCAATTTCCGCATCCAGCATCTGGGCTACAGCTGGCTGTACGGCACCTTTAAAGATTTCGACGGCACGTTTACTTTTGATGAAAAAAATCCGTCGGCAGACAAAGTGAACGTGACCATTAACACCAATAGCGTCGACACTAACCATGCCGAACGTGACAAACACCTGCGTAGCGCGGAATTTCTTAATGTTGCGAAATTCCCGCAGGCAACCTTCACCTCTACCAGCGTGAAAAAAGAGGGCGATGAACTGGATATTACCGGCAATCTGACGCTCAATGGCGTGACTAAACCGGTGACGCTGGAAGCAAAGCTGATGGGCCAGGGCGACGATCCGTGGGGCGGTAAGCGCGCGGGCTTTGAGGCCGAAGGAAAAATTAAGCTGAAGGACTTCAATATAACTACCGATCTCGGCCCGGCCTCACAAGAGGTTGAGCTTATCATCTCAGTAGAAGGCGTTCAGCAGAAGTAACGCCTGGCGAAATGCCGGATAGCGGCCTTTACGCTGCTATCCGGCAAAATATTACTCAGCCGGATCGGGAATGCTCAGTTTGCTATTAAGCCGACCACGCGATTTATTAAAAATTTTGTTGCCGTTCTCGCGACCCGCGCGACGTCGGCGCTGTTCTTCCTCCGGCAAGGCCAACTCTTCACAGCATTGTTCACTACAGCAGCCGTTAAATTTACTGGCGCACTGCGGACACTGAATAAACAGCAGATGGCAACCGTCGTTTTTGCAGTTGGTATGGCTATCGCAGGGCGCGCCGCACTGATGGCAATGCGCGATAATATCATCCGAGATTCGTTCGCCCATTCGTTCATCAAATACAAAGTTTTTGCCGATAAAGCGAACGGGAAGCCCCTGCTCGCGCGCGCGACGGGCGTACTCAATGATGCCACCCTCAATATGCCAGACTTTATTGAAACCGTTGTGTTTCATCCAGGCGCTGGCTTTCTCACAACGAATACCGCCGGTACAGTACATCACTATCTTTTTATCTGCATGTTCCCGCAGCATTTCAACCGCTTTTGGCAACTGTTCACGAAACGTATCCGCCGGGATTTCCAGAGCATTTTCGAAATGGCCGACTTCATACTCATAGTGGTTGCGCATATCAATAAAGACCGCGTCAGGATCGTCCAGCATCGCATTCACATCTGCCGCCTTCAGATAATCGCCGACATTACTGGCGTCAAAAGTCGGATCGTCAATACCGTCAGCGACGATACGGTCGCGAACTTTCATACGCAGCACCCAAAATGACTTTCCGTCATCCTCCAGCGCGATATTTAAACGCAGCCCGTCCAGCGCGGGGTCGAACGTATAAAGCTGTTGACGAAACGTCTCGAGCTTGCTTTGCGGCACGCTGATTTGCGCATTGATGCCTTCATGCGCCAGGTAAACGCGACCAAAAACGTCCAACGCCGTAAACACCTGATACAACGCGTCCCGCGTCTGTTGCGGCGAGGCGATAGTGAAATATTTATAAAAAGAAATTGTCGTACGCGGCTCGCTTTCCGCCAGCATTTTGGCTTTCAGCTCGTCATTAGAGATGCGGTTGTGTAACACTGGCATGGTGTACGTATCCTGCAATCAGCAAAAAATAAAGTGGGCAGGCATGATAAGGCAAGTCTCGCCAATTTACATCCACACATTTTGCGCTACATTTCCTGCTTTACACTAAATAATTAACAACAATTGTCGATTTAATCGCCACTCTCCTGCTACATATTTTTGCTCAACGCAAAAAGATGCGAGAATACGGGGAATTGTTCGTTGAAAGACAGGATAGAAATGACGAAGTTGCCTAAGTTCTCCGTGGCCTTACTGCACCCGCGCTATTGGTTAACCTGGTTGGGTATAGGCGCGCTTTGGTTGGTCGTGCAACTCCCCTACCCGGTCATCTATAAATTGGGTTGCGCATTGGGCCACCTGGCGCGACGCGTAATGAAACGCCGCGCAAAAATCGCCTATCGCAACCTTGAATTATGCTTTCCGGAAATGAGCGCGCAGGAACGCCACACCATGGTGGTCAAAAACTTTGAATCCGTCGGTATGGGCGTGATGGAAACCGGCATGGCCTGGTTCTGGCCCGATCGGCGAGTGAACCGCTGGATGGAAGCGAGCGGTCTGGAGCATATCCGTGAAGTTAAGGCGCAGGGACTGGGGTTCATTCTGGTAGGAATACATTTCCTTACCCTTGAGTTTGGCGCCCGCATGTTTGGTATGCATAACCCGGGTATTGGAGTTTATCGCCCGAATGATAATCCGTTGCTCGACTGGTTACAGACCTGGGGACGCTTACGCTCCAATAAATCGATGTTGGATCGCAAAGATCTGAAAGGCATGGTTAAGGCATTGAAAAGCGGCGAATTGATCTGGTATGCGCCGGATCACGATTATGGCCCGCGCGCCAGCGTTTTTGTACCATTATTCGCTGTCGACCAGGCTGCCACGACCTCCGGTACCTGGATGCTCGCGCGCATGTCTAAAGCCTGTATTATCCCCTTCGTGCCTCGCCGTAAACCCGATGGGAAAGGCTACGAACTGATCATTCTTCCTGCGGAATATTCGCCTCCGCTGGAGAGCGCAGAAGCGACTGCCGCATGGATGAATAAAATTGTCGAGCAGTGCATTATGATGGCACCAGAGCAGTATATGTGGCTGCATCGCCGCTTTAAAACTCGCCCTGAAGGCGTACCATCGCGCTATTGACAGGATTGCAGCCGTCAGGCTGCAATTTTTCCCCTCTTTTAGCTTTAAAAGCTCCCCACATTGCGAGGCTGGTAAGGTCGGCGCATAATTATAATTAGTACGCTCATAATTAAATTGATGATAGCGCAAACCGCGCATCATACTGTGGAACGCTATGTCACCCTCTGATGTCCCCATAAACTGGAAACGCAATCTAACCGTTACCTGGCTGGGCTGTTTTTTAACCGGCGCGGCATTCAGTCTGGTCATGCCTTTTCTCCCTCTCTACGTTGAGCAACTCGGCGTAACAGGCCATAGCGCGCTCAACATGTGGTCCGGGCTGGTCTTTAGTATTACGTTCCTCTTTTCAGCTATCGCTTCCCCTTTTTGGGGCGGTCTGGCGGATCGTAAAGGGCGTAAGATTATGCTGTTGCGTTCCGCTCTCGGCATGGCCATTGTGATGCTGTTAATGGGCATGGCGCAAAATATCTGGCAATTTCTGATCCTCCGCGCGTTATTAGGCCTGCTGGGCGGATTTATTCCCAACGCCAATGCGCTCATCGCCACTCAGGTGCCGCGCCATAAAAGCGGCTGGGCGTTAGGGACGCTCTCTACTGGCGGCGTCAGCGGCGCTCTGCTTGGCCCACTTGCGGGCGGTCTGCTCGCCGACCATTACGGCCTTCGCCCGGTCTTTTTTATTACCGCCAGCGTGTTGTTTATCTGTTTTCTGCTCACCTTCTTTTTTATTCGCGAGAATTTCCTGCCGGTGAGCAAAAAAGAGATGCTTCACGTTCGGGAAGTGGTCGCCTCGTTAAAAAATCCCCGCCTGGTGTTAAGCCTGTTTGTCACCACGCTGATTATTCAGGTGGCGACGGGGTCTATTGCGCCCATCCTGACGCTCTATGTGCGCGAACTCGCGGGAAATGTCAGTAATATTGCGTTCATTAGCGGGATGATAGCGTCCGTTCCCGGCGTGGCGGCATTACTTAGCGCCCCCCGACTAGGCAAGCTCGGCGACAGAATTGGCCCGGAAAAGATCCTTATCGTCGCGCTGATTATTTCCGTACTGCTGCTGATTCCAATGTCTTTTGTGCAAACGCCGTGGCAGCTCGCGCTATTGCGGTTTCTGCTTGGCGCGGCGGATGGCGCGCTGCTGCCAGCCGTCCAAACTCTGCTGGTTTACAACTCTACCAACCAGATAGCCGGGCGCATATTCAGTTACAACCAATCTTTCCGCGATATCGGCAACGTCACCGGCCCTCTCATGGGCGCCGCAATTTCCGCGAGCTATGGCTTCCGCGCCGTCTTCTGCGTCACGGCAGGCGTGGTATTGTTCAATGCTATCTATTCATGGAACAGCTTACGACGGCGCAGACTGGCAATAGAATGATTTTTGCGCTTTCATACTTGCAATATCACAGAATCAGCTATTCTTTCCCTAAATACCTCGTCAAATCAAAGGGAGACACTGATGACCATGTATGCCACGCTGGAAGAAGCTATCGATGCAGCCCGGGAAGAATTTCTGGCTGACCATCCAGGCCTCGAACAAGATGAAGCGAATGTGCAGCAGTTCAACGTTCAGAAATATGTACTGCAGGATGGGGACATCATGTGGCAGGTCGAATTTTTCGCCGATGAAGGTGAAGATGGCGAATGTCTGCCGATGCTGAGTGGTGAAGCCGCGCAGAGCGTGTTTGACGGCGATTATGATGAGATAGAGATCCGCCAGGAATGGCAGGAAGAGAATACCTTGCATGAATGGGATGAAGGGGAATTCCAGCTTGAACCCCCGCTTGATACCGAGGAAGGCCGTACTGCGGCAGACGAATGGGATGAGCGTTAATTACTCATAAGGCCCGTGGTGAATATCGAGCGGCAGCAGCAATGTATCGAAGATCAGTGAGAAGGGCAGATCGAGGATCGTGATATAGCGCCATGCGGAATCACGCATATCCCACTGCACGCCAGGGTAATACTGGTTGCCGTGTCCTTGTCCGGGGATCGTTCTGCTGATAATACTGCCGCAGCCGCTCAGGGTAATCACCATTATGCTCACCGCGAATATACGCACCTGATACCTCATTTCACTATAAAAATACCGGCATCACGCCGGTATTTTTCACCTCACTCCAGACCTGAAGACCTTATCCCGCTGACGATGCTCGTCCCTGCAACGCCTGCGGATTCAGGACGAGAGACTGATAATGGTTTACCCAGGAAGAGTATCTCTCTGGCGCATTCCAGACCCGATAGTGTAAACGCGCCATCGTCACCGGATCGCTGAGCAAAACCAGACGCCGATCGCGGTTCAGTTTCTCCGGCGTTTCGTTTAGCGCCTGCTCCACATGACGATCGCGGGCTATTTCCAGCACCTTACTGGCGCGGTGACGCGCGGTGGCCATCGCGGTCGCCAGCGCATTCAGCGACGGGTTAAATACCGCATGCATAAAGCCATCGTCCAGAATACGGCGGCGATTCATCTCCAGATATTTATCGGTATCGACCAACACCTGAGGCGGCGAATACTCTTCCGGGATCAGGAACAGCTTCCAGCGTTTGGTGCGTAATCCTACCGTTGAACGACTGGAGATCACCGAAACAAATGGCGACAGAATCAGCGAAAAGACAATCGGCGCCAGCCAGAACAGAAAGCGTAAATCCAGCCACGCCATACCCACCGCCCAGACCAGCCCCAGCAGCAGTTGAGAGCCGTGACGCATAAAGGCTTCTCCCCACGGCGTAGAATCATCGTCGCGTTGCGGTGAGTTCCAGACCACTTCCCAGCCGAGAAACGCACTGACCACAAACACGGTATGAAACAGCATACGCACCGGCGCCAGCAACACGGAGAACAGCACTTCCAGCAACAGCGACAGCGTAACGCGCCAGAAACCGCCATACTCTTTGGTGCCTTTACACCAGATCAGCATAATACTGAGCAGCTTCGGCAGGAACAGCAGCACCATCGTTGACGCAAACAGCGCGATTGCCAGTTCCGGACGCCACTGCGGCCAGACCGGAAAAAGCTGGCGCGGCTGAAGGAAATATTGCGGCTCTGTTAACGCATGAACGACCTGCAGCGCGGTAGAAAGCGCGAGGAACATAAACCATAACGGCGCGGACAGGTATGACATTACCCCGGTCAGGAACACGGCGCGATGCACCGGGTGCATTCCTTTCACCAGGAACAGACGAAAGTTCATCAGGTTGCCGTGACACCAGCGGCGGTCGCGTTTAAGCTCATCCAGCAGGTTTGGCGGCAGTTCTTCATAGGAGCCGGGGAGATCGTAGGCAATCCAGACGCCCCACCCTGCCCGACGCATTAGCGCCGCCTCCACAAAGTCGTGGGAAAGAATCGATCCGGCGAACGAACCTTCTCCCGGCAGCGGCGCCAGCGCGCAGTGCTCGATAAACGGTTTCACGCGGATAATGGCATTGTGCCCCCAGTAGTGCGACTCTCCCAACTGCCAGAAGTGCAGCCCGGCGGTAAACAGCGGCCCATAAACACGGGTCGCGAACTGTTGGCAGCGGGCATACAGAGTATCCATCCCCGACGCTTTCGGCGAAGACTGGATAATTCCGGCGTTAGGGTTCGCTTCCATCAGGCGCACCAGACCGCTCAGACACTCGCCGCTCATCACTGAGTCCGCGTCCAGCACCACCATATAGCTGTACTGATTGCCCCAGCGGCGGCAAAAATCGTCAATATTGCCGCTTTTGCGTTTCATACGGCGGCGGCGGCGGCGGTAAAAAATTTGGCCTTCGCCCTGCACTTCCGCGATAAGCTCCATCCACGCCTTTTGCTCCGCCACGCAGATATCCGGGTTATAACTGTCGCTAAGGATATAGACGTCAAAATGCGCGGCGTTGCCTGTGGCTTTAACGGACTCCCAGGTCGCGCGCAGACCGGCGAAAACGCGGCTAACGTCTTCATTACAGATAGGCATGATCAGCGCCGTCCGGTGTTCCGGATTGAGGGGTTCATCGCCAACCGTAGACGCGGAGATGCTGTACTTATCGCGCCCGATAAGCAGTTGCAGGAAGCCCATCAGCGCCGTCCAGAATCCGGCTGACACCCAGCAGAACAGCACGGCAAACAGAATCAGGATACCGGTTTGCAGCATGTAGGGCAGGAGCTGCATAAAAGAGACCCAAATATCCTGCCCCACCATATCCATAGGATTGATGAGCGCCCATCCCTGATAAGGCAGAATGGTCTTCATATACCAGGTCGCGACGACGGTTTGCGCCAGAGTCAAAATTAACAAAATATAGCGGCGTATAGTGCCGACGGTACGCCATTTTTGCTCGCTCGCCTGCTCTTCTTTTGTCAGACGAGAAACATAGCGCGGCGTTACATCCCGCCCACGCAGGCGATCCCAGAAACGGCCAACCGGGTTGGTTCGCCAGGGATCGGGAAACATCGAAGAGCGCGTCGCTTTTGGCATAGCCTGCAACTGATCACGCCCTTCATCATCTTTAATTAACTGCCCCTTCGCCAATGAATCCGGCCAGGCGTGTTCAAGGCGGGCTTTTACGGAACCCTGCGGTGAATCGTCTTCTCGCGAGTAAGTCCGATGCTCGGCATCCAGCGCCTGATGTACGGCGCGGATGTCAGTTTTCGGCAATGCCGCTTTCTCACGTTCAGAAAGCAGCAGTGCGTCAATATACTCAGTTGTTTTATTCATTGGCAGGTAACTGGTAGCTCCAGGTTTCACTTAGCGTCTGATCGGCATTCACCAATGCGGCACGCATTTCCGTGGTTTTCTTCGCGTCTTTGACTTTCACGCGCAGCATTAAACGCCAGCCTTTAGTGACTGGGTTATAGCGTACATTACTGTCAACGATTTCACCGTTATCGCCAATGCTGGTTTGCGCAGCGACAGGCGTATCCGGCGGCAGTTTTTTCATGTCGGCGCCAACGAAATCCACCACAAAGGCAATAGTGCCGTCGGGCTGGCGAATCAGATTTGACTGTTTAACGTCGCCCGTTGAGCGGCGTGTTTGCAGCACCCAGGCATTATCCGGCGCATGAAGTTTATCTTCATCGCGGCTGAAGGTCAGAGTGTACTTGAAGTTCATCTCTTTACCCGGTTCCGGCAGTTGATCCGGAGTCCAGTAAGCGACAATGTTATCGTTGGTTTCATCATTGGTCGGAATTTCAACCAGTTCAACCTTACCTTTGCCCCAGTCGCCTTTCGGGGTAATCCAGGCGCTTGGACGCAGGTCGTAGCGATCGTCTAAA
This sequence comes from Salmonella sp. 32082101201600294FB01SM01, assembly GCF_017572865.1. NCBI lineage: Bacteria > Pseudomonadati > Pseudomonadota > Gammaproteobacteria > Enterobacterales > Enterobacteriaceae > Salmonella > Salmonella sp. 32082101201600294FB01SM01. The sequence continues at coordinate 833,834 of NZ_JAGESB010000001.1, read as the reverse complement.
TCTTCAAAGCGCGAGAACTCGCGACCACGCTGCAACAGGCCGAATCCCTGAGGGTTTTCCATCGCATAACTGCTCACCGCGAGGTGTTTTGGATTGTTCAGCGGACGCCAAATCCACTCGCCATTACCCGCATGAATGGATAAGCCGTTCGAGTCATGCAGTTCCGGACGATAGTTGGTCGTCGGCGACGGCTGGTTTGGCCCAAACAGGAACATACTGGTTAATGGCGCAACGCCCAGCTTGCCTACTTTATCGCGCAGATAGACTTTTGACTGCACGTCCACCACGGTATCGCGGCCAGGAATGATCACAAAACGGTAAGCGCCGGTCGCGCGCGGAGAATCGAGTAATGCATAGACGGTCAAACGCTTATCGGTGGGTTTTGGACGCTCAATCCAGAACTCGCGAAAGCGGGGAAACTCTTCACCAGATGGTAAGGCGGTATCAATCGCAAGGCCGCGCGCAGATAAGCCATATACCTGGCCTGCGCCGATCACGCGGAAATAGCTGGCGCCAAGCATACTGACGATTTCGTCGTTCTTATCTTTACTGTTGATGGGGTACAGAACTTTGAACCCGGCGAAGCCTAAATCTTTTACCGTGTCTTTATCGTGCTGAACATTGCCAAAATTGAAGTAATCCGGGCTGTATTTGATTCTTTTTACCGTCGTCGCCGTCACTTCGTTAATCTTGACCGGCGTATCGAAGTACATCCCCTGATGGTAAAATTCGAGCTTAAAAGGGGTCTTTAAGTTGTTCCAGTAGGCTTTATCGCTATTAAACTGGATCTGCTGATAATCCGCATATTTCATGTCGCGGAAAACGGAGGGCAAGTTGCTTTTAGGCGCCTCATAGCCTTTCCCGGCTAAAGATTGAGCTTGTTTTGCCACGTCATCAATACTGAACGCCCAGCTCGATGATGCGTAAAGCGTTAACATAATAGCTGCGCCCAACCAACGCATTTTCATCATTTGTCGTTTATGTTTCATAATAAGTAAGCACTTCCCCCTTTGTGTGCTTATATCGATCCGATCCATTTTAATGGATAATCAGGCATTACGACAACTGAATCCAGGCTTTGTTCAGCGCGCTGGCTCATGGATTAAGCACCTCCCGCGCCTGTTTTCACTTTGCGTGCTTATCCTGGAGACAGGTTGTCGGAGTTGGTGTAGGGTTGCTACCGAATGTAACTATAATTCGCCTTATGGATAAGGTGAAAAATCTGAGAATACGTGACCTTATATGAGCTCTGTACCCGCGCCGCGCGAATATTTTCTTGACTCTATCCGCGCATGGCTGATGTTGTTAGGGATTCCCTTTCATATCTCGTTGATCTATTCCACTCACAGTTGGCATGTCAATAGCGCCACGCCATCATGGTGGCTAACCCTGTTTAACGATTTTATCCACGCTTTTCGTATGCAGGTGTTTTTTGTTATTTCTGGTTATTTTTCGTACATGTTGTTTTTACGTTATCCGTTAAAACGCTGGTGGAAAGTACGGGTAGAACGTGTGGGTATTCCCATGCTTACCGCAATCCCTTTGCTTACCTTGCCGCAATTTATCCTGTTGCAATATGTCAAAGAGAAAACAGAGAACTGGCCTACACTCTCTGCCTATGAAAAATATAATACGTTAGCGTGGGAACTCATTTCACATCTGTGGTTTTTACTGGTGCTGGTGATATTAACCACAGTCAGCATCGGGATTTTTACCTGGTTCCAAAAAAGGCAGGAAACAAGCAAGCCTCGTCCCGCCGCTATTTCACTGGCCAAACTTTCGCTTATTTTTTTCCTGCTGGGGATGGCTTACGCCGCTATCAGGCGCATTATTTTCATCGTATATCCGGCAATCCTCAGTGACGGCATGTTCAATTTTATTGTGATGCAAACGCTATTTTATGTGCCTTTTTTTATTCTCGGCGCGCTGACCTTCATTCACCCCGATCTGAAAGCGCGCTTCACCACGCCCTCACGCGGATGCACTTTAGGCGCTGCCGTTGCTTTTATCGCGTATCTGCTGAATCAACGTTATGGGAGCGGTGATGCCTGGATGTACGAAACCGAATCTGTGATTACGATGGTCATGGGGCTGTGGATGGTGAACGTAGTATTTTCACTGGGGCATCGCTTGTTAAACTTCCAGTCCGCGCGTGTCACCTATTTCGTGAATGCTTCGCTGTTTATCTATCTGGTGCATCATCCCTTAACGCTTTTCTTTGGCGCGTATATTACGCCGCATATCTCCTCCAACCTGATCGGGTTCTTGTGCGGGCTGATATTTGTTATGGGTATTGCGTTAATTCTGTATGAAATTCATTTACGCATCCCGCTCCTGAAATTTCTCTTTTCAGGTAAACCGCCGGTAAAACAAGAAAGCCGCGCCGCGATCGGGTAGTTTTCCGCGCGCGGGTTCACAGCAACCATTCCACAGGTAAAATTGCCGCCAACCGTACCAGAACTCGCTGCCAGAAACGCGTAGCGGGTTCTTTCTTTAACACCTTTTCCTCTTCTTGCTGACGATCGATCCAGTTAATTCGTCCCCAGCGATCCAGCCGCAGTTGCCAGGCCGCATCGCGTTGGCTCTGCGTAAAACGCTTATGAATAAGCGTCGCCAGCGTTTCACTTTCAATGACAAAGCCCATTTCGGTATTTAAAAGCGTTGAACGGGGATCAAAATTAAGCGATCCGATAAACACCTTACTACCATCAATACTGAACGTTTTAGCATGTAAGCTGGAACCTGAGTTCCCGGTGAGTCCGCGATCATGTACGGCGGTTTCATGTTCGCGGGTCGGTTTCAGTTCGTAGAGCTCCACGCCATAGCGCAGTAATTTCTTTCGCCAGCGCGCGTACCCTGCGTGAACGACCGCCACATCGTTGGCCGCCAGAGAGTTAGTTAAGATGGCGATCTTCACGCCCTTCCTGACCAGATTAAGCAACTGCGCCACGCCTGCGCGCGTAGGGACAAAGTAAGCGGAAATAATGTCGATACGCTCCGTCGGCGACCCCATCACGTCAAATAATCGCTGCGGAAGAAGCGAATGGCGCTGCGCCTTCCCCTCGCCTTTAGAAGGGTCATCGCTAAGCAAGCGTGTTTTTGCCCAAATCAGCGGCAACGTTCCGCGATCGAGATCCGCCATAAACTGGCTGGTTTCCAGCTTATGCAGATAACGGCGGGTGATCTCATCGTTATACCAGGATTCGGGAAGTTCGATACGCTGCGTCAGTTCCTGCTCAGAAAGGGATAATACTTGCTGCAATGTCGACACTGAACTACAGCGCCAGTAACGTTCAAAATCATTAGCGACATCATTGACCACCGGGCCAATGGCCATCACGTCCAGATCGGAAAATAGCGGCTCCTCGCCAGCGCCGAAATAGGCATCGCCGATGTTGCGCCCACCGACCAGCGTCACTACGCCGTCGGCAGTGTAACTTTTATTGTGCATCCGCCGATTCAGCCGCGCAAAATCCGTCAAATATCCCAGCGCGCGTAGCGTACGAAAAGAGAAAGGATTAAACAGACGAACTTCGATATTAGGATGGCTATCCAGCAAGCGCAACGTATCATCCAGACCAGGCGTATTGTTATCATCCAGCAGCAGACGAACATGAACGCCGCGCTTCGCCGCCGACAGCAGTACCGAAAAGAGCAGCCGCCCGGACATATCGTCTTCCCAAATATAATACTGCACATCCAGCGTCCGCGCCGCCATTTCGGTCAGGCGGTAGCGAGCGGCAAAAGCGTCCAGACTGTTATCCAGCGCCAGAATGCCGCACTCTCCGGGATGGCGCGCGCATAGCGGTTCAACGGCACGCTCCAGGCGTGTTTTATCAGGCAGGGTCGTCGCCTTGCTGAGTAAGTAATCTTGCGTAAAGCCGGGCAGTTTCTTCATCATAACAGACAAAGTATACCTGTTCAGGCAGAGCGTAACGGGTAATAAAATCTGAAACCGTCCTGACGGCGACTTCAGCGGCCTGGGCGCGTGGATAGCCATAAACGCCGGTACTGATTGCCGGAAAAGCGATGGAACGAAAGTGATTCGCCTCGGCAAGCAGCAAACAATTCCGGTATGCCTCTTCGAGTAGCTCAGCTTCCTGGTGTTCGCCGCCTCGCCAGACGGGCCCCACTGTGTGAATAACCGCCTTTGCCGAAAGCTTGCCAGCAGGCGTGATAACCGCATGTCCCGTCTGACATTCGCCCTGTTGCTGGCGGATGAGTTTACAGGCGTCCAGCAATGCCGGCCCCGCCGCGCGATGAATCGCGCCGTCTACGCCGCCGCCGCCCATTAATGATGCGTTAGCGGCATTCACAATCGCATCGACGCTAAGTTGAGTGATATCACCTTGTATGACCTGAAGACGTGATGTCATAACCCCCCCTTTGTCTCACCTTATCTGCAAAGTGTACAGCAGGGCTTTCAATAGAGTCGCTCTTTTTATATCTATGACACCGCCGTTAACGGTACTCAATATTCATCACCGCCAGGCTTTTTTGCGCATCGAGATAATGCAGCCGCACCGTCGCAATGGACTGAATATCCTGCGGTAATCCAGATGCCTGCCGAAGGTCAATCCGGTGCATTTGCTTTTTACCTTCACGTAGGCAGGTTAAATCAATATTTTCGGCGTGAGTAGAAATATCGCACAGTGGCTCAACAATCGCGCCGCGAAAATGGATAACGCCGCCCTGTACCGTTTGTTGCCCTACCGCAGAATGGATAAAAAAAGCGCAGATACACAGACCTATGGCAGGGATATTTTTCTTGATTACGGACATGTTAACTCCTCAATGATTAGTCATCCTCGAGGGTTCGGCGTTACCTTTTAGCGACATGCCGAGACGATGAGACGCTTTTATCGCCTCTTTATACCCAGGTCAGCCAATCCATTTCCGCCACCATCAAAAACTACTGTGCAGAAGGCGGCCATTGTTGTGATAAATGCAGTGATTGTCCGTCCGAAACAGTAACAATAATTTTAACCGAGTCCTCTGAAGATATATTTACACTAAGACGAGACAACTCAATCGGTTGATTAGCAGGTAAAGATAGCGTTTGTTTTTGCTGTGTATGGCTTTGTCCCCCGACGCCGTCGCGCACAGAGAGAATTTGCACCTGACAGACGCAGGGTTCGTTTAATGTGACTTGAGGGATCACCGTGTAAATATCGCCTTGCTGAGTTGTGGTAAACGTAATCTGATTTGAAAGTGCGGCAAGGAGCAATAAAGTATGCATAATTTCCTCCCGAAAAAAAACAGGGCTTACGCCCTGTTTTTTTATTAGCGCAGACGCTAAATTAATACTGGTTAGCCGTGGCGTTGTTGCCAAAACCAACCTGACGCACCATTACGCTGGAATCAGATGCGGTCTGATTAACCAGCGCGGCGTTATTACCGCCGTATTGGCCGACAGTAATATCGGAGTTTTTAGCGTTCCACTGGTCGATGGTGGCATTGTTTCTGAAACCATTCTGAGTCAGTTCAATAGTACTATTATCCGCACCCTGGCCTACATCGGCGCCGTTACCATAACCGCTCTGGGTAATGGTCGTTTCAGATTTACGGGCATCGCTTTGCAGAGCAAGCGCAGCGTTAGCGGAACCGTACTGATAAATGCTCAACGTTGAGTCCGGGCCGGAACTATTGCCGCCGCCGTTATGATTACCGCCGCCGCCCCATTGTGGAACGACGCCTGCCAGAGCACTGCCAGAAACTACGATTGCTGCGAATGCTGCCACTTTTAAAAGTTTCATGGTAAAACCCCCATCGGATTGATTTAAAAGTCGTAACGGTATTAGCGTTGGGTGACGCGAATAGCCATCTGCGACTGTTTCTGCACTACAACTGCTGTTTTCTGCGTACCGTACTGGGTAATATTGGCCTTATTTCCAGAGCCTTTCTGGATAATAGCCGCACTATTACCGTAAGCGCTTTGCGATATACTGGCATCGTTGGCATTGCCCGTTTGCTCAATATACGCAAAGTTATAATTCCCTGCCTGGTCGACTTTCGCCCGATTATTTCCTCCTTCTTGTGAAATAACGGACAATAGTTTTGATCCTTCCTGGCGTACTCTGGCACTATTATCCGTGCCGACTTGACCAATAATGGCCGCCTGATTAAATGAAGACTTGCTTAATTCATTTACCGCAAAATTATATTCTGAACGAGCCAGATCATAATTTGTCGCGGTTGCAATCCCAGGCGCACCCAGTATTGTCAACATCATAAATAACAATTTGTTTTTCATGCTGTCACCCTGGACCTGGTCGTACATAGCGAAAACTATCTATTGTTTTGTTAGCGACATGCGTTTTTTGTTAACGCGTCGTTACGATGAAGAGTATGTCCGTGGAAACATTTTTAATAACTCACCCACGCGTGGTATTTTGTTATTTAAGCTCATACCAAAGTGCTAATAAAACGATAGCCATGTGATTTTTTATAATTGATTTTTGGCCACAGAAGAGAGTGTATCGCGCACCCAAAAAATGAAGTGTTGGTGTGTGTTATGCCACCATGGGGATGTTCTTATGCTTCCCATGGGGGGCAATACGCACAAGACGTGACACACTTCGTTTTTTTTGTCTTTGTGCTGTCCAGGTTAATGCCACGTCTCAAATTTTAAGAAAAAATAAAATCAAAACATGACTTACAATAATTAAAATGATTAAAAATCAATGAATTATTATAATTTGTATGATTTTTTAAATCTATGCAATAACAGCTAAATGTACAACTTTACTATCAAATCTAAACTTCAAAAAAACCCAAAAACAACATTTTAATATATATTTTTACATCTTGTTACAAGTTTAACACTTGCTTTAAGATTTGTAATGGCTAGATTGAAAACAGTTAAAAGTATTTTCGTAAATATTTTTCTCTTTCTGGATAATGGGCTATTTCAACCCACAGCAGTGCAACATCTGTCAGTACTTCTGGTGCCTTTATTTTATGGGGGCAGCTGTCAGATGTGCGATTAAAAAAAGTGGAGTTTCATCATGTTTAATGAAGTCCATAGTAGTCATGGTCATACACTATTGTTGATCACAAAGCCATCTCTGCAAGCTACGGCATTATTGCAACATTTAAAGCAATCGCTGGCCATAACCGGAAAACTGCATAATATTCAACGTTCTCTGGAAGATATCTCAGCCGGTTGCATTGTTTTAATGGATATGATGGAAGCGGATAAGAAGCTTATCCACTATTGGCAGGATAATTTAAGCCGCAAAAACAATAATATAAAAACATTATTGTTAAATACCCCTGACGATTATCCCTACCGTGAAATTGAAAACTGGCCTCATATTAACGGCGTGTTTTACGCCACTGAAGACCAGGAACACGTGGTCAGCGGATTACAGGGTATTCTGCGCGGCGAATGCTATTTTTCACAAAAATTAGCCAGTTACCTGATTACACACTCAGGAAATTACCGCTACAACAGCACCGAGTCCGCATTACTCACTCATCGCGAAAAAGAGATCCTCAATAAGTTACGTATTGGTGCCTCTAATAATGAAATCGCCAGGTCGCTATTTATCAGCGAGAATACGGTTAAGACACATCTTTATAATCTTTTCAAAAAGATAGCTGTCAAAAATCGCACCCAGGCAGTTTCATGGGCAAACGATAATCTCAGGCGGTAAGGCCATGAAACGCTATCTGACCTGGATTGTAGCAGCAGAGTTACTGTTCGCTACCGGAAACCTGCATGCCAATGAAGTTGAAGTCGAGGTTCCCGGATTGTTAACCGACCATACCGTCTCTTCGATAGGACATGAATTCTATCGTGCATTCAGCGACAAATGGGAAAGCGACTACACCGGCAATCTGACCATTAATGAAAGACCCAGTGCGCGTTGGGGAAGCTGGATCACCATAACGGTAAATCAGGACGTTATTTTCCAGACTTTTTTATTTCCAATGAAAAGAGACTTCGAGAAAACCGTCGTCTTCGCATTAGCGCAAACAGAGGAAGCATTAAATCGCCGACAAATAGATCAAACGCTATTAAGTACGAGTGATTTAGCGCGTGATGAATTCTAAAACATGATTTTTATCCGGAGGCTGTCATGCGTGTTAAACATGCAGTAGTGCTGCTCATGCTTTTTTCGCCATTAACCTGGGCTGGAAATATGACGTTCCAGTTCCGTAATCCTAACTTTGGTGGAAACCCCAATAACGGTTCCTTTTTATTGAATAGCGCCCAGGCGCAAAATTCATATAAAGACCCCGCTTATGATAACGATTTTGGTATCGAAACCCCCTCAGCGTTGGATAACTTTACGCAGGCTATTCAATCGCAAATTCTGGGCGGCTTGTTGACCAATATTAATACCGGGAAACCAGGACGTATGGTGACCAACGATTTTATTATCGATATCGCTAATCGCGACGGACAGCTCCAGCTCAACGTCACGGACAGAAAAACGGGAAGAACCTCGACCATCGAAGTGTCAGGTTTACAAACTCAGTCAACCGATTTTTAAGCTACAGTCACTAAAGGATATAAATCATGCCGCGCTTACTTATTTTGGTTGCCGTTTTATTGTTGAGCGGATGCTTAACTGCCCCGCCGAAACAAGCTGCGAAACCGACATTAATGCCCCGCGCACAAAGTTACAAAGATTTGACGCACTTACCTGCTCCCACCGGTAAGATCTTTGTTTCGGTATATAACATTCAGGATGAAACGGGCCAATTTAAACCTTACCCGGCAAGTAACTTTTCCACGGCTGTGCCGCAGAGCGCCACCGCTATGTTGGTCACCGCGCTGAAAGATTCGCGCTGGTTTATCCCGCTGGAACGACAAGGCTTACAGAATCTTTTGAATGAACGGAAAATTATTCGCGCAGCCCAGGAAAACGGCACCGTGGCGATGAATAACCGTATCCCGCTTCAGTCGCTGACGGCGGCAAATATTATGGTGGAAGGTTCTATTATTGGTTATGAAAGTAACGTCAAATCCGGCGGGGTCGGCGCAAGATATTTCGGTATTGGCGCCGATACGCAGTATCAGCTGGATCAGATTGCTGTCAACCTGCGCGTGGTTAACGTCAGTACGGGCGAGATCCTTTCTTCGGTGAACACCAGTAAAACGATCCTTTCCTATGAAGTACAGGCAGGCGTGTTCCGTTTTATTGATTACCAGCGCTTACTGGAAGGCGAAATCGGCTATACCTCGAACGAACCGGTGATGCTGTGTCTGATGTCAGCCATTGAAACCGGCGTTATCTTCCTCATTAATGATGGTATCGATCGCGGACTGTGGGATTTGCAGAATAAAGCGGACAGGCAAAATGATATTCTGGTGAAATACCGTGAGCTGTCAGTACCGCCAGAATCCTGATCAATACGACAAAGCGTGGGGAAGAACCCCACGCTTTTTTATTTTGTGACCGCCGTATTCGCTGAATGTTGCTCGCGGCGTGATGCCAGCCATAGCCCACTATTTTTCATGGCATAGCCAAAGATTAGCCCCAGCGCCAGCGACGGTAATACCAACCGCCAGTCACCCTGCCCTGCAAATGTCGCGCAGGCGCCGATAAATGTTCCCGGAACAAAAGAAAGCAATAGCTGCTTTGCCTGGATACACATCAGGAATGCCACGATCCCCGTCAACACGTAACTGACAATTTCCAGATGCGGCGCCAGCGCGCTACCGTGAATAATGACCAGCGCCCACACCATACCGCTTAACAGCGTACAGGCGGAAATCAACAATCCCTTAAAGCCGCCCTGCGGACAGGCGAAATAAGCCGTACAGCCTAAAAAACCGGCCCAGCTTAGTAACCCCAGGGAGACGGCCACCCATCCCCATATTCCAGAAAGGATGCCCGTCGTGATAGCAATAGAAAGAAGTATGTTCATGGCGCGCATCATAACAGAAAAGCGGCACATTAATGAGATCACGCACACATTTTATGCAATGATGTAAAACCAGTTGCAGTTAAAAGTGATTTACATCACATTATTCTTCATCTTCTTCCTGAAGTTCATCCCACATGGCCCCTATCGCATCACGCGTTAGCGGCGCCAAAGTGCGCCAGAATGGCGTAACGGCATGGGCTTCAACTTTACCGAGGAAGGTATTGCACCAGGGAAGCAGATAATCGGCAAATAAGGTTTCCAGCGCTTCACTTTCATCTTCGGCAGCCTGATCTTCCAGCCAGGAGGCCGCGAGCAATAAAGTACCAATGTGATCGGCAGGCGTATCGGCCAGCGGCATCCCTCGCGACGTTAAAAAAGCGCGCACCTCAGACTCTTCCGCGCCTTCGACCCACGCACTGCGGTATGGCGCTACCGCGCACTCTTCCCCAACAAATAACGCATTGTAATCAGTGGAAATCTGCGTGATATCGCAGCTTTTCTGTAAACGCGCCAGCATCTCATCCTGCTCCAGCGGCCAGTTTGCCGCCAGTTTACCTTCACGGATTAACGTAAACAGCGGAACCAGTAAAGGATCTTGCGGTTGGCGGTAATACAACGATCCCAGCACACGGCACAGGATTGAAAACTCATTCATTGATATCTTCCCGTAAATAACGATTAAAGTTCGGCAAATTCCGGTACAGGCGCCATACCGCGTGATTCGAGAAAGGCCAGTAAGCGCTGCGGCGAGACGTTCAGGATTCGATCTTCCGGAAAATTCACCGCATCCAGAATTTTCCGGCATTCGGTGAAATCGCCAAGCGTAAAGGCCGTATGGGAATCAGAGCCTAACGCTACCCAGCCTCCCGCATCGCGTACGGCGGCAGCGACCGCGCGGCAATTATCTTCGCTTCCTTTACGCGAATGCAGAAAAGAAGAGTTGTTGATTTCCAGCGCTACATGGTGTTTCGCCGCCGCCTGCGCGATGGCTTCAACCTCCACTGGATACTTTGGATTTCCGGGGTGACTAATTATATGCACCTTGCCGCTGGCGATGGTCGCGATCATCGCCTGGGTATTGGTTTCTTTATCATGCGGCGCAAAAACGGGCTCATGAAAGCCTGCGATAATCAGATCCAGCGAGTCGAACATCTTTCCGGAACAATCAATTTCACCGTTAATGTTCTTGATATTCGCCTCAATGCCACGCAGTATCCCCACGCCGTCAACCAGACGCGGCCAGATGCGCATGTTAATAAAATGCCAGTGATGCGGCGCATCTTCCATGTCCGGACCATGATCGGTAATCGCAAAAAGTTTAATGCCTTTGCGTTTGGCTTCCGCGATATAATCACTCAGAGTACTGTAGGCATGAGTGCTGGCGACGGTATGCATATGCAGGTCAACGGGATACATTGCTCTCTCCTGTAGTCATTTCCGACAAGGATAGCAGGTATCGCCAGCGTTTTTTAGCGAAACCCGGCCCGCGCCGGGTTGATGTCAATATCCTCTCGCCCGATCCACCTGCCCCGTCACCGGCTCTCCCTTCTCCAGTTGGGTAATGGTGCGGCTAATATAATCGATGGCTTCCGCCGGACGGGTGACTGCCGCAATGTGCGGCGTCATGGCGACTCGCGGATGGCGCCATAATGGACTTTCCTGCGGTAACGGTTCCTGGCTAAAGACATCCAACATCGCGCCTTTTAGCTTACCGCTATCAAGCGCAGCCAGCAGATCCGCCTCCTGAACATGAACGCCGCGCGCGAGATTCAGCACGTAGGCGCCATCCGGCAATTGATCCAACAATTCGCTATTAATAATTCCTACCGTTTGGGCCGTATTCGGCAGCAGATTAATCAGCACCCGCGTCTGGCTCAGGAAAGCGCGCAGCTCTTCACGCCCCACATAACTTTCCACGCCAGGCCAGGATTTGCGGCTACGACTCCAGCAACGTAACGGGAACCCCCACGCCTGTAGACTTTCTGCCACTTTTGCGCCCAGCACCCCTGCGCCCATGATACCGACGCTAAATTCTTCGCGGGTATATTCCGGCAGCGGTTTCCATAGCGCCTGATTCTTCAGCGCCTGATAATCATCGAAACGACGGAACCAGTGTAATACCTGGCTGACGGCATACTCCTGCATTTGCAGGCCCATTCCGGTATCTTCCAGACGGAATAGAGGAATGGAGGCGTCCAGCATTTCCGGATGCGCATTTAATTTACTCAGAATTGCATCCACCCCCGCGCCCAGCGCAAAGACGGCTTTTAAGCGTCTTCCGGCCAGCATTTCAACCGGGGGCTGCCATACAAGCGCATAGTCTGCGGGGTTGTTATCACCGACCTTCCATTCACGAACGCGCGCATGTGGGAGAGCCTTCTCCAGCGCATTTACCCACCAGGCGGCGTTAAATGTCGGGTGATAAAAAATTATCTCCATGTTATCTCCTGAGCAGTATGGTGCGGAATGTGATTGCGCCTGTTATCAGCGTTTTCAACGGGATGTGCAGCATAGCAAATTTCCCGGCGCGGGCAAAAAAAGCAGTTTTCGCTTATTAAAGCCACAGATTGGTGGAAGTTTGTATAAACGCGCTTTTTTTTGAAAAAGTTGATTGACGTAGAAAGGATATTTCCCTACATTAGCGCCCGTTCCAGTAATGCTGGAGCGACAATTTGGTGAGGTGTCCGAGTGGCTGAAGGAGCACGCCTGGAAAGTGTGTATACGGCAACGTATCGGGGGTTCGAATCCCCCCCTCACCGCCATATTCAAGTTGAGAGCCTGTACAGAAGTACGGGCTTTTTGCTTATATGTATCCCCCAAACCAAGGGGGGATGAGAACCACCGACCGGGGTTCGACAACTGGCGCAGCCAGTTGGACAGACGACGAGCTTGCGAGGAGACTGCCCGAAGGGCGAGCGCAGCGAGTCAATCCCCCCCTCACCGCCATATTCAAGAAAGAGCTCGTACGAAAGTACGGGCTTTTTTCGCATTAAGCCCCCGTCCATTGCCGGATGGCGCATAGTTCACAGGTGCCTTATCCGGTCTACATAAGCGCAGCGCCACCGGGTAATAACACCACCATCCGGCTTTCAATTTTAGCCAAGAATTTCAGTGAGTTTTACTTTGCGCCCCTCGTTTGAGGAAAGCGTCGCAGCATCAGCGGTAGCAATGGCATTTGTCGCCGCTTCTCCTGTTAGCAATTTAGCAAACTCCTCGCCTGGCTCCAGACCGTTTATCACATCATGCAAGTACTGCATCTCCAGTTTCATAATTGATGAGAGCCACATCGGCGTACGTTTACCGGGTTTACCATAAGCGATTGCGCCATCCATCTCGCTGGATATGTTACCGTTGCGACGATCGTCATCCTCCGCCTGGCTTTCATGCACAAGAAAGTGTGTTTTTTTGCCCGCTTTTATTAGATAACCAGCCGTATTTTGCATATCAATGAGAATTGCACCTGTCGTGCCCTCAATTAATACATAGTGCTCAGGGTAGTGGAACGATGATCCCCACTGAAGTGTCGCGAAACGACCGCTTTCGAACTCAAGAGTGATTAGGACAACATCATCTTCATCACCAAATTTTTCACCTTTGTGCGCAACATTCCCCGCCGCCATTGAAACCAGGGATGGGGTTTCATCCATGATGAACAGTGTACAATCTAGCTCGTGAATGTGATGGTACAGATGCCCGCCTGACTTTGCGCGAATCTTCTTCCATGAGATCTCATCCTGCACGTCTTCAAAACCATTACGTTTAGTGTGAACTTGTGTAACTTCACCGATTTCACCGGCTTTGATGAGCGCTTTAGCGTGGCGAACCCCATGAAAAAAGTTCATAACGTGACCCGCCATAAAGGTAACACCAGCTTCTTTGCAGGCATCAACCATATCCTTACAATCCTGGTAATTTAAGGCGATAGGTTTTTCACAAAACACGTGTTTACCCGCTTTAGCCGCCGCAATGACCGGCGCTTTATGTAAGTAATTTGGTGAAGCAATAATTACGCAATCCACATCAGGATGGGTACAAAGCGCCTCTATCGTTGCAGTGGCGACACAGTTCAGCTCTTTCGCTATCGGATCCGCATTTACCGGATCGTAAATCGCAGTGATTTTCGCCCCTTCAACCTTAGACATAAATCGCGCCAGTTCAGCGCCAAAATAACCCGTACCTACAACACCGTATTTCGTCATCATTTATCCTCTATTAAAATTCTTTTGTTGACTGAAACCTTTCACGACGTGCTTTTAGCCTATCCGGAATGGATAAGCCAATAATGAGTAGAATTGTTGCGGTCCAGAAAGCAACAATGAACGTTAGCGCAACGCCTAGCCCCATTGTTATTCCAAGCCAGGTCGCCGCCATTGAATTGAATGTGCCTGATGTCGCAGCAAGATTGTAAATCAGCCCGGTACCCAAACCACGAACCTCAAGAGGAAAGTAGTCGTAGAGAAATTTGGGAACCAGCCCGCCAACACCTACGTTAGTCGCCATTAAACCGAATAAACATGCGCCCAGCACTAAATAATTATCTTGCGGAATTCTGAATAACGGGAAAATGAATAAAAAGGACATGAGAAGACCAATGCTGAACGTTTTCTTCAAACCAATTCTATCTGCGCACAGACCCCAAACGATATTTCCCAATACAGTGCCGAATGCCGCCGCCGTCATTAAATTAGAGACCACGCCCGTATCAAAGCCCTCTCCCGCCAAATATGTAGGCAGTAGACCAAAGATCGGCCAGTTTGCGCCGAAAATAGAGAACAGAACAATAAATACACATAATGTCAGTGGAAATTGAGCTCGATTAAATAGCCCTTTCATTGACAAAGAGAAAACTGACCAGGCACTTTGTGAGTGCTTTCCGAGACCACTGAGTTTGGCTTCTTCCCACTCTTTAGATTCAGGAGCCCTGGCCCGGATGTAGATTACTAAAAGAACGGGTAGCAAACCGACAAAAAAAGCAGCACGCCAACCATACGCTTCGGCAAATGAAGGCATAAAGTAGGCTGCTATGATGTTACCAATACCGAAACCTGAAACCAGAAATGCGCTCGCTTTAGATTTTAAATGCTTTGGCCAACTTTCCACGGCATAAGTAGAAGCGCAAGCATACTCCCCCGCCATCCCCATACCGACAATGAAACGACTAAGCGTCAGCATAATTACACCGGAAGCCAGGCCACTTAACCCTGTACCTACAGAATAGGCAACTATCGACCACATCATTAACGGCTTACGGCCAAATTTATCTGCCAGCAGACCAAATAGCGCCCCGCCAAATGGTCGCCCAATAAAGGCCGCTGTGGCAAGGAATGCGCCCTCCATATCTGTCAATCCTAAGTCAGCCTTGATCAGATACATAATGTAGAAAATCAGCATAAAGTCGAAGCCATCAAAAACGTAACCCAGCCATGCTGAAAATAAAGCATTTTTTTGTGGACGTGTTATCTCGCTATACCACGGGAAGAATTTTGCTATCACAATAAAACCCTTATTTGCTGTTACCGTCTGAAATGCTTACGGAATTAATTTTTAAGTCATATCAATTGCCGAATAAGACACTATCAACCGGCACTTTCCGACAACCGCCTGAGATCGTAGCTATGTAAAGCGTATATTCATTGTTTATCATCCTTATTCGTAGCTACGTTAAGGACGTGAATACTCAAGACAAAGTCTAACGTTCTGTAACGTAGCTACGGGCTATAAGATTATCGATATGAATACTAAGCAAAGATTAGTACAGTAACTCTTTAACCTTTCTCAAAAGTGGTATTGTAATCCAACGCGATAACGGGTCTGTCTCTCATCGGTATTATTTCTCACCGCTACATTTCCAACCTCAACGTATGGTGTAAATGACTTATTCAGTTTCCAGGCTAAAGCCACATTATGCTCATAGTTTGTTTTTTTGTTATCAAATTTAATTTGATCGCTATCCATCCAGGTAAAGTTATATTCTAATTTCAACTCATCAAAAACATAACCTATATAAGTATCAAATCTATTCGTTTTCTCATCATCATTGTAGTTAGCTGTCTTTCTTGCATAGTCATAGCGGTAACGACCAGCCATATAAATACCAGAATCAAAATTATATTGCACCCTTAAATAAGGCTTATAAATTGAAGTGTCTGGACCGCTTTCAAATATAAATCCCGGCTGCAAAACAAAATGGCCCGTAACTTTATAATTATAACTTACGCCCAGTTCTATAGCGTTTGCGACGAGATCGCTTAAATGCTTATCCTGCTCACCATCTACTCCTCCCGATTTAACGCTGGCATCGACATAAAAACCAATGCCGTTAGGAAGTTTTTCAATTATAGCAATACGGTCTTTATTAATTCTGGTTCTATCAGCATATTCATGCCGATAATCAATGGTTGCCGCTTGTAGATATGATGAAAATGCTATAAACGAAACCATACCCAGAAGATATCTGTTGATTTTCATAAAATACTCCGCTTATCAATTAACTTTGTTTTTGTATTTAAAAATTATTTTATTAATAAATTACCATCACGCATGGTAAAGGAGGTTACAGACGAAACAGGTTTCCCTTTAGCATTTTCACCACCGATAAGGAAAACTTCATCACCATAACTTACTGATACACCATAGCCGAGAGGTTGTTTCATTTTACCCATATATTGCCAATGGCCATTAACCAAACCATAGACTTCATCTCGCCATTTTTTATTTATTCCTTCGTGGGAATAAAACTTTCCATTGGTATAATTTTGTTTTGCTCCCGGAAAATTCGCGCCACCACCGACAAGCAGGACACCGTGACTATAGCCCGAAAATGCTCCGGCCAACCCTTCTTGCTGTTGTTCTCCAGGCGAGGGCGGTAACTGGCTGTTCTTCAACCATGTTAGCTTGTCGTTATCCCACATGGCGCGGTAAATCACATCGGTACGTAAACCCGGTTTGAGCTCACCATTAATCAGCATCAGGAAATTATTTTCCATTACCGATGACGATCCTGCCGTCCCCGCGCCTGGCAGCTCACCGGCATTCTTCCATGTGTTCTCTTTAGCATTGTAGATAAATACGATTTTATTAAAAAAATAATCTTTGGCAGGTTTATTAAAATAATTATAGATGACTTTATTTTTTTCACTTTCATCCGCAGCCGCAGCCGCTATATCAATAAAATACTTATCAAAGATATGCTCATTAACCCCTCCGGTAATAAGTACCATCGTTTCGTTTAATTTTACTCCCGTATGCCCTGTTAATCCAACTGGAGATATAGTGTCAACTTTTTGCCATGTATTTTTCACCGGTGAGTATTTGTACACATCGCTATAAACCTGCAACGGTGATTCACTGTTTTTTTTCCCTACGCCACCAAAAACATAAAGCTCATCATTTAAAAATACCGACACGGATTGCTCACGAGCTCCACCAGGAAACGACTTTATACGCTCCCAGTCTTTATGTTGCTTTTTAAGATCAATTTTATACCAGGATGTCCCTGCGGTACCTAAGCCGACATAAATCACGCCATTATTATCAATAGCGCCAGTACCATTTTTCAGTGGTTCTGGTATATCAGGAAGCGTCGTTGCATATCCTGATGTGGTGATAGCGACTGATAAACATAGCGCCATTAGCGTCATCATTTTCTTAAAGTTTTTCATCTGCATCCCCATGCGAAGAAATACAATTGGAGTAAAGCTTCATCATTAGTGATCTTATGGCGCATAATTTCAACAATGATAATGACAAAATGTGACCAAGCGCTAAAAATAATTACATGGGGTTATCATGTGCGAGGTAAAAGCACCCCATGGTGATGTTAGAAGTGATTATGGGTGACCTGTTATGGCCAAACTCATTAGTGATAGCATTCTGAATAAATACAACAAGAATTATGTGATGCATTTCATACTGGCTATCCCGTGGCGTATAAGCTCCTTCTGAGCATTTTATCTTTATGCCGGAAGCAGTTAATAAAATACAGCATGCTGCCGTCAGAATGAATTGTATTTGTCTTGTAGCTTCAGGTTATAGCCTCAAATCCGCTGGCGCAGTAATTGAATAACAAACATACCTTATGACTGTGTTCACATTTTTCTATCTTTTTGCTTGATGCAGCAACACTCCACAACATAACATAAAACGGAGCAAAACTTCAAAATATATAAGGCGGAACTGGATGTCACTATTAGCCAGGCTGGAACAAAGTGTACACGAAAACGGTGGGCTGATTGTCTCATGCCAACCGGTACCAGGCAGCCCTATGGATAAACCTGAAATTGTGGCTGCAATGGCACAGGCAGCGGCTTCGGCGGGTGCGGTCGCTGTGCGCATTGAAGGCATTGAGAATCTGCGGACTGTTCGTTCCCATCTTTCTGTTCCAATTATTGGGATAATTAAACGTGACCTTACAGGGTCGCCAGTCCGTATCACTCCCTATTTACAGGATGTTGACGCCCTGGCGCAGGCAGGTGCCGATATTATCGCTTTTGATGCCTCATTCCGCTCTCGCCCGGTTGATATTGATAGTTTACTGACACGTATTCGCCTGCATGGATTACTGGCGATGGCAGACTGTTCAACCGTGAATGAAGGCATAAGTTGCCATCAGAAAGGAATCGAATTCATTGGTACAACATTGTCTGGCTATACCGGCCCCATCACGCCGGTTGAGCCAGATTTGGCAATGGTGACGCAACTGAGCCATGCAGGTTGTCGTGTTATTGCCGAGGGGCGCTATAACACGCCTGCACTGGCGGCCAATGCTATTGAGCATGGTGCCTGGGCAGTTACCGTTGGTTCCGCTATCACCCGTATCGAGCATATCTGTCAGTGGTTCAGTCATGCAGTAAGACGCTGAACAGGAAAAGAAAATGAACACGCTTACTATTGATATTTATGTCTCAGAGAATGATCCGACGTTAATAATGCTATCGGCAAATACGATACCCAGGCCTGAAACCTGTTTGAACGCAATATCGGATAGCTGCTATTTCAGGTATCCGGCAGGACATACGTCTGGGCATCACCATTGGTGGAGCATAAATGTTCTGCCTTTTACATCTCATGATTACCGTCATTGAGATTAACAAAAACTATTACTTGATCTGAATATCGTATCGTCTGAATGATGGGAAGATAAAAATACACAGACGATGACCGCAACTCTACTCAAAACCATAAGCAGGAAAGAACTATGATTACACATTCTTTCGGCATCGTTAATTATCTTGTATTATTTGGCTACCTCCT
The DNA here is from genome assembly GCF_017572865.1 of Salmonella sp. 32082101201600294FB01SM01. Taxonomy (NCBI): domain Bacteria; kingdom Pseudomonadati; phylum Pseudomonadota; class Gammaproteobacteria; order Enterobacterales; family Enterobacteriaceae; genus Salmonella; species Salmonella sp. 32082101201600294FB01SM01. The sequence continues at coordinate 814,700 of NZ_JAGESB010000001.1, read as the reverse complement.
GGCCATGATGTTAGTCGGTGTCTATTTTTCCAGACGGCAAAAAACAGCAGACGATTATTTTCGCGGTGGTGGCCGGGTTCCTGGTTGGGCGGCTGGGGTCAGTGTATTTGCTACTACGTTAAGCTCAATTACATTTATGTCAATTCCTGCCAAAGCGTTTACTTCCGACTGGACGTTTATCATTGGTCAGTATCTGGCTATCGCAATTTTACCGCTGGTTTTTTATTTCTATATTCCGTTTTTTCGGAAATTGAAAGTCACATCAGCCTATGAATATCTCGAAGCACGGTTCGATGTGCGCTGCCGTCTATTCGCCAGCATGTCATTTATGTTGTTTCATATCGGACGTATCGCCATTATCACTTTCCTCACCGTGCTGGCCTTGCGCCCCTTCATCGCTATAGACCCGGTGATTTTGGTACTGTTGATTAGCGTGATGTGTATCATTTATACCTGGATGGGTGGAATTGAAGGAGTAATATGGACTGATGTTATTCAAGGCCTCTTACTTTCTGGCAGCGCGATACTGATTTTTATAGTGATATGTCTCAAAGTCCAGGGCGGCATTGGTGAAATTTTTACGGTGACGCAGCAGGCGGATAAATTCTTTCCGGCTACGCAGTTCCACTGGAGCTGGACGGAAAGCACAGTACCTGTATTGATGATTGGTTTTCTGTTTGCCAATATTCAGCAATTTACTGCCAGTCAGGATGTGGTCCAACGCTATATCGTGACTGACTCCATAGAGGAAACGAAGAAAACATTACTTACAAATGCCAAACTGGTTGCTGTGATCCCTGTTTTCTTTTTTGCTATCGGCTCGGCATTGTTTGTCTACTATCAGCAACATCCACAATTATTACCGGCGGGATTCAACACTGGCGGCATTTTACCCTTATTCGTGGTCACCGAAATGCCAGTCGGCATTGCAGGGTTGATAATCGCCGCTATTTTCGCTGCCGCGCAGTCCAGCATCTCCAGCAGCTTAAACAGCATTTCCAGTTGTTTTAATTCCGATATCTATCAGCGTTTGAGTCATAAAAAAAGAACGCCAGAAAACCGTATGAAAATAGCTAAGTTAGTTATTCTGGTCGCGGGCCTGATAAGTAGCGCAGCCTCGGTATGGCTGGTCATGGCCGATGAATCAGAAATCTGGGATGCATTTAATAGTCTGATAGGTCTGATGGGAGGGCCAATGACCGGTCTGTTCATGCTGGGCATTTTCTTTAAACGAGCAAATGCCGGGAGTGCGGTTTTAGGAATTATTATCAGCGTCATTACCGTGCTGGGCGCACGCTATGCCACTGACCTTAACTTCTTCTTTTATGGGGTCATTGGCTCGCTAAGCGTGGTGATCAGCGGCGTTATTTTCGCCCCGTTATTTGCCCCGGCACCGCCATTGACGCTGGATGAAAAACCTGAACCAAAGGTGACATTATGATTTCATGATACCACGCTATACCGACACAGCACACGGTGACGCCAACGCCCGGGGCGACAATACCGGGCCAGGTATAAACCATCCGTCAAATGGCGCGCTATAAACACCGTAAGAGCAAACAGATTACTCTCCAGTGATGTTCTGTCATAAGTTGGCAACGCGATGTAAATATTCCCCCTCCTTTACTTACATCGCGCTTTTTTTCATGCCGCAGACTTGATAGGCTCTGCTCTGTTCGATATTGCAGGCTTTGTGCCGCAATCAGCCCTCAAGAGCAGGAACTATATGGAGCCTCAACCCCCACGTCTTAAACCCGGAAAAATCCTTGATACTCTGGGTGCTATGCAAAAAAGCCTGACACGTGCCTCCCAGCGTATTGCGCAATATATTTTAGCCTTCCCCAGACAGGTGACACAGTCATCTATTGCCGATTTGTCGCGCGAAACACAGGCCGGAGAAGCCACGGTTATTCGCTTTTGTCGCACCCTGGGCTATAAAGGTTTTCAGGATTTTAAAATGGACCTGGCCATTGAACTTGCCACTACCGAGTCTGATGACAGTAGTCCTCTACTGGATGCCGAAGTTAGCGAATCCGACGATGCCCACGCCATTGGTTTAAAATTGCAGAACACCATTAGTAATGTATTATCTGAAACGCTAAATCTGCTTGATATGCAACAGGTTCTCGGTGTCGTGGACGCCCTACGTCACTGTCACTCAGTTTATATCTTTGGTGTGGGCTCATCGGGGATCACGGCGCTGGATATGAAACACAAGCTAATGCGTATTGGTTTACGGGGCGATGCGGTAAGCAATAACCATTTTATGTACATGCAGGCTACGCTATTAAAAGCAGGCGATGTCGCGATGGGTGTCAGTCACTCGGGCACATCGCCAGAAACAGTGCATTCACTCCGATTGGCCCGACAGGCTGGCGCCACCACAGTCGCCATTACCCATAATCTGGGTTCTCCATTATGTGAAGAGGCCGATTTTTGCCTGATCAATGGTAATCGGCAAGGAATGTTGCAGGGTGACTCGATCGGTACGAAAGCCGCGCAGCTTTTCGTCTTTGACCTGCTCTATACCCTTCTTGTACAGTCCTCGCCGGAACAGGCCCGAGAAAGCAAATTACGGACAATGAATGCCCTGGACATGACAAAATAATTCCTTTCCCGTACAGGCGTCATTTTCCTTTTTTGTCCATGAGTCTGCTGGATGCTTTATAGATAACAAAGCCCGGTTTCCCGGGCTCTGAAAGTCAATGCTATATTAGCTGTATGCGTGAAGCGTTCGCTGACAAAGCGCCGAGCGCACGCAGTCGTCTTTGTTGAAATGCACAATCCCTACCATTTCATCTTCTTCAAAGCGTTCCAACGCATCGCTCAACCCGGAACGCACGCCGCGCGGCAGGTCGCATTGCGTAATATCGCCATTGACAATGACCGTGACATTTTCGCCTAATCGCGTCAAAAACATTTTCATTTGCGCCGCAGTCACATTTTGCGCCTCATCGAGGATCACGACCGCATTTTCAAAAGTACGCCCACGCATATAGGCGAACGGGGCAATTTCAACCTTACCGATTTCCGGGCGCAAACAATATTGCATAAAGGACGCGCCCAACCGTTTAAGCAGGACATCGTAGACGGGACGAAAATAAGGCGCGAATTTTTCAGCGATATCACCGGGCAAAAAACCAAGGTCTTCATCAGCTTGCAATACCGGACGCGTCACAATGATCCTCTCGACGTCCTTATGAATCAATGCTTCTGCCGCCTTTGCCGCACTGATCCATGTTTTCCCGCAGCCGGCTTCGCCGGTCGCAAAAATAAGCTGTTTACTGTCGATAGCGTTCAGATAATGCGCCTGTGCTTCATTTCGCGCCTTAACAGGCGAGGTATCGCGACTATCGCGCGCCATGCCAATGGCTTCTACTCCGCCCATCTGTACCAGTGACGTGACCGATTCTTCTTCACGTTGCTTATGACTACGCGAATCTCGTCTCAACACACGCTTTGCTTCACGACGAGCTTTGATCACTGCTTTTTGTCTTCCCATGGATAGCACCTTGAGTTGTAGGTATACATCACCCGCGTTCTCTTGAACGCGATTATGCGCACACACATCTGAGGGTTGGCTTCCTTGTAAGCCTTAGCTTGCTTTTTGAAACGACGCCACACACGGCTACGCGCACCACATATGACGTCATGGGTATGGACAGTAAGAGAAATGATGAGAGCTTTTAAGATGACAAGACCACCACCGGAGAGAGAATGTCCGTACAGGGTGTTGTAACTACTGTAAACAATGTGTCCTGGTGCGGACATTACCATTCGCGATCTCCATAGTGAGTGACCATCACTGCCGGGGAACTACCGCTATTACTACTAAGTACAACACAAAACATCAATAATGCAACAATATATTCACCAAATATTAACCAAACATTATTGCGTCATTGTCAGTCTCTTACAGAAAGATTACACGATTATTTCATCGGCAGGAGACTAAAAAAGATAATCATTAGCTACTGCGGGTATTAATGCTGAAAACATCCATAACCCATTGAATATTGAACATATATAAGGTTAAAATGGAATAATTAACGTGTCCTCTCTCCCATCGCTAAAACGGCATTATTTATGCAAAATTTTGTGCGGCATACTTACGCCAGTAACGCTGACTTGTTTTAATTTTTGTCATTATTCTATTGCGTCAAGGCTATTGGTACCATTAACAGGCGATTTCATATATGGCTAGTTAGTGATTACTCGAGATGTATTACGCCCGCGTTAACGGCGCTCAAGGGCTAAAAATAGTTTGAGAGTGCGTCCTCATTTACCTGAACATCTTCAGTCAATCGGTCCGGGACTTATCAGAGGACCAGGCGGGCGTATAACGCCGCCTGGTAAAATATGTCCGATGGCAATAATGCTATCGGACATGTCGGTTATTCCGCCTGTAGCTTCGACGGCGGCGCGGAATGATAATGCGCGTCCGCTTTTGCAAAGCGTTCCTGCATCGCTGCTGTCGGCGCTTTGCCAAGCAGGCTAAAGATTACGATCCCCAGGCTGCCGAAAATGAAGCCAGGGATGATCTCATACAGATCCAGCCAGCCATATTGTTTCCAGACGATAACCGTCACCGCGCCAATAATCATTCCCGCCAGCGCGCCGTTACGTGTCATACGCGACCACATCACAGAAAACAGGACAACAGGTCCAAATGCCGCGCCGAATCCAGCCCAGGCGTAGCTCACCAGCCCCAGCACACGGTTATCGGGATTCGCCGCCAGCGCAATGGCGATCAGCGCTACCACCAGCACCATCACTCGCCCTACCCATACCAGCTCTTGCTGGCTGGCGCTTTTACGCAGAAAAGCCTTATATAAATCTTCCGTAATCGCGCTGGAGCATACCAGCAACTGACAGCTCAACGTCGACATCACCGCCGCCAGGATAGCAGACAGCAGAACACCGGCAATCCACGGGTTAAACAGGATCTGCGCCAGTTCAATAAATACGCGCTCTGAGTTTTGGTTCACCGCCCCGGCCAGCGCGGGGTTATTGTTAAAGTACGCAATGCCAAAGAAGCCCACCGCCACCGCGCCCGCCAGACACAGAATCATCCAGGTCATACTGATACGACGCGCATGAACAATGCTGTGATGGGAGTCCGCCGCCATAAAGCGCGCCAGGATATGCGGCTGACCGAAGTAACCCAGTCCCCAGCCCATCAGGGAAATAATGGCGACAAAATTCAGCCCCTTGAGCATGTCGACATTCTCGATGCTCTTTTGCTTGATCACCTCCAGCGACTCGCTAAAACCGCCTACGCCGACAATAACCATCACCGGCGTCAGGATTAACGCAAAAATCATCAGGCTGGCCTGAACGGTATCCGTCCAGCTAACGGCAAGAAACCCGCCGATAAAGGTATAAATAATGGTTGCCGCGGCCCCCGCCCACAGTGCGGTTTCATAGCTCATACCGAAGGTGCTTTCGAACAGTCGTGCTCCAGCGACAATACCTGACGCGCAATAGATAGTGAAAAACAGCAGAATGACCAGCGCGGAAATAATACGCAGGACTCGGCTCTTATCCTCAAACCGACCGGTAAAATAGTCCGGCAACGTGAGCGCGTTATTGTTAAATTCGGTATGCACGCGCAGGCGCCCGGCCACCAGCTTCCAGTTAATCCATGCGCCTAACGTCAGGCCAATGGCGATCCAGCTTTCAGAGATCCCCGACAGAAAGATAGCGCCAGGCAGCCCCATTAACAGCCAGCCGCTCATATCCGACGCGCCGGCTGATAAAGCCGTAACAAACGGCCCCAGGCTGCGACCGCCAAGAATATAGTCATCAAAGTTTTTGGTTGAGCGCCAGGCGATAAACCCAATCAATATCATGCCAAAAATATAGACACAGAATGTCACCAACATCGGTGTGCTAATAGCCATCAAGGTTCTCCAAATTTATTTATTGGCACTACCGTAGCGTGCCGTTTTGTACCCTGCCGGAACGTGGCAAGGGTGTTATGTTTACCAGGGCGACCGTATCCTGCCGGAAGCGGTGGTTATTCACAATCGATTTAACACACCATTTACATCAAATTTGATTGCAGAGGGATACTATTTTTCTCCAGGTTGCACTCTCTCACATTTTTTGCGGTTGCACCTTTTAAAAGTGTTAACTACCGCAGAGAAAATAAATCCAGATGGTTTTCCCCGTCAGACTCCCACTTTCTTTTTTTAACAATTTATTCATTTTTAAGCTTGCAACGCAGGTCACATTTAACGCGGTTGCACAAAGTTGCAACATAGTGGATATTTTCCGCTAACTATTGGTTAGCAGATAGAGCGAATAACAGGAGTAGAGGGTATGGGAACCACCACGATGGGGGTTAAGCTGGACGACGCCACGCGCGAACGGATCAAAATGGCCGCCTCGCGTATCGATCGCACGCCGCACTGGTTAATAAAACAGGCAATCTTTAGCTATCTGGACAAGCTGGAAAATAGCGATACGCTACCGGAGCTACCTGCGCTGTTTGCCGGCGCGGCAAATGAAAGCGAGGAGCCGGTCGCGCCGCAGGATGAGCCGCATCAGCCCTTTCTGGAGTTTGCCGAACAGATTCTTCCCCAATCCGTCTCTCGCGCCGCCATCACTGCCGCCTGGCGCCGCCCGGAGACCGATGCGGTGTCAATGCTAATGGAACAGGCGCGCCTGTCGCCGCCTGTCGCTGAGCAGGCGCATAAACTGGCGTATCAACTGGCGGAGAAATTGCGCAATCAAAAATCCGCCAGCGGTCGCGCGGGTATGGTGCAAGGCCTGTTGCAGGAGTTTTCCCTCTCTTCGCAAGAAGGCGTAGCGCTGATGTGTCTGGCGGAAGCGCTGCTGCGTATTCCCGACAAAGCTACGCGCGATGCGTTAATTCGCGACAAAATCAGTAATGGCAACTGGCAGTCGCATATTGGCCGTAGCCCGTCGCTGTTTGTAAACGCCGCCACCTGGGGGCTGCTCTTTACCGGCCGCCTGGTCTCAACGCATAACGAAGCCAATCTTTCGCGCTCGCTGAACCGCATTATCGGCAAGAGCGGCGAACCGTTAATCCGCAAAGGCGTCGACATGGCGATGCGTTTAATGGGCGAGCAGTTCGTGACTGGCGAAACCATTGCTCAGGCGCTGGCGAATGCCCGAAAACTGGAAGAGAAAGGGTTCCGCTATTCTTACGATATGCTGGGCGAAGCCGCGTTAACCGCCGCCGATGCGCAGGCCTATATGGTTTCTTACCAGCAAGCGATTCATGCCATCGGCAAAGCGTCTAACGGTCGCGGTATTTACGAAGGGCCAGGCATCTCGATTAAGCTGTCCGCCCTGCATCCACGCTATAGTCGCGCGCAATACGATCGGGTAATGGAGGAGCTTTATCCGCGCCTGAAATCCCTGACGCTGCTGGCGCGCCAGTATGATATCGGTCTCAATATCGACGCCGAAGAGGCGGATCGTCTGGAGATCTCGCTCGATCTGCTGGAAAAACTCTGCTTCGAACCCGAACTGGCGGGCTGGAACGGCATTGGCTTTGTGATCCAGGCTTACCAGAAACGCTGCCCGCTGGTCATTGATTATTTAGTCGATCTGGCCTCCCGTAGCCGCCGTCGGCTGATGATTCGTCTGGTGAAAGGCGCCTACTGGGATAGCGAGATCAAACGCGCGCAAATGGAAGGGCTGGAGGGTTATCCGGTTTATACCCGCAAAGTGTATACCGATGTCTCTTATCTGGCCTGTGCGAAAAAATTGCTCGCCGTCCCTAATCTGATCTACCCGCAGTTCGCGACCCATAACGCACACACACTGGCGGCGATTTATCATCTGGCCGGGCAAAATTACTATCCGGGTCAGTACGAATTCCAGTGCCTGCACGGCATGGGCGAACCGCTGTATGAACAGGTCACCGGTAAAGTAGCGGACGGAAAACTTAACCGTCCCTGCCGTATTTACGCGCCGGTGGGAACACACGAAACCCTGCTGGCCTATCTGGTACGACGCCTGCTGGAAAACGGCGCCAACACCTCTTTTGTCAACCGCATCGCCGATGCCACCCTACCGCTCGATGAACTGGTGGCCGACCCGGTCGAGGCCGTGGAAAAACTGGCGCAGCAGGAAGGTCAGGCTGGCATACCGCATCCGAAAATTCCGCTGCCGCGCGATCTGTACGGCGAAGGTCGGATAAACTCCGCCGGACTTGATTTAGCGAATGAACATCGCCTCGCCTCGCTTTCTTCTGCCCTGTTAAGCAACGCCATGCAGAAATGGCAGGCCAAACCTGTGCTGGAACAACCGGTGGCCGACGGTGAGATGACGCCGGTTATCAACCCGGCGGAACCGAAAGATATTGTCGGCTGGGGACGCGAAGCGACAGAAAGCGAGGTTGAACAGGCATTGCAAAACGCGGTCAATCAGGCGCCGGTTTGGTTTGCGACGCCGCCGCAAGAACGCGCCGCCATTTTGCAGCGGGCGGCGGTATTGATGGAAGACCAAATGCAGCAGTTGATTGGCCTGTTGGTGCGCGAAGCGGGGAAAACGTTCAGCAACGCCATTGCCGAAGTGCGCGAAGCGGTAGACTTCCTCCATTATTATGCCGGTCAAGTGCGTGACGATTTCGATAACGAAACGCATCGCCCGTTAGGGCCGGTGGTCTGTATCAGTCCGTGGAACTTCCCGCTGGCCATTTTCACCGGCCAAATCGCCGCCGCGCTGGCGGCAGGTAACAGCGTTCTGGCGAAACCGGCAGAGCAGACATCGCTGATTGCCGCCCAGGGCATTGCCATTTTGCTGGAAGCGGGCGTACCGCCGGGCGTCGTGCAACTGTTGCCGGGACGGGGAGAAACCGTCGGCGCCCAGCTTACCGCCGATGCGCGTGTACGCGGCGTGATGTTTACCGGTTCCACGGAGGTCGCGACGTTGTTGCAGCGCAACATCGCCACGCGTCTTGACGCCCAGGGCCGCCCTATTCCGTTGATTGCGGAAACTGGCGGTATGAACGCTATGATTGTCGACTCTTCCGCGCTCACCGAGCAGGTGGTCGTGGATGTGCTGGCTTCCGCTTTCGACAGCGCCGGACAACGCTGTTCCGCGCTCCGCGTGCTGTGTTTGCAGGACGATATCGCCGAACATACGCTGAAAATGTTACGCGGCGCGATGGCGGAGTGTCGGATGGGGAATCCAGGCCGTCTGACGACCGATATCGGGCCGGTGATTGATAGCGAGGCCAAAGCCAACATCGAGCGTCATATCCAGACGATGCGCGCCAAAGGCCGCCCGGTTTTCCAGGCCGCGCGTGAAAACAACGATGACGCGCAGGAATGGCAGACCGGTACGTTTGTTATGCCCACGCTTATTGAGTTGGAAAACTTCGCAGAACTGGAAAAAGAGGTCTTCGGGCCCGTGCTGCATGTCGTGCGTTATAACCGTAACCAACTGGCGGAGCTTATCGAACAGATTAACGCTTCCGGCTACGGGCTAACGCTGGGCGTACATACCCGTATTGATGAAACCATTGCGCAAGTCACCGGTTCCGCCCATGTCGGCAACCTGTACGTTAACCGTAATATGGTGGGCGCGGTTGTCGGCGTCCAGCCGTTTGGCGGCGAAGGCCTGTCCGGTACCGGGCCAAAAGCGGGGGGGCCGCTCTACCTCTACCGCCTGCTGGCACACCGCCCGCCCAATGCGCTCAATACGACGCTAACTCGTCAGGATGCGCGTTACCCGGTGGATGCGCAGCTTAAAACCACGCTACTCGCGCCGTTGACCGCCCTGACGCAATGGGCGGCGGATCGCCCGGCGCTACAGACGCTCTGCCGACAATTCGCCGATCTGGCGCAGGCCGGCACGCAGCGCCTGCTACCGGGGCCGACCGGCGAGCGCAATACCTGGACGTTGTTGCCGCGTGAACGGGTATTATGCCTGGCTGATGACGAACAGGACGCGCTGACGCAGCTTGCCGCCGTTCTCGCCGTCGGCAGTCAGGCGCTATGGTCAGACGACGCCTTCCACCGCGATCTGGCGAAACGTCTCCCCGCCGCCGTTGCGGCGCGTGTCCAGTTTGCGAAAGCGGAAACGCTGATGGCGCAGCCGTTTGACGCGGTGATTTTCCACGGCGACTCCGACAAGCTGCGAACCGTGTGCGAAGCCGTCGCCGCCCGCGAAGGCGCAATAGTGTCGGTACAGGGGTTCGCCCGCGGCGAAAGCAATATGCTGCTGGAACGGCTCTATATTGAACGTTCGCTGAGCGTAAACACTGCTGCCGCTGGCGGTAATGCCAGCCTGATGACAATTGGCTAATACTGTGGTTAATTAAGGCTCCGTCAATGGAGCCTTTTTACTCGCGTCAGAGGAGCGTATGAAACGAATTTTCCTTACCTGCGCGGCGTTGTTGTTCAGCAGCCAGGCGTTGGCCGATGAGTGTGCCAGCGCCAGTACGCAGCTGGAAATGAATCGCTGCGCCGCCGCGCAATACCAGGCGGCAGATAAAAAGCTGAACGAAACCTATCAAAGCGCGCTTAAGCGTGCGCAACCGCCGCAGCGCGAGCTGTTGCAAAAAGCGCAGGTGGCATGGATTGCCCTGCGGGACGCCGATTGCGCTCTGATTCGCTCAGGTACGGAGGGCGGCAGCGTGCAACCCATGATCGCCAGCCAGTGCCTGACCGATAAAACGAACGAACGCGAAGCGTTTTTAGCCTCGCTGCTGCAATGTGAAGAGGGGGATTTGAGCTGCCCACTGCCGCCAGCCGGTTAACGCACGCGAATCCCTTCAATAATAATGCGCTGAACGCTTTCGACCGTTTGGTTGAAAAAGGCTTCATCGCGAAGCGTCGCGCCGGTTACCGCCTCAACCTGAGGGGCAAAATCGGCGTAATGTTGCGTGGCGGCCCAAATCATGAAGATCAAATGGTGCGGGGAGACAGGCGCCAGTTTCCCGCTGTGCACCCATCCGGCAATCAGCGCGGATTTTTCATCTATCAACGCTTTTAGATCGCCGGTCAGTTCCTCCATTAAGAGCGGCGCGCCCGCCAGCATCTCCATGCAGAAGAGCCGCGACGCCTGCGGATAATCACGCGAAACCTCCAGCTTGAGACGGATATACTCTTTGATGGCCTCCAGAGGGGAAAATTCTGCGCGAAACGCCTTGAGCGGCGCCAGCCAGACATCCAGGATCTGTCGCATTACCGCGACATACAGCGCCTCTTTCGAGGGATAATAATAAAGCAGATTGGTTTTGGAGACGCCTGCCCGCTCGGCGACCTGCTCAAGACGCGCGCCATGAATGCCATACTGGGAAAAAACAGCAAGCGCGGCGGTTAAGATAAGCTGCCGTTTTGCACCGGTGGCCTGCGAGCGTTTCCCGATTTTTTTCTCTGTGCGTTGCGACATGCGCCCTCTCCTTTTTGTCAAGACGCAAGCATACCAAATCCGGCTTATAAACAAAAAAACCGCCGGAAATCCGGCGGCGGTGGCGCATGACGCTTTTTAGCGCGAAACGCTCAGCGTCTTGCTGTTGTGACGCAGGCTAGCTATTACGGTTACTGCTTTTGCCCCCTTTTTTGCCTGCTTCGGATGCACGCTGCGGGTCATTCTTAAAATTGCCCCCGCTGTGCTGACCACCTTTACGACCTGCTTCTGATGCTCTTTCGCGGTCTTCCGCAAAATTACCGGAACCGCCACGATGGTTTGCCATTACTGACCTCCGTCATAGATTAGACATCATATTGCATAGGTAATGAGGAGTATCTCCTCGCGCAGCGTATGAACGATATCATCAGTAACGCCGCGTAAAATTAAGCATAGTGAAAAACGCCGTGGTAGGCCGCTTACCGAAATATTCTGCAACATCGGAAGCCGAATACGCAGAATAATAACCATAAGAAATAAATAAGTTATTCTTATATTTAGAAAAATCAAAGCGCTTAAAAATGTATCATTTTGCAACAAAGATCGCCAAATTAATTATTGTTATAAATCAAAGAAATGGCGCTGAAATTTGCACTCTTCACAGGAGAGCATATCTTTAAATAGACGTAGCGAATCGCTACACACCTGATTAATCTGAGGAGTAGTACAAATGGCAAAGATTCTGGTGCTCTATTATTCCATGTACGGACACATTGAAACCATGGCGCATGCGGTGGCGGAAGGGGCAAAGAAAGTCGACGGCGCAGAGGTCATTATAAAGCGTGTGCCAGAAACAATGCCGCCTGAAATCTTCGCAAAAGCTGGCGGTAAAACACAAAACGCACCGGTTGCCACCCCACAGGAGCTGGCGGATTACGATGCCATTATTTTTGGTACGCCAACCCGGTTTGGCAATATGTCAGGCCAGATGCGTACCTTCCTGGACCAAACCGGCGGACTGTGGGCATCCGGCGCGCTATACGGCAAGCTCGGCAGCGTGTTCAGTTCTACCGGAACGGGCGGCGGCCAGGAGCAGACCATCACCTCGACCTGGACTACGCTTGCCCATCATGGGATGGTGATTGTCCCGATAGGCTATGCCGCACAGGAACTGTTTGACGTCTCCCAGGTTCGCGGCGGCACGCCTTATGGCGCAACGACTATCGCCGGAGGCGACGGTTCACGTCAACCAAGCCAGGAGGAACTCTCTATCGCTCGCTATCAGGGGGAATACGTCGCCGGTCTGGCAGTCAAACTCAACGGCTAATCTTCAACAGGAGGATTCGAATGCCAACTCAAGAAGCAAAAGCGCACCGCGTCGGCGAATGGGCAAGCCTGCGTAATACGTCGCCGGAAATTGCCGAAGCCATTTTTGAAGTCGCTCACTATGACGAGAAACTGGCAGAAAAAATATGGGAAGAAGGTAGCGATGAGGTGCTGATCAAAGCCTTTGAGAAAACGGACAAAGACTCGCTCTTCTGGGGCGAACAAATCATCGAACGTAAGAACGTATAACACAAACGCCCCCGCCTGCGCGGGGGCATACGGCTATTTTGCGGCAGTGTTCATGACGTTATCGAATTTATCCAGCGGACAGAAGCCGTTCGCATCCACCGGACATCCTTTCAGTTCCAGGGTTACCCTTTGCGCGGGCGATTTGAGCGTTAACGCTTCCGCGTTACGTAACTGCCGGGCGCTCTGGTAGACATACTCGATTTTCATCAAATCCCGGTTGGCGTTGCCGTCATGCCAGCGTTGGAAGACAAGCTGACCGCCAATCGGCGTTCTCTCATACTGGTCATGGAGCTGATAGGGTTTAAAATCCAGCGCCGTCAGCAGCGACGCGATATTGGAATCATGCCCCACCAGCACGGTCACCTTCGGCGCGCTAACGCGATCGGCAACCAGCACCTTATCGATATATTTCACCAGCGGCGCAGCGACATTGCGCGCCACCGTGGGTGAGGTAAACAGGCTGTCCTGGTAGCCGTTTTTCAGTTTTGACAGCACCTTCCACTGCCGATCGGTGTGGATGCCGCCCCAGGCGACCTGATCCATCGGAAACCCTTCGTAATATTGCAGGGTAAACGCATCCACCAGCGAGTTCCCTACTTTCAGCGGCCCCTGCACGCCAGGCTCTTGCTGATAGTTCGCGCTGAAGGTATCTTTCGCGTCGATTAGCGAACACTGATGCTTCTCTTTGCAGGACGGCGAGTCCTGATAATGCGTTATCTGCTCAAGCAGTTTATAACTCTCATCAAGATGTAGCTGACTACGCGCCTTTTCCATCGCCTGTACGGCCTGTTGCCGGAACGCGGCGGAATCATCGGTAATTACTGGATTGAAGGTAGGGTCCATAGTGCCCATTTTTTCCTGATGATGAACAGGAATATCACAGCCGGGGAAAGCGCCAGTAATGAAAAATTGCGCGGTGGCGACGGTGCGCTGCAAACTATTCGCATAGGCATATACCGTGTCGGGCGCCGGACATTCTCCCGACGGTATCAGCCTCTGCGCGACCAGCCATTCACGTGTGTAGTGTCCCATATAGACTTCCAGCACGCCGCCTTTCGTCGTCAGCTGCCCACCGGGAACGTCCCACGCCGGCCAGGCGTTCGGCGTCGACTGCGCCAGTACGCTGCCATTATTCGCCAGCGGCGCCCGCAGATTATGGCGGCTCATCATCAGCACCTGTTGTAATTGATAACCCTCCGGCGTTGTCTGCGCCTGTACGGCGGATGACAACAAAACAGCCCCTGCCACAGCAACAGCGAGTAATGATTTTTTCATCCCTATGACCTCTTGTTGTTATCAAATCGTTCTGAGTGTGACAGAAATGGATCATTTTTCCGGGAACGATTTCGCAAAACGGGGGTTTTTCTTACAGTAAACGCGTTAGCGCCGGGAAACCCCGGCGCATATTCAGAACGTTTTTGCCCACCATAGCCGAAGCTTCATGCCCCAATAGCTGGTCCAGCCGCTGGTGGTGAACACAACCCGACCTTGTGAAACCACCACCAGCGTTGGCGTCACGCTGATTTCCCAGCCAGCGGATAAGGCGCCATTAGCATCATTGACGACCGGAAAGTCAACGCCCTTGCGCGCCAGCCAGCGGGCAACCTCAGCGTCATCGCCGGAGCGGAGCGCAACGGTCATGACGTTTTCCCCTTCCGCCGCCAGGCGAGCGACCGCAGGCGTAGTAAAGCGGCATACCCCGCACCAGCTGGCCCAAAAATAGAGCAGTACGGGGCGTTCTTCGCTCAATGTCGCCAGCGTTGTCGACTCTCCCGTCAGCGTATGTAACGGTGTCGCGGCAAACGCCGGAGGCGCCTGCGGCGCGCGCCAGACGTCCATGACCACCATTATCGCGATGAGGAGCGCCAGAAAAACCGCGGCTTCGCGCAGCCAACGCCGCAGTTTACCCGCCATTGGCAGCCGCCAGTTTTTCTTTCACCACCGCTTCCAGCGTATCCCAGGGCACCGCGCCCGGAATCAGCTCGTCGCCAATGATCGTCGCTGGCGTTCCTTGCACGCCGACCAGCCTTGCCAACTGCAAATTAGTGCGTATCGTTTCCATGCTTTTTTCATCCAGAGTCACTGGCGTAGCCCCTGCTTTCTGCTGGGCCTGTTTAATACTGTCATCCGTATGGTAACCGCGCTTTTGCATGAGTTTTTCATGTAGCGCGAGGAACTGTTGCGGATGCTCGCGCCAGGTGGTCAGCGCAATACGCGCCGCCAGTACGGAACTCTCTCCTTTGAATGGTAGCGGTTTAATAATGACCGCAACGTCAGGATATTTCTGCACAATCTTTTCCAGCATCGGATCGAGCTGTTTGCAGTACGGGCAGTTGTAATCCGTAAAGTTCACCAGCGTCAGCTTAGGGTGTTTAGCGCCTATCCGCGGGCTGGCAGGATCGTTAAACAACGCCGCATGGATCAGATTTTCAATCTGCTTTTCCTGATCCGGCGTAAAAGGAGCGGTTTCTTGCGCGATGCTCAGCGTCGAAAACAGCGCCAGCAGCAAAACAATCATGTATTTCATTGGGTTATTCCTTTCGCTTTTTTCAACGTTTGTAATACCGCATCGCGGGTCAGCAAAGTGGGCAGTGCCTCCCCTTCCGGCAAGCCGGGGCCATATACCTGATTAAACGGCACGGCGACCTGGCCACGCGTTTTCAGAAAATCTGTAATGGCATCGGACGGCAGCGTCCAGTCTCCCCGCAGCGCCACAACATCCGGCTGTTGCAAGGCGGCCTGCACATCCTCTTTTTGCAGGACGTTGTATTTATTCACTTTACAGGTAATACACCAGTCCGCAGTGACATCGACAAATACCCGCTTATGCTGCGCCAGCGCCGACTGAATTGCCTGTTCACTCAACGGTTGCCACTGAACAGTATCTTGCGCGCTCTTTGACGCAGTGAAGCCGAAATGCGGCAGGAGTAACGTCGCCAGCCAGATAGCCGACCCCAGCATCATCAGACCGAGGATCCTGCGCAGGACATTCATCCAGCGCCCGGGGCGCGGTAAACGTAGCGCAAGCCCTGGTCGTATCGCGACCAGTAGCCACGGCGCGCTCATTCCCAGGCCAAGCGCAAGGAACAGCCCCCACAGCGTCGGCAGCGACGCCGTGAGCGCCACGGCGACCGCCGTGCCCAGAAACGGCGCGCTACAAGGCGTCGCCAGCAGCGTGGCGAATGCCCCCTGCCAGAAATGTCCCGACATACCGTTACCGCCGTAAGTGGCCAGTTTCGTGGTCATAGATGAGGGAAGCCTGAACTCAAAAAGCCCGAACAGGCTGGCGCTAAACAACAACATCACCAGCGCCATAAAACCAATAAACCATGCATTCTGGAACTGAACTCCCCAGGCCAGCGCATGGTTTGACAGGCGAAGGAGGGTCATAAACGCCGCCAGCGCCATAAATGACGCAATGATACCGGCGACCGAAGCCAAAAATTGTCGCCTGATGTGAGAGCGGCTTTTTTCCTCTACCAATAAAATAGAGCCAAGTTTCATGCCCAGAACCGGCAGTACGCAGGGCATTAAATTAAGAATCAGTCCGCCGATCAGCGCCATCATTACAACTTGCCAGAAAGGTAGCGCCGCATTGTCCGGCGTTTGCGCTGGCGCAGCGCCAATGGTTTGCGTGCTCTCCTGGGCGATAGCGCCATCGGCTAACACGAGGGTCAGCGATTTGTTGCGCAAATCGGGCGCCTTTTCGCCCCAACTGTCCGTCACCGGCACCGTCGCCTGTAACCTGTCGCCCTCTACGCGCAGGCGAGGCTTCGCAAAATCGACGTCATCTATGGTGTCAAGATAGAGCCCGGGCGATGACCAGCCCGCCGCTCGCGTAGCAGTGACCACCAGTTCTCCCGGGCGATAGCCGACGTCAAGCGAGTCCGTTAGCCCACTGCGGAGCGGAACTTTACCCATCGCCCGCGCATAGTCATGGGCAAAATCGGCATTCTGCACAGTGGGCGTCACGGAAAAGGGGTAATCGGTCAACAGACAAACATTGCTGCAGGTTGATAACGTCAACACGCCGCTCAAGGTCGCCGGCGGCGTACCGCGCACGATCATCGGAAAGGTCACCTCGTCGTGATATCCCTGGGTGGTGATATTCGCCACATCAAAGCGCGAGGGGGTTGGCCAGAACCAGTTTACCTCAGGCATGTCGCCTTTCCAGGCGATAGAGGGCGCCACGCCCCCTTCCCCCGGCGCGCGCCAGTAGGTTTTCCAGCCGTTTTCCAGTTTGACATCCAGCAACAGCCGGGTCTCACCGTTAGCGGACGTATCGGCACGTAGCCGTATGCTGGCATGGTCGTTATCGGGCGAACGCAGCCAGCCGCTTTCCGCCGCCCAGGAGACGGGCAGCCAAAGCCATAACAGGCAGAACAGTATCCGCCTGAACAAAATCATCATATTTTTTCTCCGTGAATGAGTAAGTAACCGTTAGCAATAACCGGTCTGTCATTCACGGAAGACACAAAATCGTAGATGTACCCGTAATGTGGGCGGCGAAATAGCCCGTGGAGGCGAAAACGGCAGGCGCATGACCCGGACAGGCGCCAGTAAGGAAAGCAGTAGACAAAGCGCAAGGATAGCGCCTTCAAAGAGTACCGGAGGCGCCGCCAGCAGCGACTTGGCGCTTAATTCACAGGGAGTGACCGGCGAGCCGTCATCTGTAGAAGAGGGAGCGCTGACCACCGCAGCAGAGGCCGTCGCCTGCATCTGCAAGGCGTGCAGGCCCGCCATGCGTTGCGCGGTACAAACCATTACCACGACACATGCAAGGCAAAGAAACCACCAGCCCATCCGTTGTTGTTTCGCCATTGCGCCCTCACTGTTTAACGCGAGTTATCTTAGCCACTGGCGCGGTTTTGGCAACCTTTCCCCTGTAAAGTTATGTCGGCGCGCTGCGCAACCTTCTGATAGTCGAACAGCGTAATTTATTCTTACTAATGATATAACTGGTGTTTTCATACGCACTTTTCAGGTTTACCCTACACTTAGTGGAGAAACCTTTTTGGGGTCCCTTCTGTATGTATTGATTTAGCGAGATGATGCTATGGAACTTAAGGATTATTACGCCATTATGGGCGTGAAACCGACGGACGATCTCAAGACGATTAAGACCGCCTATCGCCGACTGGCCCGCAAGTACCATCCAGATGTCAGCAAAGAACCCGATGCCGAAGCCCGTTTCAAAGAGGTTGCTGAAGCATGGGAAGTGCTGAGTGATGAGCAACGGCGCGCCGAGTATGACCAGTTATGGCAACACCGTAACGATCCACAATTTAATCGCCAGTTCCAGCAACACGAAGGCCAACCGTATAACGCCGAAGATTTTGATGATATTTTCTCGTCTATTTTTGGTCAGCACGGTCGCCATTCGCACCACCGCCACGCCGCACGCGGTCATGATATCGAAATTGAAGTGGCGGTATTCCTGGAAGAAACGCTGGAAGAGCACCAGCGTACGATTAGCTATTCCGTCCCCGTTTATAACGCGTTCGGTCTGGTGGAGCGGGAAATTCCCAAAACATTGAATGTGAAAATCCCGGCTGGCGTCAGCAACGGGCAACGAATCAGACTGAAAGGCCAGGGCACGCCGGGGGAAAACGGCGGACCTAATGGCGATTTATGGCTCGTTATCCATATTGCCCCGCATCCGCTCTTTGATATCGTCAATCAGGATCTGGAAGTCGTCCTTCCGCTTGCCCCATGGGAGGCGGCGCTCGGCGCTAAGGTGTCTGTACCAACGCTTAAAGAGCGTATTTTGCTGACCATTCCCCCCGGCAGCCAGGCAGGTCAGCGGCTGCGTATCAAAGGAAAAGGATTAGCCAGTAAAAAGCACACTGGCGATCTCTATGCCATCATCAAAATCGTTATGCCGCCGAAACCTGACGAGAAAACAGCTGCCCTGTGGCAACAACTGGCGGACGCGCAGTCGTCCTTTGACCCACGCCAGCAATGGGGGAAAGCATAATGGCTAACATCACTGTCACCTTTACCATCACCGAATTTTGTTTGCACACCGGCGTGACGGAAGAGGAGCTAAACGAAATCGTCGGACTTGGCGTAATTGAGCCTTACGAAGACGATCACGCCGACTGGCAATTCGACGATCGCGCAGCGAGCGTGGTACAACGCGCGCTACGCTTACGCGAGGAGCTGGCGCTCGACTGGCCTGGGATCGCGGTCGCGTTAACGCTGCTGGAAGAGAATTCACGGCTGCGCGAAGAAAACCGGTTACTGCTGCAACGCCTTTCTCGCTTTATCTCGCATCCCTAATCCACGATAAAGGCAATAAACCGAGGGTGGGCTTTCTGCCCGCCCCGGATTTACATGCACCCGGTATAATACCAGAATGCCTCTGACATACTTCCCCCAACGGAAGAAATATAGCCTTTCACCGCGCACAACCCGATCAACGAACCGCCAATGTCAGCCATTAATGCGCCATTGCGAAGATCATCGTTTAAATAAAGACCAGCCACAAGTTCACATTTTTTAGATACGTCGGTTATTTTTACACGTTAGCGATCATTTATTGCCTGAAGAATATATTCTTTCACTGTTTTGTACTCTCTGGTTGATACGTACCTTCTCCCTGTCAATACCGGGTAAAATGTACCGCTGCGCTTACAGGTTGCAGTATTTATAAATAAGAAATACAACAGTCACTTACAGTTTAATAATTGAGCGTTATAACATCCACTGCCGCCCAATATTTACACCACGTATAAAATACAAAAATGTAATAGAATGTAAACAAAATAAGAGCATAAAATAAATAACTTATTAAAAAATCAATATAAATAGAGTGGTCAATAAAAAACGATCGTTTTCAACGAGTTATGTTTCTCAGATTTTCATCTATCCTGAATAGGCTTGCGGAAAATGTAATTTACACCATTGACTATTTCACTTAAAAGGTTTCTGTAATGGAATGGAAGGTCGTTGATACAGTTATAAGTCCCTCTACCGGAGTATCGTTCTCATGCATACATAGCCTAAAAAATCTTAGATTGACCTTATGGTATCAGGCAGATGTTTACATGCCTCCAGGTAGCATTATCATCCCCTTTAATAAGGGGGTCTTAATAAACGATAAACTTTATCCCGTTACTGTTTACAACGTTACCAGGTTTAATCCTGTTCTATGGAAATCGCTTAAAGAAAATAGCCACTGTCCTGGTAACTGCAATCCTAAACCAGAAGCCTGCAGTTATCCTTTCGAGTGTCTGGTATCCGTTTGTCCATTTGGTTTAACCAGAAATATTCAAATAGATAATAAGAAAGTTTAGGAAATAAAGTATGCATTAGCCATACTACTGATTAAGTGTATTCGCGCACGTTTGCAGTATTTTGCAGTTAAATATGTTTGATATAAAAATTGTACAGTTCGGATATTTTTTGATTCGTTTAATCTAACCTTCACTTTGGCAACGAGGAGCCGGTACAGAGGATATTACTGATGGCCGGCAGACAAAGAAACGCATTGCTTTTAACACTGTATAAATTCCATCCGTGACATTCTTATTTAGTAATATTTCACCAGAGCAATCATCTTACCTTTATTGTGCATAAAAATCAGCAAGTAGTGTTTAGAAAAAATAATGTTTTAGACAAAAGCTCTGCGTGTCATGCTGATCGCCAAAAGCATAACAGGCTGACATCATGTCAGCCCGTGGGTTTACCCCTGCCCTGATACTTACGGTACGCTTATCGTCATATTGTCATGACCGACAATGACAGGGCCCGGGTAATTTTTCATGGCTTCCTGTTGCCAGACGTCATCCGCAACCGTCGCAGGCACCAGATGACTTAACACCAGTTTTTTCACGTGGGCCTCGCGAGCAATCTTACCGACATCTTCAATCGTGGTGTGATGCGACGCAATCGCTTCAGCCAGCGTTTTTCCGTTGCCAATACTATTAGCCAGTTTTGCTACCGAAGGGACATGTACCGCCTCATGTACCAGGATATCCGCCCCCTGGGCAAACGTTGCAAGCGGCGGAAACCAGGACGTATCGCCAGAGAAGACGATTCGCTTACCCTGGGTATCAAAACGGTAAGCAAACGCTTCACCGTCCGGGAAAGGGGAATGAGGCACTTTCAGCGCGCTTATTGTAACCAGTTCATCTTTATAGATGACGCCCTGGCTAATATCGGTCGCCTTAACCAGGTTGCGCGGATCGGGTTTCCCCTCTTCTTCCATGCGTAGCGTGATATCCCTGTCAAAGACCTTCCAGCTAGCCTTCGTCATCGCCTGGGTTCCCGGCGGGCCATACACCTGTATGGTATGGTCTTTCAGACCACTTGCCCAGGCATTCATCAGCAAGGAAGGATAATCCAGTATGTGGTCGCTGTGCAGATGGGTGAGCAAAATAGTATTGATGTTGCGCAGTGGAATGCCGTTTTTCACCAGTTGCAGACTGGCGCCGTAGCCGGCATCTATCAGCCATATTTTATCGCCGATAGTGAGCGCCGTCGCTTGCGGTAGTCTGGCTGTATTGAGCAAAGAAGGCCCGCCTTTGGTGCCCAGTAAAACAATGTTGATCTCTTGAGGCGCAGGAGCACCAGCAGCAATAGCAAGGTGGCTTTGCGCCAGCATACAAACCGCCAGCATAGCGACGCTTTTTTTCATCATGTTTTTACTCTTCTTAGTTGAGAAAAGAGGGAACTTCACGTTGGCGAAACTGCGAAGGAGAACAGCCAGCAAGGCGATTAAAGAAACGGGCGAAATAAGCCGGATCTTTAAAACCTAATTGCCAGGCGATCTCGTTGACAGCATTGTCGGAAAAAAGCAGCAGTCGTTTCGCCTCGCGTAATTGCCGATCAAAAATCAGGCGTTTAGGCGGGCGATTAGCAAAACGTCGGCAAATATCGGTCAAACGAGATTCGGTAATATGCAACTCGCAGGCATAATCGGGCACCGTCCAGTGCTGATGGAAGTGGTTGTCAATTAACAGGGTAAAGCGCTGAAAAAGTTTCAGTTCACCGCGCATCCCGGTTGCGGCGTGATCGTCCAGCTTCGCATTACGCAACAGCAAGGTAAATACCGCCTGCGCCAGTAGCACCAGGGTATGTTCGCAGCCAGCCAGTTGTTCCGTGGACTCCCGCTCAATTAGCTGCCAGTAATGTTTGAGCGCCGCCAGCTCGTTGGGTTTATCCGCCAGCGACAGACAGATCCCCGGCAAGCCGAAGGCCTCTCTGGTGCCGGGATAAAGCACTTCCAGCAGCGGCCAAACCAGCTCTTCGCGTACCGTCAGAACATGGCCATCGCTATCCGATTCGGTAATAAAAGCATGCGGCACCGAGGGCGGCGTAAGCACAAATAGCGGCGCCTGCACCGAATAGCGATGATCGTCGAGCTGTAGCTCAATCTGCCCGGTATCAAGAAAGTGCATTTGAAAAAACTGGTCGTGGCGATGCGCCTGCATATCACGACCAAAGAAATCCGCCATACGAGCAAACGACTGATAATGCACATCGTTACTGCCCATGCTTTCGTCATACTCTTTGCTGATATCAATATTGGCGATCGCACGTTGGCACATAGTTTCTCCTCAAGGGGTGGCGCGCGGACGCGATGCTTTCATGGGAATGAGCCAGATAATGGCAGCGCCGACGACTAACAGAGAAGCGACAAACCAGAGTCCGCTATTGAAGCTACCGGTGATATCTTTTAGCCAGCCAATCATAAACGGGCTAAGCGCGGAGCCAATATTGCCGGTGGCATTGATGACCGCAATGCCTATCGCCCTGGCGCGTAAACTGATCGACTGATCCGGCGTGGTCCAGAAGATCGCCATCGCGCTAAAGGAACCCGTGGATGCCATCACGATCCCCAGGAGCTGGATCAGGTTATGGTCGGTCGCCGACGCCAGCAGCCAGCCCGCGGCGGCAAACAGGAACGGCAACGCCGTGTGATGTTTACGCTCCTGATGTTTGTCCGAATGGCGGCTCCAGTAAATCATGCCCAGAATAGTACAAATCTGCGGGATCGCCGCCAGCAGGCCGATGGTGATATTGCTGCTGCCTTCATTAAAACTTTTCAGGATTTGCGGCGTCCAGATACTAATGGCGCTAAGCGTATTGGTAAGGCAAAAATAGGCCAGCGTATACATCAGTACAATTGGCGTGAATACTTCGCGCCACAGACTACGCTGCTGCATGGCGTTATGGCTGATGGCCCCCTCCGGCTGAACCAGCGTCAGGCGGTCATTATCCATCATCTCCTGCAAACATTTTTTATCCTCTGCCGTCAGCCATTTGGCTTTTGCCGGGGTATCATCCAGGTAAAACCACACCATAATGCCTAACAAAACTGACGGAAATCCTTCCAACAGGAATAACCACTGCCATCCATGCAGATTGAATATGCCGTCCAGCGATAAAATATAGCCGGAGACAATCGACCCCAATGCGGTGGTGGCCGGCATGGCAATCATAAATAATGCGTTGGCGCGAGCGCGGAAAAACGCCGGAAACCAGTAAGTTAAATAGAGCAATATTCCTGGCAAAAAGCCCGCTTCAGTAATGCCCACCAGCATTCGCAGCACATACAGGCTTTTCGGTCCCACCGCGAACATCGTGGCGGTAGATGCAATGCCCCATAGCACCATAATGGTCGCAATCCAGCGGCGGGCGCCGACGATGCTCAACATCACGTTGCTGGGAATGCCGAAAATGACGTAGGTGGCGTAAAACAGCGTCGTGGCAAGGCCAAACATGGTGGCGCTTAACCCCAGATCCTGCCCCATCGTCAACCCGGCAAAACCGATGTTGATACGGTCTAAAAACGAGAAGATAAACAACACGAATAAAAATACGATCAGTCGGCGGAACAATTTATTTATGACGGTTTGTTGACCCGTGCTGAGCGCGTTGTGCGAACTGACAGACTCAGGGCTTTCCGGAAGTGCAGATGATGTGTCGCTCATTTTTTTTCCTCTGATGGGAATTTTTGTAGGGTACTACGGTTGCCCGGTAGCGCTGCGCTTACCGGGCCAGGCTTAATAGACGCCGGACGCACCGGACAGCTTTTTTTCTGCGCCAAAGCGCGCCGCCAGCGCCTCCGCGCCGCGCGCCAGCAGCGTGGTGTCAACGCCGACGGCGACAAATAGCGCCCCCAGTTCCAGATAACGTTTCGCCAGTGCTTCATTGGCCATCAGAATCCCCGGCGCTTTCCCCGCCGCGCGTATCTGCACGATGGCGTTCTCAATCGCCGCCTGCACTTCCGGGTGCTGCGGATTGCCGGCAAAGCCCATATCGGCGCTAAGATCCGCCGGGCCAATAAACACGCCGTCAATGCCATCCACGTCGAGAATTGACGCCAGATTGCTCATCGCCTCACGCGTTTCAATCTGCACCAGTACGCACATGGCGTCGTTGGCCTGGTGGAGATAGTCCGGAATGCGATTCCAGCGCGATGCCCGCGCCAGCGCGCTGCCCACGCCGCGAATACCGGCAGGCGGATAACGCGTAGCCGCCACGGCGTTTCGCGCTTCATCGGCATTCTGCACCATCGGTATCAGCAGCGTTTGCGCGCCGACGTCGAGCAGTTGCTTAATCTGTACTGGATCGTTCCATGACGGACGCACCACCGGCTGGCTGGGATAAGGCGCAATCGCCTGCAACTGGGTCAACACCGTCTGCACGTTGTTTGGCGCGTGTTCGCCGTCAATCAGTAGCCAGTCGAAGCCGGCGCCCGCTAACAGTTCAGCGCTGTAACTGTTGGCAAGCCCCAGCCACAAACCGATTTGCGGGCGCCCCGCTTTTAACGCGTCTTTGAAAGCATTTTTCATCGTTTTTTCCTTACACAAACCGGCAACTGATCGCGCCCATGTTGCCGTAATCGACATGGAAGGTGTCGCCCTTGCGCGCCGGCACCGGGCGGGTGAACGAGCCGCCGAGGATGATCTGCCCGGCTTCAAGCTGGACATCGTAGGGGGCAAGCTTGTTCGCCAGCCACGCTACGCCGTTGGCCGGATGATTCAGCACGCCTGCGGCGACGCCGGTTTCTTCGATCACGCCGTTGCGATAGAGCAGCGCGGAGATCCAGCGCAGATCCAGCTCGTCTGGTTTGATGGGACGACCACCGAGGATCACCCCGGCGTTGGCGGCGTTGTCGGAAATGGTGTCGAACACTTTGCGCGGACGCTGGGTTTCCGGGTCGATGTTGTGGCTGCGGGCGTCAATCAGTTCCAGCGCCGGAATCACATAATCCGTGGCGTTGTAGACGTCGAACAGCGTGCAGTGAGGGCCGCGCAGCGGTTTCGCCAGCACGAACGCCAGCTCCACTTCAATACGCGGGACGATAAAACGGTCGGTGGGGATATCGCCGCCGTCATGGAAGAACATATCGTCAAGCAGCGCGCCGTAATCCGGTTCGCTGATTTGCGAGCTGGCCTGCATCGCTTTTGAGGTCAGGCCGATTTTGTGGCCTTTGAGCGTGCGCCCTTCGGCGATCTTGATATTGACCCATTCACGCTGTACGGCATAGGCATCTTCAATAGTGATGTTGGGATAATCCAGCGACACTGCGCGAATCTGTTCACGCTGTTTTTCAGCCTGATTAAGTCGCTGGGCGATCAGGGTATGGGTCTGTTTATCGAGCATAGTTGCTTCCTGTTACGTCATGCGGTGCTGCTGCGCCGGGTGGCGACGCGGGTGCGTCTTACCCGGCCTACGGTTCGGTATTGCTTCGCGCATCGTTTTTTTTGTAGGCCCGGTCAGCGCAGCGCCACCGGGCGAAAGAGTGTGCTATTTAAATAACGCGTGTACGTTGTTTTGTTTGTAATTGAGCGTTGGATGTAACTCGGCAATCTCAAACGACAGCGCCAGATAGCGGTTCTCCATCAGGTCGGCGAAGTGGGCTTTAATCAGCCCAAACAGCATTTCGCCAACTTCCTGGCGGCTCTCCAGGCTGCGCCCGGCGCCGATTTTCAGCGTCATATGCACAAACGCGTAATCATGCTTACCGTCAGCCATCTGCCAGGTATCCAGCCAGTGGGCGCGACTGCGGATACCGCCGATGGGGAAAATCCCGCTGGCGGCCAGCGCCTCGTTTACCTTGCTGAACAGGCCGGGTAAATCAGCCTGCTCGCGAATATTTTCAGTACATTCAGCAATAAAGTGCGGCATAAACACCCCTTACGCAGGCAGCGGGAAAACAGCGTTCACCTGGCCAGTACCGGAGCTGGCGAACAGATCGGTGATGAACTCCACCTTGCCGTCGTATTTGTCCCAACCCAGCATTCCCAGCAGCATGACCGTGTCGTGCATGTTGCCTTCGCCGTAGCAGTAGTCGGCGTACTCCGGCAACATGGTGCAAAACTCCTTGAATTTGCCTTCGCGCCACAGCTTGACCACGCGCTCGTCCATCTGATGATCGAACTCGCGGGTGTAGCTGTTCATCCCCTCTTCCGCCCGTTGGTCGTCAATAAAACGGTGTGACAGAGAACCACTGGCGAATACCGCTACGGTACCGTCATATTTCTCAATCGCCTTGAGAATGGCTTCACCCAGTCTGCGGCTGTCGGCAAAATCATGCACAGTGCAGAACGCCGAGATGGAGACCACTTTGAAGTGCTTGTCGCTGTTCATGTAGCGCATCGGCACCAGCGTGCCATACTCCAGCTTCAGGCTCGGGATGTTATGCGCTTTAGCGCGCACGCCCAGTTTGACTGCCTCGTCGGCGATCAGGTGGCCGAGCTCCGGATTACCGTCATAGTCATAGGTCATGTCGCGAATAAAGTGCGGCAATTCGTTGCTGGTATAGACGCCCTGGAAATGGTCGGCACAATTAATGTGGTAAGCGCTATTCACCAGCCAGTGGGTGTCGAATACGATAATGGTGTCAACGCCCATTTCGCGGCAACGCTTGCCTATTTCAATATGCCCATCAATGGCTGCCTGACGACAACCGTGATTTTTTCCCGGCAGTTCAGAAAGATACATCGACGGCACGTGGGTAATTTTTGCTGCTAACGCTAACTTGCCCATATCAAACTCCCCATTTTGGGATAGGATGGTCGCCCATTGAGATGCAGACGTTTTTCATTTCCGCAAACACTTCGAAGCTATATTCGCCGCCTTCGCGCCCGGTACCGGAGGCTTTCACGCCGCCGAACGGCTGGCGCAGGTCGCGGACGTTCTGGGTGTTGACGAAGACCATGCCGGCTTCAATCCCACGCGCCAGGCGCAACACTTTGCTCACGTCCTGGGTCCAGATGTAAGAGGCCAGACCGTATTCCACGTCGTTCGCCAGGCGTAACCCTTCCGCCTCGTCTTTGAATGGCAGCAGACAGGCGACTGGCCCAAAGATCTCTTCCTGCGCGACGCGCATACGGTTGTCGACATCGGCCAGCACGGTTGGGCGCAGGAAGTTACCGCCTTTCAGATGCGCAGGCAGGTCAGTGGGTTTTTCCGCACCGCCCGCCAGCAGCGTTGCGCCCTCTTCAATGCCGAGGCGAATATAGCCAGAGACTTTTTCCCAGTGCTGTTGGCTAATCAGCGCGCCGACCTGGGTGTTCGGGTCGGTCGGATCGCCGACACGCAGGCGATTCGCGCGTTCGGCAAAGCGCTTCACGAACTCAGGGTAAATGCTCTGCTGGATAAAGATGCGCGACCCGGCGGTGCAGCGTTCGCCGTTGATCGAGAAGATGGTGAACAGCGCGGCGTCCAGCGCGCGTTCAATGTCGGCATCTTCAAAAATCAGCACCGGCGATTTGCCGCCCAGCTCCATCGAGTATTTTTTCAGGCCGGCATTTTTCATGATATTGCGACCGGTGGCGGTACCGCCGGTAAACGACACCGCACGCACATCATGGTGGCGTACCAGCGCATCGCCCGCCGTCGCGCCGTAGCCCTGCACCACGTTCAGCACGCCTGCCGGAATTCCTGCCTCCAGCGCCAGCTCGCCCAGCCTGTCGGCAGTCAACGGCGACAGCTCGGACATTTTGAGCACCGCGGTGTTACCCAGCGCCAGGCACGGCGCGACTTTCCAGGTCGCGGTCATAAACGGCACGTTCCACGGCGACACCAGCGCGCAGACGCCGACGGGCTGCACCAGCGTATAATTGAGCATTTTATCGTCAACCGGATAGGTCTTGCCGTTCATCTGCTGGCACACTTCGGCGAAGAATTCGAAGTTATGCGAGGCGCGCGGAATCAGCACGTTTTTAGTCTGGTGAATAGGCAGGCCGGTGTCGGCGGTTTCCATCGCCGCGATTTCCGGCACATGCTGGTCAATCAGGTCGCCAAGGCGGCGCATCAGGCGCGCACGCTCTTTCATCGGCAGGTTGGCCCATTTCGGGAACGCCTCTTTGGCCGCCGCGACAGCCTGGTTCACTTCTGCTTCACCGCCGGAGGCCACTTCCGCCAGCACGTCACCAGTCGCCGGGTTAGTGGTTTGGAAGTAGTCGTTACCTGCAACATTTTTGCCGTTAATCCAATGATTTATTTTCTTCATTTTGCGCTCTCCTCACTGACGATTCGGTTAACCAGGCGACCCACGCCTTCTACTTCCACGACAACTTCATCCCCCGGCACCACATCGGACAACCCTTTCGGCGTACCGGTGGCAATCATGTCGCCCGGTTGCAACGTCATAAATTCGCTCAGATAAGAAATCAGGAACGGGATGCTGAAGATCAGATCGGCGGTCGTCCCTTCCTGCCGCAGCTCACCGTTGACAAAGGTGCGTAACGTCAGGTTATGCGGATCAGAAACCGCCTCTTTATCCACAATCCACGGGCCTATCGGCGTCAGGCCGTCGCGGCTTTTTACCCGCAGATTTGGACGGTAGTAGTTTTCCAGATAGTCGCGGATCGCGTAGTCGTTACAGACGGTGTAACCGGCCACATACTCCATGGCTTCGGCTTCGCTCACCTTACGCGCCGTTTTGCCAATTACCACGACCAGTTCGGCTTCATAGTGCATATATTCGACGTTGTTCGGGCGCACCGACGTTTGATGATGTTCGGTAAAGGTGTTTGGCGCTTTGATAAATACCAGCGGCTCTTTCGGCGGCGTAAATGCCAGCTCGCTGGCATGATCGGCGTAGTTCAACCCCAGCGCAAATAGCGTTCCCGTTGCTGACAACGGCCACGTAAACGTCTGGTGGCGGGCGAATTCATCTTCTGCGACAACCGGATTTTCCAGAGCGGGTAAACCTTTCGCCAGAATACGCACCCGATCGCCGGGACGCAGCGCAACGCGATTCTGCGGCGTACCGAGTAAGATCGCATCGCCAGGGTTAAGCGTAGCGAACTCACTTAACGCGCTAAGCAGCTGTGCGGCGCTACGCTGTAAATCGGCAGTATTCCAGTGGTCCGCTTCTCGTCCGTTGATTTCAGTGATAATGGTGAGGTTATCCACATCACTCAGCGGCGCCATTTCACCCAGAGGGCAAAAGCCATCGCGACATTTCGCTTTAATCGCCGGGCGATAAAAGCTTTCTTCCGGCAGGCTGACCTCGTTAGCCAGCGCATACCCGGCGATATAGTCCGCCGCCGCTTCAGGGCGTATCCGGCTGGCGGTTTTCCCCACAATGAGCGCCACTGTCGCGCCGCTCAGTACCTTTTCTCCCTGCGGATAAGGAATGGGTTCGCCGTGACGAATCACCGTATTACGCGGCTTGATGAACCACACTGCGGTTTTAGGCGGCGCATTATAGGGAGGCTGAGAGAAAGCCTCTTGCCAGGCATCAAGCTGGCTGCGATGGTTTAACGCAACGGCGAAAACAGTACCCTTCATACATAAACTCCTCAGGCCGATTTAACGGGCTGTGATTTCATTAATATATTAATGATTAGATTTATGCTTTCGCTGTACATTTAGCAAGCTGAAGTAAAGTATTTGTGATGTGATTAACAATATTTTCACAAAATAATAATTAAATACAAATATATCAAATAGTTAAATAAAACCCCTTGTTTCTGTTAAACTTTGGACATAAAACAGATGTCATAGCTCACATCGGTAAACACGATTATTCAGGTATTAATAATTCTGCAAAAGAGAAACGCTTATGCATGATTCATTAACCATCGCATTGCTTCAGGCGCGCGAAGCGGCAATGACCTATTTCCGCCCCATCGTTAAAAGCCACAATCTGACCGACCAGCAATGGCGCATTGTGCGAATTCTGGCCGATAGCCCCTCTATGGATTTTCACGAGCTGGCATTTCGTACCTGTATTTTGCGTCCAAGTCTGACCGGAATATTGACGCGCATGGAGCGAGACGGACTGGTGTTGCGACTCAAGCCGGTTAACGATCAGCGTAAGTTATATGTCATGTTGACGGAGCAGGGACAAACGTTGTACGCCCGTGCCCGGAGCCAGGTAGAAGAGGCTTATCGAAAAATTGAGGCCGATTTCACGCCCGAAAAAACACAGCAATTGATGCTGCTGCTGGACGATCTTATTGCCCTGGGACGCCAGCATCCTGATAGCGAAGCGGAAGCATAGTATTCTTACCTTCCCTCGCCGCCGACACGGGAATCCCCTCCCGCTTACAACGTTGACGGCGATCGCATTTTACTCTTCTTCTTCGACGTTCATCTGAAAAGTACCCGCCGTTGTCCTGAAAGTCTCTTCACAGTTTACGCTTCTGCCTATTCAATTAAACAACAAATAAGAAACATATTATTAACAAAACATTCCGATTAACGAGGAAGAGGCCGCAATGAAACCTGAAGATTTTCGTACTGATAACAAGCGTCCGTTAACGGGCGAAGAGTATTTAAAAAGCCTGCAGGACGGGCGGGAAATTTATATTTACGGTGAACGCGTTAAAGATGTTACGACACATCCGGCATTCCGCAATGCCGCAGCCTCTGTCGCACAACTGTATGACGCATTACATAAACCGTCGATGCAAGATACCCTGTGCTGGAATACCGATACCGGCAGCGGCGGTTATACGCATAAATTTTTCCGCGTGGCGAAAAGCGCAGACGATCTGCGCCAACAGCGTGATGCTATCGCCGAGTGGTCACGCCTGAGTTACGGCTGGATGGGACGCACACCGGATTACAAAGCCGCCTTTGGCTGCGCTCTGGGCGCTAACCCAGCTTTCTACGGCCAGTTTGAGCAGAACGCCCGTAACTGGTACACCCGTATTCAGGAGACCGGCCTGTACTTTAACCATGCTATCGTCAACCCGCCCATTGACCGCCACAAACCTGCCGACGAAGTGAAAGACGTCTATATCAAGCTGGAGAAAGAGACGGACGCCGGGATTATTGTCAGCGGGGCGAAAGTTGTCGCCACTAACTCCGCCCTGACTCACTACAACATGATTGGTTTCGGCTCAGCCCAGGTGATGGGCGAAAACCCGGATTTTGCTCTGATGTTTGTCGCGCCAATGGATGCCGAAGGCGTAAAACTTATTTCGCGCGCCTCGTATGAAATGGTCGCGGGCGCGACGGGCTCGCCGTTTGATTATCCCCTCTCCAGCCGCTTTGATGAAAACGATGCCATTCTGGTGATGGACAAGGTGCTGATCCCGTGGGAAAACGTGTTGATTTACCGTGATTTCGATCGTTGCCGTCGCTGGACGATGGAAGGCGGCTTTGCCCGTATGTATCCACTGCAAGCCTGTGTTCGTCTGGCGGTTAAACTTGATTTCATTACCGCGCTGCTGAAAAAATCGCTCGAATGTACGGGTACCGTAGAGTTCCGTGGCGTGCAGGCCGATCTCGGCGAAGTCGTGGCCTGGCGCAATATGTTCTGGGCATTGAGCGATTCTATGTGTTCTGAAGCAACCCCGTGGGTAAACGGCGCCTGGCTACCGGACCACGCCGCGCTGCAAACCTATCGTGTGATGGCCCCAATGGCCTACGCGAAAATTAAAAATATTATTGAACGTAACGTTACCAGCGGCCTGATTTACCTGCCTTCCAGCGCCCGCGATCTGAATAATCCGCAAATCGACCAGTACCTGGCGAAATACGTACGTGGCTCTAACGGAATGGACCATGTTGAACGTATCAAAATTCTTAAATTGATGTGGGATGCCATCGGCAGCGAGTTTGGCGGTCGCCATGAGCTGTACGAGATTAACTACTCGGGCAGCCAGGATGAAATTCGTCTGCAGTGCCTGCGTCAGGCCCAGAGCTCCGGCAATATGGATAAGATGATGGCAATGGTCGATCGCTGCCTCTCCGAATACGATCAGAATGGCTGGACGGTTTCGCATTTGCACAATAACGACGACATCAATCAACTGGATAAGCTGCTGAAATAACGCGGCAGGAGGTTCTCATGCAAGTAGATGAACAACGTCTGCGTTTTCGCGATGCGATGGCAAGTCTGGCGGCAGCGGTCAATATCGTAACCACGGCGGGTCACGCCGGACGCTGCGGTATCACCGCAACAGCGGTCTGTTCCGTCACCGATACGCCGCCCTCCGTGATGGTATGTATTAATGCCAATAGCGCCATGAACCCCGTCTTTCAGGGCAACGGCAGGCTGTGCATTAATGTACTTAACCATGAGCAGGAGCTGATGGCGCGCCACTTTGCCGGTATGACGGGGATGGCGATGGAGGAGCGTTTTCACCAGCCATGTTGGCAAAACGGACCGTTGGGCCAGCCGGTACTTAACGGCGCGCTGGCCGGTCTTGAAGGCGAGATCAGCGAGGTACAAACCATTGGCACGCATCTGGTGTATCTGGTGGCGATCAAAAATATTATCCTTAGCCAGGATGGGCATGGCCTGATTTATTTCAAACGCCGTTTTCATCCGGTCAGACTTGAGATGGAAGCGCCTGTTTAACCGTCACTCATGCCCACAAGCGGGATAACCACCGCTTGTGGGAGAAGAGTCGATACGCTGAAGATTTTTATTCCCGCCGCGATGTTTGATCGCCATAAATCGCGGCGATTAATACAATCTAAGAGCCTATCCCACCAGGCGTTATTGGCGCAGCCAGTTTGGACACGGACAGCGCGCAAAAACCGGAGCGTACACGTAGTACGTGAGGTTTGACTCGCTACGCTCGCCCTTCGAGTCGCCGCTAGCGGCGTTCAAAACGCTAGCGCGTTTTGGCGAGCACTGCCCAGGTCCAAAATGGCAAGTAAAATAGCCCTAATGGGATAGGCTCTAAATTAGCTCCCGCGATAGGTTGAATAACCATACTGACTTAATAACAGCGGCACATGATAGTGCTCATTCGTTTTGCTGATATGAAACTCGACGGGAATCTCCGGGAAAAACGTATCCAGTTTTTTACTTTCAAAATACTGGCCGGTTTTAAAAATAACGCGATAATCCCCCGGCGCGGCAGCTTTTTCAGGCCACAGTGCTTTAATACGTCCATCCTGGTCGGTATGCCCGGTATTTAATTGCGTCCATCCGTTATCCTTTTTCTGCTCCAGTACCACCTCCACGCCGGGCGCCGGTTTGCCTGTTTGCTGATCGAGAATATGTACGCTGAGAATATTGTTGCCAGCGGCCAGCGCCATTGCCGGGGCTGCAACAAGAGATGCTATCGCGGTAGCCAGTATATATCGTTTCATGCTTCACTCCTTTACGGTATTGATGCAGGAAAATATATCTGGCGCGTCCAGGATTAACCTTACACGGACATGACAATTATGTCATCTTGTTGGAGATTTACGGATTCGCTACCAAGCCTATGGCATACTGCGTCGATGAAGATTTTATTGATTGAAGATAACCAGAAAACCATTCAGTGGGTACGTCAGGGACTCACGGAGGCAGGCTATGTGGTTGATTATGCCTGTGATGGACGAGACGGATTACACCTGGCCCTTCAGGAACATTATTCTTTGATTATTCTTGATATTATGCTGCCGGGGCTTGATGGATGGCAGGTTTTACGCGCGTTACGCACTGCGCATCAATCCCCTGTTATTTGCCTGACGGCGCGCGACTCGGTTGAGGATCGCGTCAAAGGTCTTGAGGCGGGCGCTAATGATTACCTTGTTAAGCCTTTTTCCTTCGCCGAACTGCTGGCCCGGGTGAGAGCTCAACTCAGACAGCACGTCCCGGTCTTTACCCGACTGACGATCAATGGTCTGGACATGGATGCCACAAAGCAATCGGTGTCACGAAATGGCAAACCGATTTCCCTGACCCGCAAAGAATTCCTGCTCCTCTGGTTACTGGCCTCCCGGGCAGGAGAAATTGTGCCCCGAACCGCGATCGCCAGCGAAGTTTGGGGAATTAACTTTGATAGTGAAACCAACACCGTTGATGTCGCGATTCGTCGGCTGCGCGCCAAAGTAGACGATCCATTTGAAAAGAAGCTCATTATGACCGTCCGGGGGATGGGTTATCGATTACAGGCGGAAACGTCGCAGAATGGTTAAGTTATCAATGACGCTGCGCCTGACAATTTCTTTTATCGCCATACTTATCCTCGCCTGTACCGGCATTAGCTGGACGCTCTATAACGCGCTGAGCAAAGAATTAACGTATCGGGATGATATGACGCTAATAAATCGGGCGGCGCAAATGCAGCAACTGTTACTGGATGGCGCCAGGCCGGAAAATCTGCCGCTCTATTTCAATCGGATGGTGGATACGAAGCAGGATATCTTATTGATCCATTCAGCAACAGGCCACAATGTTGCGATTAATCATAGCGGCATCCCCGACCAACGCTTTAACGAGATTCCGCTGGCTAAAAACATCACCCGCGAAACCTTATTTCGCCAGGCGGTACAAGGCACGGAGCTGACCGCGGTACGAGTAAACGCCAGAAGCGGCGATGACCCGCTGACCCTTACTATTGCCAGGCTGGCGACGGAAAGGCGGCAAATGCTGACGCAATATCGCCGCAACAGTTTGCTGATTAGCCTTATCGCGATCCTCGTCTGTTCGGCGCTCAGTCCATTAGTCATCAGAAACGGGCTGCGGGCCATTACGTCGCTCAGCCGACTCACCGCGGCGACAGATAGCGGCACACTTCGCCAGCCGCTGGCGGAACAGGCGTTACCCGTCGAGCTCAGGCCGCTTGGACAAGCGCTAAATACCATGCGCCAGAAGCTTTCCGACGATTTTGAACGCCTGAACCAATTTGCTGACGATCTGGCGCATGAGCTGCGCACGCCGATTAATATTTTACTGGGGAAGAATCAGGTGATGCTGAGTCAGGAACGCAGCGCCGAAGAGTATCAACAAGCCCTTGTCGATAATATTGAAGAGCTGGAGGGACTGTCGCGACTGACAGAAAATATTCTCTTTCTGGCACGCGCGGAGCACCAGAATATAGCGGTAAAAAAACAGCCTGTTTCGCTCAATGCGCTGGTCGAAAATATGCTGGATTATCTTAGCCCCCTTGCCGAGGAGAAGCGCATCTGTTTTATAAATCAATGTCAGGGAACGGTATGGGCTGACGAAATATTATTACAAAGAGTGCTCTCAAACCTGCTGACGAATGCCATCCGTTATTCTGATGAAAACGCCGTGATACGTATTGAAAGCGCTTATGATGATAACGTTGCAGAAATTCGGGTCGCTAATCCGGGCAGCCACCCCGCCGATGCGGATAAGCTTTTCCGGCGTTTTTGGCGAGGAGATAATGCCCGCCACACTGCCGGTTTCGGCCTGGGGTTATCGTTAGTTAACGCGATTGCTCTATTACACGGTGGTTCGGCATCTTACCGCTATGCCGATGAACATAATATCTTTTCGGTTCGTCTGCCTGATAGCGGTGATAGCTAAGGTCAGTACAGGTTCTGTTCCCCTTCCCTGCCACAGGGCTGTGGTTATCAATACAACCTCAATAAAGAGAAAATAAAGGATGCCGGCAAAGAATATTGCTGGCTCGATCACTTTCTCGGTTTCCAATCCAGGGTCAATTCATCCCATAACGCGTTATTCAGTGGGAACATTTATGAAAAAGTATCTTGCATTCGCCGTTACGCTGCTGGGTATGGGTAAAGTCATCGCCTGTACTACCCTTTTGGTAGGCAATCAGGCTTCGGCTGACGGCTCCTTTATTATCGCGCGCAACGAGGATGGCTCGGCAAATAACGCCAAGCATAAGGTTATTCATCCCGTCGCGTTTCATCAACAAGGCGAGTATAAAGCACATCGGAACAATTTTAGCTGGCCGCTTCCGGAGACAGCGATGCGCTATACGGCGATTCATGACTTTGATACTAACGATAACGCCATGGGTGAAGCCGGTTTCAATTCGGCGGGCGTCGGAATGAGCGCAACGGAAACCATTTATAACGGCAGAGCGGCGCTGGCTGCCGATCCTTACGTGACAAAAACGGGAATCACGGAAGACGCCATTGAGTCCGTGATCCTGCCAGTGGCGCAATCGGCGCGTCAGGGCGCCAAATTACTGGGAGACATTATTGAACAAAAAGGCGCTGGCGAAGGTTTCGGCGTCGCGTTTATTGATAGCAAAGAGATATGGTATCTGGAGACGGGAAGCGGTCATCAATGGCTGGCAGTACGACTTCCGGCAGATAGCTATTTCGTTTCCGCCAATCAGGGACGTTTACGCCATTACGATCCGAATGATAACGCGAATTATATGGCGTCACCAACGTTAGTAAGCTTTGCGAAAAAGCAGGGATTATATGATCCGGCCCGCGGCGAATTCGACTTTCATCAAGCCTATTCGCAGGATAACAAAAACGATACCACCTATAATTATCCGCGCGTCTGGACGCTACAACATCAGTTTAATCCGCATCTGGATACGGCCGTTAGCGAAGGAGAAACATTTCCTGTTTTTTTAACGCCAATAACGAAAATTAGCGTGGCGGCAGTAAAAAACGCGTTACGCAATCACTATCAGGGAACGTCGCACGACCCTTATGCCAGTCATAATCCACAAGAACCATGGCGACCTATATCCGTTTTTCGTACCCAGGAGTCACATATTTTACAGGTCAGACCGAAATTACCGCAGGCTATCGGCAACGTAGAATACATCGCCTATGGAATGCCATCTCTTAGCGTCTATCTCCCCTATTATCAGGGAATGCGTCATTATCAACCCGGAGATGATAAAGGAACCGATCGGGCGAGCAACGACTCTACCTACTGGACATTCCGCACGCTGCAAACGCTGGTTATGCAGGACTACAATGCGTTTGCGCCAGATGTGCAACACGCCTGGAAAACATTTGAACAGCAAACAGCTAAGCAGCAGTATAAGATGGAGCAGAGCTATCTGAGATTATATGCGTCGCATCCGAAAGAAGCGCAACGCTTACTGCAAAATTTTGAAGATAAAACGATGCAAAATGCGCAGACGCTCGCCCGTCGCCTGACCAATAATATTATTACGACAATGACTTACCGCACAGATATGAAATATCACTTTTCAAGTACGCAACCATAAATTTAATGACAATCTATTAGCCACTCATACACAATAAGATAAAGCGGCACCAGAATTAGCCAGATATAAAAGACAATAATTATTATGGATTCATAGAGAGGATAGTTTATGACACTCCAGGCAAATATCAGCAGAGAGACAAAAGCGGCAAAAACCCAGGAGGTATATAAGCACGTTGTTCTTTTCAAAATGGCCGCCTCCTCTCACATAAAACGATAACTACAGCTTATGTCCCGTGTTACATAACTTTTCCCGACAGGCCTCTTTTACCCATGCTGAAAAATTCCGCGTCTTTTCAGATTTCAACGCGAATTCTATCTGTTCAAGCATGGAATAGGAAAAACGAATATTTTTCGTCACGGTCTTACTTGTCCGGGGCTTTGCTGGCATACACACACCTGTATAACATTTGATGTAACGCCGTTACTTTACGCAGGAGTAAATCGGTGAATTTGATCTGAGTCAAGAAGGTGGGTTTTCAATAAAAGTTGTGCCCTAAATTGTGAAGTTTGTAGATTTTATGAACATTTGATGCGCCGTTCCCCCCCATGATCGCCACTACGTATGCACGTCAGGACACCTCCCCGCCTGATCAGAAGCGTTTCCTCATTAAAAAGGACATTTTTTTAAAGTTCCTGGCGCATAAAAGTCACATTCTTTTAAAGGGTTGTTAACCCTGTTGAATGTTCCCACTCCCCTATTCAGGAATATTAAAAACGCTATGCAAATACAGAGCTTCTATCACTCAGCTTCACTAAAAACCCAGGAGGCTTTTAAAAGCCTACAAAAAACCTTATACAACGGAATGCAGATTCTCTCAGGCCAGGGCAAAGCGCCGGCTAAAGCGCCCGACGTTCGCCCGGAAATTATTGTCCTGCGAGAACCCGGCGCGACATGGGGGAATTATCTACAGCATCAGAAGACGTCTAACCACTCGCTGCATAACCTCTATAACTTACAGCGCGATCTTCTTACCGTCGCGGCAACCGTTCTGGGTAAACAAGACCCGGTTCTAACGTCAATGGCAAACCAAATGGAGTTAGCCAAAGTTAAAGCGGACCGGCCAGCAACAAAACAAGAAGAAGCTGCGGCAAAAGCATTGAAGAAAAATCTTATCGAACTTATTGCAGCACGCACTCAGCAGCAAAATGGCCTACCTGCAAAAGAAGCTCATCGCTTTGCGGCAGTAGCGTTTAGAGACGCTCAGGTCAAGCAGCTTAATAACCAGCCCTGGCAAACCATAAAAAATACACTCACGCATAACGGGCATCACTATACCAACACGCAGCTCCCTGCCGCAGAGATGAAAATTGGCGCAAAAGATATCTTTCCCAGTGCTTATCAGGGAAAGGGCGTATGCAGTTGGGATACCAGGAATATTCATCACGCCAACAATTTGTGGATGTCCACGGTGAGTGTGCATGAGGACGGTAAAGATAAAACGCTCTTTTGCGGGATACGTCATGGCGTGCTTTCCCCCTATCATGAAAAAGATCCGCTTCTGCGTCAGGTCGGCGCTGAAAACAAAGCCAAAGAAGTATTAACTGCGGCACTTTTTAGTAAACCTGAGTTGCTTAACAGAGCCTTAGAGGGCGAAGCGGTAAGCCTGAAACTGGTATCCGTCGGGTTACTCACCGCGTCGAATATTTTCGGCAAAGAGGGAACGATGGTCGAGGATCAAATGCGCGCATGGCAATCGTTGACCCAGCCGGGAAAAATGATTCATTTAAAAATCCGCAATAAAGATGGCGATCTACAGACGGTAAAAATAAAACCAGACGTCGCCGCATTTAATGTGGGTGTTAATGAGCTGGCGCTCAAGCTCGGCTTTGGCCTTAAGGCATCGGATAGATATAATGCCGAAGCGCTACATCAGTTATTAGGCAATGATTTACGCCCTGAAGCCAGACCTGGTGGCTGGGTTGGCGAATGGCTGGCGCAATACCCGGATAATTATGAGGTCGTCAATACATTAGCGCGCCAGATTAAGGATATCTGGAAAAATAACCTACATCATAAAGATGGCGGTGAACCCTATAAACTCGCACAACGCCTTGCCATGTTAGCCCATGAAATTGACGCGGTGCCCGCCTGGAATTGTAAAAGCGGCAAAGATCGTACAGGGATGATGGATTCAGAAATCAAGCGAGAGCACATTTCTTTACATCAGACCCATATGTTAAGTGCGCCTGGTAGTCTTCCGGATAGCGGTGGACAGAAAATTTTCCAAAAAGTATTACTGAATAGCGGCAACCTGGAGATTCAGAAACAAAATACGGGCGGGGCGGGAAACAAAGTAATGAAAAATTTATCGCCAGAGGTGCTCAATCTTTCCTATCAAAAACGAGTTGGGGATGAAAATATTTGGCAGTCAGTAAAAGGCATTTCTTCATTAATCACATCTTGAGTCTTGAGGTAACTATATGGAAAGTCTATTAAATCGTTTATATGACGCGTTAGGCCTGGATGCGCCAGAAGATGAGCCACTGCTTATCATTGATGATGGGATACAGGTTTATTTTAATGAATCCGATCATACACTGGAAATGTGCTGTCCCTTTATGCCATTGCCTGACGACATCCTGACTTTGCAGCATTTTTTACGTCTTAACTACACGAGCGCCGTCACTATCGGCGCTGACGCAGACAATACTGCTTTAGTGGCGCTTTATCGCTTGCCGCAAACCAGTACCGAAGAAGAGGCGCTCACTGGTTTTGAATTATTCATTTCAAACGTGAAGCAATTGAAAGAGCATTATGCTTAATTTAATACGTCAACATACTTTCTTAATGAGATAAAACGCGATACGTATGCCCTTTACAAGAGACAAAACCAGAATCTTTGGTGGAAATGTAAGGGGCAAACGTTCCTCTTTCTCATTTTGCTCTGTTTGCGGGAGCATTTTTAGTGTGTAAGTATTTCTGCTCGTCAGGTTTTTACGCCATCTACGCACATTTATTCTGCTATAAGTTGAAATACTGCAAAAAAATATTAAGGCTTATTATTTTTTCTTTAGGTAAATTTTCGCTCAACAAACTTAATTGTTTATTCATTGATGATGAAGCGTAAGCTATGCTGGAAATGAAGGAAGTCAATAGTAAGGATAATCTTATTATTCACGGGTGATATTATTTCTGCTTCACCGTTATGGCAGATATCATCGCCTCTTGTCAGATGCCAGACACCTACTCATACCCAACCAAAGCTCTAAATACAAAAATCACCTTATATCTTTTTTTATTATTCCTTGTATAAATGTGACTTGACTCACACCTATAAGGAATCGACTCACTTCCATAAGAAGGAATCAAAATGCCAATAACTAACGCGTCCCCAGAAAATATATTAAGATATTTGCATGCGGCCGGTACCGGTACGAAAGAAGCAATGAAAAGTGCAACTTCACCACGCGGTATACTGGAATGGTTTGTCAATTTTTTTACCTGTGGTGGAGTAAGAAGAAGCAATGAAAGATGCTTTCAGGAGGTAATTGGAAAACTGACCACATCATTATTATATGTAAATAAAGATGCTTTCTTCGATGGTAATAAAATATTTCTGGAGGATGTCAACGGGTGTACTATATGTCTGTCATGTGGAGCAGCATCCGAAAATACGGATCCCATGGTCATTATTGAAGTGAACAAAAATGGAAAAACTGTAACGGATAACGTTGATAGTGAGAGATTTTGGAATGTATGTCGAATGTTAAAGCTGATGAGTAAACATAATATACAACAGCCTGATTCACTTATAACCGAGGATGGTTTTCTGAACCTGCGCGGAGTAAACCTGGCTCATAAAGATTTCCAGGGGGAAGATTTGTCAGAAATAGATGCTTCTAATGCAGATTTCCGTGAAACAACCCTTTCTAATGTAAATTTAGTCGGTGCAAATTTGTGTTGTGCAAATCTACACGCTGTAAATCTAATGGGTTCAAACATGACTAAAGCAAACCTGACTCACGCAGACCTGACTTGCGCTAACATGTCCGGTGTAAACTTAACCGCTGCAATTCTATTCGGCTCAGACTTAACTGACACCAAACTAAATGGTGCAAAATTAGATAAGATAGCTCTAACTTTAGCGAAAGCATTAACAGGAGCCGATCTGACAGGTAGTCAACATACCCCTACTCCACTCCCGGATTACAATGATAAAACGCTTTTCCCCAATCCAATATTTTAGTCGAGATAAAGGGATTTTATAAACAAGAAGTATTCAAACAGAAGCCCCCTTGTTTTATTAAATAAACCCCG
Organism: Salmonella sp. 32082101201600294FB01SM01; assembly: GCF_017572865.1. Lineage (NCBI taxonomy): Bacteria > Pseudomonadati > Pseudomonadota > Gammaproteobacteria > Enterobacterales > Enterobacteriaceae > Salmonella > Salmonella sp. 32082101201600294FB01SM01. Next base: position 773,190 of record NZ_JAGESB010000001.1, on the reverse strand, counting down.
CCCCTAAGTTTCATTATAAATAACATTTTCAGCGTATTTTTACATTGTTGATATGAGAGCGTAGCAGAATAAGCTCTTTGATTAAAAATATCCAGGCTGTGGAGTACCTTATCTCAGGCGCGGGTGGAATAGACCCTGATACAGAAATTGATGACGACACTTATGACGAATGCTACGATGAACTATCCTCCGTACTTCAAAATGCGTATACCCAAAGCGAAACATTCCGCAGACTGATGAATTACGCATATGAAAAAGAACTACATGATGTGGAGCAGCGCTGGCTATCGGGGGCAGGCGAAGCCTTTGAAACTACCGTGGCTCAGGAACACTTCAAACTTTCAGAAGGCAGGAACGTTATTTGTCTCAATCTGGACGATTCTGATGATTCATATACCGAACATTATGAAAGTAACGAAGGACCACAACTTTTTGACATAAAACGTTCATTTATTCATGAAGTTGTACATGCACTGAGCCATCTTCAGGATAAAGAAAAAAATCATCCAGGAGACCCTGTTGTCGAATATACCAACATTATTCTGAAAGAGATGGGGCATCCTTCACCTCCTGGAATGGCCTACATCTTCAATAAATAGACACATCAGGAAACGAAAAGAAACTAAAGACCTGCGTAGTCCGTTTTTTCGGGAAATATTCTAGCAGTATTTTCTAACTATATTCTAAGCGCCTAAAAAAAAAGGGGCTACCTTTCGGTAACCCCTTGTTTAATCTGGCGGAAGCGCAGAGATTCGAACTCTGGAACCCTTTCGGGTCGCCGGTTTTCAAGACCGGTGCCTTCAACCGCTCGGCCACACTTCCGGAATGAGGCGCACTATAAACATCCCGGTGCGTCATGTAAAGACCGAATGTGTTCGTTTGCGTGAAAAACAGGCAAAATTTCGTTAATTGCCTGAAATAGCGGCACATTGACCATTTCTTCAACACAAAAACTGGCTTAATACGTGTTGATCGTCCCCACTGTTTTACCTCTGTGATTATCAATTTTTTATCGGTAGCGCGTAGTTGGCGCTGCCGCCTGTTTTATGGCGTAGCGCCAGGCATGAGCAGACCGTTTTAACGACGGTAATCACCTGAAATCTCTTAAGGAAACTAAACGTAAACGAATGCGTAAAGATGGGTAAAACCACTGGGTGACAGTGACTGTTTTTATTATTCTCCTTTATTAATTACATCTGTCATAAGAGAGTGACTAATGGATCGTATCATTACATCATCGCGTGATCGTAGCTCGCTACTGAGTACGCACAAAGTACTGCGCAACACCTATTTTCTGTTGAGCCTGACGCTGGCTTTCTCCGCAATTACCGCGACAGCCAGTACGGTACTGATGCTGCCCTCCCCCGGCCTGATTCTGACGCTGGTCGGTATGTATGGGCTGATGTTCCTGACCTATAAAACCGCCAATAAGCCGGTCGGTATCCTGTCTGCTTTTGCGTTTACCGGCTTCCTCGGCTATATCCTGGGCCCGATTCTTAACGCCTATCTGTCAGCAGGCATGGGCGATGTCATTGGCCTGGCGCTGGGTGGTACCGCGTTAGTATTTTTCTGCTGCTCCGCTTACGTTCTGACTACCCGTAAGGATATGTCTTTCCTGGGCGGTATGTTAATGGCCGGGATCGTCGTCGTGCTGATTGGTATGGTGGCGAATATTTTCCTGCAACTGCCTGCATTGCACCTGGCGATTAGCGCGGTGTTTATCCTGATTTCCTCGGGCGCTATCCTGTATGAAACCAGTAACATCATTCACGGCGGTGAAACCAACTATATTCGTGCGACCGTCAGTCTGTACGTTTCGCTGTACAACATCTTTGTCAGCCTGCTCAGCATTCTGGGCTTCGCCAGCCGCGACTAATCGACATTCCCCTCTTCCAGCCCTGCTTATGCAGGGCTTTATTTTTTGCTACACTGCCGTCCGTGTTGATTACGCAGTGAAACGTTATGTTGATCTTTGAAGGTAAAGAAATCAGTACTGATAGCGAAGGCTATCTGAAAGAGACGACGCAGTGGAGTGAAGCGCTGGCAGTCGCTATCGCCGCCAATGAAGGCATTGAGCTCTCTGCGGAACACTGGGAAGTCGTGCGCTTCGTGCGCGAATTTTACCTGGAGTTTAATACCTCTCCCGCCATCCGAATGCTGGTAAAGGCGATGGCGAATAAGTTCGGCGAAGAAAAAGGCAACAGCCGCTATCTGTATCGTCTGTTCCCGAAAGGCCCGGCAAAGCAAGCGACCAAAATCGCCGGTCTGCCCAAGCCGGTAAAATGTATTTAATACCGAATACTAAAGCCTGTTAGCGTCTCGCGAGGGCTGTGCGGTTCAGTAAGGATTTTGTCCACACGAGCAGAGCGCGGCCCGCCCTCTTTCAGCCACTTGATGAGCTTTTCTACCTGCGCCGCGTCGCCACAGGCCACCACTTCTACGCTTCCGTCATCCATATTCTTCGCATAGCCGGTTAACCCCAGCCGCTGCGCCTCATGCTGCGTGGTATAGCGAAACCCGACGCCCTGAACGCGACCATAAACCCAGGCGATAATGCAGACGTTCGACATGATGGTTCTCCTTTCATAATCAGTGGTGGAGGCTCATACAGGACATACTTAACGTACCTGACTGGGCAGACACCCATAATGTTGGCGGAATCTGGCCGTAAATCTCGACCCCGACAGGTAGCCGCACCGTAGCGCTATTTCGCCGATCGGCAGCGTCGTCGATTGCAGTTGAGAAAGCGCGCAGGACATGCGCACCTCTTCAACAATTTGTCGATAACTCTGCGATTCGCGCTGCAAACGTCGACGCAGCGTCGATGTTCCCATAGCAAGGCGGCGGGCTATCTCCTGGGCTGTCCATAGCTTAGCAGGTGAGAGCATAATCAGTTGCCGCACCTGCTCCGTGAGGGTGTAACGCCGTTCAATAAGCAGCGGTCCCGCCGCGCCATCATGTAAAAGCGCTAACAGTAACCCCATCGCCTGATGTTCCTGTAGCCCAACGGGTAAACCCTGGCGCACAGCATCCAACACGTTCTCCCACATAAATGTCAGGCTACGGCTCATCGGGGTACACAGCGATGTCAGGTTTGCCGGTGGATAATCCTGAACGTACATCGTTTTAAAGCGAGCAATAATCTCCGGTGAAAGTAACAACAGGTCGGAGCGAAAACCGCTCTGCGCAGGCTGATTAATAATCTCCAGCGGCGTGTTCGCCGGGATAATAATCAACTCACCCGGCCCGGCGACAAGGCGGCTATCATCCTGAATGATGACTTTACTGCCCTGCGTAATATGGCAAATAGCGGCGGAAAAAAGCGTAACACGATGCAAACGGTGCAGATGACTGGAACGCACCTCTGCCGTCGTAAGATCCTGATGTCGAATATGCATCTCCTGCACCGTGCCGTCCTCTGTTTTACCTTCCGTATGTGGCCGTGAATTTTGCTTTCGCAATCACATGCGCGTTAAGCATAAACCCTACCAACGCGCCACTCGACTCACTGTCGAGCGGCAGTGTTGCCGTATTCAGCGCCCACACAGTAAACTGATAGCGATGAGGCTTATCGCCCGGCGGCGGACAGGCGCCGCCAAAGCCAGCATAACCGAAATCATTACGTCCCTGCACCACTCCAGCGGGTAACGTTTTTTTATCAGCCCCCGTCGGCAGGTCGTGAATCTGCGCAGGAATATTCACCATCGTCCAGTGCCACCAGCCGCTTCCGGTGGGCGCATCAGGATCGAAGACGGTAATAGCGTAGCTTTTGGTTCCGGCAGGCGGATTACGCCAGCTCAGCTGCGGCGAAATATTTTCTCCGCTACAACCAAATCCTTTAAAGACGTGCTGTTGCGTTAAACGAAAATCCGCCGGAATATCCGCGCTACTGAGGCTAAACGCCGATGCGGCAGATACGCTGCCACTCAATGCCATCATTGCGGCTGCGGTCAAAGAGAAGACTGTTTTCATTGTATTTCCTTCTTCATGTAAAGAAATAACACTATAAAAAGCGCCCACTGAAGAAACTGTGCCTTTACGATTCTATTTTGTGCAGAAACGCTCACCGCCATACGCTGGTGATTGCCTCTCTCATCTGTGCTACCCTACGCGCCATTTCGTTTTCACGGTCCCTGGCTGGAGCTATCATCCGGCTCGCGTCACTGTTTGTGAGAGGTTACTCCGCATGACTGAATCTACATTTCCGCAATATCCCCGTTTAGTCCTCAGCAAAGGGCGAGAAAAATCTTTACTCCGCCGCCACCCATGGGTCTTTTCCGGCGCCGTCTCCCGTCTGGAAGGCAAAGCCAACCTCGGTGAAACTATCGATATCGTCGACCATCAGGGAAAGTGGTTAGCACGCGGCGCCTGGTCGCCAGCATCCCAGATCCGCGCGCGCGTCTGGACATTTGATAAAGCAGAATCCATTGATATTGCGTTTTTCACCCGCCGCCTGCGCCAGGCGCAGCAGTGGCGCGACTGGCTGGCGAAAAAAGACGGCCTGGATAGCTATCGTCTGATCGCCGGTGAGTCCGATGGCCTGCCTGGCGTCACTATCGATCGTTTTGGTCATTTTTTGGTGCTGCAACTGCTCAGCGCCGGGGCCGAATATCAACGCGCCGCATTAATTAGCGCTCTGCAAACATGCTATCCGGATTGCGCTATTTACGATCGCAGCGACGTCGCCGTGCGGAAAAAAGAAGGGATGGCGCTGACGCAAGGCCCGGTCACTGGAGAACTGCCGCCTGCGCTTCTGCCAATTGAAGAACACGGTATGAAATTGCTGGTCGATATCCAGGGCGGCCACAAAACCGGTTATTATCTTGATCAGCGCGACAGTCGTCTGGCGACGCGCCGCTACGTGGAAAATCAGCGGGTACTGAACTGCTTCTCTTATACCGGCGGTTTTGCCGTGTCGGCATTAATGGGCGGTTGTCGCCAGGTTGTCAGCGTGGATACCTCACAGGATGCGCTGGATATCGCCAGGCAAAACGTTGAACTGAACCAACTGGATTTGAGCAAAGCCGAATTCGTGCGCGATGACGTGTTTAAGTTGCTGCGCGCTTACCGTGAACACGGCGAAAAATTCGACGTCATCATCATGGACCCGCCCAAATTCGTCGAAAATAAAAGCCAGTTAATGGGTGCCTGCCGGGGCTATAAAGACATTAACATGTTAGCGATTCAACTGCTCAATCCGGGCGGCATACTGCTGACATTCTCTTGCTCCGGACTGATGACCAGCGATTTATTTCAGAAAATCATTGCCGATGCCGCAATAGATGCCGGTCGTGATGTACAATTTATAGAGCAGTTCCGTCAGGCCGCCGATCACCCGGTGATCGCCACCTACCCGGAAGGGCTGTATCTGAAAGGGTTTGCCTGTCGCGTCATGTAACTTGAAAAGTGGAATAGTATCCTCATATAAAGGGTATCTATTTCCCGGGAGGTGACTATGATAGCCAGCAAATTCGGTATCGGCCAACAGGTCCGCCATTCCCTGTTAGGTTACCTCGGAGTGGTCGTCGATATCGACCCGGAATATTCGCTTGATGAGCCGTCGCCTGATGAACTGGCGGTTAACGACGAACTTCGCGCTGCTCCGTGGTACCACGTGGTAATGGAAGATGATGATGGTCAGCCAGTGCATACTTATCTGGCCGAGGCCCAGTTGCGAAGCGAAATGCGGGACGAGCATCCAGAACAGCCATCGATGGATGAACTGGCGCGAACCATTCGCAAGCAGCTTCAGGCACCGCGACTACGTAACTGATTGTATTTAAAAGGCCGGAGAGCGATATCCGGCCTTTTAAACTTTTATTTCGCCAGCCCCAGGCGAGGGATCTCAATCGCCGGACAACGATCCATCACCACGGTCATGCCTGCATCCCGCGCCAGTACCGCCGCCTGTTCGTTGATCACGCCAAGCTGTAGCCACAGCGTTTTTGCGCCGATGGCGATAGCTTCCTGTGCGACGCCCCATGCAGCTTCAGAGTTGCGAAAAACATCCACCATATCGACTTTTTCGGGAATGTCCGTCAGCGTGGCATACCCCTGTTGCCCCAGCAATGTCTTACCCGCGACTTTTGGCGCAACCGGAATCACATGGTAGCCCTGTTCAAGCAGGTATTTCATTACCCGATAACTTGGACGATCGGGTTTATCGCTCGCACCTACCAGCGCGATAGTGCGAGTGGACGTCAAAACATCAGCAATATCGGTCTCTTTCATCATCTTTCTCCTGGCTGTTTTGCAAAGTGTACGACAAACCTGACATAGCAACCATTCATCCCATACCGATGTATGAGAGCAAAACGCCAAAATATGTCTATATGTTAGTAAACATGATCTAAGAAAAATTTCGATACATTATTAGCCAGACGGCCTTTGGACAGGAGAACCTTATGAAAACCGGCGCGCTAACCACCTTCCTTGCTCTCTGTTTGCCGGTGACTGTTTTTGCCACAACGCTCCGTCTGTCGAATGAGGTTGATCTGCTGGTGCTGGACGGCAAAAAGGTGTCCAGCTCTTTATTACGCGGCGCAGAGAGCATCGAACTGGAAAACGGGCCGCATCAACTCGTTTTCCGGGTGGAAAAAACCATCCGCCTGCCCGGTAATGAAGAGCGGCTTTATATTTCTCCGCCGCTGGTGATAAGTTTCGATACCCAACTGATAAATCAGGTCAATTTCCAGCTCCCACGGCTGGAAAACGAGCGCGAAGCCTCGCATTTTAACGCGGCGCCGCGTCTGGCGCTTTTGGACGGCGACGCCATGCCCATTCCGGTAAAACTCGATATTCTGGCCATTACTTCTACGGCTAAAGTGGTCGATTATGAAATAGAGACCGAGCGTTATAATAAATCGGCGAAACGCGCCTCGCTTCCTCAGTTCGCCACGATGATGGCAGACGACAGCACATTACTTTCTGACGTCTCAGAGCTTGATACCGTACCGCCGCAATCACAAACTCTGACAGAACAGCGGCTGAAATATTGGTTCCGACTGGCCGACCCGCAGACACGCCATCATTTTCTGCAATGGGCGGAAAAACAGCCGCCCTCTTGATATGAGTTGTCCCAGCGCGCAATTTTTTTGTCTTTCTCTTGCAGCATCAAGCGCTTCCAGTAATCTGTAGACAGGTTAATTACGGAATCGAATTATGGAACTGACGACTCGCACCTTGCCGACGCGCAAACATATCGCGTTGGTTGCTCACGACCACTGCAAACAGATGTTAATGAACTGGGTGGAACGCCATCAGCCGTTGCTGGAAAAACACGTTCTTTATGCAACCGGCACCACGGGGAATCTGATCCAGCGCGCAACCGGTATGGACGTTAATGCGATGCTGAGCGGCCCGATGGGCGGCGACCAGCAGGTTGGCGCGCTCATTTCAGAAGGGAAAATCGACGTGTTGATTTTCTTCTGGGACCCGCTTAACGCGGTACCGCACGACCCCGATGTCAAAGCGCTATTGCGTCTGGCCACCGTATGGAATATCCCTGTCGCCACTAACGTCTCAACGGCGGACTTTATCATCCAGTCCCCGCATTTTAATGACGCTGTAGATATTCTTATTCCGGATTATGCGCGTTATCTGGCCGAGCGCCTGAAATAACCGCTACGCGGGCGGGATGCTGTACCGCCCGCGCTTTAGGGCTTCCTCGCCACCGGCACATCCAGCTGTTTAAGCGCCTCCACAAAGCGCGAGGGATTATCTTTATTGAAAAGCAGCCAGACCCGCGCGCGCGCGCGCGTCAACGCCACATATAACAAACGCCGCTCTTCAGCGTCCGGAAAATCCTCAACCTGAGGAAGAAGCGCACTTTCCATAATGGATTCTCGCGCCGGGGCGGGGAAACCGTCGTTACCCTCCTGCAATCCGACAAGAATCACGTAATCGGCCTGTTGGCCTTTGCTGGCATGGATAGTCATGAAGTCTATCTGTAACTTCGGCCAGCGAGTCGCCGCTTTTTGTAGACTCACGGGTTTCAGATGATGATAGCGCGCCAGCACCAGGATACGTTCATCTTCCTTCGCATAGCCGGATAATTTATCCAGTAACGCGTCCAACTGGCTTTCATCCAATAACGTCACCGCTTTTTTATCGCCTGGGGTCAGACTATTTAACGGTTTTTTAAGCTGGTGCGGATTCTGCTGTACAAAGCGATTGGCAATATCGCCAATCCGACTGTTAAAGCGGTACGTGGTGTCCAGGTGGCAATGCTCGCCCTCGCCGAACGTCTGATGAAACGCCGTCGTTAAGGAGAGCTGCGCCCCGCTAAAACGGTAAATCGCCTGCCAGTCATCGCCAACGGCAAACAGCGTAGTCTGGCTATTCTGCTTGCGCAGCGCCTCTAACAGCGCCGCCCGTTGTGGGGAAATATCCTGAAATTCATCGACCAGAATATGCTTCCACGGGCTGATAAAACGCCCTTTTTCGAGGATCACCATTGCCTGATGGATCAGCCCGGAGAAATCAACGGCATTTTCCGCTTTCAACGCGCTTTTCCAGGACTTCAGCAGCGGCGCCATCAGCTTAATGCGTTTGCCAAACAGCTCGCGGCACTCCTCTGGCGCGCCAGCGATCATTTCTGCCTGCGCGCCGCCGTGCATACGCATCAAGCTGACCCAACGATCCAGACGAGGGGCCAGACGCCGCTGCAATGTCTCATCGTCCCAGAAATTACCTTCCGGCACCGCCCACTGCATCTCCTCTTCCAGCCACTGACGCCAGCCTTTGGCCTGCGCTTTTTTCTCGCTACACTGCTGACGCCAGGTGTGCAGAAATAGCTGATGCCGCGCGGTGGCGTCACTTACCAGCTTACTGACAACCGGCGCTTTTTTACTGCCTTGCTGAATAATATATAGCGCCAGCGAATGGAACGTACGGGCAGTAATCTCTTCCGTATGTAAGCGCTCGCGGATACGCTCATCCATCTCCTCTGCCGCCTTGCGGCCAAACGCCAGTAAAAGAATTTGCCCCGCATCGGCTTGTCCGCGCGCCAACAGCCAACCCGCGCGCGCCACCAGCACCGAGGTTTTGCCGCTTCCCGCCCCCGCCAGTACCAGTAACGATGATTCGCCATTAACCACCGCCCTGGCCTGGGAGGGATTAAGCGGAGAGGATTCTATCTGCGTAAAAAAGTCGGCATGCGCTTCCAGCATGGCATCAGCATACGCCTGATTATGCTGCTGCCGACTTCCCTCGCTATCCTGTAACCAGGCCAGACACTTACGCCATATCTCGCGACAGTGAGCAAACTCCTCCAGACGTGAGACCGGTAGCGGCAAGGCGGCAAACGTCTGGCGAATTTCGTGTTCCAGCCCCCGAACGCGTTCACGGGTAAGCCATTGGTTTTCGCCCGTTCGCTCACTAATACGCGCCCATTGCTCTTGTAATGCCTGCGCGGCGACATCACTCATCTCCTGGCTCCAGCGACGCCAGTGCGCGTCCAGATAGCGATGGAATTGCTGGGTTTCCGACCACTCGGTACCGTGCAAACGCACGACTTTATCCTCCGGCAGGACAAACTCCAGCTCGCCCCATACCAGCCCACGCTTACAGTGAATCGCCAATAACTGATTGAATGGAATAAGATATTCATGCCTGTCGCCAGACACTTTCACCCCAGCGTTGAGGATCTCGGCACGATCATACGGGTGTTGCGCCAGACGTTTTCCAAGAGAAGTTGCTTTCAGTTCCATGACTCAGCGAATCCAGACGTAAAGATGTGCTTATCAGTGTAACCGCCAGAGAAAACGTGCTCCAGTCTAAAAAAACGTTACAATTGCCCGCAGTGATAGAAAACCGGAATGAACTGAGGGTTTATGCGTACCGTTCTGAATATTTTAAACTTTGTACTGGGCGGCTTTGCCACTACGCTGGCCTGGCTGCTGGCGACGCTGGTCAGTATTGTGCTTATTTTCACCCTGCCGTTGACCCGCTCCTGCTGGGAGATAACCAAACTGTCCCTGTTCCCTTACGGTAATGAAGCCATTCACGTTGACGAACTTAATCCGGCGGCGAAAAGCGTATTAATGAATACTGGCGGTACTTTGCTGAATATTTTCTGGTTACTTTTTTTCGGCTGGTGGCTATGCCTGATGCACATTGCCTCCGGTATCGCGCAGTGTGTCACTATCATCGGGATACCTGTCGGTATTGCGAACTTTAAAATTGCCGCGATTGCGCTTTGGCCTGTCGGTCGCCGCGTCGTCTCTGTAGAAACCGCTCGCGCCGCGCGAGAAGCTAACGCGCGCCGCCGTTTTGAATGATCGGGACAAATAGCCTTTATGTTAAGTCCGTTGATTCGCCGTTATACCTGGAACAGTGCCTGGCTGTATTACATCCGCATTTTTATCGCTCTGTGCGGCACCACCGCCCTGCCCTGGTGGCTGGGCGACGTCAAACTGACCATCCCGCTCACGCTCGGTATGGTTGCCGCAGCGCTAACCGATCTCGACGACCGCCTTGCCGGACGCTTGCGTAATTTAATCATTACCTTAATTTGCTTTTTTATCGCGTCGGCTTCTGTGGAGCTGCTCTTTCCCTGGCCGTGGCTATTTGCGTTGGGCTTAACGTTATCCACCAGCGGATTTATTCTGTTGGGAGGATTAGGGCAACGCTATGCTACCATCGCGTTCGGCGCGTTACTCATTGCCATCTATACGATGCTGGGTACCTCTTTATACGATCACTGGTATCAGCAACCACTGCTCCTGCTGGCAGGCGCAGTATGGTATAACCTACTGACGCTAACCGGGCATCTGCTATTTCCGATCCGTCCGTTGCAGGATAATCTGGCACGCAGTTACGAACAGTTAGCGCACTATCTGGAACTGAAATCACGTCTGTTTGATCCTGATATTGAAGATGAAAGCCAGGCGCCGCTCTATGATTTAGCGTTAGCGAACGGGCAGTTAATGGCGACGCTGAACCAAACGAAAGTGTCGTTGTTGACTCGCCTGCGCGGCGATCGCGGTCAACGCGGTACGCGCCGCACCCTCCATTACTATTTTGTGGCGCAGGATATTCATGAACGCGCCAGTTCTTCGCATATTCAATACCAGACGCTGCGCGATTATTTTCGCCATAGCGACGTCATGTTCCGCTTTCAACGTCTGATGTCGATGCAGGCGCAGGCCTGTACGCAGCTGGCGCGCTGTATCTTACTGCGTACGCCGTACCAGCATGATCCGCGTTTTGAACGCGCCTTTACCCACATTGACGCCGCGCTTGAACGTATGCGCGCCAGCGGCGCTTCTTTAGAGCTGTTAAATACGCTTGGGTTCTTATTAACCAACCTACGCGCCATTGATGCGCAACTGGCGACGATCGAGTCGGAGCAGGCCCAGGCAATGCCGCGCAATGAGTCAGAAAACCAGTTGGCTGATGATAGCCTGCACGGGTTTAGCGACATCTGGCTGCGTCTGAGCCGTAATTTTACCCCGGAGTCCGCTCTCTTTCGCCATGCGGTACGCATGTCGCTGGTATTGTGCATCGGTTATGCTCTCATCCAAATTACCGGGATGCGCCACGGGTACTGGATATTGCTCACCAGCCTGTTCGTTTGTCAGCCTAACTATAACGCGACCCGCCATCGCCTTGCGCTCAGGATTATCGGTACGTTGGTAGGCGTTGCGATCGGCCTGCCGATTTTATGGTTTGTCCCTTCGCTTGAAGGACAGTTAGTTCTGCTGGTGATTACCGGCGTGCTTTTCTTCGCATTCCGTAATGTGCAGTATGCCCATGCGACGATGTTCATCACCCTGCTGGTATTACTCTGCTTTAACCTCCTGGGCGAAGGCTTTGAGGTAGCGTTACCGCGCGTCGTCGACACGTTAATTGGCTGCGCTATCGCCTGGGCTGCGGTCAGCTTTATTTGGCCGGACTGGCGCTTTCGCAACCTTCCCCGGGTACTCCAGCGCGCCACCGATGCTAATTGCCGCTACCTTGATGCGATCCTTGAGCAATATCACCAGGGACGGGATAACCGCCTGGCCTATCGCATTGCCAGACGCGACGCGCACAACCGCGATGCAGAACTGGCATCCGTGGTTTCTAATATGTCGAGCGAACCCGACGTCACGGCCGAAACCCGGGAGGCGGCGTTCAGGCTGCTTTGCCTCAATCACACTTTTACCAGCTATATCTCCGCCCTCGGCGCGCACCGCGAAAAGCTCAGTAATCCGGACGTGTTGGGGCTTCTGGATGACGCGGTCTGCTACGTTGATGATGCGCTTCATCATCAACCTGAAGACGAACAGCGCGTACACCAGGCGCTGGAGGGTTTAAAGCAGCGAGTTCAGTCGCTGGAAACACGTCCGGACAGCAAAGAACCTCTGGTTGTTCAACAAATTGGTTTGCTCATTGCCTTACTGCCCGAGATTGGACGCTTGCAACGGCAAATTTCACCGCCGACTTCTACATTAATTACCCAGCCGTAAGCGAATGAGCCCAGTCGGCAAGCTCCTGGCGACGACTCGCCGGGAGCGCCGCTTCATGTACGCCGACAATTGCGCCTTCCAGGGCATACAAAACTTTCACCGTCAGCAAGGGATTGCTTTGTCGCAACCTTAGCCAGCACATTTTCGCGCCCAGTATGCGTAACATATTTTCGTCCTTTATCCCTGACTCATTGAGCAATGTTTCCAGATGGAAGGTCATATTGGGGAGATCTTTGAGTCTGTGCTGTAAAATACGGCTGTGTTTTTCCTTCATTGCCGCGTCAAGAGAATACTTCGATAAACGTACCAGCTGCTGCTGATCGCGCCACAGGCTTTCATCCACCCGGTAATAGTTGAGCATAACGGGACGTCCACATTTCATAAACATGAGCCAGGCGGGAGGATGCTTCACACAGTAGGGTACGCTTTCTTCACAGGCGCGGAGATAAAGCTCGCCATTAGCCACCATCGCAAAGACGGTATCCTCCACGGTCAGACTATAGCTACCGAATAAAGATCGATACTGGATCGTCCCCAAAGAGGCCAAATATTCTTGCGATTTATAGATCCTGTCATAAGAGAGTGCTCTCATAAAATTCCTTTTAAATCATAAAGTAAAAGAATAATTTGCAGTAACGGATCCGTTAATGACGAAAATAGGCAACTTATACTCCGCGAGCAAGATGATTTTTATTTTTGACGCCACTAAGAATAAAAATTGCGAGACAGTTTCCGAAAATAGAGTTGATCTTTCATCGCCACAGGGGTACTGTATGAATATACAGTAACTCACAGGGCTGGATTGATTATGTACACTTCAGGTTATGCAAATCGTTCTTCGTCATTTCCTACCACTACCCACAACGCAGCGCGCACCGCTACGGAAAATGCCGCGGCAGGACTGGTCAGTGAAGTTGTCTACCACGAAGACCAGCCCATGATGGCGCAGCTCCTGCTTTTGCCTTTACTCCGTCAGTTAGGCCAACAATCACGCTGGCAGCTCTGGCTCACGCCGCAGCAAAAGCTCAGCCGTGAATGGGTACAGTCTTCAGGTTTGCCATTAACGAAAGTGATGCAAATTAGCCAGCTTGCGCCTCGTCATACGCTGGAGTCGATGATCCGCGCTTTGCGTACAGGAAATTACAGCGTGGTAATTGGTTGGTTGACTGAAGAACTGACAGAAGAAGAACATGCCAGCCTGGTTGAAGCAGCGAAGGTAGGTAATGCGGTAGGGTTTATCATGCGCCCTGTACGTGCGCACGCTTTACCCAGGAGACAGCATTCCGGGCTAAAAATTCACTCTAATTTGTATCATTAAGTAAAATTAGGATTTATCCTGGACTTTTTTTTACGCGAACGCATCTCCTTTGAGTGGTAACGTTTTTTTTGCGAGAAAGCTTGCCAGAAGCGGTTTCCGCAATTTTTGCTGTACGATTTATCATCTGAAACTGTTAAATGATGTGTATATCCAGCATGTTTTTTTCACATGTCTGACGGAGTTCACACTTGTAAGTTTCCAACTACGTTGTAGACTTTACATCGCCAGGGGTGCTCAGCATAAGCCGTAGATATCGGTAGAGTAACTATTGAGCAGATCCCCCGGTGAAGGATTTAACCGTGTTATCTCGTTGGAGATATTCATGGCGTATTTTGGATGATAACGAGGCGCAAAAAATGAAAAAGACAGCTATCGCGATTGCAGTGGCACTGGCTGGTTTCGCTACCGTAGCGCAGGCCGCTCCGAAAGATAACACCTGGTACGCTGGTGCTAAACTGGGCTGGTCTCAGTACCATGACACCGGCTTCATTAACAATGATGGCCCGACTCATGAAAACCAACTGGGCGCAGGTGCTTTTGGTGGTTACCAGGTTAACCCGTACGTTGGCTTTGAAATGGGCTACGACTGGTTAGGCCGTATGCCGTACAAAGGCGACAACATCAATGGCGCTTATAAAGCTCAGGGCGTTCAGTTGACCGCTAAACTGGGTTATCCAATCACTGACGATCTGGACGTTTATACCCGTCTGGGTGGTATGGTATGGCGTGCAGACACCAAGTCTAACGTCCCTGGCGGCGCGTCTACTAAAGACCACGACACCGGCGTTTCCCCGGTATTCGCGGGCGGTATCGAGTATGCCATCACCCCTGAAATCGCAACCCGTCTGGAATACCAGTGGACTAACAACATCGGTGATGCCAACACCATCGGCACCCGTCCGGACAACGGCCTGCTGAGCGTAGGTGTTTCCTACCGTTTCGGCCAGCAAGAAGCTGCTCCGGTAGTAGCTCCGGCACCGGCTCCGGCTCCGGAAGTACAGACCAAGCACTTCACTCTGAAGTCTGACGTACTGTTCAACTTCAACAAAGCAACTCTGAAACCAGAAGGCCAGCAGGCTCTGGATCAGCTGTACAGCCAGCTGAGCAACCTGGATCCGAAAGACGGTTCCGTCGTCGTTCTGGGCTTCACTGACCGTATCGGTTCTGACGCTTACAACCAGGGTCTGTCCGAGAAACGTGCTCAGTCTGTTGTTGATTACCTGATCTCCAAAGGTATTCCGTCTGACAAAATCTCCGCACGTGGTATGGGCGAATCTAACCCGGTTACCGGCAACACATGTGACAACGTGAAACCTCGCGCTGCCCTGATCGATTGCCTGGCTCCGGATCGTCGCGTAGAGATCGAAGTTAAAGGCGTTAAAGACGTGGTAACTCAGCCGCAGGCTTAAGTTTCCGTCTGATAAAAAACCCCGCGTCGCGGGGTTTTTTGCTCTGGTCTGGATGACAACGCCTTTCAGCGTTACTTCTTGCCTAATAACGCCTGTAAATCCTGCTTTAACGTGGTCATTTGCGTGGCATATTTCTCTTTATGCTCCGCGTCTTCTATCAGTTGCACTATCGTTTCGGATAATGTTTTACCGCGTCGCTGCGCAAGGCCTGCCAGACGCTGCCAGACCATAAACTCTAAATCGATAGATTTTTTGCGCGTATGCTGATGTTCCGCATTGAAGTGTCGTTTGCGTCTTGCCCGAATGGTTTGTTTCATCCGATTAAGCAAGGCAGGATTCATATGCCTGTCTATCCAGACATTTACCCGCACCGGTTCATTTTCGAGGGCCAACAACAAATTGACGGCTTCCTGGGCAGCACTGGCTTCCACGTAGCGGGTGATCAACTCCCCTTCGCGGTGCTTTTTCACCAGATATTTCCATTTCCAACCGCTTTCAAGATTTTCAAGTTGTTGATATTTCATTGCGATCCCAACGTTACCGTGTAACTGTTATCAGAATATCAGTTTTTTAGCCATCTGAAGAAAAGAATCTCGAACCTGTGAATGGTTACACGTCTTCATATTACTTTGCATTCGCTTTCCGCGTGTGCAGCGTGACGGGTTAGGCTATAATCCCCCCTTTTACAACAGACTAAAAAACCTCAACTTTGACCATTACGAAACTTGCATGGCGTGATCTGGTTCCGGATAGCGAAAGCTATCAGGAGATATTTGCACAGCCACACGCGACTGACGAAAACGACACCTTACTCAGTGATACTCAGCCACGACTGCAATTTGCGCTTGAGCAGCTTATTCAGCCGTGGAGCTCATCCTCTTTTATGCTGACTAAAGCGCCTGAAGAGCAAGAGTATCTCACTTTACTTTCAGATGCCGTCCGCGCTCTGCAAACCGATGCCGGACAATTAACCGGCGGACATTATGACGTTTCCGGGCATACTGTTCATTACCGCGCCGCGCAGAATGCGCAAGACAACTTTGCCACCGTCACACAAGTCGTCAGCGCGGACTGGGTCGAAGCCGAACAGCTCTTTGGTTGCCTGCGGCAGTATAACGGCGACATTACCCTGCAGCCGGGACTGGTTCATCAGGCGAACGGCGGCGTGCTGATTATTTCCTTACGAACCCTTCTGGCGCAGCCGTTACTGTGGATGCGTCTGAAAGCCATCGTTAGCCGCGAGCGTTTTGACTGGGTGGCGTTTGACGAGTCGCGTCCATTACCGGTCTCCGTGCCATCAATGCCGCTCAAACTGAAGGTGATTCTGGTTGGCGAACGTGAATCACTGGCTGATTTTCAGGAGATGGAACCGGAGCTCGCGGAACAGGCTATCTACAGTGAATTTGAAGACAATTTACAGATAGCGGACGCAGAAGCTATGACCCTGTGGTGTCAATGGGTGACGCGTATCGCTTTACGCGATAATTTGCCCCCTCCGGCACCGGACGCCTGGCCCGTCCTGATACGCGAGGCTGTGCGCTATACCGGCGAACAGGATACGCTGCCTCTTTGCCCACTGTGGATAGCCCGCCAGTTTAAGGAGGCGTCGCCTTTATGCGAAGGCGATACCTGCGGCGCAGAAGCGCTCAGCCTGATGCTTGCCCGACGCGAATGGCGAGAAGGCTTTCTGGCGGAGCGGATGCAGGATGAGATTCTGCAAGAGCAGATCCTGATTGAAACCGAAGGCGAACGCGTTGGACAAATCAATGCGCTTTCCGTCATTGAGTTTCCCGGGCATCCGCGCGCCTTTGGCGAACCGTCGCGAATTAGCTGTGTTGTGCATATCGGCGATGGCGAATTTAACGATATTGAGCGCAAGGCCGAACTTGGCGGAAATATCCACGCTAAGGGAATGATGATTATGCAGGCCTTCCTGATGTCGGAGTTGCAGCTGGAGCAACAAATTCCCTTCTCTGCCTCGTTAACCTTTGAGCAGTCCTACAGCGAAGTGGATGGCGATAGCGCCTCAATGGCGGAATTATGTGCGCTCATCAGCGCGCTGGCCAATGTGCCAGTGAATCAAAACATTGCGATTACCGGCTCGGTCGATCAGTTTGGTCGCGCGCAACCGGTGGGCGGGCTAAACGAAAAAATTGAAGGTTTCTTCGCCATCTGCGAGCAGCGGGAATTAAACGGTAAACAGGGCGTAATTATCCCTGCCGCCAACGTCCGCCATCTCAGTCTTAAATCTGAACTGCTGCAAGCGGTTAAAGAAGAGAAGTTCACTATCTGGGCGGTAGACGACGTGACCGACGCCTTACCGCTACTGTTAAATCTGGTGTGGGATGGCGAAGGTCAAACGACGTTGATGCAGACTATCCAGGAGCGTATCGCGCAGGCGACGCAACAGGAAGGCCGTCATCGTTTCCCGTGGCCATTACGTTGGCTGAACGCTTTTATTCCGAACTGATCGGACTTGTTCAGCGTACACGTGTTAGCTATCCTGCGTGCTTCAATAAAATAAGGTTTACATAAAACATGGTAGATAAACGCGAATCCTATACAAAAGAAGACCTTCTTGCCTCTGGTCGTGGTGAACTGTTTGGCGCTAAAGGGCCGCAACTCCCTGCGCCGAACATGCTGATGATGGACCGCGTCGTTAAGATGACCGAAACGGGCGGCAATTTCGACAAAGGCTATGTCGAAGCCGAGCTGGATATCAATCCGGATCTATGGTTCTTCGGATGCCACTTTATCGGCGATCCGGTGATGCCCGGTTGTCTGGGTCTGGATGCTATGTGGCAATTGGTGGGATTCTACCTGGGCTGGTTGGGCGGCGAAGGCAAAGGCCGCGCTCTGGGCGTGGGCGAAGTGAAATTTACCGGCCAGGTTCTGCCGACAGCCAGGAAAGTCACCTATCGTATTCATTTCAAACGTATCGTAAACCGTCGCCTGATCATGGGCCTGGCGGACGGTGAGGTTCTGGTGGATGGTCGTCTGATCTATACCGCACACGATTTGAAAGTCGGTTTGTTCCAGGATACTTCCGCGTTCTAAGTGTTGAATTGATATTCCGCGCTATCGGTATCATGCTTGCAAAGCCCATAAAGGCGAAACCTCCGCAGTGCGGAGGTTTCTTTTTCTAAAGAGACAGAATCAGGCCATTACCGCCCTGTCCTCCATGGCTTGTCGCCAACCTCCCAACCAGTATGACCGTTGATTCAGCGTCTGATAGGGACACATTTCTTTTGATCGTCCGGCGATGCCGGCCTGATATCCACGTTGATGTGCCCGTTCCAGGCGATCTCGTTTTTGTCTCTTCATGCCTCGTTTCCCTCATATTTGTATCTGGTGGAAAAGAAAACAGTGATTACAAAATGTGCAATCACACTACACGAATACCTCTAAATGGATCGCCCGTCAATGCGCAAAATTCACACCAATGTCATATTTGTGAGCTATACGGTAAATCATTTGTACAAAAAATGTGAGCCATAACAACTATTTTTCCGGCGTCAAAAATAAAAAAACCGCCTCAGGCGCACGACCTGAAGCGGTTAAATTTACATTACTTTTATCTCAGGGAAGGCGCTTTATCTCATCTGCGATAGCGGCTGCTTCCTGACTCCATGCGCTTGCCAGTACTTTGACCATCTCATCATAGCCATCTTTCTGCTGACTGGCTTCGATATGGAAAGGCCGCTTAATCAGCTGTCCATTGTGGTTTAATAACCACTCCCCGCTGACGATGACCTTACCATCGTAGCGTCCATGGAATCCGGTTACGGTAACGTTTAACGTATCCTGGGTGGTTCCCAACGGCTGGGAAGCGACGACCCAGCCAGGAAGCCGGGCGCTAAGATTCGCCACCAGCGTGTTACGTAATTGCTGATCCAGCGGGCTGGCCCACAGATTGTTATTGGCAATCACATACTGAACATCACTGGTTTGATACACCACGCCGTTACCTGCCAGATAGTCAGGTACGGAAACCTGCTCTACCCATAAGAGACGGTTGCCCTGGCTTGCGGTGCTTTGCACACCGCTTTGCGCTATCGGGAGCTGATAATAGCTTTTATTCTCTCCGCCGGAGCTACATGACGCCAGCCAGAACGCCATTATCACGACTAGCCATTTTTTCATTGTTTCGCCCTCTTAGGCTCAGGATCTTTTTTATCCTTCGCTTCAAATACCAGCGCGTTGCTCTTCTCGTTCAGAGTTTTCAACACCGGTTGTAACTCACGAAGCACCTGATCGAGACGCTGCATATCCGCCACCATTTTGTTATACGCCGCCGATCCAGGCTGGAAGCCTTGCATACTGCGGTTAAGTTCGCGTAACGTCGTTTGCATATCCGCCGGAAGCTGCTGCATCGACTGACTGGAGGTAATCTTGTTCATATTATCCAGCGTGGTTTGCAGCCGACGCATAGTACGCTGGCTTTCAGACAGCGTATTGGTCGCTTGTTCAATCATCGGATTCAGCGGCAGGTTGTTGATCTTATCCAACGTTTCCACCAGTCGCTGTTGAATTTGCGCCAGGCCGCTGCTGACGGTGGGAATAATTTCATAACCATCAAATTCGCGTAGCCCGGTAATCGGCGGTTCCTTAGGATAAAAGTCCAGATCGACATACAGCGCTCCGGTCACCAGGTTACCGGTTTTAAGCGATGCACGCAGACCGCGCTTAAGCAGCTCCGCCAAATGCGCGGCAACATCCGCATTTTCTCCCAGTTGCGCTTTCAGACGCTCCGGTTCAATGCGCACCAGCACAGGAATACGGTAATCATCGTTAAATACCTGGCGCATTTTAGACGCAAAGAAAGGCACTTTGCTTACCGTCCCCAGACGAATACCGCGGAACTCCAGCGGCGCGCCAGGTTGTAATCCGCGCACCGAATCTTTAAAGAACATCAGGTAATCGATATGATCGGTGTACAGCGAATCCTGAATACTTTTTTGATCGTCGTAGAGATTAAACGCCGTTTTTTCGGCGACGGGTTGCCCCTGCTCAAGTCCTTCCGGCACATCAAAACTCACGCCGCCGCCAAACAACGTCGTCAACGATCCCATTTCCACGCGCATTCCCGCCGATGTCAGATCCACAGCGATACCGCTATCTTTCCAGAATCGGACATTACTGGTGACCAATCGATCGTTTGGCGCCTTAATGAACAACTGATAACTCATTGTCCGTTTTTGCGGATCGAAAGAGCTGGTTTCAACGGATCCTACCCGATAGCCCCGGAACAGAACGGGATCGCCAGGACTGAGCTGACCGGCCTTTTTGCTGTCCAGAATCACACGAATACCTTTGGCATCGGGCGGCGCCAACGGCGGTGAGTCAAGAAGCTGATAGCTTTCCGGCTGACTGCCCTTACTTCCTGGTTGTAGTTCAATATACGCGCCTGATAGCAGCGTCCCAAGCCCGCTGATGCCTTCACGCCCCACCTGCGGTTTTACGACCCAAAATACCGAGTCTTTATGCAGCAACTTTTCCATGCCGGAATGAAGCCGCGCTTTGATTTGTACATGGGTCAGATCGTCAGTCAGCGTCGCGCTTTCAACCACGCCGACATCCACGCTGCGACTTTTGATCGTCGTTTTTCCGCCTTCAATACCTTCCGCATTGGTGGTAATTAAGGTAACTTCCGGTCCCTGGTGGCTGTAGTGATAAAACAGAATCCAGGCTCCGATAAGCGCAGTAACAATCGGGAATATCCAGACAGGCGACCAATTTTTCACCTTTTGTACTTTGGCTTCCCCTTTTTTAGGTTCCATGCTATCAGGACTCCTCATGGCCTGGTTCGTATTCACGATCCCACGACAGACGCGGATCAAAGGTCATCGCAGAAAACATTGTCATTATGACGACTAAAGCAAACATCAACGCACCCATCGCAGGATAAATATTCATTAACCCTCCCATGCGCACCAGCGCAGAGAGTACAGCAATGACAAAGACATCAATCATTGACCAGCGTCCCACAAACTCCACTACTTCATAAATAAAATGCATCCGTTCACTGTCGCGTTTACCGTGGCCTTTCGCATCCCAACAAAGCCAGGCAATGGCGATCATTTTTAGCGTCGGCACCATAATACTGGCGAGAAAGATAACCGCCGCCACCGGATAAGACCCCTCGCTCCACAGCAAAATCACGCCAGCCAGAATGGTCGACGGCATTTTAGAGCCCAGTAAGTCGGTAATCATAATCGGCAAAATATTGGCGGGCAGATAAAGCATGATCGAGGTAAATAATAACGCCAGCGTCCACTGCAAACTGTTTTTACGCCGGACATAGCCTTTCGTATGGCAACGCGGACAGACGAGACTCTCCGCAGGCAGGATCGCCGTGCAGCAGGCGCAAGAACGCAAAGACTGCCGGATACCGGTAATCCCCGGCGTTAACGGCTGCGCCAGTGCAGGCTGCGGGGCGATATCATCCCACAACCAGCGGCGATCGACACACTGGAACGCCCGCAGTTGAACGAGACAAAATAAGCACCAGGGAATAAAACTGCTGCCGATGCCGATATCGCCGTAGGCCATCAGCTTAACAAAACTGACCAACACCCCGGCGAGAAATATTTCCGCCATTCCCCACGATTTGAGGAGGAAAAAGATCCTTGCCAGCGTTTTTTTTACCGACAACGGCAGATTGGCGCGGTTGACAAGTAATAGAATGGTCACCAGGCAAAATGCCGGCACCAGTTGGACAAATAATAAAAAGAACGTGCCGAGGCTGGCGTAATCTTCAGAAAACATGACGCCGGGGATTTCCAGAAGCGTGACTTCGCTGGTGACGCCCGCGACATTCATATTCACGAAGGGAAAAAGGTTAGAAAGCAGCAACATAAATAGTGCCGCTAACGCATAGGCGGTAGGACGCTGCCGGGGCGAGTCCCACTCGGTCGTTAACGTTGCGCCGCATCGTGGACATGCTGCTTTTTGCCCATGCGAGAGGCGGGGTAAAGCCACCAGCATGTCGCATTGCGGGCACAATATGTGCTTCGCAGCATGGTGATGTTCACACATAGGCGCTCCTTTCGTTATGCCCCGTTTTTCAGGCCTTCAAGATACTCCCAACGTTCGAAGGCTTGCTCAAGTTCTTGCTCCGCCTGACTTAAATCGGCCAGAACTTTTTGCGTTTGCTCATGGGGTTGGCTAAAAAAGGCCGCATCCGCAACCTGCGCCTGTAGCGCTTCCAGCTTCGCTTCCAGGTCTTCAAGCTGACCGGGTAACAGCTCCAGCTCGCGCTGCAGTTTATAGCTTAGTTTGCTACTGCCACGTTTTACAATTTCTGCTTTAGGGGCAATAACTTCCTCATTTTTTTTCGCCATCGGCTGTTTCGTCGCCAGATGCTGCTCTTGCTGCGCACGCGCATCATGGTAGCCGCCGATATAACGTCCGATTTTGCCGCCGCCCTCGAAAATCCAGCATTCCGTCACGGTATTATCGACAAATTGCCGATCGTGGCTGACCAGTAGTACCGTGCCCTGATAGCCATCAATTAATTCTTCTAATAGTTCCAGCGTTTCGACGTCAAGATCGTTCGTTGGTTCATCGAGAATTAAAAGATTGCTCGGCTTGAGGAACAGTCGCGCCAGCAGCAGACGGTTACGTTCGCCGCCGGAAAGCGCGCGAACGGGCGTCATCGCCCGTTTGGGATGAAACAGGAAGTCCTGCAAATAGCCCAGTACATGGCGCGGCTTACCGTTTACCATCACCTCTTGCTTGCCTTCCGCAAGGTTATCCATCACGGTTTTTTCCGGATCCAGTTCGGCGCGATGCTGATCGAAGTAGGCGACTTCCAGCTTCGTTCCTACGTGGATGCGCCCGCTGTCAGCCTGAAGCTGTCCCAGCATCAGTTTCAGTAGCGTGGTTTTACCGCAGCCGTTCGGGCCAATTAACGCAATCTTGTCGCCGCGCTGCACCTGAGCGGAGAAATCTTTTACCAGTTGTTTTCCTTCTACCTGGTAATCGACATTCTCCATCTCAAAAACGATTTTACCGGAGCGCGTCGCCTCTTCGACCTGCATCTTCGCCGTGCCCATCACTTCCCGGCGCTCGCTGCGTTCACGACGCATCGCTTTTAACGCCCGCACGCGCCCTTCATTACGGGTGCGGCGCGCCTTGATACCCTGGCGAATCCAGACTTCTTCCTGCGCCAGTTTGCGATCAAATTCCGCGTTTTGTAATTCTTCTACGCGCAGCGCTTCTTCTTTCTCCAGCAGGTATTGATCGTAATTTCCCGGATAGGTGACCAGTTTGCCACGATCGAGATCGACAATGCGGGTTGCCATATTGCGAATAAACGAACGATCGTGAGAGATAAAAATAATCGTTCCGTTAAAGGTTTTCAGAAACCCTTCCAGCCAGTCGATAGTTTCGATATCCAGATGGTTAGTCGGTTCATCCAGTAACAATACGCGCGGATTGCTGACCAGCGCCCGACCCAGCGCGGCTTTACGCAGCCAGCCGCCGGAGAGCGACGACAGCGCGGCGTTAGGATCGAGTCCAAGCTGCGCCAGCACTTCATTAATACGGTTTTCCAGCTGCCACAGATTATGATGATCGAGCTGTTCCTGTACGCACGCCATTTCATTGAGGTTTTTCTCGCTGGGATCGGTCATCACCAGACGGGAAATCTCATGATAGCGCTTGAGGTATTCCGCTTGTTCTTCGATACCTTCGGCGACAAAGTCATAGACGCTGCCCGCAATATTACGGGGCGGGTCCTGTTGCAGACGCGCGACGATCAGATCCTGCTCATAAATAATACGCCCATCGTCCAGACCCTGTTCGCGGTTGAGGATCTTCATCAAGGTGGATTTCCCGGCGCCGTTACGCCCCACCAGACAGACGCGTTCGTTATCTTCGATATGCAACTCTGCGTTATCGAGAAGCGGCGCGTCGCTGAACGACAGCCATGCGCCATGCATACTGATTAATGACATTTACTTTTCCTTTCAGGCGGCGCGGATCAGCCAACAGTTATGAATCTGACGGTTACGGGCAAAATCCGGGGAAAGCGTTTTTTGCGTAATTTCTTGTGCGGTAAGCCCCAGCTCAGCCAGCCCTTCCAGATCCATACGGAATCCGCGCTTATTATTTGAGAACATGATGGTGCCGCCTTTACGCAGCAGGCGTTTTAAATCTTTCATTAACGCAACATGATCGCGCTGAACATCAAACGACTCTTCCATACGTTTTGAGTTAGAGAACGTTGGCGGATCGATAAAGATCAAATCGAACTGTTCATTCGCCTCGCGCAGCCAGCCCAGGCAGTCGGCCTGAATCAGGCGATGCGCGCGGCCACTCAGTCCGTTCAGACGCAAATTACGTTCGGCCCACTCCAGATAGGTGCGGGACATATCCACCGTTGTGGTGCTGCGCGCGCCGCCCAGCCCCGCATGTACGCTGGCGCTGCCGGTATAAGAAAAGAGATTCAGGAAATCTTTGCCTTTGCTCATTTCTCCCAGCATTCTGCGGGCAATACGGTGATCGAGGAACAGACCGGTGTCGAGATAATCCGTCAGATTTACCCATAAGCGCGCATTATATTCGCTGACCTCAAGGAACTCGCCCTTCTCGCTCATTTTCTGATACTGGTTTTTTCCTTTTTGTCGTTCACGGGTTTTTAACACCAGTTTATTCGGCGGAATACCGAGCACTGACAAGGTTGCCGCAATAATATCGAACAGACGTTGCCGCGCTTTTTGCGCATCCACCGTTTTCGGCGGCGCATATTCCTGAATCACTGCCCAGTCGCCGTAACGGTCTACCGCCACGTTATATTCCGGCAGGTCGGCATCATACAAGCGATAGCATTCAATCCCTTCCTGGCGCGCCCATTTCTCCAGCTTTTTAAGATTTTTACGCAGGCGATTAGCGTAATCTTCCGCCACCGTCGCCGGTTTACTGTCCGCCGTGGTTTCCGCAATATGATAGTTTTTCTGCACGCAGTCCAGCGGGCCATTCTTGGCTTTAAACTGTTTGTCGGCACGTAATTGCAGGCTGCCCAGCAAATCGGGCGAAGCGCTGAACAGCGACAGGTTCCAGCCGCCAAACTGATTTTTCATGGTACGGCCCAGCAGGCTGTGCAACGCAATCAGCGCCGGTTCGCTGTCCAGACGTTCGCCGTAAGGCGGGTTACTGATCACCGTACCATACGGGCCTTTCGGCAATGGATTACTCAGTTGCGCCACATCTTTCACTTCAAAGGTGATAAGCTCCCCGATACCGGCGCGACGGGCGTTGCTGCGCGCCCGCTCAATGACGCGCGCATCGCTGTCGGAACCGTAGAAATGAGAGGAATACTCCGCCAGTCCCTTACGCGCCCGGGTCTGCGCTTCGGCTTTCACTTCCTGCCAGATAGCCTCGTCATGCTGCGCCCAGCCGCTAAATCCCCAGTGACCACGGTGCAGGCCCGGCGCGCGATCGGTCGCCCACATCGCGGCCTCAATCAATAGTGTCCCCGAACCACACATAGGGTCGAGCAGCGGCGTACCTGGTTGCCAGCCGGAACGCATAACAATCGCTGCCGCCAGCGTCTCTTTAATTGGCGCCAGCCCGGTGCGATCGCGATAACCGCGCAGGTGCAGGCCATCACCACTGAGATCCAGCGCAATGCTGGCAGTTTCTTTATTCAGCCAGACATTAATACGGAGGTCCGGCGATTCGCGGTCCACATTTGGACGCGGAAGATTTTTCCGCGTAAACGCATCGACAATCGCGTCTTTAACTTTCATCGCGCCATACTGGCTATTACGGATGGTGTCGTTCAGGCCGCTGAAATGCACCGCAAACGTCGCGCCAGGATTAAAAATCTCTGTCCAGTTTATCGCCTGAACGCCGAGGTAAAGATCGAGATCGCTGTAGACCTTGCACTCACCCATCGGCAGGATAATACGCGAGGCCAGGCGGCTCCACATCAGGCTCTGGTAAATAAGCCGCGTGTCGCCCTGAAAATGGACCCCACCCTGAACAACCTGACACCCTACGGCGCCCAGTTTTTCCAGTTCAGTTTTTAACAGCTCTTCCAGCCCGCGGGCCGTACTGGCAAACAGAGAATTCATATTGTCACTTTTACGCTAAGAAAATTGTTGCGCATTATAGCTAATCTCACGCCCATGTCATAAAGTTGAAGGCTTATTTTCATTTGAGGGACTGTACGGTGGCGACGTTATCACGGCTCTTTATTCATCCGGTCAAATCCATGCGCGGCATTGGTCTGACTCATGCGCTGGCAGATATCAGCGGCCTGGCTTTTGATCGCATCTTCATGATAACCGAGCCTGACGGCACATTTATCACCGCCCGCCAGTTTCCACAAATGGTACGTTTTACCCCCTCCCCCTTACACGACGGCCTTCATTTGACCGCGCCAGACGGCAGTAGCGCGCTGGTTCGCTTTACGGATTTCACCCCGCAGGATGCGCCGACCGAGGTCTGGGGAAACCATTTTACCGCTCGCGTCGCCCCGACGGCGATTAATCAATGGTTGAGCGGCTTTTTCTCCCGCGATGTCCAGTTGCGCTGGGTTGGGCCGCAGTTGACGCGCCGGGTTAAACGGCATAACGCGGTGCCGCTGGGATTTGCCGATGGCTACCCGTATTTATTAACCAACGAAGCCTCGCTGCGCGATCTGCAACAGCGTTGTCCGGCAGGCGTACAAATGGAACAATTCCGCCCAAACTTAGTGGTTTCCGGCGTAGCGGCCTGGGAGGAAGATAGCTGGAAAGTGCTTCGCATTGGCGATGTGATTTTTGACGTCGTGAAACCCTGTAGCCGCTGTATTTTTACGACCGTCAGCCCTGAAAAGGGGCAAAAACATCCTTCCGGAGAACCGCTGGCGACACTGCAAGCTTTTCGTACCGCCCAGGACAATGGCGATGTGGATTTCGGTCAGAATCTGATTGCCCGCAATAGCGGCGTCATTCGCGTCGGCGATGAAGTGGAGATTCTGGCGACAGCCCCGGCAAAAGCTTATGGCGCCACAACGGTCGACGACAGCGTTACGCCAGATAAACACCCGGACGCGAGTGTAACCATCGACTGGCAGGGGCAAACCTTCTGTGGGAATAATCAACAGGTACTACTGGAACAGTTGGAGAATCAGGGAATTCGTATTCCGTATTCTTGCCGGGCAGGTATCTGTGGTTGCTGCCGGATACGTTTGCTGGAAGGCGAAGTAAGTCCGCTGAAAAAATCGGCTATGGGTGACGATGGTACGATTCTGAGCTGTAGCTGCGTGCCTAAGACCGCGTTACGACTGGAAAATTAAACCGCTTGTTCAAGGCTGAAACTGTGACAGTGAACCTGCGGTTTCAGCCTGTCGTTCATAATTTTAATCGCATCGCCAAGCTGCATGGTTCGGCCTGCTATCACCACGCCCGGCTGGGCCAGCAGACACAACGCGGCATTTTCTCCCGGCTCAACGACCAGCAAATTAACCTGTTCCGCCGTATCGCTTAACCAGACGCTTGCGGCATCGCCCGTTCCCGGGGTCCACATTTCGCCATGCGCCACAAAATGCCAGCTTTTTGGCATCTGCGGTTTGAGATAGCGAATCGCCACCAGCGCATTCAACACCAGCTCCGCGCGTTGCTCTTTAGTTAATTCGAAATCCCGGCATTTTTCTTCAAAGGAAAAATAGAGCGCGGCATCATCCACACAAAAACCGGTCGGGCAAAACGCGTCCGGCGTAAGCATTTTACGAGAGAAGCGCGAGCGAAAAAGCATACCATTGGCGAGATCGAGCATCATACGATCGTGCTCTTCATCATAATACCAGCGCCAGTTATCGTCAGGTTTAATTCGCATTACCTCTCTCCCGCTTTTAAGCAACTCGTAACAGCATTGTCCTTTCGCCGCTTCGTTTATTACCCCAATAATAAAAGCCTAAAATGTCTAAATAAGCAACAGTGGAGAAATATAAAACAACCAGCGCCGGAAATAAAGCCCTGGTTGTCTGATAAAGGGTAAAGTTTAGATGTGCGTTACGATTTCTTTAATCAATGGCGGGCCTTTAAAAATAAAGCCGGAATAAATTTGTACCAGCGTAGCTCCTGCCGCTATCTTCTCGCGCGCGGCGATAACTGAGTCAATGCCGCCGACGCCGATAATAGGCAATTGTCCTTTTAACTCCTGGGATAAACGGCGAATAATTTCTGTGCTTTTTAATTGTAATGGCCGGCCACTTAATCCCCCCGTTTGCTGGCAATTTTTCATTCCTTGTACCAGAGAACGATCGAGGGTGGTATTTGTCGCAATCACCCCATCAATATTATGACGAAGCAGGCTATCGGCAACCTGGATCAATTCTTCTTCACAAAGATCCGGCGCGATCTTTACTGCCACCGGCACATATTTATGGTGGATCGCCTGAAGATCGTTTTGCTTATTTTTAATGGCAGTTAACAGATCGTCCAGCGCATCGCCATACTGGAGCGTACGTAGCCCTGGCGTATTCGGCGAAGAAATATTAATGGCGATATAACCCGCATAAGCATAGACTTTTTCCATACAAATCAGGTAGTCATCTTTGCCATTTTCGACAGGCGTATCTTTATTTTTACCGATGTTAATTCCCAGAATACCATCAAAATGGGCTTTTTTAACATTCTCGACCAGGTTATCGACGCCCAGATTATTAAAGCCCATCCGATTGATCAGACCTTCAGCATCCACCAGACGAAAAAGACGCGGCTTATCGTTACCCGGCTGTGGGCGCGGCGTCACGGTGCCGATTTCCAGGGAGCCAAACCCCATCGCGCCTAACGCGTCGATGCACTCCCCGTCTTTATCCAGACCGGCAGCCAGCCCCAGTGGATTTTTAAAGGTAAGTCCCATGCAGGTAACCGGCTTTGTCGGTACTTTCTGGCGCACCAGCGCTTCCAGCGGCGTACCTGTAATGCGGCGTAATTGTTGAAATGTAAATTCATGAGCGCGCTCTGGATCGAGCTGGAAAAGGGCTTTACGAACGAAGGGATAGTACATGAACTCTCCTGGATTCCCGGTGTGCAAACCGGGGGCGTATTATGGGCGATAACAAAGCAAAAGGGAATTGACCTACGGCAATAAATAGCAATCGTTTTCCTTCATTCTCACTTCACGTTTCGCCAGCGAGCGTCATCGTCCGGCAAAAAAATGCCCGGCAGCGCTAACGCTTACCGGGCATGTCTTACCTCTTTATAGCAGATACTGTCAGGCTAACGCTTTAGTTATCTTCTCGTACAGATCGCCGGAAAGATTCTCCAGTCCTTTTAACTGCTCCAGCGCCGCGCGCATTTTCTCCTGACGCTTATCATCATAACGTTTCAGACGAATCAGCGGTTCAATGAGGCGAGATGCTACCTGCGGGTTACGGCTATTCAGATCGGTCAGCATCTCGACCAGGAACTGGTATCCGCTACCGTCTTGCGCATGGAACGCCGCCGGGTTGCTGCCAGCAAATGCGCCAATTAATGAACGGATGCGGTTCGGGTTGCTCATACTGAAAGAACGGTGTTTGAGCAGGCCGCGTACGGTTTCCAGTACATTTTCCGCCGGGCTTGTGGATTGCAGGATAAACCATTTATCCATCACCAGGCCGTCCTGATGCCACTTATCGTCATACTCCTGCATCAGCATATCGCGGCACGGCAACTGCGCCGCCACCGCAGCAGACAGGGCCGCCAGCGCATCGGTCATATTATTGGCGTCGCGATACTGTTTGCTGACCAGCGTATTAGCCAGCTCCGTCTCACCAAACGCCAGGAAGCGCAGGCAAGCATTGCGCAGCGTGCGCTTACCGATATCGCCGTGATCAACACGATACTCATCCAGATGATTGGCGTTATAGATAGCCAGGAACTCATCCGCCAGTTCTGCCGCCAGCGTACGCGTTAGCGCTTCACGAACTTGCGCAATGGCGATCGGGTCAATGACCTCAAACAGCTCCGCAATTTCATTGGCCGAAGGCAGCGTTAAAATTTCTGCGGCCAACGCCGGATCGATTTTCTCATCCAACAGTACTGCACGGAACGCATCAGCGACATGCACCGGAAGCGATAGCGGTTGCCCCTGCTGATGACGCGCCACATTCAGTTTAATGTATGTGGCCAGCAGGCTTTGCGCCGCATCCCAACGGGAGAAATCATTGCGCGCATGGCGCATCAGGAACGTCAACTGCTGATCGCTCCATTTATATTCCAGTTTCACCGGCGCTGAAAACTCGCACAGCAAGGCCGGAACAGGCTGGAAGTAGACATTATCGAAGGTAAATGTCTGCTCCGCCTGCGTGACGTTCAGCACGGCATTGACCGGGTGACCGCCTTTTTGCAACGGAATGACGTTGCCTTCGTTATCGTACAGTTCAATGGCGAATGGAATATGCAGCGGCTGCTTCTCCGCCTGATCCGCCGTCGCCGGAGTACGCTGGCTGATGGTCAACGTGTACTGCTCGGTTTCCGGATTATAATCATCTTTTACCGTTACAATCGGCGTGCCGGACTGACTGTACCAGCGGCGGAAATGGGACAAATCGACATTAGAAGCATCTTCCATCGCCTGTACGAAGTCATCACACGTCGCGGCGCTGCCGTCATGGCGCTCAAAATAAAGCTGCATCCCCTTCTGGAAATTTTCCTCACCCAGCAACGTGTGGATCATGCGAATGACTTCCGCACCCTTTTCATAAACGGTGAGGGTGTAGAAGTTATTCATTTCGATTACTTTATCCGGGCGGATAGGATGCGCCATCGGGCTGGCGTCTTCCGCGAATTGTAAACCGCGCATGGTACGCACGTTACTGATGCGGTTCACCGCGCGTGACCCCAAATCAGAGCTAAACTCCTGATCGCGGAACACGGTTAGCCCCTCTTTCAGGCTCAACTGGAACCAGTCGCGGCAGGTGACGCGGTTGCCGGTCCAGTTGTGGAAATACTCATGACCTATCACGCGCTCAATATCGAGATAATCTTTATCCGTCGCGGTATCGGTTCGCGCCAGCACGTATTTGGAGTTAAAGATATTGAGACCTTTATTCTCCATCGCGCCCATATTAAAGAAATCCACCGCGACAATCATATAGATGTCGAGGTCATATTCGAGCCCAAAACGCGTTTCATCCCATTTCATGGAATTTTTCAGCGAGGTCATTGCCCACGGCGCGCGATCCAGATTGCCACGGTCAACGTACAGTTCTAACGCGACTTCACGCCCGGAGCGGGTGGTAAAGGTATCGCGCAGCACGTCAAAATCACCGGCCACCAGCGCAAACAGATAACACGGTTTCGGGAACGGATCTTGCCACTGAACCCAGTGACGGCCATTCTCCAGTTCGCCCTGCGCAACACGGTTGCCATTGGAGAGCAGGAAGGGATATTTGCTTTTATCGGCAATAATTTTGGTGGTAAATCGCGCCAGTACGTCCGGGCGGTCAAGATACCAGGTAATATGGCGGAAGCCCTCCGCTTCACACTGGGTACAGAGCGCATCGCCGGACTGGTACAATCCTTCCAGCGCCGTATTCGCCGCCGGACTTACCTCGTTGACAATGCGTAACGTAAAACGCTCTGGCAGGTCGCTGATGATAAGCGCGCCCTCTTCTTCTTTATATGCTGTCCACGGCGCATCGTTGACGTGGATAGATACCAGCGTTAAATCTTCCCCATCAAGGCGAAGAGGCGCATCAGGCGCGCCATGACGAACAGCCCGGCTTATTGCGGTGACCACGGTTTTTTCGGCATCGAGGTCAAAGGTCAAGTCAATATCAGTAATCTGGTAATCCGGCGCGCGATAGTCATGGCGGTATTTGGCTTGTGGCTGTTGTGTCATAAAAAACCTTTCGCATCTTTGTGTAGAGTGTCGACTCCAGTCTATTCCTGTTGCGCAAATCGCGCTACGCAGAATGTTCATCTTTTCAGGCACAAACGGCCTCTTTGCTACATTTTTATAACAGGGGGCACGAAATGCGCTCGACCCTAAAGACAGCTTATGGTGTGATCGGGGTTCAATAAATCGCTAAACAAGGTATACTCCAGCGGTTTTCTTAGTTGTTTATTGTACTAAACGCTCCCGTGAGAGGACGCAACAGCGCACCTATGACACAATTCGCTTCTCCTGTTCTGCACTCGTTGCTGGATACAGATGCTTATAAGTTGCATATGCAGCAAGCCGTTTTTCACCACTACTATGATGTGCAGGTAGCGGCTGAGTTTCGTTGCCGTGGCGACGACCTGCTGGGTATTTATGCCGATGCTATTCGCGAGCAGGTGGACGCGATGCAGCACCTGCGCCTCCAGGAGGACGAGTTCCAATGGCTCTCCGGCCTGCCCTTTTTTAAACCGGATTATCTGAACTGGTTACGCGAGTTTCGCTATAACCCAGCTCAAGTCTGTGTCACCAACGATAACGG
The DNA here is from genome assembly GCF_017572865.1 of Salmonella sp. 32082101201600294FB01SM01. Taxonomy (NCBI): domain Bacteria; kingdom Pseudomonadati; phylum Pseudomonadota; class Gammaproteobacteria; order Enterobacterales; family Enterobacteriaceae; genus Salmonella; species Salmonella sp. 32082101201600294FB01SM01. The sequence continues at coordinate 740,607 of NZ_JAGESB010000001.1, read as the reverse complement.
CAAGCTGAATATTCGCTTAACCGGCCCGTGGCGTGAAGTCATTATGTGGGAAGTGCCGCTGCTGGCTGTGATCAGTGAGCTGGTTCATCACTACCGCTCGCCAAACGCGGGCGTTGATCAGGCGCTCGACGCGCTGGAAAGTAAGCTGGTTGATTTCACTGCGTTAACCGCCAATCTCGATATGTCCCGCTTCCACCTGATGGACTTCGGCACCCGCCGCCGTTTCTCTCGTGAAGTGCAGCAGGCGATAGTTAAACGTCTCCAGCAGGAGTCATGGTTCGTCGGCACCAGCAACTATGATCTCGCGCGTCGCCTGGCGCTGACGCCGATGGGCACTCAGGCGCACGAATGGTTCCAGGCGCATCAACAAATCAGTCCGGACCTGGCGACCAGCCAGCGTGCCGCGTTGGCCGCCTGGCTTAACGAATATCCGGACCAGCTTGGTATCGCATTGACAGATTGCATTACAATGGATGCGTTTTTACGCGATTTCGGCATTGAGTTCGCCAGCCGTTATCAGGGGTTACGCCACGACTCAGGAGACCCTGTCGCATGGGGCGAAAAGGCGATTGCCCATTATGAAAAGCTGGGGATTGATCCGCTGACAAAAACGCTGGTCTTTTCAGATAACCTTGATCTGCAAAAGGCGGTCGAGCTCTATCGCCATTTCGCCTCTCGCGTGCAGTTAAGCTTCGGCATCGGTACCCGCCTGACCTGCGATATCCCTCAGGTAAAACCGCTCAATATCGTGATCAAGCTTGTGGAGTGTAACGGAAAGCCGGTGGCTAAACTTTCCGACAGCCCCGGTAAAACGATCTGTCATGATAAAGCGTTTGTACGCGCGCTGCGTAAAGCCTTTGATCTCCCGCAGATCCGCAAAGCTAGTTAATTCTTTCCAGGGAGCCTGCCTGGGCTCCTTTTTCAGGTTTATTTCCGAAATCTTTCACTTCAGCTGCGATTTCTACTTGTCTGATTGCAGATGCCAGGTAACATAGGAATACCCCCATTTCGGGTGGACAAGTGTTTATTTTTTCCGACTATTAACAGAGAGAATATTATGAGCGTTGTGCCTGTAGCCGACGTACTCCAGGGCCGTGTAGCCGTTGACCAAGAAGTCACCGTGCGCGGATGGGTGCGTACCCGCCGAGATTCAAAAGCTGGCATCTCCTTCCTCGCCGTTTATGACGGCTCCTGCTTTGATCCTGTACAGGCTGTCATTAATAATTCTCTGCCCAATTATAATGAAGAAGTATTACACCTGACGACAGGCTGCTCCGTGGTAGTAACAGGTAAGGTTGTCGCGTCGCCGGGACAGGGGCAAAGTTTCGAAATCCAGGCTACGAAAGTAGAGGTCGCAGGCTGGGTGGAAGATCCGGATACCTACCCGATGGCGGCAAAACGCCATAGCATTGAGTATCTGCGTGAGGTCGCGCATCTGCGCCCGCGCACTAACCTGATTGGCGCGGTAGCGCGCGTCCGCCATACTCTGGCGCAGGCGCTGCATCGCTTCTTCGATGAGCAGGGTTTCTTTTGGGTCTCTACCCCGCTGATTACCGCTTCCGATACCGAAGGCGCTGGTGAAATGTTCCGCGTCTCAACGTTGGATCTGGAAAACCTGCCGCGTAACGACCAGGGCAGGGTAGATTTTGACAAAGACTTTTTTGGCAAAGAATCATTCCTGACCGTTTCCGGCCAGCTCAACGGTGAAACGTATGCCTGTGCGCTGTCCAAAATCTATACTTTTGGGCCGACCTTCCGCGCGGAAAATTCCAACACCAGCCGTCACCTGGCGGAGTTCTGGATGCTGGAGCCGGAAGTGGCGTTCGCCGATCTGGAAGACAACGCCCGTCTGGCGGAAGCCATGCTGAAATATGTCTTCAACGCGGTTCTGGAAGAGCGTGCGGATGACATGAAGTTCTTTGCCGAACGCGTGGATAAAGACGCTATCGCTCGTCTGGAGCGTTTTGTCTCTACCGACTTCGCTCAGGTGGATTACACCGATGCGGTCGCCATTCTGGAACGCTGTGGTAAGACATTTGAAAATCCGGTGTTCTGGGGCGTCGACCTCTCTTCCGAACACGAACGCTATCTGGCGGAAGAGCATTTCAAAGCGCCGGTAGTGGTGAAAAACTATCCGAAGGAAATTAAAGCGTTTTACATGCGCCTTAACGAAGATGGCAAAACCGTGGCGGCCATGGATGTGCTGGCGCCGGGAATCGGCGAAATCATCGGTGGTTCCCAGCGTGAAGAGCGTCTGGATGTGCTGGATGCCCGTATGGCCGAAATGGGGCTGAATAAAGAAGATTACTGGTGGTATCGCGACTTGCGTCGCTACGGTACTGTACCGCATTCCGGCTTTGGCCTGGGCTTTGAACGCCTTATCGCTTACGTCACGGGTGTGCAAAACGTGCGCGATGTTATTCCGTTCCCACGGACCCCACGCAACGCCAGCTTCTGATTTTTACGTCACACTCAAGGCCAGCTATGCTGGCCTTTTTTTTCGCCTGAATGTCAGTTTTATTATCAATAAGTAAATAAATTTAATTACAACCCTCTGAATTACCACATCTTGTTACTGTATATTTCACGAAAATATTTACACATAAAAATTAATCCTTAATTTTATTGCGGATTAGATTTTTCTGCTCTAATAGCACAATTTTTCACCACAATTTCGGACATTAAGACTTCTAAATGGCTATTTTTGTGAAATAGCTCGTCTGCTGCTTTTTCAGGCACAACGGTGTTGCAAACAAATAAACGCAATAAAATCATAGCGATAAAATAAAAACGATCAAATCAAAGCGAGAACTCAGGGGAAGTTTGACGTTGTTCACAAAGTTCCGAAAAAATAACATTTGTTTACATATTTTTTCCTTTTGAAACTAAATCTTTATATTTGTATCACTTTCACGGTAGCGAAACGTTAGTTTGAATGGAAAGATGCCTGTCAGACACATAAAGACACCAAACTCTCATCAATATTTCTGTAAAGTTTTATTGACGGAATTTATTGACGGCAGTGGCAGGTGTCATATAAAAAAACCAATGAGGGTAATAAATAATGATGAAGCGCAAAATCCTGGCAGCGGTGATCCCTGCCCTGCTGGCTGCTGCAACCGCAAACGCAGCAGAAATTTATAATAAAGATGGTAATAAGCTGGATCTGTACGGTAAAGCCGTGGGTCGTCACGTATGGACAACGACCGGCGATAGCAAAAATGCCGACCAGACTTATGCCCAGATTGGTTTTAAAGGGGAAACGCAGATTAACACCGATCTGACCGGTTTCGGTCAGTGGGAATACCGTACTAAAGCAGACCGCGCTGAAGGCGAACAGCAGAACTCGAATCTGGTCCGTCTGGCTTTCGCGGGTTTGAAATACGCGGAAGTGGGTTCAATCGATTATGGTCGTAACTACGGTATCGTTTACGATGTTGAATCCTATACCGATATGGCCCCCTACTTCTCCGGCGAAACCTGGGGCGGCGCCTATACCGATAACTACATGACCAGCCGTGCTGGCGGTTTGTTGACCTACCGTAACTCTGACTTCTTTGGTCTGGTGGACGGTCTCTCTTTCGGTATCCAGTATCAGGGTAAAAATCAGGACAACCACAGCATTAACTCTCAGAATGGCGATGGCGTAGGTTACACCATGGCATATGAGTTCGACGGCTTTGGCGTCACCGCAGCATACAGCAACAGCAAGCGTACTAACGATCAGCAGGATCGCGATGGTAATGGCGATCGCGCAGAATCGTGGGCCGTTGGCGCGAAATATGATGCAAACAACATCTACCTGGCTGCCGTATATGCTGAAACCCGCAATATGAGCATTGTTGAAAATACGGTTACCGATACCGTGGAAATGGCAAACAAAACGCAGAACCTGGAAGTGGTCGCTCAGTACCAGTTTGACTTCGGCCTGCGTCCGGCAATCTCGTATGTGCAGAGTAAAGGTAAGCAGTTGAACGGCGCCGACGGCTCGGCCGATCTGGCGAAATATATTCAGGCGGGCGCGACTTACTACTTCAACAAAAACATGAACGTATGGGTTGACTACCGTTTCAACCTGCTGGACGAAAACGACTATAGCTCCAGCTACGTTGGCACCGACGATCAGGCGGCTGTCGGTATTACTTACCAGTTCTGATCAGCAGACCCCTTTGTTTTATGCCTCAAAAACAGGACTTCGGTCCTGTTTTTTTATCTTTCTTAGAGAAAATGTGCGTCTTTCAAAAACAGGCGGGCTTTTTAGCGCTAACGGTTGGCATTTTGTAAATCTGCCGTTAACCTGATAGCGGATTTCCCTTCTGTAACTATAATGGAACCTCGTCATGTTTGAGAACATAACCGCCGCTCCTGCCGACCCAATTTTGGGCCTGGCCGATCTGTTTCGCGCCGATGACCGTCCAGGGAAAATTAACCTTGGCATTGGCGTATATAAAGATGAAACCGGCAAAACACCGGTGCTCACCAGCGTTAAAAAAGCCGAGCAGTATTTACTGGAAAATGAAACGACGAAAAACTATCTCGGCATTGACGGGATTCCGGAATTTGCTCGCTGTACTCAGGAACTGCTGTTCGGCAAAGGCAGCGCGCTGATTAACGATAAGCGCGCACGCACGGCGCAAACGCCGGGCGGTACCGGCGCGTTACGCATTGCCGCCGACTTTTTGGCAAAAAATACTCCGGTAAAACGGGTGTGGGTGAGCAACCCCAGCTGGCCGAACCACAAGAGCGTGTTTAACGCTGCCGGCCTGGAAGTTCGGGAGTACGCTTACTACGATGCGGAAAATCACACGCTGGATTTTGAAGCGCTACAAGCCAGCCTGAGCGAAGCACAGGCCGGCGATGTGGTTCTGTTCCACGGTTGCTGTCATAACCCAACCGGCATTGACCCTACTCTGGAACAGTGGCAGGTTCTGGCTGAGCTTTCCGTTGAAAAAGGGTGGCTGCCGCTATTCGATTTCGCTTACCAGGGCTTTGCCCGCGGCCTGGAAGAAGATGCGGAAGGTCTGCGCGCCTTTGCCGCGCTGCATAAAGAGCTTATTGTCGCCAGCTCCTACTCCAAAAACTTCGGCTTATATAATGAACGCGTCGGTGCCTGCACCCTCGTGGCTGCCGATGTGGAAACCGTGGATCGCGCTTTTAGCCAGATGAAATCCGCCATTCGCGCTAACTACTCCAACCCACCAGCGCACGGCGCGTCCATCGTCGCGACTATCCTGAGTAATGACGCCCTGCGCGCTATCTGGGAACAGGAACTGACGGACATGCGCCAGCGTATCCAGCGTATGCGTCAACTGTTCGTGAATACCTTGCAGGAAAAAGGCGCGAACCGTGACTTCAGCTTTATTATCAAGCAGAACGGGATGTTCTCATTCAGCGGACTGACCAAAGAGCAGGTGCTGCGTCTGCGTGAAGAGTTTGGCGTTTATGCCGTGGCTTCTGGTCGCGTGAACGTGGCGGGCATGACCCCGGATAATATGGCGCCGCTGTGCGAAGCCATTGTCGCGGTACTGTAAAAAGCTGCCGACTGGCGTGACCGATAAAAAAGCCTGCACATTGCAGGCTTTTTCATTCTGCTTACCAGACCGGCATCTCATCTTGCAAGAAGGGATTATGCAGCCGCTCGTACCCGAGCGTAGAGAGCGGGCCGTGGCCAGGAATAAAGGTCACATCATCGCCAAGCGGCAACAATTTACGCTTAATGGCGTCAATCAACTGGGTATGATCGCCGCGAGGAAAATCGCTGCGCCCGACGCCACCTTTGAAAATCACATCGCCGGAGATCAGCAGTTGCGACTGTTCATCAAAGAAAACCACGTGTCCCGGCGTGTGTCCCGGACAATGTAACACCTGTAACGTCACATTCCCTACGCTGACGCGATCGCCGTCGTTCAACCAGCGATCAGGCGTCAGCGGCTGACACTCATCCAGACCAAACATGCGGCTTTGCGCCGGCAGTCCTTGCAGCCAGAACTCATCTTCTTTTTCCGGACCGATAACAGGAACGCCGTAATGCTGCGCCAGTTCACTCGCCGCGCCGACATGATCGAGATGCCCATGCGTGAGTAAAATTTGCATCAACGTCACGCCGCTGGCGTCCACTTCCTGTTTAATTTTTTCCGCGTCGCCGCCCGGATCGACCAGCGCCGCCAGCCGGGTTTGTTCGCACCAGATTAATGAACAGTTCTGGGAGAACGCGGTGACCGGAATAATACGATAGTTCATACTGCTCCTTTGATTAAGCCTCGCTGATTACCAGTGCCGCGCCGGCCCGGTATCAATATGCACAAAGTTACTACGTGGGTAATATCCTACACCACCTGCGCGCATAGATAACGCCGCTTTGCGAATATTGCTCAGCGCCACGCCCTCAATATGAAAATCCATCGCCTGCCCTTTTGTATGGTAGCTTTTTTTCGCTACGCCGCTGCTACGGGCGCGTAATTCATTATTGGTATCAAGAGAACGGTAGCCCGAGATGAGCTGCACAGGTTTACGCGTCCCTAACAGCCCCTGAAGTCGGTAAAGTTGGTCAAACAGGCGGGGATCGATTGATCGGACTTTATTCGCGCGATAGTCACGGAAAAAATGGTTTAACTTTGCTAATTCATCCTGAATGTAGGCTCTTCCATCGAAAAACTCCGCCTTGATTGACTCTCCGGTATGGAGATTGTTTAACGTCAAAATGCGCGGGCGTGGGGTCGAGAGTGTGGCAAACGCTGGCGCGGGCAGGATGGCGGCGCCGAGAGCGACACCACCAAGCGCCAGCAGCTTGCGGCGATTAGCGTCAAATTTGTCCATGATAATCAGGTCTACAGGTCAATGTTATCGTTAATACACTTCTACCTTTAAGCAGACATGATACCGGCTGGCACAGACTTCTGAACGGCCCGGTCGACTTAAAGGTTGTTGTATATGCACTTCTGGCGCACGAAAGGCACCTTAACTGCCGATAAAGCCCGCGTCAAGATGGCCCTCCCCCAGCCACAACGGGGGGTCTACAGCGAAACGCCCCGTTGAAGCCAAACATTAGGACAACATATTTACCAGAACTTCTTCATTTACCTGATTAATTGTTCAACCTTTGGCACAATTTGTGCGCTGGATCGCGCTGTGAGATCGTAATTGTAAATATCTGTACGATATTGCATACGTCCATCTGCGCCGACAAACGCGGTCAGATAGTAAAGATTTACTGGAATGTTCTGCCGGATATTGACATACCGCGTGTCGCCTTGCTTCAGGGCGCCTGAGATCCGCGCATCGTTCCAGCCAGCATCCTGCAAGAGCATATTCGCCAGTTCAGAGGCCTTATTGACCCGCACGCAGCCGGAACTTAACGCCCTGGCGTCACGCTGAAAGAGATTATGGTTGGGCGTATCGTGCAGATAGATAGCATCTGAACTCGGCATATTAAATTTATAACGCCCCAGCGAATTGTGCGCGCCTGGCGCCTGCTGGAAACGGAACGGAAGATTCGATGGCGTAATGGTGGCCCAGTCAACCTGCCACGGATCGATCGCTTCTTTGCTGTTCCAGCCGCGCATCACGGTGTAGCCATGGCGCTCCAGATAGCCTGGGTCATTCCACACCTTCGGTAAAATGTCTTTACGCGCAAGCGTGGGCGGAACGTTCCACGGCGGGTTCACCACCACATTATTCAGCGCGCTGCTCATCATCGGCGTTTTACGGTCAGGACGCCCGACGATCACCCTCGAAGCCAGCACCTGGTTGCCATTCTGATAGTAGACCAGCGAATAAGCGGGAATGTTTACCATAATACCGGTAGAGAGTTCCGCCGGCAGCAGGCGTAAACGTTGGATATTCAGTGCCAGTACGCCTGCGCGTTGCGCGGGGGTCATATTAAGCCAGTTACGCGTCGCCGGGCCAATAACGCCATCCGCCCCCAGCCCTTGCCATGCCTGAAAACGCTTTACCGCCTCGACCAGTTCACGATCGTAGGCGCGTGCCGCCGGAGCCGACTTACTACGGCGGGCCGTTGGTTCGTCGACCGGCTGCGCCACCGATGTTTCGACTACCGCGGCGGAGGGGCTGACGACGGCGCTATCAGCAGTGTTATCGCCGGGTAAGGCTATCTTTGGACCGCCATCCAGCATCCCCGTACGCTGTAATATTTCGCGCAGCGCAGGCACATCGTTACTCCATTGCCCCGGGCGCAGCGTCGCGGTATTGGTCAACTGCGGCCACGGGCGAGAGTCCGCCACCAGCTTCAGCAGCGCGTCATGCATGGGCGCATACTGTGGATGCTGCGGCGCCAGGCTGGCGACAAACATCGGCAACTGCCCCTCTTCCAGCGCGATTTGCCACTGGTTAATCACCGAGACTGGCGGCGTCGCCAATGCGTAAGGTTTGTTGCTATATAACCAGCGCTGGCCTTTGACGGGGATATTCGCAATGAAATGGAGATAGCCCATCATGGCGTCTGACAACACAACATCGCGCGCCATACCGTTTACGGCGGGATCGGTCAACAATGCCACCCAGGCGGTAAACTGCGGCTGGAATCCGGCAATCGCCACCTCCGCCAACTGTTGCTGGAAGGCTTTCACCGCATCGCGATTATCCCACATGGGCTTCATGTCGCGCGCGGCATACAGCAATGTCAGCTGGCTCATATAGACCGGCGTATAGCCGGAAGGAAGCTGCGACTGTAAATCAGCCCGGACTTTCTCGGCTGAAACGCCCTCCGGCAGCGGCTGAATCCCGGCCATAATCGCCGTCGCGGCGGATTGCTTCTGCGGCCCAGCCTGATCCGTCGCGGCAACGGCGCTATCGCCAGGTATCATTTCAGGCTCATCGGCCTGCGCATTGAACAGTGGAGCGAATGTTACGGCCAGGCATAAACTGATTGCCGACAGACAACGACCACACATCTTATTAAGCAACATCCCTTGCCCCCTGTTTTCGTTATCATACTCCGCATGACTGTGCTGCCCGCAGCGCGGGTCAACCGCAACCAATGCTTTTGTTTAGTATGACGAGTCAGCCTGCTCACTCGTCAGGCTTAACTCCAGTATATAAAGTTCGTTACGTTTTTGCCTAACCTAATGTAAAGAAGTTTAAAGAAAATGCACTACCCGGAGAGATTTTTCAGATAAAGAAAAAGGCGGCTTTCGCCGCCCCAGGCTAATGATAAAGCAGAACTTGTTGCGCCGGATGGCAGCGTAACCGACTTATCCGGCCTTGCCTGATAAGCGAGGCGCCATCGGGCACTTCATTATTTCTGCCGTATTTAACTCGCTTCTGAAGGCGTATCTTCCGTCTGCGTACCGGGAAGCGTTTCCGGAAGCTGCGGCGCAAAGCCACGCAGCCCGACAACATGAACATGCTCAGTATTCTGAAACACTTTACGCACCAGCTTATAGGTCGTGCCCTTCTCCGGACTGATGTTTTCCGGCGCGGCGATGATGAGCTGCATCTGCAAACGTTCGCATAGTTCAAACAGCGTGGCGATAGAGCGCGCATCCAGACGCGCCGCTTCATCGAGGAACAGCAGGCGACATGGCGAAATATCTTTCCCGCGCAGTCTGCGCGCTTCGTCTTCCCAGCTTTGCACCACCATCACCAGAATTGACATCCCGGTCCCGATAGCTTCACCCGTGGATAGCGCGCCGGATTCCGCACGCAGCCAGCCGTCGGACCCACGGTTAACTTCAACTTCCATTTCCAGATAGTTACGGTAATCCAGCAGCTCCTCGCCGATGGTCTGCGGCGTGCGTTGCCCCATATCGATCTGCGGATTCAGGCGCTGGTACAGTTTCGCCAACGCTTCGGAGAAGGTCAGACGATTGCTGTTAAACAGATCCTGGTGCTGCTCCTGCTGTTCTGAAAGCACATCCAGCAAGGTGGCATGCGTTTCACGCACGTTGACGTTTAACCGCACGCTATTCACCTGGCCAAACGAGACGCTTTGCAACCCCTGGTTCAGCATACGGATACGGTTCTGCTCACGCTGGATAGTCTTGCGGATAATGTTTGCCACGCTGCGGGAACTGATCGCCAGCTTTTGCTCACGCGATGTCAGCTCTTCCGTCAGACGGCTCAGCTCAATCTCCATTTGTTCAATGGCTTCAACCGGATCGTCGGTACGAATAATATCCTGACGAATACGTTCGCGCAGATGCTGGTAAACGGCCACAAAGAACTGGATTTTACGTTCCGGGCGTTTCGGATCTTCCGACAGACGCAATACGTCGCGCAGATGTTCGTTATCCGCGACGGCCAGGCGCAGCGCGCCCAACGCCTTATCCGACATGGAGCGCAGTTCATCCGCCGACAGATAAGCCAGCTCACGACGGTGCAGACGGCGTTCCACGCCATTGTCTTTCACCATCCGCATGACTGCGCACCAGCCGGCTTTCGCGGTTACGACCTGCTCGCGCATTTCATGATAATCGCGCTCCAGCTTGCGCAGCTTACGGGTCAGGTTCTCCATCTCCGCTTCGCAGAAGGTGAGCGCTTTCTCAAGCTGATTGCGACGCGAACGGTTATTGCTCAACTGAGCGTGCAGTTCATCGCGACGCTGGCGAGCGCGCTCTTCCGCCCCGCTATCGGCGCGAACGCCAATATCCTGTAATTCGCGCTGCAAATCGTTAAGCAGCTCTTTTTTCGTGTCGTAAGAGCTTTTTAGCGAGGCCAGAACCTGGCTGTACTGACTTAACTGCGCGGCATGGCTGCGCAGCGCTTCGCGGGCGCGGGTACGCTCGGCTTCCGCCTGCTCCAGCCGCTGGCGCAGCTTTTCGTTGAGATCGCTGTTGCCGCTCAGCATTTCCGCCGAGTCGGAATAGCTGAAATGCGCCCGACGTTCGACGACTTCAGCCAGCGCAAAAGCCTGCTGGCGCGCGTCGCGCTGCATTTGCTGCGACCATGCATAGTCTTCTTTTAACTGCTCAAACTGTTCCGGATCGCTTTGCAGAACGGAAACCACCGGCTCCAGTTTGGCTAACTGGTTGCCATATTGCTGCACAAATCGCGCCGCTTCCTGCGCCTCATCCAACCGTTCCTGAATTTCATCGACCCGATCGGCCAGCGTTTCATCGGCCAATAAATTCAGCCGCGGCAGCAAACGGTTAAGCGCGGAAACGCCCTCTTTCGCCTGCTCAAACTGAAGGCGCTGCTGCTGGTTGTCGCTTTCATGCGTCGCCAGCGCGCGCTCCAGTTCGACGCGACGCCCGTTCAGTCGGCGAATTTCCGCTTCCGGATCGTCCTCAAAAGCAACGGAAAGGTGGCTGCCGATAAAACGGCTGAACGCCTGGTGCAAACGCTGGGTTTTCTGAACGTCAAACGAGAGCGTGGCAAAGCGCTCGGAAAGCACTTCCCGTTCCGCATGGAGACTTTCAATACGGTTCTCGCGCGCCGCACGGCCAAAAATAGGCAGCGACGGGAAACGCGAATAACGCCACTGACGGTCGGCAATTTTCACGACCACCGCCTTTTCCAGCTCGTCAACGCTGAATACGCTGTCATCAAAAGACTGCGGATCGCCTTCGATCAGGTACAGATCTTCCGGGCAGTCGGTCAGACCTTCAAGCTGTTCGGCTATTTGCGATAAATCCGGTACGACGATCGCATGGCGCGACGGGCCATACAGTGCGGAAAAGTACGGCGCATCTTCAAGGCTGACATCATCGTAGATTTCCGACAGCAGTACCCCGCCAAAACGCTCCGCCAGCGCATTCAAACGCTGGTCTTCCGCGCCGCCCGGCTGGCTTAAACGTTCGATCTCTTCATCAACCGCATTTTTACGCGCGCCCACTTCGTCGCGTTCGACAATGGCTTCGCGCTCACGCTCCAGTAGCTGTTGCAGGTATTCGGTCACTTCCTGGCTGGACGTAAACTCCTCGCCGCACTGTTCGCTAAGCTGGTTAAGGCTGTTTTGCGCCGCCAGCCAGACAGGAGCGCGTTGCATCAGATGCTGGATACGGGATTGCAGCTGCTCCTGCTCCTGACGCAAGGCCATACGCTGTTCGCTGGCTGTCGATACGCTATCAGACAAGGACGCGATGCGGGCTTCCAGCTCCTGATGCAGCGCTTCCAGTTCGTCAATATCAAAATTTTTGCCCTGTCGCTTACAGAACTCAGCCAGCAGACGTTCCGCCTCTTGCTGCTCGCGCAGCCGCTGTTCCAGTTCGCTCAGGCGCATCCGCAGCGGCTGTACCTGTTCCGCCAGATGACGCTGGTTCACGCCGTCCCGTAACAGCTCGCGCGCCACGTCCCAGGCTTCGCTACGTGCCAGCGGGCCGTTGATCGCCGCCACCAGCTGGTAAGCCTGCTCAAACTGACTGTGCGCGGTTTGCGCCACGCTCATTTTTTGTTCCAACGACAGCAGTTTTTCCGTAGCTTCCTGCTCTTTTGCCTGGAAAGTATCCAGCCATTCGGCGGCGCTTTCCGGCGTTAGATCCGGCAGATGGCAAAGTTCTTTAGCGCGGGCGAGCGCTGATATCGCCTGGTTATACTGAATCGCGCGCGTTTGCTGTACATCCAGCGCCTGCTGGTAATCCGCAAGCTGGCTTTTGAGTTCATCGACTTCCAGCTCGGCGGCTTCGGCACGCGCTTCATTTTCGTCCTGCATTTCGGCGGCTTCCGCCACCACTTCATTTTGCTCTTCGAGTCGAATCTGCAGCTCTTCAAGATCCGCTTCGTAGCGTTCAATTTTTTCCTGCTGGCGCAGCGCGGTTTGCACCAGATTCAGGTGATCGCTCGCCGCCTGGTAATCCGCCTCAAGAGAACCTTCGGCGCCGTTATGTTCGCCCAACTCACGGGCCATATCGACGTGCTTATACTGCTCTGCCGCCAACTGCTTGCGCGATGTGTACAGTTCGCGTCGAAACGCCAACGCCTGATCAAGGTGAACCCGACGCTCATTGGCGTGGCGCATATAATCCGCCGCCACATAATCGGTGGCTTCGCTGATCAAATGCTTAAACAGATCGCGATCGGATTGGGTAACACGAATCGCTTCCAGCGTGAGTCGGTTCTCGCGCAGCGCCGCTTCCATATCCTGGAATGCCTTGCGCACGCCGCTGTTTTCTGGCAATAAATAATCGCGCAGCGATCGGGTAATGGCGCTGGAGATCCCGCCGTACAGCGAGGCCTCTATCAAACGATAGAATTTACTACGATCGGAAGCGGAGCGCAGACGACGGGCGATAATCCCTAAGTCAAACATCAGCGAATGATAATCGGTGATGGAGTTAAACTGCTTAAACTGCACGCCTTCCATCTCGTCAAGCTTGTCTTTCAACTCAGCAAGCGACAGTACGCGCGCCTGACGTTCGTTTAATGTCTCCGTCACCAGTTGTGTCGGCTGTACCGACATCGGCAGCCCCTGGATAGCAAACGGTTTGATGTCCACTTTGCGATCGCGCCCAGCGACCTGCTGCAGACGCACGCCGACCACCACCCGCTGATGGCGGGAATTAATGGTGTCGAGCATGGAGTAACAGACGCCCGCCTTCAGCTTACCGTGCAGACCTTTATCGCGCGAACCGCTGGTGGCGCCGGCTTCCGTGGTGTTACGAAAGTGCAGTAATGTGAGATCCGGGATCAGCGCCGTGACGAACGCCGCCATCGTCGTGGATTTCCCGGCGCCGTTGCCCCCGGATAACGTCGTGACCAGTTCATCCAGGTCAAAAGTGCGGGCAAAAAAACCGTTCCAGTTAATCAGCGTTAGCGAGCGAAATTTACCGCGTTCAATCATTATTCTTCCTCTCCACTGTCCGGCTGATTCTCTTCGGTCTCATCATTAAGTTGCAGATGGTTTTCAATGGGCATCGCTTCCCCGTCGCGGATGAGACGACGCTGCGCCTCGCGAGGATCGTCGCCGGCGCGGACATCCGCGCCAAAGCGGAAGACCGATTCGGTAATGCGGAATTTGCTGCTGTCGTGGCCCATAAACCATACCATGCCCAAACGACGCAGGCGGTTCAAAGAAGAACGCACCTTTTCCTGCAGTTTCTGACGATCAACGTCAGATCCCGTCGAGCGGTTATTCACCAGCTTTAGCAGTTTGGCTTCGTCCGCAAGGGTAAGCAGCTCGTCGTACAACTCTTGCTGAGTAAAGATCCCTTCGTTGGCCAGACGCTCCGGGCTAAGATAGAGGTAGCAGAGAATTTTACCGACCATCATATCCAGTTCGGATAACACCGAGCGCGGGATAAGCGTGGTAGAACGCGGACGCAGGTAGAAGAACCCCTCCGGCGCGCGAATCAGTTCCACGTTATAACGCGCGTAAAACTCTTCCAGGTATTCCTGAAAATCCATCAGAAAGGCATGATTATCCAGTTCGTCCAGCCCGATGTGGCGGCCCGAACGTAATGCGCTATCCAGCGCCGGAAATAACGGATTCGCCAGCGCCTGCGCCAGCTTAACCGGCATCACTTGTTCAATATTTGTCAATGACATGCGCCTGTACCTTGGCTCCGTAATCATTAATCGGCTGCCATTTGGCTGGCAGTCCGGTGAAATCTGCTTGCGCTACGCCAAGACGTACCGCTTGATCGATAACAATACGCGCCACGTCGAAATGACGCGCGCGCGGGTATTGCGCCAGATACTCGCGCACCACCAGCCCAAGATCCAGTGGCGTTTGTCTGGTTTTGTAGATAGCCAGCTGTTCTTCAATGATGGCCGCTAACTGCTCGCGGATCTCGTTAAACTCTTCATATTCCAGATCCGGCGGCAACTCCCCGGTGACTTCATCGTCACGCAACGCCATCTCTTCATCGCGCATATCCAGCAGACGATCGGCATTCGCGTAGGTTAGCGCCCACGGATCGTCAAAATAAGTCTGCACGGACTGGCGCAACCGCTGGGCGAAGACACGGTTTTTATCCATATCGATCGCGGTACGGATAAATTTATGCACGTGACGATCGTAGCCGATCCATAAATCAATAGACTGTTGACCCCAACTGATAATGCGGTCAAGTTTACTTTGTAAGTCAAACACCAGCCTGTCGACAAAATGCAGATCGTCGTGCGTCATCGTGGCATCCTGAATGCGCAGCAGGTTAGCCTGCAGCTTATCGCCCGCCGCCTCCAGCGTATCCTGCAATTCGCGCAGCGTACCGGACGTTTCGGAAAGCAGCAGTTCACAGCTGGAAATCGCCGCCCGCCAGTCTTTATTCAGCAGTTGTGCGATATCGTCTTTCACCTGCTGCTGCTGTTCATCCATGATGCGCTGGGTGAGATCGATACTGTCGAAAATCTCCGCCACCGAATATTTCAATGGCGCGTAAACGTTGCGATGCCAGTGGAACTCATCGCCACCCTCCGCTGCCGCATCCGCCGCGCGCTTCAATTCGCCGGCCACAATCGACAACTGCATAGAAAGACGCAGCGTAGAGAATTCGCGTTGACGAATGTAGTAATCGGTGATGCCAATCCCGAGCGGGGTTAATCGGTAAATCGCATTGCCTTCCGCCTGCTCGCTGGTAAAGCGGTTCAGCAGACGTTGACGCACCATATCGTTAATCGCGTTGTTCGCGCGCACGCCGATGGTTTCGCTGGTTTGCTCAAACGCATCACTCACATGGCGGAATGCATCCACCAGCTCACCTTCACTCATCTCGCCGTCAAGGCGTTCGCCGTTCAACGTGGCGACCGCCAGCAGAAAGGAAAGTCTGTCTACCGGCAGCGAGATGGAAAAGTCGTTTTTTCTGGCCCAGGCAACCAGTTCGGGGACTGTCTGGGAAAATTCACTCATAGGTTATCCTTGCATCTGCGGCTAGCGCCGGGCTTTTAATCGCGGTGACATGAATGTAGCGCCCAAGGCTAATATACGGCTCCTGGCGGCAATAACGCGTTTCCAGTTCGACCAGGGTCTCATAACAGTCACGCTGCTGGTGTTTTTCACGCAGATAATCATGAAACACACGCACGCCGGTTTTACCGGTAATCTGCCAGCCAATCGCCTCCAGCCACTGGTACACCTGCGCGGGGTCGCGCGGGTAGTCAGGCGACAGCGTGCGCTTCTTGCGTTTAGGCATCCCCGCCTGCACGTAGTCAAAATTACCCGCCACCATATTGTGCATCAGCAAACCGTTAGCGTTATAGAACATCAACGACAGCGCGCCGCCAGGGCGCAATACTGACCAGAGCGTTTCTAATACGCCGACAGGATCGGCTACCCACTCCAGCACAGCATGAAACAATATCAGATCAACCGGGCTTTCCAAATGCGAAGCGACGTCCTGAGCCGGGCATTGTATAAAATGCATGTCTTTGCTCACACCTTTTGCCTCGGCCGCCTGCCGCGCGCGGGCGATCATTTCGCCAGACAGATCGCATAACGTCACCTGATGGCCGCGTTCCGCCATCTTAATCGCCGTTTGCCCTTCGCCGCCGCCGGCATCCAGTACCCGCAGTTTTCGCCCGCCAATCTCCTCCAGCACGCGATCCAGGTCTTGCCACAGAATGGCTTGCCGTAGTTGTCCTTTGGTCGTGCCGTAAATGTTACGGGAAAACTTTTCAGCAATGTCATCAAAATTGCGATCCTGCATCGGACTCTCCACAGGCTGGCTTAGGCGTTATCTGATAAAACCGCTATTTTGTCACAGCCACGGCGAGAATGAACCTGTCTGGTGTAATATCATCGTTAATCCTCCGCTATATGGTTAAAAAAGGAACCAAAAAGGATGCTTTTTACGCTAAAGAAAGTGATTGGCGGTATGTTATTGCCGCTTCCGCTGATGTTGCTGATGATTGGCGTCGGCCTGGCGCTGGTCTGGTTTAGCCGCTTTCAGAAGACCGGAAAAGTATTTATCAGCGTAGGTTGGCTGGCGCTATTGCTATTAAGCCTGCAACCCGTCTCTGACCATTTGCTGCGCCCAATAGAAAACCGCTACCCTACCTGGCAGGGTCCGCAAAAGGTGGAATATATTGTGGTTCTCGGCGGCGGCTATACCTGGAACCCGCAGTGGGCGCCGAGCTCCAATTTAATTAACAATAGCTTACCGCGGCTGGCGGAAGGCATTCGGCTGTGGCGTGCGAATCCGGGAGCAAAGCTGATTTTTACCGGCGGCGTAGCAAAAACCAATACGGTAAGCACGGCGGAAGTCGGTGCGCGGGTGGCGCAGTCGCTGGGCGTACCGCGTAACGATATTATTACGCTGGATAAGCCAAAAGATACGGAAGAAGAAGCCGCCGCCGTTAAGCAGGCCATCGGCGACGCCCCTTTCCTGTTGGTAACCTCCGCCTCGCATTTGCCGCGTGCGATGATTTTCTTTCAGCATGCCGGGCTGAATCCGCTTCCCGCACCGGCGAATCAGTTGGC
Source organism: Salmonella sp. 32082101201600294FB01SM01 (assembly GCF_017572865.1). Lineage (NCBI taxonomy): Bacteria > Pseudomonadati > Pseudomonadota > Gammaproteobacteria > Enterobacterales > Enterobacteriaceae > Salmonella > Salmonella sp. 32082101201600294FB01SM01. The sequence goes on along the minus strand of NZ_JAGESB010000001.1, from coordinate 723,296 downwards.
GATCGATTCGCCGCTCAATCCCTGGGAGCGGGCAATTCCGTCCCCGGTCTGGCTGATGCACAGCGATCGCGCTGGGTATGAAACATTAGGGCGACTTTGGCAATGGCTGAAAGGCATATCAGGCAAGCCAGGGGAGTAATGATTTCGCCGCCAGATCAAAATTGGTACGGTTAAAACGTCCGGTATTGACCAATTGCGCAACCTCGTCCCACAGCACATAGAGCCAACGCCGCCAGATGAAGGACTCCGCCACTGGCGCGCGTTGCAGATAATGCCAAAGCAATCCCTCCGCCAATGGATTATCCATCAGGCGAAACAGTTCGAACTCTCTCGGCGCCCACAGCATCAGCCCGGGGCCGACCATCGCCAGAAGCTGATCGCTACGGGCGTCTTTAAGCATACTGCGCAGGCAGAAGTTGCCATGCACCAGTACGCAGTTGTCGTTAAACCCTTCAAATAACGAAGGAAGACATTCTCTGGTACGAAACAGAATGCGTTTGTCCTGCATCGTCAGGCCGGTATTGCTGAACTGATTTAGCGTCGTCCACAGCACCTCCACCCGCTGACGATACCAGGAAGGCCAGATATTCTCCTGAGTATGGTCTACGGCGCCAACGCAACCGCGGCTATCCTGCCGATGCCAGGATAACAAGCCTTCGACAATCTGATCTTTTAGCTGTTCCCAGCGTTCCGGAGTGCGCGCCGGCGCCTCGACCGGCACACCGCGCAGTCGTTCCAGTAGCAGCACATCCGGACCAGGATGCTCTTCATGCGTCAATACGCCATAGATTACCGGCATCCTCACCGTACCGCTACGCGCCAGCATTGAGGTTTTCCATGCCAGTTGCTGCGCAACGCCGGGAGTGGTAAAGCTTCGCGCCATCAGCGGCATCGGATTTCCCTGGCTGTCATATAATGACCACAATGCGGAATCCGCTTTCTCATTCACGCACTCTATACGGCTAAGTTTTTCACCCAACAAATGACTGAGTTCGGCCCGCAACTGTTCCATTCCAGATTACCCCCATTAGTGCTACTGCTTTAATAATGAGCGTCGTATGGACAGATGTCACCCGTATCAGATCAAGGGAAGAAAAGAAAAATGAGGAAAATCGTAACGGTACGAGAAAGCCGCCACTAGTGAGCAGACGTGAGTATTCATCTTTGCGCTATCATACCGCGCTGTTCATGACCGTCTAAGACGATCATGAACAGGATCATGTTAACGCATTTCAGCGCGCACGCGCTCCAGGTCGTCGGCGGTGTCTACGCCCGTGCCGGGCACCGCTTTGGCGACGGCGACATGAATTTTTTCGCCGTACCACAGCACACGGAGTTGCTCCAGCATTTCAATATGTTCCAGCGGGCTGGGTTGCCAGCTCACGTAACGGCGGATAAAACCCGCGCGATAGCCATAAATGCCCAGGTGACGAAGGCAAGTATCCCCTACCGTTTCCAGACTTTTTGCAAAGCGATCGCGATCCCAGGGAATCGTCGCCCGGGAAAAGTAAAGCGCATAGCCTTCAGCATCCAGCACGACTTTTACCGCATTCGGGTTAAACGCTTCTTCGGCGCTGTGAATCGGCACCGCCAGCGTCGCCATGCCAACCTGGCGCTGCGCCAGATTTTCCGCGACCTGGCGAATAATAACCGCCGGGATCATCGGCTCATCGCCCTGAACGTTCACAATAACAGTATCGTCGCTGAACCCGCACTTCTCTACCACTTCCGCCAATCGTTCGGTGCCGGACTGGTGATCGGCGCGCGTCATGCACACTTCGCCGCCAGCCGCTTCTACCGCACGAGCCACGTCTTCATGATCGGTGGCGACAATAATGCGTTCCGCGCCAGATTCGCGCGCCCGCTCCAGGACATGAACAATCATGGGCTTACCATTAATATCCACTAATGGTTTGCCTGGCAGTCGGGTAGATGAAAAACGGGCCGGAATGATGACGACGAAACTCATGATTTACTCTCATCAGATGTCAGGGCGCGAGCTTCATTTTCCAGCAATACAGGAATGCCGTCGCGTAACGGGAAAGCGAGATTATCCAGTTTGCAAATTAATTCTTGCTGTTCCTGGTTATACCAGAGTTTGCCGTTACATACCGGGCAGGCGATGATTTCAAGCAGACGATGATCCATAGTTCCTCCAGATGGACCGGATTGTGAATCCTTCAATATTAACATAATCGGTTATGGTGCAGGGTCTATTTCCCAGCCATGACGCATGGCGCTAAACAGGCCTGGCGGACATTGTCCCAGCGTCACGCGCGATGCCCGTTGCCAGGCAGCAAACGCGCTAATAGCCTGCCAGATTCCTTTTTGCAGACTAACGCCAGGGCGGATATCGTCCTCCAGATACAGCGAGATAACCTCAAGCACCCCCGTTTTACGGTGCATTTTGGCATCCATTCGCCCGACTAAACGGCCCTGGTATAATAGCGGCAGCACAAAATAACCGTACTGGCGCTTCGCCGCAGGCGTATAACATTCCAGCCGATAGTTAAATCCGAAAAGCTGCGCTGCCCGCTTGCGATCCCATACCACAGGATCGAAAGGCGACAGTACTGCGCTATGGGTCGCCTTTAAGGCGTTATTTAGCGCCGGTTCCAGCTGCGAAAGAAGATCGGCATGAAGCCACATCCGACCCAACGTTTCCACCTCGACCGGAATAATCTGCTGCTGTTCCGCCCGGCTCTCCCGCCATCCCTTCAGGTCAGGACGTTTCAGGCGGTAGTAATCCGCCAGCCACTGTTCACGGAAAATCCCCAGACTGCGCGCGCTATTATCCAGCATCAGACTTTCCGCCTGCGGCTGTGACAGTCCATCGCGTTCATCATCCCAGTGCGGCATCACACGGGGCGTTAAATCATATACACGTTGAAAATTACGCCGCTCAACAACCATGACTTTTCCGGCGGTAAATAAACCCTCAAGGTGGCGTTTATGTGGTTTCCATTCCCACCAGCCGCTGACGCCTTTCCGCGCATGTTCAAAATCGGCAGAACGCACCGGACCGTGCTCCTGAATATGCCGCACTAGCTGTTCTATTTCTTCCGCGTGCTCATGCATCCATGCCGCGCGATATTTCCAGCCCATCTTTTCCGGCGACAGCATACGATGGCGGATAAGTTTAAAGTCGCGGCGTGGTAAGAAACAGGCCTCATGCGCCCAGTATTCCATTAACTCGCCGCGTCGCAGCGCCTCATCCAGCCAGGCCTGCGGGTACGAACCGAGACGGCTAAACAGCACCAGATAGGGGCTACGTGCGACAACATTGATGGTATCAATTTGCAGCAACGCCATGCGTGAGATGGCGGCAAGAACATCGCCAGGCAGCGCGTTACGGCGCGGCTTTTTCAATAGCCCCTGCGCAGCAAGGTGAAGACAACGGGCCTGGGAAAGAGAAAGGTACGGCAATGACATTCATGACTCCATAAATTCATCACTGCCGCTGCATTGGGGGACGCTAGCGAACCAGCGAGGTGATATGTTCAAGCAACTTATCAGGCTGCTCACCGGACAAACGCGCATCAACCGGTAAGAACCACCAGTTATCTTCGGCAAAAGCACGGCATTTCACCGCGTCTTTTTCCGTCATTACCAGGGTCTGCCCTTCACCGACCAACGCCTGAACGTCAGCAGGGGCGAGCGTTTGATGATCGGCCAGCGGGACACACTTTTGCGGATGCGCGCCACAGGCTTCCAGAGTCGCGAAAAAGCGCGGCGGATGACCGATGCCCGCCATCGCCACAATATTGCTCAGTTGCGCCACATCGCAACGCGCTCCCGTACGTAAGTTCACCGCCAGTCCAGGCGTTAGCTGCATGGGGATTTCGCCCGCCCGGGCGACGCCGCCATTCACGATAGCGGCATCCACGGTTTTCAGGCGACTGGCGCGTTCGCGCATAGGGCCGGCAGGAAGCCACCAGCCGTTGCCAAAACGGCGCACGCCGTCAATCACCACAATTTCAATATCTCGCGCTAGTCGGTAATGCTGCAACCCATCGTCGGTGATAATAATCTGCACATTATGCGCCGCCAGAATCGCTTTCACCGCCGCGGCGCGTTCAGGCGCCACCGCGACAGGCGCGCCGGTCCGTTGATAAATCAATACCGGTTCATCTCCCGCTTCTGCGGTTGTCGTCTCCGGCGTCAGGAGCAGCGGATAAGCGGCAGCTTTCCCGCCGTAGCCGCGGGAAACGACCCCCACGCGCACGCCACGCTGTTGCAGCTTTTCCACCAGCCAAATGACTACGGGTGTTTTACCGTTACCGCCAGCCGTAAGATTCCCTACCACAATCACCGGTACCGGCGCTCGCCAGGCGCGTTTAAAACCAAGCTTATAGCTCAGACGAATCGCCCCGCTCACCAGGCCATACAGCCAGGAGAGCGGCAGCAGTAACCGCCATAGCGGGGATTCACCCGACCAGATACGCGCAATCATTGGCCAAATTGCATCTTATGTAGCTGGGCGTAAACGCCGTGTTGCGCCAGCAGTTCGCTATGAGTGCCGCGCTCAACGATAATACCGTCTTCGACCACAACGATCTCATCCGCCTGTTCGATGGTGGAGAGACGGTGCGCAATCACCAGAGAGGTACGGTTTTTCTGCAGCTCATCCAACGCTGCCTGAATCGCACGTTCAGACTCGGTATCCAGCGCGGACGTAGCTTCATCAAGGATCAGAATCGGGCTGTCGCGCAGTAAGGCGCGGGCAATCGCGATACGCTGGCGCTGACCGCCGGAAAGCAGTACGCCGTTTTCGCCGATGATGGTATCCAGGCCATTATCCATCTTGTTGATAAAGTCCATGGCATAGGCCATGCGCGCCGCCTCTTCAATCTGCTCGCGGCTGTATTCTTCCGTCCGGGCATAAGCAATGTTATTGGCGACCGTGTCGTTAAACAGATGCACGTTTTGCGAAACCAGCGCCACCTGATTACGTAGAGAGGCCAGAGTGTATTCGCGTAGATCGTGACCATCCATCAGGATGTGTCCTTCATCAATATCGTAGAAACGGGTGATCAGACTGGCGATAGTTGATTTACCCGATCCGGAACGCCCCACCAGCGCCACGGTTTTCCCGGCAGGAATTTTCAAATTGATGTTACGCAATGCCGGCACTTCACGGCCCGGGTAAGTAAACGTCACATTGCGGAATTCGAGATCGCCGGTCGCGCGGTCAATGACACGTTTACCTTCATCTTTCTCCTGTTCGCTATCCAGAATCGCAAACAACGTCTGACAAGCCGCCATCCCACGCTGGAACTGCGCGTTAACGTTTGTCAGCGATTTTAATGGACGCATCAGCGCGATCATGGAGGAGAACACCACGGTGATGGTCCCTGCCGTCAGGCTATCCATTACACTTGGGAAGCTCGCAGCATAGAGAACAAACGCCAGCGCCAGCGAGGCAATGAGCTGAATGATAGGATCGGAAATTGACGAGGCAGAGACCATTTTCATGCCTTGCAGTCGCATCTTATTGCTGACTTTATCAAAGCGTTTAGTTTCGACTTCCTGACCGCCAAAAATCAGTACCTCTTTGTGTCCTTTCAGCATTTGTTCAGCGCTGGTAGTCACTTGTCCCATCGTGTTCTGCATATTTTTACTGATGCTGCGGAACCGCTTTGAGACAACGCGAATCGCAATCGACACAATCGGCGCTAAAACAACCAGGATGATCGACAGCTGCCAGCTGTAATAGAACATCATGATAAACAATCCGATGATCGATGCCCCTTCACGCACCACGGTAATCAGCGCGCCAGATGAAGAAGAGGCAACCTGTTCTGAATCGTATGTAATACGCGACAGCAGCGTACCAGTAGACTGTTTATCAAAGAAGGCGACGGGCATTCCCATCATATGGCCAAACAGGCGACGGCGCATGGTCATTACCACCTTGCCTGACACCCATGAAATACAGTAGCTGGAGATATAGCTAGTGATGCCTCGTAATATCATCAGCCCAATAACCACCAGCGGCATCCACAGCAACACTGAGCGATCCGTTTTACCGAAACCATCATCCAGTAATGGCTTGAGGAGCGATAGCATGAAGGTATCGCTGGCTGCGTTGAGAATTAACGCTATGCCCGCCACGATCAGACCTGCTTTAAAAGGCGCTATGGTTGGCCACAGTCGGCGGAAGGTCTGCCACGTAGAGAGATCTTTATCGTTATGCATTCAAAAAACCAGCATTTGTTGAAATAGCCGCATATTCTACCCGTTATCCTCGGACACGCCAAACCACTGATGATACCAGCGAGGTAAAATTTGATCCCGCAAGCCTTGTATGCGCCAGCCCTGCGGAGAAAACCGCAGCGAAATTTGCCCCTGGTGGGGTGTATCAAACCACTGATACGCCTGCTGTCGGTAGCGCTGTTTTACCTTGCGGGACGGCAGCCGCCATGCGTTATAGCGCGATGCGGACGCCAGCGCCGCTTCACCATGTACGCGCTGAATAAATGGTAGCGACGACGACGTATTACTACCATGATGCGGCACCTGGATAAACGTCGCCGCAAGATGTCGCCAGTAACGACTTAGCATTTTTTGTTCAGCGCCCGCTTCGATATCGCCCGTGAGCAGGATGCTATGTACACCGTCATCCACTTTGACCACACAAGAACGGTTATTTCCTCGATCGGCACTTTCGCGTAACGGCCAGTGCGCCTGAAACGTTAGCCCCTGCCATTGCCACTGCTCGCCGCGAAAACAGGGCAAATGTCCCTGCCAGCCTAACGGGCTGCGAATCCACATTGACGGCCAGATCCGCTGTAGCGAACGCAGCCCACCCCGATGATCCAGATGCTCATGACTCAAAATAACGCCCTCCGGCGTCAGATTATGCCAGCGCAACCAGGGAATAATAACCTGTTGCCCGCTGTCGCCCTCCGGCCATGCCCGACCGGTATCGTAGAGTATTACTTTATCGCCCCTGACGATCGCTATCGCCAGCCCCTGACCGACATCCAGCATATGCACCTGCCATCCGCTGGCGTTTATTGGCCGCCAGAGTGGCCAGCTCATCAACAATAACCCGCATAAACAGACCGCCGGCCAGGTACGCCAGACGTTTAATCGCCACGCGATAAGCGTTAGCCAGGGCAAAAACGTCAGCCACTGCCAACGGTTATCAATATTCACCCAGCCCTGCGGTAAAGCATTCAACAGGTAAAATAGCGCGGCTAACGCGCGATCGGTCAGGTACCATACCCACTCTTCAAGAAAAAACGGCCCGGTTAAATGCAGAATCATTCCCGCCAGGATGAGCGGAACCGTCACAAATGTGACCCAGGGTACGGCAAAAAGATTCGCCAGCATTGCGGTAACGCTTATGCCATGAAAAAGCGCCACCTGGAGAGGCAAAAGCAGAAGTGTAATGCCTGCCTGTAGGTGAAGCAGGTTAAGCAACCAGCGTAAGCCTCGTGGAAAATTTCCGTTTGGCGCAGGAAACCACTGATACCAGAATAACAGGCCGGCAACCGCAAATGCTGACAGCCAAAGACTTTGTGATATAACCGCCACAGGATCGGCGAAAATAATCGCGGCCAGACAGCAGCACCAGACTTGCCAGCCGCTCCACTGTCGTCCGCTTAATTTTAATCCTCCCCAGACGCTCAGCGCCGCCACCGTGCGCAGCGCAGGCGGTTGTAAGCCGGTAAGCCAGGCATAACATATCGCGCAAAGAATGCCGCCCAGCAATGGCGTCTGCCAACGAATCCATCTGACCGGCAAAAAGAATTGTCCGCCACGGATTAATCCGGCAGCCAATAACGCAGCAAAAGCGATATGCAGGCCGGAAATCGCCATCAAATGGGCAGTCCCCGTATCGCGCATAACGGCCTTCACCTCCTGCGACACCGCTCCCCGCTCCCCCATTCCCAACGCCAGAATAACCTGCTGCCACGGATAAGGCGCAAGCGTAGCGCGAAGCGAAGCAAGATAGCGCCCTCGCAAGCTACACTCAGGGTTAATCGCTTTAGCCTGTAGAAAACGCCCGGTCAACGGTTGATGCTGCGCCAGCGCGTAACGTTGGCTATCAAAACCGCCTTCGTTAAGCTGTCCGTGTACCGCTCTGACCTTCAGCGTCATCGCCCACTGTTGTCCGGCACACACTTCCGTGGGTAAGTACTGGCCATGCAGGACAATCCCTACAGCAGGAAAGAGCGGCTTTCCGCGCAAATGGGTGATTCGCCCATAATGAGTGGTCATATGATCGGTGGCAGTAATGACGACTGTCGCCTCCTGCGTCGCGGCGGGCAGGACGTTTCCCGCCCAGATGGCCTGCCTGGCGGCAAATATCCCCCACATGAAAAAGAGCAAAGTTAATGCCGCGTAGCGCGCATAGTGATGGGGTATGAGGCAAAGCAAACATGCCAGACAAAACAGCACCGCGAGAATCCACGTGTCAGGTAATACTGGCAATATCATGAGCGGAAGTATGCCGCATACTACGCATACGCTGACCGTCGTTATCTTCATAGACACCTCCCTGTGCGGGAAAGTGTGCAGGTTCAGGACGCCATTGTCTGGAGGGGATTTTGTGCTATACGGCGCGGATTCCAGGTTTTTTACCTGATAAATGTAAGACGCAGCAAAAAATGCGAAACGTTTTCCAGTTTTCGGTCGAATAGCGTTTGCGCCTGACGGCGTATAAATGAAAAAAGCACCCTGGAGGTGCTTTTTTCGGGTTCAAGTTTTGCGTTAAAACTTAACCGTAAATATTGGCGCGATCGCGCAGTTCTTTACCCGGTTTAAAGTGAGGAACGTATTTTCCTTCCAGTTCCACTTTATCGCCGGTCTTGGGGTTACGTCCGGTACGAGGCGCGCGGTAATGCAAAGAAAAACTGCCGAAACCGCGGATTTCAATACGCTCGCCCTGCGCAAGAGTCGAGGCCATATGCTCCAGCATCTCTTTTACCGCGTCTTCAACCGCCTTAGCGGGAATGTGAGATTGCTGGGTTGCAAGTCTTTCAATCAATTCTGACTTGGTCATGATTCCTCCGGTTCCTTAAAGGCAAATTGGCTGCAGCCGTGAGATTGATTAAGGGCGGCCGTAGCCGCCCTTAGTGCTTGATTACAGGCCGAAACCTGCAATCTGTCAAGTAATCTCGTTATACTTCGGACTAAAAGGCCCGAAGTTTCAGAGGATTACTCGCCTTTAGCTGCTTTGAATGCTTCAGCCATTGCGTTGTTAGAGAAGTTTGCATCTTCCTGTTTGTTAACAGTTGCGATAGCATCTTTCTCGTCAGCTTCGTCTTTCGCACGAACAGACAGGCTGATTGCGCGGTTTTTACGATCAACGCCGGTGAATTTAGCTTCAACGTCGTCGCCAACGCTCAGAACCAGAGTCGCATCTTCAACGCGGTCACGGGATGCTTCAGAAGCACGCAGGTAACCTTCAACGCCGTCAGCCAGTTCTACGGTTGCGCCTTTCGCGTCAACTGCAGTGACTTTACCGGTTACGATAGCGCCTTTCTTGTTCAGAGCAACCCAGTTGTTGAACGGATCTTCTGCGAGCTGTTTAACGCCCAGGGAGATACGTTCACGTTCTGCGTCAACCTGCAGAACAACTGCAGCGATTTCGTCGCCTTTTTTGTATTCACGAACTGCTTCTTCGCCTGCAACGTTCCAGGAGATGTCAGACAGGTGAACCAGGCCGTCGATGCCGCCGTCCAGGCCGATGAAGATACCGAAGTCAGTGATAGACTTGATTTTACCTTCAACGCGGTCGCCCTTGTTGTGGGTTTCTGCGAACTGCTGCCACGGGTTAGATTTGCACTGCTTCAGACCCAAGGAGATACGACGACGTTCTTCGTCGATATCCAGAACCATCACTTCCACTACGTCGCCAACGTTAACCACTTTGGACGGGTGGATGTTTTTGTTGGTCCAGTCCATTTCGGAAACGTGAACCAGGCCTTCAACGCCTTCTTCGATTTCAACGAAGCAGCCGTAGTCGGTCAGGTTGGTCACGCGACCGGTCAGTTTGGTACCTTCCGGATAACGTTTAGCGATAGCTACCCACGGATCTTCGCCCAGCTGTTTCAGGCCCAGGGATACACGGGTACGCTCGCGGTCGAATTTCAGCACTTTCACGTTGATTTCGTCGCCAACGTTCACGATTTCGCTCGGATGCTTAACGCGTTTCCAGGCCATATCAGTGATGTGCAGCAGGCCGTCAACGCCGCCCAGATCAACGAATGCACCGTAGTCAGTGAGGTTCTTAACGATACCTTTAACTTCCATGCCTTCCTGCAGGTTTTCCAGCAGTTGATCGCGTTCTGCGCTGTTTTCGGATTCGATAACGGCACGACGAGAAACCACAACGTTGTTACGTTTCTGGTCCAGCTTGATTACTTTGAATTCAAGCTCTTTGCCTTCCAGGTGCAGAGTGTCACGCACCGGACGAACGTCTACCAGAGAACCCGGCAGGAACGCGCGAATACCGTTCAGCTCAACAGTGAAGCCACCCTTAACTTTGCCGTTGATAACACCGGTAACAGTTTCAGCATCTTCGTAAGCTTTTTCCAGCGTGATCCATGCTTCGTGACGTTTAGCTTTCTCACGAGAGAGCAGAGTTTCACCGAAGCCGTCTTCTACTGCATCCAGAGCAACGTCAACTTCGTCACCAACCTGGATTTCCAGTTCGCCCTGGGCGTTTTTGAACTGCTCAGCCGGAATGGCAGACTCAGATTTCAGACCGGCGTCAACCAGTACTACGTCTTTGTCGATAGCAACAACAACACCACGAACGATGGAACCCGGGCGGGTTTCGATTTCTTTTAAGGATTCTTCAAAGAGTTGAGCAAAAGATTCAGTCATGTTTAATCTTCAGGTTTCATATTTAACGTCCACCTGGCTCCGTGCCGGATGGGGTTGTTTAACATACCCGCTGTCAATCCTTTGCAACGGGGGTACTACAAATTCGGTCGCATTTAAGCGAGAGCCAATTTTTGGCGCGCATATTGTAACGCTTTTTCAATCACTTGCTCAATGCTTAATCGGGTAGAATCCAAAACTAATGCATCAGCAGCAGGAACTAACGGCGCTACAGCGCGATTACGATCGCGATCGTCGCGTTCCTTGATCTCGGCCAAAAGGCGTTCAAAGTTAACACTAAAGCCATTCTCCTGCAACTGTAGCATACGTCGATGCGCACGTTCCTCCGAGGAGGCGTCAAGGAAAATTTTTACCGGCGCATCCGGGAAGACCACGGTCCCCATATCGCGTCCATCGGCGATTAAACCAGGCGCTTCGCGGAATGCACGTTGGCGGCGAAGAAGCGCTTCGCGCACGCGTGGGAATGCCGCCACCTGGGATGCCGCGTTCGCGACTTCCTGCGTACGAATTTCGCCGCTAACGTCCTCGCCTTCCAGGATAACTTCCAGGTTGCCGTCCGTTGAGACGAAACGCACGTCCAGATGGGACGCCAGCGGCACCAGCGCATCTTCAGAGGCGAGATCGACATGGTGGTGCAATGCCGCCAGCGCCAGTACGCGGTATATCGCGCCGGAATCCAGCAGATGCCATTGCAATGCTTCCGCCATTGCTTTGCACAAGGTGCCTTTACCTGCACCGCTTGGGCCATCAATGGTTATTACCGGGGCAATTGCCGTCATCTTTATCTCCTTAAACAGGCGTACCGTTAACGTAAACGCCGCGCATTATACGCGCCAACGCTCGCGACCGTTAACGTTGCGTGCAAAAACCAGTTTTGTCTGTAATCAGATGCGGAATAATTGCGCAATTATAGCGGGCCGGCGAGAAACCAGCCCGAAAGATGACAATGATTTACTTTTTATCTTCGGCAATTCTGTCGCGCATATGCTGCGCGCGATCGGCTGAGGCCGGGTGGGAGTCCATCAATGATTTTGCATGACCTGCGTCCATTGTGGCGAATTTATCGAATGCCGTGACTAAGCCCTGGGTGTTAATCCCGCGTTTTTTCAGCAGATCGTAAGAGAAGTCATCCGCATCCGACTCCTGACTGCGAGAAAACGCCGAATTGATTACGCCTTCCGCCAGATCGCCCAATTGAGACTGGGAAAGCTGCGCTGCGACGCCGCTGGTGGCGGAAATCGCATCGCGAGCCGCCAGCGTGGCATAGGCGGTTTGCATTGCCTTGCGGGAGTGCCCTAAAGAGACATGGCCCAGTTCATGGCCCAGTACGCCTTCAATTTCATTATCGGTCATCAGATCCATCAGGCCGGAGTATACGCGAACGCAACCGTTCGCCATCGCCCATGCGTTGATATCGCTGGTCATATAGACTTTATAGCTAACCGGCGTACCGTCAATGTTGTTACCCAGCGCTTTGGCGATTTTGCTCAGACGTTTGGTGTATTTGCTTTTCGAACCTGCCAGTTGATTCTCGCTGTCCATTTGTTTACAGGCATTATTAGATAATGCCTTAACATCCGCATCGGACAGTGTGGCGGCTTTGTAGGCTGACATGCCGGAACTGGCGATTAAATTGCCATTCACGCCATTTTTACATCCTGCCAGTAGCGTAGCGGAAATCGCCACCGCCAGTAATAATGATTTATTTTTCATACTAATCTTCCGTTGATAACTATTATAAAAAACACATAAATCAATGTGTTAAATCATCAACAAATTAGCATTAGTCATAATTGTAAAAATAGTGCGAATGCGGACCTCGATGCGCCAGCCTGTCGACTGGCGCAACAGAAGGATTAGGCAGGCGTACTCATCCGCGCCAGTTGTTCGAAATAATCAGGGAACGTTTTTGCGGTACATTTAGGGTCCAGGATCGTGACTGGCGTATCGGACAGTGCGACCAGTGAGAAACACATCGCCATACGGTGGTCGTTGTACGTGCCAATATCCGCGTGTTGGAGCTTCGCCGGCGGCGTGATACGAATATAGTCGTGCCCTTCTTCGACTTCAGCGCCCACTTTACGTAGCTCGGTCGCCATCGCGAACAGGCGATCGGTTTCTTTCACTCGCCAGTTATAAATATTGCGCAACGTCGTGGTTCCTTTCGCAAACAGCGCCGTGGTGGCAATCGTCATCGCCGCATCCGGAATATGGTTCATATCCATATCTATGGCGTGCAATTCGCCGCGCGTGCAGGCAATAAAATCATCGCCCCAGGTAATGGTCGCGCCCATTTTCTCCAGCACATCGGCAAAACGAATATCGCCCTGCATACTTTTGCGGCCAATCCCGGTCACTTTTACCGTGCCGCCTTTTATCGCCCCGGCGGCGAGAAAATAGGACGCTGACGAGGCATCGCCCTCGACCAGATAGCGACCTGGAGAGTGATACTGTTGACCGCCCTTCACGACAAATTGTTGGTAGTGATGGTTCGCTATCTCCACGCCAAAGCTTTTCATTAAATTTAGCGTGATATCGATGTAAGGTTTTGATACCAGTTCGCCTTTAACGCGAATAGTTGTGTCTTCAGGCGCCAGCGGCGCCGTCATCAGCAGAGCGGTCAGGAACTGGCTGGAAACGCTACCATCAACCTCAATCTCGCCGCCGATAAAACCGCCGCGCAGACGCAGGGGCGGATAGTTTTCCTGCTCCAGGTAATCAATATTCGCCCCGCCCTGACGCAGCGAATCAACCAGATGGCCTATCGGACGCTCTTTCATACGCGGTTCGCCGGTTAACACTATCTCATTTTGCCCCAGACATAGCGCTGCCGCTAACGGACGCATCGCGGTTCCGGCATTACCGAGAAACAGTTCCAGAGCGCCTGGCGCACGTAATGCGCCGCCATTACCCGTGATATCACAGCGGGTGCGATCGGCAGAAAGGGTGTAATTGATCCCCAACGCGCTCAGGGCATTGAGCATATGGCGGACGTCATCGCTATCCAGCAGATTCGTCAGAACGGTTTTACCACAAGCTAAAGCCGCCAGGAGCAAAGCACGGTTTGAAACACTTTTGGAGCCAGGTAAATTAATGGCGCCATCGACCCGCGCGATGGGTTGTAACGTCAGGGATTCCATGAAACTCAACTCTCAAAAAACAGAAATAAAAACCCCACAGACTGGCCGTGGGGATGAAAAAAGAAACGTATTAGCCGTGGCGACGCTCAAAATCGATCATGAAATCGGTCAGCGCTTTTACCCCTTCAATCGGCATGGCGTTATAGATAGAGGCGCGCATACCGCCAACAACACGGTGCCCTTTTAAGGCGTGCAGACCGGCGGCGAAAGACTCTTCCAGAAAGACCTTGTCCAGCGCATTGTCCGCTAACTGGAACGGAACGTTCATCCGCGAACGGTTGGCCTGTGCGACATCGTTACGGTAGAAATCGCTGTTATCAATCACACCGTACAGCAACTCCGCTTTTTGCTGATTGATTTTGTGCATCGCCGCCACGCCGCCCTGCGCTTTCAACCATTTGAACACCAGGCCGGAAAGATACCAGGCGAAAGTCGGCGGCGTATTAAACATCGAGTCGTTATCATTCAGGACGGTGTAGTCGAGGATGGACGGGCAACTCTCATGCGCCTTGCCTAACAGATCCTCCCGGACGATAACCAGCGTCAGTCCTGCCGGACCGATATTCTTCTGCGCGCCAGCATAAATTACGCCATAGCGAGAGACGTCCAGCGGCGCAGACAGGATGGTAGAAGAAAAGTCCGCCGTGACGACCACCTCCGGGCCAAAATCCGGCGTTTCATCGATGGCGATGCCGTCAATAGTCTCATTCGGGCAATAGTGTAAATAAGCGGCGTTATCGGAAAGCTGCCACTCGCGCATCGGTTTTACGGCACGTTTGCCGTCAACGGTGATTTTGGCGTCGATAATCTGCGGCGCACAGTATTTTTTGGCTTCTTTGATAGCGCTCGCCGCCCAGTAACCAGCATCGACATAATCCGCCGTGGTTTTATCGCCCAGCAGATTGAGCGGCACGCCAGCAAACTGCCCGCGACCGCCGCCGTGACAAAATAAAACTTTATAGTTGGAGGGGATATTAAGGAGATCGCGAAAATCCTGCTCCGCCTCTTCAGCGACCTGGATAAACTCTTTGCCTCGATGGCTAATTTCCATTACCGACGTACCAAGACCGTGCCAGTCACGCAGTTCCTGTTGCGCCAGTTTAAGTACTTCCGCCGGTAGCATCGCCGGACCTGAACTAAAATTAAAGACCTGAGCCATTTCCCCTCACCACGCTGCATTGTTTCCTGCCTGACAGACATCAGGCAAACGTTATTCATGTGAATATCGGTTTTATCATTCAGTGACACGCGCCGCAATGGGTAAAACAATGCGAGGAGAAAATGCGGCATGCGTCACACAACAGAATCTTCCGGATTAACCGTATAAATCCGATATTTTCGCTGTTAAACAACGCGTTTAGCCCGGCTTGCCTTCGTCCATTCTGGATTTGCGCAGCGCGGACATAATTGCTTTTCCCCGACGTTCATGCGTATCACTTCACTGCAACGTACGCAGGCATAGTCGCCAGCCTCCGGCGCCACGATAAAGCGTGGCGTACAGTGCTCAGGAAGAATGCTTAACCCCGGCTTAACGTCTTTATTTTCAAAGAAATAGACGCTGATTTGTCCGTTTGTCTCCAGGATGGCCAGTCTGACCTGCCCCAGTTGCTCAACGCCATTCAAGCGAAGCTCCATAAAAAACTCAAACTCCGTCATGTTCGAGCGCTGCAGTTTTTCCCACGCCAGTTCGCCGTCTTCAACAATGACTACCGACTTGCCTTCCAGCAGATCTTCCAACTTTTCACTATGCGCCATCAGCCACATGACCAGGCGATAGAGCAGCGCCAGGGTGATGAATACCACCAGAACAGGGAGCATCGGAACGTCATCATAAAACGCGACGTCGCCTGCCGCCGACCCCAATGTCAAAATGATCAGCACTTCAAAAAGCGACATTTGCCGTACGCCGCGTCGTCCTGTCACCTTTAAGAAAAGAAACACCAGAACAAAGGTGTAAAAGCTACGTAGCGCCACTTCCCCCAAAAACGCTACCGGCACGTTATCCAGCGCCATTCGTTGCAAATCAAATGCTTTCATTTTTTATGCTCTTCCTGTGAATTCCAGTGTAAAAGCATAGCCAATACTTTTATTTCCGCCGATGTCCCGGCGAGATAGCGCCCGTCACATAAAACCCGTATCATTGCGCGCTTTCCGTACGACAAAAGTGATTTTCATGACGCAAACATTTATTCCCGGCAAAGACGCCGCGCTGGAAGACTCCATCGCCCGCTTCCAGCAAAAGTTACTCGACCTCGGCTTTCACATCGAAGAGGCCTCCTGGCTGAACCCGGTGCCAAACGTCTGGTCAGTGCATATTCGCGATAAAGAGTGCGCGTTATGCTTTACCAACGGAAAAGGCGCGACCAAAAAAGCGGCGCTGGCCTCGGCGCTGGGCGAATACTTCGAGCGTCTGTCAACCAACTACTTTTTTGCTGATTTCTGGCTTGGCGAAACGGTCGCCAACGGGCCATTCGTGCATTATCCGAATGAAAAATGGTTCCCGCTGACTGAAAATGACGACGTACCGGAAGGCTTGCTTGATGCCCGTCTGCGCGCGTTTTACGATCCGGAAAATGAACTCACCGGAAGCCAGTTAATTGATCTTCAGTCCGGCAATGAAGCACGCGGCGTCTGCGGCCTGCCATTTACCCGTCAGTCCGATAACCAGACCGTGTATATTCCGATGAATATTATCGGCAACCTGTATGTCTCTAACGGAATGTCCGCCGGCAATACGCGTAATGAAGCCCGCGTTCAGGGACTGTCGGAAGTCTTCGAGCGCTATGTGAAAAATCGCATCATTGCGGAAAGTATCAGTCTGCCGGAGATTCCCGCAGAGGTGATGGCGCGTTATCCGGCGGTAATGGAGTCAATCGCCACGCTGGAAGCCGAGGGTTTCCCGATTTTCGCCTATGACGGCTCGCTGGGCGGTAAGTATCCGGTTATCTGCGTCGTGCTGTTCAACCCGGCTAACGGTACCTGCTTTGCTTCTTTTGGCGCCCATCCTGACTTTGGCGTTGCGTTGGAACGTACAGTGACCGAACTACTCCAGGGACGCGGTCTGAAAGATCTTGATGTCTTCACCCCGCCAACGTTCGATGATGAAGAAGTCGCGGAGCACACTAATCTGGAGACCCACTTCATCGACTCCAGCGGCCTGATTTCCTGGGATCTGTTCAAACAGGACGCCGATTACCCGTTCACGGACTGGAGTTTTTCCGGCACTACCGAAGAAGAATTCGCCACGCTGATGGCCATCTTTGCTGCTGAAGATAAAGAAGTTTACATTGCCGATTACGAGCATCTCGGCGTATACGCCTGTCGTATTATCGTACCGGGAATGTCTGATATTTATCCTGCCGAAGATCTGTGGCTGGCCAACAACAATATGGGTAGCCATCTTCGTGAGACTCTGCTTTCGCTGCCCGGTAGCGCCTGGAATAAAGAAGACTATCTCAATCTGATTGAACAATTGGATGAAGAAGGTTTTGACGATTTCACCCGCGTGCGTGAACTGTTGGGTCTGGCGACCGGAGCGGACAATGGTTGGTATACACTGCGCGTCGGCGAATTAAAAGCAATGCTAGCGTTAGCGGGCGGCGATTTGGAGCAGGCGCTAATCTGGACAGAATGGACGATGGAGTTCAATTCGTCGGTCTTTAGTCCGGCACGCGCAAACTATTACCGTTGCCTGCAAACGCTGCTGCTCCTGTCGCAAGAGGATGCGCGTCAGCCGCTGCAATATCTCAATGCTTTTATAAAAATGTATGGCGCGGAGGCTGTAGAAGCCGCCAGCGCCGCGCTTAGCGGTGAAGCGGCTTTTTACGGGCTACCGGCTGTCGACCACGATCTACAAGCGTTCCCGGCGCATCAGTCCTTGTTAAAAGCGTATGATAAATTACAGCGCGCGAAAGCAGCATACTGGTCAAAATAAGGCCATATGAGTGACTTAGGGTAGGTTTACCCTCTCGGCTGCGTTATATTACGGGGCGCCTTTGCGGCCCCGTTTTATTTATTTTCGCTAAACGGCGAAAAATGTAATAACAAGGTTAAATATTGGTTGTTGATATTAAATTAATTGACATAGTGATGTTACTTTATTTGTTGATTACTCCATATTAATTAACCGTGCAGCAGGAGGAGTCAGGAAAAAATTCAACTCTATTTATAATTTTTAAAATTTATTTTTATTAGAATAATCAAAAAGTTACACCGTAATTGCATAAAAGCCATGCGACTTACGGGCCTATAAGCCAGGCGAGATATGATCTATATCAAATTCTCATCTATAATGCTTTGTTAGTATCTCGTCGCCGACTTAATAAAGAGAGAGTTAGTGTGAAAGCTGACAACCCTTTTGACCTTTTACTCCCTGCAGCAATGGCCAAAGTGGCTGAAGAAGCAGGCGTCTATAAAGCAACGAAACATCCGCTTAAGACTTTCTATCTGGCGATTACCGCCGGCGTATTCATTTCAATTGCCTTTGTTTTTTATATTACTGCGACAACCGGTACTGGCGCGATGCCTTATGGCATGGCGAAACTTATCGGGGGTATCTGTTTCTCTTTGGGACTGATTCTCTGTGTTATTTGCGGCGCTGATCTTTTCACCTCTACTGTTCTGATCGTTGTAGCTAAAGCTAGCGGTCGCATCACCTGGGGGCAACTGGCTAAAAACTGGTTAAACGTCTATTTTGGTAACCTGATTGGCGCTCTGCTTTTCGTGTTACTGATGTGGCTTTCCGGCGAGTATATGACTGCCAACGGTCAATGGGGACTTAACGTCCTGCAAACCGCCGACCACAAAATGCACCACACTTTTATTGAAGCTGTCTGCCTCGGTATTCTGGCGAACCTGATGGTTTGTCTGGCCGTGTGGATGAGCTATTCAGGTCGTAGCCTGATGGACAAAGCGTTCATCATGGTACTGCCCGTCGCCATGTTTGTCGCCAGCGGTTTTGAGCACAGTATCGCAAACATGTTTATGATTCCTATGGGTATTGTAATACGCGATTTCGCTACACCGGAGTTTTGGACCGCAGTCGGTTCGTCTCCGGAAAGTTTTTCTCACCTGACCGTGATGAGCTTCATCACTGATAACCTGATTCCGGTCACGATCGGTAATATTATCGGCGGCGGTTTGTTGGTCGGGTTGACATACTGGGTCATTTACCTGCGTGGTAACGAGCATCATTAATCTGTTGATGCCCATTACACGCAGTAAATAAAAAATCCACTTAAGAAGGTAGGTGTTACATGTCCGAGCTTAATGAAAAGTTAGCCACAGCCTGGGAAGGTTTTACCAAAGGTGACTGGCAGAATGAAGTAAACGTCCGTGACTTCATTCAGAAAAACTACACTCCGTATGAGGGTGACGAGTCCTTCCTGGCTGGCGCTACTGACGCGACCACCAAGCTGTGGGACAGCGTAATGGAAGGCGTTAAACAGGAAAACCGCACTCACGCGCCTGTTGACTTTGACACCTCCGTTGCTTCCACCATCACTTCTCACGACGCTGGCTACATCAACAAAGCGCTTGAGAAAATTGTTGGTCTGCAGACTGAAGCTCCGCTGAAGCGTGCGATTATCCCGTTCGGCGGCATCAAAATGGTTGAAGGTTCCTGCAAAGCGTACAATCGCGAGCTGGACCCAATGCTCAAAAAAATCTTCACCGAATACCGTAAGACCCACAACCAGGGCGTATTCGACGTTTATACTCCGGACATCCTGCGTTGCCGTAAATCTGGCGTTCTGACCGGTCTGCCGGATGCGTATGGCCGTGGCCGTATCATCGGTGACTACCGTCGCGTAGCGCTGTACGGTATCGACTACCTGATGAAAGACAAATTCGCGCAGTTTACGTCTCTGCAATCCGATCTGGAAAACGGCGTAAATCTGGAAGCGACTATCCGTCTGCGTGAAGAAATCGCTGAACAGCACCGCGCTCTGGGTCAGATCAAAGAAATGGCGGCTAAATACGGCTGCGATATCTCTGGCCCGGCGACTAACGCTCAGGAAGCAATCCAGTGGACTTACTTCGGTTACCTGGCTGCGGTTAAATCTCAGAACGGCGCAGCAATGTCCTTCGGTCGTGTATCCACCTTCCTGGATGCGTACATCGAACGTGACCTGAAAGCAGGCAAAATCACCGAGCAAGACGCACAGGAAATGATTGACCACCTGGTCATGAAACTGCGTATGGTTCGCTTCCTGCGTACTCCTGAATATGATGAACTGTTCTCCGGCGACCCGATTTGGGCAACTGAATCTATCGGTGGTATGGGCGTTGATGGCCGTACTCTGGTTACCAAAAACAGCTTCCGCTTCCTGAACACCCTGTACACCATGGGGCCGTCTCCGGAACCGAACATCACCGTTCTGTGGTCTGAAAAACTGCCGCTGAACTTCAAGAAATTCGCCGCTAAAGTCTCCATCGACACCTCTTCTCTGCAGTACGAGAACGATGACCTGATGCGTCCGGACTTCAACAACGATGACTACGCTATCGCATGCTGCGTAAGCCCGATGATCGTTGGTAAACAAATGCAGTTCTTCGGTGCGCGTGCAAACCTGGCGAAAACCATGCTGTACGCAATCAACGGCGGCGTTGATGAAAAACTGAAAATGCAGGTTGGTCCGAAATCCGAACCGATCAAAGGCGATGTTCTGAACTTCGACGAAGTGATGGATCGCATGGATCACTTCATGGACTGGCTGGCTAAACAGTATGTCACCGCGCTGAACGTTATCCACTACATGCACGACAAGTACAGCTACGAAGCCTCTCTGATGGCGTTGCACGACCGTGACGTTATCCGCACCATGGCGTGTGGTATCGCAGGTCTGTCCGTTGCGGCTGACTCCCTGTCTGCCATCAAATATGCGAAAGTTAAACCGATTCGTGACGAAGATGGTCTGGCTATCGACTTCGAAATCGAAGGCGAATACCCGCAGTTTGGTAACAACGACGCTCGTGTAGATGACATGGCGGTTGACCTGGTAGAACGTTTCATGAAGAAAATTCAGAAACTGACCACCTACCGTGGCGCTATCCCGACGCAGTCTGTTCTGACCATCACTTCTAACGTTGTGTATGGTAAGAAAACTGGTAACACCCCGGATGGTCGTCGTGCTGGCGCGCCGTTCGGACCAGGTGCTAACCCGATGCACGGTCGTGACCAGAAAGGCGCTGTCGCTTCTCTGACCTCCGTTGCTAAACTGCCGTTTGCTTACGCGAAAGATGGTATTTCTTATACCTTCTCTATCGTTCCGAACGCACTGGGTAAAGACGACGAAGTTCGTAAGACTAACCTGGCAGGTCTGATGGATGGTTACTTCCACCACGAAGCGTCCATCGAAGGCGGTCAGCACCTGAACGTCAACGTCATGAACCGTGAAATGCTGCTGGACGCGATGGAACATCCGGAAAAATATCCGCAGCTGACCATCCGTGTATCTGGTTACGCAGTACGTTTTAACTCCCTGACGAAAGAACAGCAGCAGGACGTTATTACTCGTACCTTCACGCAGACCATGTAATGGGTTTGACTGAAATTACGCTATAAAAAGCGTACAAAAAAGGCTCCATGTCAGTGGGGCCTTTTTAATTTTTATAAAAGCATATTTCGACAACCAGAATTTTTACTTATAAATAAAGTGTTATTATGTGATCTATATATTCTTCTCAGAATAGCATCAATTTCTCTTTTATTATTTTGATAATCATCATAATCCTTATTTAATACATCAGAAAACAGCATGGTGTTAGCTTCTGTAAAATCACATGACAATGACGGCATATATCCATGTAGCAGATAGATAAGTGTTGGATGAAACATATCAAACAGGACTTCTCCCTCTAATTCCCAGTAACCTATTTTACAAAATTGGGTAGAAATCTCAAAAGACCCCATTTGAAGACAGCGTAGTTTATCCATCTCATCCTCAGTAAGCGTACCATTCCATTCAACACATGCCATTTTTCGATCTTCTCCAGATCGCATAAGCTTATAAACTTCATCCTTAATTTCATCATCTTCATTAACTTCCTGCCTAAGTTTAAAAGCAAAGTTTTCTAATAATTCTGGATAGCAAGCAATTTTTTCTCCATACTTAATACATACTTTAAAAAACAACTCTTCTTCATCTTCTTCCATCACTTTAAAAATACAGTTTTCTGAAACATTGAGGATACGATGCAAATTACATTTATCAATAACCTTGCCATCAATCTCAAATGAAACTTGTGTCTGACTCACATCAAAACGCATAACAAAGCGGTCTTGTTGAGATGGATTAGCATATTGTTTTAATTGTGCAAAGGCATATATCTTCTCCATACCGACTGTATCAACATTAAGGTCAGCTTGATTTTCACGTTCACATCCATGGATGAGTGTATATAATACCTCCAGTACCTCTCTTTTTTTGTGTGTTCTGAAGCAGTCCTTAAACCTATCCCATACCCCCATGTATAGCGCTTCTTCTTTGTCAGAACTCATCAAACGGACTAGCCGTGAAGCATTAACTTCATAGTTATGACGATTACCAAAACTTAACGTAACTGGCATAATAACTCCTTTGATTATTTACCGCGAAAGCAAAATTCAATCCGTTGCTCTCATTTTTTGATTAAAGCCACACTCTATTTAAGAGATTGAATCAGTCCGGCTTTAGAAATAACATCAGATTTAGACCTGATTGCATGTTGAATGCGGCGCCAGGCGCTGGACAGCGCATAACGTTCTTTGGACACATCTGAATTATGTTGAGAATTATTTTCGTTCTGACCACAACAAAACGGCGCCAACCATTTGAAAAAAGAGGCGGATCATAAACAGCAAAACCAGGGCGCTATGGATGATACACTTGCAGTATGTATTGCGGTTCGGGCGTTACGAGCTGATGAATGAGCCAGAATTTCTGGTGGTGCAAGTTATACAGCATAGATTTGCCGTATATTTTATACTGAATAGAGGTAAAATAGCTCCATTGCAGCACATTCTGGAACAGCCACACATTCTGTAGTCCAAAATTTACGCTCGCAGTACCGCTTTTTTACAGGATGCAACCCCCTTACCAGGGTGCTCAACATGCCCGGAATGTGTCCATAAACCCCATGTTATTTAGAGCTAGCCGAAGCGATATGAGTAACTTAACCGATTGTATTACAAATGAAAGTGTTGCAGTAACTGCTGATAAAAAGCCGGTTATTGGTCGCATTCACTCCTTTGAATCCTGTGGCACCGTTGATGGCCCAGGCATCCGCTTTATTACCTTTTTCCAGGGCTGCCTGATGCGCTGCCTGTATTGCCATAACCGCGACACATGGGATACGCATGGCGGTAAAGAAATCACCGTTGAAGACTTAATGAAAGAGGTGGTGACCTATCGGCATTTTATGAATGCTTCTGGCGGCGGCGTGACGGCATCCGGCGGCGAGGCCATTTTGCAGGCAGAATTTGTACGCGACTGGTTTCGCGCCTGTAAAAAAGAAGGTATCCACACCTGTCTCGACACCAACGGCTTTGTGCGCCGTTATGACCCGGTGATTGATGAACTGCTGGACGTTACCGATCTGGTGATGCTCGATCTCAAGCAGATGAATGATGAGATCCACCAGAATCTGGTCGGTGTCTCTAATCACCGGACGCTGGAATTCGCGCAGTATTTATCAAAGAAAAATGTGAAGGTCTGGATCCGTTACGTTGTCGTTCCCGGCTGGTCTGACGACGATGATTCCGCGCATCGCCTGGGTGAGTTTACCCGCGATATGGGTAATGTCGAAAAAATCGAACTGCTGCCCTATCATGAGCTGGGCAAACATAAATGGGTGGCAATGGGCGAAGAATATAAACTGGATGGCGTGAAGCCGCCTAAAAAAGAGACCATGGAGCGTGTAAAGGGTATTCTTGAGCAGTATGGTCATAAAGTGATGTATTAATCGCCTGCTATCTTATCCGCTTTTAAACGGCTACCCATGACGGTAGCCGTTTTGCTGTATGGGTAACGCTCTTACCGCTAAAATACCCGACCCCGCCGTCAGACAGGCCTGGTTAACAATATTGCGCTTACCAGGTATTAAATACAGAGTCGCTTATCTGCTGCTGGGTTGAAGGTCTGACAACTATTGCTGACCCGGTGCCTGTTAATACCATGGTCTCCGCCTGGAACCCAGGCACCTGTGACCTTAAAAGGCGCTCGCCTGACAGGAGCGCCGTGGAAAAGAGCGTCGTTATGTGTTTCTACGCGCCAGCAGTGGGAAAATTAATCCCAACCCGACCAGGACAAAAGGCGTCACGATGTTCAACGTCAGCTGGAATGTCCACTCCGGTGTGAACGCCTCCATTTTGGGGAAAATACCGGTAAGGCAGGCAAACGCGGTGAAGGCAAAACACCATATTCCCACAGTTAACGCCAACGCCCGGTTGCGAATAAACACATATTCGGGTTTGTACTTTTGCGCCAGTCGAATGACAGCAATAAAGGCGACAAATACCCACAGATAGCGCAGCGGCATAACAACTGAGTTGAGATTAAGCAGCCATTTGTACAGGTTGTTCATATCGCCGATGCCAAGCGTTGGCAACATAATCAAGATAGCGACCAACACCAATGTCAGCAAATAACCGTTAACTGGCGTACCTGAAGCGTTAGTACGACATAAGCGCTGCGGGATATATTTACTGTCTGCATCACCCAGCAATACTTTTAGTGGCGCATCAATAGAAAACACCAGCGCGGCGATTTGCCCCAGAGTATTGGCAATGGCATAAATCACCATTAATGAATTACCCATATGGTAATACTCACCCAATTTCTGGAATGCATAATATTGTCCATTGGTCATTAAATCGTCAGGTATATGCCGGGAATCAAACATCATTCCCATCGCCAACGAACCGAGGATAGCGCAGACCGCAACCATGACGGCTAAAAAGAGCATCCCCTTCGGAAATTCTTTTCCTGGATTCCGCGTCTGGTTAACGTAAGGCGAGATCTTCTCTGCCCCACCAACCGCAAAGACCAACATAGAGATGGTGGTGATATAGGTAAAATCGATATGAGGAATAAATGACTGCCAGGTGATGTTAGTGGTCGCAATTTCAACGTTTGTAATTGCTGGCGCGGTCACTGCCATCACAACATATAAAATTGACATGATAAACATGGCAATTCCGGCCACAGATCCAACAACCTTTAGCGATTTCATCCCCCGGGAAGCAACCCACATAAAGAAAACAAACAATGCCAGCGTCAGCCCCTGCAAGGCAACGACGGTATATTCTTTTATCAACGAGCCGTCGCCTTTTAAAGCCCATCCCAATGCAATGAGTATCGCCTGCGGCTTTTGCGCCAGGTAGGGAATATGCACGACCCAATAAGTCCATGCCGCAAGGTAAGCCAACCCCGGCCCCATCGTATGCTTAATCCAGGTACTGACGCCCCCTTTTCCCTCTTTGAAGGTTGAGCCCAGTTGCCCCACGATTAAGGCATAAGGAATGAAATAGAGCGCAAAAATAAACACCCAGGAGAAGACAACCACTAACCCCTGGTTAGCATAGTTATTGACAACATTGCCGAATCCCCAAACGGTAATAAACGACATCAGGGCGATGTTGTACCATCGCAACTGTTTTTCCTGCACATTCGGCATAACGCGATCCTTCGTGAACACAATGCTATTACTATAAATGAAGCGGGGGATTATGCGCGGTAAAGACGAAGAGAGAAAATAGAGGAGCGCAAAATTATAACCTTCGGCACATTTTATTTTTCAGCAAAGCAAGAAAATTATGCAGGTCAATTATTTTACGTAAAACATAAACAAAGAGTATGCAAGACTCACGTCCTGCATACGATTCAGAGAACAGTCAGATGTGGGCGACAGGATTAGGCGTCTGGCCGGCGTTACGTAACAGCATCAGCAGATAAATAAACGATACGCTGGCGATCATAATAAACAGCAGATTATCTGAATAATTCTGCATTAACATCGCAGCAAAAGACGGCCCCAACAGGCTCCCTACCGTATAACTTAACAACAGCGCCTGGTTCATTGCCACAAGCTGGCGGTGTTCGACTTTTTCACAGGCCCAGGCCATTGCAACAGGATAAAGCGTAAAACCCGCTGCCCCCAGAATAAACAGAGCTGGCGCCATCGCTGCCTGGGTTAACATGGCAATACTGCCGAGTATGACAACAAATACCTGTACGCGTAATACCAGCAAGCGACCAAATTTGTCCGCCAGACGTCCCATTGGCCATTGCCCCAAAATGCCGGCGCTCACCAGCACCGCCATCCAGAAACCGATGCTGGCGTTAGCCATCCCCTGATGCTTCAGATATAACGGCATCAGGCCATATAATGAACCAAGAACAATGCCGGAAATAATACAACCATTCACGCCAAGACGCGCCTGGCGTAGCTTCAGCATGGCGCTAATAGAAGAGGAATGACGTGTCTGCGTTTGCTGATTCACAATTCGGGTAAAGAGTAGCGGCAGAATTCCCGCCAGAATCATTCCGGTCACCCAGGGAAGGACGTGCAGCAATTCACCAGATACTTTACTGACCAATAATTGTCCAAGAAAGGTCCCCATGTAATAGACCATCATATAGGCAGCAAGCAGGCGCCCGCGATTATGCGAGGTTCCGCTGCACATCAACGCGCTTTCGACAACAACCCAAATCATGGCGCAGCCGATACCGGCAATAAAACGCCAGCTCATCCAGCTCCAGAACCCCACCATCACGCCCAACCCGACACAACCCGCGGCGAAGATCAGCGAGGCAAGATAATAGCTACGGTTAAACCCAATGCGTTTAATTAAATACCCGGTAAATAACGTCCCGACCAGATTGCCGGTAAAATAAGACGAGCTGACCATCCCCACCTGCCAGGTCGGAAGGTTTGCCTGAGCAAGCCACAGCGGCACAAGCGTATTCAGTACCGCAATGGCCAGGGTCAACAAAAGTAGCCCGCACAGCAAAAGCATGACGGGACGGGTATAGGTGGACATGAATAAAAACCGTGAGGAAGTTCAAATTTCATGCGCATCATGCCATCGCCAAAAACATTGTCAATCGGCTCCGCATGGGCGATCCGCAAGTTTTGAGACTATCGATTTGATTTACTTATTCTGCACGTGAATATATTAAAAGGCTAAAAATTCATCCCCTTGTTTTTATTGATCTAACCCGCAAAATCGGCGTTTTGTTCAGTCGAAAAATTTCATGGTTCCTTTAGCTTCGTTTTCTTCTCTATGGATTTATATGCACCTTCTCCGCCCCGGTTATATCCCTTAAATTGATGGCGGCTAAAGGCGTATTCGGCCTGCACGTTCTGCAGGCCGAATACGCGTCAACGCGTTAGCTGGCTACCGCCATGCCCACGGTCATATGCAGCCCATAGAATACGCCGCGGCCAATCAATTCCCCCGCCAGCATCAGAATGAAGGCGACAGAGAGCAACGGTACCGCAGGTTGATACCCTTTTAACTGTGGCACAATCCAGCAGCACAACGCCGCCGCAAGCAGCACCATACGCCAGGCCATCAGCGAGCCATAATCCGGCACCAGAGCAGACGCCTGCTGAATGGAACTGTGAATCGTCGCCAGTTCCGCGCCCTGCATGGCCGCCATAATGGCGATAACCACCAGCGCCAGCACCGACACCGCAGGCAACAAACGCATCGCCCAACCGTTCACGCCCGCGATGCGCAGCAGCAGATAACCCAGTAGCGGGCCACCCATAAAGAGCGTCAGGAAGAAGCCCAGCGGCGTCCAGATGCTATACCAGGTCGGTACTGTATCGATGCTGTTATAGACGCGTACCATCATCCAGACGAAGACGACGCCCAGTACCATCGTGATAATCAGCCAGAGTGTGCGCAGTACCGGCGGCAGCTTTTTCAGTACCGCCAGCAGCCAGCCAATCCCGCCGACCGCAAAAAACACCGAGCCGCTGGCAATTTCATTGCTCAGTGCGGAAGCACCCACGCGGTTAAGCGAGTTAAACGCGCGCATCGGCGAGCCCAGATGCAGCATCGAGGCGATAAAGCCAATCCCCATCAGCACCCACAGACCAAACATACAGGCGATCACCCGCTGCTGCGTTTCCGCGCGCAGGTCGCCCTTCATCAGCGCCAAAGCCAGAACAATAAAACCACCGGCCACGCACTGACCAAAGACCGTGAAGATCATCAACGGCCATTCATGCCATCCACTTCCCATCTTATACCTCCTTCGGATTGGCCAGATAACCGGTGGTGTCACCGGTCGGGCGGCTGTTGGCGTTGGGTTTAATCACAATATTCGGCTTCGTGAAATGCGCGCGCGGCAGCGGCGCGACGGCAGCCAGCTCACCGTGTTTTTTGCGCAGTTCGTCTATCGGATCAAAGTCCAGCGCCCGCAGCGGGCAGGATTCGACGCAGATCGGTTTCTTGCCTTCCGCCACCCGGTCATAACAGCCGTCGCACTTGGTCATATGACCTTTGGCCGCGTTGTACTGCGGCGCGCCGTACGGGCAGGCCATGTGGCAGTAGCGGCAGCCGATACAGACCTCTTCGTTCACCACCACAAAACCGTCATCGCGCTTGTGCATCGCGCCGCTCGGGCAGACTTTGGTACAGGCCGGGTCTTCGCAGTGGTTACAGGAGATGGAGAGATAGTAGGCAAAGACGTTCTGGTGCCAGACGCCGTTATCTTCCTGCCAGTCGCCGCCCGCATACTCATAAATGCGGCGGAAGCTGACATCCGGGGTCAAATCTTTGTAGTCCTTGCAGGCCAGTTCGCAGGTTTTGCAACCGGTGCAACGGCTGGAATCAATAAAAAATCCATACTGGGTTGTCATCGGTTACTCCTTACGCCTTTTCAACCTGAACGAGGTTCGTATGTGACGGGTTCCCCTTCGCCAGCGGAGAAGGACGTTGGGTCGTCAGTACGTTAATACATCCGCCCTGATCCACGCGTTTTGCATCCGGGTCATACCATGCGCCTTCTCCCAGGGCGACCACACCCGGCATCATGCGCGGCGTCACTTTAGCCTCGATATGTACTTCGCCGCGATCGTTGAAGATGCGGACTTTATCGCCATTGTTGATACCGCGTTTCTGCGCATCCATTGGGTTAATCCACATTTCCTGGCGACAGGCGGCTTTCAGTACGTCTACGTTGCCATAAGTGGAATGCACACGCGCTTTATAGTGGAAACCCGTCAACTGCAGCGGGAATTTATCCGTTAGCGGATCGTTATAGTTTTCAAAACCTGGCGTGTAGATCGGTAATGGATCGATCACGTCGCCTTCCGGCAGCTCCCAGGTGGCGGCGATATCCGCCAACGCCTGTGAATAGATTTCAATCTTGCCCGATGGCGTTGTAAGTGGATTCGCTTGCGGATCTTCGCGGAAGTCTTTATAGGCGACATGGTGGCCTTCGGGGTCACGCTGTTTGAAGATGCCTTGCTTACGGAACTCCTCAAAGTTGGGCAGATTCGGAATGGATTTACGCGACTGTTCGTACAGATGACGCATCCACTCTTCTTGCGTCCGTCCTTCGGTAAACTGTTGTTCCACGCCAAGACGTTTCGCCAGTTCGCTGGTCATCTCATAAATCGTCTTACACTCGAAGCGTGGTTTAATCGCCTGGTCAGTGAAGATAACGTAAGACATGTTTCCGCAGGAGGCATCCAGCGCAAAGTCCATCTGCTCAGAAGCAGTGCAATCAGGCAACAGAATATCGGCGTATTTTGCCGACGATGTCATATGACAGTCGATAACGACGATCATTTCGCATTTCTTGTCATCCTGCAGGATTTCGTGGGTGCGGTTAATCTCAGAGTGCTGGTTAATCAAACAGTTGCCAGCATAGTTCCAGATCATTTTGATCGGCACGTCCAGCTTATCTTTCCCCCGCACGCCATCACGCAGCGCCGTCATTTCCGGGCCGCGTTCAATGGCATCGGTCCACATAAACATGGAGATGCTGGTTTCAACCGGGTTTTCTAACGTGGGCATACGTTCAAATGGCAGGGCATAAGACCCTTCGCGCGCGCCGCTGTTACCGCCGTTAATCCCAACATTACCCGTCAGGATCGCCAGCATTGAGATGGCGCGCGTGGCGATTTCTCCATTAGCATGACGCTGTGGCCCCCACCCCTGGCAAATATAGGCGGGTTTAGCACTGCCGATTTCTCGCGCCAGCTTAATAATGCGATCCGCCGGAATACCGGTAATTTGCGCCGCCCACTCCGGCGTCTTCGCAATACCGTCTTTACCCTGGCCCAGAATATAGGCTTTGTAGTGACCGTTTTTCGGCGCGCTGGCAGGCAAGGTTTTTTCGTCATAACCGACGCAATATTTATCCAGGAACGGCTGATCGACCATGTTCTCGGTGATTAAGACATATGCCAGACCATTGACCAGCGCCGCATCGGTACCTGGACGAATCGGAATCCACTCATCTTCGCGACCGGCGCCGGTGTCGGTGTAACGAGGATCGATAATGATCATCCGCGCGTTTGATTTCTGCCGCGCCTGTTCAAGATAATACGTTACACCGCCCCCGCTCATGCGGGTTTCGCCAGGGTTATTACCAAACAACACCACCAGCTTACTGTTTTCAATGTCGGATGGACTATTGCCATCCGCCCAGCCGCCATAGGTGTAATTCAGACCCGCTGCGATTTGCGCGGAAGAGTAATCACCGTAGTGATTAAGATAACCGCCGCAGCAGTTCATCAGACGGGCGACCAGCGTTTTTCCTGGCGGCCATGAACGTGTCAAAGTGCCGCCCAGCGTACCCGTGCCATAGTTCAGATAAATGGACTCGTTGCCATACTCTTTGATAAGACGCTGCATATTGGTAGCAATGATATCGTAGGCTTCGTCCCAGCTAATACGCTCAAATTTACCTTCGCCGCGCGCGCCGACGCGCTTCATCGGATACTTGAGCCGATCCGGGTTATAGACGCGACGACGCATAGAACGACCGCGCAGGCAGGCGCGAACCTGGTGCAGGCCATCGTAATCATCGTTTCCGGTATTATCCGTTTCTACATATTTGATTTCGCCATCCACAACATGCATACGTAGCGGACAACGGCTGCCACAGTTTACCGTACAGGCGCTCCAGACGACTTTCTCGCCGGTTTTCGCCGGGCTTATCGCCTCTGCGGCGTTAGCGATGCGGGTAAATGGCAGGGTAAATGCGCTACTGGCCATCGCCAGGCCGCCTATCGCGGTGGTTTTGACTAAACCACGACGGCTCACCTCGGCTGCCAGCACGGCATCAGGGATCTTAGTTTTCATAAGGGCTCACTCTGCTGCTCACAATAAAAAAAACAATAAAACGATGTATAGAATTTTATATAGCGATAACGTCGCTATAAAGTCTGATATATATCGAAAAAATAGAAAAATAGCGTTAAAAACTGACCTTCATTCGAAATCAGTATTACCCCTAATAGGGTAGGGATTATTGTCCGGTATCAAACTGGCATAAAAAAAGCGCCCGAAGGCGCTTTTTAGAAGAGGAGAAAGCGAGGATTAGCCGATATATTCCAGTCCGTTCATGTACGGACGTAATACTTCCGGCACTTCAATGCGGCCATCAGCCTGCTGATAGTTTTCCATCACGGCCACCAGGGTACGACCTACCGCCAGACCAGAACCATTCAGGGTATGGACCAGACGGGTCTTTTTGTCGGACTTGCTGCGGCAGCGTGCCTGCATACGACGCGCCTGGAAGTCCCAGACGTTAGAGCAGGAAGAGATCTCGCGGTAGGTATTCTGCGCCGGAACCCAGACTTCGAGGTCATAGGTTTTGCAGGCGCCGAAGCCCATATCGCCAGTGCACAGAATGATTTTACGGTACGGCAGTCCCAGTAGCTGGAGCACTTTTTCCGCGTGGCCGGTCATCTCTTCCAACGCAGCCATAGAATCTTCCGGGCGAACGATCTGCACCATCTCAACTTTGTCAAACTGATGCATACGAATCAGGCCACGGGTATCACGACCATAAGAACCTGCTTCAGAACGGAAACAAGGCGTATGCGCCGTCATTTTAATCGGCAGCTGATCTTCGTCGATGATTTCATCGCGTACCAGATTGGTCAGCGGAACCTCCGCCGTCGGGATCAAAGCATAGTTACTGCTATCTGCTTCTTCTTCCAGCGGACGGGTATGGAACAAGTCGCCTGCGAATTTCGGCAGTTGACCGGTGCCATACAGCGTGTCGTGGTTAACCAGATACGGCACGTAGTTTTCGCTATAGCCGTGCTGTTCCGTATGCAGATCCAACATAAACTGCGACAATGCGCGATGCATACGCGCAATCTGTCCTTTCATCACCACAAAACGGGAGCCGGTCAGCTTAACCGCGGCGGCAAAGTCGAGGCCGGAGTGCATTTCCCCTAAGGTGACGTGATCGCGGATTTCAAAATCAAACTCACGCGGGGTACCCCAGCGGCTGACTTCAACGTTGTCGTTTTCATCTTTACCTACCGGCACTTCATCCGCAGGCAGGTTTGGGATGGTCAGCGCGATATCGCGGATCTCCGCCAGCAAGGTATCCAGCTCGGCTTTCGCCGCATCCAGCTCTTCGCCCAGTTTATTCACTTCCAGGCGTAAAGGCTCGATATCTTCCCCGCGCGCTTTCGCCTGGCCGATGGATTTCGATCGAGAATTACGCTCCGCCTGCAGGTTTTCCGTGTTGACCTGCAAAACTTTACGACGCTCTTCAAGAGCGCGCAGCTTATCTACATCCAGCTTAAAGCCCCGGCGTGCCAGTTTTTCAGCGACTGCGTCTGGCTCATTACGCAGCAGATTGGGATCGAGCATGCTTATCCTGTGCTTATCGAATAATAAAAGGAAACGCGATCAATTGATGATCGCCTCTGATTGTATTGATGAACGTAAACCGCGTTTACGTAATAGCGACGTTTTCGCCTTACCTGACCGACGACAGCAACAACGCATCCATTGCGCTATACCCGCAGACCTCATAAGCAACGTGCTATCAGGCATAACGAGATTCATCATCAACGCCATGATACCTGGAGCATCATATTTAGAGATAACCTTACCGCAACGTTTACACTAGCGGTAGCGTTTTGTGGGGCTATTTTGATCCTGTTCAGCCAGCCAGGCGAGCTTTTCGCCAATCTTGCCTTCCAGACCACGATTTGTCGGATGATAATAGCGCGTTTGCGCGATTTCCGGCGGGAAGTACACTTCACCCGCAGCATAGGCATTGGGCTCATCGTGGGCATAGCGGTACTCCTGGCCATAACCCATCTCTTTCATCAGTTTGGTTGGCGCATTACGCAGATGGACAGGAACGTCATAATCAGGACGTTCGCGCGCGTCGGCCAGCGCAGCCTTAAAGGCGGTATAGACGGCGTTGCTCTTCGGCGCGCAGGCGAGATAAACGATAGCCTGCGCGATCGCCCTTTCGCCTTCAGCCGGACCAACGCGGGTGAAACAATCCCACGCGGCAATAGCGACCTGCATCGCGCGCGGATCGGCATTACCCACATCTTCCGAGGCAATCGCCAGGCAGCGACGCGCCACGTACAGCGGATCGCCTCCCGCGGTAATGATACGGGCATACCAATAGAGGGCGGCATCCGGCGCGCTGCCGCGCACTGATTTATGTAAGGCGGAAATAAGATCGTAGAAGCGATCGCCTTTGTTATCAAAACGCGCGCTGCGCTCGCCGGCGATCTCGGTCAACAAGGAGGGCAATAAAACGCGTTTGCCGCTATCATCCGCCTCCGCCATATCGGCCATCATTTCCAGCGTATTTAAGGCGCGCCGCGCGTCGCCATTGACCAGCTCAGCAATCGCTCGCCGTGTCTCATCCGGTAACACGATATCCTGATCGCCGTAACCACGCGTTTTGTCCTGCATCGCCTGGTCCAGTACTTGCTCAATATCGTCAGTGGTCAACGATTTCAGCAGATAGACCCGCGCTCGCGACAATAGCGCCGAGTTCAGCTCAAAAGAGGGATTTTCCGTGGTCGCGCCGATAAAGGTGATAGTGCC
This sequence comes from Salmonella sp. 32082101201600294FB01SM01, assembly GCF_017572865.1. Taxonomy (NCBI): domain Bacteria; kingdom Pseudomonadati; phylum Pseudomonadota; class Gammaproteobacteria; order Enterobacterales; family Enterobacteriaceae; genus Salmonella; species Salmonella sp. 32082101201600294FB01SM01. The sequence goes on along the minus strand of NZ_JAGESB010000001.1, from coordinate 689,252 downwards.
ATCTTCGATATGCGGTAAAAAGGCGTCCTGCTGGCTTTTGTTAAAGCGATGCACTTCATCGACAAACAGGATGGTACGGCGACCGGCATTACGATTCTGGCGGGCGCGCTCGATAGCTTCGCGAATCTCTTTTACCCCAGAAGTGACGGCGGAAATACGCTCGACATCGGCGCTGGCGTAGCGGGCGATCACTTCAGCGAGCGTGGTTTTCCCCGTCCCTGGCGGCCCCCATAAAATCATGGAGTGCAGATGCCCGGCCTCAATAGCGCGAGGCAACGGCTTACCTGCGGCCAGCAAATGCTGCTGGCCGATATACTGCGCTAAATTTTCCGGCCGCATCCGCGCGGCCAGCGGTTGAAACGTATTATCAGAAAAATCGAGCGACAGATTGCTCACTCATCGCCTCTACTTACGTTGGTCGTCTATCGTTACCCCTTGCGGCGGAGTAAACGTAAATTTTGACGGATCAACAGCGCCGTTTTGCTGGGATTTTAGCTGATAGGCGCTACGCTGATCGTCTTGTTCTACGGCGCTAAACTGGTGGATAGTCCCGTCGCGTCCCACATTGATGGTGAACTGTTTCAGATTGCCGTTGCTGGCTTTCGGCGTCAGCACAAAATTATCGCCATCCTGCTTAATATTATACTGCTGCCAGTCGCTGGCCTGGTTGCGGGCAATCAGCATAAACGGTGTATTTCCGGTGGCATCTTTCAACCACGTGGCGGTAGCCTGTTCTACAAACGGGTTATAGAACCATAACGTTTTGCCGTCAGAAACCAGAATACTCTCGTCAGGTTGCGTCATATGCCAGTTGAATAGATTTGGCCGCTTAACCCATAAATCACCCTGTCCCTCCTGCACCGCGGCACCGCTGCCATCGGTGACTTTTTGAGTAAAGGTGGCATGAAAGCTGCTCACTTTATCCAGACGGCTTTTCAGAGAGCTGGCGGCGTCAGCCCATACGCTGCTGGCTACAACGCTTGAAAGTAATGCACAGGCGATTGCCATTTTTTTCATCATTATTCCTCAGGTTTCGACACTCCCGACCAGGAGCTCCTTTTGCTTTCTATTCCAGGCCAAAAATCAGCATGAGGAAAGAAGAAAATACTGAATTTTGTTGCCGGATGGCAGCCTGCACAGCGCCATCCGGCTTACAGGTTTACTCAAAAGGCGGCGGAGCCAGCACTTCACGATTACCGTTATGCCCCTGAGCGCTGACAATACCCTGCGCTTCCATCTGTTCGATAATACGCGCCGCACGGTTATAGCCGATGCGGAACTGACGCTGAACGCCGGAAATGGACGCTTTACGCTTCTGGGTGACGAAATTAACGGCCTGATCGAATAGCGCATCTAATTCTTCGCCGCCGTCAAAACCGCCACCGCCACCTTCGCTTTCGCTGTCGGAGGTAATGCCATCCACATATTGCGGACGACCGCGCGCTTTCCAGTCCTGCACCACCGCATGGACTTCCTGGTCACGCACAAACGCCCCATGGACACGTACCGGCATGGTGGAGTTTGGTCCGGAATAGAGCATGTCCCCCATTCCCAATAGCGACTCAGCGCCACCCTGATCAAGAATGGTGCGGGAGTCGATCTTACTGGATACGGTAAAAGCGATACGGGTTGGAATGTTGGCTTTAATTAAACCAGTAATCACATCGACCGACGGACGCTGCGTCGCCAGTACCAGGTGAATCCCCGCGGCGCGCGCTTTCTGCGCCAGACGCGCGATCAGCTCTTCAACTTTTTTACCGACGGTCATCATCAGGTCGGCAAATTCATCAACCAGTACCACGATATACGGCAGTTTTTCCAGAACCGGATGCTGAACATCCATACTGTCGCCCGGCTTCCAGTACGGGTCCGGAATCGGACGTCCCATGCGGGCCGCTTCGGCGATTTTCTCGTTATACCCAGCCAGATTACGCACGCCGAGCGCGGACATCAGCTTATAGCGACGCTCCATCTCATTGACGCTCCAGCGTAACGCGTTAGCCGCGTCTTTCATGTCGGTAACAACTTCTGTCAGCAGATGCGGTATACCCTCATAGACCGAGAGTTCTAACATTTTCGGGTCGATCATGATAAAGCGAACGTCTTCCGGCTGCGCTTTATACAGCATACTGAGGATCATGGCGTTAACTCCGACCGACTTACCGGAACCGGTCGTACCGGCCACCAGCAGGTGAGGCATTTTCGCCAGATCCGCCACTACCGGATCGCCCGCGATATCCTTACCTAACACCACGGTAAGCGGCGACGGATTCTCGCGGAATTTGGCGTTATCCAACACTTCGCGCAGATAAACGGTTTGCCGTTTCTTGTTCGGCAATTCCAACCCTACGTAAGGTTTGCCTGGAATGACCTCCACAACGCGTACGGCTACCGTTGACAATGAGCGCGCCAGATCCCGGGAAAGGTTGGAGATACGCGCCGCTTTAACGCCCGGGGCCAGATTCAGTTCAAAGCGAGTAATGACCGGGCCTGGCGAATAGTTCACCACATCAGCTTTAATGCGGAAATCCGCCAGACGCGCTTCAACCAGACGCGCCATTTGCTCCAGCGCAAAGGTATCTACCGGTTCAACTTCGCTCGGCGGCGGCGTCAGAAGATCTAACGAAGGCAGCGGCGTCGTCGGACGCTGTAATGGACGACTGTCGCCGTTACGCATCAACAGCGGGTGAATCAGGCTGTCTTGCGGCGCTGTCGGCTGTTGCGGCTGCTGATACTGCGGTTGCGGCGCTACCGGCTGTTGCGGCTGCTGATACTGCGGCTGCGGCGCTGTCGGTTGCTGCGGCTGCTGATACTGTGGCTGCGGCGCTACCGGCTGCTGCGGCTGCTGATACTGCGGCTGCGGCGCTACCGGCTGTTGCGGCTGCTGATACTGCGGTTGCGGCGCTACCGGCTGCTGATACTGCGGCTGCGGCGCTACCGGTTGCTGAACAGGCGTTGATTCGGGCATGACACCCGGCGTGAACAGCGGTTCGTGCGGGCCTTCATCAACCAATACTTTCATTGGCGAGAAATCCAGATCGTCCAGTGAGAACGGCTGCGCGCCAGCGGGTTGCTCGCCGGAATATCGCTGCTGTTGCGAAGCGGCAAACTGGCGGGCTAATTCAGCTTCCGCAGCGGTATCGTCATCTTCTGCCTGTTGAGTATCATGCTGATACGTCTCACCATAACGATGCTGCTGCGACTGCGCAAACTGACGGGCTAACTCGTCCTGATGCATTGCATCTATTTCTTCATCGGTTAGCTGCGCGCCCGTCTCGTACTGATTGCGCTCCGCCTCGCGGGCTTTTTCTTCTGCAATCCTCTGTGACGGCAGCTTAATACCGTACGACGCCAGTTCCCGTCGGGTCGGCACGCGAACGCGGTTCGGACGCGGCAGTTGCGGACCAATCCCCTCTTTCACCTGCGGACGCGGCGCGCCGCCGGTAGCCAGACCAAATGCAGGCGCAGCGGCCGCGGCGCCTGCTGCCAGAGCGCCACTCTTAATACCTGCGTCAAGCGACGCGGCGGCGGCTACCGCTTCCACTGGCGGTATGGATGGCGCGACAGATACCGTAGGTTTGACCGGCACGTTCTCTTTTACCGGCTCCGGAATCGGTTGATACCATGCCGCCAGTTGTTCGCGCTCACGGGCGCGTTTCTCTTCCACCTCTTCAAAATAGTAAAGCGGAGGACGGGCGGGTCTGGTCTCTTCTATGACAGGTTCAGGCTCGGTGGCAACCGGCTGTTCGATAACCGGCGGCATGTGGGAAGGTTCAGCCGCTATCGGCTCCGGCTGATAAACCGGCGTCGGCTGATGGGTCGGCTCCGGCTGCCAGTGTTGTTCGGCATCCGGCGCCTGCCATTGCGGCTGTGTTTCCTGCGGCGCAAGAGAGTCATACTCTGCTGCGGTCGCTGGCGTCGCGGCGTATTGCGGCGCGGAAGCGACAGGCACAGGTTGCTGCCACGGCGCACTTTGCGCCTCCTGCGGTTGAGCATATTGCGGATGCGGCTGATACCCCTCCGGCGCAGGCGCGATAACTGGCTCGCCGGTTTGCGGCCCCGGTACGGGCTGCCACTCCACGGTCGGTTGCGCGACAACCGGCTCAGCCCCCGGCATGGGCGGCGTTTGCATTATGGGATCGGCGGACGCTGCCCACGTCTGGGTGACGGCAGTTGCGGCCGCAGCGGCGGCAACCGGTTCGGTAACAGAATGGCCGTTTAACAGCGGATCATATTCATCATATTCCGGCTGCGTCGCACGGTTGCCCGAAAACAGAACGTCGTCGGGATCGGCAGCGACGCCGCGCGCGCTATACTGAATGTCCTCGTCATCATCCATCCGTTTGCCGGAAAAGAGCGCGGCATCGGTCTGACGGCCCCGTGGATTGCTGAATTTTTCAGCCAGTCGCTTACGACGCGCCAACGCGCCGCGCAAAATACGCGCCCGGCGAGATTCACGCTGCACGCCGTCGGTTTCTTCATCGTATTCGTCATCATACTCTTCGTCGTCAACCCACGTATCATCACGCCGGGTACGGTTGCTGGCGAAGGTCAGTATATTAAGCAACCAGCCGCCTAATTTTTCGGCGATACTAACCCAGGACCAACCGGTAAAGAGCGTCAGCCCGGCAGCCCAAATACAGAGAAGCATTATCGTTCCGCCGCTACTATGCAACAACGGCTGCAGCGTGGTGCTTAACAGGCTGCCAATTACGCCGCCGGAGGCGAAATACCAGATATCGTCGGCATTAATGGCCGCCAGACCGCAGGAAGTGAGAATCAGCGCCAGCACGCCGATAAGGCGTAGCGACACAGCAAAATAGTCGATGTAATCATCCGTAGACTGATGACGCCACGCAAACCAGCACCCGCCGACAATAATGACAGGGATGGTGTAGGCCATTACGCCAAAAATAAAGAACAGTGTATCGGCCAGCCACGCGCCCGGCGCGCCGCCTAAATTATGGATGGGTTCATGCCAGGCGGTTTGCGACCAACTGGGGTCCGAAGGGTTAAAGCTCAACAAGGCCGCCATCAACCAGACGGCAAAAAGGGCAATAAGTATCAACAACGCTTCCAGAAGTCGGCGCCCGCTGCTTAACTTCGTCAATGTGACGTCTTTGTCTTCAGTATATTCCTGGCTCAAAAAAGGCTCTCCAGGTTCCAGGCTTTTCCCGCCCGATGCTAAAACGGACAACAGCACCGGGTTGCCCCGGCACTGTTGCTGTATGGATTAACAGGAGTGTAATCAAACTACGGCGATTTTGCACCTGTTCCGTGTTAGCGTGTCTTAATAACCAGACGATTACTCTGTTTTACCTCTTCCATCACTACGTAAGTTCGGGTGTCGTTCACACCTGGCAAGCGCAGCAACGTCTCTCCCAATAGTTTTCGATACGCTGACATATCCGGTACACGGGTTTTCAACAGGTAGTCGAAATCGCCGGAAACCAAATGACACTCCTGAATCTCTTCAAGCTTTTGCACGGCAGCATTAAACTGTTCAAACACATCCGGCGCGCCGCGATTTAAGGTAATCTCAACGAATACCAGAAGTGACGCATCCAGATAATGCGGGTTCAACAGCGCCGTATAGCCCTGGATAAACCCCTGTCGCTCCAGCCGACGCACACGCTCAAGGCAAGGTGTCGGCGAAAGCCCTACTCGTTTAGAAAGCTCGACGTTGGAAATACGCCCATCCTTTTGCAGTTCATTAAGAATGTTACGATCGATACGGTCGAGATCTTTGCCAGGGCGCTTCTTGCTATCTACCATTATTATTGTCTCTCTGTATTCCTTCCCTACTCCTGCCTGACTCTACTCACATCACTGTTCAGAGTCGCTGCCCATCACAATAGACCGAAACCCAGAGGGATTAACGGCGCGCAATGCCTGGTCTATGGTGAGAAGACCGTTGCCTCGCGGCAGCTATCGACATCACGAATGGCGTCTGTCCACGCCATGCGTAGATTTCACTAGCCCGGTAAACATGGTATTTACATGCATGATTATGCAGCACATACATAACACAGTTTTTTTCTTCCTCGAATGTTTTCGCAAAACAGCAGGTGATTGTCAAAGCAAAACATCGATTTTTAGTACAACATGCCAGTTATTCATTAGAGAGGGCGGTAAACTGTCATTTCGTCACCTTATAAGTTACCGATTTCAAGTAAAATTTGTGATGATAACGTCGCTGTCCCGGTCGTTCATCGGTTCATGCTATTACACATATTGTTAACAAAATCGTTATGCTCTTTTTTTACGTCTGTAAATTCCCTACAATTCTGCTCATTGTCTGCCAACAACTATGGGGATCTCATGGGCACGACCAAACACAGTAAGCTGCTTATTCTGGGCTCAGGACCGGCGGGATATACCGCGGCGGTGTATGCCGCGCGCGCAAATTTACAGCCAGTACTTATTACCGGTATGGAAAAAGGCGGTCAACTGACTACCACGACGGAAGTGGAAAACTGGCCCGGCGATCCAAACGATTTGACCGGCCCGCTGCTGATGGAACGCATGCATGAACATGCGGCAAAATTTGAAACCGAGATAATTTTTGATCACATCAACAAAGTGGATCTGCAAAATCGTCCGTTCCGTCTGACAGGTGACAGCGCAGAGTACACTTGCGATGCGTTGATCATTGCGACCGGCGCTTCCGCGCGCTATCTGGGGCTGCCATCGGAAGAAGCCTTTAAAGGGCACGGCGTTTCCGCCTGCGCAACCTGCGACGGTTTCTTCTACCGCAACCAGAAAGTGGCGGTGATCGGCGGCGGCAACACCGCGGTTGAAGAAGCGCTTTATCTGTCCAACATCGCTTCGGAAGTGCATCTTATCCATCGCCGTGACGGTTTCCGCGCTGAAAAAATCCTTATTAAGCGCCTGATGGATAAAGTCGAAAATGGCAATATCATCCTGCACACCAACCGGACGCTGGAAGAAGTGACCGGCGATCAGATGGGCGTCACCGGTCTGCGTCTTCGCGACACGCAGCAGAGCGATAATATCGAGACGCTGGATATCGCCGGACTTTTCGTAGCCATCGGTCATAGCCCAAACACGGCGCTCTTCGAAGGCCAGCTTGAGCTGGAAAATGGTTATATCAAAGTTCAGTCCGGCACCCATGGCAACGCCACACAAACCAGCATCCCTGGCGTATTCGCGGCGGGTGACGTTATGGATCATATTTACCGTCAGGCGATCACCTCTGCAGGTACGGGCTGTATGGCGGCGCTGGATGCTGAACGCTATCTCGATGGTCTGGCCGACGCGAGCAAATAGTTTTTACAAATCAGTAACAAAAGTAAAAAAGGCGACTATAAGTCGCCTTTATTTTTGCGTCGTTGTAACATTGCCCCTGCCTGAAATTCTAATAACTCACCTGCTAAGCGTGCAATGAATAAAACCCGTCAAAAAGAGCTGACCCGCTGGTTAAAACAGCAAAGCGTAATCTCCCAACGGTGGTTGAATATTTCCCGCCTGTTGGGATTCATGAGTGGCGTATTAATTGTCGCTCAGGCCTGGATCATGGCGCGTATCCTGCAACATATGATCATGGAGAACATTCCACGGGAAGCGCTGTTGCTCCCTTTTATCCTGCTGATACTGGTCTTTGTCCTTCGCGCCTGGGTGGTGTGGTTGCGCGAGCGTGTCGGTTTTCATGCCGGACAACATATTCGCTTTGAGATCCGCCGTCAGGTGTTGGATCGTCTGCAGCAAGCCGGCCCTGCCTGGATTCAGGGCAAGCCCGCCGGTAGCTGGGCGACGCTGGTGTTGGAACAGATTGACGATATGCATGACTATTATGCGCGCTATCTGCCGCAAATGGCGCTTGCCGTTTGCGTACCGCTCTTAATCGTGGCGGCGATTTTCCCGTCAAATTGGGCGGCGGCGCTGATTCTGCTGGGCACTGCCCCGCTCATTCCCCTATTTATGGCGATGGTGGGAATGGGCGCGGCTGACGCCAACCGCCGCAATTTCCTGGCGCTTGCCCGGCTAAGCGGCCATTTTCTTGACCGTCTGCGCGGGATGGAAACGCTGCGAATTTTCGGTCGTGGAGAAGCGGAAACCGAGAACATTCGCGCAGCATCGCAGGATTTTCGTCAACGCACGATGGAAGTACTGCGCCTCGCCTTTTTATCTTCCGGCGTGCTGGAGTTTTTCACCTCGCTTTCTATTGCGCTGGTCGCCGTTTATTTTGGCTTCTCTTACCTGGGCGAGCTGAACTTTGGTCATTACGGTACTGGTGTGACGCTCGCCGCCGGGTTCCTCGCTTTGATCCTCGCGCCGGAGTTTTTCCAGCCGTTACGCGACCTCGGCACGTTTTATCATGCTAAGGCGCAGGCGGTTGGCGCGGCGGATAGTCTGAAGACATTTCTGGAAACACCCCTCGCCCACCCGGCGCGCGGCGAAGTTGAGCTGGCGGAAAACGAACCTGTAACCATTGACGCAGTCAATCTTATTATCACCTCGCCAGAAGGCAAAACGCTTGCCGGGCCGCTGAATTTCTCATTAGCGGCAGGAGAACGCGCCGTCCTGGTAGGACGCAGCGGTTCCGGTAAAAGCTCTCTGTTGAATGTATTATCCGGTTTTCTCTCCTATCAGGGATCTTTGCGTATTAACGGTGTCGAGCTTCGCGATCTCTCGCCGGAATCCTGGCGCCAGCATCTCTCCTGGGTCGGACAAAACCCGCAATTACCTGCGGCGACGCTACGCGAAAATGTATTACTGGCGCGCCCGGACGCCAGCGAGCAGGAACTTTATGCCGCGCTTGACGCCGCATGGGTAAGCGAGTTTTTACCGCTGCTGCCGCAGGGAGTAGACACCCCGCTCGGCAATCATGCCAGCAGACTTTCCGTCGGCCAGGCACAGCGTGTAGCGGTCGCCCGTGCGCTACTTAATCCCTGTCAACTGCTACTGCTGGATGAACCGGCGGCAAGCCTGGACGCTCACAGCGAGCAACGCGTCATGCAGGCGTTAAAAGCGGCGTCAAAACGCCAGACCACATTAATGGTGACGCATCAGTTGGAAGATCTCGCCGACTGGGACGCTATCTGGGTTATGCAAGATGGCGCGATTGTCGAACAAGGCAGTTATGCCGAACTCAGCGCCGCCAACGGCGCTTTTGCGACGTTATTGGCTCACCGTCAGGAGGATATTTAAATGCGCGCGCTACTCCCTTATCTGACGCTTTATAAACGCCACAAATGGATGCTAACGCTGGGAATTGCGCTGGCAATCCTGACCCTGCTTGCCAGTATCGGGCTGCTGACGCTTTCCGGCTGGTTCCTGTCCGCGTCCGCTATCGCAGGCTTCGCGGGAATTTACAGTTTTAACTATATGCTCCCGGCAGCCGGAGTGCGCGGCGCGGCCATTACCCGTACCGCCGGTCGTTATTTTGAACGTCTGGTAAGTCATGACGCCACGTTCCGCGTGCTGCAACATCTGCGTATTTACACCTTCAGCAAACTTCTACCGCTCTCCCCCGCGGGTCTGGCGCGATATCAGCAAGGTGAACTGCTGAATCGCATCGTTGCCGACGTCGACACGCTGGATCATCTCTATTTGCGCGTCATCTCCCCGCTGGTCGGCGCTTTTGTAGTGATTATGATTGTCACCCTGGGGCTTAGCGTTCTCGACGTGACGCTGGCGATCACGCTGGGCGGCATTATGCTGTTGACGCTGTTTATTATGCCGCCGGTGTTTTATCGCGCCGGCAAAAATACCGGCCAAAATCTGACGCATCTACGCGGTCAGTATCGCCAACAGCTCACGTCATGGTTACAGGGCCAGGCGGAACTCACCATTTTTGGCGCCAGCAAACGCTATCGGGCGCAAATGGAAGCCACCGAATTACAATGGCATGAGGCCCAACGCCGACAGTCTGAACTGACCGCCTTATCACAGGCGTTAATGCTGCTGATTGGCGCGCTGGCGGTGATGTTAATGTTGTGGATGGCCTCCGGCGGCGTTGGCGGCAATACGCAGCCCGGCGCGCTCATCGCGCTGTTTGTCTTCTGCGCGCTGGCGGCTTTCGAGGCGCTTGCGCCCGTTACCGGCGCATTCCAGCATCTGGGGCAGGTTATCGCCTCTGCGCTTCGTATCACTGAATTAACGGAGCAAAAACCGGAGGTGACCTTTCCGCAGGCAGAAACTCCCGCGCCGGAAAAGGTCACACTCACCCTGCGGGACGTTTCGTTTCGTTATCCCGACCAGCCGATTAATGCGCTCAATGCCCTCTCATTACAGGCTAATCCTGGCGAGCATGTCGCTATTCTGGGGCGTACCGGCTGCGGAAAATCAACGCTGTTGCAGCTACTCACCCGCGCCTGGGACCCGCAACAAGGCGAAATTCTGCTCAACGATCTTCCGCTATCCTCGCTGAGCGAATCCGCCTTACGCCAGACTATCAGCGTGGTGCCGCAGCGTGTCCACCTGTTCAGCGCCACACTGCGTGATAATTTATTACTGGCGGCGCCCAATGCCAGCGACGAAGCCCTTTCCGACATGCTGCGTCGCGTCGGCCTCGAAAATCTGCTCGAAGATAGTGGGCTTAATAGCTGGCTCGGCGAAGGCGGTCGTCTGCTATCCGGCGGCGAACTTCGTCGCCTGGCCATCGCCCGCGCGCTGTTGCACGATGCCCCGTTAATGCTGTTGGATGAGCCCACTGAGGGGCTGGATGCGACCACCGAGAGCGAAATGCTGGAATTACTTGCCGATGTGATGCGCGAGAAAACCGTCCTGATGGTGACGCACCGTTTGCGCGGTCTGGCCCGTTTTGATCAAATCATCGTAATGGACGACGGGCGCATCATTGAGCGAGGCACTCATGCAGAATTGTTAGCCGGACAAGGGCGCTATTATCAGTTTAAACAACGTCTGTAAGCTATTATTGAACGATCCGACTTGCGTACTGGAGTTTCGCCGTCATGCGTCTGGTTCAGCTTTCCCGACATTCTATCGCCTTCCCTTCGCCGGAAGGCGCTTTACGCGAGCCTAACGGTTTACTGGCGCTGGGCGGCGATCTCAGCCCTGCCCGGTTGTTAATGGCCTACCAGCACGGGATTTTTCCGTGGTTCTCGCCGGGCGACCCGATTCTGTGGTGGTCGCCCGATCCGCGCGCCGTGCTGTGGCCTGAAAAGTTTCACCTCAGTCGCAGCATGAAGCGCTTTCACAACGCATCCCCTTACCGCGTGACGCTCAATTACGCTTTCGATCGGGTCATTGATGGATGCGCCAATCACCGTGACGAAGGCACCTGGATAACGCGTGGTATTGAGGAAGCCTATCGCCGATTACATGAATTGGGCCACGCGCACTCCATTGAAGTGTGGCGTGATCAGGAACTGGTCGGCGGGATGTATGGCGTCTCGCAGGGGGCGCTGTTTTGCGGCGAATCGATGTTTAGCCGCCAGGAGAATGCCTCTAAAACCGCACTGCTGGTTTTTTGCGCTGAATTTACCCGTCACGGCGGTAAACTTATTGATTGTCAGGTAATTAATAGTCATACCGCCTCGCTCGGCGCCATTGAAATTCCACGTCGTGACTACCTCGATCACCTCGCGGCCTTACGCCAACAACCGCTGGCCTCCCGTTTTTGGGTGCCGCGGACATTATTTTTGCCCCGGAAGTGAATGTTTTCGGCACATTTTTTATTGGGGTGTTATAATTGCTGCCGCAGAATTGGTTTAGCATATTATCCCGCAGCCCGTTGTCAGGTAACGCCCATCGTTTATTTCACCGTTCCCTTATATGTTGCGCTTATGTCGATACATCAGGCGGTAGTATCAGGGAAAGGGTGTATAACGCGGCGTTGTCGTGTGTCGCGGAATCATGTGCTAAACCTGGTTTGCTGTGTTTTAAACGCACAAATCTTTACTTATCAAAAGAAGTTCGGCATTATCTTGCCGGTTCAAATTATGGTAGTGATACCCCAGAGGATTAGATGGCCAAAGAAGACAATATTGAAATGCAAGGTACCGTTCTCGAAACGTTACCTAATACCATGTTCCGCGTAGAGTTAGAAAACGGTCACGTGGTTACTGCACACATCTCCGGTAAAATGCGTAAGAACTACATCCGCATCCTGACGGGCGACAAAGTGACCGTTGAGCTGACCCCGTACGACCTGAGCAAAGGCCGCATTGTCTTCCGTAGTCGCTAATTGTCTCCTCACGCCCTGAAGGGCGGCTGGATAAAAGGTCGGTTTAACCGGCCTTTTTTGCGTCCATTAAGTCGATGAATGACGAGCAGGTTACTCTTCCACCATCCGCGCATACTCTTCCGTCAAAAAATCGACCAACGCGCGTACGGAAGGTAATAATCCTCGCCGGGATGGGAACACAGCATGAATAACCTCCCGCCGGGGCTCCCACTCTTCCAGCACCGCGACCAGTTCACCGGCGGCCAGCTGTTCTTTCACCATTAAGACAGGTAACTGCACAAGCCCCACGCCCGCCATCGCCGCCTCGCGTAGCGCCAACATGTCTGTAGTAATCATACGCGGGGTAAAATGGACTTCCGCACGCGCGCCCTGCGGGCCGTAAAGTTCCCAGCGGTGGATATGCTTGCCGGATGCAAGACTTAGCCCTGGCCAATGACTCAACTCCGCCGGCGCGGAAGGGATTCCCATCCGTGCGATAAGATCCGGGCTGGCAAACAGGCGATGCCCTCTGTCAGCCAGGACGCGCATCACCAAGTCGCTATCTTCAAACGGGCGCGGCCTGACGCGAATCGCCACATCCACCCCCTCCCCTACGACGTCCACCCGACGATTGGTCGCTTCAAGCTGTAGCGAAACATCAGGATAACGCGCCATAAATTTCGCCAGCATTGGGCCGATGTGTACATGCAGCAGCGTCACCGGGCAGGTCAGCTTCACGATACCGCGAGGCTCTACCTGCAATGCGGCAATGGCATCCTGCGCCGCCTGAGCTTCCACCAGCATCGCTTTACAGTGCTCATAGAATGTTTGTCCCACTTCGGTAACGTTAAACTGCCGGGTAGTTCGCTGAATCAATCGCACGCCCAGCCGTTCCTCCAGTTGCGCAATACGCCGGCTCAGTTTTGATTTTGGTTCATCAAGCGCACGCCCCGCCGCGGCAAACCCACCCTCTTCGACCACATGCACAAACCACGCAAAATCATTGAGATCCGTTTTTATCATTACATTGTCCTATTAATGGAACGGTATGAGCCATTTTAGCCACTACCGAACCTTTTGTCATGAATATAAGCTTATTCACATCAAGACAACGCCACTGAGGAGAACACCATGAAACAGATTACAGGCGTCTATACCGCACCTCGCCCGCACTGGGTTGGCGATGGATTTCCGGTTCGTTCACTCTTTTCTTATCAGTCACATGCGCAGCAGTTGAGTCCATTCCTGCTGCTGGATTATGCCGGGCCGCACACATTTACGCCGGGTAATGAAAAACGCGGCGTTGGAGAGCATCCACACCGCGGTTTCGAGACCGTGACGATTGTTTATAGTGGCGAAGTCGAGCACCGGGACTCTACCGGTCGCGGCGGCGTTATCGGCCCGGGCGACGTTCAGTGGATGACCGCAGGCGCAGGCATTTTGCATGAAGAGTTCCACTCCGACGCGTTTACCCGTCGGGGCGGCGAACTGGAAATGGTGCAGTTGTGGGTTAACCTTCCCATGAAGGACAAAATGACCACCCCGGGTTATCAAAGCATTACCCACGATGTTATCCCGACCGTTACGTTGCCGGATGACGCCGGAGTCGTGCGGGTCATCGCAGGGCGTTATGAAGAGACAAAAGGCCCAGCGCACACTTTCTCGCCGCTCAATGTCTGGGATATGCGCCTGCAACGCAATCGCCAGCTTACATTGGCACAGCCGGAAGGATGGAGCACCGCGCTGGTGGTACTGAAAGGCAATATCACGGTGAACGGCACGACGCCGGTCAACGAAGCGCAACTGGTGGTATTGAGCCAGCAAGGGAAAACGCTGCACCTTGAGGCCAGCAGCGACGCCAGCGTATTGCTGTTATCAGGCGAGCCGCTGAATGAACCGATTGTGGGTTACGGCCCATTTGTTATGAACACGAAACAAGAGATCGCAGAAGCAGTCCGCGATTTCAACTCCGGCCGTTTTGGCCAAATCTGAAAACATGAAGGAGAACACGATGTCAAGTCCTGCTAATTTTAATGGTTTGCGCCCGGTAATTGATGTTAACGATTCCGTGATGCTTTTAATCGATCATCAAAGCGGTCTTTTCCAGACCGTAGGCGATATGCCAATGCCGGAATTACGCGCTCGCGCCGCGGCGTTGGCGAAGATGGCGACGTTAGCGAAAATGCCGGTCATTACCACGGCATCCGTACCGCAAGGTCCGAACGGCCCGCTGATCCCGGAGATCCACGCTAATGCGCCACATGCGCAGTATATTGCGCGCAAAGGTGAAATTAACGCCTGGGATAACGAAGATTTCGTTAAGGCGGTAAAAGCGACGGGTCGTAAGACGCTGATCATTGCCGGGACGATTACCAGCGTGTGCATGGCATTCCCGGCCATTAGCGCGGTAGCGGAAGGTTATAAGGTATTTGCCGTGATCGACGCATCCGGTACCTACAGTAAGATGGCGCAGGAGATCACCCTGGCGCGTATCGTACAGGCTGGCGTCGTACCGATGGATACTGCCGCGGTCGCCTCTGAGCTGCAAGGCACCTGGAACCGTGAAGACGCCGCCGCGTGGGCCGACGTTTATACTCAGGTATTCCCGGCCTATCAACTGCTGATCGAAAGCTACAGCAAAGCGCAGGATGTGGTGAAAAACAACGAAATGTTGGATTCACAGCGCTAATTTGCCTCCCCGCGCCAGTTTGGGCGGGGATTATGTCTATTGCATGAGCAAACGACAGTGAATATGTAAATTCTGCTTGACCGTTTTAGCGCAACTCCCTATAGTAGCGCCCCGTTGCCTCCCAAGTGGTCAGGCAGCAATACAATATGGTGAGGTGTCCGAGTGGCTGAAGGAGCACGCCTGGAAAGTGTGTATACGGCAACGTATCGGGGGTTCGAATCCCCCCCTCACCGCCATATTCAAGAAAGAGCTCGTACGAAAGTACGGGCTTTTTTTTCACATAAAGCCCCCCTACAGGGGGGATGAGAACCACCGACCGGGGTTCGACAACTGGCGCAGCCAGTTGGACAGACGACGAGCCTGCGAGGAGACTGCCCGAAGGGCGAGCGCAGCGAGTCAATCCCCCCCTCACCGCCATATTCAAGAAAGAGCTCGTACGAAAGTACGGGCTTTTTTTTCACATAAAGCCCCCCTACAGGGGGGATGAGAACCACCGACCGGGGTTCGACAACTGGCGCAGCCAGTTGGNCA